>CP002084.1:0-1200000 GCA_000143165.1 Dehalogenimonas lykanthroporepellens BL-DC-9
AATAGTGAGTTACAGGGAGATTAAAAGAGATATGCGGCGTCGCCCCGCCTCGACCCCGGCCTTATTGGTGCTTGCCCCTCAATGTTGCGGGCTGGTACTATGTTTACAGTTTTCACGACGGCGCCGACCGGGCTGAAAACCGACCCTGAGAGTTAGCTAGGCCGGGCATTATTATTGCCTGATGGACATTGTGTCCCCTGCCATAGTTCTGGAGAAATTGCGCTTGCCTACCGAAGAAACCACAATCAATAATGATGCCGGCCGGATATGGGAAACGGCTCTGGGTGAACTGGAATGTTCGCTCAACCGGTCGAATTTCCGCACCTGGTACACCGGTACCACCGGGCTGAGTTATGCCGGCGGGCGCTTTGTCATCGGGGTTCCCAATACTTTTGTCGCGGAGTACCTTGAACGCAACCAGCGGTCGCTGATAGAGAAAACCCTGATCAAGGTTATGGGCGGGGTCTCTCTGGAACTGGATTTTTCAATCACCGGCTCAGGTTTGAAACCGGCAAAAACCGACCGACAGCCCGTGAAAAATCGTGACGGCCATCGGTGCTTCAATCCCAAGTATAATTTCAACTCATTCATCGTCGGCAATTCTAACCGTATGGCTCACGCCGCCGCCCTGTCGGCGGCTCATCAGTCGGGCCAGGCCTATAATCCGCTGTTTATCCATGGTTCCAGCGGGCTGGGCAAGACCCATCTTCTTCAGGCTATCGGCCAGACAGCCGGTGACGAAGGTCGTCGGGTTCGTTATGTATCCGGGGAGCAGTTCACCTCTGAATTCGTCGCCGCCTTGAAGGAGAGAAGGGCGGATGAGTTTCGAGAGTTGTACCGGAATGTCGATGTTCTGCTCATAGATGATATCCAGTTCATTGCCGGCAAAGCGCAAACCGAAGAGAGTTTTTTCCATACCTTCAACGAACTGCACAATAACGGCAAGCAGATAGTATTGTCGGCGGACTCACCACCCAGGGAAATCTCCCAACTGGAAGACCGTCTGCGTTCCCGGTTCGAATGGGGCCTGACGACGGAAATATTCCCGCCTGATGAAAAAACCCGCCTGTCCATTTTGAAAACCCGGGCGGAAGAAACGGGGGCTGAAATCACCCCCGATGTCTTGGATTACCTGGCTTCGGAAGTCATCCGGAATATCCGGGAACTGGAAGGTAACCTTAACCGGGTGCTGGCTTATTCCAGGTTATTACGCTCGGCTATCACACCGGAAGTGGCGCGCCAGGCCTTGAAAAATATTGCCGGCGACCCGGCGCCCGGGGTGAACGATTCTCCTGAAAAACTGCTGGGTACAGTGGCGGAGTGTTTTGAAATGTGCCCGGAAGACTTGCTAGGTCGGCGGCGGGACAAGGAAACCGCAGGAGCGCGGCAGATGGCGATGTACGTCCTTAAATCGCGCAACATCTGGTCCATGAATGAAATCGGCCGGGTTATCGGCGGGCGTAGTGCGGCTACGGTCAGCCATGCCTGTGACAAAATTACTCGTGAGCTGGACTACAATCCTCTGCTCAAGAGGAAACTGATTGAAATAGAAAGACGCCTGCAGGAGCATTGATTCCGGTTTCGGCCGTTGTGACTATATAAAAAGAAGGGATTGAACTTCAATCCCTTCTTGCTTACAGCGGGTGTGATTTAGGCGGCGTTCAGTTTTTTCGCCAGACGGCTTTTCTTCCGTGCGGCAGTATTGGCATGGATGATGCCTTTCTTAGCCGCAATATCCAGGGCGCTCTGGCTGGCAATCAGGGCATTTTCAGTACCCTCTCCACTGGCGATAGCTTTCTCCGCTTTACGTATGGTCGTCTTCAAGGCGCTACGGGCGGATTTATTGCGCTCAGCGCGCTTGGCCGAAGTTAAAATATCCTTTTTCGCACTTTTGGTATTAGCCAAAGGGATGCCTCCTGATTTATTAACCTGATAACAGAATGAATATTATACCTCAGTCACGGTTGCGTCTGCAAGACTGTGCAGGCGTCCGGCACAGAAGTAGAATCCCCGTACGTGGTGTAAATTCCTGGAATTGAAAAAGCAGGCCATTGTGTGGTTTCTTGAAAGAAAATAACAACAAAGACTTTCAGGAGGTAACCACAACAATGGCCAAAGACAGGATGACACTTTTGGAACTGCTACGCAAGTCAGGGAGTGACGGTGATCTTGATTTTCTGAGAGAAGGGGTGAAGATGCTGGCCGAAGCGGTCATGGAGCTTGAGGTTAAGCAGAAGACCGGAGCTGAGAAACATGAGCGCAGTAACGGTCGTTTAACCTACCGTAACGGCTACCGGGGGCGTATCTGGGACACCCGGGCCGGCACGATACCCTTGGCGATTCCCCGGTTGCGGGACGGCAGTTATTTCCCCAGCTTGCTCGAGCCCCGGCGCCGGGCGGAACAAGCCTTGCTGGCGGTAATCCAGGAAGCCTATGTATTGGGCATCAGCACCCGCAAGGTGGAATCTCTGGTTCAGTCACTGGGGCTTAACGGGGTCAGTAAGAGCGAGGTATCGCGAATATGCGGGGCTCTGGACGATGAAGTGGAACGATGGCGCCACCGGCCTTTGTTATGGCGTTATCCCTATCTGTGGCTGGACGCGACCTACGTCAAGGTCAGGGATTCAGGGCGGGTGGTCAGTCAGGCGGTAATTATCGCCTACGGAGTCCGTGAAACCGGAGAACGCGAGATCATCGGGCTTGAGGTCGGCCCCAGTGAAGACGGTGTATTCTGGAAAGAGTTTCTGCGGGGGTTGGTCAGCCGTGGTTTGAGCGGGGTGATGCTGGTAATCAGTGATGCTCATCTGGGACTGAAGGAAGCCATCAGCACGGTACTCACCGGGGTATCGTGGCAACGCTGCCGGGTGCACTTCATGCGCAATGCGCTGGCCAGAGTGCCGCGGGGCGCCCAGGCTATGGTATCTGCCGCTATCCGGACCATCTTCGCTCAACCTGACCGCGACAGCGCTTACAGCCAGCTCCGCCGGGTAGCCGATAACCTCAGACTCCGATTCGGTCCTGTGGCCGACCAATTGGAAGAGGCAGAACCGGATATCCTGGCCTATACCGCCTTCCCCCGGGAACACTGGCGGCAACTGTACTCTACCAATCCCCTGGAGAGACTGAACAAGGAAATCAAGCGCCGCAGTAATGTGGTCGGCATCTTTCCCAACAGCCAATCGGTAATCAGGCTGATTGGGGCGGTGTTAATGGAACAGCAGGACGAGTGGGAGGTCGGACGACGCTACTTTTCTTTGGATTCGATGAAGAAAACGCTGGAAGGGGCGCAGGAGGAACCCCTGATCATGGCTTTACCAGCTTGATTATTCGGGAAACCACCAATGATGAATTTACACCACTTGACGGGACACTACCGGCACAGATTGAATGATGCCCAAAATATATTGTATTTTATCTTGTCGGCGTGGAGTTATCCTGATAACATAAATACCGATGAAGTTTAAGCAGAAACTACTGAGCGCCGCCAGACAAAACCGTTCATGGCTTTGCATCGGGCTGGACCCTGATCCTGAAAAAATACCTCAAGGCTATGATACTCTGGATTTCTGTCGTCGCATAATCGATAAAACTCACGACCTGGTCTGTGCCTATAAACCCAACGTCGCCTTCTTTGAGACGCTTGGGGGCGATGCCTGGCCGACACTCAAGGGGGTTATCGACTATATCCCAGACGGTATTCCGGTCATCCTGGATGCCAAAAGAGGTGACATCGGCAATACCGCATCCGCCTATGCCCGTTCGGTTTTCGACATTCTGGGTGCCGATGCCGTAACCGTCAATCCCTACATGGGTAGGGATTCAGTCCAGCCATTTCTGGATTATTCCGACCGCGGTGTTTTCGTATTGTGCCGAACCTCCAATCCCGGTTCCTCTGATTTTCAATTGCTGACATGTGAAGGTAGGCCTCTATACCGTATTGTTGCTGAAAAAGCGTTAGGTTGGAGCCACTCCGGGAATCTGGGGTTGGTGGTCGGTGCCACCCAACCTGGGGAGCTGGGCATAATACGTCAGCTTTATCCGGATATTCCGTTGCTTATTCCCGGGATCGGCTCGCAGGGTGGTGATCTTGCCGAAACGGTCAGAAACGGGGCCGATCCCCGGGGAGAAATGGCGATTATCAATAGTTCCAGGCAGATAATCTACGCTTCATCCGGGAACGATTTTGCCGTGGCCGCCCGTCAGTCCGCCATTAATATCCGTGATGAAATCGCCAAAATTACCGGTGGTTGAGTGATACGATGGGATCGCGAGAGATAATTGAGTTTCGTATCGGTGATATACTGCGCCTGCGTAAACCGCACCCATGCGGCGGGATGGAATGGGTGGTTTATCGTCTTGGGGCCGACATCGGTGTCATGTGTACTACCTGTCAACGAAGATTGCTGGTGCCCAGGTCACAACTGGAAAAAAAGCTGAAATCATTCGTCGCTCGGGGAGGGGATTTGGGAGAGGCCGATTCTTCAGAGCGGCATGGTGAGATATGAAATTGACCAGGCATATTTCAGAATTACCTCCCACCACCATCGGCGGAGTTCCTTTTCACTGGGGTTGTAAAACTTATATCATGGGTGTACTCAACGTCACGCCCGATTCTTTTTCCGGTGACGGCTTGGCCGACGATATCGACGCCGCCGTTGTCCGGGCCAGGCAATTAGTTGATCAGGGCGCGGATATCATCGATGTCGGCGGGGAATCCACTCGCCCGGGCGCTCCCGAAGTCGGGGAAGATGAGGAAATCCATCGGGTGGTGCCGGTCATCGGACGTCTGAAAGCGGAATTAAATATTCCCGTCAGTGTCGATACTTACAAGCACAGGGTAGCTGAAGAAGCGGCATTGGCCGGAGCCGACATGATCAACGATGTCTGGGGTTTGAAAAGAGATGTGGGTGTCGCCCGGATAGCGGCTGAATATAACCTTCCACTGATTGTGACTGCTTCTCAACGTGACAGGCGGGTAAAAAACATAATTCCTGCGGTCTTACGACACCTGCGGTGGGCTATCGTAAAAGCAGAAGGTTTCGGAGTATCTCCTGATAATATTATCGTTGATCCCGGATTCGGATTCGGTAAATCGGTAGAACAGAATCTGGAAGTTGTCCGTCAACTTTTCCGTCTGAAGGTACTGGGCAAGCCGATATTGTTGGGGGCGTCACTGAAATCTACAATTGGCAGAGTCCTGGGGGATGTTCCGCCGTCCCAACGTCTGGAGGGCACACTGGCGGCACATGTCGTTGGTATCGTCGGAGGCGCCGACATCATCCGGGTGCATGACGTCGAAGCCCATGCCAGAGCGGCTCGGGTGACGGATGCCATCATGAGAGGTTGGGTCGATGACTGATGCGGATGAGCTGAAACTGACTTCAGCCACTACGGTTTATTTAAGTCTGGGCTCTAACATGGGCGACAGAGTCTTCAATCTGACCAGGGCTATAGACCTGCTCGGGCGGCCATTGAAGATTACTCGGATGTCCTCGGTTTTTGAAACTGCCCCGGTTGGGGTGCCGGAACAGGCTGATTTCCTCAATATGGTGATAGAGGCCCAGACCCATATCGCCCCCCCCGATCTGTTGCGGCTTATCAAGGGTGTGGAACAGGTTATTGGCCGGGGAAAAGCCGGGTCGGATGAACCCCGGGTTATCGACATCGATATCCTCCTCTATGGGGACAGACGGATCGATACCCCGGAACTGGTGATTCCTCACCCCCGTATGACCAAAAGGGCCTTCGTATTGGTCCCTTTGTGTGAATTGGCCCCTCGGTTGAAAGAACCAAAGAGCCGGAGAACAGTTGAAGCATTACTGGCTTCGCTGGGGGCGGTTCAGACAGTCAAATTATTCAGTGGAACACTAACTGTATGAAAATAGGCTTGTCTCTGTCTGGAGGGGCCGCCCGCGGTCTGGCTCACATCGGTGTCATCGAAGTACTCGAGGAACACGGTATTCCGGTCGACGTCATGACCGGCACCAGTATGGGAGCGATAATCGGGGCGGCTTATGCCGCTGGTCGAACCGCGGGTGAACTCAGGGCGGAAGCGCTGGAACTGGGTTGGGATAAGATGGCACCACTTATTGACATCAATCCGTTTCAGCCCAGCGGGATTTTTGGCATCAGGCGCGTTAAGCGGAAATTGAGAAGCCTCATGGGGGACCCTGATTTCACAGACCTCAAAAAACCCTTCGCCTGTGTGGCAACCGATATTTTTACCGGGGAAGCCGTGGTTCTATCCACTGGTAAGGTGGTGGACGCGGTTCTGGCCAGCATGGCTTTGCCATTGATTTTCAAGGTACCGAAAATGGGTCGCCGTTATCTGGTGGATGGCGGGATTACCAATCCGCTTCCGGCTGGAGTTTGTCGGGAAATGGGGGCGGAAAAAGTCATCGGGGTCAATGTTCTCAAGCACCTGGTCATGCCGGTCGATAAAAGAAGCGGAACCGGGGTTATTGCCCGGCCGCCTAATATTTTTCATGTGCTATCGCAGGTCATCTACATCGCTTCCGGTCATCTGGCGGAAGCAGGGGCCAAAGAATCAGATGTGGCCATTGAGCCTGATATGAGCGGTATCCATCTGGCTGATTTTCACCTTGCGGAAAAAGCTATCGGGTGCGGCAGGCAAGCCACGCACCAGCGTCTGAAAGAACTTGGTCACTTGGTACAATAAAACGGTTGATAAAAACAAGAGAGAGCGTTACTGCACTCTCTTGTAAATCCGCTTAAATACCCTTATGGATGTTCGATTCGGGCGTTGATTTCCCCGAAAGCAACCAGAGAATGTTCTTCAAAAAAATTATCGGACGGACCGATCGCCCAGATAAAAGAATTGATACCGTTGACAATCCGAACGTCATACGGGTCAAGTGTATTGAGGTGCCGTTTGAATTCGATCGTTGTGATACCGTTTACTTCACTTCCGGTAATATCGTAAAGGTCGTTTTGGCCATTATAGGC
The DNA here is from genome assembly GCA_000143165.1 of Dehalogenimonas lykanthroporepellens BL-DC-9. Lineage (NCBI taxonomy): Bacteria > Bacillati > Chloroflexota > Dehalococcoidia > Dehalococcoidales > Dehalococcoidaceae > Dehalogenimonas > Dehalogenimonas lykanthroporepellens. The sequence continues at coordinate 6,967 of CP002084.1, forward strand.
AGTATCCGGTGGATGACTGCCGGAATAGCCAGGATTATAAGAATCGATTGCTATTACGTTTCCGCCGGAATCGACAGCTAACATCCAGAGGTCAGCTCCGGCCTTTTGCAGGCTTAGACTCAAGGCTATGCCTATCCAACCGGTTGTTCGGGCTTTGATACCAACCGAAATACTACCGTCGTCGTTGCTTGTAGCCACCGTAATAACGTCATTATAGGTTTCATGATTCTGGTATTTGCCTTGTGGGAAGGAAATCGGGCCTGTCGGAAACGACGTAGTGGGTGGCGCCGAAGTAGTGGGGTCAGGGTCTCCATTGTCACCACAGCCGGCTAGCAATACCGCCGAACCGAGCATTACTGCTAATAACAAAAACAAAGGCTTGCGAAAAGAAGTCAACGTCATGATTAATCCCCTGGATGAAATAAGGGATATTTTAACACATTTAGTATGTTTTACAAGTTAAGTAAAATAACCATCAGTAATGGATATAGGTAAGAAATAATAACCAACGCATGATAAGTTAAAAATATTTGCAAATTGGCCTCATTTTGCAAAGCTTTTCGGAAAATAATTTGAGTAAAGCTCAATCAGCTGGAGGGGAAACTGAATATATTGAAATTATGAACGTTGAACGTTTGCCCAATGGATGGCATAATAGGTTGAGCAAAAGGATAGTGTGTGATGAAGATACTTTGTATTGGCGATATCATTGGTAAGCCCGGTCGTCGGGCTGTTAAGGAGATATTGCCGGCATTGAAGCTCGGTCTGAGTGTTGACCTGGTCATTGCCAACGGAGAGAATGCCGCCGGAGGCATCGGTTTGACCCCGGATGTGGCTGATGAATTATTCACCTATGGTATTGATGCAATTACTACCGGCAATCATATCTGGTCCCAATCTGAGATCATTCCCGTACTGGAAAGTGAATTACCGGTTGTACGTCCTTTAAACTATCCGGTGGGAGTTCCGGGAAAGGCCATAACTGTCGTAAAAAATGTCGCCGTAGTCAGTCTGATGGGCAGAACCTTCCTCAACAGTCTCCTGGATTGTCCTTTCCGGGCAATGGATAGATTGCTGGCGGAGTTAGCGGGCCGGTTTTCGCATATTATCGTTGATTTTCATGCTGAGGCGACCTCGGAGAAGCAAGCGATGAGTTGGTACCTGGACGGCAGGGTAACTGCGGTTGTTGGCACCCACACGCACGTCGGTACCATAGATAATCGAGTGTTGCCCACGGGAACGGCCACGGTTGCTGATATCGGTATGGTCGGCCCCAAAGATTCGGTCATCGGTGATTCCAGGGATGACGTACTGAAACGTTTCCTGACCGGACTCCCGAACCGACTGAGTGTCGGGAAGGGCCGGGCAGTTTTTAATTCAGTTCTTATTACAACTGATGAACAGGGGAAGGCCTTAACAATCGACAGAATTGACCGGGAAACGACAGAATCAATATGACCGGCAAAATTGATCTTCATGTTCATTCCAACGCTTCCGATGGCGTTTTATCACCGGCTGAGGTTGTGAGAAAAGCCGTTGCTCAGGGGGTCACATATCTGGCTTTGACCGACCACGATACAGTCTTCGGTATCGAGGAAGCGGTGCGTGAAGTCCGCAGATTCCAAAACCTGACGTTTATCCCCGGTGTTGAAATCTCTACTGATGTTGAAGCTGGAGATGTGCATATTCTGGGTTATTTTGTCGACTGGAAAGATACGGAATTCATTTCCAAATTGCAGACGATGAGAGAATCGCGGGTTGAGCGTGGCCAGGCGATGGTCTCCAAGCTGTCCGCTTTAGGTATGCCACTGGATTGGGGTCGAATTCAGAAAATTGCTGGAGACGCCGTTATCGGACGGCCTCACATCGCCCAGGCAATGCTGGAAAAATCATACATTAATAACTTTTCGGAGGCTTTTGAAAAATACCTCGGACGGGGCAAACCGGCATATGCCGAACGAATCAAGCTGACACCTGAACAGGCAGTCGAACTGATTATATCTGCTGGAGGATTGCCGGTAATGGCCCATCCGTTTACTTTGCCGGGATTTGAACAATTAGTTCTCTCCTTGGTGCCTAAAGGTTTAGCCGGGATTGAGACATATTATGCCAGTTACAGCGTCAATGAAATAGAACAGCTTAAGCAACTGGCCGACAGGCTGGGGTTGGTAGCCACCGGAGGGACTGATTTTCATGGTTTGGACCCGATAACTGAGATTATCATCGGCGGGCAACATGTTCCCATAGATTCGGTGAGAGATTTATTAGCCCGCCGAGCCGTTAATAATAAATAGACCGGAGTCGTCATGCTGTTTCTATTAGTGGTTGCCGCTTATTTACTCGGTAGTATTCCTGTCGCCTACCTGATCGCTCGCTGGACTCGTGGCATTGACCTGCGTAAATATGGTTCCGGGAACGTTGGTTCTTCCAACGTGATGCAGGCTACCTCTAAACGCTGGACGATACCGGTTGCTGTATGGGATATGGGTAAAGGTGTTTTAGCTGTATTGCTGGCTCGTTGGGCGGGGTTTGAAATATTACCTCAGTTTGTCGTCGGTTTCGCCTCAATAGCCGGACACAATTGGCCAATTTTTTTAGGTTTCAAGGGGGGGCGTGGCATTCTGACCAGCCTTGGTGTTATTCTCGCTTTTTCCCCGGTGTTGGGATTGACGGTCCTGGCCATCTCTTTTTCCTTAGCTCCTTTTAAGAACCTGTCTTTGGGAGTTTTTATTGCCCTGTTGTTATTGCCTTTATTGGCTTTGATTTCCCCAGGCGTTTTTTCAATCGAAGATCCGAACAATGCGGCATTGGGTTTTTCCGTCATTACCGTCTTGGCTCTAAGTCGTCGTTTGATTGGTCAACGCTCGGACCTGGCAATTGGTTTGAGCAACTTTGAATTGGTTATCAACAGGCTACTGTTCGACCGTGATATCAGAGATCGGCTAACTTGGATTTCGCGCACCGTCAGTAGCAATAACAAGTCACTTAGTTGATTTCTATCGCATAACAGCCGATGTAGCCGAAAAGCTTTTTGGATAAGGTAATGTTTCTGTCAATCGACAAGCGGACTATTGACGCGATTTATGTTTGGTAATAGAATACAAAATATAGGAGTGAAATTATATGCCAATATATGAATATCGTTGCATGGACTGTCGTAAGAAATTCGATCTTCTTCGTCCGATGAGCCAGTCAACTGAACCTGCGGAATGCCCGCTCTGTAAAGGTAATGCCAGGAGGATCGCGTCCACCTTTATGGCCAAAGGTTCCGGAGGCAGTGTGGGTGGTGGCGGATGTTCCAGTTGTTCCACTTCATCCTGTTCCAGTTGCCATTAGATTCATTGAAAGATAAACTCTTTCAGCAGGGACAGATATTCAAAGAAGTGTCCTCTGGTCATGAAATTAGTAAAATGGGTGGGTATTCTCCCCGTCACGCTCCTGTTAACAGGATACTGTATAGGGTGCTGGGGTTCGGTCACAACGTACGAATTGGGTCAACCGTTCGTTTTGAAACCAGGTGAATCAGCCGTCATTCCCGGTTAGAAGTTGACGGTGGGTTTTGAAGAAATTCCTACTGATTCACGTTGTCTAGCCGGCTCGGTCTGTATCTGGCTGGGCCAGGTTCAACGCCTGCTGGAAATCAGGTATTCTGGCAAGATAGAGTTGATAATGATTACCCAGACCGGTTTATCCGATGCTCCTGTTTCTTGATGGTATCGCCAGTACTGCATTGAGTTCAATGCATTCCTTACCCTAATCAACATCTACCCTTTCAAGAGCGGACTATCGCTTGCAAATGACCATAACCCTGGCAGATTAGTCATTTTGAATCCAACTTCAAGCATGGTAGATTAAATACAGAATTCAGAGGTGTGAAAGGAGAACATAATCGGTGAAATATTTGATTTCAGGAGAGCAGGTAACTTCCGCGGCAACCCATGAAGACCAGGTTAAGTTCCTGGAGGCGGCAAAAAACTGGGTTGAAAATAACCGGGCTGAAGGCAAGATTGATGGAGCCTACAGCTTTCTAGATGGCGGCGGTATGATTATTGTCGACGTAAAAGACCACGAGGAAATGACTCAGTTATTGCTGACATTTCCACTCGGTCCCTTCAGCAATCTGGATGTCAGACCGTTGCTTGATTTTACCCGAAATGCAGAATTAACCATATCGGCGGTTAAAAAGATACTATAGAGTTTATTGATCATCATTCGGAGGCTTCGTATTAATACGAAGCCTCCGTTTGGTTGAAAAAGCCTTGCGTTAAAGAGTTTGTCAGGATATACTGCTTGCGATGGTGAAAAAAGTATTGATTGTGGACGATCAGGAGCAGATTAGGCTTCTTGTCTGTGGTATCCTGAAGGATGAATACGAAGTTTTGGAAGCCGGTAGCGGCGAAGAAGCGCTCCAGGTTGCCAGGGAGTATTTACCGGATTTGATTATCATGGATATTCTAATGCCGGGAATGGATGGATTGACTGCCTGTAGTCAGATTAAAAGCAATCCTGCAACCAACAACATACCAGTGCTTGTGTTGACAATTATAGACTATGAATTGAATCGGCGTTTCGCAGAAAGCCTCGGCGCTGACGGTTATATTACCAAGCCCTTTACCCCCGAGGAACTCAGGAAGGCGGTTTCTGAACACTTGAAATCACCAGCCGCTTGAGGCAACGGTTCAGGTATTTGATGGTCTGATCCAGTGTTTGCCCTTGGGTATAGAAATTCTTTCTGAGGTGAACCCCATTAAACTGGAGTAAATCAGGCCGTTATCAAGATACTCTTTTCGCCCGCCGTGCAAAATCTATTGGACTTCGGTAATTCAGGCTTTGATGCAGCCGCTCAGAGCGATACCAAGCCCGGTAGTTTGTCCGCGCCATGCGTGTGCTTCCAGGAATCCGCATATACTCATGCCGATAGAATATTAGGGGATTAGCGCCATACCGAGGAGCGATTGAATGATAATCCAAAAGGCCGGACTGGACCCCGAGGCCCTGGGAGGGAATGTGGCTGTAGTAATAGGAGGAGCCTCAGGAATAGGGCAAACAACGGCGATCAGCTTGGGAATTGTCGGGGCTACCGTCGGCATTGTTGATAACGATGAGAAAGCGGGCCGGCAGGTAGTCAAAATCATCGAGTCCAATGGCTCCAGTGCAGAGTTCTTCAAAGAAAACAGTCTGCAAAACTTGGATATGGAGGGGTTATACCGGAAGATAATTAAATCTCTAGGTAAAATTGATTTGGCTATTGGGGATGACCGGTGCCGTGGTTTATTGGAATTTTTGCCGGGGATGTTGGAGCGTAATTATGGAGTGGTCTCTATCATTGGTAATTCACCTGAGGCCAAATCAGAACTGGCCTCAGGTGATTCCGGCATCTTAACCGGAGCCCGGGTCGGAGCCTTTATCTTTGATTCCGATGGCGCGGATGATGATCTTGCGAGTGCTGGCCTGATCGGTCTTCTTCGGTTTGGATGGGAATACCATGGTCAAATCGTTGATTGGAAGCAAGGTTTGACACGGCTTGGTTTGGATACTCACGGTGAAAAGATACAACCAGAGGAACCTGTAATCATCCAGTCATCATTTACAGGGACGCCCGGCGTGATTTCACAAGCGTTGGTTGAGATTATGGTTGAAAATGAGACGGAGTATAATCAATTGTCTATTCTCGTGCGTCAAGTTGCCAAGAGGATGTTTCTTCAGGGAACCGGGCTTACCGTTAACGAATGGAGTGAATATGCCCGAAGCATGAGTCATCATTTATCAGAAGGCGATCTGGAGATACAGAAGGTCGAAGAATACCTTGATAGATTGAGACGCCTGTTTGATTTTATGGATGTTCAAGAAACTCAAGCCCACCGTTGGGCTAAGCACGAAAACAATCTTGAATCAGTGATTCAATCATTGGATTTTAGAAAAACAGTGGTAAAAGATTTAATAACAGTTATTGAAAATCAAATACTGCCCTCTATTTAAATAACGATCAACTCAAGACAGGCCGTAATCACAATTTACTGTTTGTTGAGTGTCTTTGCAATGTTCTTTGTCCGGACATCCGTTGCTTTAAGTTTGGCTTCACTTGTGTTCTTATTGAACATGACGGGCAGGGCATTTTTAATTAGTTCTCTGACTGCTCCGAAAAACTCCGGGGGATTTTTTACCAGACTCAGGAAAAACCTTTTATTATGACGCACCATGAATCTGACACGCCGGCTGGCATAGGTTCGGGCATATTCAGCAAACGCATTATTGATTATCTCATCCGGCACCTCGGATAAATTGGCTCGGGTAGCGGAATAAAACGCGAAATGGGGCCAATCAGCCAATGTTTTAGGCGGTTCGATAAGGTTGTTTTCAATACAATAATTAAAAAGAGGGGTTCCGGCGTAAGGGACAAAGCGCATATAAAGAAATGGAGGATTATCGAGCTTCTTAAGGAAGTCTCGGGTCAAATTGAAGTCTTCGATTGTTTCTGTTGGCAAAGCTTCCATGATGTACAATCGGGGTGAAATGCGATACTTGACCAGAAGCCAGAACGATTTTTCCATCTCGTCGAGGTCAACACCTTTTTTCAGAAACTCAAGCATTCTTTTGGATCCGGTTTCTACTCCGATGCCGACGGCAGTACAACCCGCTTTGGCCATTAACGAAATATCTTCTTCGGAAAGATCAGCCCGCGCTTCGCAATCCCATTTAATTTTGATCTTTTTGTCTATAATCAATTTACAGAATTGATGCAAGCGTTTTCGGTTGAAAGTAAAATTATCCTCGAAGAAACGGATGAATTCGATACCATATTCTTTTTGCAGGTGTTCGACTTGAGATACAATCCTTTCGGCGGAAAAATCCCCGCGATAGCCCGCGTGAAATGCGGAATTGTAGCAAAAAGTACAACGGAAAGGACAGCCGCGGGAAGTATTCAGGCTGGCGGCCCAGTATTTTTTTACATCTATCAAATGCCAGGCAGGATCGGGAAGTTCATCTAGATTCTTCAGTTCCTGACTTGCCGGGTTTTGTTGTATGCCATCTTGGGCTCTGTAGGCTAAACCGGGGATCTCACTCAAAGCCGGGCTACCGGTTTCAAGGTGTTCTACGAGTTTCAACAAAGGCTCTTCGCCAGCTCCTCTGATGACATAATCTATGTAAGGTTCAGCCAGCGTCTGCTCCGGTGTTGTTGATGGATGTACGTTTCCCCAAATGAGCTTTGCCTCCGGGAATAACTCCTTGAACTCCTGGCTTTGAGAGATAGCCTGGGTGATATCGGTGCCGGTCAGCACCGAATAGCCAATCAGCTCCGGTTTGAAATCCATATAATCCGCTGGCTTGGCGTTCCATAATACGTTATCCAGTATTTTTACCTGATGCCCCGCTTGTTCGAGCACCGCCGCTAAAAATAGAAGTCCGTTTGGAAAAACAGCATACGTCTTGAAACGAGGATTAACTTCGGTGCCTGGATTGACTAGTAAAACTCTCATATTCACTCTCCTCTAAAAAAGCCTGACCGGTGGGTCGCCGATACGTGCCATCTCCCCGGAAAGATAATTTACGGTATGTAAATGATTCTTGGCAAGGTTAGCCGCCACTTCGACTTCTTCACCGGAGGGAGCCCGGTATTTCACGCCGTTCAGACTGATAAATCCATTGATGCGTAATGGAATAGCCGGGTCGACCGAAGCTATGAATGACGCTACTTTTTCCACTTCGTCAGCTTCGATGATTCCCGGAATCAGTGTTATTTCAGCTTGCAGTTTTTTCCCGGATTCATGTAATTTCCGGAAATTGTTTAATGTTTTTTTATTATTCGCGGCAGTATATTCGTGATACAGTTCAGGGGTGATGGCTTTCAGACTGACGATTATTTCATCTAAAGCTGAAGTGTCCGGACACACTACTCCATTGGTAAAAAGGATATTGTAGGCCCCATACTTTGATTTCAATGATTTTGCCAGGGGCGGAAATCCAGGGTCTAATGTCGGTTCAATCCCAATATAAATGGCTCTCTCAATGTCTAATCCATTTATCAAACTCAATACCTCGGATAATGACAGCAACTTCTCCGGGGGGTTTTCCGGCGGGTTTGTCGCCAGACGTGATTGCCAATCGGGCAGGAGGGAAAAATCCAGCTTCTCTCTTTGACAATAGCAACCGATGCATTTCAAGTTACACTCGGTCCAATGGTGAAAGATAATTGACTTATAACTGGGTTCATAAACGACGTGGTATACTTTCAAATTCTTACCACTGGCTTCGTCGCTGTATAGGGACATTACAATTTCTCCGAAGGAAATGCCGCCGGTATGACAGCGGGTTGGTTCTTTTCCACCAGTTGGCACGCTTTTATACCTATGAACCAATTGCCGTAAATCATAATTGGCTCAAAATCGGTAATTTCCAGACGTTTGGCGAATATGGGGCCATCAATGACAAGAGTGTGATAATAGCCCACTTGGCCGGACGGGGAAGCCTCTGCTCGAGCGCGTAACTCGGCTAAAGTATCATGATCCAGTCTCCGTCCGAGCCAGTCTTTACCCAGACGTGTATCGTCAACCACTATAATGATAGCCGTGAATCCAGAATCTATCAGGTCAGTCAGGAGTGACGCCCTGTCTTCGTCCCACAAGGGCATGATAGGTGTGATACCAGCCGGTTCACAAACACTTTTAACCCAGTTGAGATGTTTCTCCGCTAGATAGTTACCGACGCTGACGTCGCCGAAAACGCCGCCGGTAATACCTTCTGTCTGAAACGATTTGAGCATTTCGCGATAACTGTCATTATATGTATCTACCGTTGTTGTTGTTTGGGTTAGAGGTATTCCCATGGCTTCGGCCTGGAGCTTGTGACTATCTCAGGTGGTATTCTGTGCGGCCACACCTCTCCGGAATGCTCGGTGACAATGCTGGCCAGCCGACGGACTTTATGGCCTGATTTAATAGCCCGGTAGGTAGCTAAACAGCAATCTTTCCCGCCACTCCAGGATACGAAGACATCCATTTTTTAATCCCCTTAAATTAAGCGTGATGTTAACAATAATGAAATACTTGATTATTCTACAATAAATGAGGCTATATAACCAGTACTAACGATGCGGTTAAAGAAAGATACAATGAGAAATCTAACCCGAGCAGGGTCTTTTACATGGGGTGTTTATTAGAGTAAAATAGCTTTGCTTGGGCGGCTAGTTCAGTGGTTAGAACGCCTGCTTCACACGCAGGAAGTCCGTGGTTCGAGTCCACGGCCGCCCACCATGACTACACAATAACCGTCTCTTCCCCTATTAATCGGTCTGCCCGCCCGCATTGTTCAGGATAGAAAAAATGGAAAAAACGGTCAATTTACTGGATTTATCTCCTGAAGGTATTGCCTCCTTCCTGGTCTCTATCGGAGAAAAACCGGTTTTCACAGGGAAGATTATCAGACACCTTTTCGAATGCAGGAATACAATTATTGACGAACCCAGCTACTTGCCGGAGTCGTTAAAACACAAACTGCGCCAGATTTCTGGACATGCCGCTCTGGAGGTTTTGGAGGAGTCGAAATCTGTGGACGGTAAGAATATTAAGACCTTATTTGGCCTTGATGATGGTAACACAATAGAGAGCACCGCGATGGAATTCGGAGGTAGTGCTGGGAAGATAAGACGAACCGTATGTGTATCCAGTCAGGTCGGTTGTATGATTGGATGCCCTTACTGTGCTACAGGAATGAATGGTTTTCATCGAAATCTCAGTCCCGGAGAAATGATAGAACAGGTTCTTTATTATCGAGGAGAGACTGGTCGCGTTGGCAGGAATAGTCTAACCAATGTTGTTTTCATGGGAATGGGGGAACCTCTTCTCAATTACGATAATGTTGTTACTGCAGTATCGCTACTTAATAGCCACCATGGCATGGGATTCGGTGCCCGTCAGATAACGATATCGACTTCCGGTATTGTTCCCGGTATTCTAAGGTTGGCTCGTGAGGATCTGTACTGTCAACTGGCAGTTTCAATTCAGTCTGCTACTGACGAATTGCGTAATCTACTTGTTCCGGTTAACCGGAAATATCCGCTGGCTCATTTAATTGAGGCATGCCGGGAATACTCTGAACTGACCAGACGCAAAGTTTTTATTGAGTATGTTTTATTTGAGGGAGTCAATGATAGTATTCAGGATGCCGAAGGATTAGCGAAATTGTTGGAACCGCTGGATTGTTCGATAAACTTGATTATTGTTAACAACTCCGGGATTGGTACTTTCAGGCCGACTTCATATGACACCGTGGTAGCATTTCAACGCCTGTTGGTTTCGAAAGGGTTTAGAACAATGCTCCGACTTTCAAGGGGTACTGATATTGAGGCAGGATGTGGGCAGTTGAGGAATCGACGGCTGAGGATTACGAACTAACGATAATGACACCCGAATTTGAGTTATGAGTATTACCAAAGGGGGGGGATTTCACTTGAACAATTCAGTTATAAACACAGACGATGCACCGAAAGCCATCGGTCCTTATTCCCAGGCACGTCGAGCGGGGGACTTTGTGTTTCTATCCGGGCAGTTGCCGATCAACCCTGAAACAGGAACTATGCCCCTGGGCATTGAAAAGGTAGTGTCCCGTCAAGTGGTGTAAATTCATCATTGGTGGTTTCCCGAATAATCAAGCTGGTAAAGCCATGATCAGGGGTTCCTCCTGCGCCCCTTCCAGCGTTTTCTTCATCGAATCCAAAGAAAAGTAGCGTCGTCCGACCTCCCACTCGTCCTGCTGTTCCATTAACACCGCCCCAATCAGCCTGATTACCGATTGGCTGTTGGGAAAGATGCCGACCACATTACTGCGGCGCTTGATTTCCTTGTTCAGTCTCTCCAGGGGATTGGTAGAGTACAGTTGCCGCCAGTGTTCCCGCGGGAAGGCGGTATAGGCCAGGATATCCGGTTCTGCCTCTTCCAATTGGTCGGCCACAGGACCGAATCGGAGTCTGAGGTTATCGGCTACCCGGCGGAGTTGGCTGCAAGCGCTATCGCGGTCAGGTTGAGCGAAAATGGTCCGGATAGCGGCAGATACCATAGCCTGGGCGCCCCGCGGCACTCTGGCCAGCGCATTGCGCATGAAGTGCACCCGGCAGCGTTGCCACGATACCCCGGTGAGTACCGTGCTGATGGCTTCCTTCAGCCCCAGATGAGCATCACTGATTACCAGCATCACCCCGCTCAAACCACGGCTGACCAACCCCCGCAGAAACTCTTTCCAGAATACACCGTCTTCACTGGGGCCGACCTCAAGCCCGATGATCTCGCGTTCTCCGGTTTCACGGACTCCGTAGGCGATAATTACCGCCTGACTGACCACCCGCCCTGAATCCCTGACCTTGACGTAGGTCGCATCCAGCCACAGATAGGGATAACGCCATAACAAAGGCCGGTGGCGCCATCGTTCCACTTCATCGTCCAGAGCCCCGCATATTCGCGATACCTCGCTCTTACTGACCCCGTTAAGCCCCAGTGACTGAACCAGAGATTCCACCTTGCGGGTGCTGATGCCCAATACATAGGCTTCCTGGATTACCGCCAGCAAGGCATGTTCCGCCCGGCGCCGGGGCTCGAGCAAGCTGGGGAAATAACTGCCGTCCCGCAACCGGGGAATCGCCAAGGGTATCGTGCCGGCCCGGGTGTCCCAGATACGCCCCCGGTAGCCGTTACGGTAGGTTAAACGACCGTTACTGCGCTCATGTTTCTCAGCTCCGGTCTTCTGCTTAACCTCAAGCTCCATGACCGCTTCGGCCAGCATCTTCACCCCTTCTCTCAGAAAATCAAGATCACCGTCACTTCCTGACTTGCGTAGCAATTCCAAAAGTGTCATCCTGTCTTTGGCCATTGTCGTGGTTACCTCCTGAAAGTTTGTGTTGTTACTTTCTTTCAAGAAACCACACAATGGCCTGCTTTTTCAACTCCAGGAATTTACACCACGTATTGGGATTCTACTCATTGAAAATCAGACCAGACAATCCTTGCGCAACATCCAAGCGATACTTGCCGCTACCGGTTTGTCGTTATCTGATGTGATTAAAAACACCGTATTTTTAGTCGATTTGGGTGATTTCAAGGCGATGAATGAGGTCTATCAGGAATATTTTCCGAATTGTCCTCCATCCCGCTCATGCGTCCAGGTGAGTGCCGTGCCGAAAGGTGCGTTGGTAGAAATTGAAACGGTGGCCTTCGTTAACAAGAGGCTCTAATTGGTGATGACTCCCGAGCCGACAACGATATCGTCTTCATAGAAGACCGCTATCTGGCCGGGTGCTGGCGCCATTTGCGGCACCTCGAATCTGACGGTTACTGAATCTGTGAGGTGATTCGGAATAACCATTGCCGCGGCTGGAACAGCGGCAGATCTGACTCGGGCGGTGAGCTGGACAGGGTTTTCCAACTGGGATATCGAAATCCAATTCAACTTCTCAACCTGGATTTCATCTCTATAGAGAGCAGACCTGGCACCGACTACGATAGTATTCTCGGGGGCATCGATTTGGACTACATATAGAGGTTCCGGTGAAGATAAACCAAGCCCGTGTCGCTGACCGATGGTAAAACTAGATATCCCGCTATGTTGACCGATGATATCACCGGATTTATTTTTTATCGGACCTGAAGTATCCTGAGAGCAAACCAGTTGCCTGTATCCGCCTGAAATAAAGTTTTGACTTTCTTCTTTACGCGAGACCGGCAGATTTATACGCTCTGCAAGCTTTCTGACTTCATCTTTGGATAAATCGCCCAATGGGAATCGTAATATTCGTAACTGGGCCTGAGACAGGCGAGATAAGAAGTATGATTGGTCTTTATTGTGGTAGCGTGCTCTCAACAGCCTGTAACGATTGGATTGATGGTGGAAGTCTGTTCGCGCGTAATGACCGGTGAAAACGAATTCAAAATCCAAACCGGATTCTCGGGCTTTGTCGAGTAATGCTCCAAGTTTGATTTGCTGATTGCAGTAAACGCACGGGTTTGGGGTACGACCGGCTCGATATTCGTTTTTAAAACTTTCCAGAATATTTGTCCGATATTCGTTCTTGAGGTCGAAAACCTGGAGTTTGATGCCCAGGTGTTGGGCGACAGCTTCAGCATCTTTAACATCTTCTTCTTCCCCAGGCCCATAACAGCCATGCTTATGGCTCTTCTCATTTGGTGATTCCGGGCCATCATAGATGGTCATGATGATTCCGGTAACATCGTAACCACTCTCTTGAGCCAGAGCGGCCGCCACTGCTGAATCAACGCCGCCGGATAGAGCGACCAGTATTTTTTCCCTCAAGTTAAGCGCTCCGTGAACTTTTTAGTTATTGTTTAAATATTCTACCATCTGCCATGCCAGCCTAGCCAAAGCATTTTGTGAAGAAAGAGAACCCGCCCCCTGTTGACCGGGAGGCGGGTTCGGACTTTGCCGATTGATATGATGTCAGCAGATCTGGAAGCGGCCTTTTTCAGTGCCTTTCGGACTGACTACATGAACAGCGCATGCCAGGCAGGGGTCAAAAGCCCGCACGATACGGACTACTTCAAATGGATTCGCTTCATCTTTCACTTTGGCCCCGATCAAAGCCTGTTCCAAAGCTCCGGGTTGGTCGTTATTGTCTCTGGGGGAACAGTTCCAAGTTGAAGGAACAACGCATTGGTAACGTTCGATCTTCTGATCTTTGATACTGATCCAGTGACCTAGCGCGCCACGGGGAGCTTCCCAGAGCCCCATGCCTTGAGCTGAATCGGGGATGTCAGCAGTGACGTTAACCGGCTCACCGGGTTTAAGTTCATCCAGCCATTTATCCATGGCGTCAGCGACCATTTTACACTCCAATGCCCTTGCCGCATGTCTGCCGAGGGTGCTGAATAAAGCCGAAGCGGGGGCTCCGAAATGAGCCAGAGTGTCATTCACCAGTTTCTGGGCGGTCGGGTCTCCCGACAGATAGGCCACAAGCACCCTGGGTAATGGGCCGACTTCGTATACATCACCGCCATACCGCGGAGCTTTGAGCCATGTGTAAGCTCCCGTTTTATTGGGGTCATCAACAGTATCGGTATCACCGGGATACCCTGAACCACTGGAGAACCAGCCGTATTTCACGTCTTCAGTAATCTTCTGAGGGTCGAATGTTCCCAGAGATAATCCCGAAGCAATACCCTGAGGGAGGAAACGTTGGCGTTTAGCCAGGTCCTTTTCCTTGCCATCGAGATCGAAGACGCCATAAGAAAGGACGTTACCGGTACCGAAACCCTGGTCGAAATGATCCGAATACGCCTCGGCCACAGCAATAACGTCGGGAATATATACTTCGTCGGTGAACTTGCGAAGTTTTGTTAGTTTGGCACGGAAAGCTACGATATTGTCTTCAGTTGGACCCTGGGTGGCTCCACCGACGACTAACGCCGGGCTGTGGGGCATTCTGCCTGAGAATATGGCGCTCATTTCATGAGCGATACGGCGCATGTTGAGAGCTTCGACATAATCCTGAACGGCTTTGACGTTGATAGCTTTCGATAAACGATAATCACCTTCGTAACGAGGCCAGAAAGGGCCCAGCATCGAATAATCACCAGCGGCTAAGGCGCGGCTGATGAACTGTTGGACTTTAGTGAGCCCCGCATCGTTGCCGCTATAATCGGCAACCGCGGTGACATCAACATAATCCAAGGCGGCAAGATGGTAAAAATGGAGGATGTGGGACTGGATGTAGTTAGCCCCCTGGATAAGGTTACGAATGATTCTACCATTATCCGGGATTTTATCATCGACACCGAACGCACTGTCCAGATTAAGGACGGCGGTCATACCATGAGATGTGGGGCAAACCCCACAAATACGTTGAGTGTAATGCTGGGCATCGGTCGGGTTATGACCTTTTAGGAAAATCTCGAACCCTCTGAACATCGTCCCCGATGAGTGGGCATCTTTTACCACACCATTTTCGACCACCACCTCAATCTTGAGATGGCCTTCGATTCGGGAAATTGGATCAATTACGATTTTTGCCATTTCTTATTACTCCCTCTGCTCCCTCAAGATATCAGTGGCCACTATTGGCTGATTTATTTTTAGTCGCCGCAATCACACCAGCCGTAATAACGGTAGCTCCGGCGAAGCCCATGGCAATTTTATCGCCAATCTTATCTTCGGTAACATCCATCGGTTCATGAATTGCACCCAGACCGGCAGGAAAGGCCATTTCAGTACAACCGATACAGGGGGCACCCGCTTCTATGCACCATCTGGTTTTGTTGTTCCACAGACGGTCATTACAATCAGCATGACAGATGGGGCCTTTACACCCCAATTTGTACAGACAACCAGGTTCACCGAACTTTTCGGCGAATTCACCGGCGTCGTATTGACCACGGCGAGGACATTGATCATGAATCAGTTTTCCGTAAATAGAAACCGGCCGAAGGTCTTCATCGACTTCTACTGATTCAGGCCCATCCATGATCACCTGTGCCAGCGGCACCACCAGCCAATCAGGGTGTGGCGGGCATCCGGTAACATTGATCACCGGGGTAGTAATGCCCTTTCGCTCGTAAAATTCGGCGACCCCCACAACTTCGCCCGGATTAGGCGGAGAAGCAGAAATGCCACCTGAGCAAGCGCAGGTACCCAGAGCTATGGTGGCGATGGCTTTTTTGCCCAGTCGTTCGATGGTTTCGGTCATCGGAATCCCGTGGCCATCTTTTTCTCCGACCTCACAGTAAATCCCGCCATCCTTGAGGGGTATTCCCCCTTCCACCACGAGGGCGAACGGGCCGGTCTCGGTATCGTAAAGGGCCTGCATGGCCAGGTCTCCCTGGGCGGCCATGATAGTATTGTGGAAGCGAAGGCTGACATGATTACCGGTGACAACTTCCGACAACAACAGATCTTGAATGGTTACCGGAAAACCGTTAAGGGCTGAAACGGAACACCCATTACATCCGGAGCCCTGGAACCAGATAACCGGAACTTCATTCAACGCGGCGGCAAACAGCCGTTCAAATTCCGGATTTTTAAACATTGATATGCCCAGAGCCGCAGTAGAACCGGCACAAAGCTCAACGAAACTTCGACGGGTCATTTTGGTTGCCATATTAGCCTTGGTCCTCCTTGCTTATATTCGAACCAGCTACTGATTTGAATTTGGCTTCACGGCGGGTTCGGAAAAGATAAACACCAGAAAGGAATAAAGCGAGGCCCGCAACTTCAATGGGAATCTTGCTGAGGAACTCTCGAGTCAAGGGTGGGTAAAGCTCGTTCTCAACTTCGATAAATCCAATTTCTTCCGGGGCCACTGAACTGATGTACATCACGGCGGTACCGCCGGCTTCATGCTCTCCGTATATATGATTGTAATATTTTTCAGGGTTGGCTTGAATCCGTTCGTGAGCCAAGGCAATCATGTCCGCTCTTTCCCCGAATCTGATGGCTTTGGTTGGGCAAACCTCGAAGCATACCGGGTCTTCGCCAACGGCCAGTCTGCGGTCATTACAGAAAATACACTTTGAAATCTTAGGCCACGGTTCATCCCATTCGAACTTAGGGATATCGAAAGGGCAGGCGTTCTGGCAGTAGCGACAGCCGATGCATTTGCCTTCTTCCCACACAACGGCACCGTTGGCTTCCTTATGAAGAGCGCCTACCGGACAAACCGAAACGCAAGCCGGGCTGAAACAATGCAGACACCGTTTACTGACGCCGACGACCTGAGTGCGGTCGTAATACGGCACTTGATGAGTCTGTAAGACCACATAATGATAAGCGTCCAGTTCCGGCGAGTCCTCAGTACCGGCAAGGCGCTTGTCTTTGAGATCATAGAACTCATGGCACTCAACTTCGCATAGGCGACACTTGATACACTTGGTGGTATCTATGAGCATACCTACGGGCATAATTGAACTCCTTTCCTGAGCATGACTATTAATTTATTCCGGGTTCTTGCTTAAATTTTCAGTGTCTGTCGATTGAATCGAATTGTCAGGATTTTGTTCCCATCATCAGGTAAATTGTCAGGTAGCGAAAAATAAGAAAAGAGAAACAACCTGGTAAAGTAAAATGAGGAGAATAAATTCACTCCAGTTTCAGAAATTCTGGTGAATAGGTATTCTCCTTTCCTCACGAGAGAGAGCCGCAACAGCCCGAATTGATCGGAATGAAGCCGAATCGATACGATCGGGTAGAAGCCCTCTCTTATAGTATATCTTTTTGGATTTTAACACCGCTTATGACGAGTGTCAAAGGATTGTAAGAGTCCAATACATATGGGACTTTTTGGGGTCAGTGATGAATTTATCCAGATAATAGCGTAGCGGGGGTATTTTGCCCATACTCCGATGGACTCTTTCGGTGTTGTACCAAATCAGGTAGACAGGTCGATAGCGGTAATCAGATAGCGCTTGAGACCATCGACAAAGATATCTACGGTATCTATCTCTACCAATTCTCCCGACAAACGCGGCAGGAAGCCCTTTCTCCGGGTTTTCTTAATGGCTTTGCGTGATGCTTTCTCATGTAGCCGGACGGTTCTGCCATTGATAGTGAGGTTTCCCCCTCTGGGTAACCGTGCCTGTTTCTTGAGATCCCCAATGATTCTGCCGACGGTTGATTCTGAAGGCGGTTTAATGCCTTTAGCCTCACAGGCGACTTGGAGCACCGGGGTTATGGTCACCTTGTCTACCCCGGGGTGTCTGGTGCGGTAATCCACAGGATGAACCCCGCAATAAAGGGGTCAGGTCTGCGCTTTCGCCGGCTCCTGGGTGCCTCATCCCCTGGAGCCAGGCTGGAGAGCCGACCGCCTGAGTTATTGAGTTTCTGCTTCCAGCGGTAAACAGTGGACCGGCTCTTGCCGAAGGCTTCCCTGGTAGCTTCAGCACCATACTCATCGAAGAACTCGATGATTTTTATCCTTTGCTCAATTTCCCTGGACCTGGGGGTGAGAGAGAATATCGTTGATCTTCTGCATCCAACGACTATAGCCTCTGCGGTAATAGCTTGCTACATATATCTGCTTCACTATACAGACTCCCTGCTATCACCTCCCCCGAAGTCCCACATGTTTCTGAACCTTTGCAAGTATTCCGAAGGTGAACTTCGCAAAACGGCAGTCATCCGGCCATAGACAAGTTAATAACAATAACATAAGATCTTTATGTATCGTTGATTTGGCAGTGAACGAGTATTGTTGGCCGTTACAAAAAGAACCGATACCCGCAGAATGATTTCTGCGGGTATCGGCCAGCCGGATCACATTAATTTACGGTCTGAAATGACTACTGGAAAATACGGCTCATTCTCGACTGTGCTTCGGTGTCCCTTTCCCTCACTTTCTGCATATCCGCAAGCAGACTCAGTTCTCGCGCGATGAAATCAGTATCCAGATCCCCGGAAACAAATCTGGGGTTTTCCATAATCGCCTTGTGCAGGGCTATGTTGGTATCGACGCCGACGATGATATACTCGCTGAGAGCTCGTCTCATTCTCTTGATGGCATCGGTCCGGTTTCTTTCCCAAACAATGAGTTTGCTGATCATCGGGTGATAGCAATCAGGAATGGTATAACCTTGATGCACTCCGGAGTCAACCCTGATTCCGATACCACCGGGTGACCGATAACCGGTTATCGTCCCGGGGGAAGGCAGGAAATTCCTCAGCGGGTCCTCGGCATTGATACGGCATTCAATAGCCCATCCGTTGTGTTCGACATCTTCCTGCTTCAGGGAAAGTTCCAAACCGGTAGCGATGTTGATTTGCTCTTTGACCAGGTCTATCCCGGTGATCATTTCAGTCACAGCATGTTCTACCTGGATTCTGGCATTCACTTCCAGAAAATAATAATTACCTTCCGAATAAATGAATTCAATAGTGCCGGCTCCGACATAGCCGATGCCTCTGGCCAGGTCCACAGCCGCCTGCCCCATTTTTTCTCGGATTTCCGGTGTCAAAGCAGTGGAAGGGGCTTCTTCAATTACCTTGGAGTGGAAACGCTGGATCGAGCATTCACGCTCACCCAGATGGATCACGTTGCCTTTGGTATCTGCCAGAATCTGGAACTCAATATGACGAGGTTTTTCTATGTATTTTTCGATATAAATGGTCGATATCCCAAAGTATTTATTGGCCATTTCGGGGGAGGAACTCAGTGCCCGTTGAAGATCGCCGTCGTTTCGGGCAATGACCATGCCGATACCGCCTCCGCCGCCGGCAGGTTTGACAATCAACGGATACCCGATATCCCCCAACTCATCCTGCAAAGCCGAAAAATCAGCTGGACACTCCCCTGTTCCGGGAATTATCGGAACTCCAGCCTTAACCGCCTCTTCTCTGGCGGTGATTTTGTTGCCGGTCAACTCCAGGACACGCGCCGGAGGACCGATGAACGCGATACCGGCCTTTTCACAGGCCTGGGCGAATGTCGGGTTTTCGGAAAGAAAGCCGTAGCCCGGGTGGATGGCTTCAGCGCCACTGGTTTTCGCTATTTCGATGATTTTGTCTATGTTGAGGTATGACAAAGTCGCTGGCGCCGGCCCGAGTAGATAGGCTTCATCGGCATAAAAGGCAAAAAAAGCGTCCTTATCCGCTTCTGAATAGACGGCTACTGTATTGATGCCAAGCTCGCGGCAAGCCCGCATAACACGAACCGCAATTTCTCCGCGATTGGCAACAAGAATTTTACTTATCATAGTTTAGATGTCTCCCTGAATGATTGTTCAGCTTATATTAGCACGAAATAGACTTCTGGATAAACAGGTATTGGGACTTGAAAAAGAAGTCAGCCGGTAAAGTATTTACCGGCTGACGGTTGGTTGAACGAATGGATATGGTCAGGCCGGTCTGGTAAACCCTTCCCTGGTGGCCACCATATCTATAGGGGCGGTGATGATATCTTCTGCCTGAGGCCTGCATTCTCTCTTCAATTTCCGCTCATCGGTGGTTTTGATGTAAGAATGACAGGTATCGCATACCTCGGCAAAATGAGCCGAATCGTCACCGAGGCTCAACTGACGTATCTCGGTTCGCTCCGGGTTTTCACAGTCAGAACATTTGTGCCTTGGGTATTCCCATTGGGTATGACACATACCACAGAAGAGTTTTCTGAAGCCTTTTTCCCCATAAATGACGCTGTATCTGGGTGGAGTACCACAGAACGGGCATTTACCTTTAGTCCACGGAATTTCCCTGTTCTGGAATAACGGGTGATAATTCATTGCAGAATGAGAGAAGAAAGGTACCAGCAGGCTATGAAAGAAGAAAGCCATAGTCTCTGGGTTGAATCCGGTGTCTGACGATAGTGATTCGAGGTCCAATTTATCTGCCAGTAAATCACGAGCAAAAGAAGAGACATCGTTCCCGTACGACGATATTATTTTGAAAACATCTTCCAGCGGGAAAGAAACCCCGGAAGTCTTACCGAACAACTCTGCAAGATCCTCAGCGGCAGTTCGAAACACATTAAAAGGCATTTGGGGAATTTGCTCGTTCATAGCCGGTACTCCGGCCGCCAGATTATCTGTGCCGAATGAAGAAACGGCAGGAGCCGGTCCGAGCTTGGCTCGAACCGACTCCTGGATTTCCAGTATCTTTTTATTCAGGTCAATTACAGGCCCTAGATTGGGCTGTTCCGACTTGTAACGCTCCAGTTCGGAACATATTTTGTCCATACTTGATTCACCCACTTAGGCCGGTACAACCTCAGGGTCCATTTTGGCCACCGACTCAGGTAATCCAGCCTTCTGGTAAGAGAACAACGGCAGGTATTTGGCAGCCAGTCTGAAGACATACATCGCACCGGCGATAAGGCCGAAGGTGAATAGGAATTCCCATACGCTCGGGAAATAACTACCAACGCGAGCTGGAGCATGGGAAACCATAAGTGTAGCGATACGGTTACTCATCATGCCCAAGACGATCAAGCCTGAAATCCACATCAATCCGGCACGGGATTCACGGACTTTCTTGATGGCGATAAGGATTATCGGGATTACTGCCCCGACAGCTATTTCGGCGATGAACAGAGCCCCGAACTCATCAAAGGCAAAGGCTGACAGATTTCCGCCCTGCGCCAGGTCGTAGAATCTGACTACTAGCCAGACCACCAAGAGGCCAGCGACAATCGGCATGAGTTTGGCGTAAACGTCCAAACGAGTTGTCAGTTTCCATGATTTGGAAGCTATCAAGCCGAAGAAAGTCAATACCGCAAGGCCAAGGGGCATGGCGGAAATGACGAATAGATATCCCATCATGTGCTGATGCCAGAGCAGGTGTTGGTCCGGAGTGATCAGGAACAGCGCACCGAGCGATGACTGATGCAGGAATGATAACAGGATACCGAAGGTAACCAGAGGGATGGCCAGCGCGTGCTGGATTTTTGCGGCGTTTTTCAGGCCGAAACGCTCGAATACGTTAGGACTGAACTCAAGGTACAGGACTGTCAGGTACATCATGACACACCAGCCCACCTCGAACATGATGGAGTTATGTTGCCACATCCACAGCGGATGTACGATTAAAGGTGTGCGACCTAAATCAACTGCGATACCGATGGCACCGATGGTATAACACAGAGCGGCGATAAGGATCGCAGGTTTGACAAGAGGACGGAAAGTTTCGATCCGGAAGATATAAACCAAAGCGGCCAGAACGAAACCACCGGCGGCGCTGGCAATATAGACACCGACGTCGAAGGCGACCCAAAGCCCCCACGGCCAGTTATCAGTAAGATTGGTGATTGCCCCCAGGCCCAACACCAGCTTGGCCACAATGACACCTATAGCGCCTAGACCAAGAAGTATCTGGACGATGCCCCAGAAGCTGAACAACGGAATATTTCTGTTATTCACCTCTAATGAGTTCCTCCTTTTGAATTACTATCTATGACGCCTTTGGCTTTCAGGCGCATTGTGCGGAAATAGTAAACTCCAACCAGCAGAGCCGCTAATCCTGCTACCTCGTACGGTATCTTCGACAGGAACTCCCAAGTGAAATCAGGATAGGGCTCATTTTCTACTTCTGGGAAGCCGATGTCAAGCGGAGAAACACCAGCCAGGAACATCACCTGAGTCCCACCAACTTCGTTTTCACCGTAGACGTGGTCGTAGTATTTGTCCGGACGTTGTTGAATCCTGTTCTTGGCCAGGGCCAGCAACTGGTCGCGTTCTCCGTAGAAAATAGCACTGGGCGGGCAGGTCTTGGAACACGCCGGTTCCTCGGTGGGCTCTCCCGTTTCGGCGCGGTCCCAACACATGGTGCATTTGGCGATCTTGGGCCAGGGGTCGGTTTCGCCTTCTTCGTTGTACCAGCTGAACTTGGGGATATCAAAGGGACAGGCGTTCTGGCAGTAGCGACAGCCAATACACTTGCCTTCTTCCCACACTACCCGTCCGTTTTCCAGTTTTTGCAGAGCGCCTACAGGACAGACGGAAACACAGGCAGGGTGAATACAATGCATACAACGCTTGGAGACGAAATGCCAGGAGATTTCCCCGTTGGCTTTCGGTATTTCGAAAAACTCAACGTGGACATAAGTATGAGCGTTGGTTTCGACCGGGTTGGTCATGGTGGGGCTGAAACCGGTTTCCACGCCGGGCTTCAGATTCCATTGCTTGCAGGCGCTCTGGCAACCGCGACACCCGGTACACCGGACAGTATCGATTAAAAGTCCTTTCGCCATCGTTTAGCTCCCCCTTCTGATTACCGGAGGCTCAATGGGTTTGGCCTTCCCGGTGAATTCGGGCAATTCTCCACTGCCGACTCTTTCGACCTTGACCAGGAAAGCCTTGGATTCCGGAATCATCGTGTTGGCGTCACCGGCGTTGGGTGACAGAGTGTTGGCACTGTCGCCGACACTAAGCCCAGCCCAGCCCCAATGCCAGGGCATACCGATCTGGTGGATGGTCTTTCCGGCCATGTCGAACGGTTTGAACCGCTTGGTGACCATGGCCTGGAGCTCGACACTGCCTCTGGCGGAACTGACTTTGACGATATCACCGGATTCGATACTTTTTTCACCGGCCAGTTCTTCGCTGATTTCCACAAAAGGTTTGGGTACCATTTCAACCAGCCAGGGCAGATTTCGGGTCATGCCGCCGGACTGCCAGTGTTCGACCAGCCTGAAGGTGGTACACACGATGGGGTATTCATTGCGATACCCCTTGATATCCAGTCCGCCTTCCCAGATACGGAAGGTCGGGTTATCCTGCTGACTGCTCATGGCGTTATCGACAGGGCTTTCCCAGGGTTCGTAGTGTTCCGGGAACGGCCCATCAGCCAGACCGGGGCCGAAGATGCTGGCAACGCCGTCGGTCTTCATGATGAACGGCAGGTAGCCACCTTGATTCATCGGGGGCGCCCCGCCATCAGGAACGTCACCGTCCCATTTGGCTGATCCGGCATTCCACTTGATAACCGGTTTGGCGGGGTTCCAGGGATTGCCATCCAAATCGACAGAACAGCGGTTGTAGATGATGCGGCGATTGATCGGCCACGCCCAGGCGTATTTTGCGTTTAAGCCGATATTGAAGGGGAAGTCATCAAGGTCTCTTCTGGCAGACATATTGCCGTCTTCGGTGTAACTCCCAGAATACAACCAATTACCGCTGGTAGTAGTGCCATCGGCCCTCAAGCCAACGAAGTTGGTCATTAATTTACCGGTGGTCAGGTCATAGCCATTGTTCTCTTTGGCCACCTGGTGGGGGTCAACGTGCGTCCCGTAATTCCAGTCCATCTTGGTGATGGCTTCAGCATTCGGGCCGCCTTCGGCATTGTAAAGTTCCTGAAGCTTCATCATCAGTAAATTGATCATGTCCAGATCAGGCATGGCGTCTCCGGGTGGATCAACCGCCTTGTAGCGCCATTGCATCCAACGCGAAGAATTGGTGACCGAACCTTCCTTTTCATAAGAACAGGCGGCCGGCAAGAGGAAAACCTCGGTTCCGATACTGGAAGGATCAACCCCGGGGCGTTTCCAGAAGTTGGCGCTTTCGATTTCCCACAGATCCGAGCAGATAACCCAATCCAGTTTTTCCATAGCCTGGATTGTCTGGGTGTTGTTCGGTCCGCTGATGATGGGATTCATGCCCCATATCATCAACCCTTTGATGTTTCCTTCGTACATGTTCTTGAACAGGGGAATCCAGGAATAGTTGGCGCCGGCATCGGCCTTGGGCAACCAATCGAAGCCAAAGCCGTTCTCCGCTGTTCCGTTTTCTCCGTACCAGGCCTTGAGCATGCTGACTGTATACTTGGGGCGGTTTTTCCACCAGTTCAGACTTTTGGGGTCGTGGGATACCGGAGTAGTGCGTGTGTTGTAGTCTGTCAGTGTGAAATCGGTGTCCAGGAACATTGGCAGATAGCCGGGCAAGATATGGAAGAGCAGACAATAGTCTGTGGCACCCTGAACATTGGATTCACCGCGGAGGGCGTTGATACCGCCGCCGGCTAAACCGACATTACCCAGCAGAAGTTGCAGGATACAATAACCACGGATGATTTGGGTACCGTAGGTATGCTGGGTGGCGCCCATGGCATACATGATGGTCATGGCCTTTTCCGGGGCGCCGGTTTCGGTGACCAGGTCGGCGATTTCCTGCATCTTGGCGATCGGGATGCCGGCAATCTCGTTGGCTTTTTCAAAGGTGTACCTGGAGAAATGTCGTTTCATTAACTGGAATACACAATTGGGGTCCTGGAGGGTCTTGTCCCTGATCGGAACTCCCTGTTCATCCAACTGGAAAGCCCAGGTGGACTTGTTGTAGTTTCGGGTGGCAGTGTTATAGCCGCTGAACAGGCCGTCAAGGTCAACCGGTCCTTTGAAATCCGGATTGACCAGGAAAGGCGCGTTGGTATATTCCTTGATGTAGGTCATGTTGTAGT
Organism: Dehalogenimonas lykanthroporepellens BL-DC-9; assembly: GCA_000143165.1. Classification (NCBI taxonomy): domain Bacteria; kingdom Bacillati; phylum Chloroflexota; class Dehalococcoidia; order Dehalococcoidales; family Dehalococcoidaceae; genus Dehalogenimonas; species Dehalogenimonas lykanthroporepellens. The sequence continues at coordinate 31,834 of CP002084.1, forward strand.
GTTCAGGCCGGACTTCTATGTCTTGAATGACATAATTTATCAGCGCGCCGATTACTGAAATGTCTGTGCCGGAACGCATCGGGGCGTAGATGTCAGCCTTGGCTGAAGAACGGGTAAACCGGGGGTCAATGGAAATGATCTTGGCGCCGGTGGTCTGGGCTCGGAGAATATGGGTGTAAGAAGCCGGATGATTCTCCGCGGGATTGGCGCCGATGATAAGTACAAGGTTAGCATTGGCGACGTCGGTCCAATGATTGGTCATGGCACCGCGTCCGAACGATTCCGCCAAACTGGCGACAGTGGAGGAATGTCAGAGGCGGGCCTGTGTTTCCATGTATACCATGCCCAGACCTCTGAGCATTTTTACAAGGAGTTCACATTCCTCATTGTCCAGGCAGGAAGCGCCGACCATGGCCAACGCCTCGGTGCGGCGCACCCTATTACCCTTGGCATTGGTTTCAATCCAGTTATCGTCCCTGGTTTTCTTGATACGCTTGGCCATTTCGGTAATGGCCCAGTCCCATTCCTTTTCTTCCCACTCGGAAGCGCCGGGCGCCCGGTATTTGACTTTCTTCAAGCGGCGGGGGTTGTTGTGAATCTGAGCGATGGCCGCTCCTTTGGAGCAGGCGCCGCCTTGGTTTACCGGGTGGTTCGGGTCGCCTTCGAGGTTGGTCAGTCGGCCCTGCTCATCCGTGTAGCAGAGAAAACCGCAACCTGAAGCATCATAAGGGCAAATGGTGTAAGTTTCCTTGACCCATCTGGGGCGATCGTCCACCGGGGTGGCCGAATCAGCCATGGGGCCCCTGAACAGACCGGCGGTCGCAAAGAGTCCGGCAACTCCGCCACTGGCCTTCAGGAAGTCCCGTCGCGTGACTTGAGACTTCATGGATACCCTCCTTTATTTATTTGTCTCTCAAACCTATATGAAATACATCGTCGGCCGATGTCGGACAAATTAATCAGGATAGCAACGTGCCAACGGTACTAATCCAATTGCGGGGAATAATACCATGCTATCTTTTTGCTGTAAACCGCCAGTTTTAATACTATGTTGGAAACGGTATAGAAAAAGGGGGAAAAGACCAATATCGATAAAGTAATAATACACTAACCTGACCGGTTGATTATGTTATCGTAAGTACGTTTGACCGGGGAAACGGGTTTTCAGTTTGCCCTTCTGGAGCGGCGTTTACCGATACCCAATAAACGCCGGAGCCAGAGCGGTTGGGGTTTGATGGCGGTTTTTTCCAGTATCAGCTTCTCGTGTTCCAAAGGCTTGTAACCGGAATCAGGATTCATCCAGGGTAACGAGAAACCCTTGATGCCCCACATTACCACGATATCGAGTTTCGATGGCGGCGGTTCCTCAGGGCTAACCAGATAGTAGAGTTCCAGACGGGTTTTGTCCGGTAACAGGGTAAAGAATTCCCCTTTATGTTTCGGGTCTTTACGGCTCAAGGTGGCCAGAGACGCTGTTTCCGCCATACCCACCCGCGCCGAGATTGTTTTCGGGTCTAGCTTCAGATTGACGGGCGTCTGGCGAAACCGGTAGACGGTATTTTTCAGGTGACAGAAATCGACGAGGACGTCTGGATTGATGGTGATGCTCTTGAGATCGGGGTTCCGGCTGTGCAAGCTAGAGACGGCAAGGCTCAGATAAGGCGCTTTGGCGTCTGCTTTTTTCAACGAGGCTACAGCCTGGTTCCAACTGTCAGCGGGCATGATGATGCCGCACAGGTTTCCTTTATGATTGGCCGCCCAGTAGAGAACCCGTCCGGCGGAAGCCGGGACGACCGGCCCGCCCCATAGAAGCAGATATGTATCGGCATTTTCTTTCATGGGGTAATTGTATAAACCGCGGTTCCTCACGTCAAAGCTGGAGATTTCTTGACTGACATCCGGCTTTGTTTTAGCCTTTAGCGACTATTTAGGGAGGCAATACCCATGCTTATTTCCCAGCGACTGGTGAAAGTCTGTCTGTCGGCTGGCGCCTTTCTGACGACGCTTATGCTGGCAGGCTGCGGCGATTCGGGGTACATCGAAGTGTATTCGCCGGTTCCCGATGATCCGATAACCGCATCCGTCATAATCGAAGGTGACGTTACTCTGCCCGGGATATATCCGTTGAAATCCGGCGACACCATCGAAGACCTGTTACGGGCGGCCGGAGGGCTCGAAGGCGAGCCGGTTATCAAACTGGTGGTTGGCCATGACCCGTCGCCGTCACAGCGGGTGGACCTTAATACGGCACCGGACTGGCTGTTGATGGCCCTGCCGGGAGTGGGAGAAGCCAAAGCCGGCGCCATTATCCAATACCGGGAAACCAGCGGCCCGTTTGTCAATACCCTGGAACTCATGAAGGTTCCCGGTTTCGCCCAGGCAACTTACGACGCTCTCAAAGATTTGATTACGGTGTCGGCCTGAAATGGCGCTGGTCGTCCTGTCCCTCGCCTGGGTAGCCGGATTGTGGCTGGGCTCGGTGCTGGCCCCTTCCGGATGGTGGCTGGTGGCGTTAATCGTCCCGGCTGGCTTTGCCCTCGTCGGTGCGCGGACGCGCCGGGCCGGGATACTCGGCGCGCTGGCAGTGGTTATCGCTTTCGGCGCTTCTTTTTATTATCAAAGCAGTCTGCCGGTACTGGACGAAGACCATGTAGTCGCCTACCTGGATGAAAGCCATACCATATCCGGCACAGTCAGCCGGATGCCGGAAGAAAAGGAAAAAGCTCAGGCGCTGAGGCTGACCGATGTCGTTTTGGGAACAAACGATGTCGCTCTGTCGGTGGCCGGGGCGGTGCTAGTTTATGTACCTCCTTTCCCCGAATATGAATATGGTCAACGGCTTACCCTGACCGGTCGGCTGACCGAGCCGGCGGTCTTCGAGACCTTCGACTGGAAGGCTTATCTGGCCCGGGACGATGTATTCGCCACGGTCTTCTATCCCGAAGTGCTGGCGGTCGAACCGGGACATGGTATCCCGATACTGTCGGCCATCGACCGGTCTCGCCTGTCCCTGGCCGAAGGCCTGGCCCAGGTACTGCCGGAACCCCAGGCATCGCTGGCTCAGGGACTGACGCTGGGACTGCGCTCCGGCATACCCGACGATGTGAGGCAGAAGTTTGCCGATTCGGGCACGGCTCACCTGCTGGCGATTTCCGGACTGCACCTGGGTATCGTGGCCGGGGCGATACTGTTGGTGGTCAGAGGGCTCCTTGGTCGGCGCGGTTACTGGTATGTCTGGCTGGCGCTGGCCGGTATCTGGTTTTTCGTCATCCTTTCCGGACTGGCGCCGCCAGTGGTTAGGGGTGCGGTCATGTCTTCGGTGTTTCTGACGGCAGAACTGTTCGGCCGCCAGAAAGCGGCTTTGCCGGCGTTGTGTCTGGCGGCGGCGGTCATGGCCTCAGCCAATCCGCAGATACTCTGGTCAGCCTCTTTTCAGATGAGTTTCGGTGCCATGGCCGGTCTGATCTTTCTGCTCCCGGGGATGGAACACCTGACACGCCGATTGGTGGGCCGGTTCCCTGGAAGTCAGAGCCGGTTTTATCAGCCGGCATATTACATTGGAGCCGGCCTGGCGGTGACTACCGCGGCGGTAGTCGGGGTGGCGCCGCTGATTGCTTATTATTTCGGTGCGCTGGCTACAGCCGGCGGCATCGCGACGCTGGCGGCCATGCCGGTGGTGCCGCTGATTATCTTCGGCGCTTTAACGACAGGAGCCCTGGCTCTGGCCAGCCCGGTCCTGGCTGTACCGACGGCGGCACTGACCTGGGCCGGGCTGACTTACCTGGTCGGCGTAGTGGACTGGTTCGCGCGGTGGCCGCTACCGGAATTCGGCGTTTTTGACGCCGGATTCATCTGGCTCTTCTATGGTCTGCTGGGCTTAGGCGCCTGGAGGTTGAACCGGTGGTATCGCCGTCAGGCCGAGCTGGAGCCTCCGGTAACCCGAACCGGGTTCCGTTGGAAGCCGGCGGTGATTTCTCTGCTTCTTATAGTTGCCGTCATCTCCGCCGGGCTGTTCGCTCCGGCGGGCGACCGGTTGAAGGTAGTGTTTCTGGATGTGGGCCAGGGTGACGCCGTCTACATACGCACGCCGTACGGGCAGGACATTCTGATAGACGGCGGGCCGTCGCCGCAACGCCTGGCGCAGGAACTGGGCCGGCAGATGCCCTTCTGGAATCGGACTATCGAGCTGGTGGTGCTGACCCACGGCGACGCCGACCACCTGACCGGACTGGTCGAGGCGCTGGGACGTTATCAGGTCGGGCAGGTGGTGTATCCCGGTGCGGATGCCTCCACCCAGCTTTACGGTGAATGGCGGGAACTGCTCCATGAAAAACAGGTCCCCTATACACCGGTCGTTGCCGGGCAGGCGATAAAACTGGCCGGCAATCTGCAATTGAATGTAGCCAACCCGTTAGGCGCCGGTGACGGCGAAGCCAATGACATGTCGGTGGTATTGAGCCTGAATTACGGGGACATTACATTTCTCTTTACCGGCGACTTGCCGTTATCGGGGGAAAACGAACTTATTTACCGCAGGCTTCTGCCCGACGTTACCGTGCTGAAGGTCGCCCATCACGGTTCGAGTAGTTCTACCGGGACGCCGCTCCTGTCAGTGACTCGGCCGGAAATGGCGGTGATACAGGTAGGGCGCAACAGCTACGGCCACCCGACAGCCGGTGTCCTCACCGCGCTGGGAACTACGGTCATTGACGGCGGCGTCTATCGAACCGACCTCAACGGCACCATCGAAATGCTGACCGATGGTAAGCACGTATGGCTTAGACAGAACCGACCGTCAGACTGACGGGTCAACGTTGATGGCACCGCTGGGGCACTGGAATTCACAGCCGCCGAGCTGGTCGCAAAGGTTTGGGTCGGTTACCCGGCATAAATCGGTTGCCGGGTCCAACTCCAGTATCTGCCTGGGGCACATGGCCACGCAGACTCCGCAACCGGTACATAAATCCTGATCAACAGTAACTTTCTCCGCCAAGTGAGACGAACCTCCGTAATTTTATCCTTCAATTTCTTATATAAATTATTACCACGGCACCGCCCATTACGGCTGTGCTTTTGGTCACATCCATCCCCTGAGTGCTGACCAGACTGTTCAGCCGCCGGCGGCCGTGTAAGCCTTGAAACAGGCGTAATGTTCGCCGCCGACCAGTCCTTCCACCAGCCGGATGTACCACAGGGGTGGTACCGCGAAGTCGGCCAGGATAAGCCCTCCCCCCTTCTTGACCACCCGGCGCATCTCTTCCAGCACCTGGAGCTGGACTTCGCGTGGTTTCTCGTGGAGCGCCAGTGAGGTGGTGGCGTAATCGAAGGACCGATTGGGAAACAGCAGGGCCGAGGCGTCGGCCTGCCCGAAACTGACATTATCGAGCCCGGCGCGCCGCTTGTGGGATTCGGCCGTAGCCAGCATGCTTCCATTCAGGTCGATGCCGTGGACCTCTATTCCCTGTTCGGCCAGGCGTATCGCCTGGTCGCCGGTACCGCAACAGACATCCAGCACCCGGTCGCCCGGTTTCAACCCGGCGAATTCCGGCAGAGTCCGGCGCAATTCCCGCAGGGCCCGGTCGATGACCAGCGAATAAAAAGTAGCGATCACCGCCGAAACTCATCCCGGACGATACCGTACATGGCGGCGTCGTAGAATTGACCGCGATGCAGGTAATACCGGGGCCGGGTTCCATGGTATTTCATGCCCAGTTTCAGCATCACCCGGCCGGATGCGGTGTTGGGCGCCAGGTGGTTGGCGAAGATAGTTTCCAGCCCAATAACCTCGAAGCCGTATTCCAGCATGGCCTTACCGGCCTCAGTGGCGTAACCCCGCCCCCAGAAGCGGCGACCGATCCAGTAGCCCAGCTCGGCCCGGCGGTGTTCCGGTGTCAGTATCAACCCGACGGCCCCCACCAGTGTTCCGTCGGTTTTTTCGGTGACGGCCAGCACCAACTCCTGGCCGAAGTTGAACTTTTCCTGGTGGGTGGCCAGCCATTCGGCGGCGGCCTGCCGGGGGTAGGGATGGGGTATGGCCGGAATATAACGGGACAACTCCTCGTCGTTGGCCAGGCGGGTAACATCGTCAATGTCGCCGGAATGGAAAGGCCGGAGCCTCAGCCGGGGTGTTTCAAGGGTTGGTCTGTTCATTATTAATGAAGGTTATTATAGCATCAATGGTGATTTCAACCAATGCTTTCACGTTTGCCCGGCTTGATTGACACCCCGCAATATGTGTGGTACTTTGAGAATATCATGCGCTTCGTAGCGCTATAATCAGAAGGAGTTCCACATGCAGGAAAAGGTCAAGGAAGTACTGGAGCAAGTCCGTCCCAATCTTCAGGCCGACGGCGGTGACGTCGAACTGGTCAGCGTCAGCGAGGACGGTATCGTCACTGTCAAACTCACCGGCAGTTGTGCCGGCTGTCCCATGTCGCAGATGACCCTTAAAAACGGCATAGAGCGCATCCTCAAGCGCGAAGTTCCAGAGGTCAAGGAAGTAGTCTCCGCCTCATAGAGCTTCTGTTACGGTTGAAAAAGCCCGCGGTCTGCCGCAGGCTTTTTGCTTGTCCGGGTTTTTCCTGTCCAGCCGAATATTCAGTCTTCGATTTCCAGGGCGAAGGCCTCATGCAGGGCCTTGACCGCCTCGGTGACCCGGCCTTTTTCGATAAGCACGGTGATGCGAATCTCGGAGGTGGAGATAAGGTCGATATTGATGCCGGCATCGTACAGGGTGCGGAACATCTTGGCGGCATAGCCGGGCGCTGACTGAATGCCGGTGCCGACGATGCTGACCTTGCCGATATTGGGGTCGGCTACGACTTTGGAGGCACCCAGTTCCTTGGCAATCGGCTTGATGACATCCATCGCGCGGCTCAGGCAGGATTCGGCCACGGTGAAGGTGAGGTCGGTGATTTTCTGAACCGAGGCATTTTGCACGATGGTGTCGACGCTGATACCGGCCCGCGCCAGCGGTTCGAAGACCGAGGCGGCGATGCCCGGCTTATCGGGAACACTAATCAGGGTTACCTTGGCGACATCCCAGTCATGGGCGATGCCGCTGATTTTGTTTCTGATTTCCATCTTTCCTCCGTGTATCAGGGTGCCGGGATTGTCGTTGAAGCTCGAGGCCACCAGTATGGGTATTTTGTAAATCTGGCCCAGTTCTACGGCTCGGGGGTGCATGATCTTGGCACCGTAGGAGGCCAGTTCCAGCATTTCTTCGTAGCAGATTTCCTTGAGCCGACGCGCTTCGGGAACGACCCGGGGGTCGGCGGTGTAGACGCCGTCGACGTCGGTGAAACGTTCGCAGACCTCGGCGCCGAGGATAGCCGCCAGGGCGACCGCCGAGGTGTCGGAGCCGCCGCGGCCCAACGTGGTGACTTCCATACTGTCGTTGATACCCTGGAAGCCGGCGACGATGACGATGCGTCCCTGGTGCAGTTCCCGGTGGAGACGTCCCGGGTCGATGTCGGTGATACGCGCCTGGGAAAAGGAGCCGTCGGTGCGGATACCGGCCTGGGCCCCGGACAGGCTGATGGCGTCGTGCCCCATGTGCTTGAGGGTCATGGCCAGCAGGGTGGACGAAACGATTTCACCGGTGGACATCAGCACGTCCAGTTCCCGGGGGTCGGGTTTATCGGTCAGCGACCGGGCCATTTCGATGAGGTCGTCGGTGGAGTCCCCCATGGCTGAAACGACCGCCACCACCTGGTGACCGCGTTCCTTGGTGGCGATGATGCGCCCGGCCACGGCGCGGATGCGTTCCGCACTGCCGACCGAGGTGCCGCCGTATTTCTGTACGATGATGTTCATTATGCCTCGCGATTGGTTGAATTGTCCGGATAGTTGCTTACCAGTAGATGGTCACCGCGCTGACGTCACCCAGGCTTTCCCAGTAGTAGCCGCCCAATCCGTCCGCCATGCTTTCCAGCTCCAGCCGGGTTTCTTCCAGTCTGTTGTACCAGCTTTTCATATAGCCGTAACCGTAACTGCCGTTGGCAGTGGCGCGGTTATATTCCCGGACGTCCTGCTCGTATTCGGCCATCAGGCTTTCGAAAGTCGCCATGTCATTCAGATACGCCAGGTAGTCATTATAGAATGGGGACACGGCGACCTCAAGCGAGATGACACCGTATTCCTGGCCGATGGCGATGTAGGCCACCTTATCGTAACTGTCGGCGGCGGTTGAACTCAGACCTCGCCCGCCGGTGCCATAGGAGGAGGTAACATCGATGATTACCAGTCCCAGGTCGGTGGTCTGAAACGAGGTGGCGGCATGACCGATGTCCCGGTCGAAAAAGTCTATGCCCACCCAGCCGGCCCGGAGACCGGCGGCTTCGGCTGAGTTATGCAGGTCCTGAGCGAAGCCGCCGCACATGTAGAGGCCTTCCAGGTAGGCGTTGCGGTCGGTGGTGTCCGCCCCGATGAACGCCAGCAGTTCGGCCCAGGTCGGGTCGGTGGCTGAAGGGTTATCCACCAGCTGGACAGCCGGGCCGCCGGGGTTCAGCACATAAGGCGGCTGAACGCCTTCATAGACGACCGCCCCGGCGATGGAATTGAGCCCGGCGGCCGGAGCGCCCAGGGTTCGGGGTGGCGGCAGGTTGTCGCCGGTGGTCGGCAGACCCGGGGCGCAGGCAGACAGGAGCAGTAAAGCCAGTCCCAGAGGCAGGGCCAGCCGACGTCGTTTGGTCTTTAGAATGGTGGTACGCATTTTCAAATAACAGGCGGCCGCTCAGGCCATGACGATGCCGGCGATGACGGCGACCACGACAACGCCGATGACAACCCAGAACCATATCGGCAGACCGCCGCCGGAAACTTTGTTCTCCCGGTAGCGGGGTTTGCCCTCCCGCCGGGCTTCACAGCAGGCGACGCAGGTGCAGGCCGGCGGGTGGCCACCGTAGCGGGTCGAGCGGTAGGTTTCGTCTTCTCTTGGAGTCATCGCGTTTCCAGCTCCAATCTCCGTTCGGATGGTGTTTTCTTCAGCCCCTGACCACCAGGCTCATCAGGTAATGGCCTTCGTTGACGACCACGCCGGTGCCGCGGGCTTCGGCCTCGGTGAAGCGCCGGGCCCCCGAGGTGCGGACGCCGGAGCCCCAGATCAGGTAAGGCACCGGTTCGGAGGCATGAGTGCGGGTCTCCAGCGGCGTGGGATGGTCGGGCATGATGAGCACCCGGAGTTTATCCTTTTTGTAATCACGAATCTGGGAGATCATCTCCCGGTCTATGTCCTCAATGGCCTTGACCTTGGCCCCGGCGTCACCCGAATGGGCGGCTTCATCAGGGGCTTCGACATGAACCACCACCAGGTCATAGTCATCCAGCGCCGCCAGCGCACCGGCCATCTGTCCATGGTAATCATTGTCGATATTGTCGGTTACGCCGGGGATGTCCAGTACGTCCATGCCTTGCATCCGGCCCAGGCCGCGAAGAAGGTCGACCCCGGAAGTTATGGCTGTCTTGAGGCCGTAACGTTCCTCGAATGAAGGCATCTCCGGCAGGGGGCCGCAACCCCAGAACAGCCAGACACCGGTGGCCGGAAGCTGGCCGCGTTCAACCCGGGCGGCGTTGACCGGGTGGTCCCGCAACACCTTCTCCGAAGCGGTCATGATTTCCCGCAGAAGGTCACTGCCGCCACCGCGGGGCAGGTAGTCAGCCACCGACTGACCGGGGATATCATGAGGCGGGGTACAGACAGCCTCCAGCGTGGCCGGCTGGTTTTTAAGCTTGAGTATCTGGCGATAGCCGACGCCGGGGAAGAAACACCGGTCATCACCGCCCAGTTCGGCGTTGAGAGATTCGACGATGGCTGAAGCTTCCTCCGAGGTGACATGCCCGGCGGCGTAGCTCTGCATCCGGCCGTCGTCGAGGGTCACCAGGTTGGCGCGAAAGACCTGTTCATCGGCTGAAACGTCGATATCGAGGCTCCGGGCTTCTATAGCCGCCCGCCCCTTATAAAAGACGCGGGGATTGTAGCCCAGCACCGACATGCAGGCGCAGGCGCTGGAGGGTTCCATGCCCTCGGGCACGGTGCCGGCCATGCCGACGGTGGCGCGACGGGCCATCTGGTCCAGACTGGGGGTGACGGCGCTTTCCAGAGAGGTTCTGCCGTCGAGTTCAACAGACGGCCAGCCGGAGGCGCCGTCAATAATCAACACCATGTACTTCATACTGTCGTCCTATTTGCCTTGATTGAGGCGTAAAGCATATAATAACCGTCTGGCGGGGCGTAGCGCAGCCTGGTTAGCGCGCAGCGTTCGGGACGCTGAGGTCGGAAGTTCGAATCTTCTCGCCCCGACCATTTCCAACAGTTTCTCCGTTCCCACATACTACCATAATCAGGGGTAATTTGCCGTTTTGGCCTGTTCCCAGAGGTGGTTCTGCTGGTCGAACGACAGGTCCTTGAAGCACAATCCCTGCCGGTCGCAGTGCTGTTCCATGGTGCGGAAACGCCGGTAAAACTTGCCCGACGCTTTTCTCAACGCGGCTTCGGCGTCGATACCCCGGCGGCGGGCGTAGTTAACCAGGGTGAAGAGGATATCACCGAATTCGGCTTCTTCTTCCTCTGGTGTCGCCGCTGAAGTCATCTCCCTGATTTCTTCATTCAGCTTGTCCAGAACGCCGTCATCGGTTTCCCAGTCGAAGCCCACCCGGGCGACCCGTCCCTGGATTTCCTGAGAGTAAGCGAGGGCCGGCATGGCTTTCGGCGCACCGTCCAGCATGGAAACGCCTGTTGGCCGTTCTTCTTTTTTGATGTCTTCCCAGTGGCGCAGAACCGTCTCCGAGTCAGCCGCTTCCCGGTCGCCGAAGACATGGGGATGCCGCCGTACCAGTTTGGTGACGATACCGGAGATAACGTCCTCTATGGTAAAATCTCCGGCCTCCGCGGCGATGCGGGCGTGGAACACCACCTGCATCAGCAGGTCACCCAGTTCCACCCGGAGTTCAGCGGTATCACCGGCGTCCAGCGCTTCCAGCACTTCATAACATTCTTCCAGCAGGGCGTCGCGCAGGGAAAGGTGAGTCTGCGCCCGGTCCCACGGACAGCCTTCCGGCGAGCGCAGGCGGTTTATGATATCTACCAGCGTCTGGAATTCTCCGGGTTTTTCCAAAGTGCCCCCTGATGATGGTGATAAGCTCATTATACGCCGCTGACGCCAGGCTGTCAGCTTCGCTCAGTCCCGGACGGTATTAGAAAACCATACTCCCCGGAGCGACTGCGCAACACCCGTTGAATCGTTTTTGGGAAAAAAACGAAGGAAACGAATCCCCCGGAACGAACGTAAAAATGGGAAAAATCGCCCGGTTTCGGGCGTTGAAACAATTACAAACAATTCGAAAAAAGGTTTCTGTTCAAGTGGCGGTACCTGAAACGTTCGGGATAGAAAAGATATAACGTACTTAAGTTCTGAATAATAGTGATAATAATGGTAGTACAAGAAGTTGGTATTGTCAACAGGCTGATGGCACAAATCGAGCTGGAGTCCAGGTTTTTTACAGGTGGCGGCGTTTTAGTCTAGAATATAAGCCTTCGGGCGGTTAGCTCAGTTGGTTAGAGCACCTGCTTTACACGCAGGGTGTCACAGGTTCGAGTCCTGTACTGCCCACCATCGCAGACACTTACCGAACCAGCGTTAGCTCGGGCTATTATGGCAAAAGGCGCGTTGTATTCGGTTTTTGTTATCCTACCGCCCTCAACATGAAGCTTTTTCAAAACCGTTTCGCATAGCAGCCGCTTCTGGTCGAAATTGCCGTGTTCGTAAAGGAAGTCAAACTGAGTGGCCAGTTGCCGGAGGCCTTGATGTTGCCGGCGCATTGCTGTCTTGATCTATAACGACCTGATCCTGCCCTCCGAGCATCGTCTGCACCTGTTTTTCCACGAGTCCTGGGAGTTTCTCACAGGTTTGCTCGATCATGCCGATAGATTGACTCATCATCGTCGACAGCCGCTCCTCGGCCTGTGACATCATTGACCGGACTCTGGCATCAACCAACGCCTGTATCTGGCGCTCAAACCCGTCCGGATTAACACCGGACGGCGGGTCGATGGTTTCAGTTTCGTCAGGCGGAGGTGTTTGCGAACCTTGGTCAAATTGCAGAGGCTCTATTGACTGCGGGTATTCTTCGGCGGTTTCTGAATCAGTCGTAATTTCCGGTGTTCCGTCTACCGGCATCCGCTGGCAACGGCGAAAGTGAGACCGCAGGCTGCCCTTGTTGGCATACGGGCCCTTGCCACAATATGGGCAGTATATTTCCCTTTTCGCCATTAACCCATCACTCTGTTCCAGACGGATTCATCTTCGGCTGGCTCCGGGATTGATTCAATGTTTGACTCCGCTTCCGTGGCTGGCACGATAGCAGTTTCAATATTGTCAGATGGTTTTTCGGGTACGACAACCGGTTCCTTCGCTTTAGATCGTTCGGCCAATCGTTTAGCCAAGTCGTCGGCCTTGGTTTTGCAGCCTGGGCAATTCAACCAATGGTCAAATAACTCCTCAGTCGGCGCGTAGTGTGAGTGTTCAGCAGCTTCGGCCTGCTCAGTCTGGCGAGCCTTTATATCGGCAACGTCGGCTTTTATACCGTTCATGTTCTGGCAAAGTTCCGGGAACTTGGTGCAGAAATCTTCGGGAAGAGCCTGTGTTTTGGACTCAATTTTAGCCAACCGCTCAGCTATGTCGTCGCCCAACATTTGATCCGAAGAAGCGGTATTGGTATCGGGAACTTTTACCGAAAGTTTGCTTTTACAACTTGGGCAGTCAACGTCGATGTTTTGATTTACCATTTTTACGCTCCTCGATAACTCCAATTTCGGGGTGTGCAAACGCTACGTGGCCACGCAAACCGCTGTTGTACTTGCACTCTGCGCCGCAGACGGGGCAGACGAAGATCGGGATAGTGATGGTTTTCTTGCGGTAGCGCGCAGGCTCAGATAGAGCCTCGGTGATGTTGATGAATTGTATCCCCATAATTTCAGACTATCAGAGTTTGATGACCTGTCAATGGTTTTGAACGTAAACAGCGGGTTTTTGGTAGACAGTTTGCGGATGGTCTGATTAGTTAATCCAGCGGACGTCGAGTTTTTAAAATGAACTTGCGGGATACAGGAGGGGGTTTACCTTTCGTATCGCTCAGCCAATTGTGCAAAAGTTGCAAAAGTTCAGAAACATATGGGACTCCCGGGGAGGTGAAACCCGGGAGTCCTTTTAGTGAAACAGATATATGTGGAAAGCTATTACCGCAGAGGCTATAGTCGTTGGATGCAAAAGATCAACGATATCCTCTCTCACCCCAAGTCCAGGGAAATTGAGCAAAGGATAAGAATCATCGAGTTCTTTGATGAGTATGGCGCAGAAGCTGCCAGGAAAGCCTTCGGCAAGAGCCGATCCACCGTTTACCGCAGGAAGCAGAAGCTCAATAACTCAGGCGGTCGGCTCTCCAGCCTGGCTCCAGGGGATAAGGCACCCAGGAGCCGGCGAAAGCGCCGGCATGACTCCTTTATCGCGGAGTTCATCATTGATTACCGCACCAGACACCCCGGCGTAGATAAGGTGACCATAACACCGGTACTCAAAGCTGCCTGTGAAGCTAAAGGTATTAAACCACCCTCGGAATCAACCGTCGGCCGAATCATTAGTGACCTGAAAAAGCAAGGACGGCTGCCTAAAGGGGTAAAGCTCACTATCAATGGCAGAACCGGCCGCCTGCACGAAAAAGCACCGCGTAAAGCTATAAGGAAGACTCGGAGGAAGGGCTTCCAGCCGCGTTTGCCGGGAGAACTGGTCGAGATAGATACCGTAGATATCTTTGTCGACGGGCTTAAGCGGTATCTCATTACCGCCATTGACCTGCCTACCCGGTTTGCCTTCGCCTATATCTACAAGACCGGTTCATCAGCTTCGGCCAAAGACTTCCTGGGCAAGCTGAACTGGGTGGCGCCTTTTAAGATAACCAGGCTTCAGACAGACAACGGATCCGAATTCCTGAAGCACAAACCTATTTATTTGCGATAGCAGACAAGATATTGGCGAGGATGCCATAAGCAATAGGCAAAGAAAAAAGCTCAGATAGCCAGTTTCTGCCTAAAATGAGGTATGGAAAGAAGTGCCTTACGACAAGATGGATTTTAAGTAAAGGTTCCGTATCCCTCCGCAAAATGTTGTGGATTAACAGCATTTTCAAGTGTGATATGATAGCAGGAATTGTTGGAGTATAGGGATCAGCCCCTTCTTCTCGAATAAAAGTTCGGGCACTGTCCCCCAAAGCCCACCATTTCCAGCTTTTTTTTAATAATCAGCGTAATTTCCATTCATATCTTTACCACATATTGTTTCAGCTCAATCTATAACAGGTTTCAGGGCAAAGAAGAGTGCAAAGACACAATCATTTCCACCAAACAACTTCTAACTATGAACAGCTTCTGCTATAATGCCTGTTTAAAATAAGCGCAACCGGTTATGGGGCGCACAAAAAGTAACGAGGGATCTGCTATGCCAAAAATGCCTACGAGTTTCCGTTTTCTATTCATCTTTGCGGCTTTAATACTGGTAGCCGGTACGGCAGGATGCGGGCCTTCCGCTGAAGAAAATACTGACCCCACTACTCCTTCGCCAACTACCTCCCAACCGGCACCAAGCACGACTCCGGCACCCACAACGCAGGGACCTTACAGCAATTATTACGGCTACTTACTGACAGGCTACCCGGAAGATATCTGGCCGCTGTATGAGAGTGCCGCAATAGAAAGCTGTACCCTGGATGTACAGTACCCGGCTTACAATAACGGCTATAACATCTACCGGAATATTTACTATGTACTCTATAAGACAGAAGCGGCTAAAGAGGACATCGCAGAATATTACAACTCTCTCCTGGCCCAAAAGGAAGAAAGCAGTTACTATGATGCCATCGGGGTTATCGACGGCTATGAAGTAACCGTCCGTGTGGATGACAGCATTTCCCCGGCCACTGTATATATCTCGGTAACCCTGCCCCGCAATCATCCCATGGTCAGCAATCCGCTACTGGAAGACTTCCCAGAAGACAGATTCCCGCTATATGAATTGAATACAATATGGGCCGAAACCTTTAATGTAAACTCCAACCAGCCAAGCGGGGAGCAGTTCAGTGACGTTTATTTTTCCCACTCCGGGAACCGGGATGAAGCTCTTGAATTCTACCGGGATTTGTTTGAGGGCGCCGAAGGCTATGAAGAAGAAACAGTAGATTCTCTAAATGGGAAGCAGACAACGCTGAGCGGCAATATGTATGATTATGAGTTTTCCATTGTGATAGGAGTCTGGGGCTATGATGATATGATTGAAATCAGGCTTGGACAGCCACAGGGGTAACCGACCGAAAAGCTAAACTATTGTTGCCAAGCCAGACCGAATTGGCCACAGAGAAAGAGAATTATCTCCTGAAATATTTAACGGCTACCGGATATTCTTTTTTATCCGGTAGCCGTTAATACATCTGCCTCTGTCCTACAATATAAGACACTGTTGGAACCCATGGATCAACCCCTTCGTTTTCAGCCGGCATTCTTCCAATTGCATCACTCTCTCTTAATGGGACAGTGTATTTTTAAAGATTGACATAACCAATTTAGCAGTTCATAGTTTGATTAGGTAAAATTAATTTACATCTATTTACGTTCCCCGTGGCGCCGGCAAACAGGTTCCCGTTTGGGGTTGTTCGAAAGGAGAGGCCATGGATAACGCGCCCAGTAACGATGAACAAAACCCTCAATTGCCTCCGGAAGATCTGCCGGCCAAGGAATTCCACTATCGACGTCTATTCGAAACCGCCCCGGACGGCATCTTAGTGATCGATACTGAAACCGGCAATATAATTGACGTTAATCCTGTATTGACTGACAAGTTTGGTTATCCCCGTCAGGAGATTATCAATAAGCCGATATGGGAACTTGGCTTTCTGAAGAAAGTGTTTTCCGATAGAAACAAATTGGATGAATTAGCACAAACAGATTATATGTTTATCGAAGACTTGTCTTTGGAGACTTTCACGGGCAAAGAATTGAAGGTCGATCTGGTAGGTAATTCATATGAAGTCGAACACCAGAAATTGATTCAGTTGCGTCTTCAATTGAACAGAGAGCGAACAGAAGCCGAGTTAAGATTAGATGAAAGCAGACAACGTCTTAACAACCTCATTGAGATGGCACCAATTGGTATCGCGCTGTCCCAACAGGGGAATACAATATATGCCAATACCAGATATCTCAAAATGTTCGGCTATGAAAATCTTGAAGAGCTGGTGGGCACTTCATTCTTGAACCAGATAGCCCCTCAATCAAGGGTAGAGGCTGTCGAGTTTGTTACACGACAGGAACAAGGTGTAAAAGCAGATACTGATCATGAATTTCAAGGAATACGGAAAGACGGCTCGCAATTTCCATTTCAAACTTCGGTTGACCGCGTTGAACTTGAAAATGGAGATGCGCTGATTGGCTACTTCATTGACGTTACAAAGCGTAAACAGGTCGAACTGGAAAACCATGTACTCCGTGACAAGGCGGAGATGTCCAGCCGGCTGGCGGCGGTAGGCGAAATGGCGGCTGGTATAGCTCATGAGATAAATAACCCTCTGACCGGCGTCATCGGCTTCTCCGAGTTGTTGCTGGAGCGGAAGGACCTACCGGATGATATGAAGGAGGAACTGACGATCATCAATGCCGGTAGCCAGCGGGTGAAAGAAATTGTCAAGCGGATGTTGACCTTTGCCCGTCAGCACGAGCTGGTGCAAAGCTCAGCCAGCATTGCCGAGTTGCTGGACAACACGCTGGAAATGAGGGCCTATGTCCTCAGGACGAGCAATATTGAGGTGGTCAGGGAATATGACCCTGACTTGCCGTGGATGACGGCGGATGCAGGCCAGTTGCAACAGGTATTTTTGAATATAATCGTCAATGCGGAATACGCTATGAAAAAGGTACACGGCCGGGGGCGCTTGACGGTCGGGACGGAACGGGTCGATGAGCGGGTCAGAGTAACGATAGAAGATGACGGCGGCGGTATTCCGACCGATGCCAGGAGCCGGTTGTTCCAGCCTTTCTTTACTACCAAGGAACCGGGGGAAGGTACCGGTCTGGGTCTCAGTCTGTCCCGGGGCATCGTGGCCGAGCATGGCGGAACCATCGACGAGAACGGCCTTCCGGGCGTCGGCGCCCGGTTCATCATCGATTTGCCCATTATCACGGCAACGGGTCAGGCCGAAGACAATGAAGACAGCCAAGCGTCAGCGCCCGTAGCTATTCCGAATGGTTACCGGATACTGGCGGTTGACGATGAGCCGGCCGTCAGGGCTTATATCAAGGCCAGGCTTGATTCGGTGGGGCACCGGACCGAGGTCACCGGCGACCACCAGGCGGCGATGCAGTTGTTGTCGGAGAAGGAATACGACCTGGTATTGCTGGATATCCGCATGCCGGGGCGGTCGGGCCTGGAGCTTTATTCGGAAATCATCGCTCACTGGCCGCAACTGAACCGCCGGGTGATATTCGTCACCGGTGATGTTTCCGATCAGACGGTCAGGGACTACCTGGAACAGCACCATCTGCCGTGGGTGACCAAACCCTTTGATCTGGCTACGTTGACGGAGAAGATTCGGACAGTGATGGAGGATACCGGGGGGTGACGCCGGTGATGAAATTCAATGAAATTGTCCTTTATCGTTTACACCAGGCGATGTCATCCAGGTAGATAATCTGGTTCGACTGGTGCGGGATGACTGACAGCTGTCACTCGGTTCACACCCGGCATCTTTAGAAGCTATAATAGGCCTCACCAACCATGCTCAGTCTGACCGACATCTCCAAATCATTCGGCGCCCGCACTCTGTTCAGCGGTGTTGCTTTTCATATCGGGGCACGCGACCGCACCGCTTTGCTGGGGGCCAACGGCACCGGCAAGACTACCCTGTTCGAAATTATTTCCGGAAATCTACCGGCTGACGGCGGCGTCATCACCCGGCCAAAGGGGATTACTGTCGGTTACCTGCGGCAGGAAGTGGACAGCGGCGCCGATATCCCCCTGCTCAAAAGGGTGACGACGGTGTCCGGGACCATTGGGACGCTGGAACACCGCATCAAGGTGCTTCAGGCGGAACTGACGGAGCCGGATACGGACCAGGCGGCGCTGGTCAGGGAGCTGGGGGAACTCCAGCACCGGTTCGAGGCGGCAGGCGGTTATGACCTGGAGCAGGAAGCCAGGGTCATCCTGACCGGTCTGGGCTTCGCTGAGGCGGATTTCAACCGCTCGCTGAGCAGTTTCAGCGGCGGCTGGCTGATGCGGGCCGAACTGGGACGGATTCTGCTGGAAAACCCCGACCTGTTGTTGTTGGACGAACCGACCAATCACCTGGACCTGGAAACTCAGTTATGGTTCGAGAGTTACCTGAGCCGTTACCAGGGTGCGGTACTGTTGACCTCGCATGACCGGGCTTTTTTGAACCGGGTGGCGACCCGGGTGGCGGCGCTGGAAAACGGGCAGGTCAGGGGGTACCGGGGCAACCATGACGATTATGTGCGCGCTCGTCAGACCGAGCTGGAATCGATGACCGCGGCGGCCACCCGGCAGGCGGCCAGGATAGAAAAGGAAACCCGCTTCATCGAACGTTTCCGCGCCAAGGCCACCAAGGCCAGACAGGTACAGTCCCGCATCAAGGCCCTGGAAAAAGTGGAGCGGATAGAAGTGCCCCGGCTGGTCAAGAGAATCACATTCGCCTTTCCGGAGCCGCCCCGTCCCGGCGAGGAGGTCATCCGTCTGGAAAACGTCGGTAAAACTTATGGCGACAAGACGGTTTATGAGAAGCTGAATCTGACCCTGCGGCGCGGTGACCGGGTAGCCGTCATCGGGCCGAACGGCGCCGGCAAAAGCACCCTGCTCAAGATGCTGGCCGGCGTCCTGGATTTTCAGTCCGGTGAGCGTCGGCTTGGGTATCATGTAAGGACGGCCTATTACGCTCAGCATCAGCTGGAACTGCTGGAGCCGGCCAATACCATGCTGGCGGAACTGCGCCGGGCGGCGCCGGATGAGGCGGACGTCCGGCTGAGGGCTATACTGGGCGGGTTTCTGTTTACCGGTGACGATGTACTGAAACCGGTAAAGGTGCTGTCGGGCGGTGAGCGGGCGCGGCTGGCCCTGGCCAAGATGCTGACTCAGCCGGCCAATCTGTTGCTTCTTGACGAACCGACCAACCACCTGGATATTGCCTCCCGGGAAATCCTGGCCGATGCCATGGAGGACTATAAGGGGACGCTGTGCTTCATTACCCATGACCGGACGTTGATCCGGCAGGTCGCCAATAAGATTATAGAGGTACGGGACGGCCGGGCCGAAGTGTTTCCAGGCGGGTATGATGAGTATCTCTACCATCGGGAGCAACAGGATACGGCTACGGCACCGGATTCTGAAAGAGGTCGAGATACTTCCCAGTCACCGGCCGACCAGAAACGGAAACGAGCCGCGGCCGGGGCGGTGCGCAACGAATATAATCGGCGGCTGACCCCGCTGAAGAAGAAGCTGTCGAATATAGAGGGCCGACTGGCTGAAGCCGAAGCGGCTCTGACTGCGGTGGAGTCTGAATTCGCCGACCCGGAAGCTTATGGCGATTCGGAGACGGTAGTCGGCCGCATTGACCGTCATCGGGAGTTGAAAGACAGTGTCCGGGCGCTGACCGATGAGTGGGAAAGTCTGGCGGAAGAGGAAGAGCGTCTGCGGTCAGCCATGGCGGCGGAGCTGTCAGGGTTGGAGTAGCGCCGGGAAAACGGTAATAGTTACCCTGTCCGGTTAGTCAACTTGACCTGTATCATGTTCGCCTCAGACAATAGTGTCATATACTGATATCACGGCGTTTCCGGGAACGGGGACGCTGAATAGCATAAAGAGGGGTTGTCTTTTGAGCGAAATGTTTTGTTTCCAGTGCGAGCAGACGGTAGGGGGCAAGGCCTGCACCAAGGTTGGGGCTTGCGGTAAGTCCGCGGTTGCTTCAGCCCGGCAGGATGAACTGACGGCGGCGCTGATAGACCTGGCGCTGGCGGCCGAAGATAAGAAAGTCGAACCGGCTGTCGATGCTCTGATGATGCGTGGGCTGTTCGCCACCGTGACCAATGTCAATTTTGATGACGACAAACTGGCGGAACTGACCGCTACGGTCAAGACTGAAACCGGACGCCTGGGCGGTGGCGATGTCTTCGACCCGGCAGGATTGTTTGCCGGAGATCAGGATGTAGTGTCGTTGCGTTCGACCCTGCTGTTCGGTCTGCGGGGAATGGCTGCCTATGCCTGGCATGCCTATATCCTGGGTAAAACCGATGAATCGCTTAATGCCTGGTTCTACAAAGGTTTGCGGGCGCTGGCCGGCGAGCATTCGGTGGAAGAATGGCTGGGCCTCCTGATGGAATTCGGGCAGGTCAATCTGAAATGCATGGAACTGCTGGACGCGGCCAATACCGAAACTTTCGGCCATCCGGCACCGGCCAAGGTAGCAACCGCTGTCGAACCGGGGCCGTTCATCGTGATGAGCGGGCACGATTTGGCCGATTTGAAGCGCCTGCTGGAGCAGACCGAAGGTCGGGGCGTGGCTGTATACACGCATGGCGAGATGCTACCGGCTCATGGTTATCCCGGTCTCAGGAAATACGAGCACCTGAAGGGCAACTTCGGCACCGCCTGGCAGAACCAGCAGAAGGAGTTCGACGGTATTCCGGGCGTGGTCGTGTTCAACACCAACTGTCTGATGTCGCCCAAGCCGTCTTATGCCGACCGGGTTTTCACCTCGGCGGTAGTAGCCTATCCCGGGCTCCGGCACCTGGCGGAAAAGGACGGGGGCATCGACTATACTCCGGCGATAGACAAAGCCCTGGAACTGGGCGGTTACAAGGAACGGCAGGAATTTACCGGTATCAACGGCGGCCGGGAATTGACCACCGGTTTTGGCCGGGAAGCGGTCATGGGCGTGGCCGGGGCGGTCATCGACGCGGTCAAGAGCGGGGCGGTCAAGCATTTCCTGCTGGTAGGCGGGTGCGACGGCTCCCGTCCCGGCCGCAATTACTACACCGAACTGGTGGAGAAATCCCCGGCGGACACCGTCATCCTCACCCTGGCCTGCGGCAAGTATCGGTTCAATGACCTGGATCTGGGGACGGTCGGCGGTTTGCCGCGACTGCTGGATATCGGTCAGTGTAACGATGCCTATTCGGCTATCCGCATCGCGCTGGCGCTGGCGGATGCCTTCGAGTGCGGCGTCAACGACTTGCCGCTGTCACTGATTCTGTCATGGTATGAGCAGAAGGCGGTCTGCATCCTGCTGACCCTGCTGGCGCTGGGTATCAAGGACATCCGGTTGGGGCCGACCCTGCCGGCGTTTATTTCGCCCAACGTACTCAGCGTCCTGGTGGAAAAGTTCGGCCTGACGCCGATAACGACTCCCGAAAAGGATCTGGCGGCGGTTCTGGGTTAATCTGTTCAGGTAGCGCAAAAGGGGGGGGCAGGCTATTTCGCCTGTCCCCCCTTTTTAATTCCAAGAATGTCAGGATTATTCCACTCCCGGCGGTACCGGTTTTCCCGGACGCAGGAGCAGGACGGAAGCTTCGATGGTGCGCAGGATACGATCCGCGGTGGAGCCGATGAGGTAGCGGCCGATGCCGGTGCGGGCGTGACAGGCCATGACCACCATGGCGGCGCCGCTTTCGGCGGTAAAAGCGGTGATTACTTCTTCGGGCTTACCGGTGCGTACCGTATGGTTGACGGTGACTCCGGACTTTTCCAGTTCGGCGCCGCAGGCTCGGAGATAGGCTTCGGTCTGCCGCAGGTAGTCATCTGTTTTGTCACCGGCCTTGCACCAGGTGGGGTCTTCGACGGTAGCCAGAAAGGCCGGCGACGGTTCGTCAGTGGTGGCGACCCGGCGTTCCGGGGCTACATGGAGCAGGTTGACCGTCATTTCCTGTCCGGTCAGCTTTTCAGCCATTTCTTCGACCACCCGGACGGCGGTTTCAGCCATGGCGGAGCCGTCCAGAGGGACGACGATGTTTCGACAGATACGGTTTTGAAGCTGGACGCCGTCTGGTTGCGGACGCACCAGGAGAACCGGCAGTCCGGAGCCGCGGACGATGGCATCAGCCACACTGGAAAGCGCCAGGCGTCTGAGGCCGGCATAACCATGAGTGGCCATGACGATGAGGCTGGCCCCTTGCTGGGCGGCGGCGGCGATGATGTCAGCCGCCGGGTGCCCGATGTCCCTGCCCGGGGGCTCCTCGGCAATCAGGTCTTCCTCTTCTACTTCATCAATCAGAAGCGGCGTAACACTGATATCCGGCCCGCCGCTTTCGAGAACTTTGGCTTTCAAGGCTTCAGCCCGGGCTTCCAGGTAGCAATGGAACAGATTGCCGTATCGACCCGCCCCTGGTTCC
The DNA here is from genome assembly GCA_000143165.1 of Dehalogenimonas lykanthroporepellens BL-DC-9. Classification (NCBI taxonomy): domain Bacteria; kingdom Bacillati; phylum Chloroflexota; class Dehalococcoidia; order Dehalococcoidales; family Dehalococcoidaceae; genus Dehalogenimonas; species Dehalogenimonas lykanthroporepellens. The sequence continues at coordinate 54,266 of CP002084.1, forward strand.
AGAACACTGAGCAGAATCACCTGCGAACCCATGCGCCCGGCCATTTCTTCGGCGCAGGGCAGGGATACTTCAGCCAGAGGGGAGCCGTCAAGCGGAACCATAATACGACGAAACATGATCTTGCCCTCCTTTGCTCATACTTACCAACCGGTACCCGGATATGTACTCCTGTATATATAATACCACCTGAGTAAAGCCTGAGGGTTCAGCGGTAAAAAAAAAGGGGCCCGAAGGCCCCTTTTTTCAAAACCGGGTTAATTAAACTTCGCGGAACTCGCCTTCCACGGTACCGTCGTCTTTGGGCTGTTCGCCGGAGTCGGCGGACTGGCCTTCCGTCCCTTCGGTTGGGGGTTCTTCGCCAGCCTGCTGTTGCTGGCTGTAAACGGCGTTGCCCATTTTCTGCAAGGCCTGATTCAGCTCATCGATTCCGGACTTGAGCGCCGGGGTATCCGAACCCTGAAGCGCCTGTTTGACCGCTTCTATCTTGCCGGAAACCTCGGTCTGGAGGTCTTCAGGCAGTTTGTCCTTGTTGTCGGTGAGCATCTTTTCCGCCTGGTAAACCAGGTTGTCGCCCTGGTTCTTGGCTTCGGCCAGTTCCTTACGGGCGATGTCTTCGGCGGCGTGAGCTTCAGCATCCTTCTGCATCTTTTCCACTTCTTCCTTGGACAGGCCGGAGGAGGCAGTGATGGTTATCTTCTGTTCCTTGCCGGTACCCTTGTCCTGAGCGCGGACGGAAAGGATGCCGTTGGCGTCGATGTCAAAGGTAACTTCAATTTGCGGCAAGCCCCGGGGTGCCGGCAGGATGCCGTCCAGCATGAAGCGACCCAGAGTTCGGTTGTCGGCGGCCATGGGACGCTCGCCCTGCAGGACATGAATTTCCACGCTGGGCTGGTTGTCCGCGGCGGTGGAGAACACCTGGCTTTTACTGGTGGGAATAGTGGTGTTGCGCGGGATGAGGGGGGTAGCCACACCGCCCAGGGTTTCGATACCCAGGGTCAGCGGCGATACATCCAGCAGGAGAACATCGGAAACATCACCCTTGATGACGCCGGCCTGGATGGCGGCGCCGATGGCCACAACCTCGTCGGGGTTGACGCTCATGTTGGGTTCCTTGCCGAAGAACTCCTTGACTTTGGCCCGAACCAGCGGCATACGGGTCTGGCCGCCGACCAGGATGACCTCATCAATCTGAGCGGCGGTCTTGCCGGCGTCGGTCAGCGCCTGGCGGCAGGGAGCGATGCTTTTCTCCACCAGTTCCATGACCAGCTGTTCCAGCTTGGCACGGGTCAGCGTGATGTTCAGATGCTTGGGGCCTGAGGCATCGGCGGTGATGAAGGGCAGGTTGACCTCGGCCTGCTGAACCGAAGACAGCTCTATCTTAGCCTTTTCGGCGGCTTCCTTCAGCCGTTGCATGGCGGTCTTGTCCTTGGACAGGTCGATGCCCTGATCTTTCTTGTATTCAGCCACCAGCCAGTCGATGATTTTCTGGTCGAAATCGTCACCGCCCAGGTGAGTGTCACCGTTGGTGGACTTCACCTGGAAGGTGCCGTCACCCAGCTCCAGGATGGAGATGTCGAAGGTGCCGCCGCCCAGGTCGTAGACGGCCACAGTTTCTTCTTTTTTCTTGTCCAGGCCGTAGGCCAGTGCCGCGGCGGTGGGTTCGTTGACGATGCGCAGGACATTGAGACCGGCAATCTGGCCGGCGTCCTTGGTCGCCTGGCGCTGGGCGTCGTTGAAGTAAGCCGGGACAGTGATGACTGCCTCGGTCACCTTGTCGCCCAGGAAGGCTTCAGCGTCGGCCTTGAGCTTCTGGAGGATCATGGCTGAAATCTCGGGCGGGGAATAGTCCTTGCCCCCCAGGGTAACCTTGATCTCGTTATTGGCGCCCTTGATGACTTTGTAGGGCTTGCGCTTGGCGTCGTCCTCTACCGGCAGTTCCCGGCCGGCCGGCTCACCCCATTTGCGGCCCATGAAACGCTTGATGGAATAAATGGTGTTTTCCGGATTCAGCACGGCCTGGTTCTTGGCCTGGCGGCCGACCAGCCGCTCACCGTTCTTGTTGACGGCGACCACCGACGGCACAAGGGTGCCGCCTTCGGCTGAAGGGATGACTACCGGTTCGCCGGCCTGAATGACGGCGACCTCTGAATTGGTGGTACCCAGATCGATACCGACTACTCTACCCATGGTGTGGAAACCTCCTTATCATTAAACATTAATTATACAACGGGTAAACGCTTAGTCATTAAACTATTCGCTGATGTCCTCACAGGCTACCTTGACCTGCGCTTGACGCAATACTTTGTCCTTGTACATATAACCGGTCAGCAGTTCCTCGACGATGACGCCCTCTTCGCCGGGACAGCGTAGCACCGCTTCGTGGTAAGCGGGGTCGAAGGCCTGGCCGACGGTCTTCATTGGGGTCACGCCCTCCTTCTCCAGTAACTGGCGGAATTTCTTCTCGATGAGCGATATCCCATTTACCCAGGAATTGTCGGCCAGGTCCGGCGGTACGGCTTCCAGGGCCCGGGAAAAATCATCCAGTACCGGCAGTATCGAGAGAAAGGCCAGGCTTTTGCCGAAAGCGACTGAATCCGCTTTTTCGGCTTCGGCGCGGCGTTTGTAGTTGATGAAGTCGGCCTGGGCGCGTTTGAAGCTGTTCAGGTTTTCTTCGGCCCGGCCTTTTTCCTGCTCCAGCGACCGGCTCAGGCGTTCGAACTCTTCCTGAAGTTCGCGCTCACCGGATTCTTGATTTCCACGTTTTCCTGTCATGATTACCTCTCAGTTGTTTGTACTGATTCAAATAGGGGAGCTATCAGGTGCCGCTATCATTGCTGACGGTACCGGGGTCGTGGCCGTAAAGCTCGGCCACCAGCGCGCTCATAACCAGCGACAGATAGCGCACCGCGGCGATGGTTTTCTCGTAGTTCATACGGGTCGGCCCGATAACGCCCAGGGTGCCGCGGGCTTCATCGGCGAGGCCGTAACTGCCGAGGACCACCGAGTAATCGCGGATGCTTTCTTCCCGGTTTTCGCGGCCGATGAAGACCTTGATATCTTCATCGAATTCCTCTTCGGCCAGTATTTTGCCCAGACGGCGCTTTTCCACCAGTTCCATCAGTGCCTGGGCCCGCTGGCTCCGGGCGAATTCCGGCTGTTCCAGCAGGTAATTGAGGCCGTCGAGATAAGGCTCCTCGTTGCGCTGTTCATCTTCGGCCTGGAGCATCTTGACGACGGCGTCGCGGACTTTGCGTTCGATTTCACTCAGAAACAGATTGTGGCTCTCGATGCGGGCGCGGCTGAGCCCATCGAAAGCTTCGTTCAGCTTGCCGGAAATGGTGTTCAGCTCAAATTGCCCGACCGGGTTGTCGAAACTGATTAACTGCTGGCGGACCCGGGCGCCGCGCATAATCAGCACTCCCAGCCCCAGACTTTCTTGTAAGGTCACCAGCTCCAGGTGGTGGAACCGGGCGCTGACCTGACGGGGCTGGGTGACCACTGCGACGTTATGGGCGCGCTGAGAAACCAGTCCGGCGGCCAGCGACAGCCAGTTTTCCATCTCTTTTTCCACCTGGTGAAACAGATGATTGATGAGCGTCTGTTCCGCCAGTGGCAACCGGGCGTTCTTGATGCTTTCGACGTAATAGCGATAACCTTTGTCGGATGGGACACTGCCGGCCGAATGGTGGGGCTTGAGAATGTAGCCTTCCTCTTCCAGTTTGACCATCTCGTTGCGGACGGTGGCGGAGCAGACGTCCAGACCGCACTCGGTAATGACCGCCGAAGAAGATACCGGCGTCGCCTCGGTGACGTACTGGCGGATGATACTGGATAGTATGGTTTCGGATCGCTGAGTTAGCATTTAAATTATACCTGATTAGCACTCCGTTGCCTTGTTTGCTAATGAGCATAATTTAGCACTTTTAAGGTGATTTTGTCAAGGTTTCGCGTTGAAACGGCAGTCTTCATGCCGGCGGTTCCGAAGGTGGACAGAGTGGTTTATAATGATAGTATGGTAAGAAAAACAGGTTATCTATCGTGGTTGTTCCTGTCACTTGTTATTTTGGCGATGGCTCTGGCGGGTTGTCAGGCCTCATCACCCGGCGCGGTTACCGACCCGACCGGTGATGCCGATGAGGCGGGTGCGCCATCGTTGACCGTATCCAGTGACGAAGCGCTTGAGCTGGCGGGGCAATGGTTTCCCGATGCTTATTCCGGACAGTTCACCGTCACCGCCCAATCGCTGGAGGGGGTGTGGCAGGTCAGAGCCAGCCTTTACCGGAACATCCTGAGCGGTAATGAACTCTCCGGCTGGCCGGAGCAGGCAGTATTTCTCAACTATGGTCTGTTGCCGGAGGGGCAGTACCGGTTGCTGATGGCCGAAATCGACGGGGGCAGCGGTGAACTGTTGAGTCTGACAGCCTCCGATTCGCTGGCCATGCCGGAGGATATTTCGGCTACCCCGGCCATCAATCCGGCTTGCGGTGGTTGCGAGGACAGCGCCTAGTAGCTTTGACCGGACATCCCGGCGTTGCTATAATTCCAGAATGGAAATTAAATATCTGGGCCACTCCTGTTTTCGTATCAAGGGTAAAAATACCGCCATCGTTACCGACCCCTTTTCCCCCGATATCGGGCTGTCACTGGGCAAGCAGACCGCCCACATCGTAACCGTCAGCCACCAGCACGGCGGACATAATAATCATGAGGCCGTGGGCGGAGCCCCCCGGCTGGTTTCTCGTCCCGGCGAATATGAAATCGGTGATGCCATAATCATCGGCCTGGCGACCTATCATGATGCCGAGAAGGGAGATATCCGTGGCAAGAATGTCGTTTTCGTCATTGCGATGGACGAGTTGACCATCTGCCACCTGGGCGATCTCGGTACACCGCTCAAGGAGAGCGAGCTGGAAGAACTGGGCAAGGTGGACATCCTGATGGTACCGGTCGGCGATATGAGCGCCCTGAATGCCGCCGCCGCGGCGCGGCTGGTACGCCAGATTGAGCCGGCTATCGCTATTCCGATGCATTATCAGTTGCCGGGCAGTAATCGGGAACTGGAACCGGTGGAACGCTTCCTGTCCGAAATGGGAACGGAAAATATTACTCCCCAGCCCAAACTGACGGTAACCAAAAGCAATCTGCCACTGTCCACCCAGGTGGTAGTGCTGGAACCCTGAACGGGGTCTACTGAACTGAAAAGAAAGCCTTCGCGTTGAGCGAGGGCTTTCTTATTTCCCAGGCGGTGGCTTACCCGGATTTTTGCGCAGGTTACGCGTCCGGCCCTGCGCCAGTGACGTCCACCCCAGGACGCCGACAGCGATCATGACCGCTTCTTTTTCCTCAGGGGAGATGACCTGTTTTTCCGCCAGTTTCAGCAGGATTTCCGCGGCCTGTTTATGCTCCATTTTCCAGTCCCGGGTCATTTTCTGCCGGTTTGCGGTGGCGATACCACAAGAGAACGATGCCGACGATGACGGCGATGCCGGTAATCCAGCGGGCGGTGGGGATGCCGCCGACGGTCCAGACATTGATCTTGAAACCCTCCAGGATGAAGCGGCCGATGCCATAATAAATCAGATACAGGATGACGATATCCCCGGTTTTCAGTCTGTCCGCCCACTTGCGGCCCAGAATCATCAAGAAAGCGAATCCCGAGAGGTTCCACAGCGATTCATAGAGAAACATCGGGTGGAAATGGGTGTATTGTTCGAATCCCGGCAGACGGTTGACCGGGTCGATGAAGATGCCCCACGGCAGGTCGGTAGGGTAGCCGTAAAGCTCCTGATTGAAGTAATTGCCCCAGCGGCCGATCGACTGGCCCAGAATAACCCCGGGAGCGATGGAGTCCAGCCAGGGCAAGGGGTCCAGTTTTCGCCAGGTAGTATAAAGCAACAACCCGGCGGCACCGCCGATAAGAGCGCCGAAAATCCCCAGCCCGGCCCCGCCGATGATTTCTCCGGGGTTCTGTGAATAGTAATGCCACTGATCGATGACGTGATAAGCCCGGGCGCCGATAATACCCAGCGGCAGGACGATCAGAGCCATGTTGAAGAGGTGGTCCAGGTTGAGTCCGCGGCGTCTGGCTTCCAGGTAGGCGATGATGACACCGGTCAGGGCGGCCAGCGCCAGAACGATGCCGTATACATGTATGGTCAGAGGTCCGATATCGAAAGCCATTTAAATCTCCGTTCGGGTCTTAATTGGTAAAACGGTTGTTGTTTTATTGTAACCCGTCGGCTATCTTCCCGGCCAATTCAAGGATGAAGGTGAAGTATGAGCCGTCATCGGGCAGGGCGGCCGGAGAAAGTTCCACTACCTTGGCCCCGGTGGCCTCGGATATCTGGCGGGCTACGCCGGCGGACACGCCAGGTTCGATGAAGATGGCCTTCACCTGGTGAGTTTCTATCTGGGCGATGATGGCGGCGACGTCGGCGGCCGAGATGTCAGCCTGACTGGACAGACCGGGAACCACGGTCCCCATGATGTCGAAGCCGTAACGCCGGGCGAAATAACCCAAGGAATCATGGCCGGTGACCAGCAGACGGGAATCGTCGGGGGTTACAGTCAGCATGGTCAAGACGTCGGCGTGGAGATTATCCAGCGAAGCGATAAGGGCGGCAGAACGCCCGGTTACGTCCATGTTCAGTTGGGTCAACAGTTCCTGGGCCAGGGCGGAGACCACCTGTTTCATCGCCAGGGGGTCGGTCCAGAAGTGGGGGTCGGGCGCTCCCGGTTCATGGCTGTGGTCATCTTCATCTTTTTTATGACCGAATTCGGTTTCACCGGCGTAGCGGATTTCGATGTGGTCGGTGGCGGTAAAAAGCAGGGCACCGCCGGCCACGGCGTTGTCCACTGCCCCGGCAACGCTTTCTTCCAGCCCCAGTCCATTCCAGACGATGAGACGGGCGTTGTTCAATCTTTCGATGTCGCGGGCGGAAGGTTCCCAGTCGTGGGGGTCAGCCCCACCCGGCATGAGAGTGGTTACCTTTATCCTGTCACCCGCCAGCTCTTCGACGATGACGCCGAGTATGGCATGGGTGACGACGATGCCTTCCTTTTTCGGTTGGACACGGCAGGCGGTCAGTGGCAGTGATATCAGAGTCAGCAGTATCAGAGACAGGGTGACCAGAATCCATCTTTTCACTTTTCGGCCTCACACTGCCGGCAATAGCCGGCAAATTCCAGCCGGTGTTCGGTGATGCGGAAACCGGTCTCTTCCTCCAGCACCGTGGCGGTTTCATGCGGGCAATATCCGGAAAAATCAGTGACAAGGCCGCAACCCCGGCAGACCAGGTGATGATGGTGCTCTGTGCCGGCCAGCTTGTAGGCGGGCACGGTTCCTTCATTAAACCGGCAGAGCAGGCCCAGTTCCGTTAAGATATCGAGGGTGCGGTAAACCGTCACCAGCCCGATGTCCGGACGGTCGACGCTCAGCCGACGGTGCAACCCGGTCGGGGTCAGCGTCGCCGTGGAACTGCTCAACTCCGTTATGATAGCTCTGCGTTGCGGGGTCAGCTTGTAGCCGGCCTGACGCAGGCTCTCCAATATTCCGAATTCATTTTTTTTGGTCATCCCGCCACCTAATTGAAAAACGTTATCAATTAGATAATAAACGCTGGCGGCAGTGGTGTCAATACCGGAAAAGAGTTTATTCTGACTGGATATGGGGGAGACGGCTCTGCCGTGGCCAGGAGGCGGCTACGCCTACCAGGCACAGCCCGGTGAACAGGGCGAAAGCCATTCTCATACTGGTCAGAAACTCGACATGCACCTCGGCAGAAATCTGGACATTGCCCACGATCAGGGAGAAAAGAAGCATGACGATACCCAGCGACAGCATCTGGCCGACCAGACGCATGGTGGAGAGAGTTGCCGAAGCTATGCCGTAATGGTGCCGGGGAACCGAGCCCATGATCGCCGCCGAATTAGGCGAGGAAAAAAGGCCGAAACCGATACCCAGTACCGCCAGGGCGGTGATGATATAGGCCATCGGTGATTGTTCCGTCAGGAAAATCAGCATGGCCAGGCCGGTGGCCGATACCGCCATACCGACGGTGGCCAGAAACCTGGGATCACGACGGTCGGCCAGTCGTCCGGCGAAAGGTGAGATAAGCGCCATCAGCACCGGCTGGGCTACCAGAATGAGTCCAGCCTCCACCGGGGAAAAACCCTTAACGAACTGAAGATACAGTGACAGTAAAAAACCGGTCGCGAAGGTGGCGGCGTAATTGATGAGGGTAGCGGCGTTGGACAGGGCGAAAACCTGATTGTACCGGAACAGGGCGAGGGACAGGATGGGGTGCGGCGTGCGTGCTTCCAGCGCCAGAAAACCGGCCATGCCGGCCACGCCCAGACCGGTCAGAATGAAACCGCCGGCGGCCGGCAATTCCGAAAAGCCCAGCATCAGCCCGGTCAGGGCTAAACCGTAAATTACGGCTCCTTTCAAATCGAACTGTTCCCTGCTGGCTTCCTGCCATTCCATTTTCAGCCGGGTTACGATGAAATACAAGGCCACAGCGGCGATGCCGGCGGTGATGAAAAAGATACTCCGCCAGCCAATTGATGAGGTCAGCAGGCCGCCGATGGTGGGGCCGAGTGACAAACCGATGTAGACGGCGGCGGCGTTCAAACCCAGCACCCGGCCTCTTTCGGCCGGGGGATAGACCGACGTCAGGATGGCGATGCCGGTGCCGAAGAGCATCGCCGCGGCGACACCCTGAGCGCCCCGCAGGGCGATGAGGACAACGCCGTCCGGGGTGAAACCGATGGCGACCGAAACCAGGATGTACAACGAGAGGCCGGTGATGAAGATCCGGCGACGGCCTTTGATATCGGCCAGCCGGCCGAATGGCAGGAGAAACACCGCCGCCGCCAGAATATAGATGGTGGCCACCCAGCTCAGGGATACGGCGTCCAACCCGAATTCGTGACCGATGACCGGCAGGGCGATGTTGACCGATGAGCCCATGAACGGCGTCAGAAAGGAAGCCATGATGGCCGCGGCCAGGGTTGCCCGGCGTGTCGCCGAAGCATCTCGGCCGGCAGGGAGTTGCGGCGAGTCCAGGATTACCTCGCTGTGCCGACCAGGTCGGTCACAGAATCAATGTTATTGCGAGTCAGCCAGCTTCGGAGGCCGCGCACAATAGCGGCCGGGGCCTGGGGGTCTACCAGAGCGGCGGTGCCGACTTCAACGGCCCTGGCGCCAGCCATGATGAACTCCAGGGCGTCTTCTGCCGAGGTGATGCCGCCGCCGCCGATGATGGGAATGTCCACTGCCGCGGCTGTCTGCCAGACCATGGCCAGGGCCACCGGTTTAATGGCCGGACCGGACAGTCCGCCGGTGACGTTGGCCAGCACCGGGCGTCGTTTTCTGATATCTATGGCCATGCCGCGCAGGGTATTGATGAGGGATATGGCATCGGCGCCGGCTGAGGCGACACCCCTGGCCAGGGCGGCGATATCGCCGGTATTGGGAGTCAGTTTGACGATAACCGGCAGGCTGGTGGCATTCCGGACGGCGGCGGTAACGGTAGCCGCTGACTCCGGGGTGGCGCCGAACTCCAGACAACCGGCTTTGACATTGGGACAGGAGATATTGACCTCCAGGGCGGCAATGCCGGGAACGCCGTTCAGGCGGCGGGCGATGCTGGCGTAGTCTTCGGCGGAATCGCCGGCGATATTGACGATAACCGGTATCGGCCAGCTGGCCCAGAGGGGTGAATATTTGGCGATAACCGCTTCCACCCCCGGATTCTGCAGGCCGATGGCGTTAAGCATGCCGCAGGGAGTTTCCATGATACGTGGTTGGGGATTGCCCGGCCGCGGTTTCAGCGTGGTTCCCTTGCAGATGAAAGCGCCCAGTTCGGCGATGTCGTAGCCTCGGTCCGGTTCGTCGCCGTAACCGGCGGTGCCGGAAGCGGCGATAACAGGGTTGGCGAGTTTCAAGCCGGGAAGCAGGTCAACTGTCAGGTCAGGCATGGCTTGATTATAGACCGGGGTCAGGGGGTGGGGCAAACCATAACAAAACCGGAGCCGGAGGCAGTTGCCTCCGGCTCCGGAAGTCAGGGACATCAAGATTCATGGTGATGAGGGTAAATTTAGTAGTTCTCGAGTCCGACGGATCCTTCGACGCCGAATATCGGTACCGGCTGCTCCCAGAAAGTGGCCGGGTCCTTGAGGCCGTCGCCGTAGAAGACGTCGTCCATGTTCTTGAAGAAGCCGTTGAAGAGCGGGGTAGTGGAGGTAACGCTTTTGACTACCTGGTGGATAGAAGCCTTCTCATACTTGGTGAAGGTACAGACGGACAGACAGCGGCCGGCATTGCAAGTGCCGGGGAGCATTTTCCAGGCGCGGCATTTACGGGAATCCTCGAACCACTCCTTGTGGCCGGGATTGTTCCACGGGCCGGAAATATCCCAGGTTGGTTCTTTCTCATGAGAGATAGCCCCTTCGCCACAGCCTTCGGCGCACTTCATGCAGGTTTTGCAGAAGCGCATGAAACCGGCATCAATGGGTTTCTCGTCAGGCAGGGGCAGGTCGGTGACATAACGGAAGATGCCTACAGTGGGGCCCCACTCGGTGGAAATCATGCGGTTCATTCTGCCCATTTCGCCCAGACCGGCCATGACGCCGAACGCGGGAGCGATACCGGTGCCGTTGCCGCCTTCGGACAGGCAGTTATAACCGAGAGAACGCATGAAGCCCTGGAAGAGGGACTGAATCCACTGGCCGCGGGGGTAACGAATCTGTACCTGCAGTTCGGTAGGATTGCGTTTCCAGAGTTCCTGGCTTTCCTGATTGACCACAGTGATGACCCACTTGCATTTACGGGGATAAATCTGCTCGGTGGCGGTTTCGGAGGGTTCGTCGACATCGGCGAAGGTGTACTTCTGGCGGTTGGAAGGGCCGTACTCGTACATGAGCTTCATGGTGGTATCTTCGTGAAGTTCGGTGAAGCCGACGGCCATCATGCCGTGGAAGCGGAGGAAGGTGCGAACCATGGCGGCGTTCTCTTCCTTGGTACCTTCCCATCGGGGAACCCCCATTTCTTCAGGGGTGTCCGACATGGGTCCCATGAAGGAGTTTGGCTCGAGTCCGTTGCGGGCGTTACCGGCGAAAGCATAGTCCCGGGTGGTGTAACCGGGTTTCTTTTCAGCCTTCCAGGCGCCTTCGGTAGCATCTTTTTCAGCGGCCCGACGATCTTGTTCGGCCTGGTCGATGTAAGTGGGCATGTAAGTGCGACGCGAACCTCTCATGGAATTGCCTTCGCTGAACTTCTTCATCTGGGCCCAGTCAACTTCGGAAGTGGGATTATCGACGGTGCGGGCCCACCAGGGGCGGGTGACGTTGCCACGGGATATGGCATCATCGAGGTCTTTAAAGGCAGGGGATGCCAGGGCGGCGCCACCGACACCGGCGGATGTCAGGCCGAGGACTTTCATGAAATCTCTGCGGGATATGGTGCTGTGGAATTTGGACATGGTAATTCTCCTTTGATAGTTGATGGATTACGGGCTTTCCCATTGTCATCCGGTCTCTCCCGGAGGTCAGGTATCATTTAATCCCCCATTAACTTAATATAATTAACTACACTAATCAGGGTAACACAGGAAAAATCAGAAAACATCGTCCAAAAGGACTAGAGGCTCTAGGCATTTCGGGTATGGCGGTAAGTACAATAATTAAGAAACTTTAGTCATGAAACCATAGAAAAAAGCCCCGGCTGTTTGGCCGGGGCTTTTTTCAAGTAACGATGAAGTATTAGTGATATTTCTGAGCGACATCGGAGCGGAGGCCGCCGATGGGCTGAGGGGTGTGCCAGAACTCGTCCGGGTCGCGCAGGCCGTAACCCATGAGTTCGTCCATCTGGCGGAAGAAGCCGTTGAAGATGGAGGTGGTGGAGGAGACCATCTTGACCGTATCGTGGACGATGGCATCGGTGTACTTGGTGAAGGTACAGACACCGAGACAGCGACCGGCGACACAGGCGTCGGCGTCCATCTTCCAGGCGCGGCACTTGCGGGAATCCTCGAACCAGGCCTCATGGCCGGGGTTGTTCCAGGGACCTACGGTGTCCCAGGTGGGTTCGGTTTCATGGGAGAGGGCGCCTTCGCCGCAGTGGTCGGCGCAGAGTTTGCAGGTGTAGCAGAAGCGGCGCATGCCGGCATCGATGGGTTTGTCGTTGGGAACCGGGAGGTTGGTGTAGTAGCGGAAGATACCGACGGTGGGGCCGTATTCCGGGGTTATCATACGGTTCATTCTGCCCATTTCGCCGAGGCCGGCGACGCCGCCGAAGCCGCAGGCGTTACCGGTGTCGTTGTGTCCCTTGGCCAGGCACCAGTAGCCGAGGGTGCGGACGAAGCCCTGGGTGCGTTCCTGGATATTGGCGGCGCGACCATAGCGGATCTGGGACATGAGCCAGGTGGGGTTGTATTTGAAGAGGTCCTGGGATTCCATGTTGGCCTGGGTGATGACGTTCATGCAGTCCTTGGGGTGGACCTGTTTGTCAACAGTCTCATAGGGGGCGTCGACATCTTCCCAGACGAGTTGCTGGCGGTTGTTGGGGCCCCAGGAGTAGGTGAGTTTGAAGGTGGTGGCGGGGTCCATCTGGGTGAAGCCGACGGACATGGAACCGAAGAAGCGCATGGCGGTGCGGAGCAGGGCGGCGTTCTCTTCGGGGGTGCCGTTCCAGCGGGGGATACCCAGGGATTCGGGAGTATCGGTGTTGGGGCCGATGAAGGTGTTGGATACCGAACCGCGGTTAACGTTACGGTTAAAAGCCTTGTCCGGCAGGGTGTAGCCGGCAATGTTCTGGGAGTTGTAGCCGGCTTCAATTTCGGCTTTTCTGGCTTTGCGGGCATTTTGATCCTCTACCGAGATATAGGTGGGCATGTAGGTACCGGCACTGCCGCGCATGGTGTCGCCTTCGCGGAAGCGCTTGTACTGGGCCCAGTCGACCTCGTTGGTGGTCTTATCGACGGATTTGACCCACCAGGGGCGGTTGAAGGAGCCGGCCTGAATCATTTCGTCGAGGTCGTTGAATTTGGGGGCGACGAGGGAAGCGGCCCCGAGGCCGGCGCCGGCAAAGCCGAGGTAGTGTCCCGTCAAGTGGTGTAAATTCATCATTGGTGGTTTCCCGAATAATCAAGCTGGTAAAGCCATGATCAGGGGTTCCTCCTGCGCCCCTTCCAGCGTTTTCTTCATTGAATCCAAAGAAAAGTAGCGTCGTCCGGCCTCCCACTCGTCCTGCTGTTCCATTAACACCGCCCCAATCAGCCTGATTACCGATTGGCTGTTGGGAAAGATGCCGACCACATTACTGCGGCGCTTGATTTCCTTATTCAGTCTCTCCAGGGGATTGGTAGAGTACAGTTGCCGCCAGTGTTCCCGGGGGAAAGCGGTATAGGCCAGGATATCCGGTTCTGCCTCTTCCAGTTGGTCGGCAACAGGACCGAATCGGAGTCTGAGGTTATCGGCTACCCGGCGGAGCTGGCTGCAAGCGCTGTCGCGGTCAGGTTGAGCGAAGATGGTCCGGATAGCGGCAGATACCATAGCCTGGGCGCCCCGTGGCACTCTGGCCAGCGCATTGCGCATGAAGTGCACCCGGCAACGTTGCCACGATACCCCGGTGAGTACCGTGCTGATGGCTTCCTTCAGCCCCAGATGAGCATCACTGATTACCAGCATCACCCCGCTCAAACCACGGCTAACCAGCCCCCGCAGAAACTCTTTCCAGAATACACCGTCTTCACTGGGGCCGACCTCAAGCCCGATGATCTCGCGTTCTCCGGTTTCCCGGACGCCGTAGGCGATAATTACCGCCTGACTGACCACCCGCCCGGTATCCCTGACCTTGACGTAGGTCGCGTCCAGCCACAGATAGGGATAACGCCATAACAAAGGCCGGTGACGCCATCGTTCCACTTCATCGTCCAGAGCCCCGCATATTCGCGATACCTCGCTCTTACTGACCCCGTTAAGACCCAGTGACTGAACCAGAGATTCCACCTTGCGGGTGCTGATGCCCAACACATAGGCTTCCTGGATTACCGCCAGCAAGGCATGTTCCGCCCGGCGCCGGGGCTCGAGTAAGCTGGGAAAATAACTGCCGTCCCGCAACCGGGGAATCGCCAAGGGTATCGTGCCGGCCCGGGTGTCCCAGATACGCCCCCGGTAGCCGTTACGGTAGGTTAAACGACCGTCACTGCGCTCATGTTTCTCAGCTCCGGTCTTCTGCTTAACCTCAAGCTCCATGACCGCTTCGGCCAGCATCTTCACCCCTTCTCTCAGAAAATCAAGATCACCGTCGCTTCCTGACTTGCGTAGCAGTTCCAAAAGTGTCATCCTGTCTTTGGCCATTGTTGTGGTTACCTCCTGAAAGTCTTTGTTGTTATTTTCTTTCAAGAAACCACACAATGGCCTGCTTTTTCAATTCCAGGAATTTACACCACGTACGGGGATTCTACCCAAAGCGAGGGCCTTCATGAAGTCTCTGCGGGACAGGGTGCTGTGGAATCTGGACATTTCTTTCTCCTTATTGTTGTTCCTTGAATACGATAATGTTTCCTGCGGTCTTTGCCGCCGTCATCCGGTCTTTCCCGGAGGTCAGGGTCATCAATACCTCCATTAAAAGTTTATGATATTAATACTGATATTATTATATAGCGCGGACGATGGATTGTCATCGTCCAAAAGGACTAGAGGCTCTAAGCATTATGGCTATATACTAAAGTATAATACCAAGGAAACTAAAGTATAATTAAACTTTGGTAATAACGAAAGGATGTTGTTAGCCGGGTGACGCCGGTGGGGAACTGTGGCCGGGAAGGTCAGGGTGACCGGTCGTGTTCGTGACTATGGCCGCATTCGAGTACGGTAACGGCGGAAGGGCTGTCGGCGATAATTATACCGAAGGTTTCCATGAGATTTTGCGGGGTGATGACCTCCGCTGGTTTTCCCAACGCCACTACCCGGTGGGCTAACAACATGACCTGATGGCACATGGAGGCTTCTTCATGGATGTCATGGGTGGCGATGACCACAGCGGTGCCGCGGCGGAGTTCATCCCTGACGGCTTTCAGGTAGAGTTCCCTGCCGGCGGCATCCAGTCCTGAAGTCGGCTCGTCCAACAGTAGCAGGTCGGCGCGGTGTGCCAGTACCTGGGCCAGGTACACCCGTTGTTGTTGGCCGCCGGAGAGGGATCGAAGCGGAGCATCGGCCAGACTTTCGATACCCATGGTTTTCAGGGCTTCGATGACCAACTCTTCATCTTTGCCGGTCAGGCGACCCAACAGGCCGTGATGAGGGAATCTCCCCATGCGCACCACATCTATCACTCGCAACGGCAGGACGAAACCAGAAGCGTGAAACTGCCCCAGATAAGCTACTCTTTTAGGTTGTCGGCCGGGTGGCTGGGCGAAGACCCGAATTTCACCCTTGACGGGTGTCAGCAAGCCGGCGATGGTTTTCAACAGGGTGGATTTACCGGAACCGTTAGTGCCGATCAGGGCAACACCCTGTCCCGTTGTCAGTTGGAAGGATATATCCGGTACAACAATCGATTTGTCGTAACCGACCGCCAGGTTCCGGGAGATGATGACGGAGTCAGGCACCATGCCCCCCGTGACTGACTGGTGTCGAAGGTTGGAACCGGAGGTTTTTCAGGGCGAAAACCACGAAAAATATTACAGTGGCGGTCAGGATGACCGAAGCTCCTGCCGCCAGATTATAATGGTAGCTCATTAAAAGCCCCAGGTACATGGACAGAGACCCGAACAGCACCGCCCAGGCAATCATGGCACTCACCCGCCGGGCGATCAGGGCCCCGGCACCGGCCGGAGCCAGAAGCATACCGAAAACCAGCAGGGTACCTACTGTTTGAAAAGAGATGATGATGGTGGCGGCTATCATGACCAGCATGATGTTGTGGTAAAGCCCGGCGGAAAATCCGGCTATTTGGGCTTGATCCGGGTCGAATGCCAGCAGAAGAAAAGGCCGGGCGCAGACGAAGGCGGTGATGCCGATGACGATGGTGGCCGCCAGCTGGAGCAAGATATCGTTCCAGCCGGTGCCCAGCAGTTCGCCGAACAGGATGCGTGTCAGGTCACCGGAAAAAGAGGACGAACCGGATACGATGACCACCCCCAGAGCCAGCATGCCGACGAACAGCAGACCGATGGCGGTGTCCGAAGATAAACGGGAGCGCCGGGTGATCAGGCTGACACCGCCGATCATGGCCGCGGCGCCGATGGCCGCGCCCAGAATACCGGAAAAACCCATGATGACCGCCAGCGCGATGCCGGGCAGGACGCCGTGGGCCAGCGCGTCGCCGATAAAGGCCAGACCGCGCAGGACGATGAAGGTACCGGCGATGGCGCAGGCAATGGAAACAAGAATCCCGGCCAGCAGGGCCTGGGTCATGAACTGATTTTCGGCGAAAGGGGCAATCAGCGTTTCGTACAATGGTCTGTTCCCGCCGGCCGTCGATATTTAGGTATTGTTATCATGGCTTGTGGCTCATTATAAACAGACCCGGCCCGGCTTACAATACCCGGCGGTTTCGGACGCTGACCACCAGGGCAACCAGCAGGAGAACAACGGCGCCACCGGCCCCGGCCAAAGTCATTATCAACCATTCCGGAAGAGGCATATTCAGATCGGCGGCAATGGTGGTGGTCAATGTCGGGGATTCGCTGGTCGTGGTCGGCGCCGCAGGTGTTTCGGTGGCGAAACCGGAAGCGGCGCTCCATGCTGAAACGCTGGATTCACTGACGGCCCGTACCTTCCAGAAGTAGGTCTGTCCGGCTTCCAGCGACAGAGGTGGTCGCCAGGCAGTGGAGGACAAAGTTGCCTCATTGATGATGAGATTGCTAAAAGAGGCATCGGTCGATACCAAAAGTTCGTATCTGTCGGCTCCGGCTACCGGCCGCCACTGGAAAAACGGCCGGATATCGGTGGCGGTTGCCCCGGGTAGCGGCGTAACCAGTTCCGGTACGGTGGCGACGCCGCCAAGCGCGGTGGTGAAAGACCTTTTTTCCGACCACGGGCCGGGGACCGGGGTGACAGCCCGTACTCGCCAGTAATAGGTGGTTCCGGGGAAGAGTGATTCCAGGGTGACGCTCCTGGCACTGGTGGTTCCATCCAGAAGCGGATTCGACATGCCGGAATTGTCGGCTACCTGCCATTCGTAGCCGGTAGCCCCGCTTCTGCCGTTCCATTCAATGCGGATATTATCGGTTTTGCCCTCAACGAAGGTGCCGAGTCCCCCGGCGCCGGCCGGAGGCGAAGCCAGGGCGACCGGTTCGGCCAGGCTGTCGTTCCAGGTCATGATGCGGTTGTTGGTAGTGTCCAGTGCCCACAGACGGCTGTCGGAAGATACCAGGTCGGTCATTGATGCGTTTGTCGGCAAGCCCTGACCGGCGATATACCAGATGGTATCGGCGGCCAACGCCCGTATCAGGCCACCGGTATCATGGGTACGGCTGGTCGCATAAATGATGCCATCGGCGGAAACTGCCAGCCCGGCGGGCAGAGTACCGGCAGGCAGACCGGAGTCAATTCTTTCCCATTCGGCCTGACCGACGGTCAGCCGGAAAATACCGGAGTCGGCCTGTTCGCCGGTAGCGTAAATTCGAGCGCTGGCGGCAAAGTGCGGGTCGAAAGACAGGCGGACGCTCCCGGTCACGGCCAGTGACGGCAGTTCGGTTAGTGACCGGCCGCCGTCCACCGATATGAAAACCCGCCCGTCGACAGCAACCGTTACCAGTGTGCTGTCACCGGTGAAGTCGGGCGATAGCTCCAGAGCGGTCAGCCGAACATCACCGGCCGGCACTGAAGCAAACAGCGGCGAGTCCGGTTCACTGCGCCAGAGGCGAGCCTGGTTGCCGTCGAAAGTGGTGAAAAACAGTTCATCCGGCCCGGCGGCGGCGAAACCATTCAGAGAATCCGCCATAGCCGGCAGGGGCTTAACCTGAAACGAAAGCCCCCGGTCGGCGGAAAACAGGCACAGGCCGGTGCCCTCGGTATCGATCGCCGTTACCAGCAGACCATTGTCGGTTGCGGTGATATGCTCGATGGTCGCAATATTGAAGTCGCCGGCGCCCAGCAGTCGCCGCCACGAGAGGCCGTCATCGCCGGTGCCCCACAGGACATGACCGTTGTCGAATGACAGAAGATAAAGGGTATTATCGGTTTCATAGTTCGCTGACGGCAGGATTTCGACCAGGGAACCGACGGCGACCTGGTCGATGAATAAAGCCGGTTGCCAGGTCAGACCGCGGTCGGTGGAGCGGAAAAGACCGCCGCCGGTCCCGGTTGAAGCGACGAACTGATCGGTACCGAGGTCGACGATATCGACGACGCGGGAACCGCCGGGGTGGCGAGAGGCCGGAGTCCATTCAAGACCGGTGGCGCCGGCGGTGTGGATTTCTCCAGCGGCAGTGCCGGCAGTCAAAATGTTCTCACCGATACTGAATGAAGTGTAGTTGCCGGGTTCGGCGGGCAGGGGGTAAGCTATCGGTTCCGGGACGGAAGTCTGGGCGAACACCAGCCAGATGCCGCCGGAATCAGGAGTGTTTCCTTCCATTGTGACATAGAATGGGGAAGACGATAAAGTCTCCCCGGCCGGCAGGTAGATACTTCCGGTTTGTGCCGATACAGGTGTGTCATCGGGCAGGCGCAGTTCTGTCGGATGCCAGTTGCTGGTGGTAAATTTCAGGATATAGGTGCCCTGATCATCGGTAGCCAGTGCTAAAAGTGTCCGGTCAACTTCGAAATCGGGCGAAAATCTGACGGCCAAGGCTTCGTAGGTTCCCAGTCCGGCATCCTGCCAGGCGCCGAAAAACTGACTCTCATCGTAAAGATAAATCCCGCCGGTACCCGGCGCGTCTCCGGCAACCGCGGTGATGACGAGGTCTCCCCGTGGTGTGGCCTGGATATCCATGTCGATGATACTGTTGCCGGCGCCGCCGGGAACGCCGGCCAGGAGTTGAAAGGTGTTGCCGCCATCGAGGGAACGGAAAATGGCGGCTTCGGTGGCGAAGTAGATTCTGTTGTCGCCGGTGATCGTCAGTACCACCGGCACCGCGTCCGAAGGGTAAAGTCTGGTGAACCTGGCAATAGCTTCATCGGAGCGGAACAACCCGCCGTCGTCACCGGTCAGCCAGGCGTAGAGTCTGCCCTGACTGTCAGCCTCCAACTGAACAATATCGGTGTCGGGCGTCAGCATCCAGTCGCCGGCGGAGCCGGTTCGGGGAAGGGGAATCTCCGACCAGCGGGCATCGGCGGCGTCAAGGGGGCGAGGTTGGGGAAGTATCAGAAGGGAGAGTAACAACAACAGAGACAGGCTGAGGCGGAAAGGGTGGGGCCATTTCATGGAGCGCATTTTAGCCAAAATGCGCCGGTTTAGTCAATCAACAGCCGGTTGCCTCAAGTCGGGAGTGGCTCAATATTAACCGTTCCGGTTCATTCCGGCATTTCAGCCCCGCTATTCCGTGAATTGGAGTCGTCGAATTTTTCTATCTCTATGGTGCATTCAGTTACCAGGGCGGCGAAGGCACCGACCGCCGCCAGCAGTGGCGCGGCCAGGATGCCGACCGCGGCCGCCGGCGCGCCGATGGACAGGGGAATGTCAATAATCGGGCGGCCTTCGTGAATCAAACGAACCCGGCGGACATTACCCTGCTGAATGATTTCCTTCACCTTAGCTAGAAGCCTGTCACCGGAAACGGTGTATTTTTCCGTAGTCATGATTACCTCCTGGAATTGAGCTTATCACTACTATATCACCGAACCGGGCCGATAGAAAGGCCTAAGCTTTCAATTCCAGGAATTTACACCACATACGGGGATTCTACTTCCCTTCCTTAGTTGATGGAATTCAACAGGGAGAGCGATAAGCTCTCCCTGTTGCCTGTAGTAGTGACGGATGACTAGTAATTATCAAGCCCGATAGAGCCTTCGACGCCGAATATCGGTACCGGCTGTTCCCAGAAAGTGGCCGGATCCTTGAGGCCGTCGCCGTAGAAGACGTCGTCCATGTTCTTGAAGAAGCCGTTGAAGAGCGGGGTAGTGGAGGTAACGCTTTTGACTACCTGGTGGATAGAAGCCTTCTCATACTTGGTGAAGGTACAGACGGAGAGACAGCGGCCGGCGTTACAGGTCCCGGGGAGCATCTTCCAGGCGCGGCATTTGCGGGAATCCTCGAACCACGCCTTGTGGCCGGGATTGTTCCACGGGCCGGAAATATCCCAGGTTGGTTCTTTTTCGTAGGAGATAGCGCCTTCACCGCAACCTTCAGCGCATTTCATACAGGTTTTGCAGAAGCGCATGAAACCGGCATCAATGGGTTTTTCATCGGGGAGCGGCAGGTCGGTGACGTAACGGAAGATACCGACGGTGGGGCCCCACTCGGTGGAAATCATGCGGTTCATTCTGCCCATTTCGCCCAGGCCGGCCATGACGCCGAAGGCGGGGGCGATACCGGTACCGTTACCACCCTCAGACAGGGCGTAGTAGCCGAGGGAAGTCATGAAGCCCTGGAAGAGGGACTGAATCCACTGGCCGCGGGGGTAGCGGATTTGTACCTGAAGGGGCGTAGGATTACGTTTCCAGAGTTCCTGGCTTTCCTGATTGACCACAGTGATGACCCACTTGCATTTACGGGGATAAATCTGCTCGGTGGCGGTTTCAGAGGGTTCGTCTACATCGGCGAAGGTATACTTCTGACGGTTGGATGGACCGTACTCATACATGAGTTTCATGGTGGTGTCTTCATGGAGTTCGGTGAAACCGACGGTCATCATACCGTGGAAGCGGAGGAAGGTGCGGACCATGGCGGCATTCTCTTCTTTGGTACCCTCCCACTTGGGGACGCCGTTTTTTTCCGGTGAGGTAGCGGGTGGTCCTAGCAGGGTGCTGAAAAAGTCGTCATTAATCCGCGATTGGGGTAAAATATATCATCCCATTGACGGAGGCTGTAGATTGCGCGGCAAGGTAGAAAATCAATCCCTCATGCTCTGCTCGCTGACACCAGATCAGCTTGTACCCCAGGGCCATCCTATCCGGCGAATCAAACCCCTTGTTGACCAAGCTCTCAAAGAACTCTCTCCCGTTTTCAACAAGATGTACGAAGACTTTGGCCGGCCATCAATACCGCCGGAGCGTCTGCTCAAGGCGTCGTTGCTTATCGCTCTCTACTCGATCCGCAGTGAGCGGCAGTTCTGTGAACGGCTACGGTATGATCTCCTGTTCAAGTGGTTTATGGATCTCAACATCACGGATCCAGGTTTTGACGCCTCGAGTTTCTCAAAGAACAGGCAGAGACTGATAGAGCATCAGGTAGCACGTGAGTTTTTTGGCGCGGTGGTGAGTCAAGCGCGGCGGCAGAAGTTGCTATCGGATGACCATTTCACCGTGGACGGCACCTTGCTGGAAGCCTGGGCTTCGTTGAAGAGCTTTCGGCCGAAGGACGGTGGGGAACCGCCGAAAGGCGGCGGCAAGAATCCGAGTGTGGATTTCCACGGCGAACGCCGGGTCAATGCTACGCACCGGTCAACCACCGACCCAGAGGCCCGGCTGGCCAGAAAAGGGGCGGGCAAAGAAGCCAGATTGTGTTTTGCCGGACATGTCCTCATGGAAAACCGCACCGGGCTGGTAGTGGACGTGGTGGTAAGCACGGCGACCGGGACAGCGGAAAGAGACACCGCACTTGAGATGCTGGAGAGGGTACCGGGGAAACATCGGATAACGGTGGGTGCGGACAAGGGCTACGACACAGAGGATTTTGTGACTACCTGCCGGGATTTCAACACCACACCACATGTAGCCTGTAAGAAGTGGTCGGCGATAGATGGACGTACCACCCGGCATGCCGGTTACAGTGTCAGCCAGAGGGTGCGCAAGCGCGTTGAGGAGATATTCGGTTGGGTCAAGACAGTGGGAGGAGGTCGAAAGCTTAGGTACAAAGGTGTCAATCGCAACCAACTCTGGGCGGAATTGACGGTGGCGGCTTACAATCTGGTGCGGATGGCCAAATTGGTGCCCGCCAGTCCGGCACAGGGGTGAAGTGTGTCCTTTCAGGGCTTACAGGATCAAAAATGGGGGTGCTAAAGCCCCGGGAGGGATAAAAATCATCTAAAATAGGCCGCAGAGTTTGGTTATACTGGCATTTGTTCCTGTATAATCGTTGCAAACGGCCTATTTCAGCACCCTGTTAGAGTACTAGGTAAGACTAATACATCAAAATGATTGTTGCTTATCCTAGAGTTTTGAGTTGGGGAGAGACTCGACTAGATGCAGAAATACCATTGTAAACAGGCAGACTATGCTTTCACCATAGACCGCCCATATCAATGTCGACATTCATGAGAATCCATCCTCTAAGAAGGGCAAAATCCATAGAGCCCGCGTCGACATCCAATTCCACCTTTACGACTTCTGAGGGTTGAAAACGAGTTACAAGTCCATTTAGTTCAAGCAATTCTATAGCCGCCTCCATACCCGTGCGCTTGTTCGTGTCGTGGAAAGGGTGTCGTGTGATGATGTAGAGCGCAACAAATGCAGCTTTGTCGACCACTGTGGGGTAAAGGTCGATTCCACCCAAGGGGAATGTAATTGCGGCTAACAAATAATCTAGCCCAGGTCCGTCTGGGCGAAGATTGGGGTTGCTAACGAGAAAACCGCCGAATGACCTGATAAGGCTGGCATTAATATTAATGATGTCTTCGGCTGTTGGTAGTTCTATCGATCCGCCAAGGCTCGCCACGCGTTGCCCAGCCTCTCGAAACTGCCCCGACGAATCTGAACCAATCGGGTTGCTCGGTCAGTAGCAGGTCGACTAGCAAACAGCACTAGTCCCGCTCCACTTGCAGTTTGATCCAGAGTAACCGAGACGGTAGCAGCAAGGCCGACTAATTGATTGGGGCTAGACAGACCTGGAGTGCCCCCCACGTATACCCCACTCCTAGTGGCAGACGCACCAGTAGTGTATAACTCGTTCGACTCCATGATTCTTCACCCCCTATAAGCTTTGATCGTTGACCCAACCCTCGAACGAAACCATCTCTTGATAACCGGCTACAGGAATAGGAACAGGTAAACCCTGTTGCTGAACCTGTATCCTTTGAACAGTCTTGGTTGTCCTAAAAACGTGAGTCAGGTCTACACTTTCAATTACAGCTCTGTTAAAATTTCCTGTCAATGTATTTTGTGTGCCGAGAAAACCCTCTGGGTTGTAAGGTTGCCTTAAAGATAATAGGTTTTGATACTCATTAAATAGAGCTAGTATTTTCTGATTCAGATCGTCCGAAACGTCGATGACATTCAATCCCATGCGCTCTTTTGCTTCTGTCCTGCCAATAAGATAGTCGTGCGATCCCAACTCTCTTGTGAGCATTGAAACAATCCGTTCCCGTTCTTTTTTCTTTCCATCACCTTTCATATGAAGTGATAAGAGGCGATCTGCAAGAGTCTGGATTTGCTCCCGAGATCGATATACGGCTCCTAGCGCTAGTGGGTGGACTTGAGAAGCGAGCCGATCGAAGATTGACAGAAGGGGTTCTTTTTCCTTGATGTCTGCGCTATTATTGGCCAAAGCGAAGAAGCCGGCAACATCTTCGACACTAATGGGTACAACCCTGACTTGCCCAGGCTGAGCTTGTATCGTTGGGCCTAATGGTGAGGTGATAGACGGATCTATTGGGCTAAGATGCCCAAGTCGAGACATGATTATTTCGTTGGCAGAAAGTGTAAGCAATGTTGCCGCGCTTAAAGCTCTGTGAGGAATCAAGACTCCAACTTCATTGCAGTATTCTCTAAACAGATTCGCTAATCCCCACGCAGCGAGCGTATGCCCTCCGGTGCTGTAGATGAGCACATCGATCTTATTGACCTTCCCCCATTTTTCGAGATGCTCGAAGACGATAGGATGAGAGTCAGGTGCTATTACAGTCTCAAGGCCGGGATTCCCGAGTTGACCTGGTCGGTCGCCCCAGATTGCTACCAACAAACGTGATTGGCGCTGTTGTTCTATTTCTCTTATGAGTTGTAGACGTTCATTTCGACCCATATCCATCCATCCTGGCCTACCAAGTTCCAAGAAACAAGTCTAAACTTTAAAGGAACAAAATAGCCCAATTTTCATTATATCATGAGGAAGCAAGCAGGGGAAGTCTGATGCAACGAAGTTAGAGGAGCTTCAAATCCATCATCCTATTTGTTCAGCTCTGTCGTAGAGGCTAGGCAGTTTATCTTGTCGCAGTCTAAACTTGGTTCCGTGATTGTGCCCAGTCCTTGCATCAAAGTCAACAAGTACATCACCCAACTCTAAGGCGCGTAGGAATTTATCAAGACTGAAACCTTCCAACTGTAGTATTCTCGAGTACCTAAAATATTCCACTCCCGCTTCTCTTTTAGAATCGGCAACGACGTAGAAACAATTCAGCAGCTTAGTACCTGCCTTATGAAATAAATCATCAAATCCCCAATAAGGCTGCGGATTAAGCTCACCAAGCCCGATTTTTTCCTTAACTACCTCTTTCCATTCACTATGCCTGATGTCTACGGCATTGGCATCAAACGAGATGGTGACTTTCCGGTTATTCCTGTCTATAACAACCATGAAACCCCTGTCACTTCTGGATAACCCATGTATTGTCTGTCTGAAACTCATTTCACTAGAAGGGTATTCGATTCCCGCTAAATCATGTGGCCAACCGTACTTCGGTAGAAACACATTGGGAACAAACCTTAAAGCCCTTGGTGATGGCTCCATATGAAAAAGCGTGGTTAATGAAGATGTCGAGGCACGCTGACACTTTAACTCCCATTCTGCAGCGTTGGGAATCGGTAAGTTATTCTCCTCTATTCCAAGAAGGTCTTCAAGCGTATTCCCAACACCACCAGCATTCCCCTGTCTGCCACTTGCAAGCCAGCCCCGATTACATATCTCACGTAACGCTTGTTTAAGCGAATCTTTAGTGTATACCTTCAATTCGCTTCCCTCTTTTTCCATTTCCATCTGAATTCTCTTCTGGGGGCCGCCAGAAGTCTAAAAGGTATTCAAACGTAGTTCCCATAGTAATGTAGTTGTTAGGCCAACCAAAAATCCCGATTTTATTAACTATGTTTGTTCTGTCCCAAATAATGATGTTCCTAAGCTCGTAACCCCGCTTTCTTAGTTCTTCAACCAGTGCTATATGTATCGTGATCCTTTTGTTTTCCCACCACATATCAGGGACATTTATTATGCAATGTCCCTTCGGTCTTAATAATTTAAGTAACGGTTCAAATATGTCACCCATTGCCTGGGAATATTGTTCAATATCCATCGTACCGAGATCTCTTGTGTCTTGGCTGTACTGCTCAACTTTTAAATACTGGTCGTTTTGCCTCGTATCCCCCCGCCGACTCTTATTTAGGCGTTTTCTATTTAATAGATTAGCATAAGGCGGTGAGGTGACGATCAGACTCACTGTTTCCGGTGCTAAATATTTATCTATATTTCTTGCGTCATCACATATCGCTAGCTGAGTGGTGCCGTGGTCAAGAGGTATCTGTAAAAGTCTAGATTCGCAAAGAGATACGTATTCCTGTTTTAAGTCGAAGCCTACGCTATTCCGATTCAAGTCTCTAGCTGCTATTAAAGTAGTTCCGCTTCCAACAAAAGGATCTAAAACTAGCTCACCTTCGTGAGTGAATAGAGATATACATTTCTTTGCTAGCGCAATTGGGAAAGTGGCTGGATGGGTTTTCTTGTCCCTAATATCTCTACCTTCATAAAAAAACTGCCAGACTCCTAGTTGCGACTTCATCCACTCTTTCGCTGGCATGCAATTTATATGGTTAGCCTCACACTGACAAGTGCGAGTATAACCTATATTGATAAGGTTGGGAGTATTGTTATCGCAACTCCCACCCTCAACCGATGTATTCAACAATTCACTTGCTTTTTCCATGTTTTATCCTGAATTCAACTACAATTTATTAGGAAGTGCACCATATCTGATCCTTAGGCGCATTATACCATTGATACCCAGAGAAAGTCATTTTAAAAATGGTACCCCATCACTACATTGAGGATATCCCGACGTAACTGGCCGTTACATATCGTGTATTAGAAGAAAACTGTTTCTTGTGTCAGAATCAACCAGTATCTCACAGCTATTCACTAATCCTGCAATGGATTGTTTGTTCTACTTTACCATTTGCTTTGTTTGTTATCACCTCCATATAAAATCATGGATTATTTGCCTATCAATTAGCCACTGGCGGTACTTTTGTATTGCTTTTTGATGAGAATCCACCTTAGCTTTACGGTAACTTTCCTGGAGATAGTACTCCCATTCCCAATCAGTCAGCTTCCTCCCCAGTTTTTCCTCAAGTTCAGGTGCTATCAACGGTCTGATCATAGAATTCAATCCCAAGAATACCAAAGCCGGAATTAAGTTCATACTTGTTTTGAAGCTATCTTGCCAGTTATCCATTAGATTCGCCCTCCTTTGTTACATGTTCTTTAACAGTCAAATTTAAGGATTTGCCACAGAAGGATACCGCAGAAGCAATACTTTTGGTAAATTCCGGAAGTGCATTTTCAGGTTTAACATTGCGTAGCTTCACTCTGAAAAAACCTTTTGCCGGGTCCACATCAATCAGCATCTCTCCAGCTGCACCCATTTGCCTAGCCTGTTCTTGAAAGTTGTTAATCATCGAATGCCTCATCTATTTCATTTTTACTTGCCTGTTCAGTTCCCCCTAGCAGGGTGCTGAAAAAGTCGTCATTAATCCGCGATTGGGGTAAAATATATCATCCCATTGACGGAGGCTGTAGATTGCGCGGCAAGGTAGAAAATCAATCCCTCATGCTCTGCTCGCTGACACCAGATCAGCTTGTACCCCAGGGCCATCCTATCCGGCGAATCAAACCCCTTGTTGACCAAGCTCTCAAAGAACTCTCTCCCGTTTTCAACAAGATGTACGAAGACTTTGGCCGGCCATCAATACCGCCGGAGCGTCTGCTCAAGGCGTCGTTGCTTATCGCTCTCTACTCGATCCGCAGTGAGCGGCAGTTCTGTGAACGGCTACGGTATGATCTCCTGTTCAAGTGGTTTATGGATCTCAACATCACGGATCCAGGTTTTGACGCCTCGAGTTTCTCAAAGAACAGGCAGAGACTGATAGAGCATCAGGTAGCACGTGAGTTTTTTGGCGCGGTGGTGAGTCAAGCGCGGCGGCAGAAGTTGCTATCGGATGACCATTTCACCGTGGACGGCACCTTGCTGGAAGCCTGGGCTTCGTTGAAGAGCTTTCGGCCGAAGGACGGTGGGGAACCGCCGAAAGGCGGCGGCAAGAATCCGAGTGTGGATTTCCACGGCGAACGCCGGGTCAATGCTACGCACCGGTCAACCACCGACCCAGAGGCCCGGCTGGCCAGAAAAGGGGCGGGCAAAGAAGCCAGATTGTGTTTTGCCGGACATGTCCTCATGGAAAACCGCACCGGGCTGGTAGTGGACGTGGTGGTAAGCACGGCGACCGGGACAGCGGAAAGAGACACCGCACTTGAGATGCTGGAGAGGGTACCGGGGAAACATCGGATAACGGTGGGTGCGGACAAGGGCTACGACACAGAGGATTTTGTGACTACCTGCCGGGATTTCAACACCACACCACATGTAGCCTGTAAGAAGTGGTCGGCGATAGATGGACGTACCACCCGGCATGCCGGTTACAGTGTCAGCCAGAGGGTGCGCAAGCGCGTTGAGGAGATATTCGGTTGGGTCAAGACAGTGGGAGGAGGTCGAAAGCTTAGGTACAAAGGTGTCAATCGCAACCAACTCTGGGCGGAATTGACGGTGGCGGCTTACAATCTGGTGCGGATGGCCAAATTGGTGCCCGCCAGTCCGGCACAGGGGTGAAGTGTGTCCTTTCAGGGCTTACAGGATCAAAAATGGGGGTGCTAAAGCCCCGGGAGGGATAAAAATCATCTAAAATAGGCCGCAGAGTTTGGTTATACTGGCATTTGTTCCTGTATAATCGTTGCAAACGGCCTATTTCAGCACCCTGCTAGGAAGGTATTGGAACTAAGCCCTTTGCTGGCGTTACCGGCGAAAGCATAGTCCCGGGTAGTGTAACCGGGTTTCTTTTCGGCTTTCCATGCGGTCTCAGTTTCTGACTTTTCGGCGCCTCGCCGTTTTTGTTCGTCGGCGTCAATATAAGTGGCCATATATTCAGAACCCTTGCCGCGCATGGTATTGCCTTCACTGAACTTTTTCATCTGGGTCCAGTCAACTTCGGAAGTGGGATTGTCAACAGTGCGGGCCCACCAGGGCCGGGAGATATTACCCTGGGAGATCACGTCGTCCAGATCTTTGAATCCCGGGGCAATCAGGGCGGCCCCGCCGACACCGGCGGTGGCAAAGCCGAGCCCTTTCATAAAATCTCGGCGGGAAACGGTACTGTGAAATTTGGTCATTGAGAATACTCCTTCTAAATTCTTTTGCGGTCTTTGCCGCCGTCATCCGGTCTCTCCCGGAGGTCAGTAGTAATAGATGACTCCTTTCCGCATTTATAATGCAAATTAAAAATACTGGTTAAAATTATCCTTGGTAAGAGTAAGAATGTAAATCCGCCAAATGGCGTATATATAATAATAATAAGGTAACCTAGAATAACAAAATATCCATATTTTCCGGAATCAAATCTGGGTCTTCCCAATTCTACTATAGGGTGATGTCAGACTATTCAATATTGTTGCCTTTAACTCAGCTTTAGGGCTAAAATAGTGAACCGCATCCACCGAAAAAAGAGGAATAATATGGCTATCGAACTGGTACACATCGGGTTCGGCAATATCCTGGCGATGAACCGCTTGATTGCTATCGCGCCGCCGAATTCCGCGCCGATAAAGCGAGTCATTCAGGAGAGCCGCAGTAAGAACATGCTTATCGATATGACCAACGGCCGTAAGACCAAGGCGGTACTTTTTACCGATTCCGGTCATGTGGTGCTGGCGGCGCTGGCCCCCGAGACCATTACCGGCCGGGTGACGGTCGGTCGGGGCTCGGCCAGGACCGAAGTCGCCGAGGTCCCGATTGACTTATAATCCGCCGGAGGCGCCTCCAGTGCTGGTTGTTCTGTCAGGCCCGTCCGGAGTCGGCAAGGACGCGGTTCTGGTTCGCATGAGAGAGCGGCGACTGCCGCTGGATTACATCATCACCGCCACCACCCGGTCGAAACGGGACAGGGAAGTCGAAGGGCGGGATTATCATTTCTATACAAAAGAAGATTTCCGACAGCTGATAGAGCAGGATGAACTGCTGGAATGGGCTGAGGTTTACGGCAACTACTACGGCGTTCCCAAGGGACCGGTGAGGGAATCATTGAGCCGGGGTCGGGACGTCATGGTCAAGGTCGATGTTCAGGGCGCGGCCAGTATCAAGCGAATGGCGCCGGAAGCCGTTTTTATCTTCCTTCTGCCGCCTTCAATGGAAGAACTGACCCGGCGGTTGTCGCGTCGCCTGACCGAATCCCCGGAGGCACTGAAGCGACGCCTGGATACGGCGCCCCGGGAGCTGGCCGAACTGAAGATGTTCGATTACTTCGTTGTCAAC
Source organism: Dehalogenimonas lykanthroporepellens BL-DC-9 (assembly GCA_000143165.1). Classification (NCBI taxonomy): domain Bacteria; kingdom Bacillati; phylum Chloroflexota; class Dehalococcoidia; order Dehalococcoidales; family Dehalococcoidaceae; genus Dehalogenimonas; species Dehalogenimonas lykanthroporepellens. The sequence goes on from CP002084.1 coordinate 83,872, forward strand.
GAAGTGGGCGGGCTCGACCGGGCGGTTGACCGGATTACCTCAATTATCTCGGCGGAAAAATCACGGGTACACAGCCGACAGGTGGAACTGTAAATTCCGGTTTATCAAAACAGCTTCAAGACTGAAGCCACAATGAACGCCAATGCCCCGCAGGCGGGAAAAGTCACCACCCAGGCGGTCAATATGTTGCCGGCCACACTCCATCTCACCGCTGAGAAACGCCGGGTGGCGCCGACGCCCATGATGGAAGCGCTCATTGAATGGGTGGTACTGACCGGAATACCGAGGTTAGAGGCCAGTTCGATAACCGAAGCGGCGCCGATCTGGGCTACAAAACCCTGAGCCGGCTTCAGATTGGTGACCCTGAAGGCCAGCGTTTTCATAACCCTACGGCCGCCGATGGCTGTTCCCAGACTGATGGCTGTCGCTGACACGATAATTACCCACCACGGGATACCGTCCCACAGCCCGGTATTGCCAGTGTAAATCACCAGCGCCATGGTGATGACGCCGATGGGCATCTGTCCGTCATTCTTACCGTGAGTGTAAGCCATGAAGGCCGCCGACAGAATCTGGCCGTTGGAAAAAATATGCCGGATGCGGGACGGCAGACTGTCCTTTAACAGCCAGAATACCGCCAGCATCAGGATAAAAGCCCCGATGAATCCCAGAGCCGGGGCGGTCACTACCGCGGCAACAATCTTCCCGAGCACCGCCAGGTTTACCGCTTCAAAACCACCCACAGCCAGACCAGCAAAGGCCAGCCCGGATACCAGCCCATGAGTCAGGCTGATTGGCAGGCCGAAAAAAGTGGCCAGTCCTCCCCAGATGACAATGGCTAACAGGGCGGCGATGATGATGGTGAAATCGATGAATTCAGGGTGCAGGATGCCCTTGCCGATAGTGGCGGCTACGGCGGTGCCGGTGGCGGCGCCCAGCAGATTGGCAAAGGCGGCCATAATGATGGCCGCCCGCGGCGACAGCACTCGACTGCCGACAGTAGTGGCAATGGCGTTGGCGGCATCATTCATGCCGTTGACAAAACCCAGACCGACAGCCAGAATGATGACAAAGATCAGAACGCCCAAGGCGGCTTCAGGCATTCTTCAGGGCGACTCCTTCGAACACATTGGCCACATCCTCGCATCGGTCAGTGGCGCTTTCCATGGCTTCGAATATCTCCCGCCATTTGATGATGTCGGCCATGTTCTGTTCATCGAACAGTTCTACCAGCGCCGCGCGGAACTCCTGATCGGCCAGGTTCTCCAGCCGGTTGATTTCAATACAATGCTCGAACAGCTTCTTCATGGTGGCGGTCTTACGGAGTTTGGGCGCGGCCTCGGCAATTTCCCGGGCGGCGGCGACGATGATATTGGCCAGGCTCTGTACCCGGGGCCCCGGCGTGCCGACCCGGTAGAGAAGCATGTAGTCCGCTGAAGAATGAATCAAGTCGGTCACATCGTCCATCGAATGAGCCAGGAGGGCGATGTCTTCCCGGTCAAAGGGAGTGACGAAACTGCGGTGGAGCAGGGCGATGATCTGGTGGGTGACCGAGTCGCCGGCGTGTTCCAGATCGGCGATTCGGCCTACCTTTTCCGGAACGTCGCGCCAGTCATCTACCAGGTCCTTGAAAGCCCCCGCGATTTCGACGGTATTGGCCGCGGCGGCTTCGATAAGATCAAAGAACTTCTCCTCGCGGGGTATCAGCGACAGCTTGACCAAACCAGGCCTCCAGACTTGAAAGATTAGACAAATGATTTATTGCTGTTATGATAATAGTATAAAGGTGAAAAAACAACATCGGATTGGCGAGGCCCGGCATGCATCGGCATAGTCATTCCCATTCACCCGGTAGTCGTTTGAAACTGGGAATTATCATCTCCGGCGTCATCTTTGTCGCCGAGATAGTCGGCGGCATCGTCTCCAATTCGCTGGCGCTTTTATCCGATGCCGGGCATGTATTCACCGACATCGTGGCGCTGTCACTGTCGGCCTATGCCCTGCGACAGTCGCAACGCCCGGCTGACCATGGTATGACCTTTGGTTACCACCGTCTGGGAGTCATCGTGGCGGTGGTTAACGGTCTGGCCATTCTGGGCATCGCCGCTTTTATTGTATATGAGGCCGTTCAGCGCCTTCAGGCGCCGCCGGAGGTGGACAGCCCGGTCATGCTCGGCGTAGCGGTCCTCGGCCTGACAGCTAATCTGGTGGTCGCTTTCTGGTTGCGTGAAGCACAGAAGGAATCCATTAACATTAAAAGCGCTTTCTGGCATGTTCTCGGCGATGCCCTGGCTTCCGTCGGCGTCATTGTCGGCGCGCTCATCATCATGCTGACCGGTTTTACCGCCGCCGACGCCATTGTTTCGGCCGTTATTGCCGTCATCATTGCCGTTTCGGCGTGGGGGATTCTGTCGGAAGCGGTCAGGGTTCTTCTGGAGGCCACCCCGGCGCATGTTAAGCTGGACGAACTGGCCGGGCATATCAGACAGGTGCCGGGAGTGGATGATGTCCACGACCTTCACGTCTGGAGCTTAACGCCTCAGCTTCACGCCCTTTCGGCTCATGTGGTTATCGGCGACCGGCTGACCTCCGAATCGGCCATAGTTCGCGATGAAATCGAAAAGATGTTGTCCCGGCGTTACGGTATCACCCATACCACGCTTCAGGTGGAATGCCGATCCTGTTCTCCGGGTGGGCTGTTGTGCAGTCTGGAAAAAGGTAACTGCCCGTTGTCACCTCATGAGAAAGAATCGCCCGAGAACTTTGATTAAATCACCTTCGACGGCGGAAAACGTGGGAGGGTTGCAGGGGGTTGACATCACCCTTTTTAAGGCATACAATGCGCCTTCGGTTGGATATGCCGCCACAAGACAGTTCAAACGAGAGGGTTATGAAAACAGCTTCACAGGAACCGGGATGCATCCAGTGTCTCCGTCCGGGTGACCGCGTCATCCGCGTTTCCCGCCGCCCGCAGGGCAAGATTTCGAACTTTATTCACTCTGTGGCGTCCCTGCTCCATCCCGGGAGACTACCGAGGAACCGCTAAGTGCGAATCATCATTGCCGGCGGTGGTGTCGTCGGTTCCAATATCGCTTCCCTCCTGTCGGTCGAAAACCACGACGTTGTGGTTATAGAAGAGTCTGCCGCAGCCGTTGAAGCTATCCGCCGTCAGTATGACGTGCTGGCCGTCAGGGGCAACGCCGCCACGCCACGGATACTGAGGGAAGTCGAAGCCCATCGGGCCGATCTGGTGCTGGCCGTTACCGACTCCGATGAAACCAACATGGTTATCTGTTTCATCGCCAAGGAAATGGGCGCCATCCGCACCGCCGCCCGTATCCGAAACCCGGAATATACCGGTTATTTTCAGTTGCCCGCCAAGAGCCCTGGTGCCACCCGTCGTATCGTCCGTCCCAGAAGCCTGGGTATCGATATCTTCATCAATCCTGAGGCTGAGATGGCAGGAGAAATCCTGTCGATCCTGGCTGGTTTTTACTCCACTCCGGCTGAGCAGTTCGGTGACGGTGTCGTCCAGTTGCGCGAATTCAAGGTTGAAGACTCGTCACTCTTCGATAAAAAATTATCTGAAATCGCCGACCAGATACCTTTTCGCATCGTAGCTGTGGGCCACAGTGACGGCGGCGTTATCGCTCGTCCCGACGTGGTGCTTCACGAGGGCGATACCATTTATATCGCCGCCTCAGGCGATCAGCTGGAGAGACTCAGCCGGATGTTTGCCGGTACGAAACGACCGACCCACAGAGTGGCGGTTATCGGCGGGGGCAGGATTGGCTGTCTGGTAGCCGAAGGTCTGGCCCGGCGCGGAGTCAGGGTCAAGCTGGTAGAGAAAGACCTGGAACTGGCCGAGGATATCGCCGCCAGGCTGGAGAACATAACCGTACTTCAGGGTGACCCGACTGACCGTGATTTCCTGGTTCAGCAGGGCATCGGCAGTATCGATGCCCTGGTCGCCGCCACTGAGAGCGATGAAATCAACATTCTGGCTTCCTTGCTGGCCAAGAACCTGGAAGTCAGCCGCACGCTGACGGTAATCAACAAGCCTGATTATATCCCGCTGGCCGAGGCCGCCGGAATCGACGTGGCCGGTTCACCCGCCATCATTACCGCCCGCAAGATAGCCCACTATGTATTGCGTGGCGGTGCCGTAGCCGCCTCGGTGCTGGAGCAGTCGACGCTGGAAGCTATCGAATTCGCGGTATCCCCGGCCGCCCGGCTGGCCGGCAAGACGCTGGCTGAAGTCAATATTCCGGAGGACGCGGTTATTGCCGCCATAATCCGCAACGGTCAACCGGTAGTGCCTCCGGATGAAGGAATCATCGAGTCCGGAGACCATGTGGTGGTCATCTCGACACTGGCGGCGATTCCTGACGTGGAAGCCCTGTTCAAGTAGCACGGTTATGAACCTGTTAACCATTGTACATTTTCTCGGTCTGCTGGTGTCTTTGCTGGGCGGCATCATGGCGGTGCCGGCCACCCTCAGTCTGATACAGGGAGAAAATGCCAGCGGCGCCATGTGGACGGCGACCGTCATTACTGTCGTTACTGGCGCCCTGATGTTCCTGCTTACCAGGTCGCAACGCCAGAAGCTGAACCAGCGCGAAGTGTTCTTATTGGTAGTGGCTTCATGGGTGGCCGCGACTGCTTTCGGAGCGTTGCCCTATTATTTTTCGGGGGCCCTGCCGAACTATCTGGATTCGTTCTTCGAGGCAATGAGCGGTTTCACCACTACCGGCGCTACGGTAATGACCAGTATCGGCGATCAGGCTCACGGCGTACTCCTGTGGCGTTCTTTGACTCAGTGGCTGGGCGGTATGGGCATCATCATGCTGTTCGTGGCCCTGTTCCCCTTGCTGGGCATCGGCGCCGCTCAGATGGCCGACGCTGAAATGAGCGGTGAATCGGGCGAACGCATGACTTCCCGCATTCGTGAAACGGCTAAAGCTCTGTGGCTTATATATGTTGTCCTGACTTTGATCTGCTTCGGGGCTCTTGTTATTTCCGGCTTGCCGGTTTTTGACAGTCTGAATATCTCGCTGACGACAATGCCTACCGGGGGTTTTGCCCCGGTGGATTTCAGTATCGAAGAATATGGTCATGTGCCGGCGCAACTGGTGGTGAACGTCTTCATGTATATCGGCGGCATCAACTTCGCTTTGCTGTATTTCATGTTCGTCAAGCGGCGCCCGGGGAAACTGTTCCGGAACCCGGAATTTCAGCTTTACAGCGGTATTCTGGCTCTGTCGGCGTTGTTCGTTACCTTCAACCTCATGTCCAACAATATCTATGACAACTTATCCGAAGCCCTGAGGGAAGGTGCCTTCTCAGTTACCACCATCATGACTTCTACCGGCTACACCGGCGCCAACTACGATGAATGGCCGGCATTCAGCCGGGCTCTGCTACTCATGTTGATGGTTGTCGGCGGTTCCGCCGGCTCGACCGCCGGTGGTTTGAAGGTTATCCGTCTGCTGGTTCTGATCAAATATTCCTACCGCCGCGTTATACTGGCCTTCAATCCGCATGCCGTCATCCCCTTGAAGGTCGGCGGTACGGTTCTGCCCGAAAAGACGGTTTCACGCATCATGAGTCTGACGGTGCTGTACCTGGCGGTTCTATGGAGTGGCTTCCTGATCATGAGCGCCTTGGGGCTGGATATCGATACGGCATTGTCTTCGGTGGTATCAGCTGTTTCCAATATCGGTCCGGGTCTGGGCGGGGTCGGTCCTTATGAAAACTTCGCCTGGATTCCGGATCTCGGCAAGGGTGTGCTGATAGTGATGATGCTGGCCGGGCGCCTGGAATTTTTCACTCTGCTGGTGCTGTTCGTGCCGGCTTTCTGGCGCCGCTACTAACGTTTGCGGTACGCAGTGTCCGGTGTCTGCCGGTGGGCGCAGGCCGGTACGGCGCAGATCGGACAATCATCGTCCTGGCACGGTTCGACGTGCAGGGTGATTTCCAGCCGGGGCAGTTTCTCCGCCAGGTCGGCTTCGAGATGGTCGCATAGCTGGTGAGCTTCATCCACAGATAAGTGCCGGGAAACCACCAGGTGCAGTTCAGCGAAGCGCTGTGAGCCGGCTTTGCGGGTGCGCAGGCTATGGAAACCGGCCAGGTTACGGCGATGAGCGTCAATGACCCCCGCAATGGCTTGGCGTTCTTCTTCCGGCAGGGCAGTATCGATGATGCCGCCGAATGATTTATGAAGGATATCCCAGGCGGCTTTGATAATTATCAGGGCAACGCCGATGGCGACCAGGGGATCCAGTAACTGCCAGCCGGTGATTTGTACCAGTCCCAGACCGACCATAACCCCGGCTGAAGTCATGACGTCTGTCCGGAGGTGTTGGCCGTCGGCCTCCAGCGCCAGTGAATCGGTCGCCCTGGCGACCTTGAACAGTCTTCGGCTGACCAGGGTGTTGGCGATGACTGAAACCGCCATGACAGCGATGCCCCAGCCAAGCATTTCCACCGCGGCGCCGTGAATAATGCGCTCGACGGCTTCGACGATAATCCAGATGGCGGCGGCGAAAATAAGGATGGCCTCGATGGTGCCGGAAACGTTCTCCCATTTGCCATGCCCGAAGGCGTGTTCATGGTCAGCCGGCTGGTCGGCGGCGCGGACGCCAAAAAAAGCGATGACGGCCGCCACCAGATCGAGCCCGGAATGAATGGCTTCGGCCAGTATGCTGACGGCTCCGGTCATGATGCCGACGACCACCTTGAGCATAATCAACATGCTGTTGGAGGCTATCGACAGGGCGGCGGTGCCGGTTTTGGAATAATTCATGGCTGTTTATCGTTTCGGAGAAATCAGAACTTAAACTATCGGGCCATCGGGAAAAAATGTCAAGTCGCCGGAAAAATGGCGGAGGCTTGGAAGCCGTAGTGACATGGTTTATGATTACAGGGTATTTTTGAAGGAGGTAATAATAATATGGGAAAGACCGAGCAAAATCTGGAAGCGGCTTTTGCTGGAGAGAGCCAGGCCAACCGGAAATACCTGTTTTTCGCCGAGCGGGCCGATGTCGAGGGCATGCCTCAGATAGCGCGCCTCTTCCGGGCCGCGGCTGAGGCGGAGACGGTTCATGCCCGAAATCACCTGCGGGTGGCCGGTGGAATTGAAGAGACCGCATCCAATCTCGAGGCGGCGGTAAACGGGGAGCAGTACGAATTCAGCAGTATGTATCCGGATTTCATCGAACAGGCCAGGAAAGACGGTCATAGCCAGGCGGTACGCTCCTTCGAGAGCGCCAATGCGGTGGAGAAAATCCATCATTCACTCTTCCAGAAAGCGTTGAACGATGTCGGGCTGGGTATCAAAACCGACGAAAAGCCCTATTTTGTCTGCCAGGTCTGCGGCAACACCGTTCTGGAAGTTCCTGACAACTGTCCCATCTGTAACGCGCCCAGAGAGTCTTTCAATAAGGTTGATTGAATCAGGACAGACCCCGGCGGGTCAGCCAGTCCCGGACATGGTGCTCCTCCGCCTGACGGCTGTCAATGGCACCATCAATGGTAAGGTCACGCAGTTCTTCCAGCAGGCGGCCGATGTCGGGGCCGCGGGGAACTCCCAGTTCGAGTAGATTTTCTCCGTTGAGCACAGGAGTGACCCGGCTCCATGTTGCCAGATACTGCTCGATGTTTTCTACCGACCGCCCGGGTTCCAGTGCCGCCCGGGCGGCAGACAGAACGTCGGTGTCCAGGCTACGAAGCAAAGAGGCTATGCGGCTGGGTGGCGCCTGGGAGGAATCAAGCAGGGACAAGCTGTCCCTGATAACGGTGCTTTCCTGCAGAACGCGATATTGCCGGCGGCTCAGTTTCAGTGTCCTGGCCAGTGAGTCTTTTTGTTCCGCGTCCAGTCGCCAGCAGAGTAGGGCCAGGTAGGCTGAGGGGGTGGCGGCCTGGATGGCCCGGAGCCGTCGGCAGGACTGCTTCAGCCATTCATCACCACTCAGGGCCGGATGCCACCGGTTCAGCAAGCCGAGTTCATCGGCGCGGCTGAACACAGTTTCCGGACGGGCTTCACTCAGGACACATTCCAGTTCATAGCGCTGGCGGTCAGGCGTGATATCGACGATACGGTTGATGTCACGCCGGAATATCTCCAGGGTATGGGGTTCAATGGCAAAACCGAAACGCTGTTCATAACGAATTGCCCGCCACAGACGCGTGGCGTCATCGGTGAAGCTGGCCGCATGGAGTACCCGAATTAGCCCGGCTTCCAGGTCGCCCCGGCCGTCGTGCCGGTCGATCAGATTGCCGTAATCATCCCGATTCAGTGACAGGGCCATGGCGTTGACCGTAAAGTCCCGCCGGCCGAGGTCGTCTTCAATGGTTCCCGGCCGAACTGTCGGCAGGGATCCCGGGCGGGTGTAAGTTTCGCATCGGGTGCGGGCTATATCCAGGTGATAGCTGTCGAAGCCCACCCGCGCGGTATTGAAGCGGTGGTGAACGGTTATTCTTGCCCGGTCGGCGGACAGCGATCTGGCCAGTTCAATGGCGTCGCCTTCGACAGCCAGGTCCAAATCGAAACCATTCCGTTCCAGCAGGATGTCCCGGACGACCCCGCCGACCAGGAACACGCGAAAGCCCAGCCGTTCCGCTGAGGTTGAAGCTTGACTGATGATCTGCAAAGCCTCGGCCGGTAATAAGCGGTTCATGTCCCCGGACAGATTGATGGGTTCTTTCATGAGTCAGGCCAATTATAGCACGACGGCCCGTGGATCGCGGCCGGTCGGTCAATACTGTGTAATTCCGTGGAAATAATTAGGATATGCTTATAAATGCCTGAATTTTCTTGAATGGGGTCAAATCCGGTGTTAAGATGACTCCCCGGAGTGAGTTAATTGCGACTGAAACAGTACGATCCGCCGGGATCAATACCCTATACGCGAATTGTCGGGAATGTCGTCCGGCACTTCGGGGAAATCCGTGGCCATGACGATTTCGTCCGAATAGTCAGCCCGGAATGCCTGACCGAAGTCACCCATTTCCCGGAAATGGAAAGCGGGTCGGTCCGTCTCTACGACGGCGGTGACGAAAGAATGTACCAGTTCCGGGAATCCGATGACCGGGGCGGTACTCTTGAGGTTGTGTTTAACGGTAACCGGCTGGAAACCTTTAACGCCCGGCTGTATTTTTCCGGCATCTGGGGCAAAGCCCGAGCATCGGTCTATTCCGCGTTCGGTTTCGCCCGGCTGATTAACAGCCTGGTCGGCCGGGGTAATGTCAGATATGATGACGTCAGTCATCATTTCTATTGCTATCGTGATGGCCTGGCCATCTGTTATACCCACCGGATGGAGCTGGGCACGCCTTCGATCAGTACGCGTATAACCGGTCGTCACGATTGTATCAATTGCGTAGCCGGCGAAGACCGGTTGCCACAGACCGCCTGCTCCATTTGCTGAACTGTAATCGGTCTATTGGTTTAAAAGTCTCCGACAATGGGGGCTTTCTGTTATAATCAGCCTATGACAAAGCCGGTTATCGCTCTTTTCGATGCCTCAGCGCTGGTGCATCGCGCTTTTCACGCCTTCAAAACAGGGAATCCGCTGACGGTACGCAGAACGGGGGAGATAACCAGCGCCGTCTTCGGTTTCACCAACATTCTACTCAAGGTGCTGGCTGACCTGCGCCCAGAATACTATGCCATCGCCTTCGACCGCAAGGAAAAGACATTCCGGCACGAGTTGTCCGAAGCTTACAAGGCGCATCGACCGGAGACACCCCCGGAACTTATCGCTCAGATGAAACGGGTGCGGCAACTGGTAGACGCCTTCGGTATTCCCGTGTTCGAACTGCCCGGATATGAAGCTGACGATCTTCTGGGTGTTCTGGCCCATCGCTCTGCCGGGGCTGGTGCGGCCGTGGTCATTGTCACCGGGGACGCCGACGCCATGCAACTGGTGGACGATGACATCAAGGTGCTGTATCCGAAAGCCGGCGGAACTTTTTCCGATACCCGGTTGTACGATGCCGACGCCGTTGTTGAGAAGTTCGGTGTTCCTCCCAGGCTGGTAGCTGACTTCAAAGCCCTGGTTGGTGATGCTTCCGACAATATCAAGGGCGTACCCGGCATCGGCCGGAAAACCGCGGTCAAACTGCTCAATGAGTTCGGTGACATTGACGCCATTTATGAAAATATCGAACTGGTCAGACCGGAAAAATTACGCGAACTGTTGCGTCGGGAGGAAGCCGCCGCTAGGGAAAGTCTGAAGCTGGCGATCATCGTCACCGACCTGCCGGTAGATTTCGACCTGGAACGGTGCCATGTCGGACTTTTCGACCGCGAAAAGGTCATACCTTTGCTACAGGAACTGGAGTTCGGCTCACTGATCAATCGACTGCCGCAGAATGGCGCTCCGGTTCCGGCCGTTGTTGAGACGCGGAACCAGCTGGAATGCCGCTACCGGCTGGTGACGACCGATGAAGAAATCAAAACACTGGCTGAACGGCTGGCCGGCGCCGGCCGGTTCGCCCTGGATACCGAAACCACCGGGCTTGATGCGCTCAGCGCAGACCTGGTAGGCCTGTCACTGGCACCGGCGGCGGGTGAGGGCTACTACCTGCCGGTGGGGCATTCGGGTGTCGAAGGCCGGCAGTGGACGACTGATGAACTCAAGCGTTACCTGGGTCCGGTGCTGGCTGATGTTGGCATCGGGAAGATTGCCCACAATGCCAAGTACGACCTGCATATTCTGGCCGGGGCCGGATTACTGGTGGCCGGTCTGGATTTTGATACCATGCTGGCCGCCCACCTGTTGGGAGAATCGTCGCTGTCGCTGAAAGGTTTGGCCTTCAATCGGCTGGGTATTGAGATGACGCCGATTACCGCCCTCATCGGAGAGGGCCGGCACCAGAAGTGTATCTCGACCTGTGGTTTGAGGGAAACGGCGGATTACGCCTGCGCCGACGCTGACATGACGTTGAGACTTTATCAACTGCTGTTACCCGAATTAGAAAAGGAAAACCAGTCCCGCCTGTTCGATGAAGTGGAGATGCCGCTGGTGCCGGTCATCATGGACATGGAAGCCGCCGGTATTGCTGTCGATGTCACCATTCTGTCGGCCATGTCTGCCCGGCTGGGCAGACAACTTACCGAAATTGAAGCCGCCATCTACGAACAGGCGAATCGGCCGTTCAATATCGCTTCGCCGCGGCAACTTGGAGAGGTTTTGTTCGAAGAGTTGAAACTGCCGGTCGGCCGCAAGACACGCTCCGGGTACCGTACCGATGCCGCGGTGCTGGAAGGCCTGAAGGATGAGCATGAAATCGTCCGGCTTATTCTGGAATACCGGACGCTGGCCAAGCTGAAATCGACCTATGTCGATATCCTGCCGGCCATGGTATCGGCACGCGACGGGCGGCTGCATACCTCCTTCAACCAGGCGCGAACGGCCACCGGGCGGCTGTCGTCCAGCGACCCTAACCTGCAGAACATTCCCGTCCGCGGTCAGTACGGCCGGGAGATTCGTCAGGCCTTCGTCGCGCCGCCGGGACATTTTCTGCTGGCCGCAGACTATTCTCAGATAGACCTCCGGGCACTGGCACATCTATCAGGTGATTCAGCCCTGATTGCCGCCTTCAACGCAGAAGAGGATATTCATACGGCTACGGCGATGAGCCTGTACGGCTTGCCCCGCGACGAAATTACTCCGGAAATGCGACGTTTCGCCAAGACGGTCAATTTTGGCGTGATTTACGGAATGAGCGGCTATGGCCTGGAGCAGGCGACTGAGATGAGCCGGGAGGAATCCACCAGATTCATTCAGACCTATTTCGAGCGATACCCCGGCGTTCGGGCTTACCTGAACCTGACCAAGGAACAGGCCAGGTCTCGCGGGTATGTCGAAACCATTCTGGGACGGCGGCGGTATATCCCCGATATCAATGCCGCCAACCGGCAGGTAAGGGAAGCCGCCGAACGGATGGCTATCAATATGCCGGTTCAGGGGACTTCGGCTGATATAATCAAGGTAGCCATGCTGGAAGTAAGGCGGGAGATGGACAGCCAGGGACTTGAAAGCCGGTTGCTGTTACAGGTACATGATGAACTGATTTTCGAGGTGCCTCAGGCAGAGCTGATGTTCATGTCCGAACTGGCCAGTCGTCGGATGTCGGCGGCGGTCGAACTCAAGGTGCCGCTGAGAGTGGATATCAAATATGGGGCCAATTGGGGGGAGATGGAGTAAAGGTGCGGCCGTTCCCCTTTTTCCGGTACGGACTTCTGCTTTTTTCGCTGGTCGTGCTCAGCGGTCTGGCCGGTTTCGCGCCGCAGTCATTCGACACGGCATTACTGAGTCTGGCAGGGAGCGTCCTGACCTGGGCTGAGCCGCTGTTACAGGCCGCCGATTTTGCCGGTGAAACCTGGCCTTCATTTTTCCTGGCCGTAGCGGCGGTGACGGTGTTGTGGCTGAAGGGTTTCCGGTCGGCGGCTCTGGGGCTGGTCACTGCCCTGATTCTGGTATCGCTGGCCTCGGCGGGTATCAAGGTAATCATAGACCGGCCCCGCCCGGGTGGGGCCGATTTCAGCTTTGTGTCCGGCCATACCGCTTATTTCACCGTTTTGTGCGGGTTCCTGTTTCACCGGGCGGGTGAGTTGACCACCGGTCGGTACCGACTGCCGGTACTGCGGGGCCTGCTGATGGCGGCGCTGGCGCTGGTCGGGTTGTCCCGGCTTTATCTGGAAGCCCACTGGCCGAGCGATGTCCTGGGTGGATTGTTGCTGGGCGGCGCAGTATTGATTCCCGTTCTGTGGCGGCTTGACCGGGGGTCGCCGGTCAGTGGCGAATATACCGGAGAAGAAACCTATGCCTGAACTGCCTGAAGTGGAAACGGTTACCAATGAAATCAGGCCTTATGTCCAGGACAGGGTCATAACCGGGGTTGTCGTACACTGGCCGGGTACCGTCAGAGGCCATTCACCGGCTCAATTCAGCGCTGACCTGGAAGGACGGCGGGTAACCGGGGTATTCCGGCGGGGCAAGTATATCGTCTGGGAGCTCGACGATGGAAACCGACTGCTGACCCATCTCAAGATGACCGGTTCACTCATCGCCCTGGGGCCGGATGACGACGACCCGCCGTATGTAAGAGTAGAAATCAGGCTGGATGACGGCAGACGGGTCATTTTCCGGGACCCGCGGAAATTCGGCCGCATGGCGTTGGTCGGTGAAGCTTCCGGCGTGCTGGCGGGACTGGGCCCGGAGCCGCTGGCCGACGAGTTTACTGCCGAAGTTTTCGAGTCGCTACTCAGAAAAAGGAAAAGTCCGGTCAAGACTGCCCTGCTGGACCAGACGCTGATGGCCGGTATCGGCAACATGTACGCCGATGAGGCATTGCACTCAGCGGGGATTCATCCCTTACGGCCGGCGGACAGCCTGGATACAGATGAATACCGGCGGCTGTACCTGGCTATCCGCCGTATCCTGCGGTCGGCCATCGATGCCCGGGGCGCCAGTATTTCCAATTATATTCGGCCCGGCGGTGACCTGGGACACGCTCATTTCGCCTTCAAGGTGGCGCACAAACGCGGCGAGAATTGTCGGGGTTGCGGTACGCCCCTGGAGCGCATTGTTATCAGGGGGCGCGGCACCTATCTTTGCCCGGCCTGTCAGCGGTTATGAGCGACTGGGTGCCGGTGGCCGTTCTGGGTACAGTCACGTTGGGATTGGTCAATGTCATCGACAGCCACTTGATTGCCAGGCGTTTTCCTTCACTGCGTGCTTTCCTTCTGCCGGTCAGTGGCGTGGTGCTGGTCTGGACGCTGATAATCATGATACTGGAACCCTTGCCGGCCGGGGTCAGCGGGGGTGCTTTGGGCGCCGCGGTCGGTTCCGGGGTCATTCGGGCGGTGGCCATCGGTCTGTTATTGAATGCCTACCGGTCGGAAGAAGTTTCGCTGGCGGTACCCCTGTATCACACCTATCCGGTTTTTGTCGTGCTGATGGCGGCGCCGCTGTTGGGGGAATCGCTGGCACCGACGCAGTGGCTGGCGGTAGCCGTCATCCTCGCCGGCACCCTGCTTATTGCCGTTCGCCGGGGGCCGGCCGGTTTCCGGTGGCGGATGAAGCCGCTGTTGCTGTTGTTGACCGCCGCGGCACTCAATGCCGGGGCGGATGTCGCCGGCAAGTATGCCCTGGGCGAGATTTCCTTCTGGAACATGTACTGGATAGGTTCCGCCTGTCTGGTGGTGATGTACTTAGCCTTCGCTCTGCGACGTCCGGTATTGCGGGAACTGGCCGCTCTGCCGAGCCCAGGCCGTCTGGGCGCGTTCATCATCTTCAATGAAACACTGGCGATGGTCGGCATTCTGCTGGTCTATCAGGCGATGGCCTCCGGCCCGGTGTCCCTGGTTTCGGCCATTACCGGTGCCCGCCCCATATTTGTGTTACTGCTGGTACTGGTAGCCAACTGGTTGTTGCCGGGCGCGCTGTTGCGGGAAGAGACTTCCCGGCGGGCGATGATGTACCGGCTGGGAGCTACGGTGTTGATCGGCGGCGGAATAGCCCTGATCTATCTGTCATGAGCCGGAGAGGGTTTCAGCCGTTCTCAATGGCGTCCGGAACTTGACACGGACATCTTGAAAGTTCACAATTAAACTCTGTCATCCGTTTCCGGGTGGCGTTTATTTCCAAACAGGAAGTAGGTGATTTTTTTGACCGAAGTCAGACCGGAAAACAACGAAAGCTTCGAGGGTATGCTTAAACGCTTCAACCGCAAGGTTCAGCTGGACGGCATTATCCGTGAAGCTCGCCGCCGCGCTCGTTTCGAGAAGCCGCTCACCCGGCGTAAACGCAAGGAAACGGCTACCAGGCGGGCCGCCATCAAGGCCTCTCGGAAAGCCGCCGGCCGAAGGTAAATACCGCAATCAGTAAACCCGCGTGTTATAATGACATTTCATTGAATTAAGGAAGAAATAATCATGGCTAAACAGGCCGAAACTGCCAAACCGACCGGAGACCTCAAGACGTTTATCGAAAACGTCAACAAGAAAGATAAGGTGAGCGGTCATAAGATACGCTTCGCCTTTTGTAACCGCAAACGGCGCGGTGGATAGCCGCCGACTGCCTTGAAAGCGAAACCTCCAGCCGGAAACCCGGCTGGAGGTTTTATTATGGGAGCATTACGGTTTCAGCCTCTCTCGAACGGGTGGCCTTCACGTTCGAAATCAGGCAGGTAATACTCACGAGAACTGGCTTCCTGAAGCCAACCATTCTCCATTCCCAGCACTTCCAGCAGATTGATGACTCTCCGATACTCGGTGGCGTTGATACTTCGTGCCAGGAGCGGTACCTCCTTTGCCAGGTGGCGCGGTGTGTACTGAGCCATCAGGCTTATAGGGATGCTTGGCGAAAGCTCCGAAGCTATCCACTTGATAGTGGCCTCACTGCCGGCCAGGTCGTTGGGCAGGATGAGATGGCGGATGATAAGGCCGGAAACGGCAATATCGTCTTTATCCAGTTCCAGTTCACCGACCTGGCGATACATTTCCTTGATGGCGGCCCGGGCGGTCGGTACATAATGAGGTACATCCGACAGGCGGGCCGCCAGATTGGAATCGGCGTATTTGAGGTCGGGCAGGTAGATGCTGATGACACCGTCCAGCTCGGTCAGGGTATCCAGGTCGTCATAGGCGTTGGTATTGTACACCAGCGGCAGGTTCAAGCCGTTGGGGATGGCTTCCAGCAGGGCCCGCATGATCTGCGGAACATAATGCGAAGGTGACACCAGATTGATATTGTGGCACTCCAGGTCGTTCTGAATATGAAGCATCCGGTTGGCCAGCCAGGAGGTCGAAACCTGGTTGGAGCGCTGGCGTTCCGGATCCTGGGATATCTGGTGATTCTGGCAATAGACGCAACGCAGGTTGCAGTTACCGAAGAATATGGTGCCGGAGCCGCGGGTGCCGCTGAGTACGGGTTCCTCGCCGTGATGGGCGCAGACCGACGCGACGGCGACCAGTTTACCGGCATTGCAGGAGCCAAAGTCGTTCTTCAGACGCTCGGCGCCGCACCGGCGAGGACACAGGTCGCAGTTCTCCAGCCGTTTTTCCAGCCGTTCGACCCGTTTTTCCAGTTCACCGGTTTCGTAGAGCCGGATATAAGGAGGTTCCCAGGGTATGGTATTTTCCGCCATCATCGGTTCAGACCAGCTTGCCCTGTTCACGCAGGAGGTGCTCTACATTGGAGCGCACGGTGGCGCACTCAGCTTCGGTTTTGATTCCCAGCAGTTTGACCACGCCCGGCCAGGCTTCCTCCTCCGCCTTACGGCTGATGAAGGCGACCGAGTCTTTTCTGACATCGGCCCGGCGGAACATGGCCTTGTTATCAATAGAGTCCCAGTAGGGAATGATACCGTACCTGACCAGCCAGGCCAGGGCATCCTGAGCAGTTAAAGAGCTTGGCATAGGGCTATTTGTTACCTTCCTTCTTCTGGTTTCTTAACTTTAACGTCAAACCCTTTTGTCCCGCAAGTCCGGTGAAGGCGCGGCGGAGGGCGGCGGCTCGCTGGCTCCGGTTCGCTTCGGTCAGGGCGTCGGCGTGCCGGCTCAGTTCCGCCTGGAGTTCATCAAGCGGCAGTAGCTGGACAGCCAGACAGTAAAAACCCTTACTGCGCCCGTCGTTATAATCCGTCAACAGTTCCCGGAGCAAGGTTATCCGGGCCGACATGGTCTCAACGGCTCCGGCGAGGCCCTTTTCACGTATCGTCCGGAGGTTGGCCGGAACCGGGGCGTATGAAATAAAGGAGTCGGCCCTGGCGGCGTCCTTTAACAGCTTTTCCAGCCGGGGACAGCCCTCGGCTTCCGGGCACTGGCCGCAACATTCCAGGCGGTGCTCCCGGACACAGCATTTCTGGATGGGGCAACCCCAGCCGCCGTAGCCGGTTCCGGCGCACCCGGGACACCGGGATTTACCGTTGGTGTGGTAGCGGGGGCACAGCCCGCAGTCCAGTCCGCAGGCGCCGATGGTGGGTTGTACCTTGACGAGGGTTTCGGCCATCATATCCCAGCCAGCCCTTGCGCCATTGTCGAAGCCTTTTCCAGACGACGCAGGGTACGTTCGCGGCCCAGAACAGCCATGGTTTCAAACAGCGGCGGCGAAACCGACTGTCCGGTCACGGCAATCCGGAGACAGCCGAACAATTGTCCGGGTTTAAGACCGAGTTCCTCAGCCAATGAGCGAAGCGCTTTCTCCAGGTTTTCCACCGAAAACTCATCGACAGCGGCGACTCTGGACACGGCCGCCGCCAGGGCCGCGGCGCTGGCTGACGGGGTTATTTTTTTGCCGATCAGAGCTTCGGCTGAGTATTCCAGATCGTCGGTAAAGAAAAAACGGGTCAGTTCCGGCTGGTCGCGGAATTCTCCCAGCTTTTTCACTCTTTCCTGAAGCAACGCCAGGGCCTTTTCCAGGTAAGGCCGGTCAAAGTTGGCAGTTTCCGGTACACCGGCTTGCAGGAAGGGTAGCGCCCGGTCGGTGAAATCGGCCAGGGACAGTTCCCGCAGATAGACACCATTCATCCAGTCGAGTTTTTCTATATTGAAAATGGCCGCGGTTCTGGATACCCGGTCAAGGGTGAAACTGCGGATAATCTGCTCCGGGCGCATCAGTTCCGTCCTGTCGTCAAGCGACCAGCCAAGCAGGGACAGGAAGTTGACCATGGCTTCGGCCAGGTAGCCCTGATTACGGTATTCGGTGATGGAAACCGCTCCGTGTCGCTTGGAGAGTTTGGACCGGTCAGGTCCCAGTATCATCGGCAGGTGAGCCAGAGCCGGTGGGTGGTATCCCAGCGCCTGATACAGTAGCAGGTGACGCGGGGCGGAAGATATCCATTCCTCGCCGCGGATGACATGGCTGATGGCCATGTCGTGGTCATCAACGACGTTGGCCAGGTGGTAGGTGGGGTAACCGTCGCTTTTGAGCAGAACGAAATCATCCAGCAGGGGGTTGTCAAAGGACACATCCCCCCGGATGAGGTCGGTAAACGTGGTGGTTCCTTCCAGCGGCATCTTGAAGCGAACTACCGAGGCGACACCCTGGGCAACCGGCTCGGTGCGGTTGCGGCAACACCGGTCGTATCCCGGCGGCTTTTTGGCGGCGGTCTGTTCCGCCCTCATGGCCTCCAGTCGTCCCGGACTGCAGGTACAGCGATAGGCATACCCGGCGGTGATCAGCCTCTCGGCCGCCGCCCGGTATCTGTCCAGCCGATCTGACTGAAAATAGGGGCCGAAGGCGCCGCCTTTTTCCGGTCCTTCGTCCCAATCCAGCCCCAGCCAGCGGAGTCCATCCAGTATGGCGTCAACTGCGCCCTCGACATATCGACTGCGGTCGGTATCTTCGATGCGGACTATGAAACTACCGCCGTGGTGGCGGGCGAAAAGCCAGTTGAAGAGGGCGGCCCGGATATTGCCCACATGCGGGAAGCCGGTCGGCGACGGGGCATAACGCACCCTTATTCTGTCGTTCATATGACCTCTGTCTAAAATATTGATTGGCACTGTTCAGGCGCCGGCCGGTGGCGCGGCACTTTCACTTTCAGGTAACCGTGGCACTTTGACGACATATGTTGTGGCCAGCTTGTCGTGCCAGCCCTGGCGCCGCTCATCGAAAGCTATCCACAGCAGTCCCGCGAACAGGGGTAAGGCTGAAATCACCGAACCCAGCAGTCGGGTCAGGCTGTGTCCGGTATCGACCTCGGTGCCATCGGTTCTGATTAACCTGATGCCGGCAATCATCATGCCCAGGGTCTGACCCCGCCAGGCCCAGAGGGTGACGAAATAGACGGCGCTGAACATGGCCGATACCGGATTGGCCACGGCGACGAAGGGAATGACCAGCAACGGGAAATCGATGTAGCCGCTCAGGTCGAAAAAATTACCGAAGCCGAACCAGTGGAAGGGGGTCAGCAGGGAGGCCGCCGCTCCCAGCGCCGACAGGTCAATGATGAACGCTCCCAGACGCCGCCAGAAACCGGCGAATTCGAGGGCGATCGGCTCTTTTTTCTTCTCTCTGATCAATCCGGCTCCCACCTGCGGTTAAAGCGACCGGGGCTCATTATACATCCGGGGCTGTCTGCAGGGCTAGGTCAGGCGCTCCAGGGGGCCGGCCAGGTCCGCTGGCAGTTCCGAAGTAAACGACATCTTCCGACCGTCGGTCGGGTGACGGAAGCCCAGCCGATGGGCGTGCAGAAATTGCCGGGGAAAATCAGGCGATTCTGCCCCGTATGTAGCATCGCCGATGACCGGGTGACCGATGGCCGCCAGATGCACTCGGATCTGATGGGTCCGACCGGTGTAAATCCTGACCTCCAGCAAGGTGTGATTCCTGAACCGTCTGATCACCTTGAAGCGGCTCCGTGCTTCCCTTCCCTGTTCGCTGACGGTCATTTTCTTGCGCTGGGTGCGGTGCCGGCCGATGGCGGCTTCGATGATACCTTCCGCCGGTTCGACACATCCCCTGACCAGGGCCAGGTAGACCTTGGTTACCTCACGGTTTCGGAACTGGTCGGAGAGGCGGGCATGGGCCTGGCGCGAACGGGCGACCACCATCAGACCGGAGGTGTCCTTGTCCAGACGGTGCACGATTCCGGGGCGGTCCAGACCGGAATCTCTGAGTTCCGGAAAACGGGACAACAGCGCATTGAGCAGGGTGCCGGCCGGGTGTCCGGGGGCGGGATGGGTGGTCAGCCCGGCCGGTTTGTCGATGACCGCCAGATCCTCATCCTCATAGATGACTGTCAGCGGGATATCTTCAGCGGTAGCGGTTGTCGGAGCCGGTGGCGGCAGTTCTACCGTGACCCGGTCGCCGGGTTTGAGGGGGGAGGCCGGTCTGGCCGGTCGGCCGTTGACGGTTACGAAACCCTCGCGAATCAGTTCCTGGAGGCTGGCCCGAGACCTGTCCGGCAGTTTTTCAGCCAGATAGCGGTCCAGTCGCCAGCCTTCGCGGTCGGCCACGAGTTCCTGTCGGGGGTGGTTCTCAGCGGGCATCGGTTTGTTCCGACCGGAGATACAGCACGCCCAGCAGAATCATGCCGACCACCAGTGCCGAATCGGCGATGTTGAAATTAGGCCAGATGCCGGCGCTTATGAAATCAGTGACATAGCCGAAGGCGACCCGATCGATCAGGTTACCGGCGATACCGCCCCCGACCAGTCCCAGGGCGACCAGGCCCAAGGGTTGGTTCAGGAAGCCGATTCGCCGGGAAGCCAGTAGCCAGAATACCATCGACAGGGCGATAACGCTGACGGCTATCAGGAATGGCCGGCCGTCTTCCAGGATACCGAAGGCGGCACCGGTATTACGGACATAGACCAGCCGGAAGAAACCCTCGGCGGGGATGGATTCACCCACCGTCATCAGGGTGCGTACCAGGTGTTTGGTCACCTGGTCCATGACCAGAATACCGGCGAAAACGCCGAAAGGTAGCATTTTCAGGTCAGGCCGTTTTGCCCTGCTTGGATTTACAGGCGATACACAACCTGGCGTAGGGCAGGGCTTCCAGCCGGGCCGGCGCGATGGGCTGGCCGCATTTCTCACACTTGCCATAGGTGCCCTTTTCGAGTTTGGCAATGGCGGTTTCGACGTCGGCTATCTGATCCAGAACCCGTTTTTCAAGCGCCAGCCGGTTCTCCAGGTCGGCGGTTTCGGTGGCTTCCTCTTCACGCTTGCCGAAAGGTGACCCTTCCCGCCGGTCTTCCTGAGGCGCTGAGGCTTTCAGGGTTTCCATCTGTTCCTTCAGCTGTGCCAAGTCGCCCCGGAGGCGCTGGTTCAGTTCCTGGTACAGGGCGTTTTCTTTTTTCGTCGTCATTTCGGGTCCTCTCGGCATTTTATGTGTGACCGGGTATGATGGAGTAGCAGGGGGGTTCGGTGGAAAGTCTCGACGCGCTGGGCAGGAGGTTCGGTTGATTATCTCTGCCGGACAGCGTGAGCGATCCGGCAGGACATGGGTCTGGCCTCACGGTTTTTTCGGTTCAATTGACGGTTGTTCTTGAAATCACCGCACGTTCGTTTACCGGACATTTCCCCATTAGTGTAGACCAAAACTCGGATTAAGGCAACAAGAAATGAAATATCGACTCTCCGGCTGTGATATACTAAGGACTAAATTCAATTTGCGGTGGAATCGGAATGAGATCCAAAGACCTTTTATCCATAACCGACCTTGAAAGCCACGAAATCAGGTTACTTTTATCCGACGCGGCGGCTCTTAAGGCCGAGCCGTACCAGAATACGCTGTCCGGAAAAACATTGGCGCTTGTGTTTGAGAAGCCATCTCTCCGTACCAGGGTCAGCTTCGAACTGGCGATGAAACAACTGGGCGGCGATGCCATCTATCTGTCGCCGGCCGAGGTTGGTCTGGGCAAGCGGGAAAGCGTGGCCGATGTGGCCCGGGTGCTGTCCCGGTTCGTGGATGTTCTGGCGGTCAGGACCTTCGCTCAGGAAAAGCTGGAAGAACTGGGCCAGTGGGCCAGTGTGCCGGTTATCAATGCGCTGTCAGATGCCGAACATCCCTGTCAGGCGCTGGCCGACCTTTTGACCATCTTCGAGCATAAGGGGGAGTTCCCCGGCTTGAAACTGACCTACGTCGGCGACGGCAATAACGTGGCCGTCAGTCTGGCGTTGGGGGCGGTTTCGGTGGGGCTTGATTTTACCATCGCCAGTCCCCGGGGTTATGAGATGCCGGCTCCGGTGGTACGGCGGGCGCTGGAACTAGCCACAGCCAATAACTGCCGGTTCGATGCCCTGGAATCGCCTGAAGAAGCGGTCAAAGGGGCTGATGTGGTCTATACCGACGTCTGGACTTCAATGGGTCAGGAGGCCGAAAACGAAGCCAGACTCAAAGCCTTTGCCGGTTATCAGGTGAACGAAGCTCTGCTCCGGCTGGCCAAGCCCGATGTCATTGTGATGCACCCCCTGCCGGCGCACTACGGTTATGAAGTGTCCGAGGGTCTTCTGGATCGGGCGCAATCGGTGGTTTTCGATCAGGCCGAGAACCGTTTGCATGCTCAGAAAGCACTGTTGGCCGACATACTCGGCGGCCTGCTGATGTCCTGGCCGGCCTGAAAGGTTTGCCGGGGAGCCTGAATCCATGATATTAAAGGAAATCGACAGCCAGCCGGAACCCGGCCGGTTGTTGTATAAAAGCTGATGACTAAATTACCCAGTGTTGCCATTGTCGGGCGGCAGAATGTCGGCAAATCCACACTACTCAATCGCCTGACCGGCCGTCGCCAGGCGATTACCCAGGACCTGCCGGGCACCACCCGAGACCGGATGTATGTGCCGGTGAGTCACTCCGGCCGGGAATTCCTGCTGGTGGATACCGGGGGCATGGCCGGTGGCGATACCGGTGATGTTTTCACTCCTGCCGTCAATGAGCAGGTGCGGATAGCCATGAGGGAAGCATCGGTGATAGTGTTTCTGACTGAGGCCAGGTTCGGATTGACGCCCCAGGACGAGGAAATCGCCGAAGAGGTGCGCCGCAGTTCCAAACCGGTGATTCTGGTTGTCAACAAGGTGGATAATGATCGCCAGGGTCATCACGCCATCGAATTTCACGCTCTGGGGATGGGGGAGCCGGTACCGGTTTCGGCCTATCACGGGCGCGGTACGGATGCTCTGCTTGACCGGGTGGTCGAGTTGTTGCCGGCAGAAGAGGCGTTGCCGACCGAGCCGGAGCGATTACGCATCGCCATCGCCGGACGGGCCAATGTCGGCAAGTCTTCACTGTTGAATACTTTGGTCGGCGAAGACCGCGCCATCGTCTCTCCGGTACCCGGTACAACCCGGGACGCTGTGGATACACCTATTGACTTTGGTACCGGTGGTGTGGTACTTATAGATACAGCTGGTATCAGGCGCCGGGGCCGAATTGAGCGCGGGGTTGAAGAATATTCCGTCATCCGTTCACTGCACGCCATCGACCGCGCTGACGTGGTGCTGATAGTACTGGATGCCGGCGAACCGGCGACCGCTCAGGACACTCATATTGCCGGATACGCCCGGGAAAAATGCCGGGGACTGATACTGGTGGTTAACAAGTCTGATCTGCTGAAAGAAGTGGATATGGCTGAATTCGATAAAAATATGGCATCCCGCTTCAAGTTCATCCCTTATGCCCGACAGATAAATGTGTCGGCGTTGTCCGGGGAAGGAGTGGATAAAATCATACCGGCCGCTTTTGAGGTCCAGCAGGAAAGAACGCGTCGGATTCCGACCCCTGAGTTGAACAGCCTGGTGCGGCACGCACTGGCCCGTCACGCTCCTCCCAGTTCCGCCGGTCGCACCCTGAAGGTGTTGTACGCCACCCAGATCGGTGTCAGTCCGCCGGAGATCGTTTTCTTCGTCAATGACCCGGCACTGGTTCATTTTTCGTTCGAGCGGTTTCTGGAAAACCGTCTGCGGGAAGCCTATGGGTTCGAAGGTACGCCCATCAAGATTACCTTCAAAGGCAGAGGTGAAAAATAATGTTCGTTACCGAGTTCCTACTCGTTATCGTTGCTTCCTATCTTATCGGCAGTATTCCGGTAGGGTATCTAGTCGCTCGACGCCGGGCGAAGGTAGACATAACCACCCAGGGTAGCGGGCGTACCGGCGCTACCAACGTCATGCGGACGCTCGGCCGGAAGACGGCGGCACTGGTAGCCGTCATGGATATGCTCAAGGGTGTCGCCGCAGTCTGGCTGGCCGGGGCGCTCATCGGTCATGAGTATATTCTCATCGGTGATTATCAACTCGGTCTGCTGATGGCCCAGGTCATGGCCGCCCTGGCGGCAGTGGCCGGACATATCTTTCCGGTCTTCAATCATTTCCGGGGCGGACGGGGTGTGGCCACCTTCTTTGGCGGGTTCATCGCCTTGTACCCTTTGGCCGCCATATTCGGCGGCGAGGTGTTCATCATCAGTATCGGACTGACCGGCTTCGCTTCCCTCGGCAGTATCGCCGGGGTTACCGGCGCCTATGCCATCATGATTCCCCTGTCCCTGATGAGCGGCCTGCCGGTGGAATATCTGATTTATTCCATGGTCGGGGCGGTCGTCATCATCATCATGCACCGGGACAATATCCAGCGCCTGATCGCCGGAAAAGAGCGGAAGATTTCAGAGAAGAGTCGTTGATTGTTTTCCTTATGGTCAGCCTGTATAAGGCGGTAGTCCCATGCCCAAGATAGCCGTTGTCGGCGCAACAACCTGGGGTATCACACTGGCTTCCGTTCTGGCCCGCAAGGAAGCCGAAATCCGCGTTCTGGCCCGTACCGAAGACGAAGCGCTACGGGTACGGCAGGGCGTTTTCAAGGCTTCAAAACTGCCGCCGGATTTCACTCTGCCACACGGTATCCGGGTGACGGCTGATCCTGAAGAAGCCCTCCACAATACCGATGCCGTCATCCTGGCGGTACCCTCACAGGCGATGCGCGATAATGTCAAACAAGTTGCCGGGTATTTCAGCCGGCGGACGCTCATTGTATCCGCCGCCAAGGGTCTGGAAATCGCCACCGGCAAGAGAATGAGCCAGGTCATTCAAGACGAGATCCACAAGGATCACCATTCCAATATCTGCGTATTGTCCGGGCCCAACCTGGCCTGGGAGATACTGGCCAGCCGGCCGGCGGTGGCAGTGATTGCCGCCGACAAGGAGTCACGAGCCCGCCGGGGAGTCAAGCTGATTAATTCGCCTGACTTCTGCGCCTTCACCAATACCGATGTCGTTGGCGTCGAACTGGGTGGCGCGCTGAAGAATATCGTCGCCCTCGGCGCCGGCATTATTGACGGGCTGGGTTATGGCGACAACACCAAAGCGGCACTGATGACTCGGGGGTTGACCGAAATCACGGCGCTGAGCACGGCGCTGGGCGCCAATCCGCTGACCCTGTCAGGGCTGGCCGGTCAGGGCGACCTGATTGCCACCTGCTCCAGCAAGCTGTCACGTAACCACCAGGTAGGGGAACGGCTGACCCGTGGAGAATCACTGCAGAGCATTGAAGCCCACATGACCGGGGTAGCCGAGGGTGTGGCCACTACCCTGGTTGCCTGGAACATGTCTCAGAAACTGGGTATAGAAATGCCCATAACTGAAAGGCTCTACCGGGTATTGTACCAGGGCGATGATGTTCGCGCGGCGGTCAAGGACCTGATGGCGGCAGTGGCCGGGCATGAACTGGCCGGGCGTCGGTGGAATCTGTTCAATCTGTTCCGGCGCCATAAGAAACCGGAGATTACCTTCTGACGAATAGCCGGTGCGTTTGAAACCGCTGTTTTTGATTTGACATCGATGGCATTGAACCCTATTATTTAGTACGATTCTTAACCGTTTCTTCAATTTATATAACATAACGCTGACAATGCACTGTAACCCTGCAAGGTTCCAGCCCGCTTTTGTGCGTTTTTGAGTAAATAACGGAGCAAGGAGAGCTCATGGAAACAATCGCGCCGGTCAAAGATCCGGGACTGGAATCCGAGGAAGCCCGGAAACGTAAGGAATACATGGTAGACCTGTTCGTGGTACAGGCTAAGAACTACGATTTTCACGACGACATCTATGGTTTGTACGCCCATCGGTTCTGGATTCGTACCATGGTCAGGATTGTCGAAAAGTTTATGAAGAACCGGGAGCGCGCCGACATGCTGGATATGGGGTGCGGCACCGGTTTCGTCACCTTCAATGTCGCCCGAAAGATGAAGAATATCGACATCGAATCCTTCGACCTGTCGCCGGATATGATCGCTGTGGCCAAGGAACGCTATGAGAAAGGCTTCAAGGGGCGGAATATCAAGTTCTGGGTTGCCGATGCTGAACAGCCGTTCGGTGAGAACAAGTACGATATCGTCACTACCTCCTTTGCCTATCGTAATTTCGCCAACAAGAACCTGGCGACCAAAAACGTTTTCAATGCCCTGAAACCTGGCGGTATCTTCATCATCCAGGACCTGACCAAGCCGGAGAAGCAGCCGATGAAAGGCCTTTATGCCTTCTACATGAAATACATCCTGCCGGTACTGGCCAGGATACTGGGGACAGAAAAGACGGCCGCCGGCTGGCTGAAGAAGAGTACCGACATGATGCCGTCCAACGCCCAGATTCAGAAAATTCTGGAAGAAGCCGGCATGGTCAACTGTTATTATAAGAGTCTCTCCGCTGGTATTGCCTGTATCATCGTCGGGTTCAAACCGGAGGCATAGGATGGAGCAAGCAACAACAGCGGAAAAACCTCTCCAGGACCCCGGCTTTGAGTCAGAAACCGCCCGGAAGCGCAAGGCCTACATGCTGGAGCTTTTTGGCTATCAGGCGCCGAAGTACGATCTGCATGACGATATCGTCGGCATGGGTATTCATCGTCGTTGGGTGAAGGACGTACTAAAGATTATCGGCCACTACCGGCAGGGTAAGTCGGACTTGAAGATGCTGGACCTGGCCTGCGGCACCGGCTTCGTCACCTTCAATACCGCTCGGCATTTCCCTGACATTGAAATAGACGCCTTTGACCTGGTACCGGAGATGGTCGATGTGGCCAAAGGTCGCTACGAGAAAGGCTTCAAGGAGCGGAACATCAAGTTCTGGGTTGCTGATGCTGAACAGCCGTTCGGTGAGAACAAGTACGATATCATCGCTACCTGCTTTGCTTTCCGCAATTTCGCCAACAAGAACCTGGCCGCCCAGAACGTCTTCAAGGCGCTTAAACCTGGCGGCATGTTCATTATTCAGGATATGACCAAACCGGAAAAACAACCGTTGCGAGGTTTATATCTGTTCGCCTTGAAATACCTTCTGCCCATTGCTGGTACCATACTCGGGACGGCCAAGGGCTCACCGCGTTACCTGTATCATTCGGTGATGCTGTTGCCCAGGAACACCGATATTGCCCGGATTCTGACCGACAACGGTTTCTCTGACGTGTGGCATAAATACCAGAGCGGCGGCATGGGGACAGTGGTGGTGGGATATAAGAAATGACGAGGCACATGGCTGAATTACAGGCGTTCAAGTATGATATTGGTAGCGGGCGTTACCGCCCCATTTACCTGGGCCGGGATATCCTGGACCGCCTGGCGGAATGTGTCCAGCCGCTTCAAGCCGACAAGTTTTTTATCATCACAGATGATAATGTGGCTGACGCTTACCTGGAGCCGGTCAAGGCCGAGTTGTCCAAGGTGGCCGAAACCCACGCCTTCATTTTTCCGGCCGGTGAGCAGTCCAAGACGTTGTCCACCCTGGAAAAACTGGGCTCTCAGGTGCTGGATGCCAGGGCGACCAAGTCTTCGGTCATTGTCTGCCTGGGCGGCGGCGTAGTCGGCAATCTAGGCGGCCTGCTGGCAGCGCTGTTGTTCCGCGGCATTCGTTTCTTCCATGTGCCGACCACCATGGTCGCTCAGATTGATTCAGCCATCGGCCAGAAACAGGCGGTTAACTACAGCCGGGGCAAGAATCTGTTCGGTCAGTATTACCCGCCGGAGTTCGTCTTCATTGACTTCGGTTTCCTGAGGAAACTGCCGGAGCGGCAGATTCGCGCCGGTCTGGCCGAGTCGGTCAAGCACGGGTTGTGTCAGGAAGAGAGTTTCTTCGAGTATATCAAGGATAAAGCCCCGAATTTCTCGTGGGAAGACATCGAGTATATTTCAGCTCATACCATCGAACTCAAACTGGAACTTCTGGTCATCGACCCGTATGAGGGCAAGCTTGACCCTCAGCTGGAACTGGGCCATACCATCGGTCACGCTCTGGAAATCCGCAAGAACGGCCGGCTTCTTCACGGCGAGTCCATTGCCATCGGCATGACGGTTGAAGCCTGTATTTCAGCCGAGATGGGTTTCATGGAGCCGGAGCTGGCCGAAAGAATCAGGGCCATATTCGAAAAAATCGGTCTGCCGACCCGGATTCCGGCCGACATCACCGTCGACCAGATTCTGGAAACGCTGACCTTCGATAACAAGCGGCGCACCGCGATCAATGATTTTTTCCTCCTTGAAAAATTCGCCTGCTTCCACAAGGAGAACGGCAGGATTTCCTGCAAGGTTCCGGAGCCGCTGTTGAGGCAGGTTCTTGAGCGTTCGTACTAGCGCCGCCGGAGTGCCCTTCAACTACTGGGTTCAGGCCGCCCGGCTGAAGTTTCTGCCGCAGGGGGTTCTGCCGGTATTCATCGGTGGTGCCGCGGCTTTCGCTGACGGGGTTTTTCACGCCGGTTATTTTGCGCTGGCGTTTCTGGCGGCGGCCGCTGTTCAGGTCGGCCTGACCATGTTCAATGACACCCTGGACTTCCAGTATGGCACCGACCGTACCACTCCGGACGCCAAGAATCCGTTTTCTGGCGGGTCGGGCATCCTGGCTTCGGGGCGCATCGCGCCATCTCAGGCGATGCGGGCCATCGTCGGTTTATATGTCTTAGCCCTGGCGGTGGCGGTTTTTTTCGCCTTCGTCACCGGGCCGATAAGTCTGGGCATCGCCGCGGTCGGGGCGGCAATTTCCATTGTGTATTCCGCCAGGCCGTTCCGCCTGGCCTACCGCGGCCTGGGTGAGCTGTCGATGCTGGTCGGCTATGGGCCGGTCATCACCGGCTGGGCCTATTATGTCCACAGCGGTACCCTGACGGGTGATATTCTGCTGGCCGGCCTGGTGCCCGGGCTGTGCATGTGGACGATGATACTTATCAATGAAATTCCGGATTATGCCGAAGATCGGGCGGCAGGCAAGAAAAACCTGACCTACCGGCTGGGTCCGGCCGGTGCCAAGAATCTTTTCATCGGGTCCCTGGCCGGGATATACGCCTACTCCGGAATACTGATTGCCGTCGGTATCGTTCCGGTAGCTGCTGTGCTGATATTCGCCGGGTTGCCGCTGGCCTTTGCGGCGGCGCGGTCAGCCGCCCGGTATTACCGGGATCCGCTCCGGGTGGCAGTAGCCAATAAATATATGGTGATGGTCTATTCCGTCACCAATATCGGGCTGACTTTGGGATTTATTATCGGATGAGAGGTTGATACATGGTCGAACCACGGTTTTTTGAGAAAATTGCCCCTGCCTACGATTTCCTGACCCGACTGTTTATGGGCGGAACCTATGAAAGCATGCGTAAAAGGATGCTTGATGAGGATACCTCGCAGATGGATATCCTCGACCTGTGTTGCGGCACCGGCTACATCTGCAACACCATCGAAGCCCGGCGAATTGTCGGTCTGGACCAGTCCGATGCCATGCTGGCCCGCAACGCCAAAGTTCGGCGGGAGAACAAGACACTCATCAAGGGCAATGCCTACCAGATGGATTTCAAACCGGGCGAATTCGACCGCGTCTACAACTCCAGCGCTTCTCATGAGTTCAAGCTGTTTTCCCGACTGCTGACCAAGAGTTTCGAAATTCTGAAACCGGGCGGCAAGATCATCATCTTCGATATCTACCAGCCGAAGAATCCCGTACTGTCCTTTTTCATGAATACCTTCGTGCGTTATGTGGTGGAGCGGGGCATAATGTTCGTTCACACCAGGGAAGAATGGGAGAAGATGCTGACCGAGGCCGGCTTCATCATCGAGGAGTTGGACGTGGTACGCGGTCTGTATATTTTCGCCCGGGCGCGCAAACCTGAAGAAGCGTCGTAATTGTTAATTACCAGGGAAAAAGTGGTATAATGCCACTTCAGAGAAAAGGAGGGAACTATCAAATTATGGGATTGACACTGGGTGAAGCCACACGTCACATTGTCAACAAAAACTATGCGATAGTGTCCGCCGACCTCTTTGAAGAGTGTCTGGGACGCAAGTACGAAGGTAAAGCCAATATCCCGGCCAGGGAAAAGACCACCTGGCCCATGAAGATCGAAGAGAAGCTCAAGACTGTCCATCAGGCCAAGCTGGAAGAGGGCGAGTTCAAATGGACCCGGCAGGATATCGGCTCCGACACCTATCTGGACGTCAAGCTCTGGCTGGAAGAAGAACTGGGTATTCCCCATTCGGAAGTGGATCGCGGTTTCAAACTGGGTGTCATCAACTGACATATCTTTTCCACCGAGCAACAGCCAGCCGCCGAAAAGCGGCTGGTTTTCTTTTCAGCGGTTGGATTGACACCTGTCGTCAGCCTGCCTAGAATTGAATAAGAACAAAACGAAAAGGAAATTCGACGATGAGTCTTAAGGAACAACTGTCCGTAGAACTGAAGGAAGCCCTGAGGGGCGGCGACAAAATTCGTCTGAATACCCTTCGGCTGATTATTTCGGCCATCAACTACGCCGAAATTGAGCAACAGAAGGAACTGGATGACACCGGGGTTCATGTGGTCATCGGCAAAATGGCCAAACAGCGTCGGGAAAGTATCGAGGCGTTCAAAGCCGGCAATCGGGAAGATCTGGTGGCTCAGGAACAGGCGGAGCTGGATATTCTCGAAAGCTATCTGCCCCGGCAGATGACCCGAGAGGAAATCACCGTCGAGGCCAAAAAAGTCATCGCCGAAACCGGGGCTACCGGGCCGCGCGACATGGGCAAGGTGATGGGCAAGCTGACGCCGATGCTGCGGGGCAGGGCGGATGGTAAAGAAGTTGCCGCAGTAGTGACGGAGTTGCTGAAGGGGTAGGACTACAAAGTTTTAAGGAAATTAATAGCGCCAACTCACGCAATGTGACTAAACCGCGACGACGCTGTCATGCGGATGTTTCCGTGAAGCTTGCAAAGATTTAATTTCAGACTTAATCAGTTTGTCCAAAATTGTTTGAAAAGCTGTTTGTTCCTCCGGGGTCAGGGAAGAAAAAACAGAAACAAAACAATCTGTCATTAGAACCGGGTCAAAAGCGTTTTTCCCTGCCTCGGTTATACTGATTATATGCTTGCGTGTTCCGGTGACAACCCGAGAGCTGACAAACCCCTTGTCTTTCAACCGGCCCACCAGGCGAATTATGGTGCTACGCTCTTTGAGCGTTATAGCCATCAAATCTTCAATCAGGTAGTCTTGGCCATCATATATGGCATGTAGCAATCCCCCTTGTTCCGGGGGCATGGATTTAACTTGGGCCATCTCTCTTATCAATATCCGGTCCATTAAAGTTTTTGCCTGAGCCAGCAAACAGCCCAAACCAATTTCTTTTTCGGGGTAACGGTCCACTTTTGTACTCCTTATTCTTATCCCTGAGTTTTAATTATACACCATCATAAATTAAGCATAAAGTACTAATACTAAAGTACGATGACAACAGGTATTAATCGATGTAATATTACATGTAAGGATAAGTAATGAGAAGGGAGAAAGTAATGACATCAAGGTTTCATTCAACGGTTTCAAGACGTGACTTTATGAAAGGGCTCGGGCTGGCCGGCACCGGGGTGGGTGTTGCGGCCGCCGCGGCTACCGGGTTTCATGACCTGGATGAATTAGCCGGTTCGTATGAGCAGAAACGTGATTGGTGGATTCGGGAGAGGGATTATGAGGATATTACCACCGAGGTTGATTGGAATACGTATCAGGCGTATGACCCCCAAGCCCATCCTGGTGTTCCAGTTTCAGAGGCGGTGAGAGCTGCCACCCAGGCGCGTGTCGCCAACGACAAGGCTGAAGGCCTGGCCGGAAGATTGCCTGGTTACGACCGCCGCGGTATGGCCTGGTATGCCGCTTCAGGGCAATTTAATTTCAACGTGCCTTGGACCGGCGCAGACAGTTGCTGGAAACCATCCGAAGGTGATAACGCTTCACCATATAATGAAAGTCCGGAATATAACCTCCAGGTATTAAGAGCCGCCTTTCATTCATTCGGCACGCCTGCAGTAGGTGTAATTGAGTTGAATGAACACATGAAGAGGTTGTTTAATAAAGGGCTGTGCGTATGGGAGGATATTGAAGAGCCTTATCAGGATGAGCAAAGACTTTATCATATCCCCAACAAATGCAAATGGTTGGTGGTTTGGGAAAGTCAGATGACTCAAAATCAAGGCATTTTTGGTTATTCCAAAAATCCTGACACTCTTAGCGGTTATGGTTCATCTGTGCCCTTGGGCAGGATGGATATGCAAGGTTATGATTGGGCCGGTTCGGTATGGAATCGTGCCACCTCATTTATTAAGGGTTTGGGCTATTATGCTCTCAGACCGGGCGGTATGATGCCGTCTCAAAACACCGCGTATGGCGTTTTTGCCGGGCTTTCCGAGCAAGGGCGCCCTAACTATCGCATGAGCCCCGGTTGGGGTCTTTGTAGCCGCTATGCTGACTCTGCGATTACGGATATGCCTTTAGCTCCGACCAAACCGATTGATTTCGGCGGTCACCGCTTTTGTAATACCTGTAAACGTTGCGGTGAGGTCTGCCCCAGTCAGTCAATCGATATGAGTGATGAGCCGAGTTGGGACACCGTAGTTCCCCGCAATAATCCAGGTATCAAAGCCTTCTGGATGAATTGGGATACCTGTTCAGGTTTCGGCGCTCCGGTTCACTGCGGTATCTGCCAGCCTACCTGCCCCTTCAACCATCCGTCAGAGGCCATTATCCATCCGGTTGTTAGAGCCGTAGCCGGCACTACCGGTATTTTTAACGGCTTCTTTGCCAATATGGACAGAGCCTTTGGTTATGGGGAAGTGCGTTCTGCGGATGACATAGAGGGCTGGTGGACGCGAGACCTCTCAACATACAAGGGCGATACTATTAACGGTGCCGGCAAATTTAACTGGTAATATCTGCCGTGGGATAAGCGGGCTTGGCGAAGGCGGGGGTAATAATCCCGCCTTCGTCTTTTGTGGATATTTTTAAATTCTGCGGCAGATTGACCACCTTTACTCCACTCGCGGGATCGGTGAGTTACGGTACGGCTGGAGCGCTCGGAATAATGCTGTGTCAACGTTTTCAGAGATAATTAATGATAAGCTGGTTACGGTAAATGCAGGGGCGCTGGGTGCCTTTATGATGGCACCATTTGAAAAGAACCCGGATATTATTCTTCAGGATTTGAGCGACAGTCTCTGGTTGACCGAAAATGGATTGAAGCTGGAGCAGAAGTTTAAGAATGGCCGCAATCAGTGTTATGCCTGTTATCTGTTTGAGCAGACATTCGGTTTGCCTGAGTTGGATTCTTTAATAGAGTTATGACTCCAGAACCAGTCACATCTCCACCATATTCCACGGCAACGGTTCGTTGTTGTCAAACCGCCGCTGGGCATAGTCCGCGGTGGAAAGGTCTTGTTGCTTCATGGCGCGTCGCCAACCCGCCAGGGAGCCCCGGTCTATCTGCTCAATAACCGGGGCCAGTCGCTCGTCACCGCGGGATAGGGCCGCCTGAACCAATCCCCAATCCACGTTATCCGGTTTGACCTTGATGCCATGAGGCGACAGTGTTCGGGTCAGCATTTCTAGGCGTTTTTCTATTTGAGAGGCATCGGCCATCGGTTGCCGTTCGAATGGTGTTTGAGGTTTGGGAATAAAGGCGGACACGTTCAGCGATAGAACCAGCCGGTATTTTTCAGCTTTGGCTTTACAGCGGAGCACCAGTTTCGCCAGCGAGGCGATGTCATCATCGCTTTCCCCGGGCAGTCCGGCCATGGCGTACAGCGTCAACTGTCGGATGCCTGAAGCCCCGACCAGTTCGACGGCCTCGACCACTTCGTCATCGGAGAAAGACTTGCCCAGGCTTTTCCGCAGAGGCGCGTTGCCGGCTTCCGGCGCAATGCTCAGGCTTTTGACGCCGCCGGCGACCAGTTCGGCCAGCACTTCGGGCGACAGCGGTTTGACCCTCATGGAACTCATCGACAGGCCGTAACCCATTTGCCGCAGACCGCGCAGAAGGGCCACGATATCGGGATGCTCGCTGACCACCGGGCCGACCAGGGCTACCCTCTCTCGATAGCGCCGGCCGGCCGCCGCCTGTTTCAGGAGCGAAGCTGTCGAGCGCCAGCGAAACGGGCAGAAGGCCCGCGCCACCAGGCAGAAACGACAGGCGAAACGACAACCCCGTTGCACTTCCAGCAGAAGGCTGTCGCCGAACTCGGTATCGGTGGTAAAAACAGCGGTGCTGACCGGGAATTCATCCAGTTCGGCGGGGTGGACCCTCGGCACCGGCCGGGTGCTTATGCCCGGAACATACAAGCCGGGCAAATCAGCCAGGATTTCAAGCTGTGCCGTCCGGTTCAGCCCGGTCAGACCCGGGAGAACCCGGGTGAGCGCCGGCAGAATGGCTTCGGCTTCACCGATGGCTATGGCATCGAAGAACGAGGCTACCGGTGCCGGGTTGGCAGTCAGCGGCGCGCCGCCGCCGATAACCAGCGGCTGGGATTCGTCGCGTTCCGACGCCCGGGGCGGCAGGCCGGCGGCTTTCAACATGCGGGGCAGGTTCAGGTAATCCAATTCCCAGGAAACCGAGAAGGCCAGCAGGCTGAAGTCGGTCAGCGGGCGGCGGCTCTCGATGGACAGACTGCCTGATGACGATAATTCCGCCTCGTCCCAGAAGACACGTTCGGCCAGAAAGTCATTACGGCCGTTCAACCAGGCATAAAGGGCATGGACTCCCAGGTTGGACATGCCGATGCGGTAGCTGTTGGGATAAACGACGGCTACCGGGAACCGGCCGCCCCAGTCCCGTCGTATCGTTCCGGACTCGGCTTCCAGGCGGTCATTTAGTTGCTTGTTCCAGACCATGGGGCTTCGGAATCAGGCTGTCGGCGCCGTCTGCTCGGTCGGCCCGCTCTCACCGGCGGTTGGAGGAGCAACGGGATTACCGTTGCCGTCCTTGTTGGCAGGCTTCTGCGCAGAACGGGGACGCCGGGGGCGGCGGGAACGTTGGGAGACCGTTCCTTTCCAGACTCCTTTCAACAGATTCTTGTCGATATCATGAACCACATCGGCGACCTTGCGCAGGGGCACCGATGTACCCTCCTCACCGAACAGGGCGACTTCGACGTGCTTGCCGTAATCCTTGACCGCCTGCAGGGCGCCGACGAAATCGGCATCGCCGGCCACCAGGATGGCGGTATTGTAATTATTCTTGAAACAATGGGTCAGCATATCGGTGGCCAGCATCACATCCACGCCCTTTTCAAAGGGCGGAGTATTGGGCCAGCCGCTGGTATAGACCAGCCGCCCCAGGCGGAGTTCGGTGTAAGGCATGGCTTCGACGCTGTCGAAGAATACTTTTTGATCCTTATAGCGCTCCGGTTCCTCCCGCTGGCCGACTTCCACATTATAATAATAGATGCGTATCAGCCGGCGCTCGCCAACCAGCTTGGCACAGAACTTGGACAGGTCGATGTCGGAGCGGTGCCAATGAGCTTTGAGGGAATGGTACATATTGGACCCGTCGATGAATATCATGACGCGGTCATCGCGTTCGGCCACAATCTACCTCCTGTAGAAACTGATGCCATTATAGGACGTTGTACCGTCAATTGCTAACTTCCTGGTTGTCGGGAATTGTAATATCCGGCCGAATCCCCGTACAATAACCATATGAGTCAGGTCAAACGGCTGTTTCTGCTTCAGGAAACCGACATCGCCATCGATGAATGCCGGGAAAGGATGACCGGCATCCGGCGGGAACTGGCGGCCGACCCTCTGGCGGCCGAATCGGCGGCGCTGGAGCGCCAGAAGGCTAAACTGGAGGGGCTACGGCATGAACAGGGGGAAGAAGCGGCCGCGGCCGAAGACCTGACCGAGCGTATCAAGCACCATGAACAGCAGTTGTATTCCGGCCGGATTACCAATCCCAAAGAACTGGCGGCTCTGCAGAAGGATATTGAACTGCTGAAAGGACATCGGGCGCCTCACGAAGAACGGGAACTGGAACTGCTGGAAACCATGGAAGGTCTCGAAGCCGCCATTGACGAAGCCGAAATAGCCTTACAACGCGCCCGGGAAAAGCTGGCTCGCCGCCGTCAGGAACTGGAACAGACAATGACCGGCGAACAACAGCGGCTTGGTGAACTGGAGGGCCGACGCGCCGGTCTGGTTGCCGACATCGACCCGGTGGCAGTAGCACAATATGATAGACTAAAAGCCCAGAAGGGCCGGGCGGTCGCCCGGGTGGAGCAGGGCATCTGCCGGGCTTGCGGCATTGCCGTGACCGTGGCCTGGCTTCATCGCGCCCGGGCCGGCGAGACCGCCGGCTGTCCCTCCTGCGGCCGAATCATGTATCTGGAGTAATTATTTGAAACAGTTAATCGCCCATACCGACGGCGCCAGCCGCGGCAACCCCGGCGCCGCCGCGCTGGGGGTTATCATCAAGTCCGGTCAAGGTGAGGTGGTCAAAGAAATCTCCCTTTGTCTGGGACGGCTGACCAATAATCAGGCAGAGTACCGGGCGGTCATCGCCGCCCTGGAAGAGTCCGGCCGGCAGGGTGCCACTCACCTGAGAATCAACGCCGATTCCGAACTGGTGGTCAAGCAGTTGAACGGTATCTACCGGGTCAAGAATCCCGGCCTGGCGCCGCTGGCACTCCGGGTAAAAGAGCTGGAAAAGCGTTTCGAAAAAGTCATCTACTGCCATGTGCCGCGGGAACGTAACCGGGAAGCCGATGCCCTGGCCAACCGGGCGCTGGACGGGAAATAATTACCCTCATCCCTCTTGACTATGACGTAACGTCATAGTCTATACTCCTTTTGTTCATCGATGAAACGAACACAGGGACGATGGTCTGAATCATTGCGGCAGACGGGGGCAGACAGCGAAGCCCGGGTGTGATGGCCATGGGGAAGAAGAAATGACCGCAGTCCAGGCCGTCATTGAGCGCTGGGGGCGCTGATGGGATAGTTTACCCACTATTCCGATGAGATGATCATGGGTCTGGGACAGACTTATATTGCCGATGAACGCTTTGCCGCGTTCTACCGTAAATATCACCCGGAAATGCCGGAGTTTATGAACCGGGCCATCCAAGCGCATGTGGCGCGACGAACGGCGCGGTAACGATAATACCGGAGGCCGGAAAGGTCCACGGTTTATTCATCCTGAATTTTCGGTCAGCCGGACATAGATGGCATCACCGATTTCCCGGTCGGTGGCGAACTGGCTGTTGCCGGCTTGAAATACATAAGAAGGGAAAGTCTGCACCAGAGTGATGGGCGCTCCCGGCAGGATGCCCATGGCCATCAGCTTTTGCAGTTTGTCCGCCTGCGGGGCGTACAGATAGGCGACCACTCCCTGCTGGCCCGGTTTCAGTTCGGATAGTGGCGACACCAGTTTGTGGGGTTTGGTCAGCTCCTGCTGACAGCACCGGCCGGGGGGTATCGGCTTGTTGTGGGGACAGACTTTGGGATGACCCAGCAGGACACAGATATTCTCGTCCAGCCCCTTATCCAGCAGGTGCTCGAACTTACAGGCCTTGTTGTGCATGACCCGGTCGCGGGTGCCCAGGACATCGTAAAGCAGTCTTTCAGCCAGGCGGTGCCGTCTGACCACACTGCGGGCTTCAGGCAGGCCGCGGTCGGTCAGCGACAGAGCACCGTCGCCGGCGGACACCACCAGGTCGAGTTCGATTAGATGAGCCAGCGCCTGGCGGCCCCGGAATTCCTCAGCGTTGACCGGCGTGTTTTCTTCACGGGTCTTTATCCACAGGGCTTCCAGTATTTCCTCGCCATGTTCGTCGATGTTCATGGTTTTCTCCTGAGCTTTCTTATTGTCGAAATCAGTTTCGGTTCGGCCGGTGTTTCGTAGGCGCAGTTGGGACAGCGCACCAGACGGCAGTTTTTGCCGACCGGGCAGGCCCCGCAGAAGGCGGTTCCGGCGTCCACGTCGAACCGATGGCCGCACAACGGGCATTGTATCAGGTCTTTTTCAGAGTTGTTATCAGTCACAGGGTAACTCCGAGGGCTTTAAGCAGTCTGTCCAGTGCCAACCCCACCAGGAAGGCGAAGGGGAAGATGAAGCCGGCAATGGCTAATGCCGTCTTCCAGCCGCGTTCCTTGATCATGACCATGAACTGGGCGATGCAGGGTACGAACAGGGTCATAACCACCGCTGAAACCAGCAGGGCGTTGCCGAAGAGTATCCCTTCCGATGCCAGGTCGTAAAGGCCGGCGGCGCCGAAGTCACGGCGGAAGAAACCGATGATGAAAGCCACCGCCGCTTCGGCCGGGATGCCGACAAATTCGATGAACGGCTTGAGGCCGTTGATGAGGATGTCCAGCAGGCCAACTGCGTCACCGGCCCATAAAACCAGGGAAGCCAGCAGGAAGAAAGGGATAACTTCCTTCAGGTACCATTCCAGCCGCGCGTAGGTCTTGGACAGAACGTTGGAAACACGGGGCAGGCGCAGGGGAGGGATTTCCATGTAAAAGCTGGCTCGGCGTCCAGGCAGGATTTTGGAAGCGAGGTAGCCGACCAGTAGAAATACCAGCAATACCACGCCCAGCCAGGTCAATAACATCCCGGTCGAAACTGACAGGATACCGAAAATGACCCCCAGTTGGGCCGAGCAGGGGATGGCCAGCGCCAGCAGAAGGGTGGTGATGACTCTTTCCCGGCGGGTTTCCTGGGTACGGGTGACAATGGTGGCCATGGTGTCACAACCCAGACCCAGGACAATGGGAATGACAGCCCGGCCGTTCAGTCCGATGAACTTGAACATCCGGTCGACCAGCATGGCCAGCCGGGGCAGATAGCCGGAGTCTTCTATCATCGAGAAAATGATGAAGAAGATGGTGACGATGGGCAGAATGATACCGATGGCGTATGTCAGGCCGAGGGTTATCAAGCCATAATCGCCGACGAACAGGTCATAGACAAGCTGAACCGGTATCAGGTCCTGAAACGTGGTCTGGAGCCAGGGGTTGATGTATTCGCCGAAGACCGTTTCCTCCAGCCAGCCTACCAGCGTGCCGGCGCCGAAAACTCCGACGAAGTAATACATGGCGGCCAGGACTCCGGCCAGAATCAAACTGCCGGACAACGGGCGCATCATGGCGCGGGAGAGCCTTTCCCGGAATGACGGTTTGGTCGACCGCCGCTGGGAAACAGTTTCACCGGTCAGTCGGCTGGCCGCCTGTTGCTGGGCAACGGCCAGTATATAGGCCGGGGTCTGGCTGGCTTCGACCATCGTCCGGGAGATGATGCTGTCAATGGCCGGCATGTCAGCCCCGTCGGCCTTCAGCAGTTGCCTGATTTCGGTGTCGTCCCGCAGTAACAGCAGGGCGACCGCCCGGTCGGCAAGGAGACTGACCGAAGTTCTATCCCTGACCAGCGGCAGTAGTTCGGCCACAGCCTTCTCGATGTAATCTTCATAGAATACCGGCAGGCCGAGGTCCACCGATTGATAGCTGGCGATGGCTTTTTTAAGTTCGGTTATGCCCCGGTCGAGGCTGGCGGAGGTGGTGACCACCGGTATGCCCAGGACGGAGGACAGGCGGCCGACCTCGATGTCGATACCCAGTGCTTCCGTTTCATCCATCATGTTCAGCACCAGGAGTACCGGCAAGCCGCCTTCGATCAACTGGTAGGTGAGCGGTAACATTCGTTCCAGATTCTTGGCGTCCACCACATGGAGAATCACGTCCGGCTTCTCCTTGAGCAGTATGGCCCGGGCTACCCGTTCCTCTTCGGTGATGGAGTGGAGGGAGTACATGCCCGGCGTGTCCACCACCTCCGCCTGACGTCCCTGGATGACCGCCTGGCCACGGAAGACATCCACGGTGGTGCCGGGGTAATTGGAGATGATGACCCGGCGGCCGGTAAGCCGATGGAACAGGGAGCTCTTGCCGACATTGGGACTGCCGACCAGGGCGATTTTCAATTCCGGGTCATGTTGATGTCCGTGCCTGTGGCGATGTTGTTGCGGCGACTGATGGCAACTTCCACCTGTTTTGGCGCAGTATGATTTTGACATTATTGTTGCAGGGCTTTCTGTCGGCAATCCGGGCAACGCCCGGTCAGATTCATTTCGCAGTTATTGATGGTGAAACCGGCGGCTTCGGGCACTCGCCCGGCGACCAGGTCGGCTACCGGTAGATTGAATTCGACAACCCGGCCACAGACGGTACAGATGAGATGATGGTGTTCGTCACGACGGGATATCTCGTAATGGTGGTGGTTTTCATCCAGGTGGCGTTCTTCGACCAGTCCGTTTTCCTTGAATTTCTGCAAAGCCCGGTATACCGTAGACAGCGACAGCCGGGGCAGGCGGTGCCGCGCCCGCTGGTAGATCTCATCGGCGTCCAGGTGGCCGCCGCCCTGGCGGATGATATCCAGGATTACCGCGCGCTGGCCGGTGGTTTTCAATCCGGTCGTACCTATCGGGGCCATCATATCGTCATCCCTTTGGTTTCAGTTCTATAGCAAATGCTAATCATTAGCAACTATTATAAGATGACAATAGAATGGAGTCAAATCCCGGGATTTGGATTCAGCCGTGGCGGGTGGTACAGACAGGACGCCTCACGCATTGAAGTAAGGAAAAACGGGCTTTATTCAGATACCGCCGCCGGCGTCGAATTCGCCGTCATTGAATTCCTTCTCAATCTCCCGGCGCTTGTCGCGTAACTCGTCGGCCGGAGTGGCGATGCCGCCCAGTTTCTCCAGTGCTTCGCAACGTTTCTCAATCTTGGCCTGTTCCGCCAGGATGTAGCGCACAGCTTCGGCCACCGGGTCGGGCAGTTTGCCGTGCTCCAGGTCGGCGACCGTCTGCGGTTTGTACTCTTCGACAATTCGGCCGGGAATACCTACCACCGTAGCTCCGGCCGGGACGTTTTTGACTACCACCGACCCGGCACCGACCCGGGCTCCCTCACCGATGAGAATATTACCCAGTACGGTGGCGTTGGAGCCGATGACCACATTGTTGGCCAGCGTGGGGTGGCGTTTGCCTTTGGACAGGCTGGTTCCGCCCAGAACCACTCCCTTGTAGATGAGGACGTCATCACCGATTTCCGTCGTTTCACCGATGACTACCCCCATGCCGTGGTCGATGAAGAAACGACGACCGATGGTGGCTCCGGGGTGAATTTCGATTCCGGTCAGGAACCGGGCGACATGGGACAGCCAGCGTCCCAGAAAGTGCCATTTTATCTGCCAGAAC
The DNA here is from genome assembly GCA_000143165.1 of Dehalogenimonas lykanthroporepellens BL-DC-9. NCBI lineage: Bacteria > Bacillati > Chloroflexota > Dehalococcoidia > Dehalococcoidales > Dehalococcoidaceae > Dehalogenimonas > Dehalogenimonas lykanthroporepellens. Next base: position 124,844 of record CP002084.1, read on the forward strand.
CAGTGAGCCAGGCGGTAGCCCCACAGCGCGTGAAGCCCGGGATAGGTGAAGATAACCTCCCAGAACCCCCTGGCCGCCGGGTCCTTGGCATACACGTTGCGGATATCTTCTCTGAGCGTTCTGAACATGGGAAAATCCTTACCGGTCGTTTTCCGAGCTATCTTCGGAAGACACTGACTCTTCCAGCCACTCCAGGTATTCGCCACTACCGCCGATGACGGGCAGGGCGATTATCTCCGGCGTTTCGTAGCTGTGAACTTCCCGTACCGTTTCGATGACCGCCTCCAGCATGGAGGCGGTAGTTTTGATGACGAGCAGGCTTTCGGTTTCCGTCTCCAGCCGGTCCTGCCACCGGAACAGGGAATTCACCCCGCTGACGATATTGACACAGGCCGCTTTCCGTTGTTCCAGTAGAATGCCGGCAATGAGCCGGGCTTCCTCTTCGTCACCGGCAGTAACCAGTACCACTATATGATTAAAGCTGTTCATAGCTGTCTTTTCAGGCGCCGACGGCCAGCATCTTCTCAATGGTGCTCCTGGCTCGGTCGGCGATATCCTCCGGCACGGTTACCTCGTGAGATTCGGTTTCCAGGGCCCACAGCACCTTGTCCAGGGTGATGAGTTTCATGTTAGGGCAAACGGCTTGCTCCGATACCGGGTAAAAACGCTTGCCCGGATTCTCCCGGCGCAGACGGTGGATGATGCCCATCTCGGTGCCGACAATCAGTTCCTTTACTTCATCCCGGCGGGCATAGCGTATCATACCGCCGGTGGACAGTACGGCATCGGCCACGGCGGTTACCTCGGGCCGGCATTCCGGGTGGACAACAGCCGGCGCCTCCGGATACTGGGCCTTGAGTTCCATGATATGCTGAGGCAGGATGCGGGCATGGGTCGGGCAGTAACCCGGCCAGAAATGGATGTGTTTGCCGGTCTTCTGCTGGGTATAATAGGCCAGGTACTGATCCGGGACGAAGATGATCTCGTCGTCGGGCAGGCTCTCGACCACCTTGACGGCGTTGGCTGAGGTACAGCAGATATCGCTTTCGGCTTTGACTTCGGCAGTAGAATTGACATAACAGACTACCGGGCGGCCGGGTAATTCCTCTTTCATCCTTCGGAGACCGGCTGAATCGACCATATCGGCCATGGGGCAACCGGCATGGAGGTCGGGCAGTATCACCTTACTGCCGGGAGCGATGATGGCGGCGGTTTCGGCCATGAAATGGACACCGCAGAATACGATCAATCTGGCGCCGGTGCCGGCCGCCTTCTGCGCCAGTTCCAGGGAGTCGCCGACGAAATCGCCGATATCCTGGATTTCTCCCAGCTGGTAGTTGTGAACCAGAATGACCGCGTCTTTTTCCTTTTTCAGAGCCTCTATTCTGGCGGTTATCGGGTCATTGTCCATCGGTTTCAATCCTTTCCGGGTGGGCATAGATATTCATCCGGTGACCGCGGACGAAACCCACCAGGGTGATGCCCAGCCGCTCGGCCAGTCTGACACCGGAATCGGTCGGGGCGCTTCGGGAAACCAGCAGGGGAATCTGTTGCCGGGCGGTTTTCAGCAGTATCTCGGAAGAAATACGGCCGCTGACCAAAAGCATTCGGTCCCGAGTGACGATGCCGTCCAGCAGACAGCGGCCGAATATCTTGTCCACCGCGTTGTGGCGGCCGATATCCTCGGCGAAAAGCTCAATACCCTCGCTGTCGGCCAGTGCCGCTGAGTGAACCCCGCCGGTGGATTTGAAAACCTCGCTTTGCTCCTGGAACAGCCGCATCAGCCGATAAACGGTCGCCGCGGGTACCCGCATCGACGAAGCCACCGGCGGCTGGGCGACATCGGCGGCAGAATAAAAGGTGGCGCCGCGGCCGCAACCGGAAGAAATGAAACGTTTCCATATTCTGCCGGCTTCACCCCGGCTTCGGGCGGACACCCGGGCGATACCGCGGGTTTCATCTACCAGAAGTGATTGGACATCCTCGGCGCTGTCGATCAGCCCTTCGGCGGCCAGAAAGCCGGCCGCCAGGTAGCGTTGTTCGGCCGGGGAACACAACATGGTCACCAGTTCGGTGTCATTGAAAAAGATGGTCAGGGCTGTTTCGCACGCCACCACATCTTCGACAGATTCTGCCGAGTTTTCGCTTATACGGTTGATTGGTATTGACGTAGTATTGTCCATGAGCGGTTCACTCCTTGACGGCGGCGATGATCTGGAACATGCCCCCCAGCGGGTTCGTCTTTTCCAGCGGGCGCAATCCGGCTTCACTGACTTCGGCCGCCAGATCCCCCCGCATCATGCGGTAGGCGATGTCATGTTCGAATATCCTGACGAAGGCGCCGATGGCCTGGCGCGCCGGGAAGTAGCGGGGCAGGTGGTAATCCAGGGTCAGAAAGCGGCCCCCTGGTTTGAGCACCCGTCGGGCCTCGGCCAGAGCCGCTAACCGCAGTTCCCTGGGGATTTCGTGCAACCCGTAAGAACAGACGACATGGTCGAACGATTCGTCGTCAAACGGCAAGCGGTCAACGCTGGCCATTTCGAAGCTCACCCGCGCGCCGGCGGTCTTTTTCCGGGCAACCGCCAGCATATCGGGAGAAAGGTCGACCCCGGTCACCCGGCCCTGGTCCAGACGCTCGGCGATAAGCTGGGTGGTGGAGCCAGTGCCACAGCAGATATCCAGCACCTGGTCACCCGGCTTTAACCCGGCCAGACCGACGAAACGGCGTCGGAAGCGCTTTTCGCCGCCGAACGGGATAAAGGACAGAGTCACCACCTGGTCGTAAAGGCGCGACCATCGTCGCCAGAAAGATGTCGAATAATATTCCGGGGTGTCGACAGCGGGGTTGTTTTCAACCATTTCAGCTCCGTTATCAAGAGGATATATAATGTAGGATAAAAGCATTATAGTTAGCCGGGGCCGGGTAAGGCAAACTGACGAAAACTGAAAATATTTCGGCGGTCGGTTTGCGCCAAAGCTGACTGAGCCCTTGACACACCTTAATCGGCTATGTTATTATTCCCTTCGCGTCTGAAAATATGATGAAAAACATAGCGACATAAAACGCGAGAAACGGTGTTAACCAAGACGGCTTGGTGTGAACGCCAGGCCGTTTCCTATTATAACTGAACCTTAAAAATCGAATATCGCCAAAAATTAGTAAGGTTATCTCAAATCTGAAGCAAGTCAAGCGGGAAAGAGCGCACGGTGGATGCCTTGGCATCAAGGGGCGATGAAGGACGCGGCAAGACTGCGATAAGCCTCGGCTAGCTGTCTAGCAAGCTTAACCGGGGATTTCCGAATGGGGCAACCCGACCAGGCAAAACCTGGTCACTCTCAGCTGAACACATAGGCTGAGTAGAGGCAACCGGGGGAAGTGAAACATCTCAGTACCCCGAGGAAAAGACAAGATTCCCTAAGTAGCGGTGAGCGAAATGGGAAGAGCCCAAACCTCGCAAGCTAAGTGGTTTAACGGCCTAAGCTTCCGGGGGGTTGTAAGACAGATTGTGTCCGGCGTTAGACGGGCGAAGGAGTTACAAACCGAACTCTAGTTGAAGGTCTCTGGAAAGAGCCACCATAGACGGTGACAGTCCGGTAAACGAAAGAGCTAGGCTCCTTAATCTGATCTTGAGTACCACGGGACACGCGGAATCCTGTGGGAACCAGCCATGACCACATGGTAAGGCTAAATACTCTTGATGACCGATAGTGGACTAGTACCGTGAGGGAAAGGTGAAAAATACCCCGAGAGGGGAGTGAAATAGATCTGAAACCGTGCGCTTACAAGCAGTCGGAGCTCCGATTTATCGGGGTGACGGCGTGCCTATTGAAGAATGAGCCGACGAGTTAATCTGTGTAGCCTGGTTAAGCAACTACGTTGCGGAGCCGAAGCGAAAGCGAGTCTGAATAGGGCGTTATGTTGCATGGATTAGACCCGAAGCCGGGTGAGCTATCCATGGTCAGGGTGAAGCTTCGATAATCTCGAAGTGGAGGCCCGAACCGGTCAACGTTGCAAAGTTGTCGGATGAACTGTGGATAGAGGTGAAATACCAATCGAACCCGGGGATAGCTGGTTCTCCTCGAAATGTATCTAGGTACAGCCTCGGATGTTCGCTTATGGAGGTAAGGCACTGGATGGACTAGGTGGGAGAGATCCTGTCGAATTCAACCAAACCAAGAATGCCATAAGCCCAAGTCCGGGAGTGAGACTATGGGGGCTAAGCTCCGTAGTCGAAAGGGAAACAGCCCAGACCATCAGCTAAGGTCCCTAAGTACAGACTAAGTGGTAAAGGAAGTTGGACTACCCAGACAGCCAGGAGGTTGGCTTAGAAGCAGCCACCCTTTAAAGATAGCGTAATAGCTCACTGGTTTAGTGGTTCTGCGCCGACAATCCAACGGGGCTCAAGTCTGTCACCGAAGCTATGGATCACGATTCGTCGTGATGGTAGAGGAGCGTTCCTCTCGCAGTGAAGTCGTTACGTGAGTAACGGTGGAGCGTGGGGAAGTGAGAATGTCGGCATGAGTAGCGTAAGGTGTGTGAGAAACACACCCACCGTAAACCTAAGGTTTCCTACGCAAGGTTAATCCGCGTAGGGTTAGTCGGGCCTAAGCCGAGGCCGAAAGGCGTAGAGCGATGGACAGCTGGTCATCATTCCAGCACCGCCGCTGTGGAGGCAAAGGGGTGACACGGGAGGATAGGTTAGGCATACCCATTGGACATGGTGTGTCGCCGTACTTAGGCGTCTGGGGGCAGGTAAATCCACTCCCAGGTTAAGCTGAGGTTAGGCGGAAGTTGCGGAGAGATCCAAGACGATCTAATTGAGTCCATACCGTCAAGAAAACCCTCGTTGCCAATGAAGCAGTGGCGCCCGTACCGCAAACCGACTCTGGTAGGTGGGGGTAAGTGTCCCAAGGTGATCGAGATAACCCTCGTTAAGGAACTCTGCAATCTAGCCCCGTAACTTCGGGATAAGGGGTGCCGTTCTCTGAACGGTGGCACTAAAGGGGTCCGAGTGACTGTTTATCAAAAACATAGGTCTCTGCTAAAGCGTAAGCTGATGTATAGGGGCTGATACCTGCCCAGTGCTGGAAGGTTAAGGGGAGAGGTTAGCGCAAGCGAAGCTTTGAACCGAAGCCCCAGTGAACGGCGGCCGTAACTATAACGGTCCTAAGGTAGCGAAATCCCTTGTCGGGTAAGTTCCGACCCGCACGAATGGTGTAACAACTTGGACGCTGTCTTAACGAGGGACTCGGCGAAATTGAATTACCCGTGAAGATGCGGGTTTCCCGCCACTGGACAAAAAGACCCCGTGGAGCTTTACTACAACTTGGCACTGAAACTGGGTTCACCATGTGTAGGATAGGTGGGAGGCTTTGAAGCCGGGGCGCCAGCTCCGGTGGAGCCAACGTTGAAATACCACTCTTGATGGATTTAGTTTCTAACCCTGGAGCAAGCCAGGGGACAGTGTCTGGTGGGTAGTTTGACTGGGGCGGTCGCCTCCCAAACAGTAACGGAGGCGCCCAAAGGTCTCCTCAGGGTGGATGGAAATCACCCGTAGAGTGCATTGGCATAAGGAGGCTTGACTGCGAGACCAACAAGTCGAGCAGAGACGAAAGTCGGGCAAAGTGATCCCACGGTTCCTTGTGGAAGGGCCGTGGCTTAACGGATAAAAGCTACCCCGGGGATAACAGGCTTATCTTGCCCAAGAGTTCACATCGACGGCAAGGTTTGGCACCTCGATGTCGGCTCGTCGCATCCTGGGGCTGGAATCGGTCCCAAGGGTTGGGCTGTTCGCCCATTAAAGCGGCACGCGAGCTGGGTTCAGACCGTCGTGAGACAGGTCGGTCTCTATCCGTGGTGGGCGTCCGGAGATTTGAGGAAAGCTTTCCGTAGTACGAGAGGACCCGGAAGGACGGACCAATGGTGTATCAGTTGTTCCGCCAGGGGCATTGCTGAGTAGCCAAGTTCGGTACGGATAAGCGCTGAAAGCATCTAAGCGCGAAGCCGGTTCCAAGATTAGATCTCCCTTCCTTCGCGAGAAGGATAAGACCGCAGGTAGACTACCTGCTTGATAGGCCACAGGTGTACGCACAGTAATGTGTTCAGCTAAGTGGTACTAATGGTCGAGGGCTTGACTTGCTTCAGAGTTGGGATAACCTGAAAACAGATGGCGATATTAGAAAAGGTTCGATTAACAATTTAATAACTTTCGTTAAAAAGTCTCTTGGTGATTAGAGCGATGTGGACCCACCCGTTCCCATCCCGAACACGGCAGTGAAACGCATCAGCGCAGACGATACTGAGGGGGCGACCCCTTGTGGAAAATATGCCATTGCCAGGAGACTTTTTATATTTACAAGAGATAAGCCTGTCATTTCATGACGGGCTTTTTTCGTTGGCGCTTCAATGCCTGATAGAGTTGTGATAAAGTAGTAAAGGGAGCATAGATATGATTGTAGAGATGAAAAGCGGGGCGGTTCAACGGGAAATCGATGAGGTGGTTTTCCTGGCCAGGGAACTCGGGCTCAATGTACAGCTGAACCGTGGTACCGACAAGGTTGTCGTCGCTCTGCTGGGCAGTGATACCGGCACCATCAGCGCCGACCAGTTCGCCTTGATGCCGGGAGTGGAGAACGTTACCCGCATCATGAAGCCTTATAAATTGGCCGCCCGGGAGTTTCAGAAAAGGGATACCGTGGTTGATGTCGCAGGCATTGCCATTGGCGGTCGTCAGCTGGTGGTTATGGCCGGGCCGTGCGCTGTTGAGAACGAAGCCCAGTTGGCTGAGTCGGCCCGGGTCGCCCGTGAAGCCGGGGCCGCTGTTTTACGCGGCGGCGCCTTCAAGCCCCGTACTTCGCCTTTCAGCTTTCAAGGCATGAAAAAAAACGGGCTGGAACTGCTGGACAAAATCAGGCAGACTTACGGGATGCCGGTCATAACGGAAGTGGTTGATGCCCATGATGCCGAGATGATGAGTGAATATATCGACGTGTTCCAGGTAGGTTCCCGCAACATGCAGAACTTCTCACTGCTGACGCGTCTGGGACAATTGCGCAAGCCGGTGGTCCTCAAGCGTGGTTTCGCCTGCACCATCACCGAATGGCTGACCGCCGCCGATTATATCCTGGCCGAAGGCAACACCCGGGTAATCCTCTGCGAAAGGGGAATCCGGACCTTCGAGCCCAGCACCCGGTTTTCCCTGGATATTTCCTCCATTCCGGTAGTGAAAAAAGCATCTCATCTGCCGATTCTGGTCGACCCCAGCCATGCCGCCGGGCATTATTCCCTGGTGCCGGCGTTGGCCAGGGCGGCTGTAGCCGCCGGCGCGGACGGTCTGTTGATTGAAATGCATCCCCAGCCCCGACAGGCGCTGGTTGATGGCATACAGTCCCTGTCGCCCTCGGATTTCCGCCGGTTGATGGCTGAACTAAAGCCCATCGCTACCGCGGTCGGGCGGGAGATATAAAAGAGGGGTCGAATCGACCCCTCTCTGTATGTATTACCGGTAAAACAGCTTCAGACGCTGTTCGATAACTGGTAGCTCTTGCCTTCGGTGGTGATCGCCGGGGCGATGACCATCTCGGCTTTCTGCATTTCACGAATGTCGGCGGCGCCGCAGACACCCATGACCGTCCGCAGGGCGCCGACGAAGTTCTGACTGCCGTCCACCATTGAAGTCGGCCCGAACAGAATCTGCTCCAGCGAGCCGGTGGTGCCGACCTTGATGCGGGTGCCACGGGGCAGGGAGGGATGAGGATGGCTCATACCCCAGTGGTAACCATGGCCCGGTGCTTCCTCGGATTTGGCGATGATGGAGCCGAACATGGCGGCATCGGCACCGGCGGCGATAGCCTTACAGAAGTCGCCGCCTTTCTTGAAACCACCGTCGGTGACGATGGTGACATAACGCCCGGTTTCCGCCAGATAGGTTTCCCTGGCCGCGGCCACATCCATGGTGGCGGTAATCTGAGGGACACCCAGCCCGAGAACTTCCCTGGAAGTGCAGGCGGCGCCGGGGCCGACGCCGACAAAGATACCGGCCACGCCTTCCCGCATCAGTTCGAGTGAGGCCGAGTAACTGACGGCATTGCCGACGACTACCGGAATATCGACACTGGAACACAGTTCGGAGAAGATAAGGCCGCGGTAGCTTTTGGAAACATGGCGGGCGGTGGTTACTGTCGATGCCACCACCAGGATATCGGCGCCGGCTTCGGCGATGACCGGAGCCAGACGCTTGGCGTTAGCCGGCAGAATGGCCACTGCCGCGATGCCGCCGCCGGCTTTGATAGTCTTGATGCGTTCGGCAATGAGGTCGTCCTTGATGGGTTCGGTGTAGATTTTTTGAAGCAGTGAAGTTACTTCCGACTGGGGTGTTTCGGCAATTTGGGCCAGCACTGCTTCCGAGTCATGATAACGGGCCTGAATGCCTTCGCCGTGGAGCACGGCCAGACCGCCGAACTCGGTCATTTTGATGGCCATGGAAACGTCGGTGACGGCATCCATGGCGGCGGCGATTACCGGGATTTTGAATTCTACTTCGCCGATTTTGAATCCGACGTCCGTTTGTTCGGGGTTGATGGTTACATCACCGGGCACGATGGCCACTTCATCGAAACCGTAGGAACGGCGGAGTTCTTTGAACTGGGGATTGGTCATTCGGGAGCCTCCTTGTTTAAGGAGTAATTATAACAATTCAGCCGTTTCAGGGTCAAGATAAACGAGGAAAACTAAGAAACAGCTTCTTCGGGGGACGGCTTCAGGGGCAGTTCGATGATGAAACTGGCTCCCTGTCCGGGCTGGCTCTCGACCCGGATGGTGCCCCCGTGCTGTTTGATCACGCCGTGGCTGATGGACAGTCCCAGTCCGGTGCCCTGACCGACATCCTTGGTGGTGAAGAAGGGGTCGAACAGCCGGGCCTGAATGTCAGGAGCCACGCCCGGGCCGTCGTCGGTGAAAACCAGTCTGACCCGCTCGGTTTCCCGGTCATAGCTGGTGGCCACGGTGAGGGTGCCCTTATTGTGGGCCTTGAGCATGAAGTATTCGGCATTGATAACCAGATTCAAAAAGACCTGTTGTAACTGGAAATGATCGCCGATAATCATCGGTATATCCGGCGCCAGATGCCTGACGACCTGGATATTGTTCAAATTAGCTTCGTAAGCCCGCAACGTCAGCACCCGTTCGACCACTTCATTGACGTCGAGCTCTTCCCTGACCTGGTGGTGCTGTCGGGCGAAGACCAGCAGGTTCTTGATGATGCCGGCCGCCCTATTGGCCTCGGAATGGATGGTTTCGACATCGGCCCGCAGGTTTTCCGGCAGGTTGTTTTCCATCAGCAGTTCGGAGAAACCGAGGATACCGGTCAGCGGGTTGTTGATTTCGTGGGCGATGCCGGCGGCCAGTTCACCGACCGAGGCCAGTCGGTTGGTGACCATCAACTGTTCCTGCATCTTGCGCTGTTCGGTTATATCCTCGGTGATGTGAACGCTGGCGATTATTTCGCCGTCCGCGCCGAACATGGGATAAGTCGATATCCGGGTATCTGTATTCAGTTCCGCGTTGTGGACTTCCACCTGTTCGGCCTGCCCGGATTCCAGCGTCCGCCGGTGAGGGCAGGTCGGCACCGGCTCAGTGGTACCGTGACTGACCTCAAAGCAGGTACGGCCGATGAGGTCTTGCGGTGAGGACTTCATGGCTTCGGCGAAAGCCCGGTTCACCTGAAGGATGCGATACTGGCGGTTCTGGATGGAAATCGGGGTGGTGATGGCATCAAAGGTAGCCCGCCACTGGCTGGCCGCCTGTTCCAGGCGAGCTTCCATGGCCTTACGTTCGGTGATGTCACGGACCACTGACAGGTACATGGTATTCCCGTCGATATGCACTGACCGGGAGCTGATTTCCACGGGAATCCGGCGGCCGTCTCTGGTCACGTGCACCCGTTCGAAAACTGCGTGTCCTTCTTTTTCCATCGCCTGGCGAACGGCAGTCGCATCCTCCACCGCGTCAGGGCCATCCAGAACTACAGGGCTCATAGCCAGGAATTCATCCCGGTTGTAACCCATCAAACGGGTGGCGCCTTCATTGACCTCGATGAACCGGCCGCGGCCGTCGTCGCCAATTTCGTGAAAGTAGATGGCGTCGTTGATGCTGTTGAACAGCTGGCGGTATTTTTCTTCGGAACGTCGCAGTTCTGTCTCTGTCCGGAGTCGCCCGGTGATATTGCGGGATACGCCCAGGACATAGGAAGGCTTGCCTTCATCTAACACGAGGCTGGCGCTGACTTCGGTCCAGACGGTCGAGCCGTCTTTACAGGGTTGCTCCACCTGAAAATACCGGCTTTCCGGTGCTGTTTCATTTGAGGCGATGGCCGTCATGGCTTCATCGAGAGCTTGTTTCAAGATGCCCAGTGAATCGGGGCTTACCGCTTGCTCCATGGTCTGCCCCAGCACTTCATCCGGCGTGTAACCCCGGAGCTGAAAGACCGAGGGGCTGACTTAGGTGAAACGTCCGTCCAGCGACATCGTCCAGATGACATCGGCGGCGTTTTCCGCCAGCAGGCGGTATCGTCGCTCGCTTTCCCGCAGGGATTCCTCGGCCCGCCTCCGGCGGGTGATATCGGTGATGACACCAAACACCCGGCGGTTTTCGGCATCGAACTCCGCTTCGGAGTGAATAACGGCGATGCCGTTATCATCCTGACGCCTGATCTCGAAATCAACGTTATAGGGTTTCTGTCCGGAGATGAGGTCGGTCAACGCCTGGTCCAGCACGGCACGGTATTCTGGCAACGGTATGCTCTGGATATCGGCGATGGTCAGAGGTTGACCCGGCTTCAGGCCATAGATACTGCAGGCGTTTTGAGAAGCCTCTACCCGGTTCTCATCCAGGAAAATCTCCCAGAAGCCGAAGCCGGCAATCCGTTCTGCGTTTATAAAGTTTTCCTGATGCACTACTCAGCCTTCATCATCGGTAAAATTTCTGATTCAGAAAACGATAAGTTAGATGATGAACTTCCGGGCTGTTTTTGTCAAAAAGGAGTGCCCGTCAAACGGGCACTCCTTTTCAAGCAAGAGTTGGATATTACCGAGTCTATCCGTCCAGGATGTCCAGCGCCTCCTGTCGGTAGGCTTCCATGACGTAGGGAATACCCGAAACCTTGGCGCACTCCTCGGTCAGTGACATCAGTTCCCGCCGGGAAATAGCCGGCAGGCTGAAACAGCGGGCGCCGGCCATCAACTGCTGAAGGCCGACCCTCAGTTTTTCAGAGTAGCTGTAGATACCGATGGCGCCCAGGGGAATATTCTTGATTTCATCAGCCCCGACCAGTTCCTTGACATCCTCGTAATGAACAAAGATTTCCTCAACCGACGACCCGAACTGTCCCACGGTTCGCGGCAGTTTGCCTTCGGCCAGCCAGCCGGTGATGTTCTTGCCGACCATGCCGGGAATCATCAGGGCGCGGCCCATGCAGACCGCCTTGGTGAAGGGAGCGCCGAGGGCCAGCGCCTTGAAGACGCCGTCTTCGCTGGAGAAACCGCCGGCGAAGGCCAGGTCGGGCACCCGTTCGCCTTTGGCGGCCAGGCGCTGGGCGAATTCATAGGCGGCGGAATGCAGATAGACGCTGGGCATCCCCCATTCCTCCATCATGCGCCACGGACTCATACCGGTGCCGCCGGGGGCGCCGTCAATGGTCAGCAGGTCGATTTTGGCCTTGGCTCCCCATTTCAAGGCCATGGCCAGTTCGCGCAGGGAATAAGCCCCGGTTTTCAGGGTGATGCGGGTGAAGCCGATCTTGCGCAGGCGTTCGACTTCGGCCATGAAACTTTCCTCACTGATAAAGCCCAGTCTGCTGTGGCGTTCGAATTCCTTGAGTGAGCCATCCTTAAAGGCATCAATATTGACATGATCCGACGGGTCGGGGGTGACGATATAACCCCGGCGCTGGAGTTCACGGGCGCGTTCCAGACTGTTGACCTTGATTTCGCCGCCGATACACTTGGCGCCCTGGCCCCATTTAAGTTCGATGGTATTCAGTCCGTGCCTCTGATGAACGTATTCAGCCACCCCCAGGCGGGTATCTTCCACGTTCATCTGTACCAGGATTTCACCCATGTTGCGGTGATAACGGTTATAAGTTTCGATGCGGCGGTCCATGTCAGGGGATTTGGCAACCTTGCCGTCGGCGTCCAGTTCCAGTTGCGGGTCGATGCCACAGACATTTTCACCACAAACCAGGGTTACCCCGGCAATAGCGGCACCGATGGCGAAATGCTCCCAGTACTTCCGGGCGATTTCCGTCGAGCCCAGGGCGCCGGTGAAGACCGGTACCCGCATCTTGACCTTCTGGTCCCAGCCGTATTCCGTGGAAATATCGACGTCAGGGAAAGTGGCGGTATCGGGATTGGCTTCGACGCCTTCCGGCAGACCGCGGCCGCCGAAGGCATAACCCTGTATGTTGAAATGGGAGTAGTCGACCGGATAATCCTTGTCGGCACCGGCGGTAACATTGCCGAAAGGTCCGGGATAAATCAGTTCCCGGCCACGGAAGGTTGATTTGAAGACTTCACAGTTGCCGGTACAGTCATCGGTACAGCGGGAACACAGTCCGCTCATGGGTACGACGTTCTTGGAACGGTTGATGGTCTGGGTGGCGTCATTGGCGTTAGGGCGCTGCAGGTTCATTTCAGGCTCCTTTGCTCTATGGTTTATACGGCAATCTATTGCCGTATATTGACACCGCAATTATTACCAGCATATTACACCATTGTCAAATGACCGGTTGATTCAGGGGAAAAAGCCGGTGTTTCAAGTGGTTCTGGTGGGGAGGAATTTAGGAATACGGCAAATAATCCTGAAAAAGACAAAATAAGATAACGACGGTAATAATGAGCTACGATGGCTCAGTCCGGGATGAATTTGAGGGACAGGGAATTGACGCAATGCCGGGTATCCTTCGGGGTAAAACCTTCCCCGGTGAATACATGACCCAGGTGGCCGCCGCAGGTCGCGCAGACGATTTCGGTACGGCGTCCGTCGGCGTCCGGCACTCTTTTGACGCTGTCGGGAATCTCGTCGTCAAAAGCCGGCCAGCCGCAACCGGAATGGAATTTACTGGCTGAGGCATACAACGCGCGGTTACAGCGACGGCAGACATAGGTACCCGCCGCCGTTGTATTTTCGTATTCACCGCTGAAAGGTGGTTGGGTGCCTTTTCGGACGATAACGGCTTCTTCTTCGGGCGTCAGTTCGTTCCAGGTCATCGTTTTCCGCTTCAGGTACTTTTATATGATATCATAACCCTTGTCTATATCAATATATATTATGGAGTTTGGCGATGCAATATGATTTTGACCGTCCGGTAATCCGTACCGGCACCGGTTCGGTAAAATGGGATATGCGACGGGAGGTCTTCGGGCGGGAAGATGTCATCCCGCTGTGGGTGGCCGACATGGATTTCGAGGTGGCCGAGCCGATTACGGAGGCTCTGCGCCGGCGGGCCGACCATGCCGTTTATGGTTACGGCTGGCCTTCAGAGGCACTTATCCGGGCGGTCATCGACCGCCTTGAGCGGCGGTTTGGCTGGCGGGTGGAACCGGACTGGCTGGTGTTCACCCCGGGCGTGATTCCGGCGATTACCGCCGCCCTGCGGGCTTACACCCACCCGGGGGACACGGTGTTGATGGCTGACCCCGTATATCATCCCTTCTGGGCGGTGGTGCCTGACGCCGGCTGTCGCGTTACCGCCAGTCCGTTGAAGTTCGACGGCGCCCGGTACGAAATGGATTTCGATGATATGGCGCGCCGGTTTCAACCCGGAAGAGGCTTTCACGCCCCGCCTCAGCCGAAGGCCATGATTTTATGCAATCCCCACAATCCGGTCGGCCGGGAGTGGAGCCGGGAGGAACTGATTAGAGCCGGACGCATCGCCATTGACAACGGCGCGGTGGTCATCTCCGATGAGATTCACTGTGAACTGCTCATGGAAGAGTCTGCGGTACATGTGCCCTTCGCCGCCATTTCCGACGAATTTGCCGCTTCGTCTCTGGTGTGCCTGTCGGCCACCAAGACATTCAATCTGGCCGGACTGGCGGCCTCGGTTATCGTCATCCCCAACGCTCGTCTGCGGGCGGATTTTCAGCGTGCCCGCGCCGGCATCATGCCGCAACCTGATGTGATGGCCATGGCGGCTTTGGAAGCCGCCTTCCGGGACGGCGACGAATGGCTGGCGCAACTGCTGGACTACCTGAGAGGCAATCTCGATTTCATGGACGGCTTTATCAGAGACCGCATTCCCCGGCTGAAACTGGTACGGCCGGAGGGCACCTATCTGGCCTGGCTGGACTGCCGGGCACTGGGTCTGCCCGGCCGGGAACTGCGACGGTTCTTTATTGAGGAAGCCCGGGTTGGTCTGGACGACGGCTCGACCTTCGGCCCCGGAGGGGCCGGCTTTCAGCGGCTCAATTTCGCCTGTACCCGGGCTACCCTGACCGAGGCGCTGGAGCGAATAGCCAGGGCCGTCAACCGGCTGGCCGGGACTTGAGTTTCCAGACGCCGTTTTCCATCATGCCCGCCGCCCGGCGGGCCAGCTCCAGATTTCAGCCCTGGCCTCGGGCGCACCACTCTTCGCACTGTCGGGCCGTGTCCGGCTCGGTATAAATCAGACCACAGAGGCCGCAGGCATGATATTGCCGACCATCTATTTGTCGGCTGTTCATCAGATGATTACGTTCAGCGCTCCCGGCAGTAAGGATAGCCGGAACGCTCCTTCACCAATGATCTCACCGTCCGCCTGAAGCAACAGCCGCTCTGTGGACGACAGGGTGATGGTGGCCGCTCGTTCGACGGAAACCTTGGGGTGGGTGATGTGGGTTCCCCGATACACCCGGGGGAAGGCCTGGATAAGTTCGATCTTGCCGATATCGCCGATGGTCAGGACGTCGAACAACTGGTCGCCCAGTTCGGCGTCCGGTGCCACCTTCATGCCGCCGCCGAAATAACTGCCGTTGGCGATGATGACCGACAGCACCCGATTTATCTTCTCGGCTGACTGGTCGCACCGGACGCTTACCGACCGGTTCTTGTAACCCAAAAGGGTGGTGCCCACGCTCAGCGCGTAGGAAACCGGTCCTTTGAGCAGACGGGAAATCCGGGCCTTGGCCGAGGCGGTTTCGGCATCGAATCCGACGCCGGCGGCGTTGACGAAATAACGCACCTTGTCTTGATCGCCGTCGACCCATTCGATGATACCGGCGTCCACCCTGAGCCGCTGGCGGCTGAGCAGGTGATGGCAGGCGCGGTCGGGGTTACGGGGAATGCCCAGTGAACGGACGAAATCGGAACCGGTGCCGGTGTTAATGATTCCCAGGTCTATCGGGCTGGGTACGCCCGATGGGGTCTGCCTCAGCAGGCCGTTGACCACCTCGTTGATGGTGCCGTCACCGCCGACGGCCACCACGCTCTGGAAGTCCCCGGTTGCGGCTTCGGCGGCCAGGTCGATGGCATGTCCCGGCGCCTCGGTCAGGACATATTCGTAATCCATCTCCAGGCCGTCGAGCTGGCGTTTGATATGGCCCCAGCGCCGGGCGGTGGCACCCGATCCGGCGGCGGGATTGACGATAACCTTGGTTCTGAGCTTGTCCGGCATGCTCAGCCTCTCTGATTCGATGCTCAATTCTACCATACTTCATCGCAGGTGAAAGCTATGAGGCATTTCCCCCGCCGAAAGACGGGGTTGAAATCCCGCCGGTCGGCCGTTTCCTGCCTGGCCGGTTCGTGGTAACATGCTTGACAGTCAGTATATTCCGGTATAGTCTTTCGTAAAATAACGAAATAAGGACAAAGATATGGATCAGCTCTGGGCGCCCTGGCGGGCGGCACTATTCGATAATTACCAAACCGACGGTTGTATCTTCTGCGATCTGCCGGCGCTTGGCGATGACCGCAAGGCGGCCATTCTCCACCGGGGGCGGCACGCCTTCATCATCATGAACGCCTACCCTTATTCTTCCGGCCACCTGATGGTGGTGCCTTTCCGCCACGTCGCCCGGCTGGATGAACTGACCGCCGACGAGCGGGCTGAAATCATGGAACTGGTTGTCCTGGCCGAGCGGACGCTGAGCCGGGCGCTCAAACCGGAGGGTTTCAATGTCGGTTTCAACCTGGGCAAGGCCGCCGGCGCCGGGGTGGCCCAGCACCTGCATTGCCATATCGTTCCCCGCTGGGTCGGCGACACCAACTTCATGCCGGTTCTGGGCGAAACCCGCGTCATCAACGAATCCCTGGCAGATACCTACGATAAAATAAAGGAGCATCTGCCATGATTGAAGTTGACTGTAATCTGATCAGGGACCTGCTTCCACTGCTCATTCCCATCATCATCATCGATCTGGCGCTGTTGACCGTCGCCCTGCGGGATCTTTTGAGGAGACAGAAGGTGAAGGGCGAGAGCAAGGTCGTCTGGGCGCTTATTATCATCTTCATCAATCTTGTCGGTCCCATTGTTTATCTGGTCTGGGGACGCCACGGCGACAACGAGGAGGGACCGAATGACTCCGGCTATCAGAACTGAAAAACTGACCAAGCGCTACGGCAACATCTCCGCCGTGGACAGCCTGGATCTGGAGGATCGCCGGTGAACGCCGCTCCGGCACCGCGGTAATGACGCTGTCCAAGCCGGTCGGTACCGGCGCTTTCATCACCGCCAAACTGCTGGCCATCAGCGCCTCTTTCATCATCGGGCTGGCCCTGGCCGGTCTGGGCGCGGTGCCGTGGGTCGGCCGGGTTATGCCCGGGTCGCTGACCTCCTGGGGCAATCACCTGCTGGCCGGACAGGCGGGCGGCGCCGAATGGCTGGCGCTGGGGGTGACGCTGGCGCTTATCGTTGGGCTTGCCTTCCTGACCACCCGGATTCTGCGCAATAAGGAGATTTGAGCGGGCGGACAGGCTGTGATATTCTATTATCTAAGTGATAGGAAGTAGAAAGTAGGATGTCAACATGAGGTTCATTATCGGCGGTCAGGGTTTCGATATCGACCGGGAAACCATACTGGCGGCAACATCCGGCGTGGAGCCAAAACCTTTCGACGGGCGGAACCGCTATTTTGTGGAGCTCCATGGGTTGAGGTTTCCAATAAAACAGGTTATTCACCTGGTGACCGGTCTGTCTTATACCGCGGACTTTACCGCTCAATATGCCCATCACATTCTGAAAAAACTGGGCTTCGCTATTGAAACTCTGCCGGTTCCGGGCCTGTCCGCAAAGTCGGCAGTCACGGCAAGGACGGTGGCGCCGAATATTGAAGGAGCTACCCGTTTCGTCATTACGCTGGAGCCTGATGAAGACGGTTATATCGTGGCGGGCTGTCCGGCCTTGCCCGGGTGTTATTCCCAGGGTCGAAACGAGGCCGAAGCTATACGCAATGTTAAAGAAGCGATTAGAGGTTACGTTGCCAGTATGCGACGCCACGGGGAACCCGTTCCAGTGGCCAAAGATGTCAGGCAGATAGAGGTTTTGGTCTGATGCCCCATCTTCCGGTCATATCGGGAGATGAATTCTGTAAAGCAATTGCTAAAATCGGATACGCACTGGACCATACCGAGGGCAGTCATATGATCATGTTGAACTCGACAGGGCATCGCTTGTCGATCCCCCGGCATCGGGAACTGGGGCGTGGTTTGCTCCGGGCGTTGATAAGAGAAACCGGTCTGTCCCGGGAAGAGTTTCTAGGTTTGCTTCAAAAATGATTCCGGATGTTTCCGATTCGGAATCACAGCTCGAAACTCTGCCGGTATTCCGGCGCGGTGACCGGCCAGCCGGTGCGGCGGTTGAGTTCATCGGCGAAGGCCGTAGCCGCTGATTCCTCGCCGTGAGTGACGAAGACATGCCGCGGCGGGCGGGAGAAAGCTGAAGCCCAATCCAGCAGTTCACTACGTCCGGCATGAGCCGACAGCCCTTGTAACTGTACTACTTTGGCCTTGACGTCGTACTCCTGTCCCAGGATGCGCACCGGGCTGACGCCGTTGACAATCGCCCGCCCCAGCGTTCCCCGCGCCTGATAACCCACGAACAGGATGGTGGCGTCACTCCGGGAGATATTGTTCACCAGGTGGTGCTTGATGCGTCCGCCGGTGGCCATGCCGGAGCCGGCGATGATGATGCTGGTGCCTTTCTTTTTGGCGATGGCCCGGGAATCGGCCGCCGAGCCGATAAAGGTAAGCCCCGGGAAAGCGAACGGCGAGCCTTTTTTATAATCCTCGATGTCGCCGCCCCAGAGTTCGGGGTGACGGCTGAACACCTCGGTCAGTTTGGTGGCCATCGGCGAATCCACGAACACCGGCAGGCGGGGGATGTCGCCGGAATGGAACATACCCTTCAGGTAGAAAAGCAGTTCCTGGGTGCGTTCCAGGGCGAACGCCGGGATGACCACGTTGCCGCCTCTGCGGACAGTATCCCTGATGGTATCTATCAGTTTCTGCTTTACTTCTTCCGCCGGCGGGTGCTCCCGGTCACCGTAGGTGGACTCCACCACCAGGTAGTCCGGCCCCGTTGGTGAATCCGGGGCGTTCTGAAGCAGTCTGCCCGGTCGACCTATATCTCCGGAAAAACAGATGGAGCGTTTTCGGCCGCCGGACTCGAACTCCAGAAAGACCATGGCTGAGCCCATGACATGGCCGGCGTCGAAGAGGGTGGCCGTGATGCCGTTCAGTTTCAGCGGCTTGTTGCGCTCTACGGGCCGGAACAGGGGCAGGCAGGCCATGGCGTCTTCCACCGTATAAAGCGGTTCTTCCGGGTGAGGCGTTTTACCCCGCCGTCCCTCACGGGTGTGGCGGCGTTTCTTATAATCGGCGTCCTCTTCCTGGATGCGGGCGGAGTCCAACAGCATCACCTCGGCCATTTCCAGCGTGGCGTCGGTGGCATATACCGGCCCGTTGAAGCCGTCGCGCACCAGTTTGGGCAACAGCCCGCAATGATCTATATGGGCATGGGTCAGGAAGACGGCCTCAATGGCGGACGGTTCCAGCGGGGCGGGGTGCCAGTTACGTTCCTGAAAATCCCGTTCCTGGTACAAGCCACAGTCCACCAGCAGTTGAGTCTTGGTATCTTCGAAAAGATAGCGGGATCCGGTGACGTTACCGGCGGCGCCCAGGAAAGTGAGTTTAGGCATGATGTAATAAGATTAGCTTAAAATCCCGCGTAGCACAAATGCCGCCCGGCCTTAGTAGTCGTCGTCCTCCGGCACCTCGGCGCCTTCGGGGGTCAGCGGGCCTTCTTCTTCCTGCGCCAGCGCTTCCTTGACTTCGTCGGCCAGGCGCGCCGCGCGCGGGTAGCCGATGTGCAGTTTCCGCTGGAGGAAGGAGGCCGAGATGGTGCCGGTCTGGTGGGCCAGTCCCATGGCGGTATCGAACAGCGAGTCCCGGCTCTTGATGGTGTCCAACGCCCCGCCTTCGACCGTCGGGGTTGGGATGTCCTCAATCTTGAGCATCGGCGTCTGCGGCTCGGGCGTCTGGCCGTTCCAGAAATAGACCAGCCGCTCGGTTTCGGTGTCGGACAGGAAACAGCCCTGCAGACGTTTCGGTTTGGCGGCATCGGTCGGCATGTAAAGCATGTCGCCGCGGCCCAGCAGTTTCTCGGCGCCCACCGCGTCCAGGATGGTGCGGGAGTCCACCTGCGAGGTTACGGCAAAGCTGATGCGGGTGGGGAAGTTGGCCTTGATGAGGCCGGTGATGACATCCACCGAAGGCCGCTGGGTAGCCACCACCAGGTGAATGCCCACTGCCCGGGCCATCTGCGCCAGCCGGCACAGCAGGTGCTCCACGTCGTCGAAGCCGGCCATCATCAGGTCGGCCAGTTCGTCGATAACCAGCACCAGGAAGGGCAGTTTATCATCGGGTTTAACCTTCTTGTTGTAGGCGTCGATATTGCGCGCCGCCACCCCGGCCATCTGTTTGTAGCGACGGTCCATCTCCCCGGCCAGCCACTTGAGGGAGCCGATGGCCTTGTCCACGTCTACAATGACCGGCGCCGCCAGGTGGGGCATGGAGTTGTACGGCGTCAGCTCCACCCGCTTGGGGTCTATCATGATGAACTTGACCTCGTTGGGCGTGTTGTTCATCAGGATGCAGGAGATGATGGAGTTGAGGCATACCGTCTTGCCGGAACCGGTGGCCCCGGCGATGAGCAGGTGAGGCATTTTGGTCAGGTCGCCGACCACGGCCTCGCCGCCGGCGCCCTTGCCCAGCGCCAGCGCCAGGGGCGCTTTGGCCCGGAGTTTCTGGAAGGCGGTGGTTTCCATGACGGCGCGCATACTGACACTGCCCAGCAGTGTATTGGGAACCTCGATGCCCACCAGCGATTTGCCGGGAATCGGCGCCTCGATGCGGATGGACGGGGCGGCCAGGGCCAGCGCCAGGTCGTTGGCCAGCGATGATATCCGGTCCACCTTCACCCGGGTGCGCCCGGTTTCCACTTGGCGGGTGACGGGGTTGCCGTCCTTGTCTTTTTCCTTGAGTTCCTTGACGCGCCGGTCCCAGCCCGGTTCCACGCCGAACTGCGTGACCGTCGGCCCGGCGTTGATCTGCACCACCGTGCCTTCAACACCGTAGGAGGCCAGGGCGTCTTCTATCATGCGGGCGCGTTGCTGATTGTCAGCTTCGCCGTATTCAATCTCCGGGGTGTAATCCAGTATATCCATCGGCGGCAGACGCCAGCCGTCGGTGGTCAGCAGGGAAGCGGTTTCACCGTACTTGCGCCACACGTCCTGGGCTATCTGCTTGAGGTCGCGGGTTTCTTCGGAGTCGTCAGCCTGAGAGTCTTCGGTTGTTTCCGGCTCGGCCTCGGCGGGTGACGGGGTTCTGGCGGCGGCTTTAGCTGACGGCGCCGGTCTTTCTCCCGGCACCATGATGGACGACGGAATGGCGGTGGCTTCCGGCGGCAGAGGCGGCTTGTTGGGCGGCGGTTGCGGCCGTCCGGTAACCGAAGGCCGCAGGTGGCCCTGCCGCGCCGGTACCGAATGAGACGGCGGGTAGGGACGGAAGGAGCCTTCATCCCGCGGCGGCGCTGACGGTACGCGGAACGGCTGGGATAAGAACCGGCCGATGCCCTTGAGGCCTCGCCAGGCTACCGCCGGTACCAGCAGGACGAAAGCCGCCAGCACCAGCAGAAGCACCCTGGCCCAGCCGCCGGCGCCGGTATCGGAGCCGATGATGGCCAGGCCGAAACTGCCGCCGACACCGCCCAGCCCCAGCAGTCCCCAGCCGGCCAGGATGAGGGCCACCGCGCCCAGCCAGCGATACCAGTAGATGAAGGTGGTTCTGCGAGCGAAAGCGACTACCGCGTCCCGTTTGAAGATGGCCACGGCCACCAGGATACCCAGCGCCACCAGGAGCAGTCCCCAGCCGAAGACGGCGGCGGTGCCGGAGAAGACCTGGTTGAGGAAGGTCTCCACCGGAACGCGTTGCCAGACAACCAGCGCTACCAGCGCCACGATAAGGAGCCCCCAGCCGAACCAGGCGCCGCCGCCGTTACCGCCGTTTCGTCCCCGCGGCGGTTGAACTGACCGCGTCGGACGGGCGGCGGTACGGGCCGTTTTTACCGTCCGGTTGGCCGGACGGGGCTTCCTGGCCGGCCTGGCGGCCGGCTTTCTGGCCTTATCGTCCTTCTTAATTGACATAAACGTTTAGAGTTTACCAGCCGAGGGCCGGATTGTAAAGACCCGGAGAAGGGGTTATCGGCGGTTTGCCTTCATCCGGTGTAAGGGTTAAACTTGGGTATTAGTACCAAGGGACAATCATCAGGAAAGATGAAAAATATCAAACATCCCACCAGGGGCAAGGTTTCGATTACGCCCGTCACGGCGGCGCCGCCGGTGGTTTTCCATAAACCGGGAAACCCGTCCGCTGATATCCTCTGGCGGGAGTCACAGTGCAACGGTTGCGGACTGTGCGCCGAAGCCTGTACTCAGGCCGCGGTGGTCATCGAAAAATCCCTCGAACCGGTCAGAATATCTCACTATCCCTGCGCTGAGGCCTGTCCGGCAGGCATCGATGTGGCTCGTTACGTTCGGGCGGTGGCTACCGGTCAATTCGACGAGGCGGTAGCCGTTATTCGGGAGAAAATACCTTTTCCCGCCGTCTGCGGCTATGTCTGTCAGGCGCCCTGTGAGACAGTGTGCCGCCGTTCTTTGCTGGATGAGCCGATACTGATTCGTGAACTGAAACGGGCGGCGGCCGAATACGGCGGTGATGCCTGGCGACAAGGCCTGGAGACACCGGTGCCCACCGGCAGGCGGGCGGCGGTTATCGGTTCCGGACCGGCCGGTCTGACCGCGGCATATTTTTTGGCCCGCCGGGGTCATGAGGTCACGGTTTTCGAGGCCCTCGATGAGCCCGGGGGCAAGATGCGGCACAGTATCCGGGACTGGCATCTGCCCAAGGACATCCTCAAGGGCGAAATTGATATCATTCGCGAAGCGGGTGTCAGAATAGAGACCGGCTGTCGCATCGGGTCGCCGGACTTGTTGTTCGACGATGGTTTTGGGGCGGTTCTCCTGGCCGCCGGTTTGCACCGCAAGCCGGCGATGCCGCCGGTCGATTCCGGCGCCGATCTCAACGGCCGGGAGTTCCTGGCATCCGACCGTGCGCGGAAGCTGGTATCGCCCGGTAGCCGGGTGGTGATACTCGGCGGGGGAAGGGTTGCTTTCGACTGCGCGCTGAAAGCCCGGTCAGCCGGTGCCGGTGAAATCCACATGGTATCCCTGGAATATCGCTGTGGTGGTGAGTCTGATGTGACTCAGTCGGAGCAGGCCTTCGATGCCGGCACCACGGTTCATTCCTGGCGGGTTTTTCCGCGGGTCATTCACCGGGAAGGGCAGGTCGTCGGGGTTGAGTATTATAAAATGAGAGCCTTTGGCTTCCTTCAGGACGGCGGTCTGGAAATTGAGCCGGTGCCCGGCTCGGAGCGCTTCATCGAAGCCGACCTGGTTGTTGATGCTCTGGGTATCCGGTTCCATGCCGACTGTGTATATCGGCGGCCGGGCTTTTTCGCCGCCGGTGACGCTGTCTCCGAACTGCGTTCGGTCATCGAGGCTGTCGCCGCCGGGCGATGGGCGGCCGGGGCCATGGACCGGTACCTGGGCGGCACTGGCGATATCGATGAAAAGCTGACCCAGGACGAGCCGGCAGTATTACCGGTAGTTCATCCGTCACGGGCCGGACCCGCCGAAATCATCACCGATATGATGCCCGGCGGGTATGCCCAGGTTGAGCTGACGCTGTCCCGGTATGCAGCCCGGGAAGAGGCCCGTCGCTGTCTGAGTTGCGATATTGTCTATCCCGTGTCCCGGTTCAGTGTCGATATGTCGCTGTGTACCGGTTGCGGGCAATGTGTTGTTGCCTGCGGCCGTAATGCCCTGGCTCTTGGCGACTCCCGGACCTGACCGTTTCCGGTTTCCAGTAACGGGTAATGATTTCGCGGATATGCGTTGACGGCAGGGCGCTTGAACCGGGGATTGAATCACCTTACTGACTAAAACGAAGGAAACGAATGCCCTTTTTCAGCTTTGAAAAAGAGGCCTCAAACGTAGCGGCCTTTTGATGAAACAATTCAAACAATCCGGTAAAATTTTCCGGCATCCCACGCCAGTATTGTTACAGTCATTATTTAAAGTATATATATGTTCTTATATAGACGACTGATTCTAGCGTTCCTATGAACGTATTGTCAATAGGGAAATGGCACACCCCGGCTGAAGGCCGGGGAAATTCCAAGCACCAAATCACAAATAACAAACCGGTGAAGCCGTCCCGAGGAACGAAGTGACGTGGGGAACCATCAAAATTTAAATGTCCAAATGAACTAAATAGCCGTCAGCTGTCAGCTATCAGCCATCAGCGGGGGTACCGAGACTGCTTCGGCGTAGCCTCGCAGAGACGAAGCTGAGGAACTGATTTCATAGATCTCCGGCTTGCGCCGAAGATGACAGGTGAGAATGAACCGAGATTGCCTCGTGGCTGAGAGCCGGGGAAATTCCAAGCACCAAATCACAAATAACAAATGCCAAATCCCACGAAGCTGTCAGCTATCAGCTTTGGGAACCGGGATTACCATCCCTGTTCAAGCCAGGGACAGGCTCTGCTACGCTCCTCGTAATGACGATAGGGAATGGGGCACCGGGATTGCTTCGCGGCCGATGGCCGCGCGCAATGACGGCGAGGCTGGAGATGACCGGGGATTGCTTTGCGGCCGCTTGGCCGCGCGCAAAGACAGGGTATTGTTGGCTGTCTGCGGTTAGGTTTCAACTTGTGATGATGATGGCGCGGCGGCCGTGGTCGACTCCTGCCACGGGTGATATCTATTGTAGGGGCGAGGCATGCCTCGCCCGTCCCGCGTGTAACACTCAACGATATAACAGAACCGCCCGCCGGCAAAATCACCGGCGGGCGGTTCTTCAATTTCAACCTGAAAGCTGGTTGCTTACCGCATGTCAGCTTTCTAGTGTTTGGCCCGGATTACCATGGCCGGGATGTCGCTGGTCTTGACCACTTCGTCGGCCACACTGCCCAGCGCCCAGCGCTTGAGGCCGGAGAAGCCGTGGGTGGACATGGTGATGAGGTTGGCGTTAACCGCATGGGCGGCCTTGATGATTTCCTCGGCCACGTTGCCCACCGACACCATTGTCTTGACCTTGATACCCTTGGCGCGCAGTTTCTCCGCCACCTGTTCCAGGTAGGCTTCGGCATCGGCGCGCACCTCGTCCAGTTCGTGCGGCTCCAGCGGCACCTGGGCGCGGCGGTCGCGGGTCAAAGCGTTGAAGTTCATGCCGGAGATAACCTCCAGCAGGGTCACTTCGGACTCCGTCTCCGGACTCATCTTGACCATTATGTCTTCGACGTTGACCAGCACGGTCTCGGCCAGCTCGGAGCCGTCCAGGGGAACCAGTATTCTCTCGTACATAGCTGACCTCCTTTTATACCTCGGATTTTACTACATCTTTTTTCTGTGTCAACAGGGAAACCACCACCAGCGTCAGGAAGGCCAGCGGCACCGAAATAATAGCCGGCTGGCTGATGGGCAGGGGGGCGTCGGCGGCCGGCAGGTGGTACACCTGGGTGAAAACGTCGGGCGACAACAGAATCATGCCCAGCGAAATCGTCAGACCGGCGATGATGGAGGCGATGACGCCCTGGGCGGTCACCTTCTTCCAGAACAGAATCATGATGATGGCCGGCAGGTTGGCCGAGGCGGCAATGGTGAAAGCCCAGCCTACCAGGAAGGAGACGTTCATGTTTTTGAAGGCCAAACCCAGCCCCATGGCCAGCACGCCCACCAGGATGGCGGTTGCCCGGCCTACCAGCACCATGCCGTTGTCGGACAGCTTCACCTTGAGCGTCCGGTGAACCAGGTCGATGGCCACGGCGCCGGAGGCGGCTACGATGAGACCGGATACCGTACCCAGGATGGTGGCGAAGGCAATGGCGGAGATGATGGCAAAGATGCCCACGCCGAATGCCTTGGCCAGGAGCGGCGCCGACATATTGTCGTTGGTCAGGTCGATGACGCCGTTGGTCATGGCGCCCAGGCCCAGGAAAAAAGTCAACAGGTAGAACAGGCCGATGGCGCCCACCGCTACGATGGTGGATTTCCGGGCGAAGGCCGGTGAGGGCACGGTATAGTAGCGGATGAGGACGTGCGGCAGGGCCGCGGTACCCAGGAAGAGCGACAGCATCAGGGAGATGAAGTTGATCTGGTCGGCGGTGGTCGCTCCCTTGGCCGGGTCTATCTTGAACTTCTGCCCCGGCACCAGGACGTCGGCGCCGTCGGTCGGCATCTGGTAATAGACGGTGGCGGTTGCATCGCCGTCGGTGATGGTCTGGGTTCCCCAGCGGACCACTTCACTGTCCTTGATGACACCGAAGAATTTCAGCAGGCCCACCGGTCCGGTCTCGGTGTTTTCCTGACCTTCGATGACGCTCAGGTGACCCACCTGGAAAAACAGACCTTCTGCCTTGGGCGCGCCGTTATACAGGTCTTCGGCGCCGGGCGCTTTGACGATGGACTGGGCCTGGGTCAGCACGCCTTCTTCGGCGTCCAGTGTCCAGTAGTTGACCAGTCCGTCATGTTCGGCTTTGACAAAGGTTTTATCGCCCGCCTGGAATTCCTCCAGCACGGTATAGGCCGGGTCGGCGATATCGATGGCGCCGGGAGTGGCGCTGGCCAGTTCCAGCGTGGTCAGGTTGTTGAGCGGGTGCTCCGGGTCGTTCGGGGAGGTGGAGAAACCGGTCGTCAGCACCATGACCGTCAGCACCAGTGTAAAGAGCACCAGCAGGCCGCCCTTGATGAACTGCACCCAGGTGGTGGAAGCCATACCGGCGGTAGCCACAATCAGGATGACAATACCGCCCACCAGCAGAACGCCGGCTTCGAAGGGCAGGCCCAGGAGCGGCGTGATGAGGGCGCCGGCGCCTACCATCTGCGGAATCAGGTAGAACAGGGACACGATGAGGGTGGATACTGCGGCGGCGAAAACCACGCCCCGGGAGTTGAACTTGGCGTCGATGGCCGAGGCGAAGGTATATTTGCCCATGCGCTTGAGCGGCTCGGCCACCACGAACAGCGCCACCATCCAGCCGGCCAGGAAGCCGATGGAGTACAGGAACCCGTCATAACCGTACATGGCAATCATGCCGGCGATGCCCAGGAAGGAAGCGGCCGACAGGTAATCGCCGGCGAAGGCGATGCCGTTGACCGACCAGTGGATGTTACCGCCGGCGGCGAAGTAGCCGCTGGCTGACTTGGCGCGCCGGGCGAACCAGTAGGAGATGCCCAGCACCGCCGCTACGAAGAGAACGAAAATGACGACTGCCAGGGGTTCGGCGGAGTAATTCATCAGTCAGTGTCCTCCTCGGTGTTATCATCTTTCTCCCTGGCGGAACAGAGCATGTTGTAGACAACCGCCAGGATGACCGCCAGGATGATGATGCCGAAGCCGGACACGATAGACAGGTTCAGACTGCCGACATCGGTGGCCATGAACGACGGACTGACGACGCTGATCACCACGAAGGCCAGGTAGATGGGGGTGAAGACGGCGAACATTATCAAGCCCAGTTTGCTCTTGTATGAGCCTGATTTTTCCACCTTCCACTCGGTAGAGGGACCGTGATCCATAAAAAACGCCTCCTTTTATAAGTAGATAAAGAAATTAGCAGTGCGGACACTTGTGCTGGAGAATATTCGAATTATGCGGTTGTTTTTATCTTCCGGTACTCCTGACGGTCAACAGGGACGTGCCCCGTTTTGGTCATTATGATTTTATATTGTGCGGTTCTTGGAAATCAGCTATCGGATATCGAAGCTGATTGCTGACCGCTGAAGGCTGATTACTTTTCCACCCGTATCATCATCACCGGGATGCGGGAATGCCGCACCACCCGTTCGGCGACACTGCCGATGAGCCAGCGCGCCGGCCAGGAGCGGCCGTGGGTGGACATGGCAATGATGTCCACGCCCAGTTCCTCGGCCATCTTGATGATGGTGGTGGCCGGAGAGCCTTCGCGCAGGTGGGCGGAAACGCGGAAGCCGGCGCTTTTCAGCTCGCCGGCAATCTTGTCCATATAAGTCCTGGCTTTCCGGCCCTGTTCGGCTACCGAAACCGCGGCGATAGCCGGGTCTTCGAAGGCAAACTCCTGGGCCGGGTTGGAGGCGATATTCAAAAGCACGATTTCGGCGGCCTCGGAGTAGGCCAGCGCCTTGACGTGAGGCAGTACCCCTTCGGCGGTCTTAGAACCATCCAGCGGCACCAGAATCTTTTTATACATATGAAACGAATCCTTTGTAACGTATTCCGGTTCCGGCAACCCTGAAAAGCCGTTGTGGGAATACTCCCGGAGTCTTAATTCTCAACGGAACCGGGATATCATACAATATTCAGCTCCCGGTTGACCAATTACGGTTTTTAATGGCCGGGAAACGTGATTGACATAAAAACCGGGTTGGGGTAGAGTGAATCTGCCAAGCAGAGCGGGCAGTCGCCGCGGTGATTTCACCGTGGAGGAAAGTCCGAGCTCCGTCGGACAGGGCGCCGGGTAACACCCGGGAGGGGCGACCCTACGGAAAGTGCAACAGAAACATACCGCCAGCGGTCCCGGTGACGGGATGCGGGCAAGGGTGAAATGGTGAGGCAAGAGCTCACCGGCGGGCGGGAGACCGTCCGGCCGGGCAAACCCCGCCTGGAGCAAGGCCGAATAGGGGAACGTGAGGCGTGTGTCCGCGCTGTTCCCGGGTTGGCCGCTAGAGCCGGTCGGTAACGGCCGGCCCAGATAGATGACTGCCGCCCTCCGCAAGGAGGGTACAGAACTCGGCTTACAGCTCTGCTTGGCAAACTTGAGCTTTCAGCTTTGGGCACCGGGATTGCTTCGGCGGTAGCCTCGCAAGGACGCACCCTCTCCCCATTGGCTTTTCCGCTTCGGTACCCCCCCCATAACCCTCATTAACCTCTTCATCACCGCATAGTTGCCAAACTCTAATTAAATCTACGCATGTTGGCGGATGGCAGGATAACGAACGGTTACTATAATTATATATGTTGAATGGCGCTAAGAAAGGGAGGTGTTCAGCAGAGGCAAGCTAACGAAAAAGCAGAATATCCATTATCGACAAACAGCATTACACTATTTTAGTAAAGAGAGGAACAAATATGGGTAAATTCCATCACACGGTCAGCCGCCGTGATTTCATGAAGGGGCTGGGCCTGTCGGCCGCCGGACTCGGCGCCGCCACCGTAGCCAACCCCGGTTTTCATGACCTGGACGAAGTAACCTCCAGTGCCGGCGGCGAACTCAAGCGCGCCTGGTGGGTCAGCGAGAGAGATTTCGGCGACCCGGCTACCCTGGAAATCGACTGGGATATGGTACAGCGGGCTGACCGCAGTAAAATCCAGACTTTCCCGTATCGTGCCAGCCAGCATCCTACTGCGGTATATGGGCGGGAGAACTATGATCGGCTCGTTAAGGAAACGATTCAGCACGCCGCCCCGGACTGGGAAGGCGACTCCATCCGTGACCTGGCCGTAAACGGCGCTTCAAGCGTGCTGAGTTTTTATAATTACTATAACCCCGCCGGCAAGACCATGTTCATGGGCTATCAGAACGTCGCTACTCCTGAACAACGCGGCATGGCCCGCTGGGAGGGCACCGCTGAAGAGAACACCCGGATGTTGCGTCACGTTGCCCGTTACTTCGGCGCTTCTTCCGTCGGTGTAACCCTTCTTGACGAAGACACCAAAAAACTCATCTTCGCCAGGGAATCCAACGGTAAGGCCTATAACTTCGTCGATGACGACACCCTGGCCGAGACCGATACCGAATATCGCATTCCGTCCCGCTTCAAGTACATGGTTACCTGGACTCACCTCCAGCCCACCGAGCTGACCCTGCGGGAGCCGGCTAATCTCGGCAGAAGCGCTACGTTCCAGGCTTACTCCCGCCTGCCCTTCATCTCCGTTCAGATACAGGAGTTCATCCGCGGCCTGGGCTACCACGGTATCAACGCATGGAGCGGTGAGATGGCGCCGTCTAACCCCTTCGGCGCTCTTTCAGGTGTCGGCGAGCATAGCCGCTTCGGCTTTGCCATCATCACCCCGGAACTGGGTTCCATGGTGCGTGGCATGTGCCGCATGCTGACCGACCTGCCGCTGGAGCCCACCAGGCCCATCGACGCCGGTATTTCCCGCTTCTGCCTCAACTGCGCCACCTGCGCCAAGTTCTGTGCCTTCAACGCGCTGTCGCTGGAAGATCCGTCCTGGGAATCGCTGAAGGAAGCCGACACCGGCGTACCCTACAGCCCGGATGGGTTCAAAGGCTGGCGCCTCAACACCGTCAGTTGCTCCAACTGTGCCGGTTGTCAGGCGTTCTGCCCCTTCAACTCCTCCGGCCGCTCCTCCTTCATCCACGAGTTCGTCGCCGGCACCTCTTCCATTACCCCCATCTTCAACGGCTTCTTCGCCAATATGGAAGAGATGATGCACTACGGCAACAAGGACCCGCGGACCTGGTGGGAGAACGAGGAATACCTCTACGGCATCAATCCCAAGTTCATCTAAACTGAAGTTAATTTTCGGAAAGGAGTTAAAACAATATGGAATTGACACCTCTGTGGATAGTAATCACCGCTGTTATCGTCCTCGGCCTGGTCAAGCTTTTCGGCTGGGTCAAGGAAAACGGCGCCAAACCGGCCTGGTGGGTCTGGGGTCTGGGCGCCGTCGGCCTTCTGCTGGTTCTCATGGCCATCCAGCACTATGTCGGCACCATGCAGGAGATGTACCCCACCGCCGCCTGGATGGGCGCGGCCCTCTTCATCGTACCCGGCCTCATTCTGCTGGGCCTCTTCGGCTGGCGGCTGTCAGCCTCTAAGGCTTAGTCCGATACCGATACCGTAAACCGGAAGGGGAGGCTTCAAGCCTCCCCTTCCGGTTTTACCGCCGCTACGGTTAGCCGATTGACGTTACTTTTTTACCGGTGTTAAATTGGCGTGTGGAGAGGACTAATATTCTGCTTTGAGCCCCCGATTAAGGAGACGCCATGTTGATACAATATGATAAAGACGCCGACGCAATCTATATCAAGCTCAAACAAAGCGAATACGCCTATGGTAAAGAACTGGATGACCTCAGACGGATCGACTATGATTCCGGGCATCATGCCATAGGTATCGAGCTTTTATGCGTCAGTAAAGGCATCGATACTCGGGATTTGCCGCGGCGAACTGAGGTCGAGGAATTGCTGGCCGCTCACTGTTTCAAGGTGCTGGTATAATTCAACTTCAGGCGTTCAATTGTTTTGCTCCGCTGTCTTCGGCCTTGCTTAATATGAGTTGCTGACAGCTGACCGCTGATTGCTGAAAGCTGTCAGCTGAACCCGGACAACCCCCTGTCCACCCTGGCCAAAGCGTGAAGAATGAGAAAGAATGCGACATCAAGAGATGGCATCACGTCATGAGGTATGGACATCAGCCCGACAAATCCCGCTGATTCCCGCAGAATCGCTTTGCCTGCCTTAACATGGCATCGGGTATAATATCGGGCATATGAATCACTCTCCCATTCTCCAGGAATTCATCCTTGATTGCGCCGAGCGCGCCGGCCGTAACTGGTTGGATCTCTATGACGAGATGTGCCATACCGCCGCGCGCAGACGATTCCGCGGTCTGGGTTACCGGGAACTCATGGACCTGGGCCTGCCGCTGGACCTGGCCGGGCTGGATATCACCGCCGCCCTGGTGGATGAGGTTCTGGCCGCCCGAACTTCAGCCGGCTGACTCGGTCTGTTCCGTTCGGCATTACCTGCCCAGTTTTTTGGTAACCCGTACATCTTTTGTAATTACCCGCTCTCCTTTGTCACCACCGCCCCTCTTTTGTCATTACCCGCTCTCATTGTCATTACCCTTCCTTCTATGTCATTACCCGCGAAAGCGGGTAATCCACGGCCTTACACATAATCTTAGTCTGACCTTATTCATGGATCCCCGGCTTTCGCCGAGGATGACGGGGGGAAATATGCCGAGGATGACAGAGAGAAAATTGTCATTACCCGCTCTTCCCTTTGTCATTACCCGCGAAAGCGGGTAATCCACGGTCAAATAAGCAACAGAAGTCTGACCTCATTCATGGATCCCCGGCTTTCGCCGAGGATGACAGGGAGAAAATATGCCGAGGATGACAGAGAGAGAATAAGTCGAGGATGACATTACTCTTCTGTCACTGCCCCTCTCATTGTCATTACGCTTCACTCTATTGTCATTACGCTTCACTCTATTGTCATTACCCGCTCTCCCCCTTGTCATTACGCTTCACTCTATTGTCATTACCCGCTCTCCCCTTTGTCATTACCCGCGAAAGCGGGTAATCTATTGGCCGTGTCTGAATACTATGTCTATCTTATGGCCAGTAAGCCGAATGGAACCCTTTATATAGGTGTCACCAACAATCTAATCCGTCGTGTGTACGAACATAAGAACGACCTGGCCGACGGGTTTACCAAAAAGTACGGCATTCATACTTTGGTCCATTTTGAACAATGCAACGATATTTTGGCGGCAATTACACGTGAAAAGCAGATGAAGAAGTGGAAACGTGTCTGGAAGATTGAATTGATAGAGCAGGCCAATCCAGAATGGCGTGACCTTTATCCTGAAATACTCGGTTGAATGGATCCCCGGCTTTCGCCGAGGATGACAGGGAGAGAATATGCCGAGGATGACAGCCTCTTTTTTGTCATTACCCGCTCTTCCCTTTGTCATTACCCGCGAAAGCGGGTAATCCACGGTCAAACAAGCAATAACAGCCAAACCTCATTCATGGATCCCCGGCTTCCGCCGAGGATGACAGAGAGAAAATATGCCGAGGATGACAGAGAGAAAATATGCCGAGGATGACAACCTTTTCTCTGTCAATACCCGCCTCTCTTTTGTCACTGCCCGCCCCTCTTTTGTCATTACCCGCGAAAGCGGGTAATCCACGGTCAAACAAGCAATAACAGCCAAACCTCATTCATGGATCCCCGGCTTTCGCCGAGGATGACAGAGAGAAAATATATCGAGGATGACATTACTCTTCTGTCACTGCCCCTCTCATTGTCATTACCCGCTCTCTACTTTGTCATTACCCGCTCTCCCTTCTGTCATTACCCGCGAAAGCGGGTAATCCACCCTCATACCCACAATGAAACTCAGACCCCATTTTCATGGATTATCGCTGACTGAAAATCAATCCCCATTCCACCATGAAATCCCAATAAAAAGAGCCGCCCATTGGGCGGCTCTTTCGTCTTAAAAGTTGTCCGGCTACGTTTCCAGTAGGGGGTTGTTGCCGGTAGCCGGCACTACTGCGCCGTCGGTGATGGTCCAGGTGAACTGGGGGTCGTTGACCAGGTGCGGTCTCAGGTGGTCAGTAACACTGGTAGGCAGGGTTCCCCCGTTCTCAAAAGCGTATACCGCCGCCGCCACCTGGAGATTGTGCTGTTCGGCCAGCGCCGCCTGGGTGTCGCCCTCGTTCATGAATTGCAGTACATTGGGCATGGCTACCGCCGAAATGGTGCCTAGAATGGCTACTACCACCAGCAGTTCGATGAGGGTGAAGCCCCGCTGGCCGGACTTGAAGCGTTTAAAAAATCGGTCCAAGAATCTAACCTCTCAAGATTGATTACTGTATGTAATTATACCTGAAAAAGGCCTTATCGACAAAGCGTTCAACGGGTTGATGAAAGAGGAAAGCCGGCCTTTACAGTCCCAGCCACTCTTCAATAACCGGCAAGTTGTCACCATGGCGGACATTAACTAAAATTCAGCCCGCCAGCACTTCCCTAAGCTCGGCCTGGCAGGCGTAAAGTGTTTTACCGAAGGCCATTACGCCGGTGCATTCCATAATACGCCCGGTATAGGTGCCGTCTTCCAATAGCTGGTAAACTGCGTGACTCATGGCGTGTTCGATGTATAGTGTCAACATAATGCTTTTACCCGGATATGAATCTGATTTCCGGTATAAATCCGCTAACGCGAAATATCAAACGCTGTATAGTAAGGGCATGCCTCGTCCGCCCTCGCTGCCGAAAGCTGAATGCTGAAGGCTGAAGACTCACAGCCATAAATACCCCGTCATTGCGAGCCGCCGGCGAAGCAATCTCGGTGCCCCGTTTCGGTCATTGGATATTTGAAAATTGATATTATTTAGCATTTAGAAATCAGGGATTAGAATTTCCCGGAGGGCGATGCCTCGCCCGCCCGGTTGCTGACAGCTCTGTTCTGACAGCCGCTACTGCCTACTGAAAACTGACCACTGACCACTGTCTACTCGTTTCTGACTACTCAGTCCCCTTCAACTCATCCATTCCACCTCCAGCCCATACCGTTCACTGATGCGCCCAAACTCCGGATCCCCCGTCACCAGCACTGCGTTGCTGTCCAGCGCCAGTGCGGCGGCAAAGCAGTCGGCATAAGCCACCGGACAACCCGCCTTCAGATGAGCCGCTCCCAGTACGGCAGTGCGGTCGGCATCAACTATCGTAATCGGCAGTTCATCTATTCTGGCCAGTATTTTCTGGGATTTGGCCAGACCTCTTTCCCGTTCCACAATGTAGACCACCTCTCCCAGGTTGATGACGCTCATGAACAGCCGATACCTCTTTTCTTCGGCCCGGGTTAACAGTTCGACAACCCGCTCCGTGCCGGGTTCGCCTTCCAGATAAGCCAGCAAAGCAAAGCTGTCCAGAACATATTCTTTCGGTTCAGGGTTACCGGTCACAGCCGGCTTCTTCCCGGCGGGATTGGGTCAACGCCCTGGTCAACGGAGTCTTGCCTTTAAGCATCCCTCTGGCCTTGGTTATCGGGTTGACGTCTGCCGGTATAAGGGCAATTACCCCGCCGTAGTCTATGACGTGCATTCGGTCGCCTTTTTCCAGATGATACCGTTGCCGTAATTCCCGGGGAATGACTATCCAGCCTTTTTCTGAAAGTATTGCCGTATTCATAAAACCACCTTGCCGTATAACAAAATCAACATTAGTATATACTAAACAAGAAAATATAGCTACAATATCGGCGAATCTGAATTCGCCCGCCCGGTACCCTCGTGCTGATAGCTGAAAGCTGACAGCTATAATTCTTCGTCCTTGCGCGCCGCCGGCGAAGCAATCCCGATACTAAAGGCGGTCAATCGTCATGATACGGGTCAATACCGAGACTGCTTCGCGCCTGCCGGTCGCTCGCAGTGACGTGAAACGGCGTTATTGCGAAGGCGCGTCAGCGCCTGTGGCAATCTCGGTGCCCCCAAAGCTGAAAGCTGACTGTTGAAGGCTGACAGCTCGTCCCCCGTTTCGGTCATTTGATATTGGAATTTTAGTTCCCCACGTCACTTCGTTCCTCGGGACAGCTTTGCCGGTTTGTTATTTGATGCTTGTGTTTTGGAATTTGCTGACAGCTGACTGCTGAAGGCTGACAGCCATAAACACCCCCGTCATGCAAGGTGACGCCGAAGCAATCCCGGGACCGCTGTCCAGCCGTCATTACGAGGAGCGTAGCGACGTGGTAATCTCGGTGCCCCGTTTTGGATATTGGTCATTTGAATTTTGATAGTTCCCCACGTCACTTCGTTCCTCGGGACAGCTTTGCCGGTTTGTTATTTGATGCTTGTGGTTTGGAATTTGCTGACAGCTGAAAGCTGAAGGCTGATAACTCCCTCACTTGCCCTCACCCTCCGCCAGCTGGTATGATTATAGGTAATACCGAGGTGATAACCTATGGAAACTGCCAAAGTCGCTGTCAGCATTAACAAAAGCACCCTCAATCGTCTGGATAACCTGGTCAAAAGCCATGTCTTCCCCTCCCGTTCCCGGGCCGTCCAGGAAGCCATTGAGGAAAAACTGAACCGCATGGAACGCACCCGCCTCGCCCGGGAATGCGCCAAGGTGGATATTGTCGCCGAACAGGCTCTGGCTGACGAAGGCATATCGCATGAGCTGACCGAATGGCCCGAATACTAAGGGGCGAAATCCGCCGGGCAGACCTGAACCCGGTTCGCGGTCATGAGCATGGTGGACTGCGCCCGGTGGTTATCATCAGTCATGATGTTTTCAACCAACGGTCAGGAACGGTTATCGCCATGGCGGTAACCTCTCAGCCCCAGCGCGCCGGCTTCCCGCTGACCCTGGAAATCGAAGGCGGCAGTCTGCCGAAGCAATCCTGGGTCAAGATAAGCCAGGTCAGAACCCTTTCGGTCGACCGGATAGGTGAGGTGCTGGACCGGCTGTCCCCGGAGCAGATGGACCAGCTGATCTCCGGTCTGAACGAAATAGTCGGGGATTGACCAAACAAACAGCCCCCTTCGTGGGGAGCCTGTCGAATCAAGAACGGCAATACCGGTACCCTCTACTGACTACCGATTTCTGAGAACTGACTACTCGTTTCCTGACCGCTGATGGCTACTAGCTCGTTTCTCGTTTTGATCATTTAATATTGGGCCTTTGAATTTGTTTGTTATTTGGTGCTTGTGATTTGGAATTTGCTGAATGCCGACGGCTGACAGCTCGTCCCCCGTTTCGGTCATTTGATATTGGAACTTTAGTTCCCCACGTCACTTCGTTCCTCGGGACGGCTTTGCCGGTTTGTTATTTGATGCTTGTGGTTTGGAATTTGCTGACAGCTGAAAGCTGAAAGCTCGTCCCCTCTGTATTGAAAAAGCCGATACTATGGATTACACTTATCGTATAGTTCGCTCCCGAATTGGATACCGGCATGAAAGAATATACGGTTGTTATTGAAAAAGACGAAGACGGCTACTTCGTAGGTAGCGTCCCCAGCCTTCATGGGTGTCATACCCAGGCCAAAACGCTTGACCAACTGATGATCCGCATGAAGGAAGCGGTATTACTGTGTCTGGAAACCGAAAATGATACCGAAGACCTCCGGTTCGTCGGTATTCAAAAAATCGCGGTATGACAAAACTGCCGGCGGTCACCGGCCGCCAGTTACTCGACGCACTCCAGAAAGCCGGCTTCCAGGTCAGGCGACAAAAAGGAAGTCATGTTTATATAGAACATGAAGACGGCAGGTCTACCGTCGTTCCTGTTCATCAGGGTGAAACCATCGGCCGGGGACTGCTTCGTAAAATTATGCGCGACGGTGAAATTTCCCGTGACACACTGCTGACTTTATTGAAATAAAGGTGGTAAGCCCAAACCCAGCCCGTTCGTGGTGAGCTGGTCGAATCAGGAACGGCAATCACCTATCTCGTTATTGCGAAGGCGCGTCAGCGCCTGTGGCAATCTCGGTGCCCCCAAAGCTGAAAGCTGACTGTTGAAGGCTGACAGCTCGTCCCCTGTTTCGGTCATTTAATATTGTAATTTTAGTTCCCCACGTCACTTCGTTCCTCGGGACGGCTTTGCCGGTTTGTTATTTGGTGCTTGGGATTTGGGATTTCCCGCCGAAGGCGGGCCTGTCATCCTCGGCTTATTCTCTGTCCGTCATCCTCGGTATATTCTCTCTCTCTGTCATCCTCGGCTTATTTACTCTCTGTCATCCCCGGCGAAAGCCGGGGATCCATGAATGAGGTCAGACTATCGTTGTCATCTTCGGTTCCCTCTGTGTCATCCTACGCGAAAGCGTGGGATCCACGTGTCAGGGGTTTTATGGATTACCCGCTTTCGAGGCTGTGTCACAATTACTTTTGTTAGCCGAAAAAAATAGTTGAAACGTATCGGAGATAGGGCAATAATTAGCTGGTAATACGAACGTTTCGAGGGCAAAGATGGCTTACAGAGAAGGCGACCGCCGACAGATGGCGATGCTACCACCGGTTATTGAAGACTATGTTGGGCCCAAGGATCCGGTCAGAGCTTATGATGCCATAGTGGAAGCTATGGACTGCGATCAAATGGGATTGACCATCGACCGTTCCCTGGTCGGCAATCCGGCTTATGACCCCAAATCCATGCTTAAACTGCTGGTTTATGGCTATTCCTATGGCTGGCATAGCTCCCGAAAGCTGGAGAGAGCCTGTCATCATAACCTATCATTCATCTGGCTTATGGGAGGACTCAAACCCGACCATAAGACCATAGCCAATTTCAGGCGGGGTAACCAGCAGGTATTGAGGAAAGTTCTTGAACAGACTGCTCGCATTTGTCTCAAGATGAATCTGATAGAAGGCAACTGTCTCTTCACCGATAGCACCAAGATGAAAGGAGCGGCGGCCACCAGCCGGACATTGACCAGGAAGGCATGGGAACAGAAGCTGGCCGAAACGGACAAAGCTATCGAAGAACTGCTTGCCAGGTGTGAGCAGATAGACCGGAATGAATCCGGCAATCTGGTAGAAATGAAAGAAGAACTGGAAGACCGTCAAAAACTACAAAGCAAGATCAAGGGGCTGGTAAAGCAGTTAGACAAAGAGAAGTTATCCCGGATAAACAGCACCGACCCGGAGTGTCTAAACGTCAAAGGGCGTCAGGGTACTTATGCCGGTTATAGTGCGCATATAACCGTAGATGAGCAACACGGACTTATAGTTAATGCCGATGTAGTAGCCGAGGCCAATGACAGCAATCAATTCTCGCAACAAATCGAACAGGCGATGATAACACTGGGTAAGCCCTGCCGAACAGCGGTGGCCGACGCTGGATATTCGAATATGGACAATCTGAAACGGACAACTGAAAAACAAATTGACGTTATCGTACCGACGCAAAGGCAAGCCCTTCACAGCCCTCAGGACTCACCCTTTGACAAGAGCAAGTTTCGCTATGATGAACAAGCTGACTGTTATGAATGTCCTGAAGGTAAGAAGCTGAAATATTCCCACTATTCAAGACAGAAGAGTAATTACCTGTACCGGATGGAGAAGCCGGCATTATGCCTGAAGTGCCGATACTGGGGAACATGCACCATTTCCAAGCGCGGCAGAACTGTCATCCGGTTAAAGGAAGAGAAACTGAGAGAAGCATTGGAAGCGCGGTATGCATCAGCAGAGGGTCAGGAAATCTACCAGAAACGTAAAGCCCGGGTAGAATCACCCTTCGGACATATCAAGCGAAATCTCAATTGCGGGAATTTCCTCCTTAAAGGACTGGCTGGAGTGAAGGCCGAATGGGGATTATTGGCTGGTAGCTTCAACATAGCCCGGATGATTACGCTAAGTGGCGGGGTGCCTGGCCTGCTCCGGCGCCTGGAACAGGCAGAAACAGGATAGAATAAAGAGGGGTATTTGCCCTTTTTCTTGTTTTCCCCATTCTTGTTTACCTTAAATCAGTGCACCTAAATAAATCCCGCTATTCAGACACTTTCACCAGCTTTTGTGACACAGCCTCTTTCGCGGGTAATGACAAAGTAGAGAGCGGGTAATGACAAAAAAGAGGCTGTCATCCTCGGCGAAAGCCGGGGATCCACGAATGAGGTCAGACTTCGGTTGCGTGGACGACGATGGATTACCCGCTTTCGCGGGTAATGACAAAGTAGAGAGCGGGTAATGACAAAAAGAGGCTGTCATCCTACGCGAAAGCGTGGGATCCACGTGTCAGGGGTTTTATGGATTACCCGCTTTCGCGGGTAATGACAATGAGAGCGGGTAATGACAAAGGAGAGGTTGTCATGCGAAAGCCGGGCTCCAAAAAAGCTGAAAGCTGACGGCTGAAGGCTGACAGCTCGTCCCCCGTTTCGGTCATTTGATATTGGAATTTTAGTTCCCCACGTCACTTCGTTCCTCGGGACAGCTTTGCCGGTTTGTTATTTGATGCTTGTGGTTTGGAATTTGCTGACTGCTGACGGCTGACAGCTTTTTAAGGGCTTGACACAATCCATACGCCGTTGTATTCTAATTCGCGTTGTACCAGTACTATGGTACCGGAGGCTCACAAGAATTAGTCGAAAGGGTCTTACTAAGATACTATTGACTATACTCAAACCGTAACACTATAATCATTTGTACTCTCGTGGGAAACCAAATAAATATATGGGAGTAAAGTCTGAGGACTGAAAGGTGGTGACAAACAGAATGAAGTTCCTAGAAAATCTAAAAATGAAAAAACTCCGCAAGGGCCAGAAAGGCTTCACCCTTATCGAGCTTTTGGTGGTCATTGCCATCCTGGGCGTCATCGCCGCCGTGGCTGTGCCGAATATCCTGGGTTTTATGGACGAGGGAGACCAGGCTGCAATTGATGCTGAACAACATAATGTCCAGGTTGCGGTTACTGCTTATATGTATGAGGATGGTACGCTGCCGGCAACTGGGCAAACTGGTACGATTAGTTTCAATGCTGATTATCCAACTGAAGGAACGCCAACAGTCGGTGATTACTTGGTGGGGGGTAATGAAAGTCTCCAGTATGTATGGACGATTAACGAAGACGGATCAGTGGAACAAGACACAAGCGGATAACTTTAGTTGTAACAAAACCAAAGGAGGCTTTTTAAGCCTCCTTTGGTTTATTAGAAATATATCCTTATTACTGTAAGTGTGATATCTTATTGACATAGCCCGGTTATCGCCTATAATAGAACAGATTAGAACACCCCGGTTATTCATGCCTTCATGGGGCAGACCGCGCTGAAAAATTCCTGCCCACCATTGCAGTCCTACCGCCGTTGGTCTGGGGATATGCTGGTCTTCAGCTTGCTGTTCTACATGTTGGCCCGGTATTACCTGAAACGGCCTGAATCAGCTCAGGTATTGACATAGCGGGTTTATCGTCTATACTATATAATTAGAACAGATTAGAACACCCCGGTATTTCGGCCTGATAGCTGACGGCTGAAAGCTGATAGCTCGTTCCCCGGGAGAGTGACATTGTATAAGCGGCTGGTTTTACCGCCTCCGATTGGGGATACTTTCATCAGAGTAGTCGTGGAATATAAAAATAGACCGTTTAAAAAGAAGCGGGGTTATATTTATAATGCCTTTTCATGTCGCGGTAAGCAACAAGGGGAGGTTTTAATATGGGGAACAGAATTATGAAGCCTGATATGGCATCTTTGGAAAAGAATATCAGACATTTCAAAGTTGAATACAACAAACGGCTGGATATTTTGACATTGCAGTCCGATGAGCAGGTACCCGCTGTATCGTATGACTGCAACGGCTTGTTTTGGTTAAGAGTGGTTCCTGATACCGGTGAGATTATCGGCGTAGAGATTGAAGATTTCGAGCGGGTATTTCTGAAGAAATTTCAGGAGTTCCATAAATCGCAAAGGAATCGCCCGGAATCCTACGTTGCTCCCATTTCGCGGGAGGTTGAAGCCTGCTTTGCCTGATTCCTGGTAAGTCTCTTACTGTTTAGTGTTTTGCCCCTTCAGATACTCCAGTATCTCCTCCGCCACCCTGACGTGCCATTCTTCTTCTTTGGCGATTTCGCGGAATCTGTTTTTCAGTCCTTCCGGAAGCAGACGAACGGCTTCGGTATGCATTCGATGAGCTTCCTGTTCTTTCGCCAGTTGAATGGTGAACATGCTCACCAGGTCGCTGTCATCGGGGAAGCTCTCAAAGTTCCATTCCGCCTTGCCGCCGAGTTTCTCGATTGTTGCCGAAACAGCATCGGCGTGTTTTACCGAGGCGGTGGACAGGTAGATAACCTTTTCCCTTATCACCGGGTCTCTGAAGGCGTTGGAGATGCGCGGCAGGTGGATTATGATGGAATACTCCAGCGCCAGGGTGCGGTTCAGCAACGCTATTACATCGCTGTAATCAGGTTGTACCGTTTTGCCCATCGGTCACTCCTTTAGTCAGGATCGGCGGCGTTTGCCTTGAGCGTGATTATACTCCCGGAAGCGGTGTGTGCCAAACGATTGCGGCTGTCAGGGGTGAGAGTGTTTGTCGAAAATAAAGGGAGTTGTTTTAACTATAGCCGTGAACGGTCAGATGCTTATCGCTTGGTTGGAATTCTTTTTTCTGGGCATCAGGGAAAAATCCAGGTCCAAAGCCTCGGTTACTTTCAACAGGGTTTCGATACGGGCGTTATAATCACCGGCCTCAAGACGTGAAATAGCCGGCTGGCGGGTACCGATTCTGCGGGCCAGTTCTCTCTGGCTGATTTTTAGTTCGTTGCGTCGCCGTATGATTTCCTGGATCAGCTGGTATTTTGGGGCCAGGGCGTCATATTCCCTCTTAACTTCGGGGCGGCTGAGAAGCTCTTCTTCGAACTGTTTATAGTCGGAGTTCAGTTTTTTATCCATACCTGAGTATATAACACA
This sequence comes from Dehalogenimonas lykanthroporepellens BL-DC-9, assembly GCA_000143165.1. Taxonomy (NCBI): domain Bacteria; kingdom Bacillati; phylum Chloroflexota; class Dehalococcoidia; order Dehalococcoidales; family Dehalococcoidaceae; genus Dehalogenimonas; species Dehalogenimonas lykanthroporepellens. The sequence goes on from CP002084.1 coordinate 166,570, forward strand.
TCCGTTATCATCAGTCAATATCGGCCAATCGATTTTGATAGTCGGTCAGTCGTTTTTCCGCAATCACGATATCCCCCTTATCCAGCTTGTCGGTCTTTTTCAATATGCCATGGAGCAGGAGGAATTGTTGTTCGGGAACGGCACAGTATAGGATTCTATAATAGTCGGTTCCGTGTTTGATCCGCAATTCTCTCAATTCCGGGGTGATTTTCTTAGAAAAAGGCATCTCCAGATTGATATGGAAAATCCGAAGGAGCTTGAGAGTATGAAGTATCTCAGCAATGGTTTTATCGGTTTGAGCCAGGATGAAGTCTTTTACCGGAGACTTGCCGTTACGGTCAGTGTAGAAAATCGGTGTCCATTCCATTTGGGTGGATTATAGCATCAACGAAGCTTTCCCATCTCCCTAACCCGCCATTCGGTAATCTTGTTAATCAGCTCATAAGGCACCGGTTGGTCATGCGGGAACCGGACGGAGCCTTTACCGGACGGGTAGGCGTTCAATTCCTCGGGAAGACTTTCAGCGCCTCCGGCAGGGGATAGAGGCCGATGTGGTGCTTGAAGACGGCGAAGTGGATCAGGTTCCTGCCTTTCAGCTTGAAGGTGGGCATACGGTAACTTATGGCTTCGATGGCTCCCGGCGCGGCAGAAGCAATGACGCGGCGCACTTTTTCCAGCCGGGCGCGGACGTCCTCCGGAAAACCGGCGATATAGGCGTCGATGGTGGCGGGGGGCCCGGTAGTGTCGCCTCTGTCCATTTTACTGATTTTGTTACCAATCTTCCGGTGGTATTTCAATTATACGTCCCGCGGCGGCATCGGCCAGTCCGCGGCGGACGGCGTCCAGAGCTGTTTTGTTCTGATACAGCCAGGCTTCTTCAGCCGGTATTTGTGGTTCAGGTTGGCTTTTAATACGTTCTACGATAAATGTATCCTAACATTCCGGCAGTGTCAATGGAATTCGCGATAACCAGGCTGACAGCTCGCCCCCCGTTTTGGTCATTAAACATTGGAAATTTGAATTTGTTTTGGATTTAGAAATTAAAGATTAGATATTCTCAGCCTCCGGCTGAGTGTGCCATTTCCCTATTGACAATATAGAACACCAATACTATACTGATTGACGCTAAATCCAGAACTGGATTACAGGCCATCAGCCGCGGACGCGGCGGAAAAGAGTCCCGGACAGACAGAGGTAGCCGGCGTTGCCCTTGGCAAAGAACATATATTCTTATATAACGGGCAGAATAATTGACGAGAGAGACGGATGAGAGAAGAGACGAGCGATGAAACGGCGTATGAGATTCTCAGAGATGTTCCCCCGGAGTATCTGACCTATACCGATGAAGGCTGTGAGCTGGCGCCGGCCTGCCTGGAATGCCCTCTGCCGCAATGCGTTCATGACGCGCCGGAGATGACGCGTTACTACGCCAACCGGGATCGCAACCGGGAAATAGCCCGTCAGCGGCTGGCCGGGGTGCCGGTTGCGGAACTGGCGGCAAAGTACGGCGTGAGCCGACGCACCGTGTACCGGGTCACCGCCGAATACACCGCCGAGGATGAAAGACATGATGACTGATACCTGCCTGACCGATGACGCCCGCCGTCGCCGTTACCGCGAACTGCTGGACTTCTACCGGGGCCGCCGGCCGGGCCGGGAGACCGGTCAGCGCCGCCTGAGCTTCAACTACGCCGCCGCCGCCGTGGACAAGATAACCGCTTACCTGATGAACGGCCTGTCGGTGCGGGTAGCCGGGGAGGGGGAGAATGTCGCCTCAGCGCGCCGGGTGCTGAACCGCTGGGCGGACTTCAACTGCCTGGACCGGCTGGATTACGAAACCGAAACCGATACCGCCGTCCTGGGCGACGGGGCTTACCGGCTGGGCTGGGACGAATCAGCCGGTGAGGTGCGGGTGACGGCGCCGGACATGGCCGGGCTGGAGGTGACCTTCGGTGCCGACGGGGTGACGCCCCGGGAAGTGCGCCACGCCTACCGTCTGCCGGGTGGGGCCGCCGAAGGCGCCTGGGGTCTGCCGGTTGCCGGGGGTGAGGCGGAGGTGACCGAACACTGGACGGCTGACAGCTATCGGGTGGAGTGTGGTAGCGCGGTGGTGGCCGGCGGGGATAACCCGTGGCGTTTCATCCCGTACCTGGTCTTTCCCAATTTGCCGCGGCCGAAATCGTCCTGGGGTATGTCCGACCTGGAAAATCTGACCGGCCCGCAGTTGGAGCTGGAGCGCGCCCTTTCCCAGCTTTCCCGCATCCTGGAACTTTCCGGCAACCCCATCGCCGTGCTGGAGAACGTGGAAGAGTCCTCCGATATCGCCGTGGCCCCCGGCGCGGTGTGGCACCTGCCGGAAGAAGCCCGGGCTTACCTGCTGGATCTGCTTCAGGGCGGCGGCGGTCAGCTTCATTTGGACTACATCGACCTGCTGTTCCGGGTACTGCATGACCTGGCCGAGGTGCCGCGGGCGGCTTTCGGCGGGGTGGGGCGGGACATCTCCGGGGTGGCGCTGGAGCTGGAGCTTCAACCGCTCCTGCACCGGGTGTGGCGCAAACGGCTGGTGCGCACCGGGGTGTACCGTCGCCGGGCGGAAATGGCCCTGGCGCTTTACGGGCGTTACCTGGGCCGGGATTTCAACGGCGTTGATGTGCAGGTGGACTGGGCGCCGGTACTGCCGCGTGACCTGGGCGCGGCGGTGAGCGCCGAAAAGACGGCGGTGTCCGCCGGCCTCCGCTCCCGCCGCCGCGCCATGGCGGCGCTGGGCGCCGAAGACCCGGAAACGGAGTTCGCCGAATGGCTGGAGGAGGAGGCGATGATGAGGGGTGGGAAATTCTAAATCCCAATGTCGGTTTCCCATAGCTGATAGCTGACGGCTGAAGGCTGACAGCCATAAACACCCCCGTCATGCAAGGTGACGCCGAAGCAATCCCGGGACCGCTGTCCAGCCGTCATTACGAGGAGCGTAGCGACGTGGTAATCTCGGTGCCCCGTTTTGGATATTGGTCATTTGAATTTTGATGGTTCCCCACGTCACTTCGTTCCTCGGGACGGCTTTGCCGGTTTGTTATTTGTAATTTTGGATTTGGAATTTGCTGAAAGCTGACCGCTGATGACTGAAAGCTCGTTCCCTCGGCCGAAGCAATCTCGGTTCCCCGTTTCGGTCATTTGGTATTGGGATTTTGATATTGTTTTGGATTTAGACATTAGAAATTAGAGATTATCAGCCGAAGGCTGAAAGAAGGAGGAAAAACCATGGAACAAACCCAAACGGAAGAAGGATTCGTTTCCTTCGATTCCCATCCGGAAAACGAAACCCCGGAAACACCCGACATCGAGGCCGTGTCCCTGACCCTGGCCGAACGTGATGCCGCCATCGACCGGCTGACGACGGAGCGCGACCAGGCGCTGGAGGCCTACCGCGCCGCCGCCGTTGCCCTTAACCCGGAACTGCCGGCAGAGCTTATCACCGGTAGCAATATCGCCGAGGTGGATTCAGCCGTGACCCGGGCCCGGGCGCTGGTGGACCGGGTCAAAGCCGGGCTGAAACCGGCGACACCGCCCTCGCCGGTAGCCGTCCCCCGCGCCGCGGCCACCGGCCCCCTGTCCCCGGCGGACAAGATACGGCGGGGGCTTGAGCTATGATGGTAAATCACAAGTAACAAGCATCAAATAACAAAAACTTCTGAGATTTTGGTCATTATGATTTTAATCTTGGAGGTAGAATCCCCGTACGTGGTGTAAATTCTTGGAATTGAAAAAGCAGGCCATTGTGTGGTTTCTTGAAAGAAAATAACAACAAAGACTTTCAGGAGGTAACCACAACAATGGCCAAAGACAGGATGACACTTTTGGAACTGCTACGCAAGTCAGGAAGCGACGGTGATCTTGATTTTCTGAGAGAAGGGGTGAAGATGTTGGCTGAAGCGGTCATGGAGCTTGAGGTTAAGCAGAAGACCGGAGCTGAGAAACATGAGCGCAGTGACGGTCGTTTAACCTACCGTAACGGCTACCGGGGGCGTATCTGGGACACCCGGGCCGGCACGATACCTCTGGCGATTCCCCGGTTGCGGGACGGCAGTTATTTTCCCAGCTTACTCGAGCCCCGGCGCCGGGCGGAACATGCCTTGCTGGCGGTAATCCAGGAAGCCTATGTATTGGGCGTCAGCACCCGCAAGGTGGAATCTCTGGTTCAGTCACTGGGGCTTAACGGGGTCAGTAAGAGCGAAGTATCGCGAATATGCGGGGCTCTGGACGATGAAGTGGAGCGATGGCGCCACCGGCCGTTATTATGGCGTTATCCCTATCTGTGGCTGGACGCAACCTACGTCAAGGTCAGGGATTCAGGGCGGGTGGTCAGTCAGGCGGTAATTATCGCCTACGGCGTCCGGGAAACCGGGGAACGCGAGATCATCGGGCTTGAGGTCGGCCCCAGTGAAGACGGTGTATTCTGGAAAGAGTTTCTGCGGGGGCTGGTTAGCCGTGGTTTGAGCGGGGTGATGCTGGTAATCAGTGATGCTCATCTGGGGCTGAAGGAAGCCGTCAGCACGGTACTCACCGGGGTATCGTGGCAACGCTGCCGGGTGCACTTCATGCGCAATGCGCTGGCCAGAGTGCCGCGGGGCGCCCAGGCTATGGTATCTGCCGCTATCCGGACCATTTTCGCTCAACCTGACCGCGATAGCGCTTGCAGCCAACTCCGCCGGGTAGCCGATAACCTCAGACTCCGATTCGGTCCTGTGGCCGACCAATTGGAAGAGGCAGAACCGGATATCCTGGCCTATACCGCCTTCCCGCGGGAACACTGGCGGCAACTGTACTCTACTAATCCCCTGGAGAGACTGAATAAGGAAATCAAGCGCCGCAGTAATGTGGTCGGCATCTTTCCCAACAGCAAATCGGTGATCAGGCTGATTGGGGCGGTACTGATGGAACAGCAGGACGAGTGGGAGGTCGGACGACGCTACTTTTCTTTGGATTCGATGAAGAAAACGCTGGAAGGGGCGCAGGAGGAACCCCTTATCATGGCTTTACAAGCATAACCATTCAGGAAACCACCAATGATGAATTTACACCACTTGACGGGACACTACCAGCCTATGTGTTGGGCATCAGCACCCGCAAGGTGGAATCTCTGGTTCAGTCACTGGGTCTTAACGGGGTCAGTAAGAGCGAGGTATCGCGAATATGCGGGGCTCTGGACGATGAAGTGGAACGATGGCGTCACCGGCCTTTGTTATGGCGTTATCCCTATCTGTGGCTGGATGCGACCTACGTCAAGGTCAGGGATACCGGGCGGGTGGTCAGTCAGGCGGTAATTATCGCCTACGGCGTCCGGGAAACCGGAGAACGCGAGATCATCGGGCTTGAGGTCGGCCCCAGTGAAGACGGTGTATTCTGGAAAGAGTTTCTGCGGGGGCTGGTCAGCCGTGGTTTGAGCGGGGTGATGCTGGTAATCAGTGATGCTCATCTGGGACTGAAGGAAGCCATCAGCACGGTACTCACCGGGGTATCGTGGCAACGCTGCCGGGTGCACTTCATGCGCAATGCGCTGGCCAGAGTGCCGCGGGGCGCCCAGGCTATGGTATCTGCCGCTATCCGGACCATCTTCGCTCAACCTGACCGCGACAGCGCTTACAGCCAGCTCCGCCGGGTAGCCGATAACCTCAGACTCCGATTCGGTCCTGTGGCCGACCAATTGGAAGAGGCAGAACCGGATATCCTGGCCTATACCGCCTTCCCGCGGGAACACTGGCGGCAACTGTACTCTACCAATCCCCTGGAGAGACTGAATAAGGAAATCAAGCGCCGCAGTAATGTGGTCGGCATCTTTCCCAACAGCCAATCGGTAATCAGGCTGATTGGGGCGGTGTTAATGGAACAGCAGGACGAGTGGGAGGTCGGACGACGCTACTTTTCTTTGGATTCGATGAAGAAAACGCTGGAAGGGGCGCAGGAGGAACCCCTGATCATGGCTTTACCAGCATAACCATTCAGGAAACCACCAATGATGAATTTACACCACTTGACGGGACACTACCATCTTGGAAATTGTTTGAGATTTGTAATTTGTGATTTATTGAAGACTGACTACTGAATACTATAAGGAGAAACGAATGTCCCTCACACTAGCCGAAGCATCCAAACTGTCCAACGACCTCCTCCTGGAGGGGGTGGTGGAAACCATGATCAAGGACTCGCCGGTACTGCGGCGTCTGCCGTTTATCGAAATCACCGGTAACGGGCTGACCTATAACCAGGAAAAGACCCTGCCGGACATCGCCTTCTACGATGTCGGCGAGGACTGGGCGGAAAGCACGCCCACCTTCGAGCAGAAAACGGCGCACCTGAAAATCATGGGCGGCGACGCCGACCTGGATAACTTCCTGAAGACCACCCGCTCCAATTTTCAGGACCTCCAGGCGGCCATCATCCAGCAGAAGGCCAAGGCGCTCAAGGATAAGTTCGAAGAGGTCTTCATCTACGGCGACGCTACCGCCAATGCCCGGGAATTCGACGGCCTGCGGGCGCTGTTGGGTACCGAAACCGGGGGTGAGCAGGTCATTTCCGCCGGGTCGGCCGGCGACAGCCTGACGCTGGATATGCTGGACGAACTCATCGACCTGGTCCGCGGCGGCAAGCCGGATATGCTCCTGATGAGCCGTCGCTCCCGCCGCAAGCTGTCGGCGCTGGTGCGGGCGTCCGGCGGTATGCTGGAAACAGACCGTGACGCCTGGGGCAACTTCGTCCTGTGCTGGAACGGCGTGCCTATCGGCGTCAATGACTGGATAAAGGACACGCACGTCGTTGCCGGCGGCGTCGAGGCGGCCGTTACCGGCGGCGGTTGCTCCACCATCTACGCCGTCCAGTTCGGCGAGGGCGCCCTGGCCGGCCTGTCCAGCCCCGGCCTGATTCAGGTGAAGCACCTGGGTTCGTTGGAGAACAAGGACGCCGCCCGCACTCGCATCAAGTGGTACTGCTCACTGGCGCTCTTTTCCGCCATCAAAGCCGCGGCGCTCATCGGGGTGACGGATTAGGGGGTAACGGGGAAAATCCTAATCCCGAATATCTAATGTCTAAACAAATTCAAATGACCAAATGTTCGAAACAGGGCGACTCGTTAAGGTTGCGCCAGTGTTACCCGTTTTGGTCATTGGATATTTGAGCATTGGATATTGTGCTTAGAGATTAAACATTAGATATTGTCTGTCATTCATCTTTAGATTTTATCAGCAAAACGCTGAGAAATCCTTGGGGGATACATGAACCTGACACAACTTCGTTCCCTCCTCCGCCTCGACCTGGGCGACGCTACCCCGGCCGACCAGCGCTGGGAGGATGACACCCTGAACCGTCACCTCCGGCGGGCGACAGCGGAATACTCCCTGGCCGTGCCCCGGCAACTGACCCTCTCCGTCGATACCGTGCCCGGCAGTCGGGAGATTGACATAACTTCCATTTCGAGCCGGGTCGGTATCTCAGCGGTGGAATACCCGGCGGGGCAGGAACCCCGGGCCTTCCGCCGCTTCGCCGGCCGGGCCGACACGCTGTTCATCGAGGACGGGCCGGTGCCCGACGGCGGGACGGCGCTGGTTCACTACGGCGTAGCGCATCTGCTGGATGACGCCGGCACTACCGTGCCGGAAAAGCATCACGAGATACTGCTGGCCGGGGCGTCAGCCTATTCCGCCATCGAATGGGCGGTGCACGCCGTCAACCGGGTCAACACCGGCGCCGACGTCGCCGGCGGTTACTTCCGCTGGGGTTCGGCTCGGCTGGCGTATTTCCAGTCAGCCCTGAAAACCCTGCGCTGTGGCCGGAAGGTGAGGGTGGGGTACGCGTACAACCCGGAAGGAATGGTTTCAAGTTTCGCCCCGTATCTTTCGTAGGGGTCGGCCATGGCCGACCCGCCCTGGTAACACCAATCGTCATTGCGAGGCGACGCCGAAGCAATCCCGGTTCCCCGCATCGCATTGTCATTGTCACCGTAGGCTTTTTGTTCTCTTAACCATCGTCGGCTTTTCATTTTCCTTGTCATCCTCGGCGAAAGCCGGGGATCCAAAAAGAGCTGGTAGCTGTCGGCTGAAAGCTGACAGCCATAAACACCACCGTCATTGCGAGCCTACGGCGAAGCAATCTCGGTGCCCCCGCTGATAGCTGTCAGCTGACTACTGACAGCTATCAATAACGGCAAATAAAAAAACGAATGGGGACGGCGGAGGTCATCGATGGAATTGGGCCCAGGAATAATGAATGGAGAGTATTAGTATCAACCGAAAAGAGTTGTTATCAGGTCTTCTTTGTCTCTGCTCAGATAGGCGGCAATGTCGGTCAGGATACTGTTCAAAGTGCCCACTCTTACCGGTTTATGATTAGGGATAGTGATGTGATGTTCTTGCCCGTTGAAGTTTGAGGTGAGCCTGAGATGACTGCCGCTCTGACGGGAAACGGCATAACCGAAGGGTTTCAATAAGGCGACCAGTTCGGCCCCATCGATATCCCGAGGTAGTCTCAAACGGAAATGACCTCTTCCTTGACCTGGTGGAGACGGATTAGCGGCGGTGGAGTTTCATCCCCAAAATGACATCTAACCGCGTCACGCACCTGTTCTTTGAGGTCGTCGAATGTATCGGCTTCGGTGAAAATAGCATGGCCTAAGGCTCGGGCAATAAAGCCGCCTTCGGGGGCTTCTTCAACTAAAAATATAATCTCGTTCATACAACTCGCCATTCCAGTTTATCACCCGATGGATAAATGTCAAGAAACCGGATATCCCGGGCTGACGCTTGAGCGGAATAACACCGCATCCAGGCGGGCGAGCCATGTTTCACTTCTACGGTTATTATCACCCGTAGGGGTCGGCCAAGGCCGACCCGCCCTGGTAACACCAATCGTCGTTGCGAGCCAACGGCGAAGCAATCCCGGTGCCCCGTTTTGGTCATTTAATATTGGAACTTGGGATTTGTTTGTTATTTGTAATTTAGGATTTGGAATTTGCTGAAAGCTGACGGCTGAAAGCTGACAGCCATAAACACCACCGTCATTGCGAGGCGACGCCGAAGCAATCTCGGTTTCCCTCGTAGGGTTCGCCAAGGCCGATCCGCCCTGGTAACACCAATCGTCGTTGCGAGCCGGCGGCGAAGCAATCCCGGTGCCCCGTTTTGGTCATTTAATATTGGAACTTGGGATTTGTTTGTTATTTGTAATTTAGGATTTGGAATTTGCTGAAAGCTGTCGGCTCCCAATTAAACGAAAGGAAAAAAATGAACCTCTACAAAAAACTCTGGTCCCGCCTCGGCGGCCGCCCCTGGACCTATATCATCCGTGACCTGTGGCATCGCTTCGAATGGCTGTGGATTATCGGTCTGGTGTCGGCCGGCTACTGGCTGGGCACTCGCGGCTACGACCACGCCCTGGCCTTGCTCATCGCCTTCAATCTGGGCTATGTCGCCGGGCATATCTTCTGGGGTACCGAATACGTCCCCGGCCAAAAGGGCGAGGGCTGATGCGCCCCCTGACCGATACCCTGGCTGAGGCTCAGCGGGCGCCGTCCGGCACGCCTTTTTTTCGTACCGCGGTTACCCGCCGGCAAACGGTCTGGCAGGAACTTACCGGCGGCGGTGAGGACGGCTACCGCCAGACGGCGGCGCTCACCACCACCGGTACGCTGGTACGCGCCCGCCTGACGCCGCCGGCGGACTCCGGCCGACTGTTCCTCCAGCGCGTTTCGGCGCTTTCTCCAACCTCTGACTTTTCCGTCTGGCAGGATACCGGGCGCTACGGCGTTAATGACGTGGCTCTGGCGGACGGTGCCGGGGAAGTGTCGCTGTGCTGGCTGGCGGCTGACCGCTCTCTGTGGCGGCTGTGGAGCCCGGACGATGGACTGACCTGGCAAGGGCCGGAACTGGTGGATTACGCCCCGGCTTCGGCCCTCGGCGGTCTGTCAGCGGCATACGATGATGCCGGCGGCCTGTCTCTTTTCTTCACCGATCAGACGACGCTTTACATCAAACGTCGGAGCGGCGGAGTCTGGCAGGCGCGGCAGTCCTGGGACAAGGCTACCGGCGAACTGACCGGGGTGGCCGCGGTGTATGACGGCGGCTGGCGGTTGGCGGTTACCGGCCGGACGTCCGGGGGTGACTACCGGTTATGGACGCTCTCCTGGGACGGAACGGCCTGGAGCGCGCTGACGGCCATCGCCGCTTCGCCGGCCGGCGAGGGCTATGAGTTCGCCCGGCCATCTCTTTGCCGCGGGCCGAGGGGTTATCTCTGCGCCTGGGTGGAGCGCCTGACCGGCGATGCGCCGCACAACCGGATATATATCGGCGTTACCGTGCCCGGCACCGGCTTCGATGACGGCTTGTGGCAGGAACCGTACCCCGCTGACATGACGGCGGAACAAGGGGTGTCGTTGTTGTCCGGTGACGGCGCGCTGTGGGCGACTGCCGCCTTCCGGGTGTGGCGCGCCGGGGACGACACCCCCGACATCGACCTGTCGCCTTACCTGAAGGCGGTTTCCCTGAAGCTGTCAGAGGCCGAGGGCAGGTTGAGTCTGGAACTGGACAACGCGGGTAGCTGGTACGACGTGCCGCCCTTCGGTGTCGGCGATCGGCTGGAGTTCTCTGCCGGCTATGTCACCGCAACCGGCCCTGAAACTGCGCCGGGTTTGTCTTTTACCATCACCGGCGTGAAGGCACAACTGGAGCCGGGGTTGTCATTGCTGATACTTGACGCTGCAGACGGCTGGTCAGCGCTGAAAAACTGGCGGGCGCCCGGCCAGTTACGCTGGAACATGACTCATTCCATTACACAGATACTGGCCTGGCTTTTAGGGCGGGTGGGGCTTCGGCTGAATGTCAGCTCCGCATCGGCTGACGCCGGCCGGTTGCCGGACTTTGCCGTAAGTCCCGGCGTCAGCGGATTTTCCGCCGTCAGACGCCTGCTGGCCGGTCTGCCCGACCGGCTCTTGATCGAAGGCGAAAACGCCTGGCTGGTGAGTCCGCCGGCTGAAGAGGTGCCGGTATATGAATGGGTCGGCCCTCATGCTGTTTTTCGCCGCTACCTGGCTTTCGAGGGAGCAGGCGGCGAAATAACCGGGCCGCCTAACTGCGCCCAGCAGATACATGACCTGATATCGGTGGGCGGCCGGGCGTTCAGGGTCGCCGGTATCGGTCTGGAATACCGGGCGTCATCGGGCCGTTACCGTATGACGCTGAGGCTCGGGGAATGAATTGCTGGAATTGTTTCGCCAGGCTCCTGGCGGGCTTTTTTCAGGTTTTCACGATGGAAAAGGGGATTCGTTTCCTTCGTTTTAGTCGCTTGTATCCCGGATAGTCTGGCAACGGCAGACCTGATACCGCCGGCCTCTGACAGAGGCCGGCTTATGCATTTGCGGCGGTAAACGCTTGATTATCAAAAACGCACTCTACGTGCAGGAAAGGAAAACGAATGCTGAAAGCGGCAACCCTCATAAGTTTCGACAGCCTTGACTATACCGCCGATATCCGGCCGGACGGCTCACCGAAGGCGTATCTGGATGGCATAACCGTGGCGCGTCATATTCCCGTGGCGGAAATGTTACCCGGCCGCCGTCTGGCGGTACTCTTCCCTGACCGCTACCAGGCCGGTTCGGCGGTCATCATCGCCGTATGGGAAGGGTGAGTGCGCTTTAAGCTGTCAGCATTCAGCTGTCAGCCAGCGACCGGGACGGGCGAGGCAGGCCTCGCCCCTACGGCCTGTATTATCCGTAGCCCTTGTGGTTCTTATTACCCGTAGGGGGCGGCCATGGCCGCCCCGCACTCGTAACACCAATCGTCATTGGTTCTGGGCCGTAGGTGTCGGCCATGGCCGACCCGCCCTGGTAACACCAATCATATATGCGAGCTGACGGCTGAAAGCTGACAGCCATAAACACCCCCGTCATTGCGAGGCGACGCCGAAGCAATCTCGGTTTCCCTCGTAGGGGTCGGCCAAGGCCGACCCGCCCTGGTAACACCAATCGCCGTTGCGAGCCAACGGCGAAGCAATCCCGGTGCCAAAGGCAGTCAATCGTCATGATACGGGTCAACACCGAGACTGCTTCGCGCCTGCCGGCCGCTCGCAGTGACGTAAAAAGGCGTCATTACGAGGAGCGTAGCGACGTGGTAATCTCGTTTCCCGTTTTGGGCATTTGAATTTTGAAGGTTCCCCACGTCTCTTCGTTCCTCGGGACGGCTTCGCCGGTTTGTTATTTGATGCTTGTGATTTGGAATTTGCTGAAAGCCGCCGGCTGAAAGCTGACAGCCATAAACACCCCCGTCATTGCGAGGCGACGCCGAAGCAATCTCGGTTTCCCTCGTAGGGGTCGGCCAAGGCCGACCCGCCCTGGTAACACCAATCGCCGTTGCGAGCCAACGGCGAAGCAATCCCGGTGCCAAAGGCAGTCAATCGTCATGATACGGGTCAACACCGAGACTGCTTCGCGCCTGCCGGCCGCTCGCAGTGACGTAAAAAGGCGTCATTACGAGGAGCGTAGCGACGTGGTAATCTCGTTTCCCGTTTTGGGCATTTGAATTTTGAAGGTTCCCCACGTCTCTTCGTTCCTCGGGACGGCTTCGCCGGTTTGTTATTTGATGCTTGTGATTTGGAATTTGCTGAAAGCCGCCGGCTGAAAGCTGACAGCCATAAACACCCCCGTCATTGCGAGCCTGTGGCGAAGCAATCCCGGTGCCAAAGGCGGTCAATCGTCATCATACGGGTCAACACCGAGACTGCTTCGCGCCTGCTGATCGCTCGCAGTGACGAAAAAAGGCGTCATTGCGAAGAATCGTCAGCGTCTGTGGCAATCCTGGTTTCCCAAAGCTGACAGCTGACGGCTGAAAGCTGACCGCTCGTTCCCCGTTTCGGTCATTTAATATTGTAACTTGGGATTTGTTTGTTATTTGATGCTTGTGATTTGGAATTTGCTGAAAGCTGACAGCCATAAACACCCCCGTCATTGCGAGCCAACGGCGAAGCAATCCCGGTGCCCCGTTTCGGTCATTTTAATTTTGGATTTTGATATTGTTTGTTATTTGTGATTTAGGATTTGGAATTTGAAGCTGATGCCTTGGCATCAGCGTTCCTGTGGCATCTCAAACACATCACCCGGCAGTTCTCATAAACCGGCGGTCGCGCCGGGTCGATGCGGTAGTAGTGGGCCTCGTCCCAGCGCCAGAAATACACCTTACAACGGGTGCCGGGGTGTTCCTTACAGCCTTCGGCGCATTCGCACTGGGAGCCGGCACTGCGGAACGCCTTTTGCCTGACCTCGTCGGAAAAGTCGCATTCAGCCATTGTTGAACCTGCCTTGCCCTGATTATAGACCTCACCGGGATGAAGTCAATACTTTTATTGACTACCCGTCGGGGCGCGCCTACAATGGACGCATGAGTGACCAGGATAATCAGGAAGTAATCCAGGGTAGCGGCAAGCCGGTGCTGGTGGCGGCGCTGGTCTGTGACACAGCCGCCAAGGACCCGACTACCGGCAAGATTTCGCTTATCGGTATCTTTGACAAGGTTCATGTGAGCAAGTTCCCGTCGAAGCGTCCGGTATCGCTGTACGCCAAGTTGACCGAGGCCGAAGGGGAATATGAGTTCCAGGCCCGTTACGTTTATTCCAATACCGGGGAAAAGCTGGCCGAGGCCAAAGGCAAGTTCAACTCCAATAGCAAGCTGGGGACGGTGGAGCTGAATCTGCAGTTTCCGCCTCTGCCCATTCCCGGCGAGGGTCGTTATGACTTCCAGCTGTGGGTCAACGGTCACTTCCTGGGACAGGCCTTCATCGACGCGGTGGGTATGGGACAGCAGGCCGCTTAGGTCGGCTTCAGGCCCTTTTCTCGCATCTTCTGCCGGACGAGCTCCAGGTGCTGGCGTGATTCGGTGACCAGGGCTTCCAAAAGATTGGATATTACCTCGTCGGTACTGTGGACGCACTGATAGAAGTCCTTTTCGATGAGGCTCTTTTCAATGTATAAGGCCGTGGCCAGCGCCTGCTTTTCACCATAGTCCTGCCGGCCGGCGGCGGTGGTTTCATTGATGAGGTAGTTGTGGAAGGTGGTGACGGCGGCCGATGAAAACCGGTCGGTTACCGTCAATGTCTTTTCGGCGGCGTCGTCGCTCAGATTTTTCAGCCAGGAGGAGTGTCTTTTTTCCGCTTCGGCCAGATTGGTCCAGAAGTCGGCCATTTCCGGGAAACGCCGGGCAAAGGCGCGGTACAGTTCGCCGACCAGTTCCTCGTTTTGGGCCAGCGCGTCGAAGATGTCGGTCTTTTCCTTCATGACTGACAACTCTCGGTATTCATCATGTCGCTGACCAGTTTTCGGGTCACCTCGACCACCTCATCCGCAGGCACCAGCTCGAAGGCCTTTTCGGCGCGCTGTTTGACCTCGACACTGCCCTTGTCCATGGAGCGGGGGCTGATGGTCAGCCGGAGCGGCATGCCCAAAAGGTCGGCGTCGTTGAATTTTACGCCGGGAGATTCCGGCCGGTCGTCGTACAGCACCTCGATACCGGCCGAGGTCAGTTCACCGTAGAGCTTCTCAGCGGCGGCGCGCACCGGCTCATTCTCCAGTCCCAGTCCCGTCAGGTGAACCTGCCAGGGGGCGATGGGCATGGGCCAGATGATGCCCTTGTCATCGTGATTCTGCTCGATAGCCGCCGCCAGCAGACGGCCGATGCCGATGCCGTAACAGCCCATGATGCAGGGCTTCTGGTTGCCTTCGGCGTCGGTATAGACGGCGCCGAAGGTTTCGGCCAGGAAGGTGCCCAGCTTGAAGACATGGCCGACCTCGATGCCGCGGGTGGCATCCAGCGTCCCGCCGCAACGGGCGCATTTGGCCCCGACAGCCGCCGAGGCGATATCGGTTGTCTTGAAGGCCCGGAAGTCCCGGCCCAGGTTGAGATTGCGCATATGGCGGCCGCTGACGTTGGCACCGCCGACATAATTATAGCCCTCGATGACCGAGTCGTCGGCCACCACCATGCCGCTGAAACCGGCGGGTGAGGCCGAACCGGCCACCAGACCGGCTTCGGCTACTTCTTCAGCTACGGCCAGGCGCAGGTCGGCGGCTTTGAGGGCGTTTTTCAGCTTGATTTCGTTGACTTCCAGGTCGCCCCGGATGACGGCCACGATGAACTCTTTATCGGCCACATAGAAGACGCACTTGAGCATCCGTGACGGGGGCAGTCCCAGGAAGTCGGCGACGTCCTCGATGGCCTCCCGGCCCGGTGTAGCCACTTCTTCGGTCGGTAGCGGGGCTTCCGGTTCGGTTTTACCCTTATTGAAGACTGCCTTTTCCTTGTTGGCGGCGTAGCCGCAACCGGCGCAGAAGATGACTTCGTCCTCGCCGGATTCGGCCAGCACCATGAACTCGTGCGACGCCTTGCCGCCGATAGCCCCGGAATCGGCCTCGATGGCCATGGCCTTCAGGCCGCACCGCCGGTAGATGTTCTTGTAGGCCTGCACCATGCGCTGATAGGATTCTTCCAGCCCGGCTTCATCGGCGTCGAAGGAATACATATCCTTCATGATGAACTCGCGGACGCGGATGAGGCCGCCGCGGGGGCGCGGCTCGTCCCGCAGTTTGGTCTGTATCTGGTACAGCCGCTGGGGCAGGTCGCGGTAGGACTGGATATAGCGCGAAGCCAGGTCGGAGACTACCTCTTCGTGAGTGGGGCCCAGCGCCAGCGTGTGCTCCTTGCGGTCGGTGAGCTGGAACAGATTGTCGCCGAAGGCGGCGCCGCGACCGGACTTCTGCCACAGCTCGATGGGTTGAAGCACCGGCATGGTGATTTCCTGACAGCCGGCGGCGTCCATCTCATCGCGGATGATGTCCATTATCTTACGGGAGGTGCGCCAGGCCGGCGGCAGGTAGGAATAGACGCCGGCGGTAAGCTGGGCGATCATGCCGGCGCGCAACAGCAACCGGTGACTGATGGTTTCGGCCTCGCCGGGAATCTCCCGCTGGGTCTTGCCGAAGAGCTGGGAAAGTCTCATCTATTACCTCTGTTTCTGTTCTGAAAGCGGATTTCTTCGATGGAGCGGGGCTTGATATCCGCCTGCTGGAGGTGCTCCACCAGTTCCACCCGTTCGTCACCCCAGGAGAACCAGATGGTGATGCCGCGCCGCCGGAAGTGGGTCAGCGAGCGGCGGGTAAAATCCTCAAAGTCGTCGCAGAAGAAGCCTCTCCGCTCGGTTTCCTGGCGCAGGTAGGGCACCAACCGGTACCAGCAACGGATGGCCGTCGGCCCGCCCAGCGTCTCGATGGCCAGGTTTTCGTTTATCTCCCGGTTGCGGGTGACCGCGCCCAGCAGGTTGAACCAGTCCACCAGGTGGTCGATGCGCACCCGCTGGTAGTCGGCCAGGCCGCTCCACTCACCGGTTTTGACGCCGTAGATACTGCGGATGACGGCCTTGAATTCGTCACTCCGGAGGTCGCGGAAAAAATCGATGGCCAGCCGCGCGTCGTCACGGCGGCGGAACTGCAGATATTTATTGACGGCGTAGAATAATCCGATAGCCAGAACGACGACGGCAACAGCCGTCAATGCCTGCCAGAAAGTAGTGTCCATGATTCCCTCCCGTTTACTGGGCGATTATATTCTAGAAGTTCTCCACTTCTTTTAAAAGCTCGGTGAACAGTTCGGCTTCCGGCACCACCCGGATTTTTTCGCCACGGCGGAACAGGATGCCCTGCCCCTTGCCGCAGGCGATACCGACATCGGCGTCGCGGGCTTCACCGGGGCCGTTGACGGCACAGCCCATGACGGCCACTTTAATGGTCTTGTCAATGCCCTCCAGTGCTTCGGCCACCCGGTCGGCCAGCCCGACGATGTCCACTTCGGTTCGGGCGCAGGAAGGGCAGGCCACCAGTACCGGGCCGTGACGGCGCAGGTCCAGGCTTTTGAGTATCTCATAACCGGCGCGGACTTCCTCTGCCGGCGGCGCTGACAACGAAACGCGGATGGTATCGCCGATGCCCTCGGCCAGGAGGGTGCCGATACCGACGGCGGAGCGGATGACGCCGGTGCGGGCCGTTCCGGCCTCGGTCATGCCCAGGTGAAGCGGGTAGTCCGTCATGCCGGCTATCAGGCGGTAGGCGGCGATGGTTTCCGGTACGTCGAAGGCCTTCAGCGAAATCTTGATGAGGTCGAAATCCAGGCTTTCCAGCAGTCTGACCTGGGTCATGGCGGAAGCCACCATGCGCCGGTGGAGCGGCAGACCAGGCTCGAAGTCCGGTGGCAGGGAACCGCCGTTGACGCCGATGCGGATGGGTATCCGGCGGGTTTTGGCGGCCAGAACGACTTGTTCGACCCGCTCGGCGTCGCCGATATTGCCGGGGTTGATGCGCAGACCGTCCACGCCGGCTGAGACGGCGATGAGCGCCAGCCGGTAATCGAAGTGGATGTCGGCGATGACCGGTATGGGGCTTTGCCGCTTGATGTCTTCGAGCGCCGTGGCGGCCTCGGCGTCGGGGACGCCGCACCTGACGATTTCGCACCCGGCCTGAGCCAGTTCCCGTATCTGGGCGACGGTGGCGGAGACGTTCCGGGTGTCGGTCTTGGTCATGGACTGGACGGTTATGGGCGCGCCGCCGCCGACGGCCACCCCGCCGATGTTTATGGCTCTGCTGTCTCGTCGATTAAGCAATATGGATTCCATCCAGCCCGCCGGCTCTGTTTTGGTCATTGGATATTTGGATTTTGATATTGTTTAGGATTTGGAATTTAGATATTGGAATTTGCCTATCCTCCTCCCGCAATCCTCATTATATCGTTGAAGGTTACCGTGATTATCAGTAAAATCAGGAAGGCGAAGCCCATGAAGTGGATTTTGCCTTCCGTCTGCGGGTCGAGGCGCTTGCCGCGGCGCGCCCACTCCACCGCCACGAAGGCGATTCTGCCGCCGTCCAGCGCCGGGATGGGTAGCAGGTTCAGGATAGCCAGGTTGAGCGACAGCAGGGCGGTGAACTCCAGAAGAGGCGACAACCCGGCGCGGGCGACGTCACCGACGATGGTGGCGATGCCCACCGGCCCGGCCACGCCGCCTTCGGCGGTGCCGGCTATCATCGACAGGATGGAGTTTTTGAACAGTACCAGCAGGTCGATGCTTTCACTGAAACCCTTGCCGACAGCCTGGAAGAAAGGCATACTCTCGCGCTCGATGACCAGATTGTCGGTGGTGGTGCGTAAGCCGACGGCGCCGTCACCCTCCGGAGGCGCCCAGCGGGGGGTCACCGTCACTACCGAAGTATTGCCGTCGGCGTGGCGGATGCCCATGTCGGTCGGTTCGCCCAGGTACATGAAGATGTACCGTCCCAGGGCGGCGTTGTTATCCAGTTCCCGTCCGGCGAAGGTGATGATGGTGTCGCCCTCGACCAGCCCGGCGGTTTCCGCCGGTGAGTTGGGAGATACCTCAACTACGGTGATGTCGCCGCGGGCGACATCGTGCGGTACGATGAAAGCCCCGGTCAGCAGGATAATCGGCAGGAGGGCGTTGATGATGGCGCCGGAAGCCAGTACCGTGATGCGTTTGGCGTGGCTTTTGGAAGCCAGGGAATCCGGCGCGTCAGGGTCTTCTTCACCCGACAGCTTGACGAAGCCGCCCAGCGGCAGGGCGTTGACGGAGTATTCGGTTTCGCCTCGCTTGACGGCGAACAGGCGCGGCGGAAAACCGACGCCGAACTCGTTGACCCCGACGCCGAAGGCCTTGGCGGTGAAGAAGTGTCCGGCCTCGTGGGCCAGCACCAGCACCCCCAGTACCAGTAAAAACACTAAAATGGTAAACAGCAATTAAAGACTCCTTGCCAGTTCGGTAATTCGACGCCGCGCCCAGGACTCGGCGTCAGCTATACTATCTAACGACAATTCCCCGTCGGGGGTATGTTCTTTGAGGACCACACCGACCAGGCGGGCGATGTCGGTGAAGCCGATTCGCCCGGTCAGGAACAGTTCATCAGCCTCTTCACCGGCGGCGGCCAGCACCGCCGGCCAGGTGTTGCCTTTTTTGCCGGCTTCGATGGCCAGGGCCAGACAGGGAAAGCGCTCGAAGTCCGGGGTAGCGAAGTCCAGCCGGCCGATGGTCGCCCAGTCAGCCCGGGGCAGGCTGTCGTTGCTCCAGCGTTCCGGGTACGAAAAGGCGTACTGAATGGGCAGGCGCATGTCGGGCGGCGACAGTTGCGCCTTGATGCCGCCATCGGCGAACTGCACCATGGAATGTACCATGGACTGCGGGTGGATGACCACTTCGATGCGGTCGTAGGGCAATCCATAGAGCCGGTGAGCCTCGATGACCTCCAGCCCCTTGTTCATCAGTGTCGCCGAGTCCAGCGTTACCTTCCGGCCCATCTTCCACGACGGGTGAGCCAGGGCCTGCTCCGGGGTTACGGCTGATAGTTGCTTCGGGGCATATTCCCGAAAAGGGCCGCCGGAAGCGGTCAGGATAATCTTTTCCGCGGGTGATGATTCACCGACCAGGCATTGCCAGATGGCCGAGTGTTCCGAGTCCACCGGGCGGATTTGAGCATGGTGACGCCTGGCTTCGGCCATCAGGATATCTCCGGCCGATACCAGGCATTCCTTGTTGGACAGCGCGATAATCTTGCCGGCGCCGGTTGCCGCCAGTGTCGGCGCCAGTCCGGTGCTACCGGGCAGGGCCACCACCACGATATCAACCTCCGGCAAAACGGCCATTTCGGCCGGCGTCAGGCATTCGGCTGAGCCGGGGTCGAAACCGGGCGCCAGGCAGGAAACATACTCCGGTTTGAATTCAGCCAGTTGTTGGCGGAATAGCGGCAGGTTGTTACCGGCGGCCATGGCGATAACTTTCAGCCGTTCCGGGAACTGCCTGATGACATCCAGCGTTTGCCGGCCGATACTGCCGGTGGCACCGAGAACGGCAAGTCTGAGTGGTAGATTCATTACATAATAGTACCGCAAAAAGGGCTTTTCAGGCCAATCAGCTATCACCTTGAGATTGGAACGAAACCGGCTCGCAGAAGACTAATACGGTGACCGGGCCTTGGCCTTCATATAAGCCAGGTCGGCGGGGTCGATGGCTTTGTAATCGTAGGCGGTTTTCAACATGTCCAGGTCCTTGATGTCGAAGCGGGGTTGTCCGGCGGCGCGGCATTTCTCCAGGTGGGCGTAGAAATCCTGCATGAACAGGTTGACGGTGACATAAAAGTCCCGGGCGGCCGGGCAGTGCATCAGCAGTCCCAGGCCTTCATCCTCCCCGGTATCGGGATTGCGGGTGATATTGAAGGGGAACAACCGGCAACCGAACGGCCGGGAATGGTAACGGGTACAGCGGCTGGAACCGCTCAGGATGGGGCAGGGGTATTTCAGGTAGGTCTTGCCATTGCGTTTCTCCAGCCGGTAGCGGCTCTTGAGTTCCAGGACTTCATCCCGGGACAGCACCACCCCCCTGTCCCAGTGGCGTTCGTTGGGACGACAGCACTGGCCGCACTGCTGGCATTTGAGGAAACTGGACACCAGGTACAAAGGCAGGAAGGACATCAGCGACCATTCTGCCTGGCTGGCCGTAGCCCGGTTGAAGACCGGCAGGTTGACCCCGATAAGGCGGCTGGTGCCGTGTTCGGCAATTACCCGGTCCCAGCGTTCTTCCAGTATCTCCCGGGTCAGAATTTCCTTATCTTCGGGTGTCGAAGCGTCGTTTTCAGCGGTTTCCATAGCTGTATTTTACCATCTGGATGTGTGGGGCGGCTACCCGTATGAAAAGGACAACTGGCGGGCCATCCCTATTGACGGGCTTTGTTACATTCCCAGATGGGTTTCGTTTAAATGACGAAGAAGACGACGTAGTAATACACCAGGACGGCGGCGAAGACGACCGAGTCCATCCGGTCCAGTAAGCCGCCGTGGCCGGGGATGCTGTTACCGGAATCCTTGACGGCCATGTTACGTTTGAACAGCGATTCCACCAGGTCGCCGGCCTGTCCGATGGCGCTGGTGGCCAGTCCCAGCAGGGCGGCTTCCACCCAGCCAAGGGGCAGGTCGAACAGGGCGGTCAGCGCCAGCGCCGCGGTCGCGGCGAAAACAGCACCGCCGATGGCACCTTCCCAGCTTTTTTTCGGGCTGATGGCAGGCGTCATCTTATGTTTACCGAAGGCTCGACCAATGAAGTAAGCAAATGTATCGGAGGCGGCGGTGACACCCAGGAGAAAGAAAACCCACTCCCGGCCGCCCTCCAATCCCCTGAGAGCTACGATGAAAGATAATAACCAGCCGACATAGATGACCCCGGCCATGGTCCAGCCCCAGCGAATAAAAGACTGCGACCGGTCACCGGGTTTCAGCAGATACAATAAAGATCCTACGGTAAAAGCCGCCAGGAAAGGCGCCAGGCTGTCGGTGATATGGGGGCTGATGAGGAGCAGACCGACTCCTATGGTGCCGATAACTGTCATGGGTTTGGCCCGGGTTTGAGCGACAACGGTATTGAATTCCCGGAGGGCCAGAAGTCCCCAGACGAGCACGCCGACGGTCAGCCAGGGCAGAGGCTCATCGAACCACACCAGTACCAATGCCATAACAGCCAGAACGCATCCGGAGATCACCCTCTTTTTGAGCATCAGTGAAGGCCTCCGAAGCGGCGGTGGCGGCCTGCGTAATCGGCCAGGGCACGGTTTATCTCATCTTCCTTGAAGTCCGGCCAGAGGGTATCGCTAAAGTAGAGTTCGGCATAGGCTGACTGCCACAGCAGGAAATTAGACAGCCGCCGCTCGCCGCCGGTGCGGATGAGGAGGTCGACGTCAGGCAGTCCGGACGAACTCAAAAGTCCGCTGAAGGTCTTTTCGTCGAGAGTATCAGCGGCCACTTTCTGTTTAAGCGCCTGTCGGGCGGCTTCTACCAGTTCGGCTCTGGATCCGTAATCGAAGGCGAAGCTGACCACGGCGCCGGTGTTGCCGGCGGTCTGTTCCATTACCCGCCGGACTTTATGGCGAAGCTGGTATGGCAGTCGGTCCAGCCGACCCAGATGGCGAAGTACGATGTTGTTGTCGTCCAGTTCCTGTGACATCTTCCCCAGCGCTTCGGCCAGCAGACTGAGCAGTCCCCTGACCTCGCCGGCGGGCCGTTTCCAGTTTTCGGTGGAAAAACTGAACAGGGTGATATAACCGACTCCGGCGTCGGTGAATGCCCGGATGACCTCCGGGATGTTGTTCAGCCCGGCGCGATGCCCCTCCAGTCGTTCCCAACCCTGACGGAGCGCCCAACGGCCGTTGCCGTCCATGATGATGGCGACATGACAGGGCGGCGCAACCGGTTCCAATTCCTGATGCATTACTTCCCGCTATTTTAGGCTGATTGCCGGGCCGGGGCAAGGAGACGGTTCGGGAACCGCGCGCTTGCACCCGACGGAACGGGTTGGTATAATGGCGAGTTGTTTTAATCTGGAGGTGTACCATTTACGCGATAGTTGAATCAGGTGGAAAACAGTATAAGGTGACCGAAGGCCAGACCTTCGATGTCGATTTACTGGATATCACTCCCGGCAGTACCATCGAACTCGACCGGGTTCTGCTGGTATCCGGAGATGCCGGTATCACTGCCGGCAAGCCGCTGGTGGAAGGAGCCAGGATTGTGGCCACCGCCGAAGGTAACGGCATGGGCGAGAAGGTTCGCGGCCTGCGCTACAAGAACAAGACTCGCGCTCACACCCGCACCGGCGGACGGGCGTTGTTCACCCGGTTGAAGGTCGACAGTATCGTCGTCCCCGCCAAGTAATTAAGGAGATTGTCACATGGCTCATAAAAAAGGCGGCGGTTCCAGCCGCAACGGCAGAGATTCCAAGCCCAAGATGCTGGGCGTCAAGCGTTACGCCGGGGAGAAGGTGCTGGCCGGCACTATCCTGGTGCGACAGCGCGGCACCCCCATCAAGGCGGGTGAAAACGTCGGTGTCGGACGGGATCACACCCTCTTCGCCACCGCCAGCGGTGTCGTGGAATACAAACCAACCAGCAACAACAGGAGGATGGCCAGCGTCAAGACTGGCTAGGCAACTATGAGAGAAAAAATTCATCCGAAATATCATCCCGAAGCCAGGGTAAGCTGTTCCTGCGGTAATCAATTCACCATCGGCTCGACCAAGCCGGAAATCAAAGTAGAGCTCTGTAACAAGTGTCATCCTTACTACACCGGTGAGCGCCGTATCGTCGATACCGCCGGCCGGGTTGACCGTTTCAAACAGCGTTACGGTCTCAAAGACTAGCTGTAACGGGTATAAAAAAAGGGCGGTTGAAAACCGCTCTTTTTTATTTGGCATCCGGGGTTGAGTGAAACCGGTGTCGGAATCGGGGTAACATACAGGGAATATGGCTCAGAAATTCTATTACGGCGGACAGTCCATCATCGAAGGCGTGATGATCCGCGGTCAAAAATCGCTGGTCATGGCGGTGCGACGACCCGGCGGTGGTATCGCCGTCGAATCCAACCCTCTGCCCAGAATATATACCGGCCGGCTTCGGCAACTGCCGTTAGT
This sequence comes from Dehalogenimonas lykanthroporepellens BL-DC-9, assembly GCA_000143165.1. Taxonomy (NCBI): domain Bacteria; kingdom Bacillati; phylum Chloroflexota; class Dehalococcoidia; order Dehalococcoidales; family Dehalococcoidaceae; genus Dehalogenimonas; species Dehalogenimonas lykanthroporepellens. The sequence continues at coordinate 190,090 of CP002084.1, forward strand.
CCGGGGTATCATCGTCCTGCTGGAATCCATGGTGCTTGGCGTTCAGGCGTTGATGCATTCTGCGGACGTGGCGCTGGAAGAAGAACAGGAAGACCTGTCACCCTGGATGATGTGGGGTCTGATCGGTTTCTCAGTAGTGGTTTCAGTGGTCGTCTTTTTTTTGGCTCCGCTGTTTATTACCCACCTGTTCGACCGGTGGCTGGAATCCGCGGTGCTGTTCAACATCGTGGAAGGTCTGGTCAGGCTGGGGATTTTTGTGGTTTACCTGAAACTCATCGGTCGCATGTCCGATATCCGTCGGGTATTTTCCTATCACGGCGCCGAACACCAGACCATCAACGCCTATGAACACGGAGTCAAGCTGGATCCGCTGGAGGTGCGTAACTTTTCCACGGCTCACACCCGGTGCGGCACCAGTTTCATGCTGGCGGTGCTGGTTATCGCCATCTTCGTTTTCAGCCTCATCGGCAAACCCGACCTGTGGCTGATGGTACTGTCCCGCGTACTGCTTCTGCCGGTGATTGCCGCTCTGGGCTATGAGTTCACCCGGTATGCCGCCGGCCACGGCGATAATCCCCTGGTCAGTCTGCTGGCCCGTCCCGGCATGTGGCTCCAGGCCCTGACCACCCGTCAGCCGGAACTGGCGCAACTGGAGGTGGGCATTGCCGCTCTCAAGCGGGCTCTGGTCAACGATAATCCCGAACTGGAAGGCGAGCTTTATCCGCAAGGCGTGACTTCCGAGACAGATACCGACATTGAAAACGATGTTGAGCCTTCAACCGCTCCGGAAGAAGGACCCCTTACCTGAAACCGGTGCAATTTTTAATTGCCGGAAACCCCATGAAAATAGTAGAATTATAGTTCATCCGCAACACACATTGGGAAGGCAAAGAGACATGGAAAAAGAAATTACGTCCGGTACTTTCAAGGTCAAGAGCGGTCTGGCTCAGATGCTCAAGGGCGGCGTCATCATGGATGTGACCACCCCGGAGCAGGCCAAAATCGCCGAAGAGGCCGGCGCCTGCGCTGTCATGGCGCTGGAGCGCGTCCCTTCGGACATCCGTGCCGCCGGTGGCGTAGCCCGCATGGCCGACCCGACCATTATCAAGCAAATCATGGAATCGGTAACCATACCGGTGATGGCCAAGTGCCGCATCGGTCATTTCGTCGAAGCCCGGGTGCTGGAGGCCATGGGGGTTGATTTCATCGATGAATCCGAGGTGCTGACCCCGGCGGATGAGGCTTTCCACGTCTGGAAGAGTGATTTTACCGTGCCATTCGTCTGCGGTTGCCGCGAACTGGGCGAAGCCCTGCGGCGAATCGGCGAGGGTGCCGCCATGATACGCACCAAGGGCGAACCGGGCACCGGCAACGTAGTAGAAGCCGTCCGCCATATGCGGGCCGTCCAGGCCGGCATCCGTCGGGTGGTTTCAGCGCCGCAGGAAGAACTGATGGCAATCGCCAGGGAACTGGCCGCTCCCTTTGAGCTGGTGACCCAAGTCCACCGGATGGGCAAATTGCCGGTGGTTAATTTCGCCGCCGGCGGCATCGCCACTCCCGCCGATGCGGCGCTGATGATACAACTGGGCGCCGAAGGGGTCTTCGTGGGTTCCGGTATCTTCAAGTCCGCTGACCCGTCGAAAAGGGCCAGGGCTATAGTAAAAGCCACCACCCACTACCAGGACGCGGCGCTTATTGCCGAGGTTTCCGCTGACCTGGGCGAGCCGATGCATGGGCTGGAAATCAGCCAGATACCCGATGAGCAGTTAATGGCCGGCCGCGGCTGGTAATCATAACTTTCTGAATATCTGCTGGCTCCGGCCGGGACTTTCCGTCTCAGCCAGAGTTTCTGTTATGCCCCGGTGGTTCTCTTCGGGTCGTAGGATATGGCCAGTGCTATCGCCGCACCGGCCAGGGACACCCACATGGCCACTTCGATGGCGGTAGTCGTTGCCCGGGTGAACTGTTCGGTCATCACCTGTCCAATCAACAGCTGGAGATATTCCGGCGCGTCGGAGGTGACGGCGCCGCCCATGCCGTGGTGACTGACCCCTTCGAGGATAGCGTCTTTGGCTGATTGGGGCATGAATGGGATACGGTCGAAAAACTCCCGCAGATTCTTGACCATGTTGAACTGCAGTACCGCTCCCAGTACGGTTATGCCCAGGGTGGCGCCGGTCTGACGCATGGTCGTCAGTATGCCGGAAGCGGTGCCGGAACGGACAACCGGGGCTGAGGCCATGACGATGGAGCTCAGCGGGGCCATTACCAGTCCGAGACCGATTCCGGTCAGCCCCAACGGCCAGGACATGGACCAGCCCGGCGTATCCGGTTGAATCTGGGAGAGGAAAGACATCCCCAGGCCGACCATGACCATTCCGGCTGACAGCAGGAAGCGCATCTGGAGCCGGTCGGCCAGCCGTCCGGCCAGCGGCGACACTATCATCATGGCCAGGGGCAGGGGCAGGATAATCAATCCCGATTCCATGGGGGAATAGTCCCGCACCGCCTGCAGGTACATCACCGACAGGAATATCAGGCCGACCAGGCTGAACATGACAATCAGTCCCAGGACATTGCCGGCGGTAAAGGAGATGTTTCTGAAAAAGCTGATGGGTACCAGCGGCACCGGTGCCCGGGATTCCACGAGCAGAAAAGTCCCGGCGCTCATCAGGGCGACAGCGAATAATGCCAGTATCGGCGGCGAAGTCCAGCCGAAAGCCTGCCCCTCGATGAGAGCAAAGCTCAGCGCCCCCAGCGTCAGCGTAGCGGTGGCCATCCCCGGCCAGTCCAGACTGCGGCTGGCATTGGGGTCAGATGATTCGGGCACTATTTTCAGGGCGGCGACGAAGGCGATCAGGCCGATGGGGATATTCACCAGGAATACCCAGGGCCAGCCCAGACTGCCGACCAGAAGCCCTCCGATAATCGGTCCCAGCGCCGCCGCGGCGCCGGCTGACGCGCCCCAGATGCCCATGGCCAGGCCGCGCTGACCGCTTTGAAAACAGACATTGATAATAGAAAGGGTCGCTGGCATCATCGCCGCGCCGCCGATAGCCTGAACCACCCGGCCGCTTATCAGCCAGCCGATATTCGGGGCGATGCCGCAGGCGAAAGAAGCCACGGTGAATACCGCCAGCCCGCCGATGAACAGCCGTTTGCGGCCGAAGATATCGCCCATGCGCCCCAACGTTACCAGCAGTACGGCAAATACCAGAACATAAGCGTTGAGCACCCATTCCGCCTCCGACAGCGAAGCCGGCAGACGGTCCATAATCTTGGGCAGGGCGATGTTGACGATGGTCACATCGAGATTGACCATGAACAATGCCGTCGACAATACGGCCAGTACCGCCCATTTATTTACAGGGCGGGGGTTCTTGTCGGCAGACTCGGCATCTTGCATGGAAAAATCATTCTATCGGGGCGGCTGACAGGTGTCAAAATGGAGGATGTACGGGTCGGCTTCTACGACTGGCTCTAAAATGTTAGAATAGCGTGAATCTTCAAACCATCTGTCAAGGAGCACGATATGTCGGGACATTCCAAGTGGGCCACTATCAAACACCAGAAAGGGGCCGCTGACGCCAAGCGCGGTCAACTGTTCACCAAACTGTCCCGTGAAATTATCCTGTCGGCCAAGGACGGCGGGCCTGACCCGGCCATGAACGCCCGGTTGCGTCTGGCGGTGCAGAAGGCCAGGGATGCCCGGATGCCGTCGGATAACATTGAACGCGCCATCAAGAAGGGTTCCGGTCAACTGGAAGGCGAAACCCTGTTCGAGCTGACACTGGAAGGCTACGGCCCGGGCGGGGTGGCGATACTGGTGCAGGCGGTGTCGGATAACCGCAATCGGACCATCCAGGAAGTCCGTCACCTGTTCACCAAGAGCGGCGGGGCCATGGGCGAAGCCGGATGCGTCGCCTGGATATTCGATCCCAAGGGCATCGTGAACGTCAATGCCGAAAATCGGGATACGGATGAAGTCACTCTGGAAGTTATCGACGCCGGCGCCGAAGATGTCAAGGCTGACGGAGATTATCTGGAAGTCATCACCGCCCCGGAACAGCTGGAGGCGGTGCGGCAGGCGGTCGAGGCCAAGGCTATCCCCATCGAAAATTCAGGTCTGGAGATGAAGCCCAAGACGCTGGTGGAACTGGACGACGATACGGCGGTGCAGGTGCTCAAACTGTTGACCGCCCTCGAGGATCTTGATGACGCACAGAACGTCTATTCCAACGCCGATTTTTCCGATGAGGCCCTTGAGAAATATCAGGCGGGTTAGATGAGAGTACTGGGAATCGACCCGGGAACCCGGTGCCTGGGATACGGCATCATCGACGCCGACGGCGCCGACCTGACCTTCGTAATCAGCGGTACCGTTAAATGCGCGGACAAAACCCCGATGCCGGAACGGCTGAAATATATTTACAGTGAACTGGTGGCCATTATCACCCGCTATCAGCCCCAATGCGCCGCCATCGAAACCCCGTTCATGGCTGAAAACGCCCGTTCGGCACTGACCCTCGGCAAGGCTCAGGCGGTGGCTGTCCTGGCTTCGGCCAATGCCGGACTCGAAGTCTACGAGTATCCGCCGGCCCGTATCAAATCCCATGTTGCGGGTTTCGGAGCTTCGGCCAAGGACCAGATAATCCGGATGGTAACCCTTCAACTCAATCTGGCTCAGCCGCCGGCGTCACCTGATGCCGCCGACGCTCTGGCCTGCGCCCTGTGCCATGTCCAGGAAGTCCGGATAGCCTCGGCCATTTCCGGAGCCCGTTCCTGACTGGCCGGAACCGGCGGAATTACTGGCGGCGCCAGCCGGAAGTCACCAGCCGGTAACCCAGGTGGATGAACGCCAGCCCGATCAGGGCGGCCACGAACTGAAGCATCATGTTATCTGCCGCCCAGGATACGTATTCGTTTTCCAGCGTCACATTTATCAGAATGAAGATGCCGATTATTCCGGACAGCAGGCCTGTTGCGATTTTCCACATCTTTAAATTTCCCCCTGTAAGTCGGTGGCTGACCTCTTCATACGGTTACCAGCACCGGCAATATCATAGGCCGCCTTCGAGTACGTTCGTAGTAGAAGCGGGACAATATATCCCGCACCCGGTTGGATATTACCGGGGAATCGGAAACGCGTTGTGCTTCAGTTTCAAAGAAATTGACCACCAGATCCCGGCTTTCCTCAATCAGCGCCTTGCCCGATTCCGGATCAACGAAGCCCCGCGATACTATATCCGGTCTGACGGCCAGGTGGCCGGAGGCGGCGTCCAGGGTGACGATGGCCACCACGATGCCGTCCTGAGCCAGCATCTTGCGGTTGCGCAGAACGACACCGTTGATGTCACCGACCGACACCCCGTCGACATAAACGTTACTGGCCGGAGCGTGGCCGACCACCTTACCGCCGCCCGGCGTCAATTCCAGGATGTCACCGTCTTCCAGGGTGAAGATGTTATCCCGGGGGACGCCCATTTGCTCGGCCAGCTGGGAATGCAGTTTCAGATGGCGGTATTCGCCGTGAACCGGGATGAAGAATTTGGGACGGATAAGGCTCTGCAGGAGACGCAGTTCTTCCTGCGAGGCATGGCCGTGCACGTGTACCTTGGCGATACGGTCGTAATACACCTGAGCTCCCAGTTTGAACAGGCTGTCGATGGTTTTGGATACAAATGATTCATTACCAGGTATGGGTGAGGCTGAGATGATTATGGTGTCATCTTTCTTGATCTGAATCTCGCGGTGTTCTCCGTTGGCAATACGTACCAATGCGGATGTCGGTTCTCCCTGGGACCCGGTGGTTACCAGGGCAACCCGGTTAGGCGGTAGCCGGTTCATCTCAGACAACTCCCCGATAAGGCCGTCTGGAGCTTTGAGATAACCCAGTCGGAGTGCCATTTTAACAATTTCGCTCATACTCCGCCCGGCGATAAATATCTTGCGGTTATACTTAACCGCCGCGTCCATTACCTGCTGGATGCGAGCAACCAGGGAGGCGAAAGTGGTGACTATCACACGGCCGGGAGCATTAGACATAACGGCGGAAATAGTCTCGCCGACCACCTTCTCCGAAGGCGTATAACCCGGGATTTCGACGTGGGTGGAATCAGCCAACAGGAGCATTACTCCTTCGGAACCAATTTGCGCTAATCGGGACAAATCACAGGTTTTTCCATCCACCGGGGTATAGTCCAGCTTGAAATCGCCGGAATGGACGATGGTGCCGACGGGGGTCCGGATTATCAGTCCGGCGGCATCGGGGATGGAATGGCACATTCTGACGAATTCCACCTTGAATGCGCCCAGGTCAATGATGTCTCCGGGCTTGACTTCATGTACTGGATTGGAAGGTTTCACCCGGGCTTCCTTGAGCTTGACCGAAATCAGGCCGTGGGGCAACGGAGCGCAGTATATCGGGGCGTCCAGGTGGGGCAGGACATAGGGCAGGGCGCCGATGTGGTCTTCGTGACCGTGAGTGATGACGATGCCCCTGATTTTATCGCGACGTTCGGTCAGGTAGGTTATATCCGGAATAACCAGGTCGATGCCCGGCATATCTTCCTCCGGGAACATCAGGCCGCAGTCGATGACTATGATGTCCTCACCGTACTCGATGACCATCATGTTCTTGCCGATCTCGCCCAGACCGCCGAGGGGGACTATTCTGAGGGCGGGGCCGGACTTGCCGGAGCGTCGAGGGTTAGCTTTCGAAGAGGTTGAGTTGTCGGACGTCGGCAGGTTCCGTCGCCCCGGTTTGCGTGGGTTCTGGTTTTTCACTTCTTTTCAATTCCTTAATTATTTCCGGCAGTCGGGCCATGTCGGCCAGTATCGTCGCTCTCAGACTGCCCTGGTGCAGGGCGGCCGCCGGGTGGTACATGGCCAGGCAGACCAGGTCGCCCTGTTTTTCCCATTGGCCGTGAATCCGGCTGATGGTCTTGCCGGGAAAAAACCGGCTCATGGAGTATCGACCCAGCGTAACCACCACTCTCGGCCGGATGGCGGCCAGCTGGCGATCCAGCCAGTGGCGGCAGGCCGTAATTTCCTCCGGCAACGGGTCGCGGTTGCCCGGTGGCCGGCATTTGACGATGTTGGTGATATAAACCTGGTTCCGGTTCAATCCGATGGACTCTATCATCTGCGTCAGAAACTGGCCGGCGGCCCCACAGAAAGGCCGTCCGGTACGGTCTTCATTGAAGCCCGGGGCTTCGCCGATGAACATTATCTCGGTTTCGGCATGGCCCTCGCCCGGCACCGCCTGATTTCTGCCGGAGGCCAGTCCGCAGGCTTCACAGGAGCCTATTTCGCGAGCGATGTCTTCCAGAGAAGCATTGTTATCTGTTGTCATATTCACCGGTTCGGGACGTACTCATGAATATTGGCATATTAACACCCGTTCTTCGTTCAGTAGTAGAATCCCCGTACGTGGTGTAAATTCCTGGAATTGAAAAAGCAGGCCATTGTGTGGTTTCTTGAAAGAAAATAACAACAAAGACTTTCAGGAGGTAACCACAACAATGGCCAAAGACAGGATGACACTTTTGGAACTGCTACGCAAGTCAGGAAGCGACGGTGATCTTGATTTTCTGAGAGAAGGGGTGAAAATGCTGGCCGAAGCGGTCATGGAGCTTGAGGTTAAGCAGAAGACCGGAGCTGAGAAACATGAGCGCAGTGACGGTCGTTTAACCTACCGTAACGGCTACCGGGGGCGTATCTGGGACACCCGGGCCGGCACGATACCCTTGGCGATTCCCCGGTTGCGGGACGGCAGTTATTTCCCCAGCTTGCTCGAGCCCCGGCGCCGGGCGGAACATGCCTTGCTGGCGGTAATCCAGGAAGCCTATGTGTTGGGCATCAGCACCCGCAAGGTGGAATCTCTGGTTCAGTCACTGGGTCTTAACGGGGTCAGTAAGAGCGAGGTATCGCGAATATGCGGGGCTCTGGACGATGAAGTGGAACGATGGCGTCACCGGCCTTTGTTATGGCGTTATCCCTATCTGTGGCTGGATGCGACCTACGTCAAGGTCAGGGATACCGGGCGGGTGGTCAGTCAGGCGGTAATTATCGCCTACGGCGTCCGGGAAACCGGAGAACGCGAGATCATCGGGCTTGAGGTCGGCCCCAGTGAAGACGGTGTATTCTGGAAAGAGTTTCTGCGGGGGCTGGTCAGCCGTGGTTTGAGCGGGGTGATGCTGGTAATCAGTGATGCTCATCTGGGGCTGAAGGAAGCCATCAGCACGGTACTCACCGGGGTATCGTGGCAACGTTGCCGGGTGCACTTCATGCGCAATGCGCTGGCCAGAGTGCCACGGGGCGCCCAGGCTATGGTATCTGCCGCTATCCGTACCATCTTCGCTCAACCTGACCGCGACAGCGCTTGCAGCCAGCTCCGCCGGGTAGCCGATAACCTCAGACTCCGATTCGGTCCTGTTGCCGACCAACTGGAAGAGGCAGAACCGGATATCCTGGCCTATACCGCTTTCCCCCGGGAACACTGGCGGCAACTGTACTCTACCAATCCCCTGGAGAGACTGAATAAGGAAATCAAGCGCCGCAGTAATGTGGTCGGCATCTTTCCCAACAGCCAATCGGTAATCAGGCTGATTGGGGCGGTGTTAATGGAACAGCAGGACGAGTGGGAGGTCGGACGACGCTACTTTTCTTTGGATTCGATGAAGAAAACGCTGGAAGGGGCGCAGGAGGAACCCCTGATCATGGCTTTACCAGCTTGATTATTCGGGAAACCACCAATGATGAATTTACACCACTTGACGGGACACTACCCGTTCAGTCAATTACCGCCGGCCGGGTTCTGCCACCGCAGGCGGGATATGATAGAATAACTAATTAGCGTTTTGACGTTAAATAACATGTAATCCGCTCCTTCAGGAGCACTGACAAGAGGTTAAACAGATGTTCAAGAAACTTTTCGGCGGCATGATGGATTCCAACGAAAAGGAAATCAAACGGATTCAGCCGCTGGTCGAAGAAATAAACGCCCTGGAAGAAGAGTTCCAGGCGCTGTCGGATGAAGCTCTCAGGGCAAAAACCCGGGAATTCAAGGAAAAAGTTCACGAGGAATACCGGTTGCTCTCCGATGACATCGACACTTTGCGGAATCAGCTGGCAGTCACTGTCGGTCCGAGCGAACGCAACAAGATAAAAGATAGAATCATCACCCTGGAAAACTCGTGCTTCGAGGAGGTACTGCCGGCGGCTTTTGCCGCGGTGCGGGAAGCCGCTCGTCGAACCCTGGGTCTGCGCCATTACGACGTCCAGATGATGGGCGGAGTCATTCTCCATGAAGGCCGCATCGCCGAGATGAAAACCGGTGAAGGCAAGACGCTGGTGGCTACCCTGCCGCTATACCTTAATTCCCTGCTGGGCCGGGGCGCTCACCTGGTGACGCAGAATGATTACCTTGCCCGTCGTGACGCCTACTGGATGGGGCCGGTCTATGACGCACTCGGCGTGACCGTGGCTTCCATCTATCCCATGCAGACCCCGGATGAGCCCCAGCCATCCCGTATCTACGACCCGTCATACAATTCCGGCGGGGACAACGACCCGTGGCAGCACTACCGGCCGGTCAGCCGGCAGGAGGCTTACGCGGCCGATATCACTTACGGTACCTCGGCCGAGTTCGGCTTCGACTATCTCCGCGACAATATGGTGCTGGATCTCAGGAACGCGGTGCAGAGAACCGATGGACCGTTTTTTGCCATCGTCGACGAGGTGGATAATCTGCTCATCGACGAAGCGCGGACGCCCCTTATCATCAGCGCCCCGGACGTGGAGGCCGGCAGGCTGTATGAAAGCTTTGCCAAGGTCGTCACCCGTCTGCGTTCCGGCGAAGACTACGAACCCAAGGCCAAGGAGCGGCAGGCGGAACTGACCGAAGAGGGCTGGATCAAGTTCGAAAACCTGGTTCGGCGTGAAGGTCTGCTCAAGGCCGACAGCGTCTATGACCCTCAGAACGCTTTTCTCATTCGTCATTTGCGCAATGCCCTGGCGGCCAAAGAGTTCTACCACCGCGACCGCCAGTATGTAGTCGACCGGGATCCGGACGGGGGACGGGGCATCGTCATCGTCGATGAATTCACCGGCCGCAAGATGGTCGGGCGGCGTTACTCCGAAGGTCTCCACCAGGCCATCGAGGCCAAGGAAGGCGTCAAGATTCGCCAGGAAACCAAGACCTATGCTTCCATCACCATCCAGAACTACTTCCGGATGTACGACAAGCTGTGCGGCATGACCGGTACCGCCCTGACCGAGGCCGAGGAATTCTCCCGAATCTACAACCTGGAAGTGGTGGCGGTGCCGACCAACCGGCCGGTCATCCGTCGCGATCAACCCGACCAGATATATAAGGACCTGTCCTCCAAGTTCAAGGCAGTGGTGCGGGAAGTCGAGGAAACCCGCGCCGCCGGGCGCCCGGTACTGCTGGGTACCGTGTCCATCGAAAACTCCGACCTGCTGTCCGATATGCTGAAGCGCAAGGGCATCCCACACGAAGTACTCAACGCCAAGAAGCATGAACGGGAAGCGTCGGTAGTGGCCGAAGCCGGCAAGCCCGGGGCCGTTACCGTGGCCACCAACATGGCCGGCCGCGGCGTGGACATCATCCTCGGCGGTCGGCTGGAAGGCTACGAACCACTGGCTGACCTCAAGGAACACCTGGGTGTCGAACTGGCCAAACTCCCGGTTGACCGGAGCCGTCTGGAACAACTCGGCTCCGGTCTGAGGCCGCTGGAAGCGGAAATTACCCGTCTGCAAGGCCAAGTCAATACCAAACGCCTGGAATTCATCCAGGAAGTCAAGACCGCTCCCGACACCGTCGGGCAGAGCGGCCTGCCGGCTGAAATCGAAGCCCTGGAAGCGCGCCTGGCGGGGGTGGCCGAAAAATACCTGTCGCTCTATGCCGAGGGTGTCGAAAAAATAGTCAGCCAGTTGCCGGAAAAGCCGCAGAAACTGGAATGCGATATCGATACCGGACTTTGTAAAAAAGTTATAGACCGGGATCGCCAACGGTTCCGCACCTGGCTGGAAAACTACGTCAAGGTGGTCAAAGCTGGCGGCCTGCACGTCATCGGCACCGAGCGACATGAGGCACGGCGCATCGACAACCAGTTGCGCGGTCGGGCCGGCCGGCAGGGAGACCCGGGTTCCTCACGCTTCTTCGTGTCGCTGGAAGACGACATCATGCGCCGTTTCGGCGGTGACATGGTTCGTGGTCTTATGGAGCGTTTCGGTTTCGATGAAAACACCCCCATCGAAAACAAGATGATCAGCAATTCCATCGAAAATTCCCAGAAACGGGTCGAAGGGTATAACTTCGATATCCGCAAGAATCTGGTCGAATACGATGACGTGGTCAACAAGCACCGGGAGGTTATCTACGGCGAGCGGCACAAGATACTGGCCGGGGCCGATCTCAAGGCGAATATCCTGGACATGGTCTATGAGGAACTCGACGCTATCGTCGATTCCCGGCTCTCGGGGCTGGATCATCATGACTGGGACCTCGACGGGCTGATGACCGACCTCGGCGGCATCATGCCCCAACCGGAAGGTTTCACCGCCGAAAACCTGGCCCGGATGTCATCGGAGGAAATAGTCGGTTTTCTGAAGAAGTCAGCCGAAGACCTCTACGACAGGAAAGAGCGGGAAATCACCCCGGAGGTGATGCGCCAGATAGAACGGCACCTGATGCTCCGGGTGATGGATTCGCTGTGGATAGAGCACCTGACCTTCGTCGAGCATCTCCGCCTTGAAGCCGGCTGGCAGACTTTGCGGCAGGTCAAGGCAGTGGATGCCTACAAAAACGAGGGCTTCAAGGCCTTCGAGGACCTGTTGGACGGTATCCGGCATGACGTGGTGCATACCATTTTCAAGGTACAGGTGGTCAAGCAGGGCGCCGGCGGCTCCATGCCGGCTAACGCTCAGGCCGGGCAGGCGCCGTTGACGGTGACTACTACCGCCGCGGGCAACGTATCATCGCCGATGCAGGCGGTGGCTACGGCTAAGAATGTGGCGCCGACAGCACGGGACGCCGAAGGCCATAAAGTCGGCCGTAATGATTCCTGTCCCTGCGGTTCCGGTAAAAAATACAAGAAATGCTGTGGCGCGTGAGGTGACCGGTTTCCGTCGATGAATGATGACAATGAACAGTCAATCGGCGTCACACCGTCAGCCGCCGCCGCTGTCGAACGTCTGCGGCTGGCGATAGCCGCCGGTCAGCACTGGTATCCGGCCATGCTGGAGGCGGCCGGCTACTGGCCCGAGGAGTGGGAATCCCTCGACGGCCGTATGTATCGCTACCTGATAGCCGGCGAGGCCTTTGACTTTCTTCTGCTGGCGGAGCGGCTGTCGGCGGCCGTGCCCGACCTGGTGCCGGAAAAAGAAAGAGTGGAACTGCTCTTCGAATCCCGGCCGCCGCGGGAAGTGACCGCCGCCGAGATGCGTCGCCTGATGGGGGACGTGCGCTATCAACAGCACCTGAATTTCTTCTACGGGGTGACGGTCGAAGAAGCCTTGATACTGACGATTCAGGATGAGATTCGCAAGGAAGAACGCTCGCTGGTCATCAAGGGCGGCGACACCCTGGAGGAAAGTTTCGCCCGGATTTACGATCGTTCCCGGACTGAACTGATGAAATCCTTCCGACTCAGCCGGGGGGAACGCCCCAACCGGTCACTGAAGCTGGGGGAATTCCGGGAGTTTACCTACTGGTTGTTCAAATACCGGTTGCGCTATGCCGACAAGGCCCGGGTGGCTTCCGATACCAAGAAAGCCCTGAACCGTCTGAAGCGATTTCCGGGCAGAAGCGGCGGTCCGGGGCTGGAAGAACTGCTGGGCGTTTAGTCTTTACCGGGCGGCGCCGGTGTGTGATGATTGAACTGGGCCAGGATGATGCCGGCGGCACTGGTCAGGATACTGAAGGACAGGAACTGATGCCGGTCGCGTAGAACCAGCCAGGCTAATACGGCCAGCTCGTAGAAGAAGAACTGGTTGAAGGCTTGTTGTTTTTCCAACGGTGACAGGTACTTCAATTCCGGTTGGGGAAAGCGGTTGAATGCCTCGAACAACGTCTGGTACAGCACCTCAGTCGGTTCGCTCAGTGAGACGGAAACCTTGAGTGCAGGGCGTTGTCCCAGCAGGTATTCCTGCAACGGGTCTACAATCTGCCGCAAAGAGGTCTTGAACCAGTCATCGAGTTTGACCATGGCGTCATCGACGTAGTCGCTCCGCATCGTCGGCAGGCCGAGGGTATTGGTGTGTCCCGGCAGTTAATCGTAAAAACGGTCAACGACATCAACTACCACCTGTTTCAGTCCCGCTGGATATTCCGATAATTCCTGACCCAGGAAGTTGCGGACAGCGCCGGGTGGATTTCCTCGATGAAGGGCAGGCGGCGCCGGGTCATGACCGGCTAGTCCTGACGCCGGTTGGCCAGATGGTAGAGTTTCTGATAGGAGGCGCCGAAGTCGGGGTTGGCCGCTTCCAGCGTGGTTTTCAACCGGGACATGCGGTCGATGAAATCCTGCCGGCGGCCGTCGGCCACCAGTCCGGCCCACTCGTCAGCTTTCTCACCGAACAGTTTCTCCATTTCCGGCAGTTCCGGCAGGTTAAGCTGGATGGATGCGTACAGCGACGGGTCTTCGGACAGCACGCTTTCCACCAGGGTCAGCAGGGCTTTATAGGTAATGCCGGAGGCGCTGTTCATCTCGGTCAGTTTATCCAGGCTGATCAGGGCGTCGGCGGTCACAATGGCGATGAAATGGGCCAGCCCCAGGGAGATGGACATCAGCCGGTCGTGTTCTTCCGGAGAGGTAACGCGCACCCGGGCGCCCTGGGCGGTCAGCCAGTCGCGGACTTCGTCCGCCAGGCGATTCTCGGCCTCGTCGGTCGGTGTCAGGATGACGTTCTGGCCGTTGAGGCTTTCAGCGCCCGGCCCGAAAGCCGGATGAACGCCCAGCACCTGCGCCCTGTTGAAATTGCGGTGCATGGCCGCTACCGGCATGACCTTGACCGAGGTCAGGTCGAAAACCAGCTGTCCCGGCCGTATGTGAGGCGCCAGTTGTTCACAGACCCGGCCGAAGACATCTACCGGTACCGAAATAATGACGATGTCGGCCCGGCCGGCGGTTTCCAACCGGTCGGTGGCGGCCACGCCCAGATTGACCGCCGCTTCGGCCAGTTTGTCCTTGTCGCGCCCGATGACGGTCACGGCGTGGCCTTCCTGCTTGAGCAAACGGGCGAACCAGGCGCCCATCTTGCCGTACCCGCCCACGATGGCTATGCTTTTCATCTTACCTGGCCCTCGGATAGGAACCCAGAATCTTGATGAACAGAACGTGTTCCTCCAGTTGCGGCAGGGCCGCCTGGAAATTGGCGTCCTGCCGGTGTCCCTCGAAATCCATGTAGAAATTATATTCCCAGGCTTTCTTGCGGGTGGGCCGGCTTTCAATCTTGGTCAGGTTGATGGCATGTTCGGCCAGCACCCGCAGGAATTCGTACAGCGCCCCCGGCCGGTGCTTGACGGCGAAGACCACCGAAGTCTTGTCATCACCCGACGGCGGGGCGTCCTTGCGGCCGATGGCGAAGAACCGGGTGAAGTTGTTGGGGTTGTCCTGGATGTCTCGGGCCAGTATCTTCATACCGTAAATGGCCGCGGCCCGTTCACCGGCGATGGCCGCGCCGTCAGTTATTTGTTTGTCCTTGATCAGTTTCACCGAACCGGCAGTATCGTAAGTGGGAATCAGTTCGAAGTTGAGCTGGCGCAGGAAATGGCCGCACTGCCCCAGCGCCTGGGGGTGAGAGTATATCCGGCGCACCGAATCCAGCGTGGCCTCGGGATGGCCGATAAGGCAATGGTTGACCCGCAGGTGCAGTTCCCCGGACACCAGCAGGGAAGATTCCAGCATCAGGTCGTAGGAACGGGAGATACTGCCCTCGATGGAGTTTTCCATGGGGATGATGCCGAACTGAACGGCGCCGCTTTCCACTTCTCTGAAGACGGCTTCCAGTGTTTCAAACGGCCGGACGGAAGCCCGGGAGCCGAAATACTGCCAGGCGGCCTGCTCCGAGTATGCGCCCGGTTCACCCTGGAAGGCGACGCTTCGTGACTGGCGCTGACGGGCCAGCTTGATGATGGCCTGGTACAGCTCGACCACTTCATCGGGAGTCATGCCGTCGGCGGCGCCGACGGCGGTGACGTGTTCGATGACCGCCCTTTCCCGTCCCAGGTCCTGGGGAGGGACTTCACCGGCGGCCTTTTCCCGGCCGATGGCCTCGGCGACCGACAGCCGTTCCGCCAGCAATTTAACGATGCCGTCGTCTATTTCATCGACACGGCGACGCAGTTCCTCAAGGTTCATGTGATTACCCTCTCGATAAATCCGGCGCGTAACGCCAGGTCGGCCAGTACCACCGCGGTCATCGCCTCGGCGACCGCCGCCGCCCTGGGGACGATGCAGGTGTCATGCCGGCCCCCCACCTGGAGCACCGCTGATTCGCCGGCTGACAGGTTGACGGTATTCTGCCGGCAGGCGATGGACGGCGTCGGCTTGACCGCCAGCCGGGCCACCAGCGGCATGCCGTCGCTGATGCCGCCAAGGATGCCGCCGGAGTTGTTGGTGCGGGTGACAACCTGCCCTTCTTTTATCATGAATTCGTCGTTGTTTTCGGAACCCTTGAGCCGGGCGACGGCGCGCCCGGCGCCGAATTCCACCGCCTTGACGGCCGGTATGGCAAAATAAGCCCGGGCCAGCACGCCTTCCAGGGTATCGAAAACCGGTTCGCCCAGCCCTACCGGCAAACCCTCGGCGCGGGCTTCGATGACACCGCCGAGAGAATCGCCGTGGCTCCCGGTGGTTCTGATGGCTTCAATCATGGCTGACGCCGCAGACGGGTCGGCGCAGGTGACCTCATTGGTTGCCGCCACCGAGCGGATTTCGTTAATGTCATCCGGCGGGGCGGCTTCGATGCCGCCTATCTCCACCACATGGGCGGTGATATCGATGCCGATGGTGGTCAGCAGTTTCTTGGCTACGGCTCCGGCCATGACGAAACCGGCGGTGACCCGGCCGGAAAAGCGTCCGGAACCGCGCCAGTCGTTGAAGCCGCCGTATTTCCGGCTGGCGGTGAAATCAGCGTGACCCGGACGGGCCAAATCCTTGATTTTTTCATACTGGGCGGAATCGGTGTCCCGGTTCCTGATGATAAGGGTGACCGGGGCGCCGGTAGTTCGTCCGTTGAAGACGCCGGATAGTATCTCCACCCGGTCTTCCTCCCGGCGGGCCGTGGCCAGCGGCCGGCCGGCGCCGGAGCGGCGCTTGTCGGCTTCCCGCTGAATATCGGCAACCGACAGTTCAAGCCCGGCCGGGCAACCGTCGATGACGATGCCGATGACCTCGCCGTGGCTCTCACCGAAAGAGGTGATGCGGAAGGCTTCACCCAGAGAATTATTCACTCAAAACCACCTTTCCCCCGGCCTGCCGGTAGTCTTCCCAGAAGCCGGGATAGGTCTTGCCGACGCATTCAGCGCCCTCGATGACGGTATCACCGCAGACCGAGGCCAGCATGGCGAAGGCCATGGCGATGCGGTGGTCGCCGCAGGAGTCGATGACCGCCCCGTGAGGTTGACCGCCTTCCATCATCATCAAATAATCTTCCTGGATGACCGGTATGCCCATCCGTAGCAGGTTTTCAGTTACTGCGGCCACCCGGTCCGATTCCTTCAGCCTGGCCCGGCCGATACCGGACAGGGCACTGTGGCCTTTGGCGGCGGCGCACAGGCAGGCCACCGTCGGCAACAGGTCGATGGACTCGTTCAGGTCCGCTTCCATCCCGTTCAGTGGTGATCGGGAGACGGTCAGCGAGCCGTCGTCGGCGACGTCGGTTTCGGCGTTCAGAGACCGCAGGCAGTTTAACATGAAACGGTCGGCCTGAAAACTGTCACGGCTCAGTCCGCGGACGGTGATGCGCCCGGCCAGGGCGCCCAGGCCCAGGAAGTAGGATGCGCTTGACCAGTCTCCCTCGACGGTATAATCTGCCGGCCGGTAATTCTGGGGCCTGACGGTGAACTTTCTCAGGTCGGCGTCGGTTTCGACATCGATGCCGAAGCGAGCCAGACAATCAATGGTCATGCGGATGTATTCCCGCGATTCCACCGGGGAACTCAGCCGGATACACAAACCCCGGCGCGCCAGCGGCGCCGCCAGCAGGAGGCCGGAGATGAACTGGGAGCTGATGTCGCCGGGCAGGGCAACCTCTGTCGAAGTTGTCTCCCCGCCACGGCCGTAGATATTGAGGTTGTTGCCGGACATCTCCGAAGATACGCCCAGCTGGCTCAGTATATCCCGCAGGGGTGTCTGGGGACGTCGGCCCAGCGCCGGGTCGAATACCAGACGGCTGACACCGGACAACATGGCGCATACCGGGGTCAGGAAGCGCAGGGTGGCCGCCGACTGGCGGCAGTCCAGCCGGCGGCGGGTCGCCGTCAGCTGTCCGCCGGTGACCGACCAGTCGGCTCCCTTCCGGTCGATAACGGCGCCCAGGGCTGACAGGACACCGGTAGCGGCCTCGGTGTCGTCGGCTGACAGCGGCCGCCTGATTCGGCTGATGCCGTCGCTCAGGGCGGCGCAGAACAGTGCCCGGATAGTGTAACTCTTGGACGGCGGGGCGTTCACGACGCCTTCCGGCCGGCTTTTATCGATGGTGGCTTTCATGTAACTCCAGCCTGGATATGATTTCATCGACTACCGCGGTGAAGGAGCGACGTCCGGTGCCGACGGTGATATCGGCGGCGGCCCGGTAAAGCGGCTCCCGGTCAGCTATCAGCTCCCGGATGAACTTCTCCCGGTCCGGCCGCTCCAGCAGGGGACGGCGGCGGCTGTGCGCCAGCCGCTCCTGGAGTTCTTCCACCCCGGTTTTCAGGTAGATGATGGTCGTATCCCGTTTCAGATTTTCCAGGTTTTCCGGCCGGGTGATGATACCGCCGCCGCAGGCGATGACGGCATTACGAGCCGTCAGCCCTATATTTTTAATGACCCCGGCTTCCAGTTCCCGGAAGGCGCCTTCACCTGATTCGCGGAAGATGTCGGCAATGGTCGCCCCGGCCGCTTCCTCCACCAGCCGGTCGGTTTCCAGAAAATCCCGGCCCAGCCGTCGCGCCAGGCGTTTGCCGACGCTGGACTTGCCGGAACCCATGAAGCCGATAAGGGCGATATTGCTTTTCATGACATGGCCGCCGCGGCTGACCGGAGCATGACCGCGCGGTCGGGGGACTGTCCCGTCCACAGTTCGAAGGCAGTAGCGCCCTGTTCCACCAGCATGTCCAGGCCGTCGATGACACGGCAACCGGCGGCTTCGGCCTCGGTCAGCAGTCGGGTTCGTCGTGGCCGGTAGATGGTATCGAAGACCGTCAGACCGGGGTGCAGGAGAGAACCGGGCACCGGCGTTACCCCGGTATCCGGAAACAAGCCGACCGGAGTGGCGTTGACCAGCAGTCCGGCGCCATCCAGCGCTTTTTGCAGTTCGGTTTCGGTAGTGCTCACCGCCGTTGCTCCGGTATCGGCGGCCAGGGTATCAGCTTTTTCGATGGAACGGTTGGCGATGACTACCTCAGCGCCGGCATCTCGCAGGGCGAAAACGACGGCGCGGGCGGCGCCGCCGGCCCCGAGTACCACCGCTTTCTGTCCCGCCGGGGCGAAACCATGTTTTTTTAAAGCGGCCAGGAAACCGGCGATATCGGTATTGTAACCGGTCAGCCGGCCGGCGTCGTTGACCACCGTATTGACTGCGCCGACCCGCCGGGCGGCCTCGTCGACCTCATCCAGCAGACCCAAGGCGGCTGTCTTGTGGGGGATGGTCAGGTTGACGCCGCGGATGCCGAGGGCGCGGACCCCGTTCAAAGCGCCGGCCAGCCCGGCCGGGGTCACCCGGAAAGCCAGGTAGACATAATCAAGGCCCAGCCGGTCGATGGCGGCGTTGTGCATCGCCGGTGACACCGAGTGGGCCACCGGGTCGCCGAGCAGTCCCAGCAAGCCGGTACCTGTATTCATCATCATAGTCCCGTGATACCGTATATTTCCGTAATCTGCGCCGCCGTCAGCTGTCCCGGCGCCGACTGGCGGCCGGGTTCGACCGCGGCGTAGGTGAATTCAGCCCCGGCCAGCGGCGCCAGCACCCGGCTGAGTAGTCCGGCCTGTCCCATGCCGAAGGCCACCAGGCGGCATCCCTGGAATTCCTGGTAGAGCCGGAGCAGAGCCAGGTTGTCTTCCGGGCCGACCGCCCGGGTGACCAGTTTGCAGATATCGGCGCCGGCGGCCAGTTCCCGGCCGACGATGCTTTTTAATTCGCCTGAAGACGGTGTTTTTTCATAATCATGATGCGATATCAGGCAACGGGCGCGCTTCTTGACTTCGGCCACCAGTTCCCCCAGGTTGGGGGTGGCCAGTTCTACGTCGATGACCGCCGCTCCCAGTTCCAGTGCCCGGAGCAGTTCCGCCCGGCGACGGGTTTCGCTGTCACGCCAGGCGCCGCCTTCAGCTGACAGCCGGGCACAGCCGATCCAGGGTTTACCCAGTCGCCGGGCGACTTCCGGCCAGGCCTCGCCGATAAGGTCAATCCTGACCTCATAGAGCGTGGTCAGTGGTTCGGCGGCGATCGCCGCTGACAGGTCGGCGGCAGAGGTGACGACGGTACAGACGGCAGGCTTCATCGGCTCAGCACCTCGGCAATCATAGCGGTGGGAACATCAGCGCGGTCAACGGTTGTACCGATACCGGCCGGCAGGATGAATTTAATGCGGCCGTCAGCCGCTTTCTTGTCATGGCTCATGGCCTGCACCACGGCGCCGACGGCGTTCCTGCGGTTCAGCGATATCGGCAAACCGGCGGCGGTAATCAGCCCCAGTATCCGCTCCAGGTCTGCGCCCGACAGCAACCCCAGCTTCCAGGCCAGGCGGGAAGCTGAGGCCATGCCCACAGCCACTGCGGTGCCGTGGGCGACCTTGAAGCCGGATACGGTTTCGACAGCATGGCCGAAGGTGTGGCCGAAGTTCAGAATATGGCGGATATCGTGGTCATATTCGTCCTGTTCCACCACGCCGATTTTGACCTCGGCGGCGCGGTGAACGGCGAAGGTCAGCGCCCGGATGTCGCCGTCCAGCAGTACCGGCATGTTGTTTTCCAGGAACTCGAACAATTCCGGGTCGCGGATGACGGCGCTTTTGATGACTTCGGCCAGCCCGTTGCGGATTTCCCGGACGGGCAGGGTGCGCAGGGTGGCCGTGTCGGCGGCCACCAGCTTCGGCTGGTAGAAGGTGCCGACCATGTTTTTCAGTTTGCCGTTATTGACGGCCACCTTGCCGCCGATGGAAGAATCCACCTGGGCCAGCAGAGTCGTCGGCACCTGGACGAAGGGCACACCCCTCTGCCAGGTAGCGGCCACGAAACCGGTCAGGTCGCCGATGACGCCGCCGCCCAGGGCGACAACCGGGGTTCCCCGGTCGGCGCGGAGCCGGGCCAGGCTGTCATATAATCTGGCGGCGGTGGCCAGCGACTTATGTTTCTCACCGTCAGGAACGGTCAGCACTTCGGGTTCGAAGCCGGAGCATTTCAGGTTTTCGGTCATCGCTACGGCGTAATGGCGGGCCACTGTCCGGTTGGTGATGATGACCAGCCGCCGTCCCAGCTTGCTTTCCTGGAACAGTTCGCCCAGTTGCCCCAGTACTCCTTCCCCCAGGTATATCGGGTAAGCCCGTTCTTTCAGATTGACGTGTATCTGGTAGGTCATGGCCCTATTTTACGGCAAACCGGCGCAACTGTCTTGCCTGGGCGATGATTTCTTCCAGTTCGCCCGGTGGAATCATCTGGGCGGCGTCGCACAGCGCTTCTTCGGGCCGGTCGTGGGTCTCGATCATCAGGCCGTCGGCCCCGGCGGCGATGGCGGCCAGACTCATCGGCCGGATGAGATCGCGGCGGCCGGTGGCGTGGCTGGGGTCGACGATTATCGGCAGAAAAGTCTCTTTCTGAATCACCGGCACCGCCGACAGGTCCAGCAGGTACCGGGTAAAACTCTTGCCCTTGCCGACGGGGACGATGCCGCGTTCACACAGAATGATGTCCTTATTGCCTTCGGCGGCGATATATTCGGCGAAGGACAGGAACTCTTCCACCGAAGCGCCGAAATGGCGTTTGAAGATGATGGGCAGGCCGGTACGGGCGGCGGTCTGGAGCAGGTCCTGGTCGTACATGTTGCGGGAACCTATCTGGATGATATCTACGTAGCGGGCAACCAGTTCGGCCTGGGCTTCGCCGCGCACCTCGGTCACTACCGGCATGCCGAAGCGGTCGCCGGCTTCCCGGAGCCAGGTCAGGGCTTCTACGGCGCCGGCTTCCCCTGAGGAACCAAGCCCCTGGAAGGAATGAACGCTGGAGCGTGGCTTGAAGACGCCGCCGCGGAGAATCTGAGCGCCGGCGTCCCTGGCCTGCTCGGCGATACGGAACAGCGCGTCCCGGTCCTCGACGGCGCACGGCCCGGCGATAACCACCGGTTCATCGCCGCCGATGGCCACGCCGCCGACATTGACAATGTGGGTACTGGTTTCCCCGTAAGCGCTGGTGTACTCCCGGTTGATCAGCTTGTACGGGGCTTCTATCATTCTGGCCTCCTTTACTCCCGGCAGGGCCGCCAGGTGAGTGAAGTCCACCTGGCGTTCATCACCGACCAGCCCGATGACAGTCAGGTGCTGGCCGCGTGAAACGTCGGTGCGCAGTCCGACCTTGCTCACCTCCTCGATGACGTGGTCAATCTGTTCCGGGGTCGCGTCCTTTTTCATGATGATCATTTCCTGTCTCCTTTTTGTTCACTGTAAACTAAAAAATCCCCCCTGACGGGAGGATTCACTGCCTGAAACTGCTTTATGTTTTAAGTGCCCTTAAGCGGAAACGCCGAACCTCCCTGACGTGCCTCCTGGGCACCAGGTAAAGTAATAGGCGTAAAAGCTGTTTCGAGCTATCATCTGAGTGAAGCATAACACTCCGCCCGGGGAGTGTCAAGAAGCTGTGGGGCTGTCTGACGATTGGGGTTGGTTGGGTGCTTGTCGTCGCTCTCCACCCTCAAACAATCCCGGAAACCACGGCCACGGCATAGTCACGGCTGTGTGACAGGCTGACGGTCAGGTCGGTCAGTCCCAGTTCATCGGCCCTTGACCGGGCCCTGCCGTAGAGGGTGACGGTCGGGCGGCCGCTGTCGTCGGCGGTGATTTCGATATCGCGGTAAATCATTTCCCTGATGTCCAGCGCCTTGACCACGGCTTCCTTGGCGGCGAAGCGCGCTGACAGCGATGCCGGCCGGTGCCGGTACCGCCGGAGTTCCTCGGCGGTGAATACCCTTTCCAGGAAGCGGTCGCCCCAGCGTGTCGCGGCTTCTTTCACGCGGCTTATCTCGATGATGTCAATACCCAGGTGCTGTTTCATCTTTTCTCCAGCCTGACCGCGGCCACCTTGAATTCCGGGGTGCCGGCTTCCGGGTCGGCCGCCGGTGAGGTCAGGATGTTGGTCGCCGTTTCCGGGAAATGGAAAGTCATGAATACTACCCCGGCTGTCGTCCGGCGTGAAAGGAGCGCCCGGGCTTCGACCGCGCCGCGCCGGGAAACGACCCTGATTATATCACCGTCGGCGATACCCAGTCGTCGGGCGTCGTCAGCGGCTATCTCCAGCGTCTCCTCCGGCTGGAGCGCCAGCAGTCCCGGCACCCGGCGGGTCATGGTGCCGGTATGGAAATGATAGGGACTGCGCCCGGTGGTCAGGAGGAACGGATACTCCCCGTCGGGTGACTCGGCCGGCAGACGGCAGGCGGCGACGCGGAAAAGTCCCCGGCCGCGGGTGAACCGGTCGGTATGCAGTATTGGCGTTCCCGGGTGGTCTTCAGCCGGGCACGGCCATTGCAGGCCGCCGTTTTCCAGCCGTCGGTAATTAATGCCGGCGTAAGCCGGGACGACGGCGCGGATTTCCTCGAAGACAGCCTCGGCGGAATCGTAATCGAAGTCCCGGCCGCCCAGACGTTTGCCCAGTTCGGCGGTAATCCACCAGTCGGGTCGGGCCTCCCCCGGCGGCGCGACCGCCCGCTTTACCCGCTGGACGCGCCGCTCGGTATTGGTAAAGGTGCCGTCCGTTTCGGCGAATGATGCCGCTGGCAGAACGATGTGAGCCAGTTCGGTGGTTTCGGTCGGGAATACGTCCTGGACGATGAGCAGTTCCAGCCGGCCCAGTGTTCGGCGCACCCGTCCGGTGTCGGCGTCGGACAGCGCCAGGTTGTCCCCGGCCAGGTACAGTGCCTTGATGAGGCCGGCGTCGATGGCATCCAGTATTCCGGGCAGGGTCAGGCCGGGAGTTGAACTCAGCGGTGTTTCCCAGGCGGCTTCGAAGTCCCGGCGCGCCGTTTCGTCGGCGGTCCGGCGATAGCCGGGAAAGACATCGGGCAGGACGCCCATGTCGCAGGCGCCCTGGACGTTGTTGTGCCCGCGCAGGGGATTGACGCCGCTACCCGGCCGTCCCATGTTGCCGGTCAGCATGGCCAGATTGGCGATGGCGCCGACATTGTCGGTGCCGTGGCTGTGCTGGGTGATGCCCATGGCGTACAGGATGGCCGCCGGTCCGGCGGTGGCGTACAGCCGGGCGGCCGCCCGGATATCGTCCGCCGGCACCCCGGTGACGCCGGCGGCATGGTCGATGTCGAATGACTTGAGCGACGCCGCCAGCTCAGCGAAGCCTTCGGTGCGCTCTTCGATGAAAGTCCGGTCGGTAAGGTTTTCTGCGATAATGACTCCGGCCATGGCCGAAAGCAACAGCATGTCGGTACCCGGCCGGGGCTGGAGAAAGATATCGGCCTGGCGGGCCAGCGGAATGCGAAGCGGGTTGATGACTATCAGCCGGGCGCCGGCTTTCACGGCTTGCCTGAGGTCGAAGCCGATGACCGGGTGCGTTTCGGTGGTGTTGGCGCCGATGACCAGGAAACAGGCGGAAGTCCGCAGGTCGTCCAGCGAGTTGCTCATCGCCCCGGAACCGAAGGTAGCGGCCAGTCCGGCCACCGTCGGGGCGTGGCATAGCCGGGCGCAGTGGTCGACGGTATTGGTGCCGATGACCGCCCGGGCCAGTTTCTGAATGAGGTAGGCCGCTTCGTTGGTGGCCTTGGCCGAGCCGATGACCGCTATCTCTTCCGGCCGGTAGCCATGGAGCCGGGAACAGGTTCTTTCCAGCGCCTCATCCCAGCTACTGGTCTGCCAGGCGCCGTTCCGGTTCCTGACCAGCGGCGATGTCAGACGTTCCGGGTGATGTACGAATTCCCGGATGCCGAATCGGCCCTTGACGCACAGCCGTCCCCGGGAAACCGGGCTGGCTGAATCCCCTTCGACGCCGGTAATCCGTCCCCGGCGTATCTGGAGCCGGAGGCCGCAACCGACGCCGCAATAGGGGCAGATAGTGGCGGTTTCACTGTCTGGTTTTACATAATACTTCGGCGTCAAGGCCGCCGTCGGACACCGGGCGACACATTCACCGCAGGAACGGCAATCGGTTTCGGCCAGCGGCCGGTCGGCCACGGTGCCTACCCGGGAATCGTAACCGCGGCCGGTCAGCTCGATGGCGCCGTTGCCGGTTATCTCGTCGCAGGCGCGGGTACAGCGGGCGCACAGGATGCAGTAGGCGCGGTCCAGCCGGAAAAAGGGATTGGAGTCGTCAATCGGTCGCGTCGGGGTTGACGGCGGCAAACGCCGCTCGGTAACCCCCAGCCAGGCGGCCGCTGTCTGGAGTTCACAGCGCTGGTTCTTGACGCAGGCCAGGCAGTCCAGCGGGTGATCCTGGAGCAGGAGCTCCATCACCGTTCTACGGGCTTCGGTCAGCGCCGTCGTCTCGGAGCGTATCGTCAGGCCTTCGGTCGCCGCCGTGGTGCAGGCGGTCGGCAGGCCCCGGACGCCGTCTATCTCCACCACGCACAGCCGGCAACCGCCGTAAGGCTTCAGGTCGGGATGATGGCACAGTGACGGAACGTAGATGCCGGCTTCCCGCGCCGCTTCCAGCACTGTCCGGCCTTCGGCGGTTCTGACTTCCCGCCCGTCGATGGTCATCTTTATCATGATACCGCCACCGCGTCCAGCCGGCAGACTTCCCGGCAGATACCGCACCGGTTGCAGACGGCTTCGTCCAGAATCACCGGCCGGCGCTTGCCGGCGAAGGTAATGGCCTGGGCCGGGCAGGCCTTGACGCACAGACGGCAACCGGTGCACCGGTCGTTGATAATGCGGTAGGTGATGAGTGACTTACACACCCCGGCCGGACATCGCCGGTCCCGGATATGAGCCGTATATTCATCGTGGAAATAGCGCAGGGTGGTCAGCACTGGGTTGGGCGCGGTTCCGCCCAGGGCGCACAGCGATGTCTTTTTGATCTGCGCCGCCAGTCCTTCCAGCGTTTCGATGTCTTCCGGCCGGCCGTCACCGGCGGTAATCCGTTCCAGAATGGCCAGCATCTGCCGGGTTCCCAGCCGACAGGGGACGCATTTGCCGCAGGACTCGGCCTGGACGAAGGTCAGAAAGTAACGGGCCACATCCACCATGCAGGTATTTTCATCCATGACCACCATGCCGCCGCTACCCATGATGGCGCCTGAGAGGCTGAGCGATTCATAGTCCAGTCCGACATCCGTGGCCTCCGCCGGCAGACAACCGCCGGACGGCCCGCCTATCTGCACCGCCTTCAGTTGCCGGTTTTCCGGTATGCCGCCGCCGATGTCGAAGACGACTTCGCCCAGCGGCGTGCCCATCGGCACCTCCACCAGCCCCATGCGCCGGACGTTGCCGGCCAGGGCAAAGACGCAGGTGCCCCGGCTCTGTCCCGTGCCCATGGCGGCGAAATCGGCGGCGTGGCCGGCCATGATGTAGGCGGCCATGGCCAGTGTCTTGACGTTGTTGATATTGGTCGGTCTGCCGAACAGGCCGGAAACCGCCGGATACGGCGGCCGGGGTCGCGGCATCCCCCGTCGCCCCTCCAGGGAGGCGATGAGCGCTGTCTCCTCACCGCAGACGAAAGCCCCGGCGCCTTCCTTGATTTCGACGTCGAAATCGAAGCCCGAACCCAGAATATTCCGCCCCAGCAGGCCGGCCTTTCGCGCCTGGGCAACGGCCTGTTGAAGGGTGCTGACCGCCAGCGGGTATTCCGCCCTGACATAGACGTAACCCCGGGACGCGCCGACGGCGTAGCCGGAGATGATCAGTCCTTCGACGACCGAATGCGGGTCGCCTTCCAGAATGGAGCGGTCCATGAAGGCCCCCGGGTCGCCTTCGTCGGCGTTGCAGATGACGTATTTCGGGGCACCGGGTGCCTCGCGGCAGAACTGCCATTTGCGGCCGGTGGGAAAACCGGCGCCGCCGCGGCCGCGCAAGCCTGAAGCGGTTATTTCCTCGATGACCTGTTCCGGACTCAGTCCGGTCAGCGCCCGGTGCAGACCGGCGTAACCGCCGCGGGCCAGGTAATGGCTGAGCCGCAGGGGATTGATATGGCCGCAGTTGCGCAGGGCAATGCGCCGCTGGGCGCGGTACATCGGCATTTCTTCCAAAGAGGGCAGGCCGTCAACCCGGCCTTCGCCGATGGTGCACAGCGCCAGGTCAGGCCGGGGGTCACCCCCGGCAATATAGTCTTCGATGACCCGGGTCGCTTTTTCCGGCGTCATATAGCCGTAGCTGATTCGGGGCTGTCCCGGCAGGGCGATGTCCACGGTGGGTTCGGCGTAGCACATGCCGAAACAGCCCACCTGGGTGATGTCGGCTTCGATGCCCAGTCGTTGCAGGGTGGCTTCGACCGCTTCCAGCACGCTCATGGCGCCGGCTACCTTGCCGCAGGTGGCCGTGCCGATGAGGATATGAGGTCGGGACCCGGCTATCAGGCCCTGCCATTCGGCGTCTGCCGAGGCCTGGAGTTCAGTGAAATCCGTCAACGGCGGCATGAACAGCCGTTCCCGTTGTCAGCAATGTGTTTTACCCCGGCGATGATGGAACCGGCCGATGATCTGCCGATGATTTCTTCATTGACCAGCACCACCGGCGCCAGGGCGCAGGCGCCGACGCAGGCCACCGTTTCCAGGCTGTATTCACCGTCGGCCGAGGTGCCTCCAGGCTCCACGTCCAGCCCGCGGCGAAGTTCGTCCAGTATCTTCTCACCGCCGCCGACATGGCAGGCGGTGCCGCGGCAGACCTTGATGATATGACGGCCGGAGGGTTGGAAACGGAACTGGGTATAAAAAGAAGCCACGCCGTACACGGCGCTTTCGGACAGCTTCAGCCGTTCGGCGGCGGCTGACAGGGCTTCCGGGGGCAGATAACCGAATTCCTGCTGGAGCGCCTGGAGCAAGGGAATCAGCGCCGAGCGGTCACGGGAGAAACCGGCGGCGATGCGCGTGGCGCTTTCTTCGACTGTCGGTGCCTGACTGCTCAATTTACCGCCCTGTCCGGCCAGTGCCGGGTTTATATATAAGAGGGGAGTGGAAAGTTCATTATAAGCTATCGCCCGTGAGCGCGGCAAAGGTGGTTTGCGTTGACAACACCGCCGCGGCGGATATAAAATTGGCTTTCACTTGTCCACCAGGCGGCGTAGCTCAGTGGCAGAGCAGGGGACTCATAAGCCCTTGGTCGGTAGTTCAAATCTACCCGCCGCCACCAGAAAGATAATCGTAAACAAGCCCGACAGCGGGCTTTTCTTGTATCCAGACCTGTAGTTCCTGCGTATCCTCGCCGGTAGCGGATTGTCATTCAAGTTACCGAAAGAGCTGTCTCGTATTACTTCTGCATAAATAATGTAATTCTTGGAACGAGCTTACCAGTAGCCTGTATCAATTGATTTAATTGAATTGTCCGGTTCTTGACAAAAAATGGTTTCTTTATAAGGTAAAATGAAATACAATGGACTCTGTTTAACGTGGAGAGGTCAATGACAAATCACAACTCAACCAAAGAGCAGGAACGCGCGGCATTACATCGCACTATCTGGCAAATCGCCAATGATATGCGCGGAAGTGTGGATGGTTGGGATTTCAAGCAGTATGTCCTGGGAATGCTGTTTTATCGATTCATCAGCGAAAATCTAACCAGCTATCTCAACAGAGAAGAGCGGCGTAGCGGCAATCAAGACTTCGACTACACTAGACTCCCGGATGAACAAGCTGAGTTTGGTCGGGCGGATACGGTTAAAGAAAAGGGCTTCTATATTCTGCCGAGTGAATTATTCGTTAATGTTTGTGGCAAGGCACGTCTTGATGCCAACCTCAATGAGACCCTGGCTACTGTCTTTCGTAATATCGAAAACTCAGCCAAAGGGGCGGACAGCGAAGATGATCTTAAAGGACTTTTCGATGACCTTGATGTAAATTCCAGCAAACTGGGCAATACGGTAGAGAAAAGAAACCAAAAGCTGACCAGGCTGATAGAGGCAATCGGCGAATTGCGACTGGGTAATTATTCAGATAATACCATCGACGCCTTCGGTGATGCTTATGAGTTTCTGATGACCATGTACGCTTCCAATGCCGGCAAATCCGGGGGTGAATTCTTTACGCCTCAGGAAGTGAGCGAACTGCTTGCCCGCCTGGCGACGGTCGGGAAAAAAGAAGTCAACAAAGTATATGACCCGGCCTGCGGTTCCGGCTCGCTTCTTCTGAAATTCGCCAAAATTCTTGGCAAGGAAAATGTCAGAATAGGTTTCTTCGGACAAGAGATTAATATCACCACATACAACCTCTGCCGTATAAATATGTTTTTACATGACATCAACTATAATCATTTTGAAATCGCTCACGGTGACACGCTGACTGATCCCAAGCATTGGGATGATGAGCCGTTTGATGCTATTGTTTCGAATCCACCTTATTCAACTAAATGGGAAGGGGACAGCAATCCCCTTCTGATAAATGACCCCCGTTTTTCACCTGCTGGCGTATTGGCGCCAAAAAGCAAAGCTGACCTTGCTTTCACCATGCATATGCTTTCCTGGCTTTCAACCAGCGGCACGGCGGCCATTGTTGAGTTTCCCGGAGTGCTTTATCGTGGCGGCGCGGAACAAAAGATTCGCAAATACCTGATAGACAACAATTACATAGATACGGTTATACAGCTACCGCCTGACCTTTTCTTTGGCGTTACCATCGCCACCTGCATCATCGTGCTGAAGAAGAGTAAAAAAGACAATAAAACCTTGTTCATCGATGCTTCAACAGAGTTCGTGCGCGGAGGCAATAAAAATAAACTGACCGAAGATAACCTAGCGAAAATACTTGAAGCATTCACGAATCGTACCGACGTGGAATATTTCGCCAAGCTGGTGGATAACAAAGCCATCGAAGAAAACGCTTGCAATATCGCTGTATCAAGCTATGTGGCACAAAAGGATACCCGTGAGGCCATCGACATCCAAAAGCTCAATGCCGAAATTGCCGGAATAGTCGCAAGGCAGAATGAATTACGCAAAGCCATTGATGAAATCGTTGCGGATATTGAAGGTGATTGATATGAGCGCTAATCCAACCATGAAGATACAGAAAGCTTATAGGCAATTATTGGCAAGAGATAATCACCTACTGAGCGTGGAAGCGAATGAACGAAGCATTACTCATAAGCTGGCCGAATATTTGCAAGTAGAATTTCCTGAGTGGAATGTAGATTGTGAATACAATCGAAATGGCCTGGATGGTAAAAAATTGAGTACTTTTATTAAGGATATACAATCCGATGATACTGATGCAGTTTCTGTTTATCCGGACATCATTATCCATCATAGGGGCACAGAAAATAATTATGTAGTTATTGAAGCCAAGAAAAGTAATTCACGGACTGAAGATATGGATAATGAAAAACTATGCGCATACAGAAGTGATTTGGGATACGCGCATGCCTACAAAGTAACATTTCCTATTGGTGTCAGGGAGATTAATGTCCAACAGTGTGTTCAAAAAATATGATGAATGAATCCATGAACACAATTGAAAAACTAACCGCCGAGCTTTGCCCTGATGGGGTGGAGTATTTTGAATTACATGATTTATTTGAGATTAAAAATGGCTACACACCATCAAAGAATAGTTTGGAATATTGGAAAAACGGTACGTTACCTTGGTTTAGAATGGAAGATATTAGAAAAAATGGACGTATACTGTCTGACTCCATACAGCATATTACTGAGAAAGCTGTAAAGGGCAAATTGTATCCCGCGTATTCCATTATCATGGCTACTACTGCCACCATAGGTGAACATGCCCTGATAATTGCTGATTCGTTAGCGAATCAGCAATTTACTTTTCTTACCAGAAAAGTAAATCGCTTGGATTGTCTTAATCCAAAATTTGTTTACTACTATTGCTTTTTATTGGGGGAATGGTGCAGAAATAATACCAATATTTCAGGCTTTGCGTCTGTTGATATGGGTAAATTTAAAAAATATAAGTTCCCCGTCCCCCCTCTTCCCATCCAGGAAGAAATTGTAAAAATCCTCGACACCTTCACCACGCTGGAGGCGGAGCTGGAGGCGGAGCTGGAGGCCCGAAAGAAGCAGTATGAGTATTATCGGGAGGAGTTGCTGACGTTTGGGGATGACGTCGAGTGGAAGACGTTGGGGGAGGTCGGGACTCTTATTAGAGGAAACGGTTTGCAAAAAAAGGATTTTGTTGAAGAAGGAGTTGGCTGCATTCACTATGGCCAGGTTTACACGTATTATGGAACTTCAACCAATGCAACAAAGTCGTTTGTATCACCAGAATTAGCCAACATTTTGAAGAAGGTCAATAAAGGTGATTTGGTGATCACTAGTACTAGTGAAAATATTGATGATGTCTGCAAGGCGGTCGCTTGGCTTGGCGAGGATGAGATTGTCACAGGCGGACATGCGACAATTTTAAAACATCATGAGAACCCCAAATATCTATCCTATTACTTTCAAACAACAAGCTTTTCCGAACAAAAGCGAAAATATGCAAAAGGCACTAAAGTGATTGATGTGTCCGGTAGCGATTTAGCAAAAATAAAGATCCCCATCCCGCCTAGCGCCGAACAAGAACGCATTGTTTCCATTCTCGATAAATTCGACGCGTTGGTGAATGATATTTCTGTCGGCTTACCGGCAGAACTCAATGCCCGTCGCAAACAATACGAGTACTATAGGGAGAAACTGCTTACCTTCAAACCATTAGGGAATTAGCATGACAGAAAGTAGCCGGTACCAAATAGTAACGGAAAACCCACAAAGTACAGTAGTTGCGGAGTACATAGCTTATCGCACGGAGAAGTCATATCAAAGCGAAGCGGAACTGGAAAACGCGTTCATCGCCCAGTTGCAGTCCCAGGCGTACGAGTACTTACACATCACTTCCGAGTCCGATTTGATTACCAATCTACGGAAACAACTGGAAAAACTGAATGAATTCGCCTTTACCGATATCGAATGGGAGCGATTTTTTACCAGTGAAATAGCCAATCCCAATCAAAGTATCACTGAAAAAACAGCCACTATTCAAGAAGACTTTATTAAAAACCTGAAACGGGATGACGGAACGGTCAAAAACATCTATCTGCTCCGTAAGGACAAGATTCATGATAACTGTTTGCAGGTTATCAATCAGTATGCCAGTGAAGATGGTCAGCGCCCGAACCGATATGATGTAACGGTGCTGGTCAACGGCCTACCGCTGGTACATATCGAGCTAAAAAGGCGCGGTGTAGCCATTCAAGAGGCCTTTAACCAGATCAATCGCTATCTGCGTGAAAGCTTCTGGGCGAGTTCGGGGTTATTTGAATATGTGCAAATATTTATCATCACCAACGGCACACATACCAAGTACTACAGCAATACTACCCGCAACGAACATATCAAGGAATCTGTCGAAGGCGCTGTCAAAAAGGGAAAACGCTCCAGCAACAGTTTCGAATTCACCAGCTGGTGGGCGGATTCTACTAATAAGCCTATCACCGACCTGGTAGATTTCGCCAAAACCTTTTTCGCCAAACATACCCTGTTGAATATTCTTACCCGGTACTGTGTTTTTACCAGTGACAAACAGCTTCTGGTGATGCGCCCCTATCAGATAGCGGCGACAGAAAGAATACTCAATAGAATCGAAGTCAGCACCAACTATAAAAAGCTGGGAACCAGAGAAGCCGGTGGTTATATCTGGCATACTACCGGCTCAGGCAAAACCCTGACCAGTTTCAAGACAGCCCAGCTCACCAGCAAACTGCCGTACGTTGACAAGGTGCTTTTCGTGGTTGACCGCAAAGACCTCGATTACCAGACCATGCGGGAGTACGATAAATTCCAAAAAGGCGCAGCCAACAGCAACACCAGCACAGCGATATTAAGGCGCCAATTGGAAGACGCCAATGCGCGTATCATTATCACAACAATTCAAAAGCTGGACCGGTTTATCGGGCGTAATAAAGGTCACACCATTTTTAGCGGTCATACGGTGCTGATTTTCGACGAATGCCACCGCTCCCAGTTCGGTGAAATGCGGGCCGCCATTACCAAAGCCTTCAAGAGCTACCACATATTCGGTTTCACCGGCACTCCGATTTTTGCCGTGAACGCCGCTTCAGGCGGACGTCCTGATTTGAAGACCACAGAACAAGCCTTCGGTGAGAAATTGCATACGTATA
Organism: Dehalogenimonas lykanthroporepellens BL-DC-9; assembly: GCA_000143165.1. Classification (NCBI taxonomy): domain Bacteria; kingdom Bacillati; phylum Chloroflexota; class Dehalococcoidia; order Dehalococcoidales; family Dehalococcoidaceae; genus Dehalogenimonas; species Dehalogenimonas lykanthroporepellens. Next base: position 222,794 of record CP002084.1, read on the forward strand.
CAATTGTGGATGCTATCGCCGATAAGAACGTATTACCGTTTAAGGTTGATTATGTTTCCACGGTGCGTGAAGCGGAAGATATCGAAGATAAACAGGTACGCGATATTGACCGGGAGTCAGCCCTGGCCGCGCCGGAGCGTTTATCGAATATCGTTCAATATATCCGGGATCATTTTGACCAGAAAACTAAAAGAAACAGCTTTTACAAGCTCAAGGACCGCAGACTCGCAGGATTCAACTCGATTTTCGCCGTCTCCTCAATAGACACGGCTAAAAAATACTACGCTGAATTTAAAAAACAATTGGCGGACGCCCCAAGTGATAAAAAGCTCAAAATAGCGCTGATATACAGTTTCGGTGTTAATGATGAAGATGCCGATGGAATGATAGATGAAAACTCCGAGGATACCAGTGGATTGGATGCCAGTTCGAGGGATTTTCTGGAAAGTGCTATCAAAGATTACAACGCCATGTTTGGCACGTCTTACGATACTTCTTCGGATAAATTCCAGAATTACTATAAAGATGTGAGTGAACGGGTGAAAAACCGGGAAGTGGATATTCTCCTGGTGGTGAATATGTTCCTAACCGGCTTTGACGCAACCACGCTCAATACCTTGTGGGTGGATAAGAATCTGCGTTTGCATGGTTTATTACAGGCGTACTCACGCACCAACCGCATTCTGAATACGGTCAAGACATTCGGTAACATCGTTTGCTTTCGCAACCTGGAAAAAGCTACTAATGAATCCATTGGCCTTTTCGGTGATAAAGAAGCCAGCGGGATTGTCCTCTTAAAATCGTACGATGATTACTACAATGGCTATACCGATGGAGATAAGCAGGTCCGGGGGTATGTCAGTCTGATAGCAGAACTTCAGGATAGATTCCCGATAGGTGAGCGAATTCTTGGCGAGCAAGACCAAAAGGATTTCATCAGGCTATATAGCGGGATTTTACGGGTTAGAAATATCCTGGTCACCTTTGATGAGTTTACCGGCAACGAAATATTGACTGAACGTGATGTTCAAGATTATCACAGCATTTATATTGACCTCTATAACGAATTTCGCCGTGAAGATGAAACTGCCAAAGAAAACATCAATGACGATATCGTGTTTGAAATGGAGTTAATTAAGCAGGTCGAAATCAATATAGATTATATTTTAAGCCTTATCGAAAAATACCATGAGGACCATGTAAAGAATCGTGAACTTCTTATCGATATCAACAAGGCAATCGACTCTAGCGTTGAGCTTCGCAACAAAAAGGATCTCATCAACCATTTTATCACTACCCTCGATAGCCATTCAGTTGTTGATGAAGACTGGCAGAAGTATGTGGAAGAGAAGCGAATTGAGGAGCTTGACGAGATTATCAAGCACGAAAGTCTTAATCGAGAAGAAACCTATAAGTTCGTCCGCAACGCTTTTCGGAACGGCAGTGTCGCGACGACAGGCACTGCGCTGGCAAAGGTTTTACCGCCTGTATCACGTTTCTCACCAGGTGGGGAGCGCTCAAAGATGCGCGAAAGTGTTTTGAATAAATTGATGCGTTTCTTCGACCGGTTCTTTGGTATTTCCAGCGGGGAATTGTAAAGATATCCTAACTAAAGCTACTTGTGCAATCTTCTAGGGGGACAAGATGATGTCACTTGAAACTGCACTCTTAACGGTAACTGTAGGTGTGTCGGTGTTTCTTCTTGGGCAAATTATACTAGTCTTATTTGTAGAGCGTATAAGGATTCAAGCGAGAACGATTGAAGAGATTTCTGAATCGCTCGTCATTTATGCTCGCGAGTATTTAAACCCTTCGCAACCAAGTGAATCTCTGTCCTCGGAGCGGAAAGAGCAGATCCAAGATGCAGCTGATAATTTGCGCAAACTTTCTGCTCGTTTGCGATCCACGGCTGTGACTCTTCGTTATTATGCACTTTTCGAGCGCTTTGGTTTGGTTTTACCAAAAAATAGGATTATCAAAGCGTCAGGAAGTCTTATGGGACTATCAAATTCAATACCACCTACGCAGAATATGCTTCAAGATGCGTCGCGATTCAGAAATGAGATTGAAGAATCTCTTGATATCAAAATTCCTGAAATCTAAACAAAATATATTATAAGATTAAAAGTCAGCTTTATAGTTGTAATTTCGACGTGAGATTAAATAATTTAATTTAGTTATAATCCACTGGTGTTGAGGATGAGGGCAGATCAAGATATTGGCAAATCAAGTTTTAATCGGACGATGCGGCTTGAGTGGCATTTGAGGCGTGATCATTGAGCCAGTAAATACTACAAATTTCTCAGCTTGTCGGCTTAAGACAGAATTAGTGCATTACGCTGGTTTTATCGATATTCTCCGGCAGAGCCCTCCCATACGTGAAACAGGGTAGGGGGCTTTTCATACCTTGACACCTGTTGACAAGGCTTATATTTGGGTGTAGCCTATATCATAAGTACTAGGACTAAATTTTTGTAGTTCAAAGGAGGCACAAATGGGAAGATTAGAAGGCAAGGTAGCTATCGTGACCGGGGGAGCAACTGGCATAGGCAGGGCTTATAGTGTTGGTTTGGCTAAAGAAGGGGCCAAGTTGGTTGTAGCTGATATTTCTGATGGCAGTGAAACGTCGAAACTTGTTAGGGAGGCTGGAAGTGAGGCGCTAGGCTTAAAAGTAGATGTGACCAATGAAGAATCTACACAGAAAATGGCCAAGGATGCTATCGAAAAATTCGGAAGAATCGATATTCTCGTCAACAACGCCGGTATATATCCCACTACTCCATTTGAAGCAATGACTTTTGCTGAATGGAAAAAGGTTTTGGCAGTTAATTTGGACGGTAATTTCCTGGCAACGAAAGCCGTACTTCCACAAATGAAAACCCAAAAATACGGTCGTATAGTAAACATTTCTTCGGGGACTGTTTTCATGGGTACACCGGGTTTGGCTCACTATATTACAACAAAAGCGGGAGTTATCGGCTTTACCAGGACTCTTGCAAGTGAATTAGGTGAGTATGGTATTACCGTCAATGCTATAGCTCCTGGTTTAACCGCAACCGACACCGTCCTGAAAGGATCCTTGGCAGGATCCTTTGACGTGATTATTCCCCAACAGGCAATCAAACGGCAACAGAAGCCTGAAGACCTGGTAGGAGCGCTTTTGTTTTTTGTCACCGATGAAGGCTCTTTTGTAACTGGTCAAACTCTTGCTGTAGACGGAGGACTGGTCAGACACTGATATTAGAGGTCTGGCATATATTCATTAAAGAAGAGGAGGAGGGAAAGCAAAGCTTTCCCTCCTCCTCTTTAATTTGAGCTACAGTTCAGGGTTTTCTTCCCTTTGAAAAAAGTAGTCGTTCATGCTCCGGTGTCCAGTCCAAAATATGGAACTGCCGTGATTTCGCCCTATCCCCGGAACAAAACCATCTTCAGCAGGTTAAATACCCGCCCCTGCCGGTATCTCATTAAAAACCTCAGCCGGCGCGTAGGCAACCCCCACCATGCTGGGGCCGGTATGAGCGCCCAGCACCAGCGACAGCGGCCCCAGCGGCAACCAGTTGCAGTCGAACCGCGCGTCAGCCATTTCGCGCAAAGTGGCCGCGCCTTCGGGGTTGAACGAATGAAGCACCTGAATCCGCAGGGAACTGCCTTTGGGATGCTGGCGGGCTATCAGGTCAACCAGGCCTTCCAGGGCTTTATTGAAGGTGCGCACCCGGCCCAGCTGGACATAGGTGCCGCCCTTCTTTTCCACGCCGATAAGCGGCTTGATGTCCAGTAATGAAGCTATCGTTCCGGTCAGGTGGCTGATGCGTCCGCCGTGAATCAGGTACTTCAGCTCCTTGAGAGTATAGATGCTGTCGCTCGCTGAACCGATTCGTTTCATCAAGTCCAGAATTCTGTCTTTGGCCCAGCCGGTTTTGGCGGCCGCGGCGGCGGCTTTGACCTGCCAGCCGGCGGCGGCGGACAGGGTCTTAGTGTCGACATGGGTGATGCTGGCTTCCGGTACCAGTTCGGCGGCGGCTACGGCGGCGTTATAGGTGCCGCTCAAACCGGAAGACATGTGTATCGACAGGATTTCGGGGTCGTCGGCCGCGATGCGTTTATACTCTTCGGCGAAGGTGCCGACCGAAGGTTGAGAGGTGATGGGCATCCGTTTCGCTTGAGTCAATAACGGATAAAACTCCTCCGGAGTGATATTGACGCCTTCGAAATAGCTCTTGCCCTCAAGTGATACCACCAGCGGCACGACGGTGATGTTCAGCTCTTCGAGTTGTGCCGGCGATAACCCGGTATCCGTTCCGCTGTCGGTTACAATTTTCATTTTCCACCCTCGTTTTGTCTATTTTCGCATCAGTGTACCATAAAATGGGAATAAAAAGGCTTCGGAACGGGTTTTTCGGAAAATTAAGGGTTGCCTGTGGGTGGTTATTCTACCGGGATTGGAACAGCCCCGTACTCAGGTACTTTTCTCCCCGGTCGGGGAAGATGACCACGATGGTGCCGGTATCGATTTCCCGGGCCACTTGCGCCGCGGCGTACATGGCGGCGCCGGAACTCATGCCGACGAAAATCCCCTCCTGGCGCACTATTTGCCGGGCCGTTTCCCAGGCCTCCTCGGTCTCCACCATGATGGTAGTGTCTATCTGTGACGGGTCGTAGATGGCCGGGACGATGGCCTCCTCCATGTTCTTGAGTCCCTGGATGTAATGTCCCCGGACGGGATGGGCGCTGACGATTTTGACCGCCGGATTGCGTTCCCTCAGTACCTTGCCGACACCCATGATGGTGCCCGAAGTCCCCAGTGAGGACACGAAGTAATCCACCTTGCCGCCGGTCTGGCGCCATATCTCTTCCCCGGTGGTGCGGTAATGCGCCATCTTGTTGTATTCGTTGGAAAACTGGTCCGGCATGAAGTAGCGTTCGGGTTCGGCCTTGATGAGTTCGCGGGCTCTGGTAATGGCGCCGTCGGTGCCCAGACGGCCGTCGGTCAGGGTGACCCGGGCCCCGAAGGCCTGTATCATCTGGCGGCGTTCCAGCGAAACGGCGTCACTCATCACTATTTCCACATCGTAGTCCTTGACGATGCCGATCATGGCCAGGGCGACGCCGGTGTTGCCCGAAGTCGGCTCCAGGATGGTCTTGCCTTTCACCAGCTGTCCGGCCTTCTCCGCCTGTTCTATCATGCTCAGGGCGATGCGGTCCTTGATACTGCCGGTCGGGTTCTGGCCTTCCAGTTTGGCGTATATGGTCACCGCCGGGTTGGGATTGAGGCGGTTGATGCGGACGACTGGCGTATTGCCGATGAGTTTCAGGATGTTTGCGGCCATGCTTTCTTTCCCTTTCTCCCGGACCGGCGTGCCGGCCTCAGTTTTCCGCGCCCGCGCCTTCCAGCCGTGCCACCACCCGGTCGATGGTGTCCGGGGCGGTGGAGGCCCCGGCGGTAACGCCGACCAGGTTATGTCCGGCCAGCCAGGCCGGGTCCAGTTCTTCGGCGGTTTCCACCAGGTGGGTTTCGGTCACCGGTCGGCACAGCTCCACCAGGTGGCGGGTATTGGCGCTGTGATGGCCGCCGATGACCAGCATCAGGTCGGCCCTTCCGGCCAGCGACAGGGTAGCTGACTGGCGGCGCCGGATATCATGGCAGACGGTATCCACTACCCGCAGTTCGGCGTCCTTGACCAGCGTCTTTTCCATGGCTGACTGGGCGAAGCGGATGAAGCTGGCCGGCACCTGGGTCGTCTGCGACAGCAGACCGACATGGCGGGGCAGTTCGCATTGGTTCAGTTCTTCCAGCGACAGCGTGGCCATGCCCCGGCCCTCCGCCCAGCCCAGGATGCCCTTGACCTCCGGGTGGTTGACGTCGCCGTATATCAGAGTGAAAAAACCGGCCTCGGCCAGGCGGCGCGCCGCCTTCTGGGCCCGCTGAACGAACGGGCAGGTGGTATCCACAACCTCGATGCCGCGGGACTCGATTGCTTCCAGCACTTTAGGCCCGATGCCGTGAGAGCTGATGACCACGGTGTCTCCGGTGATTTCCGAAATATCCTTGACTACCCGGACACCCAGGCTTTCCAGCCGGGACATTACCTGCTGGTTGTGGACCAGCGCCCCCAGCGTTTCGATGCCGCCTTTTTCCCGGGCCACCTCTTCCAGGGTAGCCAGGGCGCGCTTGACGCCGAAGCAGAAGCCCAGGTCGGGCGCTCTTTCTATCTTCATGATTCCGTTTTCCCGTACACGCCGCGGTAGTCTTCCGGCAGGAGTTCGGCAATAGCCCGCATGATGCGGTCGCCGTAGGCGGTCAGGTCGTCCCTGTCCGGCTTTTTACCGTCGCCGGTGATTACGAATGGCCGGCCGATGGTGATTTTAACCCGGTGCCGCTTGAGGAACCACCATTTGCCGCGGATGGTCTCGGTGCCGGTGATGGCTACCGGCACCACCCGGGTGCGGAAGGCGGCGGCCAGGTAACCGGCCCCCGGCATGGCCGGTGTCAGTGTCCCCGCCGGGTTGCGCTTGCCTTCGGGGAAGATGATGATGGCGCCCTTATGTTTGATGACACGGGCGGCGGTCTTGAAGGAAGCGCCGGAAGCGCCGTCACGGTTCAGCGGGATGGCCCCGGAGCCTTTCAGGATAGTGCCGAAGACGCGGTTCTTGAACAGCTCCTTTTTGGCCAGGAAATAGACGCCGTAGCGTGGCAGGTGCAGTCCCAGCAGGGGCGGGTCGAACGAGCTGATATGATTGGCGCATATCACCAGCGGTACACCGTCGGGCATGTTTTCCCGGCCGGTCACCTCTACCCGGGTGAACAGGGACATGATGCGGAAGGTCAGGCGTACCAGAGGGTAATACCAGGCTAGTTTCATCAGGATTGATTATAACCGGTCGGTACCCGCCTCACAAACCGGAGGGGTTGGCGGTGGTGGCCGGGTGCGATACACTGGAATCAGAAGACAACACCCGGAGGCGAACATGGCTAACCATCTGAAAGACGCCGTCAGTCCGTATCTGCGTCAGCATGCCGACAATCCGGTGGAGTGGTACCCCTGGGCCGATGAGGCGCTGGCACGGGCCAAAAAGGAAAACAAGCCGATACTGCTGAGCGTCGGTTACTCCGCCTGTCACTGGTGTCACGTCATGGCTCATGAAAGCTTTGAAGACGAGGCCACCGCCGCAGTCATGAACCGCCATTTCATCAATATCAAGGTGGACCGGGAAGAACGCCCGGACATCGACAGCATCTATATGGCGGCGGTTCAGGCCATGACCGGTCACGGCGGCTGGCCGATGACGGTATTTCTGACGCCCGACGGCAAACCTTTCTACGGCGGTACCTATTACCCGCCGGAAGACCGTCACGGTCTGCCGGCCTTCACCCGGATTCTGGAGGCGGTGGCCGAGGCGTATCGTGAACGTCCCGATGAAGTGGCCGCCACCGCCACCCGGCTAGTGACAGCGGTGGCCGATAAGCCCGTCGGGGATGCCGGAGAGAGCTCGCTGACGGTGGAACTGCTGGACCGGGCCTTCCAGGCCCTGACGCGGGACTTCGACGAAAACCATGCCGGGTTCGGCGGCGCGCCCAAGTTCCCCCAGCCGCTGGTGCTGGACTTTCTGCTCCGCTACCATTACCGGACTTCCTCGGCCCGGGCGCTGGAAATGGTAGAGAAAACGCTGGAGGCCATGTATCGGGGCGGTATGTATGACCACCTGGGCGGCGGCTTTCATCGCTATTCCGTGGACGACGCCTGGCAGGTGCCGCACTTCGAAAAAATGCTCTACGACAACGCCCTGCTGGCCCGGGTCTATCTGCACGCTTTTCAGATTACCGGTAAAGCGCAGTACCGGCTGGTGACTGAGGATATACTGGACTATGTGCTGGAAGAGATGACCGACCCCGCCACCAGCGGCTTTTACAGCGCCCAGGACGCTGATTCCGAGGGCGAAGAAGGCCGTTATTATATCTGGACGCCGGATGAAATCGAGTCAGTGCTGGGCCGGGAGTCAGCCGAGATTTTCGGCCGCCGTTACGGTGTCACCCAAGCCGGAAACTTCGAGGGTCGCAATATCCTGCACCTGACCGGTGAATTCAGCGTCGAAGCCTCAGCCGGGGTCAGCGCCGACCGGGCCAGACTGCTGGCTGAGCGTCGGAAACGGGTGCCGCCGGGCACCGATACCAAGATACTGGTTTCCTGGAACGCCATGACCCAGTTAGCGCTGGCCTCAGCCGGTGTTGCCCTCGACCGGCCGGACTACCTGGCCGCCGCCGAAGCCAACGCCGCTTTTCTGCTGGATAATCTGCTCGATTCCGGCCGCTTGCGCCATACCGTTTCGGTGGCTGAAGGTTTCCTGGAGGATTATGCCCTGTTGACCGAAAGCCTGCTGGCTCTCCATAAGGCCACGCTGACACCGCGCTGGCTGAGGCAGGCGATGGCGCTGGGGGCGGCCATGGTCGAACTGTTCTGGGACGAAGACGAAGGTGTTTTCTATGACACGCCGGCCGATGCCGGCCAACTGTTCCAGCGACCCCGCAATTTTCAGGATGGCGCCGTGCCGTCAGGGGCTTCGGTAGCTTCGCTGGCCTTGCTCAGGCTGTCGCGCCTGGCCGATGAGCGAAGCTACTGGCAGACGGCCGGTCGGGCCCTTAAAGGCGTAAGCTCTTTCATGGGCCGCTATCCGCTCGGCTTCGGTCTGTGGCTGGGCGCGCTGGACTTCTACCTCGGCCCCCAGCAGGAAGTGGCCGTCATCGGCCCCGCCGCGGATGACGCTTCCCGCCGGCTAGTCGCCGTAGTCGGCCGCGCTTTCCGTCCCAACACAGTGCTGGCCGGGCTGGATGCGGGCGACAGCGAGGGTATCGCCTCCCTGCCCCTGTTCCAGGGACGCGGACAGACCGCCGGCCAGCCGACAGCCTGGGTCTGCCGCAGTTTCACCTGCTATCCGCCGGTGACCGCCCCGGTTGATCTGGAACAGGTGCTGGAGCTTTAATTTCGGTTTATCGCGGCGTTTTATTTTTTGTTGATGCCTGAGTTATACTCTACCTTTGTCGACCGAATAATTTCGCCGCCGGCGAATCTGCGAAATCCCGGCGGTAGAAGGATAACTCATGGACATCGGCATCTGGCCCTGGATTCTTTTCAACGCCTTTCTGGTCACCATGCTGGCGCTGGACCTGTTCGTTTTTCATCGTCACGCCCACGTCCTCAAGTTCAAAGAAGCTATCGGCTGGGTGGTGGTATGGATCAGTCTGGCTATTGTATTCGGCCTGGGCATCGGCGTTTTCAGCGGCTGGGAGCACGCCACCGACTATTTCGCCGCCTATGTGGTGGAGGAATCACTCTCGGTCGATAACCTCTTCGTCTTTCTGATGCTGTTCACTTACTTCTGCGTGCCGCGGGAGTATCGCCACCGGGTATTGTTCTGGGGCATCGTCGGCGCTATCCTGATGCGGGCCGGCTTCATCTTCGGCGGCATCGCCCTCATCAACGCCTTCCACTGGATAATCTACATTTTCGGCGCCTTTTTAGTGTTTACCGGCGTCCGCATGGGGATGAAAAAAGAAGAGGATCCTCATCCTGAAGCCAATCCGGTGTTGAAACTGGTGCGGCGCTTTCTGCCGATGAGTCAACAGTATGACGGCGGCAATTTCTTCACCGTTGAAAACGGCCGCCGGGTAGCCACGCCTCTGCTGGCGGTGCTGGTGGCGGTGGAAACCACCGACATCATCTTCGCCGTCGACTCCATCCCCGCGGTGCTGTCTATCACCACCGATCCGTTCATCGTCTTTACCTCCAACATGTTCGCCATCATGGGCCTGCGTTCCATCTATTTCGCCCTGGAGGGATTCGCCGACCGGCTTTACTATCTCCATTACGGCCTGGCCATCATCCTGGTGTTCCTGGGTTTCAAGATGCTCATTTCCGGCGTCTATCACATGCCGACCTTCCTCTCACTGGCCGTCATCTTCGTGGTGCTGGGTATCTCGGTCATCGCCTCGTTGAAACGGCCGCCTCAGCCGGAACTGCCGCCGGAATCGCCGTCCTGCGCTACCGACCTGGGCGAGGAGGAACCCATCGATGACCGGTAGGCAGTACCTGTAACTGGTACCGGAAAAGCTGGCGCCGCTGGGGGCGGTCACCGGACGTGACATGTTCGGCGTCTTAGGTACGGTCACTCTGAACGGCAGCGGTAGCGGTGAGGGGGGAAACACCGGTGGTTTTGCCGTCATCCGATAACGAAGGCGGCTAACCGCCCCGCCGGATAGCGGTCTTTTTTGACGTCTGCCGGTTTTGCGTTATACTGAACTGGTACGGAGGTTTCTGCCGGATGAAAGTAACCGTCTATACCACACAGACCTGACCGCACTGTCATACCGTGAAAGGGTTCCTTTCACAGCAGGGCGTTCCCTTCACCGAAATCGACGTTGCCCGTGACCAGGACGCCGCCCGTGATCTGGTGGCCCGCACCGGTCAGATGGCGGTGCCGGTGACCGACATCGACGGCCACCTGGTCATCGGCTTCGATCGTCGTCAATTGGAATATCATATCGCCCAGGCCCGGTCAGCCGCCCCCCGTTTCGGTGCTTCGGTGGCCGACGGGGAGAAACACACCGGTCAGCCGGGGGCTTTCGTCGGCGCGGTTCGTGCCGGACAGCCGGCGGCGCTGGCCGGGCTGAAACCGGGTGATGTCATTACCGCCATCGACGCCGTCAGCATCGGCAATTCCGCCGACCTCACCCGCGCTCTGTCCGGTCTGCAACAGGGGGCCAGGGTGCGTATTTCCTTCATCCGGGACGGTCAGTCCCGGCAGGCCGAAGGCCGGCTCTAGCTCTTTCTGCCGTCTTTCAGCGGCTGTTTGCGCCGCCGGTCGATGACATGGGTGACGGCCATCAAAGGATGACGGAGCGTCATCCGGGGGCCGGCATACCGCATCACTTCCCGCACTCTTTGTCGCGGTTCCGGTTTGTAGCAGTGTACCGGACATAACGCGCACACGGTTTTGCCCTCGCCGAAGGGACATCTGTCCAGCCGTTGCAGGGCATATTCGCCCAGTTCCCGGCAGTCCTCACAGCGCTCCGGCGACCGGTGATGGTACCCGCAGTACATATCTATCATCACCAGGATGGTGACCGCTTCCCGCTGTAAACGGGGACGGCCGGCGAACATGGCTTTCAGACGCTCTTTTTCGGTCGGGCGGTGATTTCGGTTCATGGTACCGATTATACTTCAGCTGACGGATATCCCCCAATTCTCGTTCTCCGTTGTGATAAAATGGTCGGGACGATAACGGAGAAACGGCTTATGGCTTTGAAATTCACCACCGCCGAAGGCCAGGCAATAACCCCCATCACCGTCCCGGTCATGCGGGAGATAGACCGGCTGGCGGTTCAGGAAACCGGGCCTAACCTCTACCAGATGATGGAAAACGCCGGACGCAACCTGGCGGAGCTGACGCTGACGCTTCTGGGCGAAAGCCGGAACGGCTCCCGGGTGCTGGTGCTGGCCGGTACCGGCGGCAACGGCGGTGGCGGACTGTGCGCCGGCCGCCACTTGGCCAACCACGGCCTGGCTGTGGATTACACTTTGGGTGACCGGGATGGTCTGTCGGAAGTCACCGGCCGCCAGCTGTCTCTGCTGGAACTGGCCGGCGGCCGGGAAGTCGACCCTGTCTCACCGGAAACTGGTGAAGCGGATATAGTTCTCGACGCCCTCATCGGTTACAGCCTGCTGGGGGCGCCGTCCGGCCGGTCAGCCGAACTCATCCGGTGGCTGAACGCCGGCAACAGCCGGATAATCTCCCTGGACGTACCCTCCGGTGTCGATGCCGATTCCGGTCTGACACCGGGTGAATACGTCCGGCCTCAAACCACGCTGACGCTGGCCTGGCCTAAAACCGGGCTGTTGCCGCGCCTGACCGGTGAGCTGTGGTTGGGCGACCTCGGCATCCCTCCGGCGGTCTATACCCGGGCCGGTCTGAAAAACTTCCGGTCGCCCTTTATTGCCGGTTATCTGGTACGGCTTACCGCCTCGGAACAATAAGTTCCGTCTTCAGTCCAGCTTGGCCAGCATGTCGTGCCGGTACTTGTCGGCACTTTTCTTGACCGCCTTGCCGGTTTCTTCGGCGCGTTCACGCACCTGTTCACCGACGTGTTCGGCGCGTTCACGGAACCCGCGGGCTTGTCGCTGGAGGTTGCGGCGGGTCCGCCTTCCGGACTGGGGCGCGTACAACAGTCCGATACCCAGACCGATGGCGGCGCCGGCAATGATTCCCAGAACCACGCCTCCCATGGTGTCGTTGTTGCTCATCGTACAACCTCCTTTCCGGTATACTGGTCACGGCAGACTTTGGCGTCATTGACTGCCTGCCGCAGACGACTGCTCATATCGTAGCTGAATTCTTCCACGCGATCCCTGATGTCTTCGCCCATGTCCTCGGCGCGGTCGCGCATTTCCTCAGCCCGGGTTCTCAGTTCGGCGCGCATCTCGCGTCCCGGCCGGGGGGCATAGAGCAAACCCAGGGCGACGCCGATGGCGATACCGGTCAGCAGGCCGGACAACAGTCCGCCGCCGGATTCTTGATTGGTCATGTTCTCTCCTCCCGTTAATTGAAATACCTGTGTCTTTAATAACGACGCCGGCAGTCACCGGGTTAGCCCGGCTCTTTTCAAACTGCCTGTTATCATTATAGAACCATTCAGCTGGCTTGTGAATCCGTATTTATACTTAATTTCAGCCGGGGGGTTTCAGCCCGCCGCATTTTACTATATCATGTACTTAACCCCTTTGACAGGAGGATAGGTATGAATCTGTTACTTCGTGAAGACCTGTTGTCGCTGTTGCGAAACACCGAAACACCGGCGGTGTCGCTGTACCTGGCCACCCACCGTGCCGGGGATACCGACGCCGAACCCATCAGGTGGCGTCACCTGCTCGATGAGGCGGAGTCCCGGCTGACCGCCGCCGGTCTGAGAGCCCCGGTAGCCCGTGAAATGCTGGCCGAGCCGCGGAAGTTCGTCAACGATGCCCTTTTCTGGCGTTATCAGGAAGAGGGTATGGTCTGCTTCATCACCCCGTCATCTTTCCGTTATTTCGCTCTGCCATTTGCCGTGCCTGATATGGCTGTCGTCGGGGAGCGTTTCCACGTTCGGCCGCTTCTGCCGTCGCTGGAGAGCAACGGTATCTACTATTTGCTAACGCTGAGCCTGAACAGCGTCGCTCTGTTCCAGTGCCGCCGCCGGACCGGCCGCGATATCCCCCTGCCCGAAGGTGTCCACAATGTCGCCGAGGCTAACCGACACGATGACTCGGAAAAACCCCTGCAGTATCATACTGTCGGCAAAGGTCCGGCTGTTTTCCACGGCCAGGCCGACCCGGGTGACTTCAACGACACTCACGTCACCTTGTTCCTGCAGAAGCTCTGCCGGGAACTGGAAAAACTGCTGGCGGGTGAGCGGGCGCCGCTGGTGGTGGCCGGGGTTGAAAATATACGCGCTCGCTTTGCCCGTGAATGTCGTTACCCCAATATCCTGCCGCAGGGCGTGGAGGGAAATCCCGACCGCATGACCCCGGAAAAACTGCGTGCCGCGGCCTGGGATACAGCCTCTGCCCATTTCGACCGCCTCCGCCGGGAGAGGGTCACCGCCTGGGTCGAAAGCTCGGTCCCCGGTCTGGCCGTCAACGGAGCCGCGCCGGTTGCCCTGTCAGCCGAGGAAGGGCGGGTGTCCGCCCTTTTCCTGGCCGTTGATGCCGACGTCCGGGGTGTTCTTGACCGGGAGAACCGCCGGGTACTGCCGGGCGATGGCCCGGAAGCTGTAGACCTGGTCGAATACGCCGTGGCCCAGACGCTCCTCCATGACGGCGAGGTCTTCGTCCTGACGCCGGAGGAACTGCCCGGCCTGGAGGACATGGCGGCCTCGCTCCGTTACTGACCCGACGCCATTTGACTCGCCTGCCTGCCGCCTGATATCATGTCGGCATAATAGAATATCGTTACTGGGGGAGCTGTCAGGCTGAGAGTTCCGGAGCTTTTCGGACGACCCTTGGAACCTGGTCTCGGTAATGCGAGCGTAGGGAAGTAGCATCGGATTCGGCCGGAAGTCATTCGTTGCTTTCGGCTTCTTGTTTCCCGGCAGAGCCTCCCTGTACTCTCCCATGTAGCGTATGAAAGAAGGAGATTTGAGAATGGGCGCAGAACTGCCGGAAATCGGTAAGATTTCCCCCGATATTTTCCGTGAGGTTATTTTTCCCCGGCTGGGGGCTGACGACGACGCGGTTCTCGTTGGGCCGAAGCATGGCGTGGATGTCGGCATCGTCGACGTCGGCGGCCAGGCGGTATCCTTCACCACCGACCCGGTTTTCATCGTACCCCAGTACGGCCTGGAGCGGGCGGCCTGGTTCGCCATCCATATCATCGCCTCGGATTCAGCCACCAGCGGTCTCAAACCGCGTTTTTTGTCCATTGACCTCAATCTGCCCATGGAAACAACCAAACAGCAACTGGAAACCATGTGGCAGGTGATGCACCGGGAATGCGAGGCCATGGGTATCAACATCGTCACCGGTCATACCGCCCGCTACGAAGGTTGCCATTACCCCATGGTCGGCGGTGCCACCATGATCGGCACCGGCAGTCTGGAAGAGTACGTCTCCCCGCGCTTCGCCCGGGTCGGCGATGTCGTCATCATAACCAAGGGCCCGGCCATCGAAGCCTGCGGCATCTTCGCCGCTATGTTCCCGGACATCATCGCTGAAAAATACGGGCAGGAATTCGCCCGGCGCGCCGAAGACATCTTCTACAAAATGTCGGTGGTCGAGGACGCCATGACCGCCGTCTCGGTTGGCGTGCGTGACAACGGCGTCAGTTCCATGCACGATGCTACCGAATGCGGCATCTGGGGCGGTCTTTATGAGGTGGCTCAAGCCGCCGGACTCGGCGCCCGGATTGACAAAGACAATATCGTCGTTACCGAAGGCGTACCGGAAATCTGTGACCTGTTAGGCATCGACCCCTACGCCGCCATCAGCGAGGGTACGCTTATTATCACCTGCCGACAGCACAAGGCGGCAGAGGTAGTCTCAGCCCTGTCCGCCAAAGGCATCGCCGCTTCGGTAGTCGGGGAGCTCATCCCCCCGGAGCTGGGGATGATTCTCTCCACCGGGGGTCGGGAAAAACCGCTGGAACACCCCATTGTCGATCCCTTCTGGCGGGCGTTCTACGATACCGTTGCCCGTGTTTCCGGAGAAAAGCAGGGGTAGTCGCTCCGTGCGTTTGCCGGTAACCGACCTCTACGCCGTTCTGTCCTCGGCTCATTCCGCCGGGCGGGGCAACGTGCGCACCGCGGAGCTTCTGCTCCAGGCCGGTGTCCGCATCATCCAGTACCGGGAAAAGGAATTTCCTTTTGACCGCCAACTGGCTGAATGCGCCGAAATCGCCCGGCTGAGCGGTTTACATAACGCCTGCTTCATCGTTAATGACTCTCTGGAACTGGCCCTGGCCGCTGGCGCCGGCGGGCTACACCTGGGACAGAGCGACCTGCCGCCGGCCGTGGCCCGGGTCCGGCTCGGCCGGGACAAGATAATCGGCTATTCGGTTACCTGTCCCGCTGAAGTTGACCGGGCGCTGGCCATGAGCGACATTGACTATCTCGGTGTCGGCCCGGTGTACGCCACGGCCACCAAGCGCGATGCTACCCGGCCCGGCGGTCTGGAACTCATCGATTACGCCCTGCGTCTGTCACCGGTGCCGGTGGTGGCCATCGGCGGCATCGGCCGGCACAACGCCGCCGAGCTGGCGCGCCGCGGCGTGCCCACCCTGGCCATGGTCACCGAACTGGTCGGCGCCCCTGACATCGCTGAACGGGTGCGGGAGCTGAGGGCGGTGATGTGGGGCGATTCTCCGGCCTGACCGGGCAGACTGTCCGCAGGACTATTGACCACCGGTTATGCCGCTGTTACACTTCAATCCATGAAGCTGGTTACTTCGGCCGAGATGCGTCTGCTGGAAGAGCGGGCGGTGGCGGCGGGCATTTCACTCGATGATCTGATGCGCCGCGCCGGGGCCGCCGTGGCCGGCGATATCGTTCGAGTGTTCGACCCGGTCGCCGGCCGAAAAATCCTGGTGCTGGCCGGTCCGGGCAACAACGGCGGTGACGGTCTGGTGGCCGCTGTTCACCTGCGCCAAGCCGGCGCTTCCGTCGCCGTGTTTCTGCCGGCCGGGCATTCGCCCGAAGACCCGGTGCTGAAGTCGGCTCTGGCCGGCGGTCTGGATATTATAAGTTTTGAAGATGACCCGCAACTGGATGTCTTCGACCGGCTTCTGCTGGAATCCGACCTTATCGTGGACGCCCTGTTTGGTACCGGCAGTCTGCGGCCTATATCCGGCTTGACGGCCAATGTCCTGGACCGGGTCGCCGCTACCCGCCGGGATAATCCGGAACTGGCCGTGGTCGCCATAGACCTGCCCTCAGGCGTGAACGCCGACACCGGCGATGTCGACCCTCATGCGATACCGGCTGACCTGACCGTTTCGCTGTCTCATCCCAAGCGGGGGCAGTTCCTGTTTCCGGGTGCCGATTATACCGGCTCCGTCAGTATCGTCGATATCGGGATACCAGAGGATGCCGATATCGCCCTGGATACCGGACTGCTGACCGATGCCGGTATCAGGCAGATATTACCGCAACGCCCCGATGACGCCTCCAAAGGCACCTTCGGTCGGGTGATGGTACTCGCCGGCCCGGCGGAATACGCCGGCGCGCCGGTGCTGACCTGTCTGGCGGCTTATCGGGCCGGCGCCGGTCTGGTGACGCTGTCGGCGCGGCGGTCGCTGTACCCGGTGTTCGCTGCCAAACTGACCGAAGTCACCTACCTGCTGTTTCCGGAAACCGGCGATGACCCTGCTGAAGACGCGCCGGGTTACATCATTCCCCGGTTGGATGAATGCGCTTCTCTGGTCATCGGTCCCGGTCTGGGCCGGACCGCCGGCACCGCCCGCCTGATGGCGCGGTTGCTGGAATCCTTGCCCGCCGGATTGTCGCTGGTACTTGATGCCGATGCTCTCAATATTCTGGCGGGACAAGCCGAATGGTGGCGCCGGCTCGACCGGGTCGGTGTACTGACGCCGCATCCGAAGGAGATGTCCCGCCTGACCGGCCTGACGGTTGCAGACATTCAGGCAGACCGGATAGAAACCGCCCGGCGTCATGCCATCCAGTGGCAACAGGTGGTCGTGCTCAAAGGCGCTCACACCGTCATCGCCTCAGCTCAGGGTGAGGTAATGGTATCGCCCTTCGCCAATCCCGGTCTGGCCACTGCCGGTACCGGTGATGTGCTGGCCGGTATCATCGGCGCGCTTACGGCTCAGGGGCTTTCTCCCTTCGATGCCGCTACCGCCGGTGTCTACCTTCACGCCCTGGCCGGGGAGCGGGTGCGGGAGGAGCTGGGTGACTCCGGATACCTGGCTTCCGATTTGCTGATAAACATCCCTAAAGCGGTAAAAACCATTAAGGAGACGGGTCATGCTTCTGGCGATAGATATCGGTAATACCTCCATTTCACTGGGTGTCTATGACGGCGACCGGCTGAAAAGCTCCCTCCGGGTGGCTACCGTTGTTCACCGCCTGGCGGACGAATACGCTTCTCTTCTGCTTCATCTGCTGGAAATCAACGACATCGCGCCTGCTACCATCGATAAGGTAGCCATGTGTTCGGTGGTGCCGCCCCTGACCGATGCCTTCCAGGAGCTGTCCCACCGTTATTTCAAGACCGAGCCGCTGGTAGTCGGTGCCGGCATCAAAACCGGCGTTAAAATCCGCATGGATAACCCCAACGAGGTCGGCGCCGACCGCATCGTCAACGCCGCCGCCGCCTTCAGTCTGCACCGCACCGCCTGTATTGTGGTCGATCTGGGTACGGCCACCACTTTCGATACCGTTTCCGCCACCGGTGAATATCTCGGCGGCGCCATCGCTCCCGGCCTTAACACCGCCGCCGAGGCTCTCAGCGTTAAAACCTCCATGTTGCCGCGCATCGAACTGCGCCGGCCGGAGAAAGCCATCGGCACTTCCACCGTCAAAGCCATGCGTTCCGGTCTGTTCTTCGGCTATCTCGGCCTGGTGGAAGCGCTGGTCGGGCGCATCTCAGCTGAACTGCCGGTAACGCCGAAAGTCATTGCCACCGGCGGCTATGCCGGACTGCTGGCGGAGGACACCGCCGTGTTCGATGCCGTCGAGCCGGACCTGACGCTCTACGGCTTGCGGCTGGTATACTATATGAACCGGGCCTAATGAAATGGGACAGACCTTTATTATGACCCACTCTCAGTCATGGCCTTTCACCCCACGTCATTGCCAGCCTTTGGCGAAGAAATCCCGGTACCCTTATCCACCACGTTCCGTAGGGGCGAGGCATGCCTCGCCCCTACGGTTACTTCCCCTCCGCGTCATTGCGATCATGTGGCGAAGCAATCTCGGTGTCCCCATTTCATCAATCAAAGCGAAGCAGAACCTGTCCCAGGCCGGACACAATTATTATCGTCATTACGAGGAGCGTAGCGACGTGGTAATCTCGTTTCTTCTTCCGCCACGTCCCAACGGTCGCCGGGAAAACCGGTGTACTTTTGGAACTGCCGGTGGCTATACTGATACTTATCTGGGAGCGTACTGACATGATACTGAAGAATAAAACCATCATCCTGGGCGTTACCGGTTCGGTAGCCGCCTATAAAGCCGTCGATATCGCCTCGAAGCTGACTCAGGCCGGAGCTACAGTGGAAGTAATCATGACCGATTCCGCCCAGCGCTTCGTCACCCCCTTGAGTTTCCGGGCGGTCACCAATCGCCAGCCGGTCACTTCCATGTGGGACATGGCCGGGGAGTTCTCCATAGAGCATGTCTCCCTGGCCGAAACCGCTGATGCTGTCCTCGTCGCCCCGGCCACCGCCAACACCATCGCCCGCATCGCCTGGGGTTTTGCCGATGACATGATCTGCTCCACCGTGCTGGCCACCAAAGCCCCGGTCATCGTGGCGCCGGCGATGAACTGTAATATGTATGAAAACGCCGCCACGCAGAAAAACATCCAAAGGTTGAAAGACCGTGGCATCGTTATCATCGAACCGAACTCCGGCCACCTGGCTTGCGGCACCGAGGGCAAGGGCCGCTTGCCGTCCACCGATACCATCATCGGGGAACTCAGCCGCGTACTGGCCAAGGAATGCCCCCTGGCCGGTCGCAAGGTGGTCGTGACCGCCGGCGGCACCCGGGAGCCGCTGGATCCGGTGCGTTATCTCGGCAATCGTTCTTCGGGTAAGATGGGGCATGCCCTGGCATTGGCGGCAAGGGATGCCGGTGCTGATGTAGAACTGATTTCAACGGTCGATTTTCCGGTATCGGCCGGTATTGTCGTAACCCGTGTCGAAACCGCCGCGGAGATGCTGTCGGTGGTTCGCTCGGCGGTCAAGGGCGCTCATGCCCTCATCATGGCCGCCGCTGTCGCCGATTTCCGTCCGGTTGAAGCGTCCAAAGATAAGATCAAGAAGGGCGACAACGGCCTGGATTTGAAACTGGAACCGACCGAGGACATCCTCTCGGCGGTGAAAGGCGATTTCATCCGGGTCGGCTTCGCCGCCGAGACCGGGGATTTACTGGCAAACGCCCGGCAGAAGCTTTCGGCCAAGAACCTCGACCTCATCGTCGCCAATGACGTCACCTCCCCCGGCGCCGGCTTCGGTGCCGAAACCAATAAGGTTACTCTGCTGTTCAGGGATGGGCGGGTAGAGGAACTGCCGCTCATGAGCAAACGGGAAGTGGCTGAGAGGGTGGTGAGGGAGATGGATGAGGTGTGAACACTCAGCGATATCTCACAGCCCACGAGATCCCTTTCATCTCAAAATCTTTTGGCCGAAAGACGCTTGAGTCAAAGGTAAATAGATCACTGTTGGAAAACCAGTCCTCTGAATCAAATGAATAAAGTAAACCGGACTTAAATTGTTCGTCCCGAATGGGAGCAGTAGATGTTCAAGAATCGGATTCCGCTTCTGGTTCTATTATCGGAGTAAGTGGGTTGCCGGTAATGCCGGCTTGCGCTGCAATAATGGATGCATGGGTTCTACTGCGGGCCTGCAGCTTATCAATAACATTACGAATATGCTTTTTCACAGTATCAAGCGTTATATTCAGACTGGATGATATTTCCTTGTTGGAATCTCCGTTACCCATAAGTCTGAGTACATCCACTTCCCTGGCCGTGAGATGAGCCGCCTCAGCAGTGCGTTCAGCCAGAGTTTTGCGGCCGTTTTGCAATAGATTTTCCACCGCGGCGCGCAACAATACGGTCGAAACCTGGGCATCCCCCTCGATTACTCTATGAATATTTTTTGTCAAAGCATCCGGGGTCGTGTCTTTGAGAAAAAGATAGCCGCCCGCACCGGCATGAATAGCATCAATGACGTAAGAATCGTTGAGGTTTTCTGTCAGAACCAGGACGGCCACTTCCGGAAATTTATCCTTAATCAGCCTGGTAACCTGAACGCCATCAATTTTGCCATTCCTGGTTTCGGTCAGGACGACATCGACAGGTTTACCACGGTCACGGGCCGACTTAATATACTGCAACGCCTGACGTTCGTCCGGGGCGTCGTCAACCAGGGTAATCAGAGGGTCTTTGGCGATGATAGCCTGTAAACCTTCACGAACCACCGGATTGAAACCAATCATCAATACTTTCAAGGATTCCTGTTCCAGATTCTGTTTGTTCACCATAGTCTGCCTTCTTGGCAAATTCAGCGTGGCGCAAAACCTCCACTTCATCAAGCCTTAGAGTACCATTATACCCCCCCATTTCAATATCTGCACTACCCTAATGGTTACCATCGGTATTTATGATCGGCCGCACCTTGATGCCCTCCCGATTACTACCAGCGGGGCTTGTGGATTGTTGAATCGGAGAACATACTTGAATCGGTGAAACTATGGGCTATCGACTGACTCCCCGGAGAAGTCATAAGAATCGGCGGTAGTTAACACTCTGAAAAATACTTATGCGGTATCAAGTTATGAAGTATTTCTGGCTATATACGTAGAATCCAGCCAAGTTGTAACCAGGGGTAGCTTTTGAGGATACCAACAGGTCGATGAAAATATTTTAGAGTTTAACAGTCTAAACAGAAAAGAAAATTGATGAAGACAGGTAACGGAACCTTACTGGCAATCCTGGGCGGCGTGATCGGCGTGGTCGGCTTTGCGGCATTTCAACGGGCAAACGAGATCATATCACAAGGTGATGCCCTACTCAGCTTCGGGTGGTTTTTTTCTGATATAAGCCGGGATGACGCCACGATACTACAAATGGCCGGAATCGGTGGAATGGTGCTAGGCGCCATCCTGTTGATAGTAGGTTTGATGAAAGTTTATAAATCCCGCTGATATTAAAGCGTAAACAAGTTCAAGGAGGTAGGATGGATTTCTTATGACTAATCGTGATTATCCTGTTCATACTTTGGTTCACCGGGTGGCGGGGAGGTTGGGGAAGGGGCAGATCGTCAAACCGAGGCCTGATTCACATCGTCCTTGTTCTGGCGGTGATAATATTGATTGTCTGGCTGTTGAAAGCGGTGCTGAATCTGTTCTAGGTGTTGGGTCATGAGTGTATCGGAAGGCATAACATGGTTGAGTTTGTCCTGTTGCTTTTGATCTTTGCCGTCTCGCTGTTGGCAACGCCTGTAATCAGGGCATCGAACCAATCCGACGACGGACACGATCCGCAGGGAAAGGAGGTTAAATAATGCTACTTCTAATCGCAATCATACTCATAGTCCTTTGGGCACTCGGTGCGTTTGCCTTCAGTTTGGGCAGTTTAGTGCATATTGCGCTTGTTTTAGCGGTGATATTATTAATCATCTGGCTTTTGAAAAGTGTTTTCAGGGCTTTCTAAGGCTGTTTATCCAGAGTGGATAACAGATTATTTAAAGGAGGAATACTATGGCTAATAAATCAGCAAGGTTCGTACCGACTATCAGGTTGAAGGAGTACGATGTAATTAACAAAGAAGGCAAGGATATGGGGCAGGTCCAGACCTTCATCGTTGACATGAATGAGGGCTTGATAGCTTTCGTGCTTGTGGCCTTTGGGGGTACTTTGGGTTTTGGGGATAAATGGTTCGCTCTTCCCTGGGAGTCTTTAAAGTGGCAACCGGAAAAAGAGAATTTCCTTCTGGGTATGTCGGAAAATATCCTTAAGGATGCACCGGGCATGGACAAGAATAAATGGATGGAAGTAATTGAACAATGGCAGGAAGAAAATGATCTGGAACTGCTTGACCGATATTATACCAGCCACGGTTATGAGTCATATAAGGGGGTCATTCAAAGACGGGTAACAAACTTGGGTGACCGTAAGCCTGATGCCAAGTTCGAAGTAAATATGGACGTAGCCGGCGAATATCGCTTTAAACTCGTTGCGCTGAATGGACAGACTATCGCAGTATCGCAAGGCTACAATGCCAAGGAAAGTGCCCTGCAGGGTATTGAATCTGTCAGACAGAATGCCCCCATCGCTGTTATTGATGATGTGACAATTCCGGGCTCAGAAAACTAATAGATTTACAATAACAATTAGTTAAATATCTGGGGCGGCGACGGAACTAAGTGAGATTGATTAAAGATTGCATTTCCGTCGTCGCCCTACACAGATTTAAAGTAGAATCCCTGTACGTGGTGTAAATTCCTGAAATTGAAAAAGCAGGCCATTGTGTGGTTTCTTGAAAGAAAATAACAACAAAGACTTTCAGGAGGTAACCACGACAATGGCCAAAAGCAGTTGTCACTTCTGGAATTGCTAAGCAAGTCCGGCGGTGATGGGTACTGGGCTCTTACATCATGCTTGCATTTTATGGCATGCTTCACCCAAACGGATTCTTCTTACTCTCTGAGAGCAAACTATTCAAGTGCCACAATATAATCATAGTGCGGTTGCCCGCCCCAAACAACATCTACCTGAACCGAAGGATATTGCGTAATGAGTTTATTGGCGATACTATCGGCGTCCTCCGCAGTGGTATCAGCCCCATGATACAAGGTTATCACTTTCACTTTAGAAAAGTCGGTCTTGGCCAACAGGTCGGTGAGGACTTTTTCAGACGATTCATTAACCGCTGACAGATGGTCGTCGAATAAACCGATAGTCTGATTCTTTTTGATGACCAGCTTGTTGAGTTTTGTATCGCGGCTGGCATGCGTGATTTCAATGGTGTGAACTTGGAGCGCGGCTTCAGTCATGCGTTGAACATTAATCTCAAACGTGGCGTCATAATCAAAGGCTCGTAGCGCAGACACACCTTGCGGCAGTGTCTTTGTAGGAACGACGGCGATGTTTTTGTTAGTCAGTTGCTTAACTAGTTCAGCGGCAGAGATGATATTTTTATTGTTGGGCAAGATAATGACCTGGTCACAGGCAACATGCTCTACTGCCTGTAAAATATCCTTGGTTGACGGGTTCATTGTCTGTCCCCCAGGGACAACGGCAGTTGCGCCAAGAGAAGAAAAGACATCAGCAAACCCATCACCGGCTACAATAGCCACGACCGCAATATCAAGAGCGGACTGACGGTCTTTCTGCAGAGCCAGAAAGTCTTCTTCATACTGTTCATCCATATTGCGTATGTTGACTTTATGAACTGTGCCTATTTTGGTGGCAAAATCGAGTACCAGACCAGGAGCAGATGTATGAATATGGACACGAACCGTAGATTTATCACCGACTACGATGAGCGATTTTCCCTGTTGCTTGAAACTAGCTCTGATCTTTTCCGGGTCCAGGCCTTCGCCCTTGAGAAGGAACTCCGTGCAATAACCAAATGGTTCGTCGTCAGCCTGCTTCAATTGTCTTTTATTAGCACTCACCGGCTCGGAGCTGACTATAACCCGGGATTTTTTGAACTGCATTTGTTCGGTTTCATCGCGCAGAAAATACAGCATCCCCTCTAAGATAGTAAAAAGCCCCTGACCTCCCGCATCCACTACCCCAGCCTCCCGCAATACCGGTAAAAGTAACGGTGTTTTAGCCACCGACTCCGAGGCAGTTTTCACCGTGGCTTCTAACAGTTTATAGATAGAATCATTATCTGCCGCCGAATTTCTGGCAGTTGTAGCTACATCTTTAATGACGGTCAGGATGGTACCTTCCACCGGGTTAGTTAGACTTTTATAAGCCATTGCCTCAGCTTGTGTCCATGCATTGGCCCAATCAGCGACGGTTACAACTTCCTTGTCTTTGAACGCTTGGGCAAATCCACGCCATATCTGGGAAGAAATTACACCGGAATTACCTCGGGCCTCCATGAGGGCACCTTCGGCAATTGCTGCCGCGACCGAATCCGCCTTGTTATCAGTTACTTTAAAAGCTTCCTCGACTGCAGACTGGAAGGTAAGTAACATATTGGTGCCGCAATCTCCATCTGGCACCGGGAACACATTAAGCGCATTAATGTCTAATACGCTTTTCTCCAACCACGCAACCGCGGCAGACAGCATATCACGCAGTTCATAGCCGTTCATAGTAGTAGTTATTGACATACTTACACTCCGACAACGCCATCCGAACCTTAAGGTGTACCCCGTCATCCAAGCAGAATCGGGACAAGCGTAAGGTGGGAAACCGACTCAATTGACCGGGATTTTACCATACCTCCTGTGATTATGTCTCTGGTATAGACTTTCACCTGGAATTTGTATCCCGCCCCCTGATGCTGATGTTTGACATTCCACCTGAAAAACAGATACTTCGAAAATGTTAGTACTCCGTTGAAGTTGCGGTCTTGGGCACAGCAAACTATGCTGGCTCAAACAACTTGAGGAAGAAAATTGAATCCGCTATTGAGTCGTTTAACGGCAGTTTTCGGGCGAGTGTCTGAATAGGCACTGGTTTTTGTCGCTCGAAGATGCCGGGGAGAAAATTGAAGCATGGCGGCCGGAATGTAGCAAGTGGAGACTTCACGGTGTTCTTGACAACCTGACGCCGCGGCCATATGCTGAACAGTATCTGGAAGAACTGTTTGATGGAGAAGGGCAAAATAGTCATAATTCTCTAATAATGGCTGTACCTGTTTTGGGGTGAGGGTCAATGCATTTACACCACGTACGGGACACTGCCAGAAAGACGGCAAATTCAATAAAATGGTGATACCGATTTTGAGTCTAGTAAACTTCAGCCAAAGGAGGAATAGAACCAGCCATGATGGTAGAATTTGTCTTATTAATCCTTTTGGCCTATTTGATAGGCTCGGTGCCCAGTGCTTATCTGGCAGGTAAGTGGTTTCGCGGTGTCGATATCCGAGAGCACGGGAGCGGCAACGTGGGAGTTAGCAACCTCATAAGCGCCACTTCATGGCAGATAGGACTGCCGGCCATCATTTTTGATATTGTCAAGGGTATTTTGCCAATATGGGTTGCTTACCAGCTACAACTTGGCATTCCCCAGCAGGTAACTGTGGGCACCGCCGCTATCGTTGGTCACAACTGGCCGGTTCTCCTCCGCTTTAATGGCGGCAGAGGTATGCTCACGACAATAGCAGTTGTCTTCGCACTTCCCGTAGTGAATGGCTACCTACCGTGGGAGCTCCTGGCTTTCTTCGTCTGTGCTGTTGTCTGTCTGTTTACCATCCACAATATACCGATAGGCACCGCCGCCGGTATCGGCATCGCTCCTGTGGTCAGCTGGCTGACAGGGAAACCGCTTGCCTTGACCCTTGGCTTTATCGCTATCTTTCTCATATTAATCATCAGAAGGTTGACGGCGCCGTTAACGGAAGAGTCCGCTAATGTCAGTATGAAGCAACTGATAGTCAACCGCCTCTTTCTTGACCGCGATATCAGGGATAGGGAAGCCTGGATTAATCGGCAAAGTACAAAGCAGATTTCAGTTGAAGATATGCCGAAGAAACTTCACCCTGGTTAGGAGGGAGGCAAAGGGTATGGGGCGCAGAATTGAGGGGAGACGATGATTATCCGGCGAGGCAAGTATATGGTTAACGCCGATTTATCTTGTGTCAAAATAAATCAATACTATAAAATCCAGCAAATGCCAAGACCAGGTTTTTAGTCATATTGCCAGCCAGAGTTAATACCGCCCACTTTATTGGCGGAAATTTTAAAGTTCCCAAAGCGATGGTTACGGGTAAATGAATAGGGTTCATAATGGCTGAAATCAGGAAAGCGGTGAGCGAACCGCCTCTTCTAGCCAAATATACCCCTTGACGGTAACGTTTGCTATCAAATTTAGACACTATCTTATAGGATAGTTCCTTGCCCCTAAAACCGATGAAAAACGTAGGGGCTTGCCCCAAAGTGGCTCCGATTGCGGAGACAGTTCCAACTACAACCGGTGCTAACACACCCCATTCCAGGGCAAGAGTGTTCGATAAAAGAAAGACTACAAGATAATAGGGAATCGGGATCAACGTCAGACTTATCAAACTGCTTGCCACTAATGCGATTACAAATACTCCGGCCAAACTATATCCGGCTATTCTTTCAACATCGACCAGATTTTCTCGATTAACCAACGCGGCTATAATCAGTCCGATGGTAATCACCAGGGCCAGGACACCGATTATCTTATCTTTGTTGGACACCTATATTCCCATCTATAATCATCACGTTACTGATAGATTACTGGACAGATAATCCCAGTTTAACCATGTGGGATAAATATTGCCACGCTGTTAATTGGTCTGCCGCTTATTGCCCTCATATACAATAACCTTGATGCAACTGATCATGGAAAGGCGCTTGTGCCCGGTTCATCACCTGTTCTTTCGGGGAGGTTTCGAGGAACATTGAATCCCGATAAGCGCAGACTGGGGGGATTGTGGCCGGAATAACTGAATGGCGGCTGATTCAGCCGCCATTCAGTTATCATCGTATGATTATCGCTTTATTTCGTCGCATCTTGAAGGGTAACGCCGGCTTTTGATTTAGATTCTGCCGCGCCTTTGGCGGCGGCCGCGGAGAGGTATTTCTTGAAGTCGATGAATTTGCCGACACCGCTCAACACCATCGGCGGAATCTGAGAATCTGCCAGCAGATATTCATACAGGCTATCGCTTAGTTTCCGGCCGATGTCCTCTTCGTCAACGGCTTTATCCAGATTATCGGCGGCGTCTTTAAGCTTCTTGTGCCGGCCTTCCAGCTCCTTGAGGCTGGCCTTAACGTCGGTCAGGTCCTTTTCCAGGGATGCTATCCGTTGCTCGAAGGCGGTTTTCTCAGCTTCCCATTCCTTATTCAGGGCCGCCAGGCGGTTTTCGTAATCCTTTGCCTGGTCGCTTTTTTCTGACTCCAGCTTCTTTATCTCAGCACGTAAGCCGTCTATATCGGCCAGTCTTTCGGCCAGTGCGGTCTGGTCGATTTTCTTGGCTTTGATGTCTTCACCCATCAGGGTGGTCAGTTTCTCCATGAACTTGTTGGAGTCTGTCCGCAATTCCCGATACTCATCGCCCAGGATGCCGACGACACGGCCCATAAGTTCATCGTACCTGGAAGTAGCCCTGTCCCGGTCATCCTCCAGCTTGGCGATATAGGCTCTCAGGTCACCCATGCGGCCGCCGTACTGTCGGTTGAGCAATTCGAATACGGCCACGGCGACTCTTTTGGCTACCGCCTGCCCGTACCCCTGGATGTCGTTACCCCTGGGCCCCAGAACCTTGGTTATCAGCTTATCTTCCCGGTGCAGGGTTTCATCGTAATCTTTCAGGCCGGCTTTGATAACCGCATCCAGTCCGGCGTTATTGTACAACTGTTCCGCCAGCTGGTCTGCTGTCAGGCTGGCTTCTTCGATGTTGGCAACTTGTTTTTCAATGTTATTAGCCTGGTCTTTTTCCACACTCTGCCTCCTGTTCTTTGGTTGATATGAATTATACAGCTTCAGCGGGTTAATTTCCGAAAATCACAGGTTATGTGATCACAGACGGGACGTTCCCGGCTGTGACGTCTGGTGTTAGCAACAGGCTGTTGCCTGTGATGTCAGGGATTTAGGTCGGGTATCAGTCCGAAATCATATTTGTAAGAGACTATTGACTGTTTTGCCGTCAACCGGGAAAACGTTCCTGTGCCCAGCTTTCTCCGGCCATGGCGATTACTTTTTCGACTTCCTGTGGAGGTACTGCCGATGAATCTCCTTGTTCTCGCCGGTCGTAGTGGAACAGGTACAGGCGTGAAGTGAATTCGGCAAAACTCAACGATGATTCGCCGAAACGTTCCCCGTGGCCTTCGGTCGAAACCTGAATACCGCCGCCCCAGTTCTGGCCGCTGTCGTTATTGGGGTTGAAGAAATACACCCGCATAACCTCTTCCGGGTCGAAACCGACCCGAAGTATGGTTATGGCGTGCCAGCCCAGGAATCTGGCCATGCTGTCGGTGCTGGCGATACCTGCCGGCTGGGGGTTTACCACTTGGTATATTCCCGTTGTAAAGGGGGTGGTAGCAGGCGTAAAAACGTCTGATGAATGTTTCGTATTCCTTCAATTTGCCGGTGTTGATATCGACCGCGATTGAGAAATCATGGCCTACCCACCATCCGTGGAATTCGGGATTGACCCATTTATGAACGTCCTCACCCCTGTCGGCGCAGAGTTCCCCCATCCGCTGGTATATTGCGTCCAGGTGAGGGACGATGATAGTGGAAACGGAATCCAGGTCGCTCATTATGCCGTTGCGTCTTGAGTACGGAATCAATTGTGAGGAACTCAATGGCTGGCCTTCGAAGTACATGACCACGTCATTATCCCTGGCGGCGTAGGCAATCAACTGCATCAGATAGTTCGGAGAGTTGTCGGACCACATCGATAAAGCCCTGACTGATTGGCACATCGGATTGTTGCCTTGTCCCAGCCCCAGCGGCTGTCCCAGGATACTTATGACCCCGGACAGCAGAAATATTTTAGGTTCAATCGTTTTGCCGTAAAGATTCTCCAGTTTTTGGGTGGTTTCGGTACTCAGGGGGAGGTATATCTGTCGCCACAGGGCCAGAGACACCGAAGTATTGTACAGAATGCCGCGTTCCAACAACCCGTACAGCCCCAGGATGACCTGGGCGGTTTCCGGCCTGACCGCTTCGTCTATCAGGCGGTAGGTTAACAACTGATAACTCAACAGGCTATCGTTGCCGGTGGTACTCAGCCCCAGGCAGGTGCCGATAAGCTCATTATGATCCTGGCGAATAAAGCGCAGGAATATGGCGTGATAAGGCGACACCAGCCCGGTATCATGCATGGCGCGGCTGAAGCCCAGGGCTTCGTTGCGTAAGGCGGTCGGATCCATGCTGACAAGCCGTTCGGTGTAAACGTCCAAACCAGGGTCTTCCTGACAGCCGCGAGTCGGCCCGTACAGGGCGCTTATCAATCTCTCTGCCCCCAGATTCTGGCCGATGTTGATGACTCGTTCCGGGTCATTCAGATAAATGGACAACTGGGTAATCATCTGCTTGATGTGGTTTACCTGAATGGGCCGCTGGGAGAGAAGCCGCCATATTTCACTTATCAGCTTATCGATGATATTGCCGTAGCCGATCTGCTCGGTGACGAATGCGAAATTATTTAGTACCGCGTCGGCGTTTTTCCCCAGATGGATACGGTCCTCTTCGTTGAGTTGCCCGAAGACCAGAGATAGATTCAGCGCCAATGATTGGGCCAGGAAGTGATTGGCCAGTTCGGGTGACAGGCGGGGGTGGCGATAATGGTCGTTGGCCACAGCCGCGAAGCGAAGCTGGCTTAGAAGTTCCAATACGATAATGCTCGCTTCTCCGGTCTTAATGGTATTGGCGGTCATGATGGACTGGAGTCTTTCCGGGTGTTCCCAGTCGCTATTGTGGAATATGCCGGCTTCTTCCAGCTGTACGATGCGGTCGTAGATGACCTGAGTACCGCCCTCAATGGCCATTATCCTGCGGCAAATATCCAGCGTTGAGTATATTTTGGTGGACTTGGCGAAGTTTCTGGTGCTTTTTAGCGTGGCGATAGCGTCATCCAGCTGACAGGTCAATCCAGGCAATCTTCCGGCTGAATCTACCATGTTCATTCGTGTCTCGCTATTTCCGTTTCGGTTCCGAACCGGCGCGTGGCCTTATTATCAGACATAGAAATCGAGCTCTTCCTGATGCAGAAGTAACTCACGTATCCGGTCGGGTTCACTGCCGAAAAAGTATACCGAACCGTAGTGATTGCCGAAAGCGACACGTTTGGAAACCTTGGTTTCCGCCGGTGATTGCAGGTCGTGATATTCGTAATATGGGTCGTTTTCGGTTTCCTGCGGTATTTCGAGGTGTGAAATCACCCGTCTTCGGGGATAGACCAGGAAACAGCCGGCATGTCCTTTGGCGTCCACCACTTCTTTCGGGAAAAAGCTCTTGATTTCCTCTTCGGTCGCTTTTGGGTCGCTTACCAGCACTTGAGCCTGATAGGCATTGAAACCATAGGCCCGCTCTATAAGTTCGAAGGCGTTGCCGCCCGGTACCCGGTAAGCAACTTCTCCGAAAAACAACTGGCCGTCGTTGGTGATGAAGTATTCCGGGTGGATGAGCCCGTAATCGATATCGAAGGCTTCGATGAGTTTCTCTATCTCCTGCGTGATTCGGGGTCGCCATTGTTCCAGGCGGGGAGAGGCCGGCAGGAAAACAGAGTAACCCAGGTGGACGTATTCCGAAATGTTCAGGAAGCGTATTTTACGATTGTGGATAAATACTTCGCAGGCGAATTCCAGGCCATCTAGATGACTTTCCATTAAAGCAGGAAACTCATCACTGTGGATGTTGTCCACATCTTCTACGGTGCGGATAACCCGGTGACCGAGGCATCCGGCCTTGTCGAACGGTTTGAAGTGTATGGGGTCGTTGGGGTCACCGTCCAGTTTCAGTAACGCCTGATTGACCCTTTTCAGGAAATGAACCACATCGTTGGGATTATGCGCTTCCTCGAAGATGCCGACTCTGATGCCGGCTAACTGAGCCCGGCGTTTCATCAGTGATTTGTCTCGGAAAAGCAGAGCCTGGTTTAACAGCGACGGTTTTTTCATCAGGACCGAATTGATGGCTCCGGCCCATTCCACTGTTTCTTCGAACAGGGGTATGGCCACCTCGACCCCGCGTTCCTGGAGTGTCTGCGTCAGTTCATAGGAACGTTCGTTGAGCCGGTCGAAATCCCAGGTAATAAAGGGAATATTGTTTTTCTTGGCATAGTCGGCAGCCCATTCCGGGGCGACTACAACATACGGCCGGTTAAAACGGTCGATGGCATCAATGGCTCGTAAACTCCAGCCCAGAATGGCAATACTGCTGACATTATTTTTCTCACTCATTTAATACCTCCTGGTCTTTAGTTTTTTGCTCTCAGATACAATCAACCTTATACAACTGAGCGTGAAAAGGCAAATAATTAGGGTATAGGTTTTATACATAAGATGAAATATTGAGTGACTGGTAGTAGAATCCCAATACGTGGTGTAAATTCCTGGAGTTGAAAAAGCAGGCCATTGTGTGGTTTCTTGAAAGAAAGTAACAACACAAACTTTCAGGAGGTAACCACGACAATGGCCAAAGACAGGATGACACTTTTGGAATTGCTACGCAAGTCAGGAAGTGACGGTGATCTTGATTTTCTGAGAGAAGGGGTGAAGATGCTGGCCGAAGCGGTCATGGAGCTTGAGGTTAAGCAGAAGACCGGAGCTGAGAAACATGAGCGCAGTAACGGTCGTTTAACCTACCGTAACGGCTACCGGGGGCGTATCTGGGACACCCGGGCCGGCACGATACCCTTGGCGATTCCCCGGTTGCGGGACGGCAGTTATTTCC
This sequence comes from Dehalogenimonas lykanthroporepellens BL-DC-9, assembly GCA_000143165.1. Classification (NCBI taxonomy): domain Bacteria; kingdom Bacillati; phylum Chloroflexota; class Dehalococcoidia; order Dehalococcoidales; family Dehalococcoidaceae; genus Dehalogenimonas; species Dehalogenimonas lykanthroporepellens. The sequence goes on from CP002084.1 coordinate 254,613, forward strand.
CCAGCTTGCTCGAGCCCCGGCGCCGGGCGGAACATGCCTTGCTGGCGGTAATCCAGGAAGCCTATGTATTGGGCATCAGCACCCGCAAGGTGGAATCTCTGGTTCAGTCACTGGGGCTTAACGGGGTCAGTAAGAGCGAGGTATCGCGAATATGCGGGGCTCTGGACGATGAAGTGGAACGATGGCGCCACCGGCCTTTGTTATGGCGTTATCCCTATCTGTGGCTGGATGCGACCTACGTCAAGGTCAGGGATTCAGGGCGGGTGGTCAGTCAGGCGGTAATTATCGCCTACGGAGTCCGTGAAACCGGAGAACGCGAGATCATCGGGCTTGAGGTCGGCCCCAGTGAAGACGGTGTATTCTGGAAAGAGTTTCTGCGGGGGTTGGTCAGCCGTGGTTTGAGCGGGGTGATGCTGGTAATCAGTGATGCTCATCTGGGGCTGAAGGAAGCCATCAGCACGGTACTCACCGGGGTATCGTGGCAACGCTGCCGGGTGCACTTCATGCGCAATGCGCTGGCCAGAGTGCCGCGGGGCGCCCAGGCTATGGTATCTGCCGCTATCCGGACCATTTTCGCTCAACCTGACCGCGATAGCGCTTGCAGCCAACTCCGCCGGGTAGCCGATAACCTCAGACTCCGATTCGGTCCTGTGGCCGACCAATTGGAAGAGGCAGAACCGGATATCCTGGCCTATACCGCCTTCCCGCGGGAACACTGGCGGCAACTGTACTCTACCAATCCCCTGGAGAGACTGAACAAGGAAATCAAGCGCCGCAGTAATGTGGTCGGCATCTTTCCCAACAGCCAATCGGTAATCAGGCTGATTGGGGCGGTGTTAATGGAACAGCAGGACGAGTGGGAGGTCGGACGACGCTACTTTTCTTTGGATTCGATGAAGAAAACGCTGGAAGGGGCGCAGGAGGAACCCCTGATCATGGCTTTACCAGCTTGATTATTCGGGAAACCACCAATGATGAATTTACACCACTTGACGGGACACTACCGTGACTGGTTCCCCGTTGCCGCTTTTACTGTTCGTTAAACGAATGAATGACCCACTGAATAAATGTGATAAACTGAATAAAACCTTGAGTATCATGGAGGCAATTCAGTGACGGACAAAGAAGATATTATCGCTCAGGCCCTGGTCATGGGAGACCTGATTAACTACCAGCCGGGTGCAGTTGTCAGCCGGACGCTGACCGACAAGCCGGCGGGCACCATCACCCTGTTCGCGTTCGATGCCGGGCAGGGGCTGTCGGAGCATTCGGCGCCTTACGATGCCTTCGTCTATGCCGTGGACGGTGAGGCCGATGTTACCATATCGGGCAAGTCCAATATGGTGAAAAAGGGACAGATGATCATCATGCCGGCCAACGAGCCGCACGCTTTGCGCGCCGTAGCGCCGTTCAAGATGCTCCTGGTGATGATTCGCTCCAAAGCCGGGGCTTAACCGGTTCCGGTCTGCGCCGGCAGGGTGACGGTGAAAGTCGTCCCCCGGCCCGGTGCGCTCTCCACGCTCACCCGGCCGCTATGGGCGGTCACCATCTGCTTGACGATGGCCAGGCCCAGCCCGGCACCGCCTTCGTCGCGGGAACGGGAGTCCTCCACCCGGTAGAACCGGTCGAAGATATGCTTCAGGTCTTCCGGCGTCATGCCCTCACCGGTATCCGATACCGCCACGGCTACGGCCGGACTGCCGTCCAGTGACGCCTCGGTCAGCCGGACTGACACTTCGCCGCCCGCCGGAGTGTGGCGCAGGGCGTTGGACAGCAGATTGGCCAGCACCTGTTCCAGGCGCACCCAGTCCCCGTTTACCGATGGCAGTCCGCCGGGATTGTGACACTCCAGCCGGATGTTTCTGGTTTCGGCCAGTAGCCGGAATTGCTCCAGCTTGCGGCAGACCAGGTCGCCCAGGTCGATGACCGATTTATCCAGCTTCAACTGTCCGGCTTCGGCCAGTGACAGGTCGCGCAGGTCGGCTATCAGCCGGGTCAGGAGCAGAGATTCTTCTTTGATGGTGCCCAGTTGCTGCTCATCGGTCGGCAGGACGCCGTCCATCATGGCGTCGACCGTGCCGTTGATGACCGTCAGCGGGGTGCGCAGTTCGTGGGCCACGTCGGCCAGCAGGCGCTTGCGGGACTGCTCGCTTTTTTCCAGGGCTGAGGCCATGACGTTGAAGGATTCGGCCAGCCGACCGGTCTCGTCATTGGCGCTGACTTTGACCCGGTGCGACAGGTTGCCGGCGGCCAGTTCCCGGGCGCCGGCATTGAGCGCCCGAAGCGGTCGGGATATCTGGGAAGCCAGGATGGAGGCGATGAGCAGGGCGCCAGCTACCGCCAGTCCGCCGGATATCCACAGCCAGCGGTTGGTCTGTGCCAGAAAATCCTCTTCGGCGTTGCTGATCACCACGGTACCGCCGCCGCCGTTATTGCCGCCTGGCCCCATGCCGCCCATGCCGGAACCCATGCCGCTACCCATGCCGCCGGTGTGTCCCGCGATGTAATAGAACTGGCCGATGACCTTTCGGAGGCGGAACAACTCGACATCATACGGGCCGAACAGGTCGGTCTGATTGACCGGCGTACCCACCAGTTCACCGCCGGTATCGGCCACGATGGTGCCGCTGTTGTCGGCCAGTATCAGCCGGTCGCCGTTGAAGGCCAGAAAAGATGGCAGGGTATCTCCTACACCGTCCCAGGAGTTGTCGTTCTGCAGATAATAGACGGCCAGGGTGTTGGCGATGGCCTCGGAAAACGACGGGTTGGTGGAAACATAGGTCTGGAACTCGCTTTTGGTGTACTGATTGGTCAGGAAAGCCATGACGGCCACGGCGACCACCGCCACCAGCACCAGAGCGGCCCCCAGCTTGAAGGTCAGGCTTTTCACGTCCCGGCCTCCAGCCGGTAGCCGGCGCCGTACACCGTCTGGATATAGCTCGGCCGGTCGGGGTCGGGTTCTATCTTGCGGCGCAGGTTCTTGATGTGGCTGTCGATGGTGCGCTCGTAACCCTCGTAGGTGTCACCCTGAAGCCGGTCCAGTATTTCCGAACGGGAAAACACCCTTCCCGGGTTGGCGGCCATCAGTTTCAACAGGTCGAATTCGGTGGTGGTCAGTTCGATAACCTTACCACCGATGTCGGCCTGGCGACGCTCGACGTCTACCGTCAGTTCACCCACCCGGAGTACCGGGGCGAAGGTTCTATGTTCGGTGCGGCGCAGGACGGCCTTGATGCGGGCCACCAGTTCACGGCCTTCGAAGGGCTTGGTGACATAATCATCGGCACCCAGTTCCAGGCCGACTATCTTGTCGGTCAGTTCGTCCCGGGCGGTCAGCATGATGACCGGTGTCTCGGATTCCTGCCGGATGATTCGGCAGACATCGTTGCCCGACAATTTGGGCATCATCAGGTCCAGCACCACCAGGTCCGGTCTCTCCTGACGCCAGACCTTCAGCCCGGCCTCGCCGTCGGTGGCCGTCAGCACCCGGTAGCCTTCCTTTTCCAGGTAGGCTCGGACGATATCTATGATTTTCCGTTCGTCGTCGATGACCAGAATCTTTTTTGCCATGTTCATAATATAACCCGTTATATCCCTGGAGGCAATGACCGGGAGGCAGTCCGTAAACTGCCTCCCGGTTCGAAAGGAGAGAAACCCATCGGGGAGGGGCTTATCGCCCCATGCGGCCCATGCCGCCGAAGCCGGCGCGGACGCCGTCCTCGTTGGGAACTTTACCGGTCAGACAACCGCCGAAGCCCCTGGGGCCGATCTGGGAAGTGACCGAGAGCCTGATGTTTTCGCTCATGTTCTGGAGCATCAGTTCGGCCTGTTCCGGGGTCAGGCGTCCGGCTGATACCGCCGCCGCCAGCACCTCTTCACGTTCGGCCAGGATGGCCGTCACCAGGGCGTCTTCGCTGACGCCTTTGGTTGCGGCTATTTCGGCCAGGGTCTTGCCGTCGGCGCGCAGGTCGTAGAGTTCTTCAGCCGTCAGGCCGAGGAGTTCGGTGATTACCGCCGAGTTACCGCCGAAACCGCCGAAGCCGCCACCCATCATGCCGTAGCCGCCGCCCAAGCCGGGGCAGACCACCGGTTCGGTGTCGTCCGCGGCGAAGGCCACGGTGCCGAAACCGACGCTCAGAGCAACCACTGTCAGGGCTACTGCCGCTATTTTCCAGGTCCTTTTCATTTTGTTCACCACCTTTCACTGATTTATTTGATGATTTCATATTAACAGACGATTATGGAGGAATTATGGAGCCGGTTTGTTGATTTTAAGGAGAAATCTGTTGACAGCTACGTTTCAGGGTTGTACTCTCTAACCTGGAGGTAATACACATAACTGTGTTGAGATGATGAATGGATTAGTTATACCCAGGGACAGTTATACATTTGCTATCCTTGATGCAATTCCAACAGGTATTAGCTTGATAGATACCGAGTCCCGCGAGATTTGTTGGATGAATAAGGTAGCGCTTGGACTGGTTGAAGCGTCAATAGCAGATGTTGTAGGAAATATCTGCCATTGTTTCATTTGCCCCTCAGAAGAAGGGCAATGCCCGATACTTGACCAAGGTTTAGAGATAGATAACTCCGAGAGAGTTCTCTTAACGCTTAACAGAGACTCAATTCCCATAATCAAGAGTGTACAAAGATTAACCATATCTGGTCATGAATATCTTTGCGAATCCTTTATCGATATCACAGTTTTAAAAAATACCGAAAGTGAGCTTCGTGAAAACAAGGATAAACTTCAATTATTACTTAATCAGATGCCATGTAGTCTTTGGACCATGGATACCGACCTGAGGTTTACCTCAATTTCGGGAGCGGCACTTAAAGCCACTGGCAGGAATCCTTCAGATATGATTGGAAAAACCGTATATGAGTATTCTGCCCAGTTCAATGAAAAATCCGCTATGGTAAAAGCTCTGAGACGTGCCTTAAAAGGTAAGTCGGGATCATTCGAACAACGTACTATGTTGGGGGATAGGTATCATCTATGCCATTTTGAGTCGATGTATGATGTCAACGGTAAAATCACTGGTGTTATTGGTATAGGCTTTGATATTACAGAAAGGAAAAAGGCAGAGTTACAAATCAAAGAAGATAAAAGAAAAATCAGAGAGCTCGCACACGCTTACGTAAGCGCCCAGGAAAAAGAACGTGAATGGTTATCTTTGGAAATCCATGATCGCATCATTCAGCCTTTGTCCTCCGCTATACATGCTATTGAATCTGGCAATCAGAACACACTGCAATCTAAAGAAGCTTTATCGTTTCTAAAAGAGGCTGTCAAGGAAAGCAGAAACATTATGAAGGAGATCTACCCTGAAACTTTAACCAGATTCGGGCTGGTTCGCCAGATTGAAACGGAACTCAATCATCTAAGAGAGGCTACACCATGTAATGTTGAATTCTGTAAACAGTGTGATTGCCCTATTCCTCACGATGTAGAAACAACTACATACAGAGTGTTCCATGAAGCACTGCTAAATATAAAAAACCATGCCCAAGCTAAAACTATCAAAATAACTCTAATATGCAAGACTGAATATTTAGAAATGACCATCAGTGACGATGGCATCGGATTTGATTATCAGGCCAAGCTTAAAAGGCGAATTCCAGGAGGCCTTGAATCTATGAAACAGCGTACAGAAATCATTGGTGGTAAGTTTAGGATTGAAAGTCTTATAGGCCAAGGTACGACAATCAATATCTATATACCAACACCTAAGGAATCTCTGAACAAGCCACGTTTGATGAGGTATAATTAGCCATCCATAAACGAAGGGATGATGAAGTTAATGAAGACCTTGTCATTTGCCAGTCTGTCTTATGCTAACAAAAAGAAACAGATGAACATTTCAGGGAAAGCAACAGCAGTTTCGCCTTCTCCAAAAACCCCAATAGAAAGTGAAAAGAATCTGAAGGAAATCCGCGTTTTTCTGGTAGATGATCATGAAGTAACCCGCCGGGGCATTAAAACCTTATTTGTTAACGAGCCTGACATCCTGGTAGTCGGAGAATCTGATGGTAAAGACCTGCAATCGTTGCATGATGATTTTATAAAAACCAAACCGGACTTAGTCTTACTTGATATCCGCCTAGATGGCAAGGATGGATTTGAAATAAGCCTTGAGTTAAAAAATTTACATTATGAAACTAAAATAATCTTTTTAACCGGTTATGAAAGTGAATTATATGCATCTGAAGCCCTGCACTATCATGCTGATGGTTTCATTACCAAAGAGAGTTCCAAGGAATTTATTTGCACTTCGATTAGAATGGTAGCCTTGGGCGGTAGTGTTTGGCGATCAGATATACTTCATAAAGCATTAAGAATGATATCTCATGCTAATTCAGGTTCCAATGATAGCGAGCCCTCAAAGCATCCCCGTGGTTTGACACCGGCTGATGAGATAAAAGCGCAACTAACTTCTCGTGAACTGCGAGTTTTAATTGCTTTAGGTCAGGGGGCATCAAATAAAGATATAGGCAAACTACTGGATGAAACAGAGATGGTTGCTAAAAAAACTGTGCACAATGTTTTTAACAAGATAGGCGTTTCGAATAGAACTCAAGCAGCGTTATTCGCCAAACAGGTAGGATTGGTTTGAACGATTGGTCAGCCGTAACACCCGCTTCGGGTTAATCTGCTGCCGGTCGATATATTTCAGCGTTGCCCAAATCCGTCGGTAACCCCAGAAGGGATGCTCCGCCTTGGTTCCTTTATCTGTTCACAACAGCCGCATTACGTTCCGCCACACCGGCTGATTCGGCCCGTTCCACTCTTACGGCTCCAGATCTCTTTTTTTAACTCTTCCGTCAGTTCCCCGATGATTTCCTTCAACCGGGCTATTTCCCGCTCCCGGGCGGCCTCCTTCCGGCTGGTGGAATTAAACAACTGTGGCAATGAACTGAGCATTTTATCGTGCCACTGGTAATACTGCGTCTGGCTGATCTGATACTCCAGGCAGATGTCCTTGACCGTTTTGCCCTTCAACCCCTCGATGGCAATCGTGGCCTTGGTCTTTGAGTCCCATTTTCGGTACTTCATGATGGCTGCTTTTCCCTTCTTCCTCAGCCGTCATTCTACCAATTTCGTCAAGGCACTTTAGCCCGAATCGATGGATACCTTTAAAGGTATCTTAATGCTTGGCATGAGTAGTCCTTCAGTACGATGGCTAATAATATTAATAGTGATAGTATGGCCTCATAACAGGATGGATTGGATTGACCACGAGTCTCTTCGTAATGAATACTGGATTTGAAGAACGTAATCGGCGTATCTTTGAGTATTATCGGGCTCATCCTGATGCTACGTATTCCGAAATAGCCAAGCAGTACGGACTGTCGACTCAGCGAGTCCACTATCTTATACAACGCCAGTTTCTGAAAGAAGCCATAAAAGACCGGGTAGCGATTGTTCAAACGGGGGAGGTGCCAATGAATTCTGACTCCCGGGAGAGAACGGATGACGGCGGGAAAGACCGCAAAAAGGTTAAAGGAGAAAAGTAGTGTCTAAATTTCACAGTACAGTAAGCAGAAGAGACTTTATGAAGGGCTTAGGACTAGCCGGGGCTGGATTTGGCGCTGCGGTAGCCGTCGGGCCTGTCTATCACGATTTGGATGAACTCGTATCGTCCAATTCAAGCGCTTCTACGGCAGTACACAAACAGTGGTGGGTTAAAGAGTGCGATTTCGAGGATTTGACCACTCCTGTCGATTGGAATATCTACGATTTCTACGATCTCGATGCAAATCCATTTCACGAAAGTAGTGATGAGACCAAGGCTAAATTAGCTGCTAGGGATTCTGCTGACGAAGCAGACGGTATAAACAACAAAGTCCCCGGCCGTACATTAAGGGATTTTTCCTTTGATTTGGCTGACAGTTTCATCGGGCCGAACGCTCCATGGGATGGGCCAACTGGTCATTTCAAAATAAGAGATTACACCCCTTGGCAAGATACACCCGAAAACAATCTGCAAATGGTTCGTGCCGCTTTACATACTTTTGGTGCCCCCCTAGTTGGCGTTTTGCCGGTTAATGAGCATATGAAACGACTCTTCCGGAAAGGAGAAATTCTTTGGGAAGATATTGATACTGCTTTCCGGGACGATCAGATGGTTTATCATTTCCCCAATAAAGCTGAATCTATTCTTGTATGGGAAACACTTCAACCTGCTGGACAAACCAGATATGTATTACGCCCAGACTCTAACTATCCGGGTGGTTTCGGCATGGGATTGAGGCTCGGGCATCAAGGCGTCGGTCATGCCTATTCCAATGGAGCTCAAGTTGGTTATGCAGCGATGAACTTTCTAAAAGGGCTAGGTTACCAAGCAGTGAAACCCACGGATAATTCTTTCTACTACAGTAATCTTCCTTTCGGTGTATTCTCGGGTATTGGAGAGCAAGGACGGGCAACTTATCTGTGCAGTCCAGAATACGGGTTGATGATGCGTTACTCATACTTTGTTGTTACCGATTTGCCTCTGGCTCCAACGAAACCAATTGACGCAGGCATAACGAATTTTTGCAAAACTTGTTTGCGTTGTGCCGAAACTTGTCCAACCGGTTCTGTCCCAATGGAAAAAGATACTAGTTGGGATACCGTTTGTGTTTCAAATCGGCCAGGATTCAAAGGATGGTTCATGAATTGGCCAACTTGTATTGATTTTGGCGCACCAAATAAATGTGGGGTTTGCCAGGTAATGTGCCCATTCAACCATCCATCAGAGGCCATTATCCATCCGGTTATTAGAGCCGTAGCTGGCACTACTGGTATTTTTAACGGCTTCTTCGCCAATATGGACAGATCCTTTGGTTATAGTGAAGCAAAAACGCCCCAAGAACTTGAAGATTGGTGGACCCGAGATCTCGATAAGGATAAGATTGATACCATTTTCGGAACTGGCAAACTTAAATGGTAATAACCATGGGGTTAACAGAGAGTATGCCATCAAGGCGAAGGAGATGCCAATGAATTCTGACTCCCGGGAGAGACCGGATGACGGCGGGAAAGACCGCAAGTATTGAAGGAGGTTATTTTAGTGTCTAAATTTCATTCCACAGTAAGCAGAAGAGACTTTATGAAAGTATTGGGGCTTAGCGGTGTTGGAGCAGGTGTTGCTACTGCAGCTATGCCGGTATTTCACGACATTGATGAAATGTTATCTACCGAAGAGTCCCGCTATCCCAATCCTTGGTGGGTGAAGGAACGCGAATTATTTGATCCCACGGTGCCGATTGATTGGGACTTGAAATGGCGAATTGACGGTAGAGATTCCCGTATATATACCGATCCGGAAAGTAAATGGTACTTTAATGCCTATAGCCATGAGCAAGCAAAAATTTACGCTGACTATGCCGAGAAAGAAGACCCCAATTTTAAATGGGGCGATCCCAGGCGCATGGCACTTGAAGCTGGATGCAGTTTTGGTCAATTTGGCAATTTAGTGTTAAACAGTGGAACCTATGCTCTTCATAGTTATTTGGGGCATCCAGCTTCTCGATCACCAGAAATTGATGGCTACGCTAAATGGGAAGGCACTCCTGAAGAAAACCTCAAATTGCTCAGAGGTGCAGTAAGGTTTTTTGGCGGTGATGATGTGGGTGTCATGGAACACGATACTCACCTAGACAGGGTTTTGTGCACTTATGATATGAATGGTTATAAGAATTCCTTTGAAGATATTGATAAGCCGTACCAAACACACAGTCCTAAGGTGACCGGCATACCCAATAGCTATGAATGGATGTTTGTTTGGACGCTCAGACAACCCATGGACGAAACTCGGAGGCAACAGGGTGGCATCATGCGGGCTTACCCAGATGTTAATCCCTATGGGGAGGCGGAAAGTGTGGGTGTTTGGAGAGCTTACTCAGAACTTGCCATAGTAGAGAATCGCTTACAGCTATTCTTGTTAGGTTTAGGCTATCACGGGATTGCTGGTGGCATGAACGCCATTACCGCCGGTAACTCCGTTGCTACAGTTGCTGGGTGCCTTGAACATTCTCGCATGGGACAGGTCGCTATTCACCCTAAATTTGGTTCAACCATTAGAGGGACCTATAAGATGATGACCAATCTCCCGCTAGCTCCCACCAAGCCAATAGACGCTGGTTTATATGAATTCTGTAAAAGTTGTGAAATATGTGCGGAGCATTGTCCTACTGGCATCATACAGAGAAATCAACCGACTTGGACAACCGGGCGGAATCCCGAAAACGGAGACGACAACGGCGAATTTGGAGAGCCATTACCATATCAGTCACAAGGCTTTTTGGGTTGGAGAACCGATATTGGCAAGTGTCCACATTGCCCGGTTTGCCAAGGTACATGCCCTTTCAATGAATTACCCAATGCTTCTTGGATTCATAGTTTTGTAAAAGCAACTTCAGCGACTACACCAATCTTTAACGGATTTTTCGCAAATATGGATAGGACATTTGAATATGGGCGTAAGCCTTACGCTGATTATTGGAAAGACTTTGATGTCAGGCCAACTTATGGAATAGATACCACGCGGTAATAGCAGAAAGGAGAGAAGATATGTGGTTAGGTTTATTTCTTGGATTAATATTTGGTATTGGGGCTATGTGGCTTATACAAAAGGGGCTGATTATTAAATGGTATGATTGGCTTCTGTTTGCCTTGGGTTTCCTCTCTCTATACGGGGGGATAACTCATTATGTTGGTTCCATAAATGAATATGAGCCAACGGCGGGACTATATGGATTGTATCTTTTTGTTGGAATCGCCATTATCCTGTTTGCCTTGGCTTTCCAACTCGTTTGGCGCAGAAATCGAAAGGGAAAACAAGCCTAAAATTTCAAGCAAGGGAGGATTCGATCAGGCAGGGCTTTTTTAAAAAAGCCCTGCCTGATCGAAATGATCAATTATTTTAATGCTGAAACCAGCTTCCCTCAATTATGTTGTAGCAAGAACAGTACTCACACTTTTTATTTTATTAATCTTTAGTGGGTGCACCCAAGGTGTCCCAAATCCTTCCTTCGTCCCCCCAAATACATCTGTTTGTCCTGATACTTATGTGACGGTAGATACGGCCATTTTAACCAAAACTCCTTACCAAAATGGTGATTCAATGACTTCAGAAAGTGTATTTTCAGCAAACGATAAGGAAGTGTATTGTACCTTTTGGCTGACTGGTGATCTTTGTTGCACAACAGTCGTTCTTGAAGTTAAACATAATGCATATACGTGCTTTCGTTGGGTTGAGATTGGGAATAGGATTAGATTCCCCCAATCTGTTACAATCAAACCCGAAAATGGGCTAAAGACAGGTAATTATTGAGATAGGATGGATAAAACGGACACCAAAGTCAGGTAAAATAGAGAGACGGAGGTGTCAGGATGGAAAGGATTCCACACGGGAAGTATACGAGGGAGTTCAGGCTGGAAGCGGTGAAGCTGGTGACAGAGGATAAATTGTCTGTGGCGGAAGCTGCCAGGCGGCTGGCACTGCCGTCAAACACCTTGGACAACTGGCTCAGGAAACACAGAGCCGGCAAGCTTGAAGAAGTGGGCAAGTCATACCGGCCGCTGACAGAAGTAGAGATGGAGCTGGCCCGGGTAAAGAAGGAAAATGCCGAACTCAAAATGGAGCGGGAAATATTAAAAAAAGCAGCCGCGTACTTTGCCAGGGAGTCGCTGCCCGGTACGCGGCGATGAAAGAACTGCGGCTCAAATATCCAGTCCCTATTCTCCGGCGAATGCTTGGTGTCTCCGGTAGCGGCTTTTATGCCTGGATGGATAGGCCTTTATCGAAGCGGGGTCAGGAGGAAGCGCGGCTTGAGTTGGAGATCAAGGCAGCGGATAAGCGGACGCGCCAGACCTATGGGCCGGAGCGACTACAGCGGGATTTGGCAGCGCACGGCGTGAAGGTGGGTATTTGCCGTATCAAGCGTATCCGGAAAAAGCTGGGGATACGTTGCAAACAGAAGAGTAAGTTCAAGGTTACCACGGATTCCAGGCACAGGTTGCCGGTAGCCGGAAACCTGTTGGCGCAGAAGTTTGTGGCCTCCAGGCCGAATGATGTATGGCTCACCGATATCACCTATATTTCCACCGATGAAGGTTGGCTGTATCTGGCAGGCCACAAGGACCTGTGGAATGGCGAAATTGTCGGATATGCCATGGGTAAGCGCTTGACCAGAAACCTGGTCAATGAGTCTTTGCTTCGGGCGGTGGCCGCTAAACATCCGGCCGAGGGGCTGTTGCACCACTCTGACCGGGGTAGCCAGTATTGCTCCCTTGAGTACCGGCGACTACTGGAACGATTTGGCTTGAGAGCTTCCATGAGCCGGAAAGGGAACTGCTACGACAACGCACCTATGGAGAGCTTCTGGGGAACGCTAAAACAGGAACTGGTGAATCATCGGCGCTATAGAACCAGACAAGAAGCCATCCGGGAGATCACGGAGTATATCGAAATCTTCTACAACCGGCAACGCCGGCAAGCCAGGCTGGGATTCTTGTCGCCGGCGGCTTATGCTCAACAATTCTACGCAGGACTGGTGGCGGCATGAAAGGTTTGGTGTCCGAATTTGACATCCGACCTCATATACCTTGAATATATATCTTGATACCCGGATGGTTAGTGAATTGTCATTTCAAGTTCTATGACCTTATGCCCGGTTGCCGGAGTACTGGTTCTGGGGCGACGGTAGATAGCCCTTAGGCCCATCAGGCTCATTAACCGGCGCACCCGTTTCCGGTTAATGGTGTATCCCTGTCTCTTCAAACAAACCGCCATCTTGCGGGCGCCGTAAAACGGTGTTTCCAGATACTGCCGGTCAATCAGCTTCATGACCTGATAATCCTCATCGTCTGGCTCCCTGGGACGATAATAGTACCCGGAACGGCTGATACCCAATAACTCGCATCGGCGGCTGACCGACAGCTCTTCGCCGGTGTTTTCCGGCACTACTACTTTGCTGCGTCGTTCCTTGATGCTCAGCGACGCAGTACATGTTCTAAAAAATCCTTCTCTACCTTGAGCTGGCCGATCTGCTGGTACAGCTGGGCTACCAGATTTTCATCCTGTTGCTGTTTACGAGTATGCCCTTCGCTGAAGATACTGGCGGCTTCATCCTGAAGGGCTTTCTTCCATTTGGATACCAGATTCGGGTGTATCTGGTGACGGCTCGCGATTTCAGCGATGGTTTGCTCCCCTTTGAGCGCTTCCAGGGCTACTTTAGCCTTGAAGGCTGGACTGTGTTGTTTGCGGATTCCTTTCATTCTCTGCTCCTTTTCTTCGCTTATTCTAAGAGCAGTTTTCCACCTTAACAACCTGTCCGAATTTTGGGGACCACCTCAGAGAGATACCTTGAGAAACGGGATGAACACCGGAGGAACCCTGAAGGAGCCGAGACAACTGAACACGAAGGCACGCTGTTCGACATAGGGAGGTAACGGCCGCTGTTTCTCTAATAACTGGGCTCCATTTATTATGGAGAAAATCGGCTGAAATTATGAAGAAATGGATTGCTGTCTCCTGACCAATTGCCAATCCAGGATAAGCAGAATGATTCCTGGTACACCGAAAGTTATAAGACCTAAGAATCCCGACCCAGAAGCGTAGCCTTCAATTGTTGAAGCAGTATAGTGCTGTATTGCTCCGAAAACTAACAGCAGACCAATGATGCCGATGATCGTCCATTACTGTAAAAATGAAAAAATTATCCAGGAGGGATTCGACAATCCCTCCTGGATACATGAACCTAAGAGTTGCCTACGCCCCATGGTGCAAAGACTGGCCCTGCTTTGAGGACATCATTCCAGAAATCATCTGGTTGCTTGAATTCGCCGTATCCCATAAAATCGTCCATGTTACGGAAAAATGAATTCAATACACTAGTTGATGATACGACTGCTTTCACCGTCTCATGTATACTCGCCCCTTCCATCTTACTGAACACACATACACTCTGACAGATTCCGCAACCCCCTTCTACCACACTACCAGGTTGTCCGCGATACGGATGACACAAATCGTAATCTACGTGGTAAGACTTTAAGCCATAACCATTTGATTGGGGATTGAGAATCTCATATGTTGGGTCACCTGCTACTGGTATGGCACCTGAAGGACACAGTTGACCGCACTTTATACAAGTCTGACAGAATTTCCACATACCTTGGTCAATCGGTTTTGTGTATTGCATCGGCAAATCGGTAAGCATAAAATCCGAGTAACGCACATTTGCACCATATTGTGAATTGAGTAGATAATCACAACGTCCATGTTCTCCCAAACCTGCCAAATTACCTGATGCAACATTCATGCCACCGCAGGATCTGCTAAGACCTTGATAACCTAGGTGACCGATGAAAGCCATTATTCGAGCTTGAATAATATCACCCATTGAATAACCTATCCCCATACTAACTTTATTAAGTATATTAAAGCCACTGTCCCCTGTGTATTGACCAACTCTAGACATGGGAACAATCCAAGTCAGTACGGTTTTTACAGAATTTGGAATAACGCAAGCATTATCATCGTCAGAGTAACCCACAGGAACATCGGCGAATCTATACGGACGACCCCGATCATCACTTTTATAGAATATTTTTTGAGTATTGGTGGTAATCTCATGGGCTCCAACTTCTGCCGCCCCCCAAAACCTCAATGCTGCTGTGACCATTCGGAGATTTTCCTCTGGAGTCGCACTCCACCTTGGTAAACCAAGGTCTTTATATGTGTAACCAGCTGGTTTCGTGGTCCCTGCGTTGGTATAATGAAGCATACTATCCGTAGCAACTAGGGGGATTTTGACTCCGATGGGAGTTTGTCGAGAACCAGCCATGAGCGCATAATCCTTATGACTCATGCCCGTCTCATTCCACTTGTTTTTTATATTATCGAGTTGAATCTGAACCCGTCTCTCTGATTCCTCCGGTGTAACAACGGTTAATTTACGTTTGTCGTAACGCTCTTTTTTTGCCCAATCAATCTCTACGGTCAAATTTTCAAAATCACGTTCTTTTGTGAACCATGGCCGTTTTGTTGCTGCTTCTGGTGCCGAGAGCACCTCATCTAGGTCATGGAACTGAGGAGCTACTAAGGATGCTGCTCCCAGTCCTGCCCCAGACAATCCAAGTACTTTCATAAAATCTCTTCTGCTCATTGTAGAATGAAATTTAGACATAAAAATTCTCCTTATAAAGATTATTTAAGATAATAGTTAGTCATCTGCCTGTTTTTAACGACTGTTGATTCTCTCCTTCCCAGGGAAGTAGAATCCCCGTACGTGGTGTAAATTCCTGGAATTGAAAAAGCAGGCCATTGTGTGGTTTCTTGAAAGAAAATAACAACAAAGACTTTCAGGAGGTAACCACAACAATGGCCAAAGACAGGATGACACTTTTGGAACTGCTACGCAAGTCAGGGAGTGACGGTGATCTTGATTTTCTGAGAGAAGGGGTGAAGATGCTGGCCGAAGCGGTCATGGAGCTTGAGGTTAAGCAGAAGACCGGAGCTGAGAAACATGAGCGCAGTAACGGTCGTTTAACCTACCGTAACGGCTACCGGGGGCGTATCTGGGACACCCGGGCCGGCACGATACCCTTGGCGATTCCCCGGTTGCGGGACGGCAGTTATTTCCCCAGCTTGCTCGAGCCCCGGCGCCGGGCGGAACAAGCCTTGCTGGCGGTAATCCAGGAAGCCTATGTATTGGGCATCAGCACCCGCAAGGTGGAATCTCTGGTTCAGTCACTGGGGCTTAACGGGGTCAGTAAGAGCGAGGTATCGCGAATATGCGGGGCTCTGGACGATGAAGTGGAACGATGGCGCCACCGGCCTTTGTTATGGCGTTATCCCTATCTGTGGCTGGACGCGACCTACGTCAAGGTCAGGGATTCAGGGCGGGTGGTCAGTCAGGCGGTAATTATCGCCTACGGAGTCCGTGAAACCGGAGAACGCGAGATCATCGGGCTTGAGGTCGGCCCCAGTGAAGACGGTGTATTCTGGAAAGAGTTTCTGCGGGGGTTGGTCAGCCGTGGTTTGAGCGGGGTGATGCTGGTAATCAGTGATGCTCATCTGGGACTGAAGGAAGCCATCAGCACGGTACTCACCGGGGTATCGTGGCAACGCTGCCGGGTGCACTTCATGCGCAATGCGCTGGCCAGAGTGCCGCGGGGCGCCCAGGCTATGGTATCTGCCGCTATCCGGACCATCTTCGCTCAACCTGACCGCGACAGCGCTTACAGCCAGCTCCGCCGGGTAGCCGATAACCTCAGACTCCGATTCGGTCCTGTGGCCGACCAATTGGAAGAGGCAGAACCGGATATCCTGGCCTATACCGCCTTCCCCCGGGAACACTGGCGGCAACTGTACTCTACCAATCCCCTGGAGAGACTGAACAAGGAAATCAAGCGCCGCAGTAATGTGGTCGGCATCTTTCCCAACAGCCAATCGGTAATCAGGCTGATTGGGGCGGTGTTAATGGAACAGCAGGACGAGTGGGAGGTCGGACGACGCTACTTTTCTTTGGATTCGATGAAGAAAACGCTGGAAGGGGCGCAGGAGGAACCCCTGATCATGGCTTTACCAGCTTGATTATTCGGGAAACCACCAATGATGAATTTACACCACTTGACGGGACACTACCCCCAGGGACGAGTAGTCTCGGTTACTCTGCCCCTTTTTTTTATAAAAGTTACATTGTTTTTCAACTTCCTCAACCCTGCCTGAATAATAAAAATCTATTGTGAATACCAATTGGCATAATAAATATGATTAACAATATCATAACCATAAAAAAACTAATTAGCTTCGTACTAAAGCATTAATCTACCTCAGCATTCAGATACCCAAAAAAGTCACTTATGACCTAGAACTGAAGATATGGCCGTATCAGATGCGGCGTAAGTTTTACGTTTTTGGAGAACAGAAAATGATCTCCTACTAAACACAACTAATCATCGGGATGTCTAATTTCTTGGATGTACGATTGTAGACCGGCTGTGTCGTTCGGGACGCGGTGAAAGAAGGCGCCATAAAAACCGGGCGGCCTGGACAGTTTTCACAAGCTGAATCAGGAAATGAAGCACCTGAACCGGCGGGAAACAGGGCTGGGCCGGCAGGAGGAAAAAGCCGGGGGAAAACCTCAGTAAAATAATCAAAGATCTGGAGAAAACTAACCGAAAGCTAGGCGGTTCGTTTTAACCGGTATAGGTGACTTAAGTTACTTACATAATTAAAGTTGAGTAATAAAATGACCTTACCCTGAATATATGGTTGGAACGGAGGTAGTGATGTACAAGATAAAGAGTTGCCCCCGATGCCGGATCGGTGATGTTTTCAGCGCCGCTGATGAATACGGCGCTTACCAGCAGTGTTTTCAGTGCGGCTGGGTGGATTATGGCACCAAGTACGTGACGCAGGAGGAAGCCGAGGTGGAGAAGAAGGAATTGTCAGGTTCCGGTGCCAGGGAGAAGCGCGGACGCCGTTAAACGAAAACACTTGATTATCAGTAAGAGCCCCCGAATCCGGGGGCTCTTACTTTTTTCATCTTATAAATCGATGGTGAAGTTGCCGTCGCGGTAGAGTAACTCCCCGTCGACGGTTATTTGGCCGCCGTTACGCAGGTCGCAGACCATATCCCAGTGGATAGCCGACTCGTTGACCGAACCGGTTTCCGGATAACCGGCACCCAGCGCCAGGTGGAAACTGCCGCCGATCTTCTCGTCGAACAGGATTTCTCCGGTAAACCGGGTGATGCCCTCGTTGGTGCCGATGGCGAACTCCCCCAGACGGCGTGCTCCCTCGTCGGTGTCCAGCGTGCGGAGCAGGAACTCCTCGTTCTTTTCAGCGGTGGCCTTGACTACGTTGCCGTTCTCGAACCACAGCCGAACCCCGGTCACCTCCCGGCCGGCTTCGATGGCAGGGTAGGAAAAATAAACATGACCGTTGGCCGAGTTTTCCACCGGCCCGGTGAATATTTCGCCGTCAGGCATATTGAACCGGCCGTCGCACTTGACGAAAGAGCGGCCTTCGATGGACAGCGTCAGGTCGGTCTCCGGGGCGGTGATGCGCACTTCCCGGCGGCCGGCCAGCCAGTCGATGACCTTCTGCAGTTTACGGCTCTGGCCGTTCCAGTAGCCGATGGGGTCGGCCATATCCGGCAGGCAGGCGCCATAAACGAAGTCCTCATACTCTTCCAGACTCATCTCGGCGTCCTGGGCCATGGCGTTGGTCGGGAAGGGAGCTACCACCCATTTGAACGCGCCCTCGGCGGAGCGGCGCATCATCGTTTTCATCAGTTCTGTCCGCGCCCGGTCGAAAACCACCATCCGGGACGGGTCAACTGTGGATAGCTTTTTGGTGTTGTCCTCGGCCAGAATGGCGAAGCGGGCGTCGTAATGCTCGGTGATATGACGCTGGGGTTCGTGGATGAATTCCAGTTGGACTTCGGTGCCGTGGCGGAACAGCAGGTCGTCGTAATCTCCCCGTGGCATGACGATGGGATGGCCGCCGGCGGCCAGTACCTCGCGGTAAATGGCCCGGGCCAGGGGCAGGGCGGCCTGCGGCGTGTTGATGACCGCCTTGTCGCCGGGTTGGATGCGGGTTGAATACCTGACCAGCAGTTCGGCCAGTTTGTTGATTCGGGGGTCGGTCATGACAGCTCCAATATATTGATATTTATATTGTAGCGATGTCGGGCGTTCCCTACAAAATCCAAAAAAGTCCATTGCCCCCGCTGTAAAGCCGGTTACGGCACCCGGAACCCGGATGTCTGGTGGACTCACGAAGTCCCCACCTTCCAGTTCGACCCGACCTACCTGTACTAGGTCATTGTTCGCTGACGGACGGGGACGGCTCATTGAGCCGTCCCCGTTTTCGCTTGCCTGACGCGTTGATTCCGGTTAAGATGTTTGTGTCGCTGTTCCGATAACATGGCACCGGAGGGATAATGCTCGACAGACTCTCCAGACTGCTTGCCGTTGAACTGAAACTGGGTTACTATATTTTCAAATGGGTCTTCCAGCGTGACCGGCTGACACTCGAAGATTACACTTATCACCGCAAGTCGGCCGCCATGGCTCTCACCTTCGCTTTTCTTTTCGCCACTCCGGCGGCCATCATCCTGTTGGCGGTGATTCTGGCGCAGGACTGGCTGACCTGGATACTCAGCATCGTGGCGCTGTACGGGCTTTACCGGACGGTTGGCCTGTATGCCTCGATGGTGGCCCTGCCGCACCGGGTAGGGCCGACGGCGCTGGAAATCAGGTTCGGCGCGCTGGCCTGGATGACCATTCCTTACAATGACATCGAAAGCGCTTCGCTCAGCTTCGAAGGGGTCGGGTTGAGCGGCGACGGACTCAAGCTGGCTGACCGGGAACCGACAGCTTATTTCAGTGTTGGCAGTACTACCCGGATAAAAATCATTCTACGTCGCCCATTGCCGGTGATGGACTGGAAGGGTACGGCGACGCCGGTTTCGACGGTCTTTCTGAATGCTGACCGGCCGGACCAGCTGGTGGCGGCTCTTGAGGAAAAAACCGGCTCAGTCGGTCAGGGGGCGGGCGCTTGAGAGTGACTGCTCCAGCAGGGTCAGGGTTTCCGAGCCGGTAGAGTGTTCGCTCACCGGCAGATTGAGAACGACCGTGCCGCTACGCTCGCGGTAGTAATCCAGCAGGGGCAGTGTTCGCTCCAGAAAGATAGCCAGTCGCCGGCTGACCTTTTCCGGATGGTCGTCAGGCCGTCCATCGCGGTCGCCGCCGGTGTCCTGTTCGATGCGCCGCGCCACCTGTTCCGGGGAACATTCCAGTACCGCCACTGTCCTGATGCTTATAATGCCTTTCAGGGCGTCAGCCTGGCCGGTGTGCCGGGGCAGGCCGTTCATGATGATGAGGCTGTCGTCTTGTTCTTCTTCGATGAATCGGGCCAGTATCTTTTCGGCGATGCCGAATTCCTCATCTTCCAACAAAGCCCCGGTATCCAGCGACATCCGTACCACCGCCAGTTCACGGTCGTCAAGCGCCCCGGAAGGAGTGGCGGCTTCCTGCCGGAGACGGGCGCCGAAATCGAAGTGCCGGGCGCGTCGGCCGCTCAGACCCCGCGCCGCCAGCAGTTCGCCCAGCGGTGTCTTGCCGGAACCGGTCGGGCCCAGTATCAAAAGGGCTTCGGGCAAAGGCATTTGCGTCCTGATTTCAGTCCTTTCGGTGTCGTCAGTATCGTTCAGGTTGATAAAGTTGACACTCAGGTTGCGCCGTGGCATACTCTATAGCGGTTGAAAGTTGGCGTTCCAATCCAGGATGGATTATCCCGGGAGTCGGATGACCTGACCGTAGACCAAAGTATAAACAAAAAAGGAGCACAAGTCATCCATGGCCCAGGACAAGACCATCCAATGCGCTGATTGCGGCACCGATTTCATCTTCAGCGCCTCAGAACAGGAATTCTTTGCCTCGAAGGGATTCACCAATGAACCCAAGCGTTGTCCCGCCTGCCGGCAGAGTCGCAAGCAGACCCGGGGTGGCGGCACTGGTGTCCGTCAGATGTTCCCGGCCGTCTGTGCCTCCTGCAACCAGGAAACCGAAGTCCCCTTCGAGCCCCGCAACGGTCGTCCGGTGTATTGCAGCGACTGCTTCGCCAAGTCCAGAGAATAAGCCCCACAATTTAATATGAAACTGAACCGGAGCTCTTCATGAGCTCCGGTTTTGATTTTCCGGCGGTGCGTAACTACAATAGCCCGATGAGTACCGTACTGCTGATAGCCGGCGCCGGAGCGCTGGGCGCGCTGTCTGGCGGGCTCGGTCTATGCCCTGTTCGGCCAGAGTTTCGCCTGGGGCACCATGGTAGTCAACGTTATCGGCAGTCTGGCTATAGGGCTGGTACTGCCATTGGGCACAGCCACCGATATCTTCTCTCCGCCGATACGCACCGCGCTGACGGTTGGTTTTCTGGGCGCTTTCATCACCTTTTCCACCTTCTGTTATGAAACCGTTCGCATGTTGCAGGACAGCGCCTGGGGTCAGGCGGGACTCAATATCCTGTTGAACGTGGTCATCTGTCTGGCGGCTGTTGTCGCCGGGATTTATCTGGGCAGATTGATCGGAGGGAGCGCCTGATGCGTAACATGGAAGGGGAGCAGGTTCTGGTGCGTATCTTCATCGGCGAGTCCGATACCGTTCACCGTGAGCCGGCCTATATGGCTCTGCTGGAACTGCTGAAAGCCCGCGGCCTGGCCGGGGCGACGGTATTGCGGGGCCGCCGGCTTCGGCGCCGCCAGCCACATCCTCTCATCCCATCTTTTGCGTCTGTCGCAGGACCTGCCCGTGGTAATTGAAGTGGTGGACTCTCAGGCACGGTTGGACAGTGTTCTGCCGGAAATCGAACCGCTTATCGGCGAATGTCTCATCACCATGGAAAAGGTCAGGGTTCTGCGTTACGGTTCCAGTTCGAAAAAGTAACTGATGAGTACCGGCGCTGTCTGGTTAAGGGTGGTGACCGCTTCGCTGTTATCTTTCAGATAGTAATCGAAAAACGCCAGAGAGTAGTCGATGATGACCGCCAGTCGCTTGTCCTCGGCAATGGCCGCCGGCACCCAGCCCTTGCCGCCGTCGGTTTCGGAAAAGGTGAAATGGTCGGCGTTTCTCAGTACCAGGTCGAAATAGGGCGGGTTGACACCGTCGTTCAGATACCAGAAATTGTCCTCCGGCCGGTTGAGCAGGATATCCAGTTCGCCCCGCATCGACATGATGGGGATATGTACGTTACCGTAATTCTTCTCGAATGGATATGACGGCGACGACAGCAACAGCGCCGCCTTGATGCGGGGGTCGTTGTAGGTTTCGTCGGAATTGCCGCCGATCAGACCCACTGTGGTCAGACCGCCGAAGGAGTGACCGCCCATGGCCACCGCTTCCGCGTCGATAGCACTGTAGAAGAGGGAAGTTTCATTACTGTTCAGGTCCAGCATCAGATCAAGGAGCGCCCCGGCTACCGGCACGCGGACGGTATTGAAGTAGGTTTCATATACCTGGTGAATATACTCGTCCAGGCCGCCGCCGTTCGGCAGGTTGCTCAGGTGGAACAGGTCGGTCAGGCTGAGCAGGAGGTTGTCGTTAAAATGTACCGAAGCCACGATGTAGCCTTCAGCGGCCAGTGCTTCCTTGAGATACAGTGACTGCATCTCGGAGGCGTTGAAACCGTGGTTGAAGATGACCAGCGGGAAAGGCCCGTCGGCCGACGGTGCGGCATCGACTGCCACATAGCTCCGACTGCCGGTGGGATAGATGAATGGCGCTGACGCCTCATCGGTCGGGTACCAGACGGCCACGTCCAGGCTTTCGGCCCGGCCTTCTTCGTCGGCATATTCCAGAGTCATCTGGTGCAGGCCGACTTCATAAGTCCGCTCCGGCGGCGGATACTCGCCGACCTCCGGCGCCACCTGGGGCCAGAAAAGCAAAGCTATCACCAGCGCCAGCCTCTCCAGCCCGGCCAGACCTAACAGGGTGCTGAAATAGGCCGTTTGCAACGATTATACAGGAACAAATGCCAGTATAACCAAACTCTGCGGCCTATTTTAGATGATTTTTATCCCTCCCGGGGCTTTAGCACCCCCATTTTTGATCCTGTAAGCCCTGAAAGGACACACTTCACCCCTGTGCCGGACTGGCGGGCACCAATTTGGCCATCCGCACCAGATTGTAAGCCGCCACCGTCAATTCCGCCCAGAGTTGGTTGCGATTGACACCTTTGTACCTAAGCTTTCGACCTCCTCCCACTGTCTTGACCCAACCGAATATCTCCTCAACGCGCTTGCGCACCCTCTGGCTGACACTGTAACCGGCATGCCGGGTGGTACGTCCATCTATCGCCGACCACTTCTTACAGGCTACATGTGGTGTGGTGTTGAAATCCCGGCAGGTAGTCACAAAATCCTCTGTGTCGTAGCCCTTGTCCGCACCCACCGTTATCCGATGTTTCCCCGGTACCCTCTCCAGCATCTCAAGTGCGGTGTCTCTTTCCGCTGTCCCGGTCGCCGTGCTTACCACCACGTCCACTACCAGCCCGGTGCGGTTTTCCATGAGGACATGTCCGGCAAAACACAATCTGGCTTCTTTGCCCGCCCCTTTTCTGGCCAGCCGGGCCTCTGGGTCGGTGGTTGACCGGTGCGTAGCATTGACCCGGCGTTCGCCGTGGAAATCCACACTCGGATTCTTGCCGCCGCCTTTCGGCGGTTCCCCACCGTCCTTCGGCCGAAAGCTCTTCAACGAAGCCCAGGCTTCCAGCAAGGTGCCGTCCACGGTGAAATGGTCATCCGATAGCAACTTCTGCCGCCGCGCTTGACTCACCACCGCGCCAAAAAACTCACGTGCTACCTGATGCTCTATCAGTCTCTGCCTGTTCTTTGAGAAACTCGAGGCGTCAAAACCTGGATCCGTGATGTTGAGATCCATAAACCACTTGAACAGGAGATCATACCGTAGCCGTTCACAGAACTGCCGCTCACTGCGGATCGAGTAGAGAGCGATAAGCAACGACGCCTTGAGCAGACGCTCCGGCGGTATTGATGGCCGGCCAAAGTCTTCGTACATCTTGTTGAAAACGGGAGAGAGTTCTTTGAGAGCTTGGT
The DNA here is from genome assembly GCA_000143165.1 of Dehalogenimonas lykanthroporepellens BL-DC-9. Lineage (NCBI taxonomy): Bacteria > Bacillati > Chloroflexota > Dehalococcoidia > Dehalococcoidales > Dehalococcoidaceae > Dehalogenimonas > Dehalogenimonas lykanthroporepellens. The sequence continues at coordinate 278,229 of CP002084.1, forward strand.
CAACAAGGGGTTTGATTCGCCGGATAGGATGGCCCTGGGGTACAAGCTGATCTGGTGTCAGCGAGCAGAGCATGAGGGATTGATTTTCTACCTTGCCGCGCAATCTACAGCCTCCGTCAATGGGATGATATATTTTACCCCAATCGCGGATTAATGACGACTTTTTCAGCACCCTGCTAATACCAGGGACAGTTTCATATTAGGAATTATAGCATTTTTGGCGGATGCGGGCATCTTTCCTAACCGGTGGCTGTATGCGCTAGCACAGGACGATTGAGGTAAAGAATTAAAACCTCATCTGTACTTGACGCAATATGTCTAAAATAGTATATTCACGGCTAAAGGTCTTATTGAATATTTGCGCAAGGAGGCGCCCGAAGATGCCTGAACTGATGACGGTCCGCGAAGTCGCCGACTACCTGAGAGTAACCCAGAAGACGGTTTATCGTCTGCTCCAGAAAGGCACAATCCCTGCCCTCAAGGTCAGCCATTCCTGGCGATTCGACAAGGCCGCCATCGATGAGTGGCTCAAATCCACCGCCGTCGGCGCCAAGGCCACCATTCTAATTGTCGATGACGACCAGACCATCCGCGACCTCTTCCGGGACATTCTGGAAGACGCCGGCCACAACGTGGTGACCGCTGGCTCCGGCGTTGAAGCCCTGGAATACATCAAGGCCAAGGATTTCGCCCTGGTCTTCCTGGATCTCAAGATGCCCGGCATGAACGGCGCTGACGTTCTGCGCAAGATCCGCACCATCGATCCGGAACTGCCGGTCACCATCATCACCGGTTTCCCTGATTCCGAGTCCATGGCGGCGGCGCTGGCCCAGGGTCCATTCGGCGTCATGAACAAGCCGTTCGGCGAGGCCGATGTCCTCAACGCTGTCAAGAGCTTTATCCGGATTGACCGGAGTTGATCGCCCCGTTTCATTAGACTTACAGAGGAGCCTGATCTGCCCATGACCGTTAGCGAAAATCGGCGTCAGCCGTCGCGCGACGATATCGAAAAACGACTTTTATCCGACCCGGTGGTCACCTTCCGCACCATGTTCGAACGTTCCGGGACAGCTAAAGCCATCCTGAACCGTGAAGGCATCATCGTCATGGCCAACGAAACGCTGGCGCGGCTGGTGGATATGAGTGTTCGGGAAATAGAAGGCAAGCATTCCTGGTTCGAGTTCGTCGCTGAGCCTGACCGGCGCAAAGCCCAGGAATATCACAATCTGCGGCGTTCCCATCCGGGGCTGGCGCCGGAGCGCTATGAGTTTATTCTGGCCGATCAGAACGGCGCGTCCCATGATATTGAAATCAACGTTGCCGTCTTTCCCGGTAATGACCTGTCACTGCTGTCCATGGTTGATGTAACTCACCTGAAAACCGCCCAGGAAATGGGACGGTTGACCCGTTTCGCCGTGGAAAACGCCGGAGAGGCCGTCTTCTGGCTGGACGAAAAGGGCCGTATCCTCTACGCCAACGCCGCCGCCACCCGTCTTCTCGGCTACAACATTGGCGTTCTCATGTCCCGTAGCATACAGGAAATCGATGTCGGCACCTCCAAGCGCGATTGGAAGCGCAAGCTGGCCGACCTGCGGCAGTCGGACTCCATGCTCTGGGAGTCCGAATACCGGCGGAGCGACGGCCGGGTACTGCCGGTTGAGGTGCTTATCAGCTTCATTCAGCTGGCGGAGAAGAGCTATTACTGGGCCTTCGTTCGGGATATCTCCGAACGCCGGGAAGCGGCGGAAAGGGAATCTCAACTTCAGTCAGAACTCAACATGTCCGGCCGGCTGGCCTCTGTCGGCGAGCTGGCCGCCGGGGTGGCCCACGAAATCAACAATCCCCTGACCGGTATCATCGGCTTTTCCGAGCGGCTGATGCGCAAGTGCCGGGATGATAAAATGACTACCGACCTCAAACGCATCCATTCCGAAGCCCAGCGCGCCGCCAAGGTGGTGCAGAACCTGCTGACCTTCGCCCGCCAGCGGGAGCCGCGCAAGGAATCGGTGGATATCAACGAGATTCTGACCGAATCCCTGGAACTCCGGGAATACGAACTGCGGCAACTGGGCATTCAGGTCGTCACCCACCTGGCCGACCTGCCCAACATCGAAGCCGACTACTACCAGCTGGAACAGGTTTTCGTCAATCTGATCATCAACGCCGAGCAGGCCATCACCGCCTCCGGTAAAGGGGATCGCCTCATTGTTTCCTCCGGTGAGATGGACGGTAATATTGTGGTCGCCGTGGCCGACAACGGTCCGGGCATCAAGCCCAGGGATCAGGAAAGGATATTCGATCCCTTCTTCACCACCCGTGGCGACGCCGGCGGCACCGGACTGGGGCTGTCCATCTGCCACGGTATCGTCGAGGAACACGGCGGCCGCATCAGCGTCACCTCCGAACTCGGCGAAGGCACCACCTTCACCGTCATCCTGCCACTGTACCCGGAAGAAAACAAGGGAGCCGATACCTCGGCCTAATCCGTCTTCCCCAGTTTCTCCCTGACTTCAGCTTCGGACAGACCTGCCACCGCCGCCACCTTGCGCCGGGAGGTCAGTCCCCGCACTATGGTTACCCTGCTTTTCGGCAGACCCAGTCGCTCCGCCAGCAGTTCCGCCACCGCCCGGTTGGCCTTGCCGTGTTCCGGGGCGGCGGTCACCCTCACCCGGATGATTTCGGCCGCGGTGTCGGTTATTTCGTTCCGCCCGGAGCCGGGTTGCACCTTGAGGGCGATGACGGCGTTTTTAGCTGAATCTGCCGGTTTCATGCCTTCAGCATAATCCGGACGGCCGGCCGGTTCAAGCTCCGGCGCGGCTCTGCTATAATCGATGGTGATGAAGAATAACAATAATAGTGAAACCGATTTGACCGAACTGGCGGTGACAGCCGGCCGACTGCTTCGTGAAAAGGGGCTGACCGTCGGCACCGCGGAATCGGCCACCGGCGGTCTGCTGGCCGCCCGTCTTATATCAGTGCCTGGGGCTTCCGACTACTGCCGCGGCGGCATCATCGCCTATCATAATGAAATCAAGATAAGTCTGGCCGGCGTCAAGTACGCAACCCTGCTGGCCTTCGGCGCTGTCAGCGCCCGCGTGGCCGAGGAAATGGCCGCCGGCGGCCGTCAGCGGCTGGGCGTCGATATCTGCCTGTCCGATACCGGCATCGCCGGCCCCGGGGCTGACGGCACCGACAAACCGGCCGGCCTGTTCTATATCGGTTTGGCCACCCCGGATGGGGCGCGCAACCGCAAGTATGTCTTCAAGGGCAATCGCGAGCATAACCGGACAGCCGCCGTCAGGGTGGCTCTGGAATGGCTGGTCGAGGAACTATCCCTGGATAACGAGGACTAAAGCCCGGCCAGCGTCGTCTGCTGAATCTCGAAAAGCTGTCCGATGCCCTTTTCCGCCAGTCCCAGCACCGCGTCCAGGGTGTTCCGTTTAAAAGGCCGTTGTTCGGCGGTTCCCTGTATTTCCAGGAATTCGCCTTTGGAATTCATCACCAGGTTGAAATCGGCGTCGGCGCCGCAGTCCTCTTCATAGACCGGATCCAACAGCAGATTGTTCTGACGCATGACCACCGAAATGGCGGCCACCTGCGCCCGGAGCGGCATTTCCTTGAAAACCCCCAGCCGGAACAGCTTATTGAGTGCCAGGTAAAGGGCTACATAACCGCCGGTGATGGCGGCGGTGCGGGTGCCGGCGTCGGCCTGGATGACATCGCAGTCCACTACAAAACTGCGTTCCCCCAGCGCTGACAGGTCGGTGACCGCCCGGAGCGAACGGCCGATAAGCCGCTGTATCTCCTGGCTTCTGCCGGATACCTTGCCTTTGACTGATTCCCGCGGTGTGCGGCTGGTGGTGGCGCGGGGCAACATGGCGTACTCGGCGGTCACCCAGCCGGTGCCGCTGTTACGCAGGAAGGCCGGCACCCTCTCCTCCATGGATACGGAACAGATGACCCGCGTCTTGCCCTGTTCGATGAGCACTGAGCCGTCGGCGAAGGCCTGAAAGCCGGGAGTGATGGTTACCGGGCGCATGGCGTTTGCCGCCCGGCCGTCAATTCTTGACATAAAAATATACTACCTTTCGTTTTCGATGGTGGGGATACCGCTTCCGTTCAGGGACGAACCTGACCGGTGCCGTAGACCAGCCACTTGTAGCTGGTGATTTCCTTCAGCCCCAGCGGCCCGCGGGCGTGCATCTTCTGGGTGGAGATGCCGATTTCGGCCCCCAGGCCGAACTGGGCGCCGTCGGTGAAGCGGGTCGAGGCGTTGACATAAACCGCGGCGGCATCCACCTCGTTCAGGAAACGGGTGGCGGCGGTATAATTCTCGGTGACGATGGCTTCGGAATGCCCGGAACCGAATTCGGCGATATGGGCGATGGCGCCGTCCAGGTCGTCCACCACCCGTACGCCGGCGATAAGCGCCAGGTATTCCCGTTCCCAGTCTTCCGGGTCGGCGGCAGTGGTTTTCAGTTCCGGCCGGCCGCCCAGTATCTCCAGCGCCCGCTCATCACAGCGCATCTCCACCCCGGCTTTGGCCCACTCGGCGGCAATGCGCGGCAGGTAGGTCTCGGCGATGTCCCGGTGAACGATGAGGGTGTCCATGGCGTTGCAGACCGTCGGTCTCTGTACCTTGGCGTTGTAAGCGATGGCCACCGCCGCGTCGAGGTCGGCGTCGCGGTCGATGTAGGTATGGCAGACGCCGATACCCCCGGCCACTACCGGAATGGTGGAACTTTCCTTGACCGACCGGATAAGTCCGGCGCCGCCGCGGGGGATGACCAGGTCGATATAATCGCTCATGCGTAACAGCACCGGCACCAGCGCCCGGTCGGTGTTGTCGATGAACTGTACGGCATCGGCCGAAATGCCAGCGCCGGCCACTGCCCGGTGGATGACCGCCACCAGCGCCCGGTTGGAGCGGATGGTCTCCTTGCCGCCCCGCAGGATGACGGCGTTGCCCGCCTTCAGGCACAGTGCGGTGATGTCCACCGTCACATTGGGACGGGACTCGTAGATGGCGGCGATAACTCCCAGCGGCACCCGCTTCTTGCCGATGACCAGTCCGTTGGTATGGGTGCGCATGTCGAATACCTCGCCCACCGGGTCGGGCAGGGCGGCGATACTGCGTACATCGGCGGCGATGCCCCGGATGCGTTCTTCGTTCAAAACCAGCCGGTCCAGCATGGCGGCGTTCATGCCCGCGGCTACCGCTTCGGCCTGGTCCAGCTTATTAGCCTCGAAGATGGCTGAGGCCCCGGCTTCCAGCTCGTCGGCGATGGCCCGCAGGGCGGCGTTCTTGACGTCGGTCGGCGTATATGACAGCCGCCGTCCGGCTGTTCGAGCCAGCTTTCCTTGTTCTCTCAGTCTTTCTTCGGCGCTCATGAAGTTATTCTCCGAACGATAATGATAATCCAGTATAGTTGAAGTCCCCCCGCCGGGGCAATGCCGCGCCTGGCAGGTTTGCCAAAAGAGGCCTGTTTTCCTATAATAGACCACTTGTGGAGGTGGCGACGTGCTGGAAATCAACGTAGCCCAACTGGAAAAGTCGCTCATCGGCACCACCCGGGAATACGATATCGATGATACCCTGGAACTAGAGGGTCAGTCGGTCAGCCTCACCGGGCAGGTGGTGATGACCCGCACCAACCGGTCGGTTCTGGTCAAAGGGGAACTGCAAGGCGCAGTGGATATGGAGTGCTCCCGCTGTCTGCGGCGGTACACGGCGCCGGTGGCCTTCACCTTCGAGGAAGAATTCTTCCCGGCCGTGGACGTTACCAGTGGCCTGTTACTGGAAACCCATGAGGAAGAAGGTGATTTTGTCATCGATGAGAATCACGTCCTGGACCTGACGGAGGCGGCCAGGCAGTATCTCATCCTGGCCCAGCCGATGAAGCCGTTGTGCCGGACGGATTGCCCCGGGATTCTGCCGCAGGCCGGCTGAACCCCATTTATGGTATATTGTTAGCCAATAACGGTAATAAATAATCTGGAAGAAAACGGAGACCTTTAAAAATGGCCGTACCCAAGAGAAAAACGACCCCGGTTCGCCAGGGCAACCGCCGCTCCCACCTGGCGTTAAAAGAAAAGCAACTGGTGGAATGCAAGCAGTGTCACCAGCCGATACTCTCGCATCGCGCCTGCCCCGTTTGCGGTGATTACAATGGACGCACTGTTCTCGACCTTGAGGGCAAGGCTCAGCGCAAGGCGGAGAAAGCCCAGAAGGCCAAAGAATAGCAGTAATGCCGCATAAGGCCGTCGAGCTTCCCAAGGAGGGTTACAGTGGATAATACCAAGCTGGCTTTCGTCTTTCCCGGCCAGGGGGCGCAGTTTCCCGGCATGGGTCAGGACGCCTGGGATCAGTTCGACGCTTCCCGCGCCGTCTTCAAGGCCGCCGATGAGCGCCTGGGCTTCAGCATATCCCGGCTGTGTTTCGAAGGGCCGGAGGATAAACTGAAGGAAACCGCCATTGTCCAGCCGGCGATGGTCACCACCTGCCTGGCTTACCTGGCCGCTGTTCGTGACATGGAAGTCCTGCCTCAGCCGGATTTCGTCGCCGGTCATTCCCTGGGCGAATACACCGCTCTGGCCGTCGCCGGCGCGCTGGATTTTACCGATGCCATTCAGCTGTCAGCTTTGCGCGGACGGCTGATGCAACTGGCCGCCAACGAGACCCCCGGCTCCATGGCCGCGGTCATGGGTATGAATGAATCAGAATTATGCGCTGTCGTGGCCAACGGCGGTGTTTATATCGCCAATTACAACAGTCCCGGTCAGCTGGTCATCTCCGGCGCCCGGGATAACATGACCAGCATTATCGAAACACTGACCGCCAAAGGCGCCCGGGTGGTGCCGCTGGCGGTCTCCGGCGCTTTCCACACCCCGTTGATGGCCCCGGCCGCCGAAGGTCTGGCCAGAGTGGTGGAACGCCTGGAATTCAAGGACGCCGCCATTCCCGTCATCGCCAACACTACCGGTCAGCCCATTACCGCCGCCGAAGACATCCGCGCCGAATTGCTCCGCCAGTTGACCGAAAGCGTGTATTGGCAGAAATCGGTGGAATACATGATTGCTCAGGGCGTCGGCACCTTCGTGGAAATCGGCCCGGGCAAGGTACTGACCGGTCTTATCCGGCGCATTGACCGTGGAGTGCGCGCCATGAACATCGGCGACGCCACGGCCATCAAGAGCATGCAGACGGGCGCATGGAACTAGAAAAGAAACTCTCCGGCCGGGTGGCTGTGGTTACCGGCGCCGGGCGCGGCATCGGTCGGGCAGTAGCCCTGCGTCTGGCTGACGAGGGCGCCTCGGTGGTGCTCAACAGCCTGTCAGACTCGGCAACCGCGGTGGCCGATGAGATTAAAGCTAACGGCGGTCAGGCTACAGCCGTCAGCGGCGACGTGGCCAAAGCCGAAGACGTCAGCCGTCTCATCGAAACCGCCGTCTCCGCCTTCGGTAGGTTGGACATCCTGGTCAACAACGCCGGCATCACCCGGGACAATCTCCTGCTCCGCATGAGCGAGGAAGACTGGGACGCCGTCATCGATACCAATCTCAAAAGCGTCTATCTCTGTTGCCGCGCCGCCCTCAAGCCCCTGCTCAAGAGCCGGGCTTCCGGCCGCATCATCAACATTTCCAGCATCATCGGTCTGAGCGGTAATGCCGGCCAGGCCAACTACTCTGCTTCCAAGGCCGGCATCATCGGTTTGACCAAGACGCTGGCCCGGGAACTGGCTTCCCGCCAGGTCACCGTCAACGCCATCGCCCCCGGTTTCATCGTCACCGACATGACCGCCGGGATGACCGAAGAGGCCCGCCAGAGTCTGGTCGGCCGTATTCCGCTGGGTTCGCTGGGACAGCCTGAAGACGTAGCCGCCGCGGTGGCTTTTCTGGCCGGCGATGGAGCGCACTATATCACCGGCCAGACGCTGACCATCGACGGCGGGATGACGCTGTGATTCCCGGAACGGGTTAAGCCATGCCGAGACGTCACCAGGCCAGGATTGTCGCCCTTAAAAGCCTCTACGAAGTCGATTTGACCGGTCATGACCCGGACAAGGTGATTGAGCGCCGTCTGCTTTTCGCTGAACTCGGTCCCGAGCTGGAAACGCTGGCTCAGAGCATACTGGCTGGTACGCTGGCCGCCAGGGAAGAGGCTGACTCGCTCATCTACCGCCTGGCGCCGACCTATCCGGTGGATCAGCTGGCGCCGGTTGACCGCAACATCCTGAGGCTTGCAATATACGAAATTATCCATGATAATAAAGTCCCGGTACGGGTTGCCATCAACGAAGCGGTGGAACTGGCCAAGGAGTTCGGCTCCGACGGTTCCGCCAAATTTATAAACGGGGTGCTGAGCTCCGTCGCCGCCCTGGCTCAGCGTGAATAGAAATATTACGGAGGAAATGAATGGCCACAATTTTTGAGCGCGTCAAGAAAATCGGCATCGAACAGCTCGGCGTCGAGGACAAGGACGTCACCATGGAAGCCTCGTTCACCGATGACCTGGGCGCCGATTCACTGGACCTGGTGGAACTGATCATGGCTCTGGAAGAAGAGTTTTCCACTGATGACGCCAAGATCGAGATTCCCGACGAAGACGCGGAGAAACTGCTGACCGTCAAGGATGTCGTCGAGTACCTGAAGGGCAAAGGCGTTACCGACTAAGCGGCTTTTTTTTAGCCTGATTCGTTGGTTGTACGTTCAGTCAAATAATCCGGAAACCCGGAGACGAAAGCTGACGGGCTCTGTCAGTCTCAGTTCCGGCTGTGCGGACATCATCTGGTAACGTATGTCGGCAACCGGTTTTTCGATGTCCTTGGCGTACAGCCGGGCGGTGCCGCCGCTGTACTGGACGGTCACGCCTTTTCCAGTCTGCCGACACCCCTGAAGTAGTAATAGTAGCGCGGCGGAATGCCGTGGACGGCCTTGTTGACGCGTTTCTTAAGCGAGCAGGCGCCGCGGCGGCCGTCGGCCATTTCGATGTAATACCCGGCGCCGTCGGGGATGCGGGTGAATTCCAGGAAAATGAGCTCTCCCCACCAGCCGCTCTGGTCGTCGCTCTGCAACCGGTATTCCACCTCGCCCAGCAGGTCGTCGCCGCCGTGATTGAAGATCTTGCCTAACTCCATGAACCAAACTCCTCTTAACAGATAACCAGATTATTGCGGTGGATGGCCTCCGCCCCGTAACTGCGGCCCAGTGTCTCGGCTATCTTGCCGGAATGCAGGCCGCGGACGGCGTTCATGTCCGCCGCGTCGTAATTGGCGATGCCGTAGCCCAGCAACCGGCCCTCAGGGCCGATGATGCGGATGATATCGCCGCGCTTGAAATTACCTTCTGCTTCCCTGATGCCGGCTGGCAGCAGACTGCCGCAACGGCCGACGGCGCGCGCCGCCCCTTCGTCAATGATGACCTTCCCCCGCACCGACAGCCCGGACAACAGCCAGCGTCGCCGTGAGTCGGGTTCTCCGGCGGGCAGGAAATGCGTCCCGTCAGCTGAACCGGACATGATACGGGTGATGATATCCGGCTCCCGGCCGGCGGCGATAACCACGCGTACACCGGAGGCTGTCGCCAGCCGCGCCGCCTCTATCTTGGTCACCATGCCGCCCACTGCCGCCTCGCTCCAGGTGCCCCCGGCCAGGGCTTCTATCTCCGGGGTGATTTTCTCCACCAGCGGCACCAGTTGCGCGCTTTTGTCCTTGAGCGGGTTGCCGGTGTACAGCCCGTCGATGTCGGACAGCATCAACAGCAAATCGGCGTCGATGAGGTTGGCCACCATGGCCGAAAGGTTGTCATTGTCGCCGAACTTGGCTTCCTCTATCTCGTCCACGGCCACCACGTCGTTTTCGTTGACGATGGGGATGACCCTCAGCTCCATCAGCGCCAGCAGGGTGTTGCGGGCGTTCAGGTAACCGGAGCGGTCGTTGAGGTCGGTGCGGGTCAGGAGAGCCTGGGCTACCGTCAGCCCGTGAGCGCCGAACAGTCCGTCATAGACATTCATCAGCCGTGACTGGCCTACCGAAGCCAGAATCTGACGGTACGGCATATCGCGGAGCTTCTTGTACAGCCCCAGTTTTTCCTTGCCGGCGGCAATGGCGCCGGAACTGACCACCGCCACCTCCACCCCGGCCTGAGCCAGCCGGGCCACCTGGGCCACCAGTTCTCCCATGACCAGTTGATCCAGCCGGCCACTGCCTCCGGTCAGGAGGTTGGTGCCCAGCTTGATGACAACCCGGCGGTAATTCAGTTCTGCGTTCATTTCAGGTACACGATTTCGCGTATTATAACACTATCCCCTGCCCCCTTTCAGCCGGATCTTTCAGCTGAAAGCTAACACCCCGATTAAACATACTTGCGAGCCGGCTACAGGCCGCGAAGCAATCCCGGTGCCCAGTTTCCGTCATTTGATATTTGAATTTTAATATTGTTTGGGGTTTGTGATTTGAGATTTGGAATTTCGAAGTTGATAACTGACGGCCGTCAGCCTCCAACTGCTATAATATCCCCATGGCCCGTCGTCAAGACCATGAACCAAACACCCGCCAGGAGCGTCGTGAACGCAAGCGCGCCGCCAGAAAATCGAAAATGACCCACCACGGCAAATCCATCGCCCTCATCTACCGCCGGAGCATCGAAAAACGGGCCGACGGGAAGGACGCCGATGGCTGAAGAGCACGCTTTTCCCGCCCGGATGGCCGAAAGGCTGGACAACCCCGGCCGGCTGGCCGAACTGCGTATCCCGGAACTGCTGTGTGACATCGGTGGCGTTGAAGCCGGCATGACCTGTATCGACCTCGGCGCCGGCACGGGTACGTTTACCCGGCCGCTCGGGGTGCTGGTCGGCTCTGCCGGACGGGTATATGCCGTTGATGCCTCGCCCGAACTGCTGGAATTGCTCAAGGCTAAGAAACCACCGGAACAGGTAACGGTGGTGACTGCCGATTTCACTGCCACCGGTCTGGATACCGGCATTGCCGACTTCTGCCTGACGGCCTTCGTCCTTCATGAAACCAGAGCGCTGGAAGCATTACTCAAAGAGGCTTTTCGACTGCTGAAAACGGACGGACGCCTGCTGGTGGTGGAATGGCGGGCGGAACTGGAAGCCCCCGGCCCACCGAAAAATATCCGCATGACGCCGGAGCGCCTGGGCGACCTGCTGGCCGAGGCCGGCTTTACCGGTTTTGCCTGGCAGAACTGGACAGAGAAGCACTACTTCGCCACCGCTGAAAAAGAGTGATTTTCAGCGGTAACTCCGGCGCTCTCCTACCTGAAACACGATTTCCGGCGAGGGGGATGGTTCAAGACTGTTCTGCTTGGGTATTGTCCCCCGTTCGTGGTGAGCCTGATAACAACATTCGCCGGTGTAGGGGTCGGCCACGGCCGACCCGCCCTGGTCATAAGAACCGATTCCTTCTCCCGTATTGCGAACCTACGGCGAATCCCGGTACCCATAGCTGAAAGCTGACTGCTGAAGGCTGACAGCTAAATACTTGCGTCATTGCGAGCCTGTGGCGAAGCAATCCCGGTACCCCGGCCCCCGTTTCGGTCATTGTGATTTTGATGGTTCCCCACGTCGCTTCGTTCCCCGGGACGGCTTCGCTGGTTTGTTATTTGGTGCTTGGGATTTGGAATTTTCCGCGCGCGACCGATAAAGGCTTTCGCTAGTGTAGGGGTCGGCCACGGCCGACCCGCCCTCGTCGTAGGAACCGATCCCTTCTCCCGTATTGCGAACCTACGGCGAATCCCGGTACCCATAGCTGAAAGCTGACTGCTGAAGGCTGACAGCTAAATACTTGCGTCATTGCGAGCCTACGGCGAAGCAATCTCGGTACCCATGGCTGAAAGCTGACGGCCAAAAACCCGCGTCTTTGCGAGCGGCTCAGGCCGCGAAGCAATCCCGGTGCTCCATAGCTGATAGCTATCAGCTACTCCTCCGGCTTCACCACCAGCACCGGCAACGTCCCATACTGAATTAACTTCTGGGTAACACTGCCGAAAACCCACTTCGACAACCCCGACAGCCCGTGGGTGGACATGGCTATCAGATCAATGTCGTTTTCTTCGGCGTACCGGGAAATCTGCTCCGTAGCCGCCCCGCCAGCTACCGCTGTTACTACTGCCTGTCCTTTTTCTTTCAACTCATCGGCCCGTCGTCCCAGGAAGGCCTCGGCTTCCTGGTAAATTTCCTCGTCGTCGATGGGCAGGGTATAAGCCCCCAGGCCGTCGATGGATGGCATATAACGAACCGACTCCACCACCTGGAGGAGATGTATCTCCGCCCCGAAGGCAGGCGCCAGCCCGGCGGCCATTTCCACCGCCGCCTGACCGATACCGGAGCCGTCCAGCGGCACCAGTATCCGCCTGATGAGCGGCCGCTCGGCCTTCGGCGCGCTTTTAATGAGTAGCACCGGCCGGGTGATATCCGACAGTATCTTGGAAGCGGTCTTGCCCAGTTGCGCCGCGCCCTTGCCTGAAGCGCCGTGGGCAGAGATGACCACCAGGTCGGCCCCGGTTTCCCCGGCCAGCCGGAGCAGTTCGTCACCGGCTTTGCCGCTTGCCAGGCGGGTCTGCCAGCGTCCGGTAAGGTTCGGGTGTGTCTCGCTCAGACGTTTGTCCAGCAGTTCCAGATAGCTCTGGTAGAGATTGGCCGATTCACCGCCGCTTTCGTCCACCGATGCCAGTGTCAGTTCGGCTCCGGTGGCCCCGGCCAGCGCCAGAGCGTAGGTCAGGGTAATCTCGGCCCCGTCGGAGCCGTCCAGCGGTACCAGTACCTTTTCGATGCGTGTCATGGGCGTCAGCCTCCCTCGTTCGATGGTTCTTTCAGTATAGCATTTGCCGGTTCGTCAGGGTAGGTTTTTTAATTTATAATGACCAGATGAATTTACTCGAAGGCCGTCTGGCCGATGACGACACCGCGTCCCCGTATCCCTGTTTCTGTTGCGGCGTCTGCTGTGCCCGCTACCAGGTGCGCATGACCCGGGACGAAGCCGAGTATATCGCCCGGGAACTGGGTCTGGACTGGGCTGATTTCATCCGGGAATACCTGGACCAGACCTGGCCTTCGGCGCATACTTTTCTGGCTCGCCACAACCAAAGCGGCTGTGTCTTTCTGGAACCTCAATCCGACAGCCGGGTCTTTTTCTGTCGCATCCAGTCGTTCAAGCCGGTCGACTGTCGGGACTGGCAGGCTTCGCTGGCCAAAGACGATTGTCGTCAGGGTCTGAAAAAATTATGGAGCCTTAAGGCGGATGACCGCGGCAACCTCAGCGGCGCCCCGGCTGTTTTGGCAGAGTTCCGTGGTTTGCTGGAAAAACTTGGCTGAATTTAAGTGACTCGGTCGTGTTCGACCCGGGCAATGGTCGAGCCGAGGTATTTCTTGACCTCATTGGCGTCATTACAGTATTTGAAGAGATTTTTCAGAGATATCCGGCCGGCCTTGTAAAGTTCAGCCAGCGCTTCGTCCAGCGTAATCATGCCCAGTTCCCGGTGGGTGGTAATGACGTTGTGCAGGTGGTGAATCTTGCCCTCTCGCACCATGTTCCTGGCCGCCGGGTTGGCCAGCAGTATTTCCACCGCCGCAATGCGCCCCGGCCCGTCGGCCCGGGGTACCAGTGACTGGCAGGCGATAGCTATAAGCAGTGACGCCAGCCGGGCCTCGGCCAGGTGTCGTTCATGGGGCGCGAACAGGTCGATGATGCGTTCCAGCGCCTGGGGCGCCGAAGGGGCGTGCGAGGTGGACAGCACCAGATGCCCGGTTTCGGCCACCGACAGCGCCGCCGCCGCGGTTTCGGCATCGCGGATTTCGCCCAGCATGATGACATCCGGGTTCTGCCTCAGGACGTGGCGTAGCGCTGAAGCGTATGATTCGGTGTCGTCGCCCAGTTGCCGCTGGGTGATGGCACTTCTGATGCGTTTGTGAACATATTCTACCGGGTCTTCGATGGTGATGATGTGATACCCGTCGGTCAGGTTCATGTGGTGAATCATGGCCGCCAGGGTGGTGGATTTACCGGAGCCGGTCGGGCCGGTCACCAGTATCAACCCGCGCGGCTCGGTAATTAATTCCTTGAATATCTGAGGCAGTTCCAGCTCGTCGATGGTCAGAATCCGGGGCGGCAGGATGCGGATGGCCAGGCTGATGCCGTTCATCTGCCTGGCAACATTACAGCGCAATCGCCCGAAATCATCCAGAGAATAGGCGAAGTCCAGTTCCTTGTTCAGCAGAAATTTCTGACGCTGGTCTTCGTCGGTAATCTGGGTCAGGGCTACGTCGATATCGTGAGGGGTCAGTTCGGCTTCCCCGTCAAGGGGCTCCAGCTCTCCGTCCACCCGGACCAGGGGCGGGCTGTCGATTACCAACTGCAGGTCGGAAGCCTTGAGCTCACCGGCCTTATGGATGAGCCGGATCACGTCCATATGTCCAGTCTAGTCCTGCTCTGTCCCTAAATCAAGGGGTTTTATGAAAAAACCCTGATTTATTTACAGCCATGACCACCAACCGGTTTCTATCATCGTAGGGGACGGTCTAAGACCGTCCCGTCCCCGCGTCATCCCCCGTTCGTGGTGAGCCTGTCGAACCATGAACGGCAAAGCTGAGAGCTGACCGCTGAAAGCTGTCTGCTAATATACCGCGTCGTTGCGAGCGGCCATCGGTCGCGAAGCAATCCCGGGACCCCAACCGTCATTACGAGGAGCGAAGCGACGTGGTAATCTCGGTGACTATAACAGAGCCCCGGCCATTCATAATCGCCCTTTTGTACTCGGCGCAAGCCGGGTATCCATGAATTTCGCCTACTGTCAGACATGAAACAAAGAGCCGAAAATCGAAAACTGGCAATCTGCAGGCTGAAAGCTGATTGCTGAAGGCTGACAGCTGGCCCCCGTTTCGGTCATAGTGATTTTGGATTTTGATGGTTCCCCACGTCACTGCGTTCCTCGGGACGGCTTCGCCGGTTTGGTATCTGGTGCTTGGGATTTGGAATTTCCCGCCTTCGGCGGTCCTTCATCTCCGGTAATTAACCGTCCTGCCCCCCACGCCTCGCCGCCGTTTCTCGGGGACCCGGCCGGGTGACATCGGCATGGCCTCGATGACGCTCAAGGTCTGCCCTCGTAACACTCTGCCGTTCAAACCTTCGATGGCGGCATTGCCGTCCTTGACCGACGGCATCTCCACGTAGCCGGAACTGGTAGAATGGACGTCGCCGCGACGGTGATCGTTTTTCACCAAAACCCTGGTCACCTGCCCGAACTGCAAGAACAGAGTCCGCAACTCATCTTCGGTGACGCTCGGCTCCAGATTGCCCACATATAGATTGATACTGTTCACGATATCCGCTCCTTAAAGCGCCGGTCAGACGATACTCTCGATATCGCCCTCCGGTTTGTGTGCCGGTCATTATCCGGCAATGCAATTTCGTTGGAAAAGCAAACAGGCCGGATTGCTCCGGCCTGTCTGTCTGTAACGCCTGATTTTAGTATCTGGCGCTGACTTTGCGATAGCAGTCACTGCAATAAACAGGCTTGCCGTTGCGGGGCTCGAACGGAACCTCAGTGGACTTGCCACAGTCGGAACAGGTAGCCGGGAACATCTGGCGAGCGCCGCCGCCGAAGTTACCGCGACCGCCACCGAAACCGCCGCTGTTACCGCGCTCAGCCTTGCGGGCAGTGCGGCAATCAGGACAACGCTTGGGCTCGTTGGTGAAACCTTTTTGCGCGAAAAATTCCTGATCTTCCACGCTGAAAGTGAAACCGGAGCCGCAGTCACAGCAGGTGAGGACTTTGGGTTGATAAGACATTTGGATGACCTCCTCTCTTTAATACTCGTTAGGGCTGGTCATCCAATGCGTTGTGAATCGAAGGGCGATTCAAAATTTCTGTAATAACCTAAACTAACTGTTTCCACTATACAGGAACCGGGAAGAATAAGCAAATGCTTTCAATAAGGTGTCTTTACGAACGGCTCCGGCCACCAAGCACCCATCCCCCAACCTTCTTTGCGAAGCCGCGTCAGCGGCTGTGGCAATCTTGGTACCCATAGCTGAGAGATGACTGCTGACGGCTGACGGCTAATATACCCCGTCTTTGCGAGCCTACGGCGAAGCAATCTCGGTACCCCGGTCCCCGTTTCGGTCATTGTGATTTTGATGGTTCCCCCGTCACTGCATTCCTCGGGACGGCTTCGCCGGTTTATTATCTGGTGCTTGGAATTTGGAATTTCCCGTGCGCGACTGATAAAGGCCTTCGCCAGTGTAGGGGTCGGCCATGGCCGACCCGCCCTTGTCGTATGAACCGATTCCTTCTCCCGTCTTTGCGAAGCCGCCGCCAGACGGCTGTGGCAATCTCGCTACCCCATCCCCCAACCGTCGTTGCGAAGCCGCCGCCAGACGGCTGTGGCAATCTCGCTACCCCATCCCCCAACCGTCTTTGCGAAGCCGCGTCAGTGGCTGTGGCAATCTCGGTACCCATAGCTGAGAGCTGATTGCTGAAGGCTGACGGCTAATATGCCCCGTCGTTGCGAGCCTACGGCGAAGCAATCTCGGTTCCCCGGTTCCCATTTCGGTCATTGTGATTTTGATGGTTCCCCCCGTCACTGCGTTCCTCGGGACGTCTTCGCCGGTTTGTTATTTGGTGCTTGGGATTTGGAATTTCCCGCCTAACCCGGGGAGTGGTAAGTCTGTCGAACCGTGAACGGCCCCCCCCCTTGCCTCCTTCCTCATTCCGTAATACCATACAACCGTCGGAACAAAAGGAGAAAAACCATGACCGCAGATCTATCCAGCGTCGCCGCCAAACCAGGCCACCCTGAATACCACCGTCTTACCGCCAGAGCAGACCGCCTTTACCAGCGTGACGCCGACCCCCGCAGTCCCTTTATCCGTGACTACAACCGTATTCTGCACTGCACCGCCTATCGCCGCCTCAAGAATAAGACCCAGGTTTTCTACGCCACCGAAAATGACCACGTCTGCACCCGGATAGAGCACGTCAATCATGTCGTGGCCATCAGCAACACCATCGCCACCGGCTTCGGCCTGAACCAGGAACTGACCAACGCCATCGCCATCGGTCATGACGTGGGCCACGCCCCCTTCGGGCATGAAGGCGGGGAGATACTCAGCCGGCTGATGCTGGAGACTCTACATAAAAACTTCTGGCATGAAAGAAACAGCCTGTGGTTCGTCGATAACATCGAAACACTGGCCGACCCCGAAAACTGCCAGCAGAATCTTGACCTGACCTACGCCGTCCGCGACGGCATCATCGCTCATTGCGGCGAAGTTGACCAGATCGGCCTCCGCCCCCGCCAGGATTTCATCCGCCTTGAAGACGAGTTCAATCTGCCGGCTCAGCACCAGCCGGTCTCCTGGGAAGGCTGTGTCATCAAAATCGCTGATAAAATCGCCTATCTCGGCCGGGATATCGAAGACGCCTTCACCCTGGGCTTGTACACTCGGGAAGATTTCTGCCGCCGGATAGCCGATATCGACCCGTCATTCCCGGCGGAGTTCCGGCGGCTTTTCGGCATTGACCTGGCGCAGGTTTCCAACTCGTACCTGATTCACCGGTTCATCCTGGACCTTTTCGACCATTCTACCCTGGAATCCGGTTTATGCTTTTCCGCCGGATACTACGCCATGATGAAAAAACTGCGGTCTTTCAGTAACCGGCTCATTTACCAGTACCCGCGCCTGAAACATTTCGTGGATTACGCCCGCTTGATAATAGAGGCCATATTCAAGGAGCTGGAGAAGTACTGGGATGATGACTCTGCCGTCCTGCTGGACGGTATTCAGGGTATTCAGCGGTTCGCGCCGCGGCTGTATCGGGAGTTTCAAGACTGGACGGTCAAGTATTCGTCCCTGCTTCCGGAGGAAAAACTGGCCAGGGGCTACCGGAACCGGGAGGTCTATGACTATTCGTCAAGGGATGATTATATCCTGTCGGTTCTGGACTTCATCTCCGGAATGACCGACCGTTTCGCTATCTCGGTTCACCGGGAACTGACGAGTTTTCGGTAATCATCGAAATAGTTAGATCATTTTAGGAGGCATTATCGTATAACGCACAGGGTTGGTTAACTTCTGGACTTTGCCTTCCTTTAACAAGGCTTTCAAGCAACTATTTATTTCAGTATTTTTTACGCCTAACGTCTTAATCAGGCTGGTGGGGGTTGTCGGTGTTGGGTCTTTTTTCAGAGCTTTCAGTATCCTGGTTCCTAAATCTTCAGTCACTACTTCTTCATCGGGTTCCGGGTTATTCTGGTTTGATTTTGGTTCATCGGTAATTATGGCAACTTCCGGTATAGCTTGGTCTTCTGCTATCATTGGCATTTCGGGTTGGACCGGCTGTTCTTTTTGCGGGGAGTTCATCAAGATGTTCTGTAAGTCGTATTTATCTTCAGGCTCCGGCCATTCCTCGGCTCCCAATTTTGACAATTCTTCCAGCCCTTTTGATTCCCCTTTGCTGTTACGAACGAACACTCGCGCGTATTTCAGTTTTTTCAGTTGCTCATAAGCTCCGGCCCATGTCCCGCCGGTTTTGTAATCCGAATTAACCACCAATGCGGCATCTGCCAGTGCGTAGATAAGCTTATTTCGATTCATTGCGTTGCCCACATTGAAACCGGCTGAAGGGTTGAAAGGTGTTATTAGCACTAGCCTTTCGTCAATAAAAAATTGCCGGTTTTCTCTCTCAACCGACGCTTTTGTCAAACTATCCGCTAAAACACCAACCGCCCGTCCTTCACATTCCAAAGCCCCCCTCATAGATGCCCGGTCAATACCTCTTGCTCCGCCGGACACTATGCCGATATTACCTGCCGCGGCGAGCCGGCCGACTTTTTGGGCATAGTCGCGTAGTTGTTCATCAACCTTTCGGGAGCCGACTACTGCCAGCCCTCCCCCTTCCAGAATACTAGGGTCTCCACATCCGTATAATATCGCAGGTGAATTGTCCTTCAGTTTCGCCTTAAATCTGCTTGGGTATTCCTGGTCGGCGCGGCTGATAACCCAGATTCCCCGCGCCGCCCAATAATCGGTCGCTTGGCTGAGAAGAAATCCGCGCTCCAGCAAGCTTCCCAGTCGTGACTTGTCGAACAGGCCGGTCAGTGCATCTAGTAATTCCTCTGATTTCTCGCCCAGCAGGTCAGCTGGCTCTTTTTCAAGCGTCATCAGGCAAGTTGCCAGTTTTTTGTACTCGGTGTGCGTCAGGATATTAGTTGGCACAGCGCCCCGGCTTACTATCAAAGGAGCGGTGAGCAGTAGTATAGCCTGTGTATTTTCTGAAATTGTGTTCATTGTTTTACTTTCCACTTGTTACTGACAGCGCCATCGGCCACACCGGTCCACTGCCTTTTGTTGTCAATAGCCATCCGGCAATCGTCAAAGTCCATCTTGAATCAACCATATCGTCCACCAGAAGTACTGGCCCATTCGGTATTATATCAGCCTTGATTTCCAGAGAGCCATCCAGATTCAGCGCCTGGTAATAACTGTTAGCCATCGTTTTCTGTTCTGGACGTTGGTCTCTTTTCTTCAATACTTGGACAAAAGGTAGTTTCAACTCCCTCGCCAATCTGGCGGCGAATTCGGGAACCAGGTTAGGATGCCTGGTTGAAGGAATACAGGTAACCCAGGCCGGGGCCGGTTGCGGGTTCCATTTCCGGTATAATTGTACGCAGGCCGTTACCAGTTCATCTGGATAATGTGAATCTGTATATTTACCTTTACGTACCATTTGCCCCCAACCAGCGTCTCCCCAGACACACAACGCTTTGCCCGGCTTGTTACGGAATTCTGTCGGAATATATCCTTTCAAACCGTAAATCGGAAGATAGCCTACCGGCCATTTCAAGCGTGGTTCAATGACTTGTTCCGTGCGCTGTAAAAACCTGACGGCGTCTTTGACCAGATTTGGGTCTGTTTCTTCTGAGAGTTTCGGGGCTCTTGGTTTATATATTTGGTTGATGTCTCCATCCAGAGCATGCACCAGGAATTCCATGTGGTCGTGGTTCAGTCTGACATAATCCTGCATTTGTCGTTGTTCCGTTTTACGTAATTCGGTCAGCCTGGTTATTCTTTCCCAAAATTCTGGATTTATCTTGGCGGCGGTCAGTTGCCATTTATAGCCGTCTTTAACAACAGGGGCCGGAGACTCCAGAGATAAAAGCTGCAGGGCTTGTTTTATACGCCCGTAACCAATGTTTGCTGTCTGAGTCAACTCATCAATTGTTAAACCGCTTGGCTCTTCCAACAAAGCGTTTAGTATCGCGCTAACCTCTGCCTGTGAAGGGAAAGCGCTGTCGATAAAATAATCCGTTATATCCGTATCTTCTTCGCCGCTGAACAATATACCGTGTGCGGCCTTTAACGCTCGTCCCGCCCGACCAACTTGTTGATAGTAGGCGACTACCGAGCCCGGCGTCTGGTAATGGATGACAAAGGCCAAGTCGGGTTTATCGTATCCCATACCCAAAGCTACCGTTGATACCAAGGCTTTTAAGTTGTTATTCAATAAAGCCAGCTCTAGTTTCTCTCTATTTTCGGATTCGCTGGTATAAGCTTCTACATTCAATCCTCTGGACTTCAGCCAGTTCGCTACTCGATACGCGTCTCTGACTGTCAGAGTATAAATAATACCGTTTCCCTCTAACAACGGAACATACTCGGCCAGCCATGCCAGGCGTTCCGCCTGGTTGGGCATGATTATCGTTTGTAGAACCAGTGAGTACCTGGTTAATTCACCTCTTGATACCATCAGATGTGGCCCCAGTATCTGTTTCAAATCGTCCATAACCCGGTTATTGGCCGTGGCGGTGGTAGCCAGCATTCTCAGGTTACGTGGTAATCGTTTGATTATTCTTTCGATGAGCCGGTACTGCGGCCTGAAATCATGCCCCCAGTCGGAGATACAATGTGCCTCATCGATGACAATTAAAGAAATTTTATCAGAAATCTTTGATAAAACCTTATCGTTGAAGCGTTTGTTTTCCAGTCTTTCCGGAGAGATCAGCAGAATATCAATTTCATTATTCTTGATAGATTCCTCGATATCAGTCCAGTTAGCCTCATTGGTTGAATCTATTTTTACCGCCTTTACCCCCATTTTCTCAGCGGCTTGAATCTGATTCCTCATCAGTGACAGCAAGGGGGAGATCAATAGAGCCGGGCCATGGCCTTGTTCTCGCAGGAGCTTGACTGCTATGAAGTATACAAAACTCTTACCCCAGCCTGTTTTCTGAACTACCAACAATCGGCCCTTGCCCTCGACAATATGGCGTATAGCTTCTTCCTGGCCTTCTCTGAACTTAGCGTTAGGTTTGCCACAGCCTACTCTCAGCAGTTCCAGCGCCCGGGCACGTGAATATACAGCCATCTTCTCTCCTGTTTCTGTTTCGGTTTCGGTTAGATATGGGTTTGTGTAGTGTGATCCATTGCCGCCACCTACACCTGTGAACCCTTGGCCGGGTTATATAAATACTTTTGAAACCCACGGAATACCCGGCGTATTTCATCCACGTCGCCAAGTATCCGTAGCGCGTCAAAGGTAGAGTGATATTTCAAATTGAGCAGGGGATTGAGCTTATCTTCATCAAGTTCCTCAACCCCCACGTTGACATAATGTGACAGCACGAAATCCAGGAATTCCTGCTGGTTGCTGTCGAAACTGGTGTGTATAACTGATTTGGCATTTTCCGCCCGTTTCTCACGGCTCACCGGTGCCAGCGCCCAGCTGATATGAGCCAGCACATCGAACAGGTCGCTGTTTTCAGCGTCGATGATTTTCTGCATCTCAGCCAATTGTTCTTTTCCGAAGCCATTTTCCGCCAGTCCATTCAACAGTTTTCTTCGGGTTTCTGGAATGCTCCAGAGCTGTCGTAGTTCCGCCTCATCCTTGAAGAATTCCGGAAGTTTGCCATATAGCAGTTCCATAAATTGCTGTGATGAAACCGGTTTTCCGTCGGGATGCCAGTAGCTGGTCACCATCATGTGCTGGATGTTCCGTTCCTTTCCGTCAGCCAGTTTCACTTTGGTGCGAGTCTGCTTATTACAGATGCAGTTCAATTCACCGCATACCGGGCATGGCTCCTTTACACATTCACATGGCGTTTGTCCGCAGACATCACATATCTTCGCCGGCTTTTCACAACGGCAGGGGCGATGACCGCATACTGGACACGTCTTCAACTCAACCGGCTCTATCGGCTCACCGTCCCATTCAGTGTCGTTGAAGAGCAGGTAGGCTTTAACAAAATCGTGAATGGTAAAGTAATACTTGCCGTCATAAATGCGGGTGCCCCGGCCGATGATCTGCTTGAACTCGATGATTGAGTTTATCGGGCGCATAAGCACTATATTGCGGATATTGCGGGCATCCACGCCGGTGGAAAGTTTCTGAGATGTCGTCAGTATGGTCGGGATGGTTTTTTCATTGTCCTGGAAGTCACGCAGGTGCTGGTCGCCTATTGCCCCGTCATTGGCGGTTACCCGCGCGCAGTAGTTGGGGGCACGGCTGGCTTTCATCTGGTTTATCAGGTCGCGCACCGCCAGCGCATGGTCCTGGGTAGCGCAGAACACCAGCGTTTTCTCATTCTGGTTAATCTGCTCCATGAACAGTTCAACCCGGTGTTTCTCTCGTTCCTTTATCTCGATAATTCGGTTGAAGTCGGTTTCGGTATAGCGTTTGCCGTACTC
The DNA here is from genome assembly GCA_000143165.1 of Dehalogenimonas lykanthroporepellens BL-DC-9. Taxonomy (NCBI): domain Bacteria; kingdom Bacillati; phylum Chloroflexota; class Dehalococcoidia; order Dehalococcoidales; family Dehalococcoidaceae; genus Dehalogenimonas; species Dehalogenimonas lykanthroporepellens. The sequence continues at coordinate 300,932 of CP002084.1, forward strand.
CACCTCGCCTTCCAGCACCAGGTCATCTGGAGTATAGACGTATTCATCCAGGGTGGTAGCGTATTGCTTAACCTTGAACGGTGTTAAAAACCCATCGTTGATACCTTCTTTCAGTGAATAGACATATACCGGTTCACCAAAGTAGGCGTAGGTATCCACGTTATCCCGCCGTTTGGGTGTGGCCGTCAGGCCAAGCTGGGTTGCCGGGCTGAAATACTCCAGTATAGCCCGCCAGGTGCTTTCGTCATTGGCTCCACCCCGGTGGCATTCGTCGATGACGATGAAATCGAAGAAATCAGGCGGATATTCGCCAAAGTAGGGAGTCGGTTCGCCGTCTGTCGGCGGGCCGCTCATGAAGGTTTGGAAGATGGTAAAAAACACACTGCCGTTTTTCGGCACCCGTTCCTTTTTCCTGATGTCATCCGGCTTAATCCGCACCATACCGTCTTCGGGGAACGCGGAAAATGATGTAAAATCGTTGTAAGCCTGGTCGGCCAGGTTATTCCGGTCTGCCAGGAACAGTATCCGCGGCCGCCTGGTCGGTTCGCCGGACAGGTTCCACCTGGTCTGAAAAAGCTTCCAGGCTATCTGAAAGGCTACGGCAGTTTTTCCTGTGCCGGTGGCCATGGTCAGCAGAATCCGCTTTTTTCCGTTGGCTATTGCCTGTAACACCTTGTTGACGGCAATTTCCTGGTAGAAATGTATCTTCCAACTGCCGCTTTTATCCGGTAAAGGCACCATGGCAAATCGGTCCCGCCAGGCGTTGGCTTTGGTAAAGGTCATATTCCACAGTTCGTCAGGTGTCGGGAAGCTCCGGATTTCGCCTTCGGCACCGGTTTCCATATCTATGGCGTAGATACCTTTGCCATTGGCTGAATAGGTGAAGCGCAGTTTCATCTTTTCAGCGTAGTCCTTGGCCTGTCCCACCCCCTCGGTCAGTTTCTCATCCCAGGCCTTCGCTTCTATTACCGCCAGTTTGGTATTTCGGTATTCCAGCACATAATCAGCCTTGAGCGGCTTGCCGCGCCGGCCTTGCCCTTCTATCCGGCCGCGGGTGATAAAAAACTCCCGCCGCACTTTGCTTTCGGCTGTCGTCCCCCAGCCTGCCGTCGTTAGTGCGGGGTCGATGTATTCGGCTCTGGTTTCGGCTTCGTTCATTGGATTACTTATTCGGCATCGGGATTTTCATAAAGGATTCTATTGAAATTAGTGGCGATGTATTTTTCGAATTGGGGTTTGACATGTTCGGTTAGGGTTCTGGAGTTTTTCCCATTGAACCAGATACTGCGTTTGCCCGCGTTTTTACCGGTTTTATTTTGGACAGCTTCTTTAATGAACTCGTTTGATGAGAGTATCCACATCTTTTCCATACGTTCGGCGTAAAAGACAAACCAGTAATTTTCACGGATTTCATGACCCAAAGCGGCAAATAAGGCCGCGCTTCCGAATTCTACATCCTTTGAACGCGCTTTGATTTGTACCTCAACGAATTTGCCATTTGGCCGCTTAACCACAGCATCAATAGCGTCATCATCCACCATAGCAGGGTGCTGAAAAAGTCGTCATTAATCCGCGATTGGGGTAAAATATATCATCCCATTGACGGAGGCTGTAGATTGCGCGGCAAGGTAGAAAATCAATCCCTCATGCTCTGCTCGCTGACACCAGATCAGCTTGTACCCCAGGGCCATCCTATCCGGCGAATCAAACCCCTTGTTGACCAAGCTCTCAAAGAACTCTCTCCCGTTTTCAACAAGATGTACGAAGACTTTGGCCGGCCATCAATACCGCCGGAGCGTCTGCTCAAGGCGTCGTTGCTTATCGCTCTCTACTCGATCCGCAGTGAGCGGCAGTTCTGTGAACGGCTACGGTATGATCTCCTGTTCAAGTGGTTTATGGATCTCAACATCACGGATCCAGGTTTTGACGCCTCGAGTTTCTCAAAGAACAGGCAGAGACTGATAGAGCATCAGGTAGCACGTGAGTTTTTTGGCGCGGTGGTGAGTCAAGCGCGGCGGCAGAAGTTGCTATCGGATGACCATTTCACCGTGGACGGCACCTTGCTGGAAGCCTGGGCTTCGTTGAAGAGCTTTCGGCCGAAGGACGGTGGGGAACCGCCGAAAGGCGGCGGCAAGAATCCGAGTGTGGATTTCCACGGCGAACGCCGGGTCAATGCTACGCACCGGTCAACCACCGACCCAGAGGCCCGGCTGGCCAGAAAAGGGGCGGGCAAAGAAGCCAGATTGTGTTTTGCCGGACATGTCCTCATGGAAAACCGCACCGGGCTGGTAGTGGACGTGGTGGTAAGCACGGCGACCGGGACAGCGGAAAGAGACACCGCACTTGAGATGCTGGAGAGGGTACCGGGGAAACATCGGATAACGGTGGGTGCGGACAAGGGCTACGACACAGAGGATTTTGTGACTACCTGCCGGGATTTCAACACCACACCACATGTAGCCTGTAAGAAGTGGTCGGCGATAGATGGACGTACCACCCGGCATGCCGGTTACAGTGTCAGCCAGAGGGTGCGCAAGCGCGTTGAGGAGATATTCGGTTGGGTCAAGACAGTGGGAGGAGGTCGAAAGCTTAGGTACAAAGGTGTCAATCGCAACCAACTCTGGGCGGAATTGACGGTGGCGGCTTACAATCTGGTGCGGATGGCCAAATTGGTGCCCGCCAGTCCGGCACAGGGGTGAAGTGTGTCCTTTCAGGGCTTACAGGATCAAAAATGGGGGTGCTAAAGCCCCGGGAGGGATAAAAATCATCTAAAATAGGCCGCAGAGTTTGGTTATACTGGCATTTGTTCCTGTATAATCGTTGCAAACGGCCTATTTCAGCACCCTGATAGGGACATAAACATCCAAGCCTTCTTTAAGCATTAGACCGATAATATAATACTCCATGCGTTTGCCGAAGGCGGCGGAGTGGCGGTACGTTTTATGATTTTCCATTTACAACTCCCCACTGAATGCTTGATGCAACAGCGATTTCTTTAATTCTTCCAGGGCGGCGAGTTTTTTTTGGTAGATGGATTGAAGGTGTTGAGTTTCGGTTTTGAGTTTATCTAAGTTATTAACAATATATTTCTGTTGTTCCAAAGGCGGTACAGGGACAATGCGTTTCTCAATTGAGCCCTTGCTTACGTGCATCATTGTTGTTCCAGTCCCGTGCAATTGCTTGATCTGCTCAACATCCCAAGAAAGTAAATACAATAAAAAGCGTTTGTTGGTGAGATTTATATTTGGGATGACTTTCCAAATATGGTAATGGTAAACGACCTTTCCGCCCTCCCAAATTCGTGGGCCGAAAGATGCTGACCATGCGTAGAGTAAGTCTCCAGTGTCACAATATTTAGCTGGCTCCAAATCAAGATCTGTATAGTACCAATCGTTGTTTGTAAAAAAGTTGCCGACACGCAGGAGTGGGTATTTACCTGCACTAAGCATTTCATTTTTCTTATATGCGCGACCGTTTATGAAAACGCAGATATCAGAAAGACGCCTCTCCACCCACCCCTCCCCCCGCCGGGAAAATACGGAATTAAGGTGGCTTTCAAAAAGGGCGCGCGCGTTTTGGAGGTTCTTTTCAGCTTTGGCTTTGGCTGTTGCTATTCCCTCGAATGCCTCATCGAGGATAGTCACAATGCGTTGCTGTTCGGGGAGGGGCGGGAGGGGAATTTGGAGTGACTTAATAAAAGGGAGTTTTACGCCTTGGACAGTAGCACCCGTCCCTTCGGCTACGATAGTATCAACAACACTTTTGAGCCACCAAAATAAATATCTTACGAATAGGATATTCGAATCTTTCGGTACAATTCCACGAAGGTCTTGATTGATGGCAGTATCTTGACCGAGTAAACACACTTTGCCCAAGCCAACACGGGTCGCGATGACAACATTACCATTTGAAATAATTTTGGTTGCACTATTTTTTACGGCTACGTGTGTTATCTTGTGCTCAGTCTCAGTAATCAGATCCGTCCGCATATCTCTCACAGTCGCCCACGGAATGTTGCCCACGTAATACTCTGCAATACTCTTCGATGGTGTGCCACCGCCAATTACTTGGCAGATATCACCTAGCGCTTTTACCTGCCACCCATTCTTCATAGTAAAGCCTTGATTCTCTCCAGCACTTCCGCGCTTTCAGCATCCAGCGCCGCTATCTCATCCATTATTTCCTGCGGACTCCGGTGGTTCACTTCTTCTTTTCCGTTGGGGTTCTTGACGGATAGGTCGAAGGTTGTCTGGTCTATGGTGCTTGCTTCCACGCTCCAGCTTTTAGGGGAATCGGCAAATGTCTTTTGCAGTTCGACAAATTCTGCCAGGTCGTTGTCGTTTAGCGGGTTGGTCTTACCCAGGTTGCGGCCGGGGTCCAGCTGGTAATACCAGGTTTTGCGGGTGGGAGCGCCTTTTTCGAAGAACAGCACCACCGTCTTGACGCCGGCGCCCAGGAACGTGCCGCCGGGACAGTCCAGAATGGTATGCAGGTTACAGCTTTCCATTAGGAGCTTGCGCAGGCTGACAGAGGCATTGTCGCTGTTGGAAAGAAAGGTGTTTTTAATGACTATGCCCGCCCGGCCGCCGGCTTTCAGCATCTTGATGAAGTGCTGCAGGAACAGGAATGCTGTTTCGCCGGTGCGGATAGGGAAGTTCTGCTGTATTTCCTTGCGTTCCTTGCCGCCGAAAGGCGGATTGGCCATGATGATGTCGTAGCGGTCTTTTTCCTGGATGTCGGCCAGATTTTCAGTCAGTGTGTTGGTATGAAGAATGTTGGGGGCTTCTATGCCGTGCAGAATCATGTTCATGATGGCGATGACATAGGCCAGTGATTTCTTTTCCTTGCCGTAGAAGGTGGATTTCTGCAATGTGTCCATGTCTCTGGTGGTCAGCGTGTTGGAAGCCTTCAGGTAGTCGAAGGATTCACACAAGAACCCTGCTGAGCCGCAGGCGCCGTCGTAGATGGTTTCGCCGATTTGCGGGTTGACTACTTTGATAATGGATCGGATGAGAGGACGCGGGGTGTAGTATTCGCCGCCGTTTCGGCCGGCGTTTCCCATATTCTTGATTTTGGCTTCGTAGAGGTGGGACAGTTCGTGTTTTTCAGTCTGTGAGCGGAAGCGGAGTTCATCTACGTGGTCAATGATTTCCCGCATGTTATAGCCGCTGGTGATCTTATTCTTGATTTCCCCGAATATTTCGCCGATTTTATATTCAATGGTATCCGGGCCGGTGGCGGTCTGCTTGAAGCTTTGCAGGTAGGGAAACAGTTTGGTATTGACGAATTCGACTAAATCGTCACCGGTCTTGGCCTTGTTGTGGTCTATTTTGCCGTTGCCGTTCTTGGGAGCCGCCCAGCTATTCCAGCGGTAAGGCTCATCAAGAATGCATTTATACTTCCAGCCTCCCAGTTCGGCCTGTAATGCCCTTTCTTCTTCCAGCCCTTGCAGGTACTTAAGGAACAGTAGCCAGGAGGTTTGTTCGGTGTAATCGAGTTCGGTGGTACAGCCTGCCTCTTTCCAGAGGACATCATCGATGTTTTTGAAAGCCAGTTCGAACATGGGCATCCTTTCCTGTTGTCGCAGTTATCGTGCCCGCGGTTTTTGCCATTATACGCAGGCGGTCAGGTTTTGTGAAGCAATGGTGTCATCACTTCTTTTCTTGAGAGCATATTGATACTCCAGCTATCTTCCCCTGCTTGAATCAAGGTGGTAATATGGTATTGGTACCAGGTTGTACCGGAGGTGGGCCATGAAATGTCCGAAATGCGGCAGTCCTGAAGTAGAAATCCTGACCATATCCAACACGCTGTATTGTGAGTGTAAGAAGTGCGGTTCTAAATGGAAGAAAGATCTTTGAACGTTGCACTGGACCGGGAAACCGTGGAGAAGGACTGTCTGTGCCGCATCTGTCCTTCGTATGTCGAATGCGGGGAACGCATCGGCTTCTGTGTCACACCGGCGGTGAGCGGGTGTATCGACATCGAAGCCGGGTGTCTGTGCCTGGGTTGCCCGGTCTGGGTGCGGGAAGGTTTCCGGCACGTTTATTTCTGTGTCCGCGGCGCGGAGTCGGCGCAGTAAGCGGCAGGTTTTAGCCGTCTTTACTGTATCAAGGGCGACAAAAAGAGATTGGAGCCGCTTTGATGAAAATGACTATAAAACACGATGGCAGTCTGGTGATTCCAGCGGCTTGGTGCAAGTCTTTAGGCATTGAGCCCGAGGCTACGATACATCTGACGCTGGAAGAAGACGGGCTTATGATCAGGAGGACACAGCAGGTCGTCGCCAAGTCACAGATGCTGTTGAGGAGCTATGTCCCTGAAGGACGCAGTCTGTCGCAGGAATTGATAGAAGAGAGGCGATTGTGACGACAATGCGGCTGTGTCGGAGGATCTCACATGAAAAATTCTGAACTGATAACCCTGCTACAGCAGTATCCCCCTGACCTGCCGGTATATATTTTCGACAAGAACCGGTCGGTCTGGGTGGAGCCGGAGCTTGAGGAAGCTGAGCTTATCGCGGTGACGGAGTTCGGCTGTGAGAAGATATGTGACCCCGCTCACGCCTGGCAGTACGGCAACGTCCGCAAGGTAAAAGCCGTCACCATCAGATAACGCGGATATTTTCCATCCCGGTTTCGAAGTCGCCTCCGCAAGCGCCGCAATGGAAAACCACCCTGCTGAGTGAACGCCCCGCCTTTTCATAACGCTCGACGAAAGCCGGTTCCCGGTCTTTCGGGCAGAAGGCGGCCAGCGAATAACGATATTTCGTTTCCGGATCCACCAGCGTCAGCTGGCCCTGTTCGAACATCCGCCTGACCATTTCAGAGTCTTTCATGGCTTCCATTCCCTGTCCTCCTTGTTCCCATGATTTCCGGTTCTAAGGCCGATTCAATTATACGCCTGATGTTACGGGCAGGGAATACGCCAATTTTCTGATTCATGCTTTTGTCGGTTAACAAATGTATTCGTTGGGGACATTGTAATTTTGATGGTTCCCCACGTCACTGCGTTCCTCGGGACGGCTTCGCCGGTTTGTTGTTTGGTGCTTGTGATTTGGAATTTCCCGGCGGGCCGGGTTTCCAGGTTTATCATCCGCAATTATGCGTCATTGCAGGCGGCTTCAGCCGCGAAGCAATCTCGTACTCTCCGTTTAGGAATTCGATATTTTGACATTGTTTGTTATTTGGTGCTTGAGATTTGGGATTTCCCGGCAAAGCCGGGCCCTGTGCCATTTTCCCATTGACAATATGGCACATAGGTACTACTATCGAATCGATGAATAACCCAAATAAATGTACCACTGAGAACCCTGCCCCTGCCGGGAAAACGAAAAAGGAAACCACCGGTCGGGCCTCACGCCGACGCCCCGGCGCGCCGAAAGGCAATCAGAATGCCATGTGCCACGGTTTTTATTCGCAAGGTTTTTCTGCCGACATCAGGAGAAAGCTGTCCGCCCTCGGCGGTGTTTCGGCGCTGGACCGGGAGCTTTATCTGGCTTTTCTGAAAATGAAACTGGTCGTGAAGCATGACCCCGGCAACGAATCTCTGTTTAACAGGACCTTTCGCGCCCTGTCCAGGCTCGTCTGTCTCAAATACGGCATCGGTCTCCGCGACCGGGACGGCATAGAGCGGTTTCTTCCGGCCGCGGCCTTTGAGTTCGATGCCTTGTCGGCCCGGCTGAAAGAGTTTTCTTTTGAAGAACAGCCGTGATTGTTTGAATTGAATCTAATTGTTTTAATAAAACGAATCACGAGTGAGCCGGTTGTCGCCTGAAGCTGAATTTCGATTCGTTTTCAAAAAAAATTAATCGCCCGGGAAAAACAATTACCGATTGGCGGGTTCATTCCCAGGTTTTGACATAAGCCCTTTCCTCTTCTATGCTGGATACAGTGAGGTGAATGAATTGGACAAGTATAAATGCGTTATCTGCGGCTATATCTATGACCCGTCAACCGGTGACCCGGCCAGCGGCGTCGCTCCGGGTACCGCCTTCGCCGACGTGCCGGCCGGCTGGGTCTGCCCGCTCTGCGGTGCCGGCAAGGATCAGTTCGTCAAGGTAGAGTAAAGTTTTTCAACCGGAGGTGAGTCATGGCGGTAGACCTGAACATTCTCATCGGTGGCGAAGCCGGACAGGGGGTGGTGTCGGTCGGGGCGGTGCTGGGCCGGGCCATGGTGCGCGGCGGTTACGAGGTTTTCGCTGACCAGGATTTCGAGTCCCGCATTCGCGGTGGCCATTCCTTTGCCCGCGTTCGGGTGTGCGACCGGCCGGTGGATGCGTCCCGGGAAACGGCCGACCTGGTGCTGGCGCTGAATGCCGAAACCGTTAGCCTGCACCTGGGGGAAATCACCCCGGGCGGGGCGCTTATCCATTCTGCCGGCAGGAACGGCGCGGTTTCGGAGGGTGCGCCCAACCGGCTGGATATTCCCGTACATGACATCGCCATTGACGCCGGTGGCAGTCCCAAAATGGCCAATACCGTGGCCACCGCCGCGGCGCTGGGTCTGCTGGAATATGATTTCGACATCCTGGCCGGGGTACTGGAGCATCAGTACGGACGGCACGGCTCTGCGGTGGTCGAAGCCAACGTCAAGGCCGCTCGCGCCGGTTATGACTACGCCCGAAAACACTGTCCGGCGGGTTTCAAGATGCGGCTGAAAGCCGGCCGGCCTTCCGGTAAACTACTGTTGACCGGCAATGAGGCCGTGGCCCTGGGCGCACTGGCCGCCGGTGTCGGTTTCGTCGCCGGTTACCCCATGACCCCATCCACGCCCATTCTGGAATACCTGGCCGGCAAGGGGCGGGATTTCAGTCTGCCGGTCATCCAGGCGGAAGATGAAATCGCCGCCATCAACATGGCCGTCGGCGCCGGTTACGCCGGGGCGCGGGCCATGACGGCTACCTCCGGCGGCGGTTTTTCCCTGATGACCGAAGGTCTGGCGCTGGCCGGCATGACGGAAACGCCGGTGGTCATCGTCCTCGGCCAGCGGGCCGGGCCGGCCACCGGTCTGCCCACCCGCACCGAACAGGGGGAACTGCTCTATGCCATTCACGCCGGTCACGGTGAGTTTCCGCGGGCGGTGCTGGCGCCGGGCAACGCCCAGGAAGGTTTCCGGGCTACGGTCAAGGCGTTCAACCTGGCGGAAAAATTCCAGACGCCGGTCATCGTGGCCACCGACCACCAGATGGCAGACTCCTACTACACCGTCGCCCCCTTCGACCTGGAGGCGGTCACCCTGGAGCGGGGGGAATGGCTGTGTGACCAGGACGCCGACAGCCAAGGCGCGGATTACAAACGCTACGCCTTTACCGATTCGGGTATCTCGCCGCGCGCCCTGCCGGGGATTCACCGGGCGCTGGTATCGGCGGACTCGGATGAACATTCCGAGGCCGGCCACATCATCGAAGACGCCGCAACCCGTCGACGCATGGTGGAAAAACGCCTGCGCAAGCAGGTCGGGCTGGCCGGGGAGATAGCCCCGCCGCTGTCGGCTCGTGTCGAAGGCGCTGACTATACGCTCATCTCCTGGGGTTCCGGCAACGGCCCGGCCATGGAAGCCAGCGGCATGCTGACCGGGCGCGGCCACCGAATCAACACGCTTCGGTTTACCGAACTCTGGCCTTTCCCGGCGGAAAGAGTCCGGCAGGAACTGGAAAAAAGCGGCAAGTCGATAGTCATCGAAAGCAACGCCACCGGTCAGCTGGCGCGTCTTATCCGGGCGGAAACCGGTATCCAAGCCGATATCCGCGTCAATCGCTACGACGGCCGGCCGCTGTCGGCGGAATATATCGTGGCTCAGCTGGAACAGGAGGCCGGATTATGAAGGATAAAGCAAAAGTAACCCTGGATGACTTTACTCCGGCTTCGGAAAACGCCTGGTGTCCCGGTTGCGGCAACTTCGGTATTCTGAAAGCGGTCAATCAGGCGCTGGTGGCGCTTGAACTGGAACCCCACCGGGTGCTGATGGTCTCAGGTATCGGCCAGGCGGCCAAACTGCCGCACTACACCCGGTGCAACATTTTCAACGGACTGCACGGGCGGCCTCTGCCGGCGGCCATCGGCGCCAAGACGGTCAACAATGCCCTGACCGTCATCGCCGAAAGCGGCGACGGCGACGCCTACGGCGAAGGCGGCAACCATTTCATCCACACCATGAACCGCAATCCGGACATCACCTGTCTGGTGCACAACAACCAGGTGTACGGGCTGACCAAGGGGCAGGCATCGCCGACCACCGACCTGGGCTTCACCACCAAACTGAATCCGGAAGGTGCCTGGACGGCTCTGCACCCGCTGGCGCTGGCGGTGGCGGCGGATTGTTCTTTCATTGCCCGCGGTTTCGCCGGCGACCCGGATTATCTGGCCGGCCTTATCGCTGAGGCAGTGCGCCATCCGGGCTTCGCTCTGGTGGAAGTGCTTCAGCCTTGCGTCAGCTTCAACAAGAAGAATACCTTCCAGTGGTATCAGGAACGGGTCTATAAGGTGGAAGAAGAAGAAGGGTATGACCCGGGCGACCGGGCGATGGCTTTTGCCCTGGCGCTGGAGTGGGGGACGCGGATTCCAATCGGCGTCATCTACCGCCGGGAGCGGGAAACCTTCGATGAATATCTGGGCACCGCCGGCAGGGAACCGCTGGTGACCGCCGCGCCCGACCCCCGCCGGGTGAAGGAACTTTTCGCCGAGTTCGCCTGACCGGTCTGATTTGGCTTCAGGCGGCAAGAGTAGTATCCTTTAATTATCTATTCATCAACCGGCCTCACCGGCCGGAAACGGAGTTTTTCAGCGCATGCGCAGGGAACAGAAGATACTCAAGGAAGCTCACACCGTCGCCGTGGTCGGCGCCTCCCCCGATATTTCCCGTCACTCCAACGCCGTCACCGCCTACCTGATGGCCGCCGGGTTCCGGGTGATACCGGTCAACCCCAACGTCGATACGGTGCTGGGGCAGAAAACCTATCCTGACCTGGCGTCCATACCGGAAAAAGTCGACATCGTCAACGTCTTCCGCGCCTCGGAATACACGCCGGGTGTGGCTGAAGAGGCCGTGGCCATCGGCGCCCGGGTGCTGTGGCTCCAGCAGGGCATCGTCAACGACGAAGCCGCCGATATCGCCATGCAGGGCGGGCTGGAGGTCATCATGGACCGCTGTATCGCCCGGGCGCACGCCGCCATGAACGGGGTCGCCCACTAGGCGGTGACAATCAGCGTTTTCCGTGTTATTCTTAATTAATATGCCTTGTACTCTCACACCCGTTACTCCGGCGGAACTTTCGGCGCGATGGGGCCAAACCGGCCTTTCAGCACCTTTTCCTTTCGTCACTCCCGGCTGGCTCGACGCCTGGTGGCGGAGCTTCGGCGGTGGGGACGAACTCTGGTTGCGTCTGGTTGAAAGCAACGGACAGGTCATCGGCCTGGTGCCCCTGCGCCGCTCCGGTGATACGGCGCGCTTCATCGGCAACGCCGACGTCTGTGACTATCTTGATTTCATTGTGCTTCCCGGTCGGGAAGAGGAGTTTTTCGGGGCCGTTCTTGATGGCCTGGCTGATGCCGGCATCGTCCGGCTGGAGCTGGAATCGCTCCGCGAGGAGTCCGTCGCCCTGCGATATCTGGCTCGGCTGGCTACCGACCGGGGTGCTGAGGTGAAAGTGACCGATACCGATGTCACCCTGGAGATGCCTTTGCCGGAGTCCTGGGAGGACTACCTGATGAGCCTTGAGCCCCACCAGCGGCACGAAGTCCGGCGCAAGGGACGGCGGCTGGAAGCCGCCGGACAGATGGTATTTGACATAACAGAACCACAGGATGTCTCTGCCGACCTTTCGACCCTCATCCGCCTCCTGCGGATTTCCCGCCGGGATAAGGCGGCGTTCATGACGCCGGAGATGGAAGCCTATTTCCGTCGGCTGGCCGGGGCCATGGCCTCAGCCGGCTGGCTGAAGTTCGGCCGGGTTCTGCTGGACGGGACGGTCGTCGCCGCGGTGATGTGTTTCGATTATAATAACACCCGTTACCTGTACAACAGCGGCTATGAGCCGGAGTACTCCCGGCTGAGCGTCGGGCTGTTGTCCAAGCTATACTCCATCAGGGACGCCATCGACAACGGCATGAAAGTTTATGACTATCTCAAAGGCGCTGAAATCTACAAATACCACCTGGGCGGGCAGGAAAAGCCGGTCCGCCGGGCGGTGATGGAACTGAGCCGATGAAGGAACGGTCACTGCGTATTGCCATGCTGTCGGTCCATTCCTGCCCGGTGGGTCAGCCGGGTAGCCGGGACACAGGGGGCATGAATGTCTATATCCGGGAACTGGCCGCGGCACTGGGCCGGCAGGGACACCGGGTCGATATCTTCACCCGGGCTCACGACCCGCGCGACGCCGCTGTTGAGCTACTGGCTCCCGGTGTGCGGCTCGTTCATCTGCGGGCCGGCGCCGTCGAGGAGATGGGCAAGCTGACGCAGTACAATCACCTGGCAGAGTTCGAGGCCAACCTGGAAAGTTTCATTGCCGGGACGCACTATGACCTGATTCATTCCCACTACTGGCTGTCCGGTGAAGTGGGGCGGCGTCTGGCGGCGCGTCTGGGTATACCGCATGTTTTTGCCTTCCACACAGTCGGCGCCGCCAAGGATGAGCTGGGTCTGGGTGAGGCCGAGCCAGCTCTGCGCCTGCTGACCGAGGCCGAAATCTCAGCCGCCTGCCACCGGGTGCTGTGCGGTACCGAAAAGGAAGAACTGACAGTGCGACGTCATCATCCCGGCGCGGCCGATCGCATCGTCATCTCGCCCTGCGGCGTTAATCCGGTACTTTTCCGGCCGATGGACCGGACGGGGTCTCGCCGCATCCTGGGTCTGCCGGAGCGCCCGCTGGTGCTTTACGTCGGGCGGCTGGACAAACTCAAGGGCATAGACCGGCTGGTGACGGCGCTCGGCCTGATGCAAAATAACTCGGCGGGACTGCTGGTGGTCGGCGGCGATGACTATTCCCGGGCTACTCAGGAAAGACTCCGCGCCCAGGCGTCAGCCGAGGGCGTCGCTGACCGGGTCGTTTTCCACGACGCCGCGCCGCAGTCACGCCTGCCGTACTATTACGCCGCCGCCGACGTGGTGGCGGTGCCGTCCTACTCCGAAACTTTCGGCATGGTGGCCCTGGAGGCACTCTCCTGCGGCCGTCCGGTGGTATCGACCGATGTCGGGGCGGCGCGGGATATTATCAAAGAAGGCATTTCCGGAACGGTGACCGCGGGTAATGTCCCGGAAATGATGGCGGCGGCGCTGGATGGCTGGCTGGATCAGCCCGCGCCGCCGGCGGAGGAGTTACAGCAGTCGGTGGCGGCTTTCCGCTGGGACGCCGTGGCCGCCAGGGTGACCGCGGTGTACCTCAGTGTTGCCACAGAAGAAGAAATGGAGGTGTGTACTAATGGATAACAGAACTGTTGAAAAAGCCGATGTACTGGTAATCATGGCCCACCCGGACGACCCGGAGTTTTCCTCCGGCGGCACCATCGCCCGGTTGACCGGAGAGGGCAAGCGGGTGGTCTATGTCATCTGCACCGCCGGGGACAAGGGCTCCGATGACCGCACCATGACGCCGGCCGGGCTGGTGAAACTGCGCATGGCCGAACAGCGGTCAGCCGCCGCTTCCCTGGGCGTGGCCGATGTGGTCTTTCTCGGTCAGCCCGACCAGGGTCTGGAAGCCACGCCGGAATTGCGCAAGGAGCTGGTTCGGCTCATCCGGGCCTATCGGCCGGAGCTGGTCATCACCCATTCACCGTATCAGCGCTATATGTGGTGGCATCGTGACCACCGCAAGTGCGGCGAGTCGGTCATGGACGCCGTCTTCCCCTACGCCCGCGACCATATGGCCTATCCTGATCTGCTGGCCGACGGTTACGAACCCCATAAGGTGGGGGAGATCTGGCTGGCGGGGGCTGAGGACGCCGACTATCGCTCCGACATCGAAGGCTTCTTCGACCGTAAGCTGGCCGCCATCCAGTGTCACAAGAGTCAGCTGGGGCCGGATTTCACCGAACGGCTGGAACGCCTGAAGGCCCGGGCAGAGGCCGCCGCCGAGGGTGAGGCCTTTCTGAAGGGGGAATCCTTCAAAAAAGTGGAGATACCTTGGTAGCGACGCCGATGGTGTCTTCAAGGCTGTATCCTTGACTCAGCCTCATCATATTTCTTATAATATCTTTCTGTTTGTAAGCAGACCGGTATTTTGTGCCAAAAAAACCGGATTCTGCCCGAGTGGCGCAATGGTAGCGCAACCGACTTGTAATCGGTAGGTTAGCGGGTTCGAATCCCCTCTCGGGCTCGGCTGTCACATGGAGAGGTGCCGGAGTGGTTAATCGGAGCAGTCTGTAAAACTGCCGCTCGAAAGGGCTTCACTGGTTCGAATCCAGTCCTCTCCAGTTTTCTGCTTCAAACGCTGGACAACGTAAAGGGTAAAACCTATAATACAGGGGTTGCCCACATAGCTCAGTCGGTAGAGCACGTTCTTGGTAAGAACGGGGTCATCGGTTCAAATCCGATTGTGGGCTCCATCATGAGAACTTAATAAGGGGGAAGATAAAAATAAATGGCAAAACAGAAATTTGATCGCTCGAAACCTCATGCCAACGTAGGCACCATCGGTCATGTCGATCACGGCAAGACCACTCTGACCGCGGCCATCACCACTGTGCTGGCCTCAGCCGGTCTGGCTCAGAAGCGGAGTTTTGACTCTATCGACAACGCTCCGGAAGAAAAAGCCCGCGGTATGACCATCGCCATCTCGCATGTCGAATATGAGACCGCCAATCGGCACTACGCTCACATCGACTGCCCCGGCCATGCTGACTTTGTTAAAAACATGATCACCGGCGCCGCCCAGATGGATGGCGCCATTCTGGTGGTCAGCGCTCCCGACGGCCCCATGCCGCAGACGCGCGAGCATGTTCTGCTGGCCCGCCAGGTGCAGGTGCCGGCCATCGTCGTCGCTCTCAATAAGGTCGACATCATGGAAGATGAGGAACTGCTGGAGCTGGTTGAGCTCGAGGTTCGCGAACTGCTTAACAAATACAAGTTTCCCGGTGATGACACCCCTGTTGTCCGCGTCGCCGCCGTCAAGGCGCTGGAATGCGCTTGCGGCAAGGCTGAATGTGAATGGTGCGGTCGTATCCTGAAACTGATGGATGCCGTCGATACCTTCGTTCCCATGCCGGAACGCCCCAAGGACAAGCCGTTCCTGATGCAGGTTGAAGACGTCTTCTCCATCAAGGGCCGCGGTACCGTGGCCACCGGCCGTGTCGACCGTGGTATCGTCAAGGTCGGCGACGAAGTTGAAATCGTCGGTCTGCACCATGAACCCCGCAAGTGCGTGGTCACCGGTGTGGAAATGTTCCACAAACTGCTTGATTCCGCTGAGCCCGGCGATGCCGTCGGTCTGCTCCTGCGCGGCGTTGAGCGCACCGATGTCGAGCGCGGTCAGGTACTGGCCAAACCCGGCTCCATCAAGCCGCATACCAAGGCCGAAGCCGAGGTCTACGTTCTGTCCAAAGACGAAGGCGGCCGCCATACTCCGTTCTTCAACGGCTACAAGCCCCAGTTCTACATCGGCACCACCGATGTTACCGGTAACATCGAACTGCCGGCCGGCGTCGAAATGGTGATGCCCGGCGACAACGTCAAGATGAAGATCAACTTAATCTACCCGGTTGCTATGGAAAAGGGTCTTCGGTTCGCCATCCGCGAAGGCGGCCGCACCGTAGGCGCCGGCGCCATCACCGAAATTCTGGAGTAATATGGCTAAAACGGAAAACAGGATCGTCATCACCTTCGCCTGCACCGAGTGCAGTGAGCGGGTGTACACATCCTCGAAAAACAAGCGCAACGACACCAGGCGGCTGGAGATCAACAAGTATTGTCCTCGTTGCCGCACCCATCGCCTGTTTCGGGAGACCAAGTGACGGCGCAGTCAGGCAAGCAAGCCGTCGCCAAGACCAGTGCCCGGCCGCCGGCAAACAAGCCGGCGGCCAGGGGCCGGTTCGGTTTTTTCAGTAACATCATCGCCGAACTGAAAAAAGTTACCTGGCCGACGCGTCCTGAAATCCGGAAGCTGACCATCATGGTTCTGGCAGTGGCCTTGGCTGCCGGGCTGTTTCTTGGTGCCATTGACTACGGGCTGTCGTTCTTGGTGGACACTTTCCTGCTGGACTAGCCGGCAGACTGATAGGGACATAACCAAAGGTGCAAACTTTGACTGAAATCGATAACAAGAAGTGGTATGTGGTTCACACCTACTCCGGACATGAAGAGCGGGTGCGGAAGAACCTCAACGAGCGCATAGAAACGCTGTCTCTGGAAGATGAGATCAGTCGTGTCGAAGTGCCTACTGAAGAGGAAGTTGAGGTCAAGAACGGCCAGCGCCGCACCGTTCGGCGCAAGATTCTGCCCGGCTATGTCATCGTCCAGATGGTGATGAATGACCAGAACTGGAATATCGTACGCCATACCCCCGGCGTTACCGGGTTCGTCGGCATCGAAGGCAAACCGACGCCGTTACAGCAGAATGAAGTTGACCGCATTATCACCCAGATGGAGGCCGAAGCGCCGCGGATTAAGGTCGGCTTCAAGATCGGGCAGAGTGTCCGGGTGGTGGACGGCCCGTTTGTTGATTTCATCGGCATGGTGGACGAAGTCCACGCCGACAAGGGCAAGGTGAAAGTACTGCTGTCGCTGTTCGGCCGGGAAACCCCGGTGGAACTGGACTTTTTACAGGTGGAGAAGCTCTAAAGGGCCTCTTCCGGATTCAAGGAGAAACCGCTTTGGCTAAAAAGATAAAGGCAATCATCAAACTGCAGATTCCCGCCGGCAAGGCTAATCCGGCGCCGCCCATCGGTCCGGCGCTCGGTCAGCACGGCGTCAATATCATGGGCTTCTGCAAGGAATATAACGAACGCACCGCCTCTATGGAAGGCACGGTGGTGCCGGTGGAAATCACCGTTTTCGATGACCGGTCTTTCACCTTCATCACCAAGACGCCGCCGGCCGCCGACCTGCTTAAAAAAGCGCTTGGAGTTCCCAAGGGCTCTTCCACTCCCGGCCGGGAAGGTCAAATGACGATTCCCCGGGCCAAGGTGCGGGAAATCGCTGAATTAAAAATGAAAGATCTCAACGCCATTGACGTGGCCGGCGCTGAAAAGATAATCGAAGGCTCCGCCCGTAGCATGGGGATAAAG
Source organism: Dehalogenimonas lykanthroporepellens BL-DC-9 (assembly GCA_000143165.1). Classification (NCBI taxonomy): domain Bacteria; kingdom Bacillati; phylum Chloroflexota; class Dehalococcoidia; order Dehalococcoidales; family Dehalococcoidaceae; genus Dehalogenimonas; species Dehalogenimonas lykanthroporepellens. The sequence continues at coordinate 318,151 of CP002084.1, forward strand.
GTAGAATAATATGGCAGACCGTGGCAAACGTTTTGAAGCAGTAGAAAAGCTGGTCGAATCCGGCAAGGAATATACCCCAGCCGAGGCGGTAGCCCTGGCCAGGCAGGCGGCGACCTGTAAATTCGACGAAACCGTCGAAATGCATCTCAAGATGGGGCTCGACCCGCGTAACTCCGCCCAGGTAGTCCGGGGCGTGGCACTCATGCCTCACGGTCTGGGCAAGGAAGTACGCGTTCTCGTCTTCGCCCAGGGTGACGCCGAAAAGACCGCCCGTGACGCCGGCGCCGATATCGTCGGCGGCGATGAACTTGTCGAAAAGATTTCCGGCGGTTGGCTGGAGTTCGACGTCGCCATCGCTACTCCGGAGATGATGGGCAAGGTCGGTAAGCTGGGTAAGGTGCTGGGCCGCAAGGGCCTGATGCCCAATCCCAAGGCCGGTACCGTGGTACCCGCCTCCGATCTGGCGGCCACCATCAACGAAGCCCGCATGGGCCGGGTGGAATTCAAGCTGGACCGCACCGGTATCATTCATGTCATTCTGGGCAAAGCCTCCTTCGAAGAGGAGAAACTGCTGGGCAACATGAGTTCACTGGTCGAAGCAGTCGTCAAGGCCAAACCGGCCGCCGCCAAGGGGCAGTATATCCGGAGCGCCTTCCTGACCACCACCATGGGCCCCGGTATCAAGCTGGATACCCGCACTGTCATGTCACTGGCCAGCGGCTAAAATTGCCGGGCTCGCATCTTAATGGTAAGATAGCGCGGTTAACAAGTTAATATTCCGAAGACAGCCGGTGTCCCTCACGGGACTTAATTGATGCCTGCCGAGGAAATCTGAGACCGATACACGGTTAATGAAGTCCTTGCGCATGCGGGGACTTTTTTATTATAGAATCGAAAAGAGGTGAATTAGATGGTAAACGCCAAAATAAGACTGAAGAAACAGCAGACAATCGATGAGCTTCAAAAGATCATCACCGAGTCCAGCGTGGCGATTATCACCAACTATCGCGGCGTCAGTACCGCTGAGCTGACTACTCTGCGGGGGAAACTGCGTAAGGCCGAGGTTGGTTACAAGGTGGTCAAGAACACGCTGGTCAAAAGCGCCGCCAGCCATGCCGGCAAGGAGGACCTGACCTCACTGCTGGACGGGCCTATCGCCCTGTCCTGGGGTTACGGCAGTGACGTGGCCGCGCCGGCCAAACTGCTTCTGGAGCATATTACCAAGTCCAAGTCGGTGATGACCGTCGAGGGCGGCTTCCTGGGTAACCGGGTGCTGACCGCCGAGCAGGTCACCACCCTGTCCAAACTGCCGCCCAGGGAAGTCCTGGTGGCCAGGGTGCTGGGTGGTATCCAGGCACCGCTCTACGGGCTGGTCGGCACTCTTAACGCCCCCATTCAGGGTCTGGTGACCGTACTCAACGGTCGGGTCAAGCAAATGCAGGAAGCCGGTTAAATACAGAATAATAAAATTGGAGGATAAACATGGCTGTTAACGACATTATTTCCCAGATCAAGGAACTCAACGTGATGGAACTCTCCGAGCTGGTCAAGGCTCTGGAAGAGGAATTCGGCGTCAGCGCCGCGGTGCCTATGGCCGCCGCCGCTCCGGCCGCTGGCGGTGGTGAAGCCGCGGCTCCGGCCGAGGAACAGACCGAGTTCGATGTCATTCTGAAGGACGTCGGCGCCAACAAGATCAACGTCATCCGGGTGGTTCGCGAACTCACCGGCCTGGGACTGAAAGAGTCCAAGGACCTGGTGGAAGCCGCTCCCAAAGCGGTCAAGGAAGGCGCCAGCAAGGAAGAATCCGCCAGCATCAAAGAGAAGCTGGAAGCCGCCGGCGCCACCGTCGAAGTCAAGTAGCCGATACCCTTGACAGACTGTTCGAAAAAATCAGCCCGCCGAAACTGGCGGGCTGATTTCATTGTTGGATGAGTCCCGGCTTACTGGCGGACGACCAGCAGGGGCAGTTCGCTTTCGGCCAGCAGTTTGTGGGTGACCGATTTAGCCCGCCAGGTGGAGACCACCGAGGCAGTGGCCATGACCACCAGATCGGCCTCCATCACCCGGGCGGCGGCGGTTATCAGCTGAGCGGAATCATTACCGATGTCCACGCGGGCATTGACCTCCAGTCCTTCCAGGCGGAGACGGCGAACCAACTGTTCGAGGTATTCTCCGACCTTCTCCTGTTTCTTGAGCGATATTTCCCGGTCGTACAGGCCGCGGTCGCCGACCAGGTCTGACTCCGGCTCGGCGTCATAGACTTCCCGGGCCATGCTGAACAGGGTTATTTCGGCTTCGGCCGCCTGGGCCAGGGCAATAGCCGGTGCCAGTGATTTCTCTGAACCCGGAGTGCCGTCCAGTGCCACCATGATATGGGTGAAGGGCGCCCGGCCCGGCTCCGGAGGCTGGGCCGACACCAGCAGTGACGGGCAACTGACTGATTTGAATACCTCGTCGAAGACAGCCGTCGAGCGTTGTTCCGGCCGTGACTCCCGTACCATGATTATAAGGTCGACGCCATTCTGGTTGACATAGTCGGTGACCACCGTCACCGGCTCGCCGAACAGGGTAACTGCCGTGACCGCGGGTGAAGTGCCCTGGCTGGTACCGGCGGCGATAATTTCAGCCCTCTTTTCCAGGTAAAGGCGATGCATGGTGTGATATCGGTTGTGTTCCTCGGTACAGGCATGCAGAAGCACCAGTTCGGCTCCGGTTTGGCGGGCCAGTGACTCACCGTAAGTGATGGCGGCTTCGGCCACGTCCGTACCGTCCAGCGGCAAGAGGATTTTCTTGAACATTTCAGCTCCTTTACGACAGAGTAACACCAGAATACCGATTTACTGTCCTTGCGTCAATATGCCGCTATTTTCGTCCGTTCCTGGTGGTTTGATTGGCGGTTTACGAGGTGTTAGACTCTGCCTCTATCATGAAAACCATCGGACTGACCGGCGGTATCGGTAGCGGCAAGAGTACCGTCGGCGCTATGCTCAAGGATATGGGGGCCGCCTTCATCGATGCCGACAAGGTCGGCCACCGGCTGTTGCGGGAAGATGCAGTGTTGAAACGGGAGCTGGTGTCCATATTCGGTGAAGGCATCATCAACGGGGACGGCCAGATAAACCGGCGTCGGCTGGCGTCTATTGTCTTCGCCAACCGGGAAGCGCTCCATCGGCTCAACGCGGCCACCCATCCGCGCATCAACCGGGCGATTGCCGCCGAAACGGCCGCCTGCCGCAAAGCCGGTTTCCCGGCGGTGGTCATTGAGGCGCCGCTACTCATCGAGGCCGGCTGGGCGGGTGAGACTGACTTTATCTGGTTGACGGAAGCGCCGCCGGCGGTGGTCCTCCGCCGGTTGGTAGAGGGCATGGGTTATACCTCAGCCGAAGCCTCAGCCCGCATCTCAGCCCAGATATCCAATGAAGAGAGACGCCGCTACGCTACAGCGGTTATTGACACCGACGTGCCCCTGCCGGAATTGCGCCACCGGGTGGAAACGCTGTGGCGGGAGATTACCGACTAGGACCTCAGGTACCCCAGCCCATCCCGGAGCGGCATCGGCTTGAAGTCGAACTGTTTCTCCACTGCGTCAGGGTCGGTAGTATTCTCTATTTCCATGGATTTGAACTCGGCCATGCTGATGGGTGGATTGGAAAACAGCTTGTCCATGACCGCCACCGCCGGTAGCATCAGGGGGCGGGGAATTTTTATCTTGAGCTGTTTCTTGCCCATGGCTCGCAACAGTTCATCCAACATCGTCTCGTAGGTCATAATCTCCGGGCCGCCCACCGGACAGCTTTCGCCGCTTTTCTCGCCGGCTACCAGTTTCATGACGCAGGTGACCACATCGCCCACCCAGATGGGTTGTAACCGGCTTTTGCCATTACCGGCGATGGGCACAATGAACGGCACCATGTTGACCGAACGCACCAGTGAAGCGATGAACCCGGCGCCCTGGCCGAACATCACTGACGGCTGAAGAATGGAATAGTCCAATCCGGAATTGCGCACCGCTTCCATGCCCAGCCACTTGGAATGGAGATAGGTGTAGCGCGGGTCGGCCGAAGCGCCCAGGATGCCCATGTGAATGAACCTCTTGACGCCGGCCTCCCTGGCGGCATTGACCACGTTCTGGGTGCCGACCACGTTGACCTGGTGATAGGTGGCCCGTTTGGATTCCCGGATGATGGCTACCAAGTGGATTACGGTATCGACACCGGCCATGGCTGAACGCAGGCTGTCGGGGTCGGCGACATTGCCGACGGCCAGTTCGGCCCCGGGCGCCTGGATGTGACTGCCTTCGGCTTCGCTGGTGACCAGACAACGCAGTCTGTGCCCATCCTTGTGCAACCGCGGGATGAGGTGGCTGGCAACGAACCCACTGGCTCCGGTAATCAGTATCATACGTCCTCCCTTCACTCGGTTATTGAGTGCATTATAGCGTTATCCGGCTCGAGCCGGTAGAGGTAGGTTTTCGCCGGGTGATATAATTATCATATGAGGGGAACGTCATGAACCATCCGGCGCTGTTATGGGAAAAACTGCCGTCCGGTCAGGTGCGTTGCCGCGCCTGCCAGTGGTTCTGTCGTATAAATGCAGGGCAATACGGCGTCTGCCGGGTGTACCGCAATCGGGCCGGGGAGCTGGAAAACCTGAACTATGCCCTTGTTTCCTCATTGGCGGTTGACCCCATTGAAAAAAAACCGCTGTTTCATTTCCATCCGGGGACTCAGGTATTCTCCCTGGGCAGTTGGGGCTGTAATTTCCATTGTGCCGGCTGTCAGAACTGGGAAATCGCCTGTCCTGAAAGCGATGACTGGCAGAGCCTTTCCCGGGAAATTACTCCGGAGCAGGCGGTAGCCATGGCCCGGCAGTCCGGCAGTGCCGGTATCGCCTGGACCTACAACGAACCTTCTGTCTGGCTGGAATACGCGCTGGACACGGCGCGGCTGGCTAAGGCCGCCGGTCTGTACACTGTGTATGTCACTAATGGATATGCCTCGGAGGAGCAACTGGACGCCATCGGGCCGTGGCTGGACGCCTGGCGGGTGGACGTCAAGGGTTTCACCGGCGCCGCCTACCGGCAAATCGCCAGGGTCCGCCGGTTCGAGGGTATTCTGCGGGTGGCCGAAAGAGCCCGACACCGATGGGGGATGCACGTTGAAGTGGTCACCAATATCATTCCGGGCCTCAACGATGACGACGCCCAGCTGAAGGGTATCGCCGGCTGGATAGCCGGGCGGCTGGGGCCGGAAACGCCGTGGCATTTGACCCGGTTTTTCCCCCGGCGTAACATGACTGAGGGTGAGCCGACGCCGCTGTCGACATTGGAAAAGGCACGGGCTATCGGCCTGGTTGCCGGACTACGGTTCGTTTACCTGGGCAACGTGGCTGGCGGTGATTCCAGTGACACCTTTTGCTACAATTGCGGGCGCCGGGTGGTGAAGCGCTCCGGTTTTGCGGCCTCGATTACCGGACTGGAGCGCGGTAATTGCCGGCGTTGCGGCGCCGACTTGAATATCAGAACCTGACGGGCGGTGTGACCGCTTAATGGACAAAGAGGCTTGATATGGTAATGGTCAGACACCCGATTGCATCGGGCAAGTTTTATCCTGGTACCGCTGAACAGCTTCGGGCGTTTATCGAATCGTTCGCGGAACGCCATGAACAGCGGGTAACGGCGTTGGGCGTGGTCTCGCCCCATGCCGGGTATATCTATTCCGGTGGTGTAGCCGCCGCGGTGTTCGGGCGCATTGAAACGGCGGACACCTATGTAATCATCGGCCCCAATCATACCGGCATGGGCAAACCCTTCAGCATCATGACCGTAGGCGCCTGGCAGACGCCGCTGGGAGAAGTCGCCATCGACTCGTCGCTGGCCCAGAATATCCTGGCTAACTCCAAATACCTGCAGGAAGATCGCACCGCTCATCAGGGTGAGCACTCGGTCGAAGTGCAACTGCCGCTTCTGCAGTACCACCAACCCCAACTCAAGATCGTCCCAATTGTCCTGGCGGTGGCTACGCTGGACATCTATCGGGAAATCGGCGCCAGTATCGCCCAGGCCATTCAGGAATCCCCGGACAAAAAGGTTGTCATCGTGGCCTCTTCCGATATGACGCATTATGAAGCCCAGGACATCGCTACCGCCAAGGACCAGCGCGCCATAGAGTCCATAATAGCGTTGGATGAGGCCCAACTGCTGGAGCGGGTCATCAAGGAACGCATCTCAATGTGTGGCTACGCCCCCACCGTAACTATGATGGCGGCCGCCCGGGCGCTGGGAGCCCGGAGTGCTGAACTGGTCCGATATCAGACCTCCGGTGATGCTTCCGGTGATTACACGGCAGTAGTCGGCTATGCTGGCATAATTGTACACAAACACGCGGTATCGCCACTGGCGGCGCTGGCGCGGAAAGCGGTTGAAAGCTGGGTGGTCGATGGCATCGTCATTGGGCCGCCAGCTGAATCCGTACCGGAAATGGAAGCTCAAGCCGGCGTTTTCGTCTCCATCAAAAAGGATGGCAAACTCCGGGGTTGTATCGGCACGTTCGAGCCTTCCCAGTCCAGCGTCGCCGAGGAAATCATCGCCAATGCCATCGCCGCCGCTTCCCGTGACCCCCGGTTTTCGCCCGTAGCCCGTGATGAACTCGACCAGCTTACCTACTCGGTGGATGTCCTGACCGAACCGGAACCGGCCGAATATGACGAGCTGAACCCGAAGAAGTACGGTATCATCGTCGAGAGGGGCTGGAGGCGCGGTCTGCTGTTGCCTGATCTGGAAGGCGTCGATACCGTGGCGGAACAGGTGGCCATTTGCAGACAGAAGGCGGGTATCGGCCCCGAAGAGCCGGTCAAGCTTTACAAATTCAAGGTAAAACGCTACCGTTGACAATCAGGTATGCTTCCGCTACCAGTTATCCGGAAAAGAGAAGCGACTGGCCGATTTTATGATAAGGCTATATCACGTCTTGCCGGCCGCCTGTACTCTCGGCGGATGTGAGAGGTGACCCGAACGGAGGCCGGCATGTCCGCTGTAATACCACTGGGTGACGAAATCTACCGGGAAGAAATCAATGTACCGTTGATGCGCTGGATGATGACCATCATGATGGTCATCGGCCTGGTGTTCATGTTGCTGGTTTTCAGCGACGATGCCGTTACCGAGCCGCCCAAGCTGGTGTCGGTGATTCTGTCGGTGGTTTTTCTCGGTGGCGCCTGGCTGGTGTCCAATTTTCTCAAATTCACCGTGACCGTCACCCCGGAAGCGGTCAATCTCAGTTCGGGACGTTTTCGTACTTCCATTGATATTGCCGATATCCATGAGTGTCGCTACAATCGAAGCCGGTTTATACTTTTCGGGGGCTGGGGTTTGAGGATCGCCCGCTTCAGGGATGGCTGGGTCAAGGCCTATATCTTCGGCCGGTCGAAACTGGACCTGGCCATGAAACATGGGGCTTATCGCCATATTGTCTTTTCCACCGAGAATCCTCAACGACTGGCTGAAATCATCAGGGAGATTCAGGTTAATGGCCCAGGATATGTTTGAGGCCCATTTTGAAAAGCTTCGGGAGCAGTCTGCGCCGCTGGCCGCTCGGATGCGGCCCCGAACGCTGGATGAATACGTCGGTCAGGAGCATCTGGTCGGGCAGGGTACCGCATTACGGCGCGCTTTGGAATCCGGCAAATTGCCGTCGCTGATCCTCTGGGGGCCGCCCGGCTCCGGGAAAACCACCCTGGCCAATCTGCTGGCCAGGGCTACCTCTGCCCATTTTTCACCGGTCAGCGCGGTCAGCGCCGGGGTGGCGGACCTGCGTAAGGTAATCGAGGAAGCCCGCCAGCGCCGTCTCGGCGAAGGCCGGGGCACCATCCTTTTCATCGATGAGATTCACCGCTTCAACAAGTCCCAGCAGGATACCATTCTGCCATTCGTTGAGGATGGCACCGTAGTACTCATCGGTGCGACCACTGAAAATCCGTCCTTCGAAGTCATTTCTCCGTTGTTGTCGCGGGCCCGGACCTTCGTCCTCAAGGGTTTGAGTGAAACAGACATGAAGTCCATTATTGAGAGGGCCGTTTCCGACCGTGATCGGGGAATCGGCGAATCCAGGGTCGATCTGTCACCCGAGGCCATGGACCGGATTATCAGTCTGGCTTCCGGTGACGCTCGCATTGCGCTCAATATTCTTGAACTGGCGGCCGGCGTCACGCCGGTAGATGAATCCGGCCGGCGCAAGGTATCCCGGCAGACCGTGGATGAGGCCGCCCAGTCCAAGACCCTCCTGTACGACCGGGCCGGGGAACAGCATTTCGATATCATATCGGCACTGCACAAATCCATGCGGGGATCAGACCCTGACGCTTCGCTTTATTGGCTGGGCCGGATGCTGGAAGCCGGTGAGGACCCGATGTATGTCGCTCGCCGTCTGGTGCGTTTTGCCGCCGAGGATGTCGGGCTGGCTGACCCTCAGGCTCTGGTAATAGCCGTCGCCGCTCAGCAGGCGACGCACTACATCGGCATGCCGGAAGCCAACGTTATTCTGGGGCAGGCGGTGGTTTACCTGGCAACCGCCCCCAAAAGCAATTCGGTGTACGCCGCCTATAAACGTGTGCAACGTACAATTGCGGAAAATCCCCTGGAACCGGTTCCGCTACACCTGCGCAATGCCCCGACCGGGTTGATGAAGGAACTGGGATACGGCAAGGGCTACAAATACGCCCATGATTATCCGGAGCATTTTGTCAGACAACAGAATCTGCCGGAGGCATTGAAAGACAGCCGCTTCTATATACCATCGGAACAGGGTGAAGAAAAGCGTATCGGTGAACACCTTAAAAAACTCGAAGAAACCGGATGATGCCTCCTGGTGGCCGGTTTTCGGCCGGGACACGCCTGACCGGTGATTTTGGAAAATTTTGCCGACTTTCCCGCCAGTATTACAAAATACCCCCGCTACCCTATTATCTGGATAAATTCATCACTGACCCTGAAAAGCCCCATATGTATTGGGCCCTTACACCCTCTTGACATTGTCCAATATTTTCATTTATAATAACTTGTTCCTGATTCCCCCATTTCTGACAGGAAATCGAAGCACACACAGATAGGGAGGAACCAAGCATATGAAGCAGTCAAGTTTTCAGGTAGCTACTTCGCATTGTGGTCTATGTCACTACTCCGGTTATTCCAATCGGTGCACTTTTTTCGAGGGCGGAGTCTGTCCCTATATTCAGAGCGTTCGCGATATCCGGAAAGGTCGCGCCAGCAAAGACAACGAAGCCAAAGCCTAGTTATCAGTAAATAGAAGATCGTCAAAAATGCGGCAGAGTTAATCTCTGCCGCATTTTCTATTGCCTCAATGTTTGCTGTGTGTTAAGATAGCGGTATCTTAATTTGGTGAATGACCGTTCAATGAAAAATAAATTCGATCTTCTTTCATCCAAAAAACAGCAAATCTCCCAAGGGGGCGGCGAAGCCCGGATAAAATCCCAGCATGCCCGGGGAAAGCTGACCGCCCGGGAGCGTATTGAAAAACTGCTGGATAAGGACTCCTTTATGGAGTTGTCGTCTTTCTGCACTCACCGGTCCAACGATTTCGGTCTCGATAACCAGAAGCATCCCGGCGATGCCGTAGTCACTGGTAGCGGCACCATTGATGGTCGCAGGGTCTTTATCTATTCTCAGGATTTCACGGTACTGGGTGGTTCCATTTCGGAAGTGGTAGGGCAGAAGGTACGCCAGGTGGTGGAAATGGCCATCGATTCCGGCTCGCCCCTGATCGCCGTTAACGATTCCGGTGGCGCCCGTATTCAGGAAGGCGTTGCCAGTCTGTGCGGCGTCGGTGACATCCTGCTTTTGAACGCGCTGGCTTCCGGTTCCATTCCACAGATTTCGATTATCGTCGGGCCTTCGGCCGGCGGCGCGGTGTATGGGCCGGCACTGACTGATTTTGTCTTCATGGTCAAGGGGATGGGCCAGATGTATATTACCGGTCCTGATGTGGTCAAGGCGGTGACCGGCGAAGAGGTTACTCATGAGGCCCTCGGCGGTGCAGACGCTCATGCAAAAAAAAGCGGGGTGGCCCATTTTACAGCCAGCGGGGAAAAAGAGTGTTTCGAACAGGTAAGACGTCTCATCGGGTTTTTACCCTCTTCGTTCCGGGAAGAACCGCCACGCCTGCCGTTCAAAAAAGGCGCCGAGAGTCATCAGGATGATTCCCTCAATTCCATAGTCCCGGATGACCCGAGGCGGGCTTATGATATGAAAAAGATACTGACCACCATCGTAGATAACGGGGACTTCATGGAAGTTCAATCGGCTTTTGCCCCTAATATGATAGTCGGTTTCGGCCGCCTCGACGGCCAAAGTGTCGGCTTTGTCGCTCAACAACCCGGTTATCTGGCGGGAGTTATCGATATCAACGCTTCTGTCAAGGCCGCCAGATTTGTCCGCTTCTGTGACGCCTTCAATATTCCGCTGGTCAGTCTGGTGGACGTCCCCGGTTTTCTGCCGGGAGTGGATCAGGAACACGGGGGTATCATTCGTCACGGAGCCAAGCTGATTTACGCTTACGCCGAAGCGACCGTGCCCAAAATCACCGTCATCACCCGCAAGGCTTACGGTGGCGCCTATATCGTGATGAGTTCCAGACATCTGCGCGGTGATATCAATCTGGCCTGGCCATGTGCCGAAATCGCGGTCATGGGCGCGGAGGGCGCGGTTGCCGTTATTCACCGCAAGCGTATCGCCGAATCGGCTGATCCTCAGGCTGAGCGGGGCCGCTGTGTTACCGAATACCGGGAAAAGTTCGACAATCCTTATCAGGCCGCCGAACTCGGTTATGTGGATGACGTTATCGTGCCCGCGGAAACAAGAGACCGACTGGTCAAAGGATTGCGGGCGTTGGACGGCAGGAAGAAAACAAACCCGCCTAAAAAGCACGGCAACATTCCGCTGTAAGCTTTCCGGTTATGGCAATAATCCCCTGAAAGTTCCCTTCAGCGCCGTTTTCCAGTAAAATAGGCGCGGTATCATTTGATGTTATTATGAACAGGGAAACAATCACCGTTATCAGCGCCGCCATCAGGGCCTGGGAGGAATCTGAAGGTTTGACGGCGTCTGCGGTTTTGGATCGCACACGCCTGGTGACCGTAATCACTATGGCGCTGAATGCCTATATGGACCCAGGGGAGATAAGCTTGAAAGGGAGGAAGCATGCCGGCTAATCCTGTAAAAATTACCGACCTGACCTTAAGAGACGGGCACCAGTCACTGCTGGCCACTCGTATGAGTACCGATGATATTCTGGGTATCGTCGGTGAAATGGACAAGGCGGGGTTTCATTCACTGGAAGTATGGGGCGGCGCCACGTTCGACGTGCCGATCCGGTTTCTGAACGAAGACCCCTGGGAAAGACTGCGCCTGATAAAAGAGGCGGCGCCGAATACCCCTTTGCAGATGCTTCTGCGAGGCCAGAATCTGGTAGGTTATCGTAATTACGCTGATGATGTCGTCGAAGCGTTTGTCGAGCATGCCGCCGATTGCGGTATCGACATATTCAGAGTCTTTGACGCCGTTAACGATGAACGTAATTTTGAAACCGCCGTCAAAACCATCAAGAAAAAAGGCAAACATATCCAGCTGGCCATCAGTTACTCGCTGACTGAACGCACTATGGGCGGGCCCGTCTATAACCTGGATTATTATGTCGCCAAGGCCCAGGCTTTTGAGGCTATGGGCGCTGACAGCATCTGCATCAAGGATATGGCCGGTCTGATCTCACCGGCGGATGCCTATAACCTGGTCAAGGCTCTCAAGAAAGCGGTCAAGGTGCCGATTCAGTTCCACAGTCATTACACCAGCGGTATGGCTTCGATGAGCATGTACAAGGCTATCGAGGCCGGTGTGGACATGGTGGATACCTGTCTGGCTCCATTCGCTCTGCGTACTTCTCATCCGGCCTCGGAACCGGTGGTAGCGGCGCTGGCGGGTCAGCCGCGTGACACCAAGCTTAATCTTCATGACTTGCTCAAATTTGGTGAGTATTTCGAAACCATCGCTCCCAAGTATCGTGATTTCTTGGACAACACCAAAATGGCCGTTATCGATACTGCTGTTCTGGAGCACCAGGTGCCCGGCGGCATGATCTCAAATCTGGTCAGCCAGTTACGGGAAGCCGGAGCGCTGGACAGGATTGACGAGGTATACGCTGAGATTCCCCGGGTCCGCAAAGACATGGGTTTTCCACCGCTGGTTACGCCAACCAGTCAGATTGTCGGCATTCAGGCGGTTCAGAATGTCCTGTTCGGCCGTTACAAGGTAATAACCGCTCAGGTCAAGGATTATTTTTACGGTCTCTACGGTCAGCCGCCGATGCCGGTTGATGCGGAAGTCCAGAAGCTGGCTCTCAAAGGCTATGACCGGGGCGAAGAACCGGTCATCGTCCGTCCGGCCGATGTTCTGGAGCCGGAGATGGAAGCCGCCAGAGAAGCTACCGGTGATATCGCCAAGGATATCGGTGATGTCCTGACCTATGCCCTTTATCCTCAGGTCGGTATGCGTTTCCTCAAGTGGAAATACGGACAGGAAACCCCACCGCCGGATATCAAGGCAAAGACACTTGAAGATATCAAACAGGAGGACGAACTGATCGCCAAAGCCAAGGCCGGACAACTGGTGGCGAAAGGCTCGGAAAACGCTGTCGCCAGCGTTGCCCCGGCTCCAGCTCCGGCTGGCGGACTGAGGTATTTTTACGTTCACCTGGATAACCAGGTATATCATGTCGGCGTGGAGCCGTCGGCCGCCGGCACTCCGGTTCAAATCACCGCCGCCCCGGCACCGGCTCCGGTTGATAAATCACCGCAACCAGCCGCGCCTCCCCCGTCACAACCGGCCGCCGCGAAGGAAGAAAAGCCAGCCGGACAACCGGCGCCTCAGGCTTCGCCTGCATCCGATGCCGGTCCCGACCCGGCCGGCGAAGGTGTCATAGCTCCCATGCCCGGTGTCGTCCTGCGTTATGAAGCTGAAGTCGGTGCCCAGGTGAAGTCAGGTGATACGGTGGTTGTGCTGGAGGCGATGAAGATGGCTATCGATCTGCCTGCGCCGGTTGACGGTACCATTGCCGCCATCAAGTTCGGGGTCGGCGACCGAGTATCCCGTGATGATGTTCTGGCTATTATCGCGCCCTGAAGCCGAAAACACAGCTTCTCCAGTGCCGGTTGTACCTTCAAGGTAACGGCTACTTGTGTGGCGCTTTCCTGAGAATAATGCGAGGAATCTGACATGGTAAAAAACTTGACGCAAAGAATCTTATCGACTAAAACCGGCGGGGATGTCGCGCCGGGTGATATCGTCGTGTCCCCTGTGGACTGGGCGCTGGTACAGGATACCACCGGGCCGTTGACGGTTCGGGAGTTTCTGGGCCTTGACCTGCCGAAGCTGGCCAATCCCGCGCACACCATTCTCTTTATAGATCATGCGGCGCCTTCGCCTCAGAAGCAATTGTCCTGTGATCACACCTTCCTGCGGAAATTCGCCCGCGACTACGGTGCGGTGTTGTCGGATGTAGGCGAAGGCGTCTGTCATCAGATAATGGCTGAAAAATACGCCCGTCCGGGTGATGTCATCGTCGGGGCGGACTCTCATACGGTTACTGCCGGCGGACTGGGTGCCTTTGCTACCGGTATGGGGTCGTCAGACGTCGCCGCGGCTTTTGGTCTGGGCAAGACCTGGTTCCGGGTACCGGAGAGTATTCTGGTGAAACTGACCGGTCGGTTGCAGAACAATGTAACCGCCAAGGATATCATACTGCACCTGATCGGGTTGATCGGGGCTGACGGCGCAACCTACAAAGCCCTGGAATTCGGTGGTGACGGGGTGACCGTCATGTCGGTGTCCGACCGGTTGACCATCGCCAATATGGCAGTCGAAGCCGGGGCCAAGGTGGGGCTGTTCCCTTCGGATGAAAAGACCCGGGAATATCTTGAAGGACTGGGCCGGGGGCAGGATTACCAGCCGCTGACGGCCGATAACGGCGCGGCTTATGAAAAGGTCATTGACATCGACCTGTCATCTCTGGCACCAACCGTGGCCAGACCTCACACTGTCGATAATACGGCAACGGTGTCCGAACTGGCCGGTACCAGAATCGACCAGGTTTTTATCGGTACCTGCACCAATGGGCGTTTGTCCGACTTGAAGCAGGCGGCTGATATCCTGAAAGGCCATCGGAGACATCCGGATATCAGACTGCTGGTGGCTCCGGCCTCGCCTCAGGTGATGCTGGCCGGAATGAAAATGGGTTATATTCAAACACTGGTAGAAGCCGGCGCGGTTATCCTTCCGCCCGGTTGTGCCGGGTGTCTCGGTGTTCACCAGGGGGTTCTGGGCGACGGGGAAAGGTGCCTGTCGACCGCCAACCGTAATTTTCTGGGCCGGATGGGTAATCCCGAGGGTTTCATTTATCTGTCCAGTACGCCCACAGCGGCGGCTTCAGCCATCACCGGTGTCATCACTGACCCGCGGGAGGTAATCTGATGCTCAAAGGCAAGGCTTTTAAATTCGGCGACAATATTTCTACCGACCTTATCGCTCCGGGACGACTGGTGCATTTGAGGAGTAATCTGCCGGAACTGGCCAAGCATGTGCTGGAAGATGCAGACCCGACATTCGCCGCCAGGGTCAAACCCGGAGATTTCGTTGTCGGCGGCAGTAATTTCGGTCTGGGTTCATCGCGGGAACACGCGCCGGTCATCATCAAGATGTCAGGGGTGGCGGCGGTGCTGGCGAAATCGGTTGCCCGAATCTTTTTCCGTAATGCCATCAATGTCGGTCTGCCGGTGCTGGTGTGCGACACCGACAAAATAAACGATGGTGATGAACTAGAGGTTGATCTGGCATCCGGCGTTATCAGGAATAGAACCAATGGTGAAGTGCTGAGTTCCGGCAAGATTCCTGATGCCATGCTGTCAATTCTCAATGAAGGCGGTCTGAAGCCTTATATCAAGAAACACGGTGATTTCAAGCTTTAAGCAGTTCAGGGACAAGAGCTGGCCTGTATTCAACCAGAATGAGGAGAAACATGAGTCATAATGTTACATTAATCCCGGGAGACGGTATCGGCCCGGAGATTTCCGAAGCCACCCGGCGGGTACTGGAAGCCACCGGTGTCGAGTTCAACTGGGAGGTTGTGCATGCCGGTAGTGATGTCATCGATAAGTACGGTACACCCCTGCCGGATCATGTACTGGAGTCCATCAGAACCAATAAGACCGCTATCAAAGGACCTATCACCACTCCGGTCGGTTCCGGGTTCCGCAGTGTCAATGTGGCCATCAGGAAGGCTTTGAACCTGTACACCTGTCTGCGCCCCTGTAAATCATATCCCGGCATTCCTTCGAGGTATTCGGATATTGACCTGGTGATTGTTCGAGAAAATATGGAAGACCTCTATGCCGGTATCGAATTCGAGCGGGGCACCGACTGGGCCGGCAAACTTGTACACATGCTTAAGGAGAAAGGTGAAAAACAGATTCGGGATGATGCCGGTTTTTCCATCAAGATGATTTCCGAAACCGGTTCCCGCCGGATCGTCAAATACGCTTTCGAATATGCTCGACGTTATGATCGTCGTAAGGTCACCGCGGTTCACAAGGCCAACATCCTGAAGTTTTCCGACGGACTGTTTCTGGCTACCGCCCGGCAGGTTGCCGAAGAATACCCGGACATTGAGTTTGAAGACCGCATCGTCGACAACATGAGCATGCAGCTGGTCAGGAATCCGGCTCAGTTCGATGTCGCCGTTTGCCCGAATCTCTATGGTGATATTCTTTCCGACCTGTGCGCCGGGCTTGTCGGCGGGCTGGGTGTCGCTCCCGGCGGTAATATCGGTGATGAATACGCCGTGTTCGAACCCACCCACGGTAGCGCGCCCAAGTACAAGGGTTTGAACAAGGTCAATCCCATGGCCATGATGCTCTCCGGCATGCTGATGCTGAGGCATCTGGGTGAGAATACCGCCGCCGACCGGCTGGAGTCGGCGATTGCCGCAGTCGTCGCTGAAGGCACTTCGGTCACATATGACCTGGTTGCCGAAGGTGTCCGACCGGTGGGTACCGCTGAAACAGCCGATGCCATTATCGCCAAAATGAAATAGACCCGCCTGCCCTGTGATAGCGGGCTTGACTGATTGAACACGAGTGACGGATAAGGATTCCGAATCACACTCGCGATGGGTGGATGACTTATGAAAATTACTGTTGTCGGTGCCGGCAATGTCGGCGCCACTCTGGCCCAAAGACTCATAGAGAAAGATTTCGCCGATGTTGTTCTGATCGACGTGGTAGAGGGCATACCACAGGGAAAGACCCTGGATATGCGTCAATCTGCGAACGTTATCGGTTTTACCCACCAGCTTGTCGGCACCAACGACTACCAGGATACTGCCGGTTCCGATGTCGTCGTCATAACCGCAGGAATCGCTCGTAAACCGGGCATGACCCGGGATGAACTCATCGGTATCAACGCCGACATCATCCGGGAGGTGACCGAGCGGTCTCTGGCCGTTTCCCCGGAAGCCGTTTTTATCATTGTCACCAATCCCGTCGATGCCATGACCTATCTGGCGCTCAAGACATCAGGACTGCCTCGTGAAAGGGTGTTCGGCCTCTCAGGAGTGCTTGACGGAGGCCGGCTGGCGGCTTTTCTGGCAGAGAGATTCGATGTTTCCGCCGCTGAGATATTTCCCTGCGTTATGGGTGAACATGGCGGTAATATGGTCGTCTATCCCCGTTTCACCACCGTTCAGGGAAAACCGATGTCGGATATCATGGATAAGGACGAACAACGGCGTTTCATAGAGCGTACCGTCAATGGGGGAGCCGAAATCGTCGGCTACCTGAAAAACGGTTCGGCTTTCTATGCGCCCTCGGCTTCGGTGGCTTACATGATCGATGCGGTGACCAACGATACCGGTATTCAGATGAACTGCGCTGTTTATCTCGACGGCGAATACGGGCTGTCGGATGTGGTAATCGGGGTGCCGGTTCATCTGGGCGCCGGCGGCGTCCGGGAAATCGTGGAACTGGCATTGAACGCCGAAGAAAAGGCTGACCTGGAAGCTTCAGCCGCGGCGGTCAGGAAAACCATCGACTCTCTGGGAATCTGACACTACTCAATTATCCGGCCGGCCCCGCTTGTGGTGGGAAACAGCTTTCCATGACAGTCACCGGCCGTCTGTCTTATAATGGCCTCATGCGAGATATTCAGGCTTCGGAGATAACCGCAATGGTGGCTCGTTTGGCTGATGAAGCCTGCCACCGGCTTGAGCCCGACGTTGTGGAAGCCCTGATTCGGGCGCGCGATGCCGAAAACTCAGCCCTTGCCCGTGAATTGCTGGCCAGTCTTCTGGAAAATGCCCGCCTGGCTCCGCAATTACAGCGTCCCCTGTGCCAGGATACCGGGGTCGCGGTAGTGTTCATCGATGTCGGCCAGGAAGCTCATGTTGTCGGCGGCAGTCTGGAAGACGCCATAGTCGATGGGGTTCGACAGGGATATGACCGGGGTTATCTGCGCAAGTCGATGGTGACCGATCCGGTGAACCAACGGCGGAATACCGGTGACAATACGCCGCCGGTTATTCATTACCGTGTAGTGCCGGGCAACGAAATCAGGATCAACCTGATGGCCAAGGGTTCCGGAGCTGAAAATATGAGCCGATTGTTCATGCTCAAACCGGCCGAAGGTCGTTCCGGGGTTATCGAAGCCGTTCTGACCACGGTTACCGAGGCCGGAGGCAAAGCCTGCCCCCCGGTCATTATCGGTATCGGTATTGGCGGTACCGCTGAAGCGGCAATGATAGGCGCCAAACGTTCGCTGTTGCGAAAGACCGGGCAACCTGCCCGGGACAGCGATGTCGCCGATCTGGAAAGGGAAATCCTGGACCGGGTCAACCTCACCGGTACCGGCACCCTTGGTCTGGGTGGAACGGTAACGGCTCTGGCGGTACATATAGATATGATGCCCAGCCACATTGCCAGTCTGCCGGTGGCTGTCAATCTGCAGTGCCACAGTGCCCGTCACAGGGGAGCGACGATATGACCGAACCTCAATGGCGCGAAATAAGATTGCCACTGCCTCAAGAGGTATTAGACGGATTACGAGCCGGAGACAGACTCCTGTTATCCGGGACGATATATGCCGCTCGTGACGCGGCGCATAAAAAGTTCATTGAAACACTGGATAAGGGTCAGGAGTTGCCCCTGGAGCTGGCCTCGTCAGTTATTTACTATATGGGTCCGACGCCAGCCCGGCCTGGAGAAATCATCGGTGCCTGCGGGCCGACCACCAGTGCCCGCATGGATAGATATACCCCTCGCTTAATTGCCGGCGGCTTGAGGGTGATGATGGGCAAGGGTGACCGTTCTGCCGAGGTCATCGAGGCGATGAAAAAACACGGGGCAGTCTATCTGACCGCCATCGGTGGCGCCGGCGCTCTGTTATCCCTTCGGGTGTCCTCGGTGGAAACAGTGGCATACCCGGAACTGGGCACCGAAGCGGTTTTGAAAATGGAAATTGAAAGGTTTCCCGCTGTGGTGGCCATAGATGCCGAGGGCAATAATCTTTTCGATACGGGGCCGCGGCAATATCGGGTGATCTCTGAGGAGGTATGATATGGGCTGTATTTTTTGTCAGATAGCCGCTGGAGAGACCCCTGCGGAAATATTACATAAAGATAAATCAGTAATTGCGATTCGAGATATTTCTCCACAAGCCCCGGTTCATGTGCTGGTTATGCCTGTCGCTCATATCGACAGTCTGGCGAGCCTTGGCGACGGAGAGGTTGACCTTGTCGGGCATGTTTTTGAAGTGGTCAATGAAATCGCTCGCCGTGAAGGAATAGTCGCTACCGGATATCGGGTGGCGGTTAACTCTGGTCAGGAAGGCGGACAGGTAGTGGGACACCTGCATTTCCATCTTCTTGGTGGCCGGCAACTATCCGGGCAACTGGGATAGGCCGTTTATCGATCAGGCCCAGGAATGAGCATGGGGTTCTTCAAACAGGAGTAATTATTGAGCAATACCATCCGGGAAGGCCTTAAGGCGGCTTTTCCCATCGTACTGGGTTACCTGCCTGTCGGCATGGCTTACGGGGTTCTGGCCAGGAGCGCCGGTCTGTCGGTAATGGAGACGACCGGCATGAGCCTTTTCGTTTTCGCCGGAGCGTCTCAATTCATCGCTGTCAGTATGTTGGGAGCCGGCGCCGGAGTTTATTCGGTTGTTTTGACTACGTTTGTGGTCAATTCCCGGCATATGCTCATGACCTCCGCTCTGGCCCGCTATTTCCCGGGCTTGGCGCTAAAGAAGATGATACCGTTGTCCGGCCAGGTAACTGACGAATCATTTGCGTTAGCTATGTCGGATACCTCGCGTATTGCCGGCAAACCTGATTATCTGCTGGTTTTGCAGATGACCGCTTACGGGGCATGGGTTACCGGTTCAGTTGCCGGGGCGCTGTTCGGTTCTGTAATCGATTCCGCTTCCTTTGGTATCCCTTTCGCTATGACGGCGCTTTTTATCTGTCTGCTGGTGATGCAGGTCACGAAACGTCTGCACTTGGTTGTCGCAGTGACCGCAGGCATAATCGCTCTGGGTTTACAAGGAGTTCTGCCGAACAATCTACATATCATCATTGCCGCCGTCGGCGCCTCAGCAGTCGGCCTGTGGTTGTCATCGCGACGTACCGATTCGGATAATGGTTGGCCGGAGATTGAGGTCGGGAACCGATGAGGCCGGAAATCGCTTTCATGATCGCCGGTATGACTCTGGTCACTTTTATACCCAGATTCTTGCCGATGGCCCTGATGAGCCGATTGAAGATATCAGGAAAGCTGAGTCTTTTTCTGGAATTTGTCCCGGTGGCGGTGCTGTCGGCACTGGTTTTCCCCGCTGTTTTTGTCGGTGACGACAGGAGCCTGAGTCTTTCGCCTCAACTGTTGGTCCCGGCAGTCATGGTGTTATTGTTTGCCCACCGGACACGAAATCTCTGGGGTTCGGTTGTCCTCGGTATGGCGATATACTGGTTACTGAGCGAATTATAACGAAACGAAAATTACCGGGCGCCGTTGTTTTGGAGATAGAACAGCAGGCCGGCAATACTTTTTCCGTCACGGATGCGTCCGTCCTTTATCATGCGCAGGACTTCCTGTTTATTGGCCTCGATGACGGTTATTTCGGCGGTATCTTCGGCGGTCAATCGGTCAGGGGTCAGGTCCTCAGCCAGGAACAAGTGCAGTAATTCGGTCGAATAACCGGGAGCGGAATAAAACGAAGTCAGCCTGGTAACGCGTTCCGGGCGGTATCCGGTTTCTTCTCTGAGTTCTCTTCGCACCGCAGTTCCCGGTGATTCTCCCGGCTCAATGCCGCCGGCAGGTATCTCCAGAAGTTCCTGGCCGACCGGGTGGCGGTACTGGCGAACCAGCAACAGCTTACCTTCGTTATTCACGGTCACCACTGCCACCGCTTCGGGGTATTCCACTACATCCCAGACTTTATTCCGGCCGTCCGGACTTCGGATTATATCCTGACTGACGGTAATCATTCTGCCAGTGAAGACTGTATGTCTGACAGGTTCGGGACTATCAGACACCGGCCGGCACCTTTGCATGGAAGGTCATGGCTGATTCATCGCAATCGGGGAACTTGGGACAACGGTAGCATTCACCCCAGACTTTATGGGGCAGTTCCTTTTTTTCAACAGCCTGGAAACCGCAAGTGCCGAAGAACACCGGCTGGTATGTAAGACAAAAAACCGTGTTGATTCCCAGGGACGCGGCTTCATCCAGGCAGGCGTTAACCAGGGCGGTGCCCATTTTCTGGCGTCGTCTTTCTGTTTCCACCGCCAGAGACTTGACTTCGGCCAAATCAGCCCAGCTTATATGAAGGGCGGCGCAGGCCAGAACCTTATCGCCATCCTTGATAACGAAGAAGTCGCGGATATTTTCATATATCTCGGACAGGGGACGAGCCAGCATCTGCCCCTGCTCGGCGTGTGAATTTACCAGTTTGTGGATTTGCTTGGCGTCGGCAATGGTGGCCTTTTCTACTTTCATCAGTTTCGGTTACCTTTCAGTTTATGGGCGGTTTTGATATAAAAAGAGTCAGGGTCGCTCAGCCGGAGGAATCTCAGCCGGTGATGACTGGTACGGACCTGTATCACATCCCCGGTGGCCGCATCGATGTTGATATGGCCGTCAATGCACAGAGTTGCCTGATGATTGGTGCTGACATTCAGACTGACAGGCTTGTCACCGGGTACCACCAGTGTATAGCTCTGTTCCAAGTGGGGAAGAATGGGGGTCAAGAGCATATCCGGGGATTGAGGATGCATCACCGGTCCCCCGGCGGCAAAGTTGTAACCAGTGGAACCGGTTGCCGAAGCGACGATCACGCCATCACCATTGTAAGTGGCATAATGTACTTTGTCGATATGGCAATCGACACTGATAATCCGGGCAATTCCGCCGCGGGCGACGACGACGTCGTTGACGGCAAAGAAGTTTTGTGTTTGGGACTGCCGTCCGTCATGAGGAATATAATCGGCTTCGAGCACGGTGCGCCAATCGTCCCAACCCTCGCCGGCTATCAGTCGAGGCAACATTTCCAAGGCCTGGTCGGCGGAAAGCTCGGTCATGAATCCCAATTTGCCCAGATTGACACTGGTTATCGGGATATCGAGTGGCAGGGCCGCCTGAGCCGCCCTCAGGATGGTACCGTCGCCTCCGGTGGTAATGATGAGTTCGGTACCGGCTATTTTATCTTTCAATTTCGGCCCGTCCCAGGCTGAGCATAACCAGTGGTCACCGGCGACACTCGTCAACTCCCGGGCAATCTGTTTGGCGATATCCAGTGCTGACTGGTTCAGGGGATGATATACGATGCCGATACGTTTGAATTTCATGAATTACCTTCTGTCTAAAATGAATGTAACACCGGTCCCTAAAGGTGCCAAAGCCGTCTAACGGCGACGGGCGAGGATAATGAAGGCAATACCGAAAGCGGCAATGCCGATGCCCACGAGTGACAGAAAGGTGACGTCCGGCTGGCTCATCAGGTAGCCGATGACCGTGGTGGCGGCGCCTCCCAGGATGATCAGGATGCCCAGCAATTGGAGTTGAGGATATTTAATACCCGATCTAGCCGCGGTATTACCTGCTCCGCCGGTGGCAGGGCGCGCCGACTTAGCGGCTTTGCTTTGTCGCTGGACTTCCTGCGTTACCGATTTCATACGGCTGGCGCCGACAAGAAGCAGAATGACGGCCAAGACCAGTAACAGCTCACCAGGTCCGATTTTCATAATGTAACGGTGTAATCACTCCCAACGTATTGAAGCTAATGATAGCATAATACAGCTGAAAAATATAATACCCTTTCTTTGACACGGCTCCCGCACTTCGGCTAATCTTTAACGATGGAACGTATCCCCATCGAGGAATTAAAAGACCGAGCCGGTTACGATTTGTCCGTATTGACTTTTGACATTGAAAAAGGATTGGCGGGCAGGTTCACCGCCGCGGTCGGTGACGAAAATCCGTTATGGCTGGAGCAGGCTCCGCCCTCTATGATACCGGCTCTGGGTTTCGATAGCATATATGAGATTCTGTCTTCCGCGGATGATGTTGCCGTTCTGCACGGGGCTACCGATGTGGAGTTTCACAACCCTGTCATGATTGGTGATACTATAACTATGGTGGCCAGAATAGCATCGACCCGGGAAAGACGCACATCACGGGGCTTGACGGTATTCGTTAATTTCGATATCGCCTATACTAATCAGAGAGGCGACGCTGTGGCATCCTGCCGCCAGACTGCGCTGGTGAATCGGGATGGGTGAACGTCTGCTGTTCTCTAAAATCTGTATTGAGCAGGAGATTCCCGAACTGGTCAAGTATCCAACTTCCCGTCAACTGGTGATGTACGCCGGGGCCTCCGGTGATTATAATCCGATTCATTATGACCGGGCTGTAGCCTTGGCTCGAGGATTGCCGGGCATAGTGGTTCATGGCCAGCTTGTCAGCGCCTGGCTGATGCAATTGCTGACTGACTGGCTTGGTGTTTCCGGCTGTGTTCGGAAGTTTTCCGTCGGCTACAAGGCCATGACTTTTCCAGGAGAACCTTTGACCTGCCGTGGCCGGGTAACCGGCAAGTCGGAAACGGGCGACAACCAGATAACGATATCAGTTTGGGCGGAAAATCCGCGCGGCGAAAAAACCGTTACCGGAACTGCTGTTGTTGAGCTTTCCTCATAAGGTCGGTTGTATTCTTCCTGTTTCCATTCGCTTATCTTGAAGTATCTTACGTGTGATTGACACCCAGGAATTCCGAAGTTAAACTAAAATATAGCCTGTATTAAGGAAGTATTATGTTCGACATAGACCAGGCCTCAGCATATCTTCACGACCGATTGGCGCGTTACAAGGCCGACCACATTGAAATCCATCTTGAGGAAACCGAAGCAACTGCCGTATCCTATCGTGGACGTGAACTGGAAACGGTTACCCGTACCCGGGACGGTGGCGGTAATGTCAGAGCTTTGGTCAATGGAGGCTGGGGTTTCGTCAGCTTTAATTCACTGGAGGACATGGATCATCGAATAGAGCAGGCGGTGGAAAGAGCCCGGCTTGCCGGCGATGGCAACAGCGAATTCGCTCAGGTTGCGCCGGTTAACGACAAGGTCGTCATCGATGATGAGCATGACCCTCGTCTGGTAAGTCTGGATGAAAAGAAGAAGCTCCTTGATGAATATAATGAGGCGATGTGGTCGGTATCCGGCCTGCGAACCAGCGTCATCGGTTACGGGGATTCATTTCGCCGCACGATACTCCTGAACTCCTCCGGCAGTCATATCAGTCAGGAACGGGCCGATGTCACTCTGCGGGTCAATGCTGTCGCCGCCGGTGATGGCGATGTTCAGCAGTCCGGTATTTCGCTGGGCAGTCGAGGTTCCTTTAATGCGGTTCGGGGACTTCATTCGCAGGTGACAGAAACTGCGGAAAAGGCCCGGGCGCTGGTAGTCGCTCCTCAGGCGAAGGGCGGTGAATATACCGTGGTTCTGGACCCGGTACTGGCCGGTGTGTTTGTTCACGAAGCATTCGGCCATCTGTCGGAAGCCGATCATATCTACGAAAACCCTCAACTGCGAGATGTAATGGTACTGGGACGCGAATTCGGGGGACAGCATTTGAACATCACAGATGACGCTACTTTGACCCGGTTGCGCGGTGGTTATGCCTTTGACGACGAAGGAACTCCCGGACAGAAGGTTGAACTGATAAAAGAAGGTCGGTTGAACGCGAGATTGCACTCCAGGGAAACAGCCGCCAGAATGAAAGAAGCCCCTTCGGGAAATGCCCGTTCCATTTCCTTCCGTCATCCTCCCATAGTTCGTATGGGTAATACTTTCATCGAACCGGGAGACGTGACTTTTCAGCAGATGATCGGAGATATAGAAGAGGGCATCTATGCCCGTAACTGGTATGGGGGCACCACCTCGATGGAAATGTTTACCTTCTCCGCCGGAGAGGCTTATATGATACGCAAAGGCCGGGTCGAAGAACTCATCCGTCCGGTGGTTCTGTCCGGAAATGTGTTCGAAACGCTCAAGCGCATTGATGCCATCGGGGATGACCTGGACATGAATCAGGGTGGCGGTTGCGGAAAAGGCGGCCAGTCACCGCTGGCTGTTTCCAACGGGTCGCCACACATTCGAATCCGGCAGTGCCTGGTAGGAGGCCGATAATCATGGACAACAGAATGGAGTCATTGCTGGAAAAAGCCTCAAAATCGGCTGAGCAGGCGGATGTATTTATTGTTGAGAGCGAAGAGACGCCGGTAAATTTCGAAGCCAACCGTTTGAAGAGTTTAGAGGCACGTCAGAGTTCCAGTATTACCGTCCGGGTCATAAAGGACGGTCGCCTGGGTCTGGGCGTCAGTGCCAGACCCGATGATGATGATCGCGTACTGGAAATGGCACTGGAAACAGCGGCTTTCGGTCAGCCGGTGGGTTTCGAGCTACCTGGGATTCAGGAGTATCCTCAGGTGCCGACCTGGGATGACGCGGTAATCGAAGTCCTCGTAGCCGACATGGTGGATATGGGACAACAGATGATCGAGGCGGTGACCAGCCGGTATCCGGATGTTCTGTGTGACGGCGGGGTGGAAACCGCCCGGGTAAGCGTGAAAATCATGAACACTCGAGGCGGTTTCTCTGAATATCGGAAAACCGTCATGGGGGTAGGGCTACAGGGATCCCGGATCAGGGGAACCGATATGCTGTTCGTTGGTGATGGACACGATGACTGCAACGTCATCACCGGAACAGACGAAATTATCGCCAATGTCCTGACTCAGCTGGAAAGAGCGGAAAAAAACGTCGGCATTCATTCTGGCGAAATGCCTGTCATTTTCACTCCCTCCGGGGTGGCCAGCGCCTTCGTTCCGGCTCTGGCCGCGGCTCTCAACGGCAAGCTGGTCATGGAAGGCGCCTCACCACTGGCCGGCAAGCTTGGTGAGCAGGTATTCGATACGGGTTTTTCTCTGGTCGATGACCCGACGCTACCGATGAGACCGACCTCCAGGCTGGCCGATGACGAAGGTATTGTCAGTAGGCGGACACCCCTGGTGAATCAGGGGCGGATAGCTTCTTTTTATTATGATCTTAAAACAGCCGCCCGGGCCGGGGCGGTAAGCACAGGTAACGGTTCCCGTGGACGGGGAGGCGCTCCTTCACCTTCGGTCAGCGCTTTGACGGTTACTCCGGGACAGGTGAGTTTCGAAGATATGCTGGCCGGTATCCAGGAAGGGCTGGTTGTCGAATATCTCATGGGCGCCGAACAGGGTAACGTGCTGGGCGGAGATTTTTCCGGTAACGTTTTACTGGGCTATAAAGTGGAGAACGGGCAGATCACCGGCAGGGTCAAAGATACAGTAGTGGCCGGAAACATATACAAATTACTTAAAAACATCACCATCGGTTCCGATATCCGTTGGCAGGGAGGTTTGTTCTCGCCTTCGATTTTGTGTCCGGCGGTTTCGGTGGCGTCCCGGTAGGCGACGCCTGCGGAGGTATTTATTTTGAAGGGTTTAGTCAAAACACTTGCCAGGCCCAGGCTCAGAGAGCCGTATATGCTGGCCGCCTGGCCGGGTATTGCCAACGTAGCCATGATTGTCGGTACGTTTCTGGCGCATAAATTGAACCCCAAACCACTGGCTGAAGTGGTAGCTCCGTATTTTTTCGACCCGATAGGCGTACTGGTTCAGGATAATCTGGTGGAATCTCCTCAGTTTCCTGAAAGCCGGTTTTTTTACTGGAAGAATCGGGTAGGTAAGCGGGATATTATTCTCTTCCTGGGTGACGACCAGCCTCAAAATAAGACTTATGATCTGGCTCATACGGTTGTCGACGTGGCCGAAAAATACGGAGTAAAAAGGATTTATACCTGTGCCGCGGCTTTGACCCGCATCCACCATTCGGAAGACTCGAAGGTCTGGGGAGTGGCTACAACACCGAATCTGCTTGAGGAGATCAAGGCGTATGACCTGGTATTGGGGGGCAACCTCCAGATAGCCGGTTTGAACGGGCTTTTACTTGGAGTCGCCAAGGAACGGGGTATGGATGCCATGTGTCTGCTGGGAGAAGTACCCCAATACGCTTCCCGCTTTCCCAACGCCACAGCGGCACTGGCCATAACGGAAGTCCTGTTGAAGATGCTTGAAGTTGATGTGGAACTGGATGAATTGAAGGAGCAGGCAGTAGAAGCGACCGGACGCCTCAAGGAACTGGCGGCAGAGGCCATGGGGGATTACATAGATTACTTTACCGAGCCGATTTGGGAAAGCGGCGCCGAATATGAGGATGATGACCAGGATGAAGAAGCCGGATCTCAGAACTGACAATGCAGAAACCGATCCTGTTTTCCGGGAGGTTGTCCGGAAACTGGCTGAAACCACGGAGCGGTTGTCCAGCTCTGAGATTGCCGCTATGAGCCTGGCCTCACCGGAAGACGCGCGGCTGTTCCGGGAATATTGGGCCGGGACTACCGCCGAACGCAAGGCGGCCGTACTTGGCCGTATGCTGGAGCTGGCTGAAGATGATCCCAATCTGGAATTCAGTCCGCTGTACCTGGTGATGCTGGATGATGAAGTGCCGGCGGTCAGGGTCGGTGCGGTGAAGGGGTTATGGGAAAACGAGGATCCGTCCCTGATAAGGCGGTTGGTACCGCTCATGGAGGATGATGCGGAAAGCTCGGTCAGGGCCGCCGCCGCGCAGGCTTTGGGTAAGTTCGTTCTGCTGGCTGAGCATGGCAAAATCCGGGTCGGGTTGAGAGATTTGTTGTTGTCCAGGCTTCTGGATGTTTTTCAAAATGATTGTGAAACCAATGAAGTTCGCCGACGCGCTCTGGAATCGGTAGCTTATCTGTCGTGTCCTGAGGTGCGGCAGGCTATCATGGATTCCTATGATTCCCCGGAACCTTCGATGCGCTCGTCAGCGTTATTTGCCGCCGGGCGAAATCTGGCGCCGGAATGGCTGGAACTGCTGGTCGACGAGTTATCCTCCGATAGTCCGGAACACCGGTTTGAAGCGGTTGTTGCTTGCGGCAATTACGAGGATGAACAGGCGGTGCCCCAGCTTATCCGCCTGACGGACGACCCGGACCCGGAAATCAGACTGGCGGCGATTACCTCACTCGGTAAAATCGGCGGGCCGGATGCCCGGAGCCATCTGCGGGGATTGACGGAGAGCGCCGATGAAGCGGTCGCTGAAATGGCGGAACAGGCGCTCCAGGATATGGTATCGGAAGACCAGATGTTGGAATTGTTGCAGGATGGCAGGGACATTACCGGAGCGGGTTGAATAAAAAGTTTCCGGTTTATTTAACAGATTTCACAGGCGGAAACATATCTTACGATTGAAAGGCGGTTTCAGACGCCGCCCGAAGCCTTGACACGCCTTTTTCGCTTATGGTATTATTTTTCTTCGTCAGCGATTGACGGGGCACCTTAACAACTGGATAGCGGAAGGAAAAATAAGCCAATTTTATTGCAGCGTAAATTCGTTTTAAAATAGCCTGGAGAGTTTGATCCTGGCTCAGGATGAACGCTAGCGGCGCGCCTTATGCATGCAAGTCGAACGGTCTCTCGCAAGAGAGATAGTGGCAAACGGGTGAGTAATAGGTAAGTAACCTGCCCTTAAGTGGGGGATAACACTTCGAAAGAAGTGCTAATACCGCATGTGGTGCTCTTTCACAAGGAAGAGTACTGAAGTCGAAAGACGCTTGAGGAGGGGCTTGCCTCCGATTAGCTAGTTGGTGGGGTAACGGCCTACCAAGGTTATGATCGGTAGCTGGTCTGAGAGGATGGTCAGCCACACTGGAACTGAGACACGGTCCAGACTCCTACGGGAGGCAGCAGCAAGGAATCTTGGGCAATGGGCGAAAGCCTGACCCAGCGACGCCGCGTGAGGGATGACGGCCTTCGGGTTGTAAACCTCTTTTCTCAGGGAAGAATAATGACGGTACCTGAGGAATAAGTCTCGGCTAACTACGTGCCAGCAGCCGCGGTAATACGTAGGAGGCGAGCGTTATCCGGATTTATTGGGCGTAAAGTGGGCGTAGGTGGTCTTTCAAGTCAGATGTGAAATCTCCCGGCTCAACTGGGAGGGGTCATCTGATACTGTTGGACTTGAGTATGGCAGGAGAAAACGGAATTCCCGGTGTAGTGGTGAAATGCGTAGATATCGGGAGGAACACCAGAGGCGAAGGCGGTTTTCTAGGCCAAAACTGACACTGAGGCCCGAAAGCGTGGGGAGCGAACAGGATTAGATACCCTGGTAGTCCACGCCCTAAACACTGGGTACTAGGTATAGGGAGTATCGACCCTCTCTGTGCCGAAGCTAACGCTTTAAGTACCCCGCCTGGGGAGTACGGTCGCAAGACTAAAACTCAAAGGAATTGACGGGGGCCCGCACAAGCAGCGGAGCGTGTGGTTTAATTCGATGCTACACGAAGAACCTCACCAGGGCTTGACATGTTAGAAGTAGTGAACCGAAAGGGGATCCACCTGTCAAGTCAGGAGCTATCACAGGTGCTGCATGGCTGTCGTCAGCTCGTGCCGTGAGGTGTATGGTTAAGTCCTGCAACGAGCGCAACCCCTATTGCTAGTTACATTCTCTAGCGATACTGCCTCGCAAAACGGGGAGGAAGGTGGGGATGACGTCAAGTCAGCATGGCCTTTATGCCCTGGGCTACACACACGCTACAATGGGCGGTACAATGGGTTGCCACCGGGTGACCGGGAGCTAATCCCCAAAACCGTCCTCAGTTCGGATTGCAGGCTGAAACTCGCCTGCATGAAGTCGGAGTTGCTAGTAAACGCGTGTCAGCATAGCGCGTTGAATACGTTCTCGGGCCTTGTACACACCGCCCGTCACGTCATGAAAGTTGGTAACACCTGAAGTCGATAGGCTAACCCGCAAGGGAGGCAGTCGCCCAAGGTGGGACTGATGATTGGGACGAAGTCGTAACAAGGTAGCCGTAGCGGAAGCTGCGGCTGGATCACCTCCTTTCTAAGGATATTGAGAGATTTCTCTCTATCCCAGGTCGATCTCCGGCCTAGCCGGAGTTTCAATTGGCCGATTTTCCTTCCGCTATCCAGGGGTTAAGGTGCTATTGTTTTCAAGCATACCGGCATGCCGCCCGAAGCGTGCCGCTTGATTTCAGTCCCGAGCCTGGGTTAGAATTACCTTCGTTCAAGAGCCCCCGGGCCATTAGCTCAGTTGGTTAGAGCGCGGTCCTGATAAGACCGAGGTCCCTGGTTCGAGACCAGGATGGCCCACCAGTTTTTCAGTCTGTTAACTCTTTCTTGCCCTCTTGAGTTTACTGATAACCTCTCTTATTTACCTGTATGTCGGAAACGTTGCTTTGCAACCTGGAGACTATTTTCTTCATCCGGGAGCAGCCCGCGCAAAGTCAGCATCAACCGTACACTTCCAATAGTAGCGGTATGAAAGCTATGGCATACTATATTGGAATTTGGTAGAATAGACTGCTTTACGCGAATACAAAATTGCCCTTACCGGGCGTCACTTCAGTCCCGCGTTTTTTTTTAATACCCCTTTTTCCAATCAAAGCGCGGGATGTTTCGCGCCGGTTGGCCGCAAGGAGATATTTTGTATGCAATACAAACCGTTCACGTTAAACAATTTTAGGGAGATTCCTCAGGTTGAAGCATTAAGTCTTCAAAAAATCCGGGACATCGAGGTAGTCGGCACCGTTCTGCCGTTTCGTACCAATAACTATGTTGTCGATAACCTTATAGACTGGGAGTGTGCGGAAACGGACCCGTTGTTCATTGCCACCTTTCCGCAGAAGGGTATGCTGTCGCCAGAAGATTACCACCGGGTCGATACCTTGTTGCGAGAGGGGGCTGGTCAGGAAGTTATTCTCCGAACTGTAACCGAGATTCGTCAGAAGATGAATCCTCATCCGGCGGGACAACTGGAGTTGAATGTACCTGTCCTGAATGGTGAAAGTCTGCCGGGTATACAACATAAATACCGGGAGACGGTTCTATTCTTCCCCAGCCAGGGCCAGACCTGCCACGCTTACTGCACCTTCTGTTTCCGCTGGCCGCAGTTTGTCAAAGGCATGGAAGACCTTAAAATAGCCAGCCGGGAAATCGATACGCTGGTGGAGTATCTCAAATCACGCCCGGAAGTGACCGACGTTCTGGTGACCGGGGGAGACCCCCTGGTCATGAAGGCCGGCCTGCTGGCCAGGTACATCGAGCCCCTTCTGGTACTCCCCGGTATCCGAACCATTAGAATCGGGACTCGAAGTTTGTCGTTCTGGCCTTATCGATACGTTACCGACGATGACGCTGAAGAACTGCTGACCCTTTTTCGCAGGGTCAGGGAGGCCGGCAAGCATCTGGCTTTCATGGCGCATTTCAATCATCCGGTGGAACTGCTTCCGGAGATAGTGCCAGAGGCTGTCAGGCGCATAAGGGAGACCGGAGCTGTCATCAGAACCCAATCACCCCTGTTGCGGCATATCAACGATTCTGAGGCGTTATGGGCCCAGATGTGGCGGCGTCAGGTCGATATGGGATGTGTGCCTTATTATATGTTCATGGCCCGGGATACCGGGGCTCAGCGGTATTTTTCAGTCACTCTACAGGATGCCTGGCGGGTGTACCAGGGAGCGTTTCAGGCCATAAGCGGTATCTGTCGTACTGCCGAAGGGCCGGTGATGTCAGCTCTTCCCGGAAAGGTGCAGGTCATGGGAACTGCCACCATCGGTGGCGACAAGGTTTTTGTGTTACGCCTGGTTCAGGGTCGTAACCCGGATTGGGCTGACCGGCCTTTCTTCGCCGCTTTCGATGAATCGGCTATCTGGTTCAATGATCTGAAGCCGGCTTTCGGAGAGAAAGAATTCTTTTTCAACGAGGAACTGAAGGCTTTGCTGTTAACCGGCGAAACGGAATCCGAATTCTAGCAGTTATACTCGATTAAACTTTTCAATCAAAGGCATATCCTGTAGCCATAGAGATTCAACCCAATCCTTTGACTGGTATTTATTCAGTTACAGGTTGGAGAAAAAAGAAAAAGAGGGGTGGCAATTTGCCACCCCTCTTTTTTAAAGCGCACCCTGTGACAGGATTAGTCGGCGGCGTCTATCGCCCCCTCAATCCAGGCATCGAAGGTTGACTGATTGGCCGCTATCCACGCCTCGGCATGGGCAACGATATCTTCGGGTCTGTCTTCACCCTGGTACATCTGGTAATTCTGTTCAAAGATGTCTTCCAGAGGAATCTGAATATTTTCGAAGAGATATGCCGCCGCCGGGTTGGCATCCAGGAAGGCGGAATTGGCCACTACCTGGATGTCATTGGCCGGCCAGCCCATGTTATAGGGCTCGCTATCGCCGGCTTTACCGACGAGGTTGGCAACGAAGGTTTCGTCTTCGAGGTCTGCCTGGTCTGCGGGAAGTGATGAGAAGGGGACCTCAAGCCAGACTACGTCTTCACCGGGTACCAGGGCGTTGACCGTCCAGTTGGGCGTCCAGGTATAGAAGAATACCGGCTCACCGGCATTGTACCGGGCTACGACATCGGCCATGGCTACATCGTAGCCAGCCTGGTCGGCGTTTACCCAGTCAGCCAGTTCATAGGCTTCCATGTGGTGGTTGATGACTGTCTCACAGCCCCAGCCGGGCGGGCAGGCGACCATGTTGGCCTTACCGTCACCGTCTGTATCGAACAGCGCGGCGATTTCCGGGTCCTTGAAGTCCTCGATGCTGGTGATGCCGTATTCAACGGCGGTGGCTTTATCTATCAGGTAACCCTGAAGCGCGCCGCCCATGGCGAACTCACCGACTACCTCGGCTTTACCCTCGATGATCGGCAGGTACTGATTGTGCAACGGGAACCAGCCGTCCGCCCAGAAATCGACGTCTCCGTTGGCGACGGAGTTATAGAATATGGGATTGTCGAGGGCGATTGCGTCTTCAACATTGTACCCCAGTTCTTCCAGGGCTTTGATGAAAACTTCGGTCTGGAACCAGCCGGTTGACCATGTCGGTTTGGCCGGGCTCATAGTTACCCCCTGGCCAGGTTTCTGGTTGACCGATTGGGTCGGGTCGGGTTCATCCGTCGTGGAGTCACAACCGACGACCAGCGCTGACATGGCCAGCACCATGACAAAACCGACCATCATGAGTTTACGCAAGTGTTTTTTCATGTTTTCCTCCTTCTAAATAGTTTATTTCCAATATTCTCCTCAGGTGCGCAATCCAGGAGAATTCGGCTGGTGATAATAAAGCGGCTAATTCCGGCGGTTTTTGTTCAGCCGGGACCTGAGCCAGTTGATGCTCCGCCCCAGTAATCCGGGTTGCTTTTTTCCGGTCGGAGATTTACTGAAAGACTGTGACAGACGGTCCAGAATGATGGCAATGGCCACGATGCCGATACCGCCTATGGCGGCATAGCCGACATCGTTGCGGCCCAAGCCGGTCCAGACCACCAGGCCCAGGCCGCTGGCGCCAATCAGGGCGATGACGACAGCCATGGACATGGCCAGCATCAGTGTCTGGTTGAGTCCGGCCATGATTGTGGGCATGGCCAGTGGTATCTGAATATTGAAGAGTATCTGGTTGTTGGTGCCACCGAAGGAACGGCCGGCTTCAACGACGTCTTGCGGTACCTGGCGGATGCCCAGGTCGGTCAATCGGATGATGGGTGGCAAAGCGAACACGATAACGGCAATCAAACCGGGGACCAGACCGACACCGAAAAGCATGACCACCGGAACCAGATAGACGAAGGCGGGGATGGTCTGCATGGCATCCAGTAACGGTCGCAGGATACCGGCGAACTTGTCACTTCGGGCGGCCAGAATACCCAGAGGAATCCCCACAATGGCGCAAAATATTAACGCCGCCAGCACCAGAGACAATGTAGTCATGGTCGGCGCCCACAAACCGAGGAAACCCACGAACAGCATGGTGAGGGTGGAGATAGCGGCGAACTTCCATCCTTTGATCTGCCAGGCAATCAGGAATATCAAACCCAGTACTACTACCGGCGGCAACCAGAGCAGAAAATCCTCGGTACCGCTGAGGGTAAAATCGAAAGGTGTTTTTACAATCTGGAAAAAGGAACGGAAATTCTGGCTCAGCCAGTTGACTCCTGATTGAATCCAGTCATCCAGGGGGATGGTATATAAATTGAACGGCCACATGGATTAAACAGCCTCCTTGTCCGGAGCGCCGGCTGGAGGTTCTTCTTCGGCCTCTTTGGTTTCATCGGATGCTTCGTTATTGACCGGAGCCACACTTGTGAGCACATCGAGCGGTTCCAGTATGCCCCGGAACCGTCCCTTGTCGGATACCACGGCAATCGGCAGGCTGTCGCCGCACAGAGTCAGCACTTCACCCAGGGGTGTCGTCTCTTCTGTCTGGGGGAACTCGGTCATCATTACTTCTTCCAGTTTCAGTTCACCTTTGCGAACCGCCCTGGCGATATCCTGGTCGGTCACCAGACCTACCGGCTTGCGCTGGCGGTCAACCACATACATGGCGTCTGATTTGGTCTGTCGCAATCGCACCGACGCGGTTTTGACTGTATCGTGAGTGATAACCAGAGTATCGGCAGGTTTCATAATGGAGGAAGCGGTAAAAACCAGGCCGCGGTTGACGTCTGAGGTAAAAGCCGCGACGTAATCGTTCGCCGGGTTACTGACAATATCTTCCGGAGTTCCTATCTGGACGATACGTCCGTCCTTCATCACCGCGATATGGTCGCCCATCTTCAGGGCTTCGTTGAGGTCATGGGTGATGAATACGATGGTCTTCTGAAGGGTCTGTTGCAGATTGATCAACTCGTCCTGCATGTCCCGGCGGATCAGCGGGTCCAGGGCTGAGAACGGTTCGTCCATGATCAGTATTTCCGGGTCGGTAGCCAGCGCGCGCGCTAACCCCACCCTCTGTTGCATACCGCCGGAAAGATCGGAAGTCAAACGGTCGCCCCAACCGCGCAGGCCGACGATTTCCAGGGTATCCTCTGCCTTTTTTCGGTCCGCTTCGGTCAGAGTGCCTCTGATTTTAAGTCCGAATTCAACATTTTCCAGCACGGTCTTGTGAGGCAACAGGGCGAAATGCTGAAACACCATGGCAATCTTGGTACGACGAATCTGTCGTAATCTCTCAGGGTCGACCCGGGTGATGTCTTCATCATCGATAAAAACACTGCCGGCACTGGGTTCGTGCAGGCGGTTGAGACAACGGATGATGGTAGACTTGCCGGAACCCGACAGACCCATAATCATGAAGGTTTCGCCTTCGGTGACGGAAAAATTGGCGTCTATCACCGCTGGGACGTTACGGGAATTCTTCATTATATCTTCCCGAGTGGTTCCCTTTTGCAGTTTCTTGATCGTGTCTTTAGGGTCAGGGCCGAAAACCTTGAAAAGCTTTTCCACCCTTACTTTTACGGTACTGATGGCTACCTCGCTTTCGTGTCAGTAAGTGGACCGGCATTGCCGGAATCAGGCCGTATCCGCGAAGGTTGACCTTTAAATACTATAACATATTGATAATATATGCAAGCTGAGAATCGCAAGATAAACGCAACGATACGATAATGCGGATGTCCGCTAACCGCTCTGGATGTCTGCAAATACTTGCGGATGACAATATGTGAATTTCAATGGTCAGCCTGCCCGCTCGGACTGGCGTCAGCCGCCGGATTCTGATTAAATTGGCGTAGCTTGGCAGGAGGGTTTATGGTCAACAACTATGAGATTAACGAACTCGGCAAGGAAGAGTCCTGGCGGATGTTCCGCATCATCGGTGAATTCGTCGAAGGCTTCGACAAGCTTTCAGGTGTTCAGCCGGCCGTAACTATTTATGGTTCGGCCAGAGTCAAACCCGAAGACGAATTGTACCGGACGACCGAGGATATCGCCTGGCGGCTGGGGCAGGAAGGATTCTCCGTCATTACCGGGGGTGGGCCGGGATTGATGGAAGCCGCCAACAAGGGCGCCGCCCGGGCCGGGGTAGTTTCGGTCGGGCTCAACATCCAACTGCCGGACGAACAGGAGCCGAACCGTTTTGCCACCAGGTCGCTTTCTTTTAACCATTTCTTCACCCGCAAGGTCATGCTGGTTAAATATGCCACTGCCTTCGTCATCATGCCCGGTGGGCTGGGGACCCTGGATGAATTGACCGAGGTGCTGACCCTGATGCAGACCGGTAAGATAAAACCTTTCCCGGTGGTGCTTTTCGGTGGAACGTACTGGAACGGGTTTCTGGAATGGTTGCAGGGAATCGTCATGGGAAGCGGTTATATATCGAAGATTGACTGTGACTTACTGAGAGTAACCGATGACCCGGACGAAATCGTCGGCATCATTAAACAATGGTACCAGGAGCACCGTCTGGTCGGCAGTGGAGCGGTCAACGACAAATAAATATGTTGCAGAAAAAAGGCCTGCCTTGTGGCAGGCCTTTTTTCATCAGTGGTGGTGTTCGTCCGAAGAAGGTGTCGTTTCGAACGGTGGTTTTTCCCCCTGTCTTTCATAATAGTTTTCAATGGCCTTTTTGAGAGCTTCTTCGGCCAGTACCGAACAGTGCATCTTGACCGGTGGCAGTCCACCGAGAGCGTCGGCTACCGCCTTGTTGGAAATCTCCAGGGCTTCTTTGATGGTTTTGCCCTTGACCATCTCGGTGACCATGGAACTGGTAGCAATGGCGGCACCACAGCCGAAGGTCTTGAAGCTGGAGTCGGTGATGATGCCGTCCTTCACCTTGATATAGAGTTCCATGACGTCACCACATACCGGGTTGCCTACCCGTCCGACACCGTCGGGATTTTCCAATTCACCGATGTTGCGCGGGTTTTTGACGTGTTCGATAACCTGTTCGGAATAAGATGCAGGCCCGTTGTTCATGTATTTCTCCTGTTATTCAGCCGCGCCCGGCGCCAGGGGCGACATGGCTCTTAATTTTTTCACTATCCCAGGCAGGGTTTCGATAACCCTGTCGATGTCTTCTTCGTTGTTGAATTTACCGAGACTGAACCGTATGGACCCGTGGGCGTCTTCGGCCAGGCGGCCGCAGGCCAGCAGGACATGGGACGGTTCCAGGCTGGAAGAGGAGCAGGCAGAACCGGTAGAGGCAAAGATACCCTCGAAATCCAGATGCAACACCAGTGACTCTCCTTCGACATATCTGAATGAAATATTGACGTTGTTCGCCAGCCTGTCGGTCGGGTGTCCATTCAGCGTGGAGTCGGGAATACGCGCCAACAGCTCTTTGGCCAGCCGGTCGCGCAGAGCTGTAATCCGGTCGGTCTCTGCCGTCATCTCAGACATGGCGATCTCCGCCGCGGCCCCGAAGCCGATGATGCCGGCCACGTTTTCCGTGCCTGGACGTTTGTTGCGCTCCTGACTGCCGCCGGACAGCAGGGAGGCGATTCTGACTCCCTTGCGGATATACAAGGCGCCGATACCTTTGGGGCCGTAGAGCTTATGGCCTGAAATGGACATCAGATCGGCTCCGATTTCATTGACATCCACCGGCAGGTGGCCGGCGGTCTGGACGGCATCGACATGAAATATGGTGTCTTTGTTCCTGAGCAGGCGGCCGATTTCGGCCACCGGCTGAATCGTCCCGATTTCGTTATTGGCGTGCATCACCGATACCAGAATTGTACCGGGGGTGACAGCCGCGGCAACCGATTCGATATCGACCCTGCCGTATTCATCCACCGGCAGATAGCTGACCTCGAAGCCGTGCTTCTCCAGATACTCGGCACTCTCCATTACAGCGTGGTGTTCGATACCGGAAGTAATCAGGTGTCTGCCCTTGTCGGCTTTAGCCCAGGCTGTACCCTTGAGAGCCCAGTTGTCGGCTTCGGTGCCGCCGCTGGTGAAGAATATCTCATCCGGTCTGGCACCGACCAGGGCGGCCACCTGGGCCCGGGCTTTTTCTACCGCCGCCCGGACTGTCTGTCCGGCGCTGTGTACCGATGAAGGGTTACCGAAAGATTCCTTCAAAAAAGGCAACATGGCATCCACAACCCGGGCATCCATCGGAGTCGTGGCGGCATTATCGAGATAGGTCTGCTTGGTCATACGGTTATCTCACTTACTGTCAACTGACGGTTTGGCTGGCCGAGTATACATCCTGGAAAAGCCAGGTGGAAAGATAGCGCTCCCCGGTGTCAGGCAACACAGCCACTACCAGTTTGCCTTTCATTTCCGGTCTGCCGGCGACTTTCAGAGCGGCCCAGGCGGCGGCTCCTGAAGAAATACCGGCAAGAATACCTTCTTCTCTGGCCAGACGCCGGGCGGTGACTCCAGCGTTGTCATTACTCACCTGTATTATCTCATCAATGAGGTCGGTTCTCAAAACTTCCGGTATGAAACCGGCGCCGATTCCTTGAATCTTGTGTGGCCCCGGATTACCACCGGAGAGAACCGGAGAGGCCTCGGGTTCGACAGCGATGACCTTGAAAGACGATTTGCGTTGCTTGAGTACTTCGGCGACTCCGGTGATGGTACCGCCGGTGCCGACACCGGCAACCAACACATCAATTTTACCTTCGGTATCCCGCCAAAGTTCTTCGGCGGTAGTCAGTCGGTGGATTTCGGGATTGGCTGGATTGGAGAATTGCTGGAGCATGATATAATCGGGGTTATCTGCCACCAGCTTCTGGGCTGAACGTATGGCGCCGCCCATACCTTCGGCCCCTGGAGTCAGCACGATTTCCGCTCCCAGAATGGCCAGCAACTGGCGACGCTCCATGGACATGGTTTCCGGCATGGTCAGAATCAACCGATAGCCACGGGCGGCGGCCGTGAAAGCCAGCGCGATTCCGGTGTTACCGGAAGTCGGCTCCACAATGGTATCACCGGGCTTGATTTTACCCTGGGCTTCGGCGTCGGTCACCATGGCGACCCCGATACGGTCCTTGACGCTGTGAAGCGGATTGGACGATTCGAGTTTCACCGCCAGGTCGGCGACACCGCCGGCGTTCAACCGGTTAAGCCGAACCAATGGGGTATTGCCGATGGTTTCGGTGATATCATTGGCGATTCCCCTGGTTAAGACCGGAAAAACCCGATGGCGGAAAGACACTGTTGGAATATTGGTTTGTTCACTCATCTGTTGCCTCCCTGTCAATATTTGATATCAGGTAAATACCCGTTTGCGCCAGGATGTTGGGCAGAATTCGGACTCGGTTGGAATCCCTGAGATACACGGCTTCTTCTACTCTATAGCCATTTACCCGACAGAAATCCCGGAAATCCGACAGGCTCAGGAAATGTAGGTTCGGTGTGTCATACCATTCATAGGGCAGGGCTTTGGTTATCGGGGCTTTGCCGATAACTCCCAGCCGCCATCTGGCGGTAATGTAGGCGAAATTCGGCACACCGACGACCGCATGTTTACCGACTCTTACCGCTTCGGCAATGACTTCTTTCGGTGCTTTCACCTGTTGCAGGCATTGGTTGAGGATTACGTAATCGAATGAGTCGGTGCCGTATTCGGCCAGTCCGTTGTCGATATCCTGGTGAGATACCGACAGGCCTCGGGCGACACATCGGTAGATAGCCTGCTCCGATATTTCAATGCCTCGGCCTCTGGTATTCCTGTTTTCCGAAAGGTAAACCAGCAGGTCGCCGTCGCCACAGCCGAGGTCGAGGACACTGGCTCCCGGCTTGATGATACCGGCGATGACCTCGTGGTCTTTTCTGACTTTATCCATGACTTACCGCCGAACCGGCTTTTCCGTCACTTTGCCGACTGATTTTGTGCAGGAAATGAGAAATCAGGTGGTTTTCTTCTTCAATTTCCAGCAGGAAGGCGTCGTGTCCGTAGGTTGAGTTGATCTCGCAGAAGGTCACGTCGATACCAGCCAGCTTACAGCCCCTGACCAGTTCTCTGGACTGGTGAGCCGGGTACAGCCAGTCGCTTTTAAAGGCCAGTACCAGAAAATGTACGTTTCTGGCCGGGGCCAGCGCTTCCGGGAGGGGTTTGTCACCAGCCAGGTCGTACAGGTCGATAGCCCGGGTAACATAGAGATAGGAATTGGCATCGAATCTTTTGACGAAGGCATCTCCCTTGTACTGAAGGTACCCGGCTACTTCGAAATCGGTTCCCATCTTGGTCCCGCCGTCACGTCTTTCCCGGAAGCGGCGGCCGAATTTATCAGCCATGGACTCGTCGCTCATGTAGGTAATATGGCCGACCATGCGCGCCATGGCCAGACCTCTTTCAGGCTTGCGTCCGTTATAGTACCGTCCGTTGTTGAAATTGGGGTCACCCATGATTGCCTGGCGGCCGACCTCGTTGAAGGCTATCTGTTGAGGAGAGTGACGGGTAGTTGTAGCGATGGGGATAACCGACCGCATCCGGTCGGGGTAGCGCACCGCCCAGATCAGTGCCTGCATTCCCCCCATGCTACCGCCGGCCACCGCCAATAGTTGATCTATCCGGAGGTGGTCAATCAGCCTGACCTGGGCGGATACCATATCGCCGATGGTGATCAACGGGAAATCCAAACCATATGGTTCACCTGTCGCCGGATTTGGCGAAGCCGGTCCGGTAGATCCCTGGCAACCTCCCAGTACATTGGAGCAGATTATGAAGTACTTGTCGGTATCAAAAGCCTTGCCCGGTCCGACCATGCTGTCCCACCAGCCCTGCTTGCCGGTAGCCGCATTGATGCCGGCGACATGGGCGTCCCCGGTCAGAGCATGACAGATGAGTACCGCGTTGGAACGGTCTTCGTTCAGCCGGCCGTAAGTCTCATAGGCCAGGATAACCGGAGCGATTGCCTCTCCGGAATCCAGCACCAGCCGGTCAATGTTGAAATATTCCGTTTTGACCGTTCCGATTTGGTTTTCAGCCAGCAGTCCCTTCATGAATCACCTCTTCTGCACGGCCTTTTTGAGGGCTTGATCAAGGTCGCCGATAATGTCATCAATATGCTCAATACCAATGGACAGCCGGATATATTCCGGGCTGACCCCGGCGGAAGCCTGTTCTTCGGCGGTCAGCTGCTGGTGGGTGGTGGAGGCGGGATGAATAACCAGGCTCTTGGCGTCGCCGATGTTGGCCAGATGCGAAAAAAGTTTGACCGAGTTGATGAATCTGGAACCGGTTTCGGTCCCGCCTTTGATGCCGAAACCGACCAGACCGCCGAACCTGTTCCCCAGGTATTTTCTGGCAATCTCATGGTCAGGGCTGTCCGGCAAGCCAGGGTAGGTTACCCAATCCACCGCCGGATGGTTACGCAGAAACTCAGCCGTTTTCAGTGCGTTCTCGGAATGGCGTTCCTGACGTAGTATCAGCGTTTCCAGTCCCTGAAGCAATTGAAAGGAGTTGAACGGAGATATTGAGGCTCCCAGAT
The DNA here is from genome assembly GCA_000143165.1 of Dehalogenimonas lykanthroporepellens BL-DC-9. NCBI lineage: Bacteria > Bacillati > Chloroflexota > Dehalococcoidia > Dehalococcoidales > Dehalococcoidaceae > Dehalogenimonas > Dehalogenimonas lykanthroporepellens. The sequence goes on from CP002084.1 coordinate 359,117, forward strand.
CGCGTAGTAACTGTCGCCGTGCCTTGATAATATATGCCACATTTCCCAGATTCGGGAAGTCGCCGAAGGTTTCCCAGAACTTGAGGCCATGGTGGGAAGGGTCGGGTTCGGTAAATTCCGGGAACTTACCGTTGCTCCAATCGAATTTGCCGGAATCGACGATAATACCGCCAATAGAAGTTCCGTGGCCGCCGATATATTTCGTCGCCGAGGCGATTACAATGTCGGCGCCGAAATCGAACGGTCTGACTAGTCCGACACCGACGGTATTATCAACCACCAGCGGTATGCCGGCCTGATGAGCGATATCGGCGATGACTTCAAAGTCAGGAACATCCAGCTTGGGGTTGCCGATGGTTTCGGTATACACGGCTCGCGTTTTAGGGGTAATGGCGGCCTTGATGGCTTCAGGGTTGCCTGAAGGCACGAAAAGCACTTCCCTGCCCAGCTTGGGGAAGGTGTAATGGAACAGTTCGTAAGTACCGCCATAAAGATTGCTGGTGGCCACGATCTGGTCGCCAGGCCGGGTTATATTCAGCAAGGCCAGTGTTTCGGCGGCCTGACCGGATGCCACCGCCAGGGCTCCGGTTCCGCCCTCAATGGCGGCGACCCGCTTTTCGAATACGTCCGTCGTCGGGTTCATGATACGCGTATAGATGTTACCGAATTCCTTGAGGGCGAAAAGGTTGGCGGCATGAGCCGAGTCCTTGAACATGAATGATGTCGTCTGGTAGATGGGAACAGCGCGAGAACCGGTAGTCGGGTCAGGAGTTTCCTGCCCGGCGTGTACAACGATGGTCTCCAAATTCTGATTATTCAATTCAATTGTCTCCTGATTCGATATTTCTTAGATATAATACATGTCGCTATCATTGGACATCTTGGCCTGCTGACGGCTTACCAGGTCGGCCAGTGTCGTCTGCCCCAGCACCTCGGTGATGGCTCGTCCCATGTCATCCCAGATATCTCTGGTTGCGCAGAATAGGGAACGGTCGCATTTTTCCGGATTGTGGATACATTCCACCGGCTCGATGGGGCCTTCCAGCAGGCTGACCACCTCACTCAGTTTGATAGCTTCAGGAGATTTAGCCAGTTTGAGTCCGCCCTTGGCGCCGCGAACCGATTGAATCAGTCGCGCGTCCACCAGCGGCCCTATCAGATGCTCCAGATAAGACAGGGATATCTGTTGCCGCCGGGCGATATCCTTGATGGGGATTACCTGGTCGCCGTAATTCTGGGCCAGGTCCAGCAAAGCGCGGGTGCCGTAGCGGGCTCGGGTGCTCAATTTCATATGATACCTCCGGTAAAAGTTGATGAAACCCATCAACAAACTGATGTTATCAGGTTGCTCATGCTGTGTCAAATAGCTTTGCCGGGGCAGTTGGGGCGCAGATGCTACACACGCTGGCTAGTTCAGCGTCGGCATGGAAAGCGGGGGGCTGACATATCTTCTTCCGGCCATGGCGTGGCGGATGGCTGTGGCGAGATGCTCGATGCCGAAGTCCTTGAGCAGATAACAGCTGACACCGGATTCCAGAGCGTGCAATATATAGGGCTCGTCTTTGTGCATTGACAGAATCACGATGCGTGTTTGAAGCCGGCTGGCCTTGATTTTTCGGGCAATTTCTATTCCGGAGTAATAGGGCATCGACAGATCGGTTACCAAGATATCCGGACTCAACCGGTTGACCATTTCCAGTGCTTCAGACCCGTCGCCGGCTTCGCCGATGACCTGAAAATCGGTCTCGTTTTCCAGCAGACTGCGGATGCCCTGCCGGACGATTCTATGGTCGTCGGCCAGGACGATTCTGATTATCTTTGAATGACTGAACTTCATATGTCCAATATATTACAAGCACCGGTGAAATAAAAATCCGTAATTATTCCTGTTTTGGGATTATCGGTTACTGAATTTTCGATATCGGTATCGACACATTCACAATAGTCCCCTGGCCCGGTCTGGATATGATGGCGAACTGTCCACCGAGTAAGGCCGCCCTCTCCCGCATGGCCGAGATGCCGGTAGATTGGCCGGCGCCTATACTTGAGCTGTCGAAGCCTTTGCCCCGGTCGGCAATGTGGATCAACAATACTTCCTCCCTGATGGTCAGTTTCACCTCCGCTTCGAGAGTTCCGGCGTAACGCAGAACGTTGGTCAAGGCTTCCTGAATTATTCTGAATACCCCGATATTAACGTCGTTCGGTAACGCAGGAGAGTCGTCGTGACTGAACTTCACCACCAGACCTGTCTGCTCGTTCAATTGCTTGAACAGCCATTCCAGCGCCGGAATCAGCCCCAGGTCATCCAGAATCCCCGGCCGCAGGGATAACGACAGATTCCGAACCTGGCGGATTATCTGGGTGACCATCTCGGAGATTTCCGACAGGAGCGCCCTCATCTCCTCAGGCGCCGTCCGGTCAGCCTTCCCTAACAGGGTGCTGAAAAAGTCGTCATTAATCCGCGATTGGGGTAAAATATATCATCCCATTGACGGAGGCTGTAGATTGCGCGGCAAGGTAGAAAATCAATCCCTCATGCTCTGCTCGCTGACACCAGATCAGCTTGTACCCCAGGGCCATCCTATCCGGCGAATCAAACCCCTTGTTGACCAAGCTCTCAAAGAACTCTCTCCCGTTTTCAACAAGATGTACGAAGACTTTGGCCGGCCATCAATACCGCCGGAGCGTCTGCTCAAGGCGTCGTTGCTTATCGCTCTCTACTCGATCCGCAGTGAGCGGCAGTTCTGTGAACGGCTACGGTATGATCTCCTGTTCAAGTGGTTTATGGATCTCAACATCACGGATCCAGGTTTTGACGCCTCGAGTTTCTCAAAGAACAGGCAGAGACTGATAGAGCATCAGGTAGCACGTGAGTTTTTTGGCGCGGTGGTGAGTCAAGCGCGGCGGCAGAAGTTGCTATCGGATGACCATTTCACCGTGGACGGCACCTTGCTGGAAGCCTGGGCTTCGTTGAAGAGCTTTCGGCCGAAGGACGGTGGGGAACCGCCGAAAGGCGGCGGCAAGAATCCGAGTGTGGATTTCCACGGCGAACGCCGGGTCAATGCTACGCACCGGTCAACCACCGACCCAGAGGCCCGGCTGGCCAGAAAAGGGGCGGGCAAAGAAGCCAGATTGTGTTTTGCCGGACATGTCCTCATGGAAAACCGCACCGGGCTGGTAGTGGACGTGGTGGTAAGCACGGCGACCGGGACAGCGGAAAGAGACACCGCACTTGAGATGCTGGAGAGGGTACCGGGGAAACATCGGATAACGGTGGGTGCGGACAAGGGCTACGACACAGAGGATTTTGTGACTACCTGCCGGGATTTCAACACCACACCACATGTAGCCTGTAAGAAGTGGTCGGCGATAGATGGACGTACCACCCGGCATGCCGGTTACAGTGTCAGCCAGAGGGTGCGCAAGCGCGTTGAGGAGATATTCGGTTGGGTCAAGACAGTGGGAGGAGGTCGAAAGCTTAGGTACAAAGGTGTCAATCGCAACCAACTCTGGGCGGAATTGACGGTGGCGGCTTACAATCTGGTGCGGATGGCCAAATTGGTGCCCGCCAGTCCGGCACAGGGGTGAAGTGTGTCCTTTCAGGGCTTACAGGATCAAAAATGGGGGTGCTAAAGCCCCGGGAGGGATAAAAATCATCTAAAATAGGCCGCAGAGTTTGGTTATACTGGCATTTGTTCCTGTATAATCGTTGCAAACGGCCTATTTCAGCACCCTGCTAAAAGTAATTTCAAGACAGTCAGACTCTGGCCGGTCTGGTCGTGCAGTTCCCGCGCAACCGCCCTTTTTTCCTCTTCCTGTACCTTCAACAAGCGGTTTGATAGAGATCGGAGTGATTCCTCCGCCGTAACCCGTAATTCCAACTGCTCCAGCAGTTTGTCATGGGCGGCTACCAGTTCCCGGGTGCGCTCACGGATGCGATTTTCAAGTTCGCCGGTCAGATTTTGCAACAACTCCTCAGCTTGCTTTCGTTTAGTGATATCGCTGAAGACCCCGACATTGGCGATAATATCCTTATCATCATTCCTGACCGGAGCTGTCGCCCCGAGAACGGTCATCGGTTCCTCACCTTCCTTTAATATTTTTATCTCTTCGCCGGTAACCGTTTCGCCGGTTGTCACCGTCCGTGACATCGGCCAGTCGTTTCCGGTGTATCGCCGCCCGTCGGTCTGATAACAATTCAAGGTAGCGAACTCGGAAATATGTGCGGGCAGAGGTCCGAAGATCCGGATGATCTCGCTGTTGGCTATGAGCAGATTGCCGTCGGGATCGCGGACGACGACTCCGGACGGTAACTGGTCCAGGGTATGCTGAAGCAGGTGTCGCTGATTTTCCACCTGTCTTAACAGGTTCTCCCGCTCGCTTTCAGCTGTTTTTCGCTCATGGATGTCCTTGATGATATGGACACTGCCGATGCAACTTCCGGATTTGTCCAGAATGGGAGACGTCGTTGCTTCTATATACCGGTTGATGCGGGGTTCGAACAACTCTTCGGACACTGTTATCCCGTCACTCATGGTTCGCCTGTGGGGACAGAGCAGGTGCGGCCGGGTGGTGCCGTGAATTATATCGTGGCAGTAACGGCCGACAGCCTCCTCCGGGCTGAAATTGAAGAAGCCAGCGAAAGCGCGGTTAGCCCTGACTATGTGGTGCTGGCTGTCCAGCAGGATAACCGCGTCCTGGATGGAGTCGAAAGTAGATTGCCACTCCTCGGCGGAGCGGCGCAACTCCTGCCGGTATTCAACCTGAGCAGTGATATCACGGTTGGAAGCTCTTCGGCCGGCGTAGTCACCGTTGTGGTCGAAAACCGGGCGGCAGACATGCCCCAGCCAGATGACCCGGCCGTCCCGATGGATGATGCGATACTCCATCTCGTTGTCATCCAGCTTGGACAAATTGGGGTCGTTCAGATGTTCCCGAACCCTTTCGACGTCATCTTCATGGATAATGCGGAGGAACAGGTCCGGGTCGGCGAAAAATTCATCTCGAGTATAACCCGTTAACCGGTCGCAGGACGAGGACATGAAAAGAAACTCGCGCCGGGGGGAAACCCAGTACTCCCAGGTATAGGTAAAATCGGTGACGATGCGAAGTTTCTGTTCACTCTCCTTGAGGTTTCTGAACATCAAATCAAAAGGTCGTGAGATGCCGGTTTCTATCAGGCTTTTGTAAATGAAATAGTAGGAAATCACCAGGGATAGGTGACCCAGAGCGTTGGCGATGCCGTAGGCGTCGGTGTAGATGGTAAATGCCATTTCAGCAACGATATTCATTACCATGGCGATTATCAGATATCTGACGACACCGCCGGAAAAACTGGTACGGCGGCGATATATCAACCAGATGGCGAATATCAGGATAAAAGCAATGAAGTATTCGCTGGCGATCTTGAAGCTGGTCAGGCCTGTTTCCAGCGAGAAAGTCAGCGGAAAAGTCTCCCAGACCAGGATGGACCAGATGACCAGGAAGGTAGCCAAAGCAAATCCGGAGAAGGCCAGGCCGATATTCAGGCGCCGAAAGATGAAAAGAGGGGCGGTCAATAGTACAAGACTTTGCAGGTATCTGGCGGTTATCCAGAACTGGGCGGCCAGGTTGGTCGGTTCGAAATCCTGGAATATGCCCATGCCTCGGTAGGACAGCGTGTGGAAGGCATTGAGTATACTGACAAACAGAAAACCGATGCCGACCAGCAGGAGGTAATGGTTGTCCAGAAAGCGTCGGGAGTTCCAGGCGATGATGAATACCGAAAAGGCGACCACTATCCCGAACAATTCTATCAGGCTATGGAATAAAAGATAATCGGTTCGGCTGAGCAGATAAAACCCAACGAAAATAACCGCGGCTGAAAGCCAGCTTATCCAATATCGGGCAATGTTGGTTTTCAAAGAACTCACATCATTGTACGCTGGCGATTCGGTTCAGGCCGGCTATCCGACGTTCGATGATTTCAGTTACATCTTCCGGGCGGTGAATGATCCATTTATCATCGACCAGTTTGCTGGCGTGGATGGCGGCTCCGGTAAAAGGGGTAGCCATGGCGATGACATTCATACCGGCGCGGGTGGCCGCCGTAATACCGTTGAGCGAGTCTTCCAGAACCAGGCATTCCGCTGGTGCCATGCCGAGGAGTTGCGCCGCCTTCAGGTAGATTTCCGGATCCGGTTTTCCCCGGGAGATATCCTCGGCGGTCAGCACCAGATCCAGGAGATAACGGATATCAAGGGCGGCGATAACCCGTTCGACATCAGGGCGCTTCGAAAGGGTAGTCAGAGCGGTGGAACAACCCATCCGTCGCGCCATTTTCAGGACGGCGACATTATACGGCCACCGGTTATCGCGCAGAACCCGGGGGTCGGCCACCATGCGGTCGTAAATTCGATATCGCGCCGCGGTCAGGGCATCCCATGGAGTCGACACCCCGTATTGTCCCATAATAGCCCGTAAGGGTTTCTCCAGCCCCAGCTTCTCCATCACGTATCGTGATGTTGTCTCACGGCTGGCGCCGATGACTTCGGCGTACGCCTGACCTGCCCGCTGGTCGGGCGCTTTTGTTCCCAGTATTTCCTGAACCGCCAGATCGTAGGCGAGGGCTTTCAATTTTTCCGTCTGTACCAGCACGCCGTCCAGGTCGAAGATGAAAGCGCGAATCATCCAGCTTTACCCCGTAAATATTTATTGTATAATGCTAAAACAGCTCACCTTCAAGGTCAACCGGGCAGGGAGGAGAGAATGAAAAATATTTACCTGGTTCCTCATAGTCATTACGATGCCGTTTGGGCCTTCACCAAGGAAGATTATTTTTACATAAATATCGAAAAGATATTAAAGCCGGCCATTGAACTGATGGCTGATCCCGGATATCGGTTTCTGATAGAGCAGGTAGCCCTGCTTGAAGAAATCGAACACCGAAACCCCAGTCTCTTTGCCGATATCAAGAAGTATGCCGCCAGCGGTCAACTGGAAATAGCCGGTGGTGAATACCTGATGTCCGATACCATGCTTCCCGGCGGGGAAACTCTGGTTCGTCAGATACTGGTCGGGAAAAACTATGCGAGGGATAAACTGGGCATCGCTGAGTTGCCGGTCATGTGGGGGGCCGACGCTTTCGGTTTTAATGCCCAGATGCCGCAAATCTATCTGAAGTCCGGATACCGATATTTCGCTTTCCGGCGTGGCGCCACTCGATCGGCGCCGACTGAATTCTGGTGGCAAGGACTGGATGGGAGTCGGATACTTGCTCATTGGATGCCGCTTGGGTATCGTGCCGGTCTGTTTCTCAACGAACTCCCTGAAAGTTTCCGTCAGCTGGAACCGGTGGCGGCCACCGGCAATATTCTGATGCCCTCCGGGAGTGGTTCGATTCCACCCCAACCGGAAACTGCCTCGGTCGTACGCCGGTGGAACCGGCGGCACCGGGATTCTCGGATGATGATTGCCCGGGCCAGGGACTTCTTTCAGGCGCTGGAGCAGGAAAGCGACAGCCTGGAGGTCAGAATCGGCGAGCAGTATTCCGGCAAGTATTCCAGGGTTTTTCCGCACTGCACCTCATCCCGCATGTGGTTGAAGCAGAAACAACGCCACTATGAGCAAAAGATTATTTCTGCTGAAAAATGGGTGACCATGGGTTGGCTTTTGGGGGTGCCCTATCCGGTAGACGCCTTCCATGACAGTTGGAAGAAGGTTCTCTGGGGCGCGTTTCACGATGTGGCGCCCGGTACCGGCATGGACGAGGGTTATGAAGAGGCTCATCATAATTACAGTTATCTGGATAGCCACCTCTCCCAGGTACTGATTGAGTTTCGTGAACTGATACAGGACAACCTGACCGGAGCCGGTGACGTGATCGTTTTCAACCCGTTATCCTGGCCGGTCAGAAACTGGGTGGAGGCCGAACTCAGTTTTGACCGCGGCGTCATCAGGCGCATTGCCGGTCTGGCCAGCAATGGATTAGATACCGAAGTGGAAATACTGGAATCAACCCGTTATTCCGATGATTCCTATCATACGGTCAGATTGGGTTTTGTGGCCGAGGTGCCGCCGTTCGGTTACCGCACCTATTCTCTGGTTCGCAACGGCCTCAAACCAGCCTCCCGTTCCCGGTTGAAGACCCGGGGCAACACCATCCAGAATCAGTTTTTCAAAATGGATATCGACCCCGGCAACGGGCTGATAGACCTGTATCTGGATGGTGAGCATCTGTGTTTCGGCAATGAACTGGTCGTTGAGGAGGAAACCGGAGACCTTTACTATCACCGCCAGAACATGACCGGCGATATTCGTACCGAAAGCGAAGCCGGAGTAACGTTCGGCCGGTTCCGCATGAAGCACTTCGAAATCGCCAAAACCCCCTTGCGCCGGGTGGTCAGGATGGAGAGTGATTATTATTCCCTCATCTGGCCTTACCGGCTCCAGGACAAGTTACGGCCGGTTCTGTGGCGACATTCCTATCTGTCCGTCTCCAAAACCATAATCGTGTATCATGATATACCCCGGATTGATTTCGTCACCACCATTGAAAACCGTCATCCTCAGATGCAACTCAGGCTTAAATTTACCACCGATATCCAGGCGCCGGAATACACCTCGGAAATTCAGTTCGGTGCTTTGTCACGTTCGGTTAATCTGGTCGGAGAGCCAGCTGAACCGACCGACGTTGAACGGCCTTCCGGCATCTTCCCTGCGCAGAATTGGGTGGATTACTCCGATAATGAGCGGGGACTGACCTTGATAAACAAGGGCCTGCCGTCGCATGAGGTTCGAGACGGAGCGGTGTATGTCACCCTGCTACGCTCTATCATGATGCTTTCATCGGACGGTATAACCGGTCCGGCGGTGCCGACTCCCGATGCCCAGGAGTTCAAGAAATATACCTATGAATATTCGGTCTATCCTCACCGCGGAGATTGGCGCCAGGCCAGGTCATACCGGGCGGGTCATGAAGTGAATACCGGCTTGACCGCATTTCAACTGCAGTTGTCGCCCCATCGCCGCAAGATTCTGCCGGAAGCGTTTTCATTCATCGAAGCCTCGCCTGACAACATCATCGTCTCGGCCTGTAAAAGGGCTGAAGACGGCAGTGGTGTCATTCTGAGACTGTACGAAGCCGGCGGCGAGGAAACCGAGGCGGTAATCAGGATGTTCCATCCGGTTAACGGTGCTTCTGCTGGCATAGAGCCAATGGAGAATGACCTCATCCGCCAGCCCTCGGCAGTAAGGCTGGTGAATTTGATGGAACAGGATATCGGCCCGGTGACCCATGAACAGGGTCGTATCGTGCTGGAGTTCAAGCCTTTTGAAATTATTAGCCTGAAACTGGTTTTCTAACCTTTTATTCTGTTGCCGACACGGGCAACCGGTTATCGCCGGCTCAGCCGCTACCGGCGCCGGCGGCACAACCGAAACAATGGTCAGCAAATCTTATTTTTCGGCGGCATAATGCCTCGTAGTCGAAATCGAAAATAGTCTGCGATGCCGGTTCATCCAGTGTCATTCGCAATGCCTGATTGAAGTCACAGTCATACAACTTCCCATCCGGGCCGACGCTTATCGTGTGGCGGCACACAGCGGCAGTGATGGTGTCGGGGCTGGCGGCCTCCGCCAGTGTATCCAGATACTCCTCCAGACGGCCACTTGAATGCAGATAAGCTGACTGACGGCCGACAGGCATATTGGTGATACTGAGAAGCTCGTTGAACTCGATGCCATAGTGGTTGAGAGTCTGCCGGTATTCGTTTTCCAGAGGCAGTCTGCGTGCTACCGATATCGGTCCCTCCTGATTGGTTACCAGTTTCAGCACCAGTCCGGGGATTCGTCCGTATCCGGCGTCGCGCAGTCTTTTCAGGGATTCGATACTTTTAGCAAATACCCGCCGGCCTCGGATAGCATCGGTGACCGTCGGCTGGCAACTGGGCAGGGATGCCAGTATTTCCACCCGGTGGGCGGCGAAAAACCCGGGCAGATGAGCCAGCGAACGTCCGCCGACGCTATCGCCATCGAGAGTGACTGTCAGGTTGTGACGGACTACAATTCTTTTACCCATTTCGCTCAAGGCTGATACCAGGGATTCGAATAAGGGATTCAGCTCCGGAGCGCCGCCGGTGATATCAACTGTGGTGATGCCGGGTTCCCGCCTCAGGAGTTCCAGACAGGCGGATAAAATTCCATGTCCCATCTGGTCGCCAGCTTCCCTGGAACCGACAACATGACAATGTCGGCACGATTGATTACAGCGGGTGGTGATGTTCAACCACAGGGTGTCGATACACTTCGGTTCGACGTCCGGTTTGACCTCAGCCAGCCATTCGGTGAAGCGGGATGAACAGGCCATGTTGTTACCCATAAACGACATCGGTGGTTTTCTCAGTTTGAATGGCAGATAATCCTTTTTCGAACTCTCTCCAGTCATCGACGGTATCGATGTCGGCCAGTTCGGTCAGTCTGTGGATGGACATTCCGAGTTCTTTCGCCCGGGCTGAGGTTGCCGCCAGAACCTCGCCGGAACTCCACGGGATGTCTTTGAAAAGTTTCGGGGCATCTCGCCGCAGTCCGATTAGATAATAACCTCCGTCCGGTGACGGCCCGATGACAATGTCACTGTCGTTGAGACCGTTAAGCGCCTGCTCCAGTATCGCCGTATCAATGGCCGGTACATCTGAAGCCGTTATTATCACTTTTTTGAATCCGGCTTTAAAGGCATCCGCGAATCCTTTCTCCAGCCGTGCGCCCAGGTCTCCTTCCGGCTGAATGACTACGGCGTATCGGTGGCCGGACCAACGGCGCAGACCCGGGGCATCGGCCGCCGAGGCGGCGTAAATCCTTTTTTCGATATGAAGCTGTAGTTCATCGACCGCCGCAAACAGCGTTTCGACACAGCGGGAGTATATCGCCGTTGCCTGGTCGGCGCCTAAACCGGCCGCCAGCCGGGTCTTGACTCTGCCGGGTATCGGCAGGCGGCACATCATCAGCACACAGGCTTGTCCAGCCCGATTGTTGCCTTTTTCATAAACCGCCGCCAGTTTTCCGGCCGGCGTGCCCAGCATGTACCGCAACGTCAACCAGGCATTTTTCAGTGATTGTCTTACGGGTCCGGTTCTGTCGAAACGGCGCGCTGAAGTAACTACACTGAGCTGGAAGCGGCGGATCGGGCTGATGCGGCTGGCTTTTTTCAACAATTCAAAGTCTTCGAACAGCCGCTGATTCGGGAAACCACCGATATCTTTAAATAATGATTTTCTGATGGTTATCCCCGAATCCCCGAACCGGATTCGGCCCCGGTGGCGGCGCGTGTACCAGCTGATTATCCTTAAAAACCAGTGAGACCGGTCGAAATCCAAGGCGAAAGTCCCGATATTGTTTTTCGGGTTTTGGAAAAATGAGTCCAGGAATTCTCCCGTCTGTCCGGGTAGCCGTGTATCGGCATGGAGAAAAAGGAGGATGTCTCCGGTTGCCAGATTGCCTCCGACGTTACATTGCCGGCCACGCCCGGCCGGCGCGACCTTAATCAGGCAGACTCCCATTTTACGGACGATATCCGGCGTCCGGTCGGTAGAACCGCCGTCGGCTATGATTATCTCAGCGTCGGGCAGAACCGTTCTGACATTTTGAACACCGCGCCCGATTAATTCTTCTTCGTTCAGCGTCGGAATGACTACCGAAAACCTCAGCGGTTCGTTCATCTTCAAGATTATAACAGCCGGACTTAACAGATAAAAAAAGCGTCAGTTAATCTGCCGCTTTTTTAACGATAACCGGTTTAGATAATCCTGGAATACTTCATGCCTCGGCCGAAACCTTCGGCTTTGATTCTGCCGTCAGCCACTGCGGCTTTCAGCAGACTCCGAATGACACTGTCGGAACACTCTGGAACCGCATTCAGGACTTCCTTTTTGACGGCGGTGAAATTGCGTGGTCGGTTAAAAAATTTACCCGCAACCAGGCTGTCTACAACCGCTCGGCAGTTGGATTTGCGTTGTTTCCGAGTCATTTTGGCCGGGCGCCCTGGCTTCCTGTTAGAGGAGGTGGCACCGGCTTCGGCGGTTTCGAATTCGTCAGGCAAAAATCTTGACATGTGTTTCTCAACGAATTCGACCGGCCCTTCGATTTCAATGAATCCTTCCTGTAAATCCAGCAGTATTCTTGCGTTAACCATTAATTTTACCTTCTTTTTATATTATTTCACCTTCCTCAGTAAGTATAACGATTGATAATGGTGAATGTAAAGAGAAAATTAAAAAGAAAACACTATCTGTTCAGGTAAGAATGTTATTGATTGATTGATGAGGGTGTATCACAAATGACGCTGAAAAGACGCAGTAATAGCCTTCATAACCAGCGGTACTTGAACAATCCTTCAACGAAGGCCTATAATACCCTGGTTCATTGAACCAACGCTCAATGGGATCATCGATTAAGGTAAGGAGCCGCGCGTGGAATATTTCTTGAATGAACTCCAATCAGAGGTCAGGAATCTGGCCAGAACCATTGCCGAAGAAAAAGTTCTTCCTGTTCGGGCGGAACTGGATGAAAAAGAAGAATTCCCCGTTGAAATAATGAAGGATATAGCCGCATCGGGACTTTTTGGCATCGCCATCCCTGAAGAACTCGGCGGTATCGGCGGCGGCGCTTTTGAGCTTTGTCTGGCTACCGAGCAATTTGCCCGGGTTTGTGGGGGGGTGGCAGTTTCTTACGCCGCCAATTTCCTGGGAGCCGAAATTCTTATCGATAACGGTTCTGAAGAACAGAAAGCCCGGTATCTGCCGGATATCGCCTCCGGTGGCCGGCTCTGCGCCTTCGCTCTCACCGAAGAGTCAGCCGGTTCGGATGCCGGCGCGGTCAAGACTACAGCTGTCAAAACCGAAGGGGGATATCTGCTGAATGGCAGTAAGCGGTTTATCACCAACGGCGGTGACGCTGAGTTGTACACGGTTATCGCCTGTACTGACCCGGGCAAAGGCGCTCGTGGTCTGTCGGCCTTCATCGTAGAGAAAGGAATACCGGGTTTTACCTTCGGCCGCAAAGAGAAAAAAATGGGAATCAGGGCTTCATCCACCCGTGAGCTTTTGTTCAATGATTGTCTGGTGCCGGCAGAAAACCTGATCGGTCGCGAAGGTATGGGTTTTTTCCATACCATGAAACTGTTCGAAAAATCACGTCCGGGAATCGGCTCTCAGGCTGTCGGCATCGCCCAGGGCGCCTTTGAGGCGGCCATCGACCATGCCCGGAACCGGGTGCAGTTCGGTGAGCCGGTTTTCAATTTTCAGGCGGTTCAGCACATGCTGGCCAACATGGCCATGGATATCGAGGCCGCCCGGGCTCTGGTTTACGCCAGCGCCCGAACCATAGATTCCGGTTTGCAAAAAAGCGGCAATCTGGAATCGGCGATGAGCAAGGTTTACGCTTCGGACGTTTCCATGCGGGTAGCCACCGATGCCGTTCAGATTCTGGGTGGGGTCGGTTATATGCGGGATTATCCGGTAGAAAAGTTCATGCGGGATGCCAAAATAACTCAGATTTATGAAGGAACCAACCAGGTTCTGCGCAACATTATCGCCAGCGAATTACGAAAAAAATACTAAAACCTGGGTGGCAATGACAGAGGGCCGGTTCATTACCGGCCCTTTATTTTAGGTTTTTACCGAGGAATCAGTAGTTGACCGCTGGTACTTCCTCGGCGTCAAAGGTGTCATCCAATCCCGAAGGTTTCTTTTTGCGGGAGGCCATGTTTTCCAGAGCCAGCTTGTCCATTTCCAGCTGAACGGGAACCGGGTATTCTCCGGTAAAACAGGCCAGACAGAAATGGTCTTTGGGAGCGCCGACGGCCCGAATCAACCCGTCTGTTGAAAGATAGCCCAGCGAATCAGCGCCGATATATTTGCTGATTTCCGGAACGGTCATCCGGGCGGCAATCAGTTCCCGGCGCGTGGCCATATCCACACCGAAGAAACAGGGATGACAGATGGGCGGGGCGCAGACCCGCATGTGAACTTCTTTGGCCCCGGCTTTTTTCAGCAGGCTGATTACCTTGGGGGTGGTGGTACCCCGGACGATGGAATCATCCACCAGCACCACTCTTTTCCCTTCCAGAATGGATTTCAGGGGATTGAATTTTAACTTGACTCCCAGGTCGCGCATCCGCTGGGTCGGTTCGATGAAAGTACGGCCCATGTAACGGTTCTTGATCAGACCTTCCGCCGGGGGAATGCCGCTTTCCAATGCATAACCGGCGCCGGCCGCGGTGGCCGAGTCAGGCACTCCGACTACCAGATCCGCTTCGACCGGGTGCTCCTTGGCCAGTTCAGCCCCCATGGCTTTACGGGCGGAATAAAGTAGCTGGTCATTCATGACGGAATCGGGACGGGCAAAATAAATATATTCGAAAATACAGAGGGCTCGTCTACCGCAGTCTTCCTTGTAGCTTTCCAATCCATTGGCGTCAATTCGGATGATTTCCCCCGGTTCGATTTCCCGGACGAATTCGGCGCCGATATGCCCCAGGGCGCAGGTTTCCGAGGCTACCACCCAGCCGTCTCCGCCGATAGTGCCCAGGCACAGCGGCCGCACTCCCAGCGGATCACGCATGGCGTACAGAGAATCCTTGGTCAGGATGGTACCGGAATATGCGCCGTGAAGCCGGCCCATGGCATGACGGATACGTTCGGTCAGATCGGAATAGGGGGCGGCTATTATCAGGTTGGCGATTACTTCGGAGTCGGTAGTGGTATGGAATTCGTAACGGAGGTCTTCAAGTTCCCGGCGGAGCTCTTCGGCGTTGGTGATGTTGCCGTTATGAGCCAGTGCCATCCGATTGTCGCCCTCACCGACCAGAATCGGTTGCGCGTTGTGGGAACAGCTCGAACCTGAAGTGGAATACCGGTTATGGCCGATGGCGATATGCCCCTTGAGCCTGTTGAGATCATTTTCGGTGAATACCTGGGACACCAAGCCCATTTTGGAGTGGAAATGGATGGTTTTGCCGTCGGCGGTGGCTATTCCGGAAGATTCCTGCCCCCGGTGTTGCAGAGCAAACAGGGCAATAAAAGAGATCCGGGAAACATCCTCATTGGGGGCGTATATGCCAAAGACACCGCATTCTTCGCGGGGTGATTCCGGTAGTAAAAGCCCTCTCACTTCATAAATTATACGGGCTTAAGCCTGACGGGTCAATCAGCTGTCGTTTTACCGTCTTGGACGGTACGAGGGAACTTGTAATTGAAAGGTGATTGATAATCCTGCCGCTTTTTCATAATACTGTCACCGCTGTAAGAGATAACCTCAATATTGGGGATGTGCAGATTGTCCTGGCAAAATCCTGTCCACCATGGTCGGTTTCGGCTCTCTGATGTTCGGCGAAGCCGTCCCGATGCGCCAAATGGGAATGTTCGTTACTTCCGGTATCGGCTATGCCGGACTGCTATCCACCTTTTCCTTTCGGTAGTACTGGCGGACTTTCGTCTGTCAGCAGGTCCCGATCCGTCCGGCTCGAAGGCCATAGTGAATACTTCATCTGGGCTGGTCGCCGTTGCCGGCTGGTGACCGTCGGCGTTGCTATCGTAAGATTGAAACCAGAGGCCTTAAACGGCTATAATCATTCTCTGCGCGGTGGGTATAGCCGAGTGGTTAAGGCGTCAGGTTGTGGCCCTGAAGATCGTGGGTTCGATCCCCACTACCCACCCCATCCAGCTTCCCCGCGCCTGTAGCTCAGTGGATAGAGCATTGGTCTTCGGAACCAAGGGTCGTGGGTTCGAATCCCTCCAGGCGCGCCAAACTCCAAATATTTTGACAAGGAATATCAGAGACTCCCTGTCAATCGTAACTTTCAGTACCACTGGCGACACCAAGTTGTTCTTCCTGGAGTCAGGAATGAATGACAGCGTGCTGCTGCCCCTTTGAATTCTCTGCCTGAGGCGTGTCCGGACTTCTGTTCATAATCGGCGAATTGATTTCTTTGACCACGCAATCCTTCAAGGATATAATCGGAAAACATCCGATAGAACTTATTGATTGGGGAAGATATGAACCTGGTACTGGCACGGGCCTGCACCAACTCCTGCCCTTACTGCTTCGAGTCCGGAGAACGTGAAAAGGGCAAAGACAATCTGATATCGATGGAAAACGTGACCAAGCTGGCTTTGTGGGCGCGGCAGACCAACCTGCCGTATCTTTCATTGCTGGGGGGTGAACCTTTCCTGCATCCGGAGCTGGCCGCTATCGTGACTTTGTTTCGACGTACCAGCCCGGGTACCGGTTTGCGCATACTGACCGGCGGCATCTTCAAGAACCGGTTGCTGGAAAACATCGATCCGGAAGATGCCGGTATCATTTTCAACGTCAACGAACCGCGGGATTATCGAAATCCCAAGCATTACAACAAGGTGTTGAACAATGTAGAAGCCGCCATTCGCCGGGGATTCCGTGTCATCCTGGGATTCAACGTCTGGCGGCCTGACTTTGATCCGAAGTTCATGCCGGAGCTGGCGCGTCGGTTTGGGCGCTCCAATTTCCGATGGACGATGGCCAATCCACAGCGTGGCTTTCCGTCGACGGTAGTCACTCCGGAGCTCTTCCGGCAAACCGCCGACCGGTGTTTCGAGATGTTGCAGGAAGCCGCCGCTCTGGAAATCGAGGCTTTGCTGGATTGCCCCCTGCCGTTGTGTTATTTTACCGATGACCAGCTGTCCTGGATTACCCAGTATCATTCGGGTATGGCTTCCCGTCTGGGCGTCTGTGAGCCGGTCATGGATGTCACTCCTGAATTGGAAGCGGTTCGTTGTTTCGCCCTGTCCAAAACTCCTCGGGTCAAGGTCACCGATTTCGGCAGTGAGCAGGAGATGTGTGACTGGTTTCGGTTGAATACCGACTATCAGTTGTTGAATTCCGGGGTCTTTCCTCATTGCGCTGAGTGTGAACATTTTCGAAAAGGGCGGTGTTATGGCGGGTGTCTGGCCTGGCACCAGGATGAAATTCGGGAAGACGCCGAACCCCCCGGCACCGCTTTGGCTTTGGAGTTGCAGGAATTACTTGATGCCGGCAACCCTGAAGAAGTAATTAGCCGCTACGAATCCGCCGGATTCTGGGCCCGTACAGTGGTGCCGATGATTGTCGCCGCCATGGCGGCGGCTCAATTGGAGAAGTGGAACCTGGTGGTCAGATATGCTTCCGCGGCCCACGACCAGACTGAGGAACCGGACGTCAAGCGGGTGGCGGCTCAATTGCTGGCCAGGGTTCCTGCCGGTAAATTCAGCGATGATCAAATCGACGGCAAATCACCGCGGTTTGTCGCCTGTCAGTGACAGGAGGACGGTTGGGCTTGATGATCGATAATTACCCAGTCGGACAGGAGTAGGTACCTTTCTATGTCTATGGGGCATGGTTTTCCTTTTTTTTATGCCAATATCGAAGGTAAAGCCCGGATAACCCAGGGCCTGATTCGGCGCATCATGGGCTATGCGCGCCCTTATCTGAAATGGATTGTGGTCATGATTATCGTGACCCTGGCCGTTACCGGACTCTCGCTTCTGACGCCGCTGATTCTGCGTGATCTCATAGATGTCACCATTCCTGCAGCTGACCTGGGCCGTCTTGGCTGGCTCATCGGAGCCTTGATACTGGTGCCTATCGCCACCAGCGCCCTGAATGTTGTTCAGCGTTGGCTGAATGCCAAAGTAGGTGAGGGTGTAGTATACGATTTACGGGTGGCCCTGTTCGGCCATCTTCAGCGGATGTCGCTGGCCTTTTTCACCAACACCAAGGTCGGTGAGTTGATGAGCCGGCTCAACAATGATGTGGTCGGCGCCCAGAACGCTATCAGCAACACCTTTGTCAGTATCTTCTCCAGTCTGGTTCAGACCACGGTGCTTTTGTCCGTCATGATGGTGCTGGAATGGCGGCTGACACTGGTGGCCGTAGTCGTTCTGCCGTTCTTTCTGGTTGCCGGCAGAAAACTGGGTCGAAGACTTCAGGCCATCGCCCGTGAGCAGATGGACCTGAACGCCCGGATGAACGCGGTAATGCATGAACTGTTGAATATCTCCGGAGCCTTGCTGGTCAAGCTCTTCGGTCGGACTTCGGTCGAGGACCGACGCTTCGAGGAGCGGGCCGCCTCCGTGCGTGACGCTGGTATCCGGCGGGCGGTGACCGGCATGATATTCTTTGTCAGTATCGGTCTGTTGTCAGCACTCGGCATAGCTCTGGTGTACGGCGTCGGCAGTTACCTGGTTATACAGGGGTCACTGACCGTCGGTACCATTGTCGCCCTGGCCGCCTATCTGGGGTCGCTGTATACCGCTCTTCAAACCCTGACCAATGCCCCGGTGGATTTCGCAACCTCCATGGTCAGCTTCGAGCGGGTATTCGAGGTGCTGGACCTGCCCCATGAAATACAGGAAAAGCCGCAAGCCAGGATACTTGGGGATGTTCACGGCGCTCTGACCTTCGACAACGTCAGTTTCCGGTATCAGATAAACGAAAAAGCCCTGCTTTCCGATGTCAGGCGGGTAGGTGACATGCAGAACGTCGATGCGGTTCTGTCCAACGGTAGCCGAATGTTGAAACCCGTCCCCGTTACCGATGGGAAAGCCGCTGAAAACAGTCAGGCTCGTGACTGGGTACTGGAAAACATTTCTTTTACTGCTGAGCCCGGGCACCTGGTTGCCCTCGTCGGGCCTTCTGGTGCCGGCAAAACCACCATGACTTATCTTATTCCCCGGCTTTATGATCCTGTCGCCGGTCGCATTCTGCTGGATGGAACCGATATTCGGGAGGTGAACCTCACTTCCCTGACCGAGCAGATCGGCATGGTAACCCAGGAAACCTATTTGTTCCACGATTCCATACAGGTCAATCTGTTATACGCCCGGCCGGACGCCACCCAGGAACAGATCGAGGCCGCCGCCCGCGCCGCCAATATTCATGACTTCATCATGGGCTTGCCGGCAGGCTACGACGCTGTCGTCGGTGAACGGGGCTATCGTCTGTCGGGTGGGGAAAAACAACGTCTGGCTCTGGCCAGGGTCATCTTGAAAGACCCCCGCATTCTGGTTTTGGACGAAGCTACCAGTTCGCTGGATTCTCAGTCGGAAGCCCTTATCCAGGAAGCGCTGAAACGGGTTATGGCTGGACGTACCAGCATCGTGATAGCTCACCGTCTGTCGACGGTTCTGGCGGCTGACCAGATACTGGTAATCGACAAGGGGCGAATTGTCGAACGTGGCACTCATTCGGTACTTCTGGAAAAACAGGGACTGTATGCGGCTCTCTATGAAACTCAGTTCCGACGACGGCCGGTTGAGGAATGATTCTCCAGCCGGCCATATCCGGTGCCTCACTGAGACGAATTGACCGGGGCGCTGGCCGAACTGGAAGTCGACGAGGACAGCGGTACTTGTAAAGTCCGGGTCTTCGCGGAATAAGCTTAATTCCCTCGATGCCTCTGACGGCGGAAAGTCTTGAAATTTTCCGCCGTTTTTTTTATAGACAGCGGCATCCCGCTTATTGTACACTTTGCCCATTCAAAAACTTACAATAGGAGGGACAATGTTGAAAAGGAAGTTGACCGTTCTGCTTCTGGCGCTTTCCCTGGTCGTCGCCGTGGCCTTGCCCGGTTGTACCAGTGACAGCGAAGACCCGGACCCGACCAATACTGTAACCAAGATCAGAGTAGCTACCGACGCTACCTGGCAGCCTTTTGAGTATGTCGATACCACAAACAATAAAGGAATCTCTGAACAAGTCACGTTTGATGAGGTATAATTAGTCATCCATAAACGAAGGATGGCGAAGTTAATGAAGACCTTGTCATTTGCCAGTCTGGCTTATGCTAACAAAAAGAAACAGACGCGACGGGAAGTATTCCTTCAGGAAATGGATCGGGTAATTCCCTGGAAAGAACTACTGGAAATCATAGTTGAGTATTACCCCAAAGCCGGTAATGGTCGACATCCAATGCCGCTGGAGCGCATGCTACGGATATATTTCATGCAACAGTGGTACGGTTTATCGGATCCGGCGATGGAAGACGCGCTTTACGATATAGAATCGATGAGACGATTTGCCGGAATCGATATCCAATCTGACCCTGTACCGGATGAAAGTACTATACTGCATTTTCGTCATCTGCTGGAGAAGCACAATCTGACCATGGCGTTATTTGAAAAGACAAGGAATTATCTTTCAGACAAAGGTTTATTGTTAAAAGAAGGGACAATAGTCGACGCTACGATAATCAATGCGCCATCTTCGACCAAAAACCGGGATAAGGCCCGAGACCCACAGATGCGACAGACCAAAAAGGGGAATCAGTGGTATTTTGGCATGAAGGCTCATATAGGCGCAGACACCGGCAAGGGACTGGCGCATACGATAGTGGTGACCGATGCCTCAGTTCATGATTCACAGGTCATGGATAAGTTACTGCACGGAGAGGAAAAGGCGGTCTATGGAGATAAAGCCTATACCAGTGAGGAAAGGCAAAGACGTTACGAATCCCGAGGCATTGATTGGCGGGTAAAACGCAAAGCCAGCCGGCACTATCAACTGACACCGGAAGACGCCGAGTTTAACCGAAGACAAGGCAAAGTTCGAGCCAAGGGTGAGCATGCGTTTCTGGTGGTCAAGCATCTATGGCGATACCGGAAGGTCAAATACAAAGGCCTCCACAAGAATATGGTGCAGGTCTTCAGCCTGTTCACGCTGGCTAATTTATATCTGGTACGCCGGGAATTAAGCATGATGGCAACCTGAAGGGTGAATTGCGCCCAATAACCGGAAAACCGCTCCTTCAGGGTGGAGCAAACCGGATAAAGGCCGGTGTAACCTGCCAAAAACACTGCGGTTTCGCTTCGTGGGCGCAAGATATCACCAACAATATCACCGAAACTTTACAACTATGTGTTTTTCAGAGGTTCCTAAAATTGTAGGGTTCGACATCGACCTGATGAACGCCATCGCCGAAAAGGCCGGTCTTGAAGTAGAGTTCGTCAATGTCGAGTGGGACCCCTTGCTGGCCGGTGTAGCTCAGGGTACCTACGACGCGGCTATTTCTTCTATTACCATAAAACCCGATCGCCTGGAAGCGATGAATTTCTCTGACCCGTACTTCGTGGCCGGCCAGATTATCGTTGTTAGAAGCTCGAATACTACCATAAACAGCTCCGATGATCTTGTCGGTAAAAATGTTGGGGTGCAATCTGGCACCACCGGAGATGATGAGGTTTCCGCAATCAATGGTGTTACTCGGACTCCTTTCGATGAAATAGGTCTGGCTTTCGTGGCTCTTAGAAACAACCAGATTGACGCCGTCGTCTGCGATACTCCGGTCGCCCAGGGTTACGTCAGCAAGTACAGCACTGAATTGAAAACAGTCGGCGAAGTTCTGACAACCGAGGAATACGGTATCGCGTTACCCAAGAGCAAGACCGACCTGCTGGCCAAGATCAATCAGGGATTGGCGGCTGTGAAAGCCGAAGGCTTGATTGAGGAACTCGTCCAGAAGTGGCTGGTTGAATAAACAAGACATGATGATAGGGGGGGGCTTGAAAAAGCCCCCCCTATCAGGTTTTCAAGATGAATAAAGCTAACGATTCCCTGAATACTCAGGAAGAACTGAGTTACGTCACCGGCGGCGAAGTTAACGTTCGGCACGACACCTGGTGGTGGCTGGTGGGTGCTGTTGTCGGCCTCGTGATTTTGCTGGTGGTTGTTCAACCCGATCCGTTTCGGGATCTGGTCGTCTTTGCCCGCGATGGTGTTGCCGTCACCATACTGGTCACCATTTCGGCTTACCTCCTGATGCTGGTTGTTGGCCTGTTCGGCGGTCTGGGGCGGCTGGCCAAAAACAAGTTTATTTTCGGTCTGGCTACCATCTATGTCGAGGTCATCCGGGGCATTCCCCTGCTGGTTCAGCTTATCGGCTGGTATTTCGCGTCGCCGGTTGTCATTCAGGCCGTTGGAGAATGGCTGAATTTTGCACCGCTGATGGAATACCGTGCCAATCCTATTGTGACGGCCATCATCGCCATCACGGTTTGCTACGGCGCCTATATGAGTGAAATCGTTCGCGCCGGCATTCAGTCAGTACCTAAAGGTCAGATGGAGGCCGCTCGTTCACTCGGCATGAACCATTTTCAGGCGATGCGTTTTGTGATACTGCCCCAGGCTTTCAGGGTAATCCTGCCGCCGATGGGCAATGAGTTCATTGCTCTGCTGAAGGACTCATCCCTGGTCAGCGTGGTGGCCGTCGCCGATTTGACCCGTCGCGGTCGGGAATTCATGTCCGCGCACTTCAATCCCATTGAAACCTGGACCATGGTCGCCCTGCTTTATCTCATCATGACTCTTTTCGCCTCACGGCTGGTGTCCTATATCGAGAAAAAGACCAAATACGAGAGATAATTCATGCCTGAACCGATTATTAAAATACAGGACATTCACAAGCGCTTCGGGCATGTTCATGCTCTGCGTGGAGTCAGCCTGGACGTTGAGGCCGGCGAAGTTGTGGTCATTATCGGGCCGTCGGGTTCGGGGAAATCCACTTTGCTTCGGTGTATTAACCGTCTGGAAGAATACAATTCCGGTAGTATCGTCGTTGATGGCATGGCGCTGGATTCGGCCCAGAACATCAACGCCGTGCGCCGTGAAGTGGGGATGGTTTTCCAGTCATTCAATCTGTTTTCTCATCTGACGGTACTGGATAATATAACCCTGGCTCAGTTGCAGGTGCGTAAAAGAAACAAGGCCGAGGCCCAGGAAACCGCCCGTGCCCTGTTGCAGAAGGTAGGTATTCCGGAAAAAGAAAAAGCCTATCCCGGTCAGCTCAGCGGCGGCCAGCAACAGCGGGTCGCCATTGCCCGCGCGCTGGCGATGAACCCCAAGGTTATGCTGTTCGATGAGCCAACCTCGGCGTTAGACCCTGAAATGATTAAGGAAGTTCTGGATGTCATGGCCGCTTTGGCCACCGAAGGTATGACCATGGTGGTCGTTTCCCATGAGATGGGTTTTGCCCGGGCCGCGGCCAACCGCATGATATTCATGGATGAAGGTCAGATAGTGGAAATGGCCTCACCCCAGGAATTCTTCACCAATCCACGGCATGAAAGGTCCAAGGCTTTCCTGTCCAAGGTTCTCCATATCCACTAACAGGCCCTTGCAGAGAAGATTTTCGGCATCGCCGTTCTCAATATCCCCGCTATTATACACACCAACCTTGCCATGCATGCTTTCTATATCTCAGCCTCATACAGCAGATAGTGGCTCCGTGTCATACCCAGTGCCTGGTAGGTACGCTGGGCGGTGCGGTTGTGCTGGTCCACGTACAGACGGATTTCCCTGACGTTTCCATCTTCCTGAGCGGCGGTCTTGACCCACTCGTACAACCGGCGATACAGACCCCGCCGGCGGTATTCCGGCGCCACGTAGACGCTCTGAATCCACCAGATGACCCCGTTGCGCCAGTCGCTCCACTCGTAGGTAATCATCGTCTGTGCGGCGGGATATCCGTCGATTTCAGCGATGATATAAAAGCCGTAGGAAGGGTGGCTCAGGAAAAAACTGACGCCGGCGCTGACAGTGGCTTCGTCCAGAAGACGGTTCTCGGTTTCCTTAGCCAGTGCGCGGTTGTAGCCGGTGATGATGGGGATATCTTTCGACCCGGCGCGGCGGATGTTCGGGGTATTGGTCATATTCTTACCTCTTTGCTGGATTGATATTACGATTGTAACCCAAAGGGAAACAATGACGCCAGCCGTATTGACAACGGCTAACGGATGCTATATGCTGAGCGCCAGTTGTTCGGTTCGTGTCATTAGTACCACGCCATCAGCCCGAGTATGGATGACCGTAACTCTCACAACGAGTATAAAGAGAGGAGGTCATCGTATGGCGTTTCAGGACAAAGAAATCCAGTGTTCCGACTGCGGAACCACCTTCACCTTCAGCGCCGCGGACCAGGAATTCTACCAGTCCAAGGGCTACACCAATGAACCCAAACGTTGCGCACCCTGTCGGTCAGCCCGAAAGGCTGAACGTGGTGGGGGATTCGGCGGCGGTCGTCCGGCCCAGATGTTCCCGGCGGTTTGCGCCGAGTGCGGCCAGGAAACCCAGGTTCCCTTCCAACCCCGCGGCGACAAGCCTGTTTATTGCAGTGATTGTTTCCGAAAAGTCAGCCCCGGCAGATAAGACCGGAAAAGACCAACAACAAAGAGGCGGCTATTTAAAGAGCCGCCTCTTTGGCATTATCCGCCCGAGGTAATCCTATTTTTTCTGAGATGGCGGCGCCAGTTTGTCCTGCAATACTCCGGACGACTCCAGCAGGGCGGCTCGAATCTGTTTAACCAGAGCCAAGGCTTCGTCGGCGACCGATTCGACTTTGGCGATATGCTCGGCGGCAACTCTGGCCGCTTCGTTGGCCGCTTTTTCACCGGCCTTCTGGGCTTCCAGCGCCGCGTCCCGGGCGTTCTGGGCGGCGGCATCCGCCAGACGAATACTGTCGTCGATTTCGTCCAGAATCTGAGGCAACGGTTTGGACATGATTTTACTGGTAATCGGTTGGTCAGCCATGAATAACCTCCGTTAATTTTGTTGATTATCTAATCTTATTATAGTCCTGTTGGTCATTCAGTGTAACCGGTTTCGGCCATTTTGATATGACATAATAAATAAATCAGTCGTTAGTCCAGAACCGCCGGTATTATTCGGTTGGTCAAATCGGCGGAATCCCGGCGGCTTACTCTCAGGTAATTGTCGGTGTAGCCTTCCCATTGTCCGTTGCGCTTGCCTTCGAATAATACATCAAAACTCCGGCCGGACATCGAGCGGCGAAACTCGGCTTCACATTCCACGGCCAGTGCCAATAGGCGGTCGGTTCTTTGACGTACTGTCCGGCGGTCCACCTGTCCTTCCATGCCGGCGGCCGGGGTTCCGGGGCGGGCCGAAAATGGAAATACATGAAGGCGGGCAAAGCCGCATTTTTCGATGAACTTCAGGCTGTCTGCGAATTCAGAGTCGGTCTCACCGGGGAATCCGGCGATGATATCGCTGGTGACGGCGGCTTCCGGAACGACCTGGCGGATAGCCACCAGCGCTTCAGCGTATTCGGCGGTATTGTACCGGCGGCGCATTCGGCGCAATACCGGATCACTGCCGCTTTGCAGTGAGAGATGAAAGTGACGGCACATCCGGGGATTACGCCAGCAGGCCATCAGTTCCGGTGTTATCTCTCGGGGCTGAAGGGAAGATATACGCAGTCGTTCGATATCGGTTTCCTTCAATACGGCGTCGATAAGTCCCGCCAGGGCAGTATTGCCGGTACGGTATTCACCGATCTCAGTGCCGGTCAGAACTACTTCCCGACAGCCTTCTCTTCGCCGTGCCCGGATTTCATCAATGACTTTCTCGACCGGTACGGCGCTTTTGCGTGGTCTGACCGTCGGGACGATGCAATAGGCACAGCGATAGTCGCATCCGTCCTGGATCTTGATGAATGAGCGGGTACGCCCGGTGGCGATGGCAGTTCCAACCGTTGCCGGCGGGAAACCGAGCTCGTGTAGTATTTCCGGAATGATGTCTTTCTCCGACATGGCCACTACCTTAGCCACCTCCGGCAGGGCACCGACCGATTCGGCCTGCCGTTCAGCATAACAACCGGTGACGATGACCTTGATTCCAGGTTTGACCCTTCCGGCTGATCTGATAGACTGCCTGGCTTTGCGGTCAGCCAGATTGGTAACGGTGCAGGTATTGACTACCATGATATCGGCGTCCTTCGCCGTATCCGTCAACAGATATCCGACTGCTTCCAGTCCCCGTCGCAATGATTCAGATTCTGCCTGGTTGAGCTTACATCCCTGGGTGGCCAGATATACGCGTGTCATACGGCAACATTATACCAGAATCATCCCGAAACGTACCTGTGCCCGCGTTGACCGGAATGGGGTATTGACCTATAATGGCAATATAAACTTATTATATTGCCGTATTAAAAGGGGGATAGGTTGGCTAAAATCGATAGTCGGGAAGTTGAGCGGGAGAAACTGGCCATCCTTCGAGTTCTGGGCAGTGCCTCCGGGGCTGTCGGCAGTCAGGTTATCGCCCGTCGGCTCCGGGATGAATACGGTATCAAGCTTTCCGAACGCGCTGTCCGCTATCACCTGGGCCTGCTGGACGAACAGGGCTGGACCGACAAGGTGTCCCGCCGCTCCGGGCGGGTGATTACCCCGGCGGGCCTGGAAGAATTGGGGAACGCCCGGGTGACCGACAAGGTCGGCTTCGTTTCCGACAAGATCGAACTTCTGGCCTACCAGAGCACCTTCGACGTCAACCGCCAGGAAGGATTGATTCCGGTCAATATCTCGCTGTTTCCGGGAAACCAGTTCGGTGACGCCATGAAAGTGATGGCTCCGATATTTCGCGCCGGTATCTGTGTCTCCGACCTTATCGCTGTGGAGCAGGCTGGCGGTAATCTCGGCGGTATGCCGGTGCCGGAAGGCTATATCGGGCTGGCCACGGTCTGTTCCATTACCATCAACGCTACGCTCCTCAAATCTGGGGTGCCCATGGATTCCCGTTTCGGCGGTACCCTGCAATATCGGCAGAACCGTCCCTGGCGTTTCACCGACCTGATTCATTACACCGGGTCCTCGCTGGATCCGTCCGAAATATTCATCGCCAGTCGCATGACCGGGGTGACCGAAACCGCTCGGCGGGGATCGGGAAAGATTCTAGCCAACTTCCGGGAGGTGCCGGCCATGAGCCTGCCTATGGTGCGTGACCTGATGTTCGGGCTGGAAAAGGCCGGCATCCGAGGGCTGGTGGATATCGGAGAAAGCGGCAAACCGGTATGTGAAGTCCCGGTCGGGCTGAACAAGGTGGGGCTGATACTCTGCGGCGGCCTGAACCCGGTCGCCGCGGCGGCTGAAGCCGGCATCGCCACCCGCAACCGGGCTATGAGCGGCCTGATGGATTTCCATCGCCTGCGCCGGTTCGCTGAATTCGCCAGGAAGTAATCCATCAGCCGAAAGCGGCCTTGGCTTGGCGGCGGATTATAACTGTGTCTTAATAGCCGCCAGTTGTCGCAGGTGGGCTTTCTCCTCGGCGATGATACCGGCTATGGCCTCACCGGCGTCACCGGAGACGATATCGCGGAGTTGCTCGTAAAACAGGATGGCGTCTTTCTCCGCTTCGATGCCCACCTCGACAGCTTGCCGGTCAGTATCGACTTTGGTTACCAGGTCGGAAGTTGCCAGGTCATCGTTGAAGACGGCTGATTCCACCAGAGCCTTGAAATAGTCGGCATATTCCTCCGCTTCGGCGCCTTCTCCCAGCGTATCGGGAGCTTCGGCCGCCAGGCGCTGAAAGGTCTGAATATGGGCGTGTTCCATGGCCGCCAGTACCACGAAAGCCTCTCTGGTCTCCTCGGATGAACAGGTGCGGGCCAGCGTGTCGTAAAACGCGGCACCGCGCCGTTCGACAGCGATGGCGATGTCATATAGTTCTGTCGGGCTGAAACCGATAGTCATGTTTTTCTCCTGTCCTCTTTTTTCAAGGGGTAACCGTTATGCCAGCCGTTTTTCACAGACAGACCAGTTGATATTTTTGAAGAAAGCGGCAATGTAATCCGGGCGTTTCAGGCCGTAGTCCAGCATGAAGGCGTGTTCCCAGACATCCATCACCAGAATCGACCGGCAACCCGCCAGGTGGCCTGATTCGTGCTGATCTACCCAGACATTGAACAGCCGACCGTTTTCTGTGTCCTGATAAAGCACCGCCCAGCCGACGCCCCGCAGACTGCCGGTGGCGCGGAATTCGGTTTCCCAGGCATCGAAACTGCCCCATTGTTCGGTCAGTTCCTTGACCAGACGACCGCCTGGAATGGGGGTGCCGTTGCCGCCGAGATTACCGAAGTACAGCTCATGAAGTCTGAGGCCGTTCCATTCGAAACCGAATCTCCGCTTGAGTTCGGCGTATTCCGGGGTGCCGCCTTTGGCCTCGCCGGCCAGCGACTGCAAGGTCTCCAGCAATTTATTGACGTTTTTGACATAACCCTGATAGAGAGTGAAATGATTGGATAAGAGCTTGTCCGAAAAACCGGGCATGCCCGTTAGACCGCTGAAATCTTTGGCTTCGTAACCCATATCAATCCCCCTGTATAGTGATTAGCAACATTATAACCCAGCCGGGGACGGGTTCAAACCGTTCAGCCGTTCCTGTGGTCGGGAATGCCGGCGGCTTCAAGCACCAGTTCGGTCAGTCGCGGCATGGCCGCCGCCACCGCCGGAGTGAATTCCAGCGACGGTTCCAGACTGCCGGGCTCTACTCCAAAGAAGGTAAAGTCCTCGGGCAGTTCTCCGGTCAGGCTGAGAAAGAAAACCGCCTCGGTCACCCCCATGTCGTGGGCGGAACGCATGGAACCGGCGGCCGCCTGCAAGTCGGCGACGCCGAATTTGTACAGCGTGCCTGGCGACCCGTCGCCACAGATGGCATCGACGATGATAACCTTTCTGCGGCCGCGAATCAGATCGACGATGACCAGTTGGGAAGTCCCGCCGTCGATGACCTCAGTATCATCGGGCAGGGGGTATTCCATGATTTTTTCAGCTACCCGCACGCCGACACCCTCATCGCCCAGCAGTATGTTGCCGACGCCCAGCACCAGTACCGGTTTCGGTGGTTGTTCGTCAGGTAATTCCGGTGTTTCAGTCATGTATCTATGTTATTTGCTTTTAGTCAGGTTGTGTTTGATCTCCTCGAACTGCTCTAGTGAAAGCTCACCACGAGCGTACCGCTGGCGGGCAATGTCCAGAGCGCCATCGGCCGAGTTGTCAGTCGGTGAAGAAGGCCGGCGAGTGATCTGATTGACGCCCCAGATGACCAACAGCACCAGCCCGACCAGAAAGGCCAGACTGAACAGTCCGCCGAAGACCATCATCCATCCCATTCCTTCGTTCCAGCCGTACCACATGATATCTGCCTCCCATTGTTCAGAGTTACCCGGATTATAACATAACCGGTTTCGTTGATGACTCTATTGACGCCTCGGGAGCTTGTGCCACAATAAACCTGTCAGCCTCCAGCTGATGAATTCACCGCAGGCTACTCGGGCGTAATGATAGGCAATGCCGCTGGCGATAATCATCAGTTAACCGTTGCCTTGAACAGGGTTGTTACAAACAGCGGTACTGTCTTATTCGGCCAGTCGGGACAGTCATTCCATTGTCAGGGGCCAGCTCCAGGCATGGCACCCGGCCCAGTCAGGCATAATTGCGGGGACACTGTTCGTTTTGAGATGAAGGGATGCCTGGATTGTCCGCGGCGATAATGACCAGCCAGCCACGGACGCGGGTAGACCAGAAGCCGGTGGATACCTCGACCGCTTCTTTGGAGGTCCACTCTATATAAATACCCGGAAACCGGGCCACGGCTTCCAGTATTTCGGTGGACGGTGTGCCTGGATACGTCGCGGCGGCGGCCATGCCGGCGTGCGCCGCGCCCAGGGCAATAGCTTCGTTACCGGACAGCAGTTGTCGATCCAAGGCAACCTCTCAATAAATGGATGTTCAATGATGGATTAAGCCGTAAATCATGTCAAACTACGCCATGGTTTCAGAAGGGATATGGTCGAGGAAAGGGGAAAAATCCGAATAACATTAGCTAATACTATTGACTATTATGGTAAAATAGAATATTAGGAGCGGCTTGAGTTAAGCCGAAACCGTGATTTGGATTTAAGCTGTATTGTGTTGGCCGGGGGCCGGGGGTTGCGGCTCGGCCGTAACAAAGCGCTTGAGAAGATAAACCAGCAGACCTTGATACAACGTTCTGTCTCAAGCCTTCTTTTTTTGCAAAGCGAAATCATCGTAGTTACCGGGCCGCATAACACTGACCTGGGTCTTGAAGATTTCGACAACGTGCGCATGGTCATCGACGCTTTTCCAGGTCGCGGTCCGCTGGTCGGTATTTATACCGGGTTATTGAATTCCAGGTCGGACAAGAACCTGGTGGTGGCTTGCGATATGCCGTTTCTGAATCCGGCTCTGTTGCGTTACCTGGCTGAACAGGCCACCGGATATGATGTGGCGGTACCCAGGACGGGGCGGGAGGTAGAGCCTCTGCACGCCGTCTACGGCCGCAAATGCCTGATTCAGGCCAAGTATCTGCTGGACGAAGGTATTTACAGCGTTAACGAACTGTTCCGCCGGGTGCGGACGCGCTATGTAGATACCGCAGAAATAGAAAAATACGACCCGGAGCGGCGTTCGTTTTTCAATATTAACGATGAAAACGACCTCGACCTGGCCCGGCGGACAGCCGCCGGAACGCCGGTGGTACCGATTACCTCCGGGAAATCGAATGAATGAACGAAATTCCGATTCGAGAAGGGAAATAAATTGATACACGATGCCGCTCAGTTCGAGTTCAAAGCGCCGGAGTCCATCTCCCGCGCCCGCCGGGTTCTTATCAAACCCTGCGCTCACCATCCTGCCGGTTATCCGGTGTCCACCAGCCGTGAGCTGATGGCTAAAATAATCAAGGGTATTCGCTGGATCAGCGATGCTGATATCATCATTCTGGAGGGTACGCCCACCGGTGCGCCTATTCAACAGGTCTATCAGAGCCTGACTTATGATTTTCCGCGGGTGTTGATGCTTGACGTCAAGGACTCAAACTGGGTGGAAGTGGATAATCCGCTGACCAAACCGTTTATAATTCCCACCTTCTGGGTGCCCAACATCATACTGGCCTCCGATTATCTTATCAGCGTGTCACCGCTCAAAGTAGTCAAGGGACAGGGTCACATGACAATTGCCAACCTGATGTCACTCTTGCCGGTAGTGAAATACGGCGGGTTACGCGACGGCTGGAATAATCTGTACGCCATGGGGCTGGATAAGGTACTGGCCGATCTTTACTTCACGCTTCCGTTCGATATGGGCATAACCGAAGCGCGGCAGAAGTTCGTTTCCGACGGTGACCCGGTACATGGCACGGCTGAAGACGTCGGCAAGATATTCATCGGCAAGCCTTTTGACGTTGATCTGGAAGTGACCGAAAGTCTGGGTATCAAGGCCGATTACATCGAAAATATCAAGCTCGGTCGAGAAGAAGTCGAATTCTAGATTTACCGAATCTGTGAAACAAAAAAGCCGGATCTCCGGTTTTTTACGGCAATCAGCCCGAAATCAAATAGTCTTGAAATCGTCATGTCCGCCGGTCGGCGGGACGGTGGTTGTGCGCAACCGGTCGACCCTGGCCATCGGTGGGCCTTGTTTCATTGCCGTCAGGAACGCGGCAACGGCTTCTTCGGTGCCCTCGGCTATTATCTCCACCGAACCGTCAGGTAAATTGGCGGCGTATCCGGTGACCCCCAGGCGGGAGGCTTCCCGCGCGGCGAACAACCGGAAACCGACGCCCTGAACCCGCCCTTGGACAATGGCCTTAACGGCGGTATTCATGAAAGAGGGTGCTATTCCTTGATTTTCTTACCTTTTTTGATAACCTCGACCGGAGGAGGCGGCGCGATGAATTCGCTCGTTACCGACGGCTTTTTGGCGTCTTTCCTGGCTTTCTTGGTTTCCCGACCACCCTTGTCTCTCTGTCCCATAGTTTCGGTCCTCTTTTAGATACGAATTGTCTTCAATGTTAGCAAAGCCTATTCCAGGTGTAAAGTGTTTCTGAAGTATTCCAGGGCTTCCTGGGCGGCGGCGGTTTCAGCATCTTTTTTACGGGAGCCCCGTCCGGTGCCGCGTACCTGGCCGTTTACAATCACTTCCGCGGTAAACGACTGGGCGTTATCAGGACCGTTTTCTTCGATAATCCGGTACTCCGGCGGGGTGTGATATCGTCCCTGGACAATTTCCTGGAGATGACTTTTGCTGTCAGCCGCCGCCGCCATGCCGGGCAGGTCGGCGAAATGTCTCTCGAAGAGACGGTCTATTACCTGACCGGTAGTATCATATCCCCGGTCCAGATAAACAGCCGCGATAACCGCTTCCAGCGCCCGGGACAGGTTAGCCGGCTTGCGGCGCCCCCCGGAACGTATCTCACCGCGCCCCAGGTACAACGCCTCCCCCAACTGCAATTCGTCCGCGATGAAGGCCAGGGTTTCCCGGCGCACCAGCAGGGACCGGTAGCGGGTCAGGGTTCCTTCCGGCTCATCGGGGAAATCCCGGAACAGCCGCTCGGCAATCCACATACCCAGTACCGCGTCGCCTAAAAACTCCAGACGCTCGTTATGGCTGATAGACTGGTCGGCGGTTTCATTCACAAAGGAACTGTGAATCAGCGCCGTTTCCAGAATTGCCGGGTTTGCAAACCGCACACCCAGCCGTGCCTGTATTTCTTCGTAATCGCTCATCAGAGTTTAGAATAGACCGTGAACCTTCAGGTGTCAATTCCAGCCGGTACTAGTCCCTCCGCACTAAATCCTTGACTAATCGGCCGGGAAGGATTATCATAGGTAAAAATCGATTCTGGAGGCGGGAATTGAAAGGTTTACTTGACAATCTGGTTGCTCTGGCTGTCGTTGCCGGTACGGCTTTCGTCGTTTTCGGTCTTTCCTACGTCATTTTCTGGGGTTTCATGACCCACAACCCTGTCTAAACCATAACGGCACAACGTAAAAACCGGGCCCGGCCTGACTTTCGCGGTTGCGTGAGTCTGGCCGGTTTCGTTATAATGGCCTTCGCGCGTTGGGGATTCGTCTAGCGGTAGGACAGCAGACTCTGAATCTGCATACCCAGGTTCGAATCCTGGATCCCCAGCCACCTCTTCACGGCGCATTCGTCTAGCGGCCCAGGACGCTGCCCTCTCAAGGCAGAAATCACGGGTTCGAATCCCGTATGCGCTACCACTATGCTCAAC
Organism: Dehalogenimonas lykanthroporepellens BL-DC-9; assembly: GCA_000143165.1. NCBI lineage: Bacteria > Bacillati > Chloroflexota > Dehalococcoidia > Dehalococcoidales > Dehalococcoidaceae > Dehalogenimonas > Dehalogenimonas lykanthroporepellens. The sequence goes on from CP002084.1 coordinate 391,982, forward strand.
AGCAGGCGACGCCTTAAGAACTTTAATTCCTTGTCAGTGCCGTTGATATGGCTATTTTCTTTCACTAACCCAATATGTGACCGAGCGGGCGGTTCATTCTCCCTGAGTGTTATACTAATAACCTGAAGTTAAGACAAAGGCGTTTATTTGCGTATGAAAACATTGACCGAATACCTTTGGTTCGAAACCCGCCACCGGCGTGAATACATCAACATCACCGACCAGGTTGAACAACTGGTCGTCAAAAGCGACATACGGGAAGGTTTCGTTCTGGTTTCAGCCATGCACATTACTGCCGGCGTCTATGTCAACGACGCTGAATCGGGACTCATCGCCGATATCGATGAATGGCTGGATAATCTGGCGCCTTATCGGTCGGATTACTGTCACCATGCCACGGGCGAAACCAACGGTGACGCTCACCTCAAAAGCCTGCTGGTACATCACCAGGTGACCATTCCGGTGACCGATGGCCGGCTTGACCTTGGTCCCTGGCAACAGGTTTATTACGCGGAATTCGACGGTTGTCGGCGTAAGCGGGTCGTGCTCAAGGTCATGGGTGAGTAAGACGGCAGGGCAGGTCTGTTGCCGGATGTTCTGCCAGGAAAAGACATTCCGGAGACGATAATACCAATGTTTACCTTCGATAATATCGAATATGGCGGATTTCTGAAAATCCCGGCGCTCGATATCGAAGAGCGGCGGATAACCACGCTTATCGGCCCCAGCGGCAGTGGTAAAACCACCATTCTCAGGCTTTTGAACAAAATGATATCCCCCACCCGTGGCCGTATAAACTGGAACGGACAGGATTTGGCTCTTCTGGATTCCGTGGCACATCGCAGGCGGGTAGTTCTGCTGTCCCAGAACCCGGCAGTCTTCCCGGGTACGCTGGAGGAAAACTTGAATGCCGGGTTGGTGTTACGCCGGGAACAACCAGCGAATGAAAGCCGGTTGAAAGGGGTTCTGGAACAGGTCGGGCTGGATAAACCGCTTGACGCCCCGGCCGGTAAGCTGTCAGGCGGCGAGAAACAGCGCATGGCTCTGGCCCGGGTACTGCTTCTCGACCCGGAGGTCTGCCTTCTGGATGAGCCTTCTTCTTCCCTGGATGAGGAAACAGCTGTCGCCCTGCATGATATGCTGGCCAGGTATATAAAAGAATCCGGAAAAACCATGGTGCTTGTCACTCACTCCGGGACGGTAGCTGAAAAATACTCGGATGTCATCATCGATGTCACCCCGGGCGGCCTTATCGGCGGGGTCAGCCGGCTATGAACGGAATCATTGAACTGACGTTGTGGCAGGTTGCCGCCGCCTATATCTTCGTCGTCGTCGTTCTTTTTATTGTCCGTAAAAGAGGCATCGGCCGGGAGCAGGAAATCGTCCTGGCTACCCTGCGAATGACACTGCAACTGGTGCTGGTCGGCTACGTACTGGTTCTGGTTTTCGATAATCCCCACCCCGCCATCACCCTCGGTATCATCGTGTTGATGGAACTATTCGCCATCTATACGGTTATCAGGAAGTTCAGGGGATACTTATCGCCGTATCTTCAGCGGGTTATCGCTCTGGCTATGATTGCTGGAACTTCGGTCTGTCTGGTGTTCTTTCTGCTGGTGGTGATTGGCGTCACCCCCTGGTACAACCCGCAGTATTTCATTCCCATCGCCGGTATGTTCATAGGCAATTCGATGACAGCCCTGTCCCTGGGAGTCAAGTCACTGACCGAAAATATGGAAAGTCAGCGACACTTGATAGAAGAAGCGCTTATTTTGGGCGCGACCCCTAAAAACGCCACCGGTAAGATTATCGACAGTACCTTCGACTCGGCCATAATGCCCACCATTAACTCCATGCTCGGCATGGGTATCGTGTTTTTGCCGGGGATGATGACCGGTCAGATACTGGCGGGAGTCACGCCGACCACGGCAATCGCCTATCAGATAGCCATGATGCTGGGTATCCTGGGGGCGGTCGCCCTTTCGGTAATAATCGTCCTGCAGATGGGATATCGTTCGTTTTTCAACGAGCAGGCTCAGCTCAGGTAACTCTCCCTGTTCATCGGCTCGCTTAAGAGGGCAGTGTTCTCCGCCGTCGAGTAGAGAATGTTATTCATAACAGGGTAGGCCTGATGTGGTTACTGCCCTGCCGTCGCCCGGGTCAGCACTTCGACGTTACTCCTGGTGAAGAAGCCGTCGAAAGCACCATAACGGTGGATGTATTCGGTTACCAGCAAGGTATGGGGCGACGGTTGGGTGAAGGTCTGCTTCAATCCTTCCGATTCCGACCCGGCCAGGTTCAGCATGAACTCGACACCTTGGTTCCTGAGTCCGGTGAAGGTTTCCTCAATATCGCTGGTATCGAAAGCCATGTGATGAGCGCGTTTGCCGTAATTCCTGACGAACTGCTCGGTGGGGCCGGGAGTATCGGACGGGGATTCGCCGGGGATACCGGAAGTGAACACCAGGGCGAAATCGGTCGGCGATACGCGGGTGACCGAAGTGATGGAGTTCAGGCTTCTGACATAAATAGCGAAGCTGAAACGATACCCGGTCAACTCCATGAATTCGGTGATGGCGGCAGTTCTTTCGCCGGCGGTTACCCGCAGGGCAACGTGGTCCAGACGGCCGATACTGGGCAGATACGGCAGGTCAGGCTTTGACGGAAGGGGGAGTTCAGTCGCCTCGGCTGGCTGATACCGGTGTCGGGCGACGCTTCGCTCAATGAAGCCGGTCGAAATACCGGTGCAGGCTGATGGTACCGTTTGAATGAATCTCGAATTATTACCCGGAAAGCTTTCCCCGGAGAGGAACCGAACTCCCCGGGCACCGGCGATTGCCGTATATTTTTTCAGGTCGGCGCAACTGAAAACCAGCGTTTCCAGACGCGTGTCCGGCAGGTGGCGGGCTTTCGGCGCTTGATTGAAATGACGGAAGGGTTTGTCGGCCTTGCGGGCTCTCAGGAGGAAGTCGGCCGACCCGGGCCGGGTCAGCACATAGGTTGTTGCTGATTCATCTTCGAAAGCCTCGGTACAGACAAGTCCGGTGGTTGCCAGCAGTTCGGTTACGGCGTCATTCAGTCGGTCCGGCTGGGTGTTGATTATCACATGGTCCAAACCGCCGGTCAGTCCCCGGAGACCTGATTTCGCCTGATCTTTATCAATCCTGGCCGAAGCCTCCAGCAGTTCCCAATCCTGGCTGTCGATTCGTGACTTGTCGAAGGTCATGTCAGTATCCTTTTTGTTTCCGGCTTGTTGCCATTATGATATCATTCCCGAAAGCCGAAATATAAACAGAGGTGCCGAATATGCAAACCAAACGCAAGCTGGGGCAAACCGGCCCGGAGGTATCCGCGGTTGTATTGGGGAGCTGGCAGTTGTCCGGGCGTCTCATCGGTACCTCTTACTGGCGGAGCCTCAGACAGGATGACATAAATAAAACAGGTAGACAGCCCTCAAAGGCGGCATAGACTGGTTCGATACCTCTGAACTGTACGGCTTCGGTCGTTCTGAAAAAGCCCTGGCTTCTGCTCTGGTAGAAGCCGGCCGGAAAAACGATGAGGTGACCATTGCCACCAAATGGTTCCCGGCATTGATGGCCGGCTGGTTCCATCCGGCGCACCATGGACAACCGTCGGCAAAACCCTTACCCGTTAGTGTTGCCGGTTGTGCCATTTCCCCGTTGACATTACGTTAATAAGAGCGCTAGAATCAGTCTTGTTATTACGAACATATATACGTCATTCAGCAAAATCCCGGCAACGCCATTCCCGTTCCGGATGCCGGACAACTTAGGCGGATTGTTTGAATTGTTTCTTAAAAATGTCGCTACGTTTGAGGCATCTGCCGTCAAAGCTGAAAATAGGGTATTCGTTTCCTTCGCTTTTATCAGTAAGTCGAATCAATCACGATGCCCCTAAAAAGCTGAAAACCAAAAATACCCCGTCCTTGCGAGTCAGCCGCAGGCCGCGAAGCAATCTCGGTTGCCCATGCCACTTCGTCTCTTGGGAAGGCTGTGCCTGCTTTCTTTGTCCCGGTCATCCGATCCCAAGAAGTACTCAAAGCCGGATGAAAGGTCATATCAATCCCGGTTGCAGTATCTGTATCAGGTCTCGGGCGTTGTGGGGCGCATAAGCCTGCCAGTGATTGTTGAAAAAGGCGTATACTGTCCGTCCGGCGGTTGCGGCTCCACCGACCCTGACCGCCGCAAAACCCCAGCTCGTTGCGGGTGCCGGGCGGATAAAAATATCCTTTCCAGGTGCCTTCTCCCCGGGGGTAACTCCACCCCGAAGTCCTATATGAACAGCTCCCGTCATAGTCCTTCCATTATAACCATCCGTCCGGGTCGGTGACAGCAGGATTTTCAAAAAAACTGTTGACAATCCCCCGGGCATAGTATAACATATGTAATATATAACATTTGTTATAGAGGTGGGTCATGTCAGCCCTTTCGGAAAAACAACGGAAAGTCCTGGATTATCTCCGCCGGTTCATGGAGAGCCATGGCTATGCGCCCTCGGTGAGGGATATCGCTGACGGGTGCGGCCTCAAGTCGGCCCCGGTGGCGCAGTATTACCTGGATGTTCTGGAGAAGAAAGGCTTTATCGCCCGCATGAAAGGGGTGTCGCGGAGTATCACTCTGCCGCTTCGCGCCGGCGGGTCGCTGAAAGCGGTGCCTTTGCTCGGCATCATCGCCGCCGGCGTGCCTATCGCCTTGCCGGAAAACGATACCTGGAATCTGACTCCGGAGGAAATGGTGGAGGTTTCCGACGATATCCTGCGCGGGCGCACCAATGTCTTCGCGCTCAAGGTGCGCGGTACTTCCATGATAGATGCCCTGGTGGATGACGGCGATACCGTTCTGCTGACCCAGACCGGTACTGCCGAGGACGGCGCCATGGTGGCGGTCTGGCTTCAGGATCGCAACGAGGTGACTCTCAAGAAGATTTACCGTGAAGGCAATCGCATTCGCCTTCAGCCGGCCAATCGCTATATGGAGCCCATTTTCTGTGACCCCGGCAATGTCGAGATTCAGGGTCGGGTCATCGGCATCATCCGCAAGCTGGACTGAGCTTTTCACCGGGTAGGATCATGAAACTGTGCTGTGTTCTGCTGTCTCATTTCGCCTGGCGCTGTGAATTACAGCGTCGCCCTGATCTGGCCGGTCGCCCGGCGGTGATTACCTGTGCTTCCGGTTCCCGGAAGACGGTATTTGATTACTCACCGGGAATCGACGGCGTGGAACAGGATATGCCGTTACAACAGGCGCTGTCCCGCCAGTCGGAAACGGTCATTCTTCAGGCCGATATGGCCTTTTATCGGGAGATTTTCGGACGCGTCATGGACAGGCTGGAGCAGGTCAGCCCGCTGGTGGAAGGCAATTTGCCGGGTGATATCTACATCGGCTGTGATGGCCTGGATCGGCTTTATCCCGAAGAACGATTGTTGATACAGGCGGTACGGCGGGCGCTACCGGAAACCTTCGAGGCCCGGTTCGGCATCGCCGATGGCAAATTTCCTGCCAGACTCATGGCCATGGCCGTCGCTCCCGGCGCTTTTAAGTCGGCCGCGTTCGGGGATATCGCCGCCGGAATCGCTGACTTGTCATGTGATGTTCTGCCGGTGTCACCGAAGATAAAGAGCCGTCTGCGGGATTTCGGTCTGCGGCGTCTGGGGCAGGTGGCTACGCTGACCCGGCCGCAACTCGAAGCCCAGTTCGGGCCGGAAGGACGACGGATATGGGAACTGGCCTGCGGCCGGGACGATACGCCGCTTTATCCGCGCCTGCGGGAAGAAAGCATAGAAGAAAGCACCTTGTTGCCGGCGCCGGCGATATCCCTCGAGGTGATAATGCTGGCGGTGGAAGCCCTGCTGGGGCGGGCTTTCGCCCGCTTCGGTCCCGCCCGGGTCGGTATTCGTTGTGTGGAGCTGTGGAGCCGTACCGCTGGCGGGGAATACTGGCAGAAAGCGGTTCATTTCAAGGAACCGGCTATGACCGCGGCCGGCGCGCTCAAGCGTATCAGGCAGGTGGTAGAGTACTGTGTTCAGCCCGGTCCGGTGGAGGAACTGGGGCTGAAGGTCGTCCGGCTGGGACGGCCGGGCGGTCACCAGGGCAGTATCTTCACCGAAGTCCGGTCATCGGACAAGCTGGAAAGCGATATTCAGCAGTTGGAACTCAGGATGGGGACGCCCCCGTTGTTCAGGGTAGAGGAGGTGGAACCGTGGTCACGGATTCCGGAAAGACGTTACACGTTGATACCCTTAGGGCGGTAAATCTGCCGGAACCGCTGGAAATCCGGGCCGACGCTGACTATCAGCCGCTGGCGGTCAGGCGCCATCGCCGCTGGCTACAGGTGGCGGTCATTGAAGATACCTGGCGGCTGGATGACGAATGGTGGCGCCCCGCGCCGCTGTCACGTCGTTACTACGCCGTCATGCTTGCCGGCGGCCAGCGGTTGACCCTGTTCCATGACCTTGCCGGCGGCGGCTGGTATCACCAGAGCTATTGACTCGGTAGTTCCGGTCGCCAATAAATATTCAGGCCAGAAATCATGAGCTACGCCGAACTTCACTGCCACAGTTATTATTCATTTCACGACGGGGCTTCCTCACTGGAGGAACTTATCACCCGGTCCGGCGAACTGGGTTATCGGGCTCTGGCAATAACCGACCATGACAATCTGTGTGGTGCCATGCGTTTTTCCCACCTGTCGCGGTCGATGAACCTGTCCGGCATCATCGGCGCCGAGGTCACTGTTGAAGGCGGCTATCACCTGACACTGCTGGCGGAAAATCAGGAAGGGTACCGTAATCTCTGCCGTTTGATAACCCTCGGCCATGAAACCGGGGAACGCAATTCCCCGCAGATTCCGTCAGCACGTCTGGCGGCGCACGCCGCCGGCCTGATAGCCCTGTCCGGTTGTCCGCGGGGAGAGCTGTCGCTACTGGCGACAGCCGGTTGTGATGAGCGGGCCCGGCAACTGGTGCGGCAGTATCAGGAATGGTTCGGCAGTGACAATTATTTCATCGAACTCCAGAACAACCTGGTTTTCGGCGATGCTGAGCGCAATCGGCGGCTGGTACGCCTGGCCGGGGAAACAGGAGCTCCGGTGGTAGCCACCGGTAACGCGCACTATCATCTCCGGGAGCGGCACCGGTTGCAGGACTGCCTGGTCGCTGTCAGGTCATGTAAAAGCCTGGAGGCCTGTCATCATGAGCGGCGGCCGAACTCCGAGTTTCATCTGCGTCCGTTAGCGGAAATCGAAGCTCGCTTTGCCGGTTGCCCCGAGGCGGTGGCTAATACCGTCCGCATCGCCCGGCGTTGTGAATTCAATTTGACAGCCCAGTCCGGTTATGACCTGCCGGATTATCCGGCGCCGGCGGGGTTCACTCCGGAAAGCTATCTGGAAAAACTCTGTCTGGAAGCCGCGGTGCGTCGCTACGGCAGTATAACGGCGGCAGTCAGGGAACGGCTGGACCAGGAGTTTCGGCTGGTGGCCCGTCATCGTCTGGCTGGTTTTCTTCTGCTTTACCATGATGTCATCCGGCTGGGGCGGGAAATCATGGTAGAGCAGGGGCTGACCACGGCGGATGTACCGTTGGAGGAGAATCCGCCGGGGCGGGGCCGCGGTTCATCGGTGTCACTGCTCATCGGTTATCTGATAGGGCTGTCTCATATAGACCCGCTCAAGTACGGGTTATCGCTGGAGCGTTTTCTGCCGGAAGACGCTTTGGGCTGTGTTCCGGATATCGACCTGGACTTTCCCCGCAGTATCCGGGAGGAGCTTATTCTGCGAACCCATCGCAAATGGGGCTGGAAGTATGCCGCCCTGACCGGTACCATCGCCACTTACCAGATAAAAGGCGCGGTGCGGGATTTGGGCAAAGTTCTGAGTCTGCCGCCGGAAGAGGTAGACCAGCTGGCTCGCTATGTGGAATGGGGCAGTGCCGCTAAACTTAAGGAAAAGATGAGCCGGGCGTCGCGTTTTCGGGACAGAGTCGACGCTCCCGGGTGGCGGGATTTGATAGCGCTGGCCGCTGAACTGGACGGTTTCCCCAAGTATCTGGGCCAGCATCCCGGCGGCATGATTATCTCTTCGGTCCCTCTGACTGATATCGTCCCGGTACAGCGGGGCGCCATGGCCGGGCGTTACGTCTGCCAGTGGGACAAGGACAGCATTGATGACGCCGGATGTGTCAAGATAGATTTTCTGGCTCTCGGAGCTCTGTCTCAGATGCAGGAAGCGGTGGAACTTATCAGACGGCGTACCGGCCGTTTCATCGATATGTCCCGGATCGATTTCGCTGACCCCGCCGTCTATGACATGCTGTGCCGGGGCGACACCATCGGTATTTTTCAGGTGGAGTCCGCCGCCCAGATGCAGACCATCACCCGGCTGAAGCCGCGCAACCTGCTGGACATGGCCCATGAAGTCGGGGCGGTGCGCCCCGGCGTCGGCGTTAACGGCGGCGTCCAGGAATACCTGGCCCGCCGGGCCGGACGCAAGCCGGTGGTCTATAACCATTCGCTGGAGCGGCGGGCGCTGGAGCGCACCCTCGGTATCGTCCTTTTTCAGGACCAGGTCAACCAGCTGGCTATCGACGTGGCCGGTCTGTCGCCGAGTGTCGCCGACCAGCTTCGCCGGGCCTTCAGTCGCCGGCACAATCAGGAAATGCTGAGTCGTTATCACCGGATGTTCATGAGCGGCGCCGCCGAGCGCGGCGTCGGGGTATCGGCCGCTGAAGCCGTCTGGCGCAAATTCAACGGGCAGTACATGTTTCCTGAATCCCACGCCTTCGCTTTCGGTGTAACCGCCTACCAGGCTTCATGGCTGAAACTTTATTATCCGCTGGAGTTCTATGTCGCCATCTTCAATCAACAGCCGATGGGTTTTTACAATCTGGAAACGCTCAAGGAGGATGCCGGGCGTCACGGCATCGGAGTGAAGGGCCCGGATATCAATCTCAGCGCGGCGGGATGCACCATTGACGAAGGTGCCATCCGGCTGGGTTTCCGCCAGGTAACCGGCCTGGGCCAGTCCGCGGCGGAAGCCATTGTGAGCGCCCGGACACGAGGTGGTGACTATCGGGATGTCGGTGATTTTCTGGAGCGTAGCGGAGTATTACAGGAAACGGCTCTGGCGCTGGCTGGCGCCGGTGCCTTTGATTCACTGGAAAGTAATCGGCGTCAGGTGAAGTGGGAAATAGGGCTTCGCTATCGGCCGGTAAATTCCCAGCTGTTTCTGCCTCTGCCGGTGCGTCAGGATATGGTCGAACTGGAAAATCCCGGTCACTGGGAAAAGATGCAGGAAGAGTATCGCATTCTGGGGCTGTTCCCGGCCGGCCATATAATGGCCGGTTTGAGACCGCGCTTCGGCGGCTCGGTCAGTACCAGCCGGGAAATCACCGCCATGAAAGATGGCGCCGAGGTGACGACCGCCGGTCTGGTTATCCGCCGCCAGCGGCCTCATCGCAAGGTGGTGTTCATCACTCTGGAAGATGAGTTCGGCCATATACCGCTGATGGTTTTCCCCGGTGTTTATCATCGCCATGAATCCCGTTTCAAGGCGCCTTTTCTGATAGTCAGCGGTCGGCTGTCACGGCGGGAAGGCGCCTGTAATCTGGTAGTTGAGCAGGTCAGGTCTTTTACCGCGCTGGAAAAGCCTCCGGCCTCCCGGGACTGGGGTTAGACTTGTGTCGCGAAAAAAAATAGTTTAAGCTGAAATGGTATTAGTACCACCATGACAACAGAACAGGAGGTAATCGCGTTGAAACGCTTCGGGCGATTGTTGGCGGCTTGTCTGGTCACAGTGGGATTATTGTCCGGGTCTGCCGGGATTGTTATGGCCGCAGATGGTGAAGAAATCACCGGGTATGAGAACGTCACCATCTGGATTTATCCGGAATATGACGATCCGCGCCTGCTGATTATGGTTGAAGGTGATATCACCGGTACCATCGCCCCGGCTGAGGTGCGTTTTCTGGTACCCGCCGACGCTCAGATGTATTCGGCCGGTTCCAAGGACGTTCAGGGACGATACAGCGGCGGCCCGCCGAACAGGGAGGCATCGGGGACTCACGGTTGGGATGTTATCAGTTACCTGGTAACCGAGAAGACGTTCCGGGTAGAGTTTTACACTTCGCAGATAACGGGCTATCCGGATAAATCGATAGATTTTGAATATAGGTTTCTGTATCCGGTATCCGGGCTTGAGGTAATTGTCCAGGAGCCGCGGGCATCGTCCGAATTCCGTGTGTCGCCGGCTGGAAATACTTTCACCGATTCCGAGGGTTTTCTGTCACATCTGTTTACCTATACAACCCTGCCCGAAGGACAGCCGGTGGTAGTGTCCCGTCAAGTGGTGTAAATTCATCATTGGTGGTTTCCCGAATAATCAAGCTGGTAAAGCCATGATCAGGGGTTCCTCCTGCGCCCCTTCCAGCGTTTTCTTCATCGAATCCAAAGAAAAGTAGCGTCGTCCGACCTCCCACTCGTCCTGCTGTTCCATTAACACCGCCCCAATCAGCCTGATTACCGATTGGCTGTTGGGAAAGATGCCGACCACATTACTGCGGCGCTTGATTTCCTTGTTCAGTCTCTCCAGGGGATTGGTAGAGTACAGTTGCCGCCAGTGTTCCCGGGGGAAGGCGGTATAGGCCAGGATATCCGGTTCTGCCTCTTCCAATTGGTCGGCCACAGGACCGAATCGGAGTCTGAGGTTATCGGCTACCCGGCGGAGCTGGCTGTAAGCGCTGTCGCGGTCAGGTTGAGCGAAGATGGTCCGGATAGCGGCAGATACCATAGCCTGGGCGCCCCGCGGCACTCTGGCCAGCGCATTGCGCATGAAGTGCACCCGGCAGCGTTGCCACGATACCCCGGTGAGTACCGTGCTGATGGCTTCCTTCAGTCCCAGATGAGCATCACTGATTACCAGCATCACCCCGCTCAAACCACGGCTGACCAACCCCCGCAGAAACTCTTTCCAGAATACACCGTCTTCACTGGGGCCGACCTCAAGCCCGATGATCTCGCGTTCTCCGGTTTCACGGACTCCGTAGGCGATAATTACCGCCTGACTGACCACCCGCCCTGAATCCCTGACCTTGACGTAGGTCGCGTCCAGCCACAGATAGGGATAACGCCATAACAAAGGCCGGTGGCGCCATCGTTCCACTTCATCGTCCAGAGCCCCGCATATTCGCGATACCTCGCTCTTACTGACCCCGTTAAGCCCCAGTGACTGAACCAGAGATTCCACCTTGCGGGTGCTGATGCCCAATACATAGGCTTCCTGGATTACCGCCAGCAAGGCTTGTTCCGCCCGGCGCCGGGGCTCGAGCAAGCTGGGGAAATAACTGCCGTCCCGCAACCGGGGAATCGCCAAGGGTATCGTGCCGGCCCGGGTGTCCCAGATACGCCCCCGGTAGCCGTTACGGTAGGTTAAACGACCGTTACTGCGCTCATGTTTCTCAGCTCCGGTCTTCTGCTTAACCTCAAGCTCCATGACCGCTTCGGCCAGCATCTTCACCCCTTCTCTCAGAAAATCAAGATCACCGTCACTCCCTGACTTGCGTAGCAGTTCCAAAAGTGTCATCCTGTCTTTGGCCATTGTTGTGGTTACCTCCTGAAAGTCTTTGTTGTTATTTTCTTTCAAGAAACCACACAATGGCCTGCTTTTTCAATTCCAGGAATTTACACCACGTACGGGGATTCTACTCAGCCGGTGGAGTACGCTGTCACCTATACCAAGTCTGACGAACGCCCGTCACTGGCAATTTCACCTTCGGGTTCTTCGGACGCTTTGACGGCGGTACTGGTCATCCTGATACTGATACTGGGCGTCGGCGCTTTCTTCTTCTGGATGAACCGGGCCGGGAAAAAGCCGACCGGTCGCGCCGCCAGGCGTCGGCAGGAAAAATCCGGAAACAAGACAAAGACTAAACTTGTGACTGAGAAAAGGGGGGAGACGACAGTGAGTTCCCGTTTCTGCAGTTATTGCGGACAGCCGTTGAAGGGTTCGGGCGCTTTCTGTGCCTATTGCGGTGAGTCGACTGGCAAGGGCACCGGGAAAAGTTAAAATAATAATATGGCAACCGCCGGTGATAAATAATAGCACCAGGGAAACAGTTGGTTCTGCGGCTATCCTGCAATCGGGATTTCTGCCAAACTACCTTCTTGCTCAGGCGATTCGGGCGCATTGAAAAGTGTTGACATGGCTGAAAAGCCTCATGTACTATATCCAAAGAATTAGACCTGGTATCGGTTAAACGCCGAACCAGCATTGACATCCAGACAATCAGGTTCCGAATCAAAATACGATAAGGCGGATTAACGGATGGCAAATAAAACGGGTAAAAAATTGGCCGCAATTGGCGCTACGGGCCTGTTTCTGAGTTTGATTTTTGTTCTGGCAGGGTGCTCTCAGGACCTTGACGACCAGGATAAGGGATCGGATGAGGCTACACACGATTCTCTTGGCGCCGAATACGTCGGTTCTGATGCCTGTTTTGACTGTCATCCCGCGATACATAACGATTTTGTGACGTCCGGCAACCCATGGAAGTTGAAAACTTCAGATGTCGCTCGCAACAATCCTATTCCCATTCCGGCTGGCTATGCCTGGGATCTTATAAGCTATGTAATCGGCGGCAACACCTGGAAGACTTTGTATGTCGACAATAATGGTTATTTAATTACATCTGCCGGCGGGCGGCCGGGTAATAATCAATATAATCTTCTGACCGGAACCTGGTCGAATTATAAACCCGATGAATTGGTGTCTTTCACCTGTGGCGAGTGTCATACCACAGGCTACTCTCCTGAGGGTAATCAGGGCGGTTTGCCGGGAATCGTCGGTACCTGGGAGTTGGAAGGCGTTCAATGTGAAGCTTGTCACGGCCCGGCCGGCAACCACGTTGAGGGTAATGGTGAGAAAAAAGAAACCATTGTTATTGATGACAGTGCCGCATTATGCGGAAGATGCCATACCTCCGGCGAAAATCTGAATGTGATACCGGCGGCCAACGGGTATATTTTAAAAAATGGTCAGTATAATGAGCATCAGGCCTCACCCCATCAATATACCGATTGCGCCAACTGCCACGACCCTCATAAAAAGGGAGAATTCTCGGTAAAGATTGATTGTGGTGACTGCCATCTCAAGGTGAGAGATGATTTTACCGGTAGTACCATGGATGTCGTCGGAGTCGATTGTGAAGATTGCCATATGCCCCGGGCTACGCTCTCCGGCCAAAGCCTTGGCCTTTATCAAGGGGATGTCAGAACTCATTTGTTCCGGATAAATACTGATCCGGATGCTTCGATGTTCACTGATGATGGGAAATTCGCCAAAGACTATGTTACCCTCGATTTCGCCTGTCTGTCGTGCCATCTAAACCGTGACCTTGACTGGGCGGCCGCCAACGCTGAAGGAATCCACCCGGCAGGTAAATGATGATGAAAAGAACCCTGTTTGTAAAGCGCCTGAAACGCACCTTGATTATATTGGCCGTATTTATGGTAGTCATGGGGCCGGTGACCGTCTGGGTACTGCCTAATATTCAGAACATAATTACCTTTAACGATTTTGACTATACACTGGATTCCGGTATAGTCTCATTAGCACCTCCAGGACTGGTCCCGTCGCCACCGGCACGCCTGGCTGGAACAGGTGAATCGGATTATGTGAAAACACCTCATTCCCTGGAAGGGCGGATAGGTTTCTGTTTCGATTGTCACAGCCTTAATGGTAAGATTCCTTCACCGGTAAGTCATCTGGGTAGGCCGCAGGATGACTGTACCGTATGTCATCAGCCAGTGTGGGTTCTGGCGGACGCCAGTTGAAAGGTGGTGCAGATGGGTAAAAAGAAATTTATAATCGGTGGTATTATCCTGTTTCTGGCGATTGGGTCTCTTGGCTGGGTAGGTTTTATGAATTCGGCTACGTATTATTATGAGGTAGCTGACTTTCTGGAAAGGCAGGAATTACTGGGTAGCCAGAGCGTTCGCGTCAATGGCACGGTAGTTCCTGGCTCGGTCAATACCGAAAGCGGGGGGCTGGGCATCAGTTTCACTATCCGGGACGTGAACCTTGGAACCCCCACCATTCCGGTTATCTATCAGGGGGCGGTGCCCGATACCTTTCAACCAGATACGGATGTAGTTGTCGAAGGCAGGTTTACTTCCGCAGGTGTGTTCGAAGCGACCTCGATTATGACCAAATGCGCATCCAAATACGAACCGGCTCTCGAAACTTGAAACGGGCAAGGCAATAATGGCTGACATCGGATTCATCGCGCTTCTCATTGCGTTTTTGGTTGCTTTATATTCCTCGGTAGCGTATGTAGTCGGCGGTCGAACTAACAATGCCGCCTGGCTGGCCAGCGCTCGTAATGGTCTCTACGCCGCCTTTGTTCTGGTAACCATCGCCGTCGGCGTAATGCTGGTAGCGATAATCACACACCGTTTCGAGATAGAATACGTTGCTCAGTACACCTCCACCGACATGCCCCTGCTCTACCTGATTTCTACTCTCTGGGCGGGCAATGATGGTTCTCTGCTGTTCTGGGCATGGTTATTGTCTGTTTTTGGAGCGGTCGTCGTCTGGGGCCGGTATCGAGTCGGCCGTGATTTGGTGCCGTATGCTTCAGCGGTTATTATGGGCACGCTGGCCTTCTTTCTATTACTGATGCTGGTGGTGGCCAATCCTTTCGCCACTTTACCTTTCACTCCGGTCGAAGGAAACGGGTTGAACCCCCTACTGGAAAATATCGGTATGGTTATTCATCCACCGACACTTCTGTTCGGGTACGCCGGGTTTACCGTTCCGTTCGCTTTCGCTATCGCGGCCCTGGTAAAAGGGAAAAGTGGTGATGAATGGCTGGTTATCTCCCGCCGTTGGGCTCTTATTAGTTGGTTGATATTGGGTATCGGGCTGATTATCGGCATGTGGTGGGCCTATGTTGAGCTTGGATGGGGTGGATATTGGGCCTGGGACCCGGTGGAAAATGCTGGGCTGATGCCGTGGCTTCTGGGTACCGCTTTTCTGCATTCCATCAAGATGCAACGGCGCCGCGGCATGTTCAAAGTATGGAACATGCTCCTGATCATCTTTACCTTTATACTATGCATCTTCGGCACCTTCATGACCCGTAGCGGATTCCTGTCTTCGGTCCATACTTTCGGGGATACCGGACTTGATCCCTTCTTTCTTACGTTCATCAGCCTGACGATGATATTGTCACTGGGCCTTTTGTTGTATCGAAGCAGGCAATTGCGCAGTGAAAGCGAGATGGAATCCTTTATTTCCCGTGAGAGCACCTTCCTGCTGACCAACCTGTTGTTTGTCGGAGCGACGATCGCTGTTTTCGTCGGCACCATGTTTCCCGCCATATCGGGTTATTTTGGAGGTTCGGAAGTTAATCTGGGAGCCGATTTCTTCAATCAGGTCAACGGCCCCATCTTTCTGGCCATCGTTTGTTTGGCCGGTGTCTGTACGCTAATCGGCTGGCGCAAAGCTTCGGGTAGCAATTTGATAAAGAACTTCCTGCGGCCTTTGATATTAGCGCTGTTACTGGCTGTTGCATTGTTTGCTTTCGGTGTTCGTGACTTGACTGCGCTGGTGGCATTCCCATTGGTCGCCTTCGTTTTGGTGACTATTCTCACCGAATGGATTAAGGGAACGGTATCCCGCCAGAAAGTCAAAGGAGAAAATTTCCTGGCGGCATTCTTCAGGTTAATCTGGTCGAACAAGCCCAGATATGGTGGATATATCGTTCACTTGGGTATTCTGGTGATGACCCTGGGTATTGTCGGTTCTACGGTATTCGATACCAAGACTTCAACTGTTCTCAGTGAAGGTGATACCGTAACTTTAGAGGAATACAGTTTGACCTTTCAGCAATTGAACTATTACACCACACCCAGCCGAGAAGTTATCACTGCCGAAATGACCGTTCAGGTCGACGACCGGAATATCGGCACTATTGTTTCTGAAAAGATATATCACTACAGTTATCAACAACCGGTAACGGAAGTCGGTATTATCGGGTCGGCTATTGAAGACCTTTACGTTATCTTTTTGGATTGGGACGAGACAGGAGCCGCCGCTTTCGAAATCCGGATTATTCCACTGGTGTTGTGGATCTGGATTGGTGGTATCATTCTGGTTATCGGCGGGACGATCGCTTTCTGGCCCGATCGACGGGCGGTTACCGCCTGATTTCGCTTTGCAGGAGGGGAAGATGGTTATAGCCCTGGCGGTTCTGATGACATTAGGGGCTTTCATAGCGATAGTCTATCCGTTTGTTGCTGGTTCAATCAGACAGCCGGTCATAGCAGGTGATACGGACTTGTTCGAGGCTAATTATCAACGCGACCATATCTACGCTCAACTGAAGGAACTGGAAAATGATTACGCTTCGGGGACGCTGAGCCGAGAGGATTATGAGCGCCTTGAAGCCCGTTATCGTAACCGGGCGGTGGCGATTCTCCGGGAAATTGATGACATTCAAACTGATTCGCCTGCCGGTGATGATGAAGAAGATATCGAAGCACAGATAGCCGGACTGCGAGCCAATAAAAAAACTGAAATGTTTTGCGCCTATTGTGGAGCCCGAAGGCAGAGCGAAGGGATCTTTTGTCCGGACTGCGGTCAGAAGTTCACTCGTTAAGGAGGCATAATAAGTGCGAAGCAGAGCGTTAATTCTGATGCTGTTGTTGATCGGTCTGATGACGTCCGGGCACCCGGTTTTCGGTGAAGAGAACGGGACGATTTCCGGGAAAGTGGTTAACGGTTCGCCGGGGGCGGAGATAGATGAAGTCCCTGCGGTAACTCTGGAAGCATACTCTCCTGGCAATCCGCAACCGGTGGTTATTCAGGGGGTAACGGATGAAGAAGGTAATTATCGATTCACCTCGCTGGATACGGACAGTAATATCTCATACTATATCGCGGCTGAATATAAAGGGGCGATTTATTACAGTGACGAGCTGAATTATTCAGGGGAATCCCCCGACATCGAGTCCGATATTACTGTGTACGAGCAGACTGAGTCCGATACTGACATAAGCATTGCATTGTCACATACCATTATTACCACCGAATCCGAAGGAATCGTGGTAACTGAGTTTTTCATTATCGAAAATACCGGTGACTATTCCTTTATCGGCTCTGGGGCAGTAATCGGGACCTCTTCGCTGACCATGCTGTTTCCGATGCCGGATATTGCCCAGGGGATCGAAGTCGGGGGGGATATCTCCGGGCAGGTCACGTTCACTAATCAGGGGCTGGTATATTCCGGGGCTATTCGCCCCGGTTTTATGACTGCCACATATTCATATCATCTGCATGAGTTGGGTTCCAAGTACTCTCTCCAGAGAAATATTGCCTATCCACAGGCTAGATATGAATTGCTGGTTCAAGGCATCGACAATTTGAGTGCTGATCCCCTTACTCGACAAGACCCGCTTGTAATTGAGAATGTCTCGTATCAGTACTATACCGCTACCGCAATACCCGCCGGGCAGATAGTCGAAATAGAATTGTCTTTGGGCACAGATGGTACTCAAATCATTCTGGTGGTCGGTGGAGCTTTGATTTTGGCAATTGCCGGTTTTATTCTGATTTCACGACAAAACAGGAAAGGGCAGGCGGTAGTTCGGGACTCCGGGGATGACTACACGTCTCTGTTGAATCGTATTGCCCGTCTGGATGATCAATACGAGGCTGGTGACATCGCTGAGACAGACTATCAAGCGAAGCGAGATGCTTTGAAAAAGGCCGCATTAAACTCAAGAAAACGTAGCGCGTCGGGAGAGGAGCAGTAGTAATTGCAGTCCGATGATTTGGGGCACTCGGCCATTTTGGTTAGAAGCCTTATTAAGACATTCAATCACCGCCCGGCCTTGAAGGGGATTGATCTGGAAATTGCCCGGGGAGAGAAGGTTGTCGTTTTTGGGCCCAACGGAGCAGGCAAGACTACTTTGTTGAAGATTCTTTCCACGGTTATGAAACCCAGTTCAGGGAAGGTTTTCATGCAAGGACTCGATCTGAAGACTGAAGCCGATGCTATTCGACGGCAGATAGGAGTGGTGTTTCACCACAGTTTCTTGTACCCTAATTTAACCGCCAGGGAAAATCTGGAGTTCTACGCCAGGTTATACGACATTGATGATTTGGAGCCAAGAGTAGTTGAAAAAGCGGGTTTGGTTGGGATGACCCGGCGGTTGAACGACAGGGTAGATACTTTTTCCCGTGGCATGCAGCAACGAGTTACCATTGCCCGATCCCTTCTTCATAATCCATCGATTTTATTGATGGATGAACCTGAAACCGGCCTGGATCAGCAATCCATAAGCGTTTTGTGGAATATATTACAGGAGCAGGACAGAACGATTTTACTGACAACCCATAACTTCGAACGGGGCATGGAAATTGCTGACCGCGTTATTATGCTGAATAGAGGCAAGACAGTATTCGATAGTCCTAAGAGTAACCTGAACGCTTCATCCTGCCGGGAGACGTATTATCAATTGACAGGTTTTAAGGTATGAATGCGTCTTTGAAAAAGATTTGGGCGGTTTTGTACAAAGATATTATCACTGAAGTCCGTACGCGCGAAATAATAGTCTCGGTACTGGTATTCTCACTGCTGGTCATCATCGTCTTCAGTTTCGCTTTCGGTGTAAACCGCGCGGTCATTGAAGCTGTCGCCCCCGGCATACTCTGGGTAGCTTTCGCTTTCGCCGGTGTATTGGCTCTCAACCGTCAGTTCATACCTGAAAAAGAAAACGGATGTCTGGAAGGAATATTGGCGTCACCTATCAGCCGGGAGGCGCTATTCTTCGGGAAAATGTTGTCAACGACGTTGTTTCTGGTTGCGGTAGAAGTCATAATCATACCTGTTTTTGCCCTGTTATTTGATGTCGCGGTCATTGACCCGAAAATTATCCTGGTAACGATAATGGGAACCATCGGTTTTGCCGCTGTTGGGACCTTGTTTTCCGCCTTAGCTGTCAATACCCGGGCCAGGGAAATGGTTTTACCTGTGCTTTTTCTTCCGGTCGTGGTTCCTGTAATAATTGCCGCCGTAAAAGCTTCGGAGTCAGCCCTTTCGGGGGGCGACTGGGGAGATATATCATCCTGGCTGTTGATCATTGGGGCGTTCGACATTATCTTCATAACGGTACCCTATCTTATATTCAACTATATTGTGGAGGAGTAAGCGTATGCGGATATTGGGGAGTAAGGTGAGTTATGGGTTGCTGGGACTGACTGCGGTTGCTGTCCTGGTAAGTCTGGTCATGATTTTCATTGTAGTACCTACCGAGGCGACCATGGGCATAATCCAACGTATCTTTTACTATCACGTTCCGGTAGCCTGGGTCGCTTTCCTCGCCTTTTTCGTAGTACTCATCGCCAGTATCCTGTATCTGTGGAAACGCAAAAGGAAGTGGGATGTTATCGCCTCTGCTTCAGCCGAACTCGGTGTCATATTTACCTCTTTGGTACTTATAACCGGGTCAATCTGGGCGAAGCCGATTTGGGGTGTCTGGTGGACATGGGACGCTAGACTGACGACTTCACTAGTTTTATGGCTGATATATGTAGCGTACCTTATGGTTCGTGCCTCTATCGGGGAAGAAGAAAAAGCGGCTCGTTTCGCGGCGGTGGTGGGAATAATCGGTTTTGTTGATGTTCCCATTGTAGCTTTGGCCATCCAGTTATGGGGAACCCAGCACCCTGGTGCGGTAATATTCGAAGGTGGACTGGCTCCGGTAATGCTGGCGACACTATTGATAAGTCTTCTCGCTGTAACCAGTCTTTACGCTCTACTACTGGTACAAAGAGTTTCCCTGAGGAATGATGAGCTAAGGCTGGACGATATCAAACGTCGAATTGAAATGATCAGGGAGGAAGGCAATGGATAATATCGAGTATCTGTTTGCTGTATTTGCCGTCATCTGGATTTTGGTATTTTTCTATATCGCTTTGATGATAAGGCGGCAACAGCGAATTAAAAAAGAAATAGAGATACTGGAAGAAACTTTGAGCCAGCGCAAAGCATAGTACTTCCAGTATGATAATAGTTAGTAACGCACCTGTTACTATATAAAAAGTATTAGTACTAATTGCAATAAATCCTTGACAGTACTAATCACCATAAGTATACTTGGTCCTGTTACTGCCAGCCGGCAGTTGCCCTCACTCAGCTTTATTCTCTGCCGATGAGCAGAGCCAATAAAGAGAAAGGAGACCCGAAAATGCCAAGAAAAACTCGGGGAGGGGTGGTGACCACATTACTTGGGGCATTGATGTTACTGGGATTGTCCCTGGTGTTTGTGGGATGTCAAGGTGAGCAAGGGGTCGCGGGACCGCAAGGGCCTGCTGGACCGCAAGGGCCCCCTGGCGAACCAGGAGAAGACGCTACGGTAGCCTGTATTGATTGTCATAATGAGACCAACCTCATTACCTCCAAAAGATCGCAGTACAGTTATTCCGTACATGCCAACAGCGCGCCTCAAACTGCAACGCAAACCGTTTATGACTATGCGGGCGCGCGCGACAACTGTACGGCCTGCCATTCCGGGAGAGGTTTCGTGACCTGGCAGGAACAGGGAGGCTCTACAAGCGCAGTGGAAGCGGCAGTCAACAACACTCAGATCGACTGCCGGGCTTGCCACGAAATTCATACGACCTATTCCGGAGATGACTTTAAGCTACGCACGATAGATCCGGTCGAATTGCTGGTAGACTCCAGCAAGGTCTATGATGCCGGTAGCAGTAATCTGTGTGCTTCATGTCATCAGGCAAGGTCAACCGCTCCGCAACCTGGCGGCGGTACCACCTCAATCAGTTCATCTCATTACGGCCCTCACCATGGCCCCCAAGCTACGATGTTGCTGAGTGTCAATGGTTATGGGATGGTTGATGACCCCAATCCACACGCCACTCAAGTGGACGGAGGTTGTGTCACCTGTCATATGGCAGATGATAAGGCGACTCAAGCCGGCGGTCATACCTTTAATGCCTCGCTGGCTGGTTGTCAAAGCTGTCATGACGGTTTAACTACCTTCGACCGTCATGGTGTTCAGACTGAGACCAAGGCCCTTTTGGCTCAGCTTGAAGCGTTGCTGGAACAGCAAGGCGTTATGCATGATGGTCATCCGGTTACAGGCCAGACGTTTACCGAAGATCAGGTAGGCGCTTACTGGAACTGGATATACATCTCTGAGGACGGGAGTCTAGGTGTTCACAACTCATACTATGTAAGAGAATTGTTGAAGAAATCAATAGCCGACCTCAGTTAGCAGGTCAAAAATGATAGAAGTTGCGGGGGGAGGTGTTGAATGGATACGTCCCCTCGCAACTTTTACACTGTGTAATCTTTTAAAGCAGTCAATACCAGAAGAGTATCTGGTGTTGCTTGAATGAAAACATAACAGACGGGAGTATCTGTCATGTCCAGGGATATCAACCGCAGAGACTTTCTCAAACTGAGTGGCGGAACTGTAGGGTTGTTCGCAACCGCAGGACTATTTCGCGGCCCTCTGGAGCCACTGGTCGACAGTCATATCAAACAGGTAGAAATTCGCTGGGGTAAAGAAACGACTACGGTCTGTCCGTACTGTTCCGGTGGTTGTGGATTGGTCTGCTATACAGAAGATGATGTATTGGTCAGGGTTGAAGGCGATACGGCTCACCCCATCAATCATGGTTCGGTTTGCCCCAAGGGGGGGGCTTTGGCGCAGATTCGTAATGGCGTAGAAAACAAGAGCATTAATAGTTCGCGATTGCAACAGGTTATGTATCGGGCTCCCGGGGCAGAAAACTGGGAAATCAAAGATTGGGATTTTGCCTTGGAGCGGATTTCCCGAAGAATTAAGGACACCAGAGACCATTATTGGATGGCTGTCAATAATAATGGGAGGCCAGTCAATAGAACTTCAGCTATTGCGTCCCTGGGCGGCGCAACAATAAATAATGAAGAATGCTACTTGCTTTCCAAGATGTTACGCGCTTTGGGTATTGTCAAGATACAACACCAATCTATCGATGGTCCATTGTCCGGGTCTGTTGGCTTGAATTCTTCTTTAGGTTGCGGAGCCATGACAAATCATTGGACTGATCTATCCAATTCGGATTGTATCTTGTTTATCGGAGCCAATATAGCGGAGAATCACCCTCCGGTGTTTTTGCATGCCAAAGCTGCTCAGGATAAAGGGGCGACAATTATTGATATAGACCCCCGTTTCACTCGAACATCGGCTAAAGCCGATATTCATTGCTCTTTAAGGCCGGGAACCGACCTGGCATTATTGGGAGGTCTGGCTAGGTATGTGCTTGACGATATCGTAGCCCATCCTGACGAATATAATATCGAATATATTACAAAATATACTGATGCTTCTTTCCTGCTCCGCTCGGAATTTGCTGGCCCGGTTGAATTGAACGGCTTGTTTTCTGGATTTAACACCAATACCGGAGACTATCGAAAAGACAGTTGGAAATTTCAAACAGATTCATCGGGTGATCCAATCTCCGACATGTCGTTGCAGAACCCGGCGTGTGTATTTCAACATTTGAAGCGTCATTTTTCTCGATATGATACCCAAATCGTCAGCGAGATAACAGGTGTGTCAAAAGAGTTATTGGAACAGGTTTACAGGGCTTACGCATCCACCGGAGCCACGGAAAAAGCAGGTTCAGTAACAGCTTCATCAGGGGTTGTGCAACAGGTTAATGGAACGCAGACAGTCAGAGCTATCACGATTGTTCAATTGTTACTTGGCAACATAGGGGTAGCTGGTGGTGGTGTGAATGTATTTAACCCTGAATTCAACGCTCAGGGGGCATTGGATCACGGGTTGAATTCAGGGCTATTACCCGGCTATCTAGCCGCTCCGGATGATTTGGATGACTCTATCTCGACTTATGTTACTCGACATGGTACTCCTTCAGGACTGTACTTCAATTCAGGGCATTCGGCTGATATTATCGGTTTACTTAAATCGTGGTACGGTGATGGCGCCAGCTTGGAGAATGACTTCAATTTCGGTCTCTTGCCAAAGGTAGATCAAGATGACAGTGGTTCGTTGACCGAGATTATTTCATCGGTCGATTCCGGAATGATCAAGGGTATGCTCATCTGGGGTGAAAACCCTTCGGTATCACTGGCTTCTTCGGAGAAAGTCAGTCGCTCTTTTGACAAGCTTGAATGGATGGTTGTAACCGATCTCTTTGAAACCGAAACTGCGGCTTTCTGGAAAAGGCCGGGTGTAAATCCAGGGAGTATCAATACAGAGGTTATTCTGTTACCGTCAGCCGCTTCTTTCGAGAAAGAAGGAAGCGCAACCAATGCCGGCCGCTGGATGCAATGGAGCAATCAGGCATTGGAACCTTTGGGTGATTCCAGACCTGAGTTGTGGATTATCCAGAATCTTATGTCACGGTTGAAAAGGCTGTACGCTGACGAAGGCGGGCCAAATGAGCTAGCCATTAACGATGCTAGCTGGGACAGCGTAACAGCTGAATCGGTTGCTAAGGAAATAAATGGACGGTTTATCTCCGATGGGACGTTGATAGATGGAACCCAAACACTTGCTGATAACGGTTCGGTCGCTTGCGGAAATCGATTATATAAAGGGAGCATGGTCCCCGGTATGAATATGGCATCCAGGCGGGATATCGACCCCGGGGGATTCATAATTAATCTATATCACCGCTGGGCTTGGAGCTGGCCGAACAACACCAGAGTTTTGCACAATGGAGCTTCGATAAACGCTAGCGGAAAGGCGTTTAATATCAGCCGTACGGTAATAGAATGGGACCAGGACAATCACAGATGGATAGGTGATGTGCCTCACGGTTTCACCGATCATAAACCTGGTAGTAAGCCGTTCATCGGAAATGAGCATGGATTGGGGAAGATGTTTGCGGGTTCACTAAAGGATGGCCCTTTCCCTGAGTATTATGAGCCATGGGAAAGTCCGGCCATAAATTTAATATCGGCGAGGCAGAATAGTCCTTTGCTTAAAACAAATGGCTCTGTTAAAGGAGAGTTCGATGAGTTTCCCATTATTGGTACTACTTTTACTGTCGGAGAGCATTGGGGATCCGGGAAAACCACTCGCAGAATTCCCTGGCTGTTGGAGATGTCTCCCGAACCATTCATAGAAATCGGGCAACAGCTGGCGGACGTAAAAGGGATTAAAAGTGGGGACTTGGTTGTTGTTCGGACAGCCCGAGGACAAATCAAGATGAAAGCTCTGGTCACATTGCGCCTGAAACAGATTCGAGTTCTGAATAAAGATTTACACCATATTGCTGCCCCCTCCCATTGGGGGTTTTTAGGGCCTGGGCAAAACGACAGCGCTCAGACGCTGACAGCCATGGTGGCAGACGTGAACTCTGCAGTGGCCGGTTCCAAAGTTTTCCTGTGTGATGTTACAAGGGGGTAACAAATGGTCGAACTAGCTGTATTGGTTGATATCACCCGTTGTATAGGTTGTCGGGCATGCCAGATGTCCTGTAAGCAGTGGTGGAGGTTGGAACCTCATGAAACCAGTTTCAGTCCAACGATTACGAATCCGCCGAAAAGAAATGAGCATAACTACATTAATGTCGAATATCATGAAATTATCGATGATACGGGCAACCTGACCTGGAACTTCGTACATAAGCGTTGCTTTCATTGTGTTGACCCGGTTTGTGTTTCGGTGTGCCCGGTGGCTGCTATGAGAAAAACACCGGACGGTCCAGTAGTCTGGGATGAAGCCAGGTGTATGGGATGTCGTTATTGCGCCCAGGCTTGTCCTTTTCGTATACCGAATTATCAATACCACAGCACTTGGCCTGAGGTCAGCAAATGCTGGTTTTGCTGGGATAGGATTGCTGAAGGCCTGCAACCAGCCTGCTCCAAAGCTTGTCCTCCCAAAGCAATTGAGTTCGGTGAGAGAGGAGCAGTATTAGCCGAAGCTCATCGCAGAATTGAAATGCACCCGGACAGGTATGTGGATTATGTGTATGGTGAAAAAGAAGCCGGAGGAACATCACTGTTTTACATATCAGGTGTTTCTTTCGATAAACTTGGATTCAACATGGATGTACCGCATGAGCCGTTGTCCGAATTGACCTGGGACTTCCTGAGTAAGATACCTATGGAAGCCGCCGCAATAATCGGTTCCTTGACCGCAATTTGGTACATCCGGGGAAAAGCGCTAAAGGAATTTCCGGAGAAAGATGAGGCTGGGCATGAGTAGTCATAATCCACTATACACCCGGTGGGCTCCGTCCAGCGATACTCCTTTGTTCACTCCATGGAGCGTATTGCTTTTGCTTCTGGCGCTTGGAGCGCTGGCGGTGGCGGCTGGAAAATTTATTTTCGGAATGCACGCTGTTGACAACTTATCCAATGACTGGCCATGGGGTATCTGGGTTTCATTCAATGTTATGGGTGGCGTAGCGTTGAGTGCGGGCGGCTTTGTGACTGCCGGGCTCGTGTATATTTTTAGGATAAAAAAATATTGGCCGGTGATCAGACCCGCGGTATTCACCGCATTTATCGGATATGTAATAGCCGGTGCCGGCATCGCAATCGATATCGGTCGTACTCCGCGAATTGTCCACCCGCTCTGGATGTGGCAACCAGAATCGGTGATGTTTGAAGTAGCCGTGTGTATGACCGTTTATACAGCAGTGCTGTTTTTGGAGTTCAGTCCCCTGATTGCGGAACGTTTTCAGATGCGCAAGGTTTTGAAATTTCTTCATGCCATTATGATACCTTTGGTTATACTTGGAATCACCCTGTCTTTCATGCACCAGTCTTCCCTCGGAGCGGTTCATTTGATAATGCCGCATTTGATGCATCCTTTATGGTACAGTGAATGGATGGGGTACATGTTCTTTGTGTCCGCGATGGCATTGGGTTTATGTGTGGTGATTATTGAGTCCACCGTCAGTTCCAAAGTGTTCAAAAAGGGACTGCGCCTTGATTTACTTGGAGGTTTGGGCAAAGGGGCGGGCTGGATACTGCTAGTTTACCTGGGTTTCAGGATATGGGACTTAAATACTACCGGGCATCTGAACAGTTTCACAACGAGTGACGCTTTTGGATGGTTGTTCGCTGTAGAGATAGGATTACTTGGTTTGGCTATGCTGATGCTTTTCCTGCCGGGGGTGCGGCGGTCTTCCGGGTGGTTGTTTACTGCTTCTTTGTTAGTTCTGGTGGGGGTCGTCTTGAACAGGATGAATACGGATCTGATAGCTATGGCTGTGTCTCGCACCACGGCATATATTCCGGCGTGGACGGAAGTGCTCTTCTCCATTGGGCTAGTCGCCGGCGCCATGTTCATATTCCGCGTCGTAGCCAAGTATCTTCCATTGTTCGAAGGACGTGGTTATGGGCTGGCCAAGGATGAAGAAGCGGCCAGTTTTACCGCGATATCTGAGGCGGAGAGCACCTAAGACGATAAGATATTTGACTTAAGCTTTAGGCTTGAGAAGTAACACGGGGCAGGGGGCTCCAACAATAACGCGCTCAGTCGTACTGCCATAAACCCATTTGTCTTTGCCTGATTGTCCGTGAGTCGACATAACAATAATACTGAAAGGGTTGTTGCTCGCCAGGTTAACGATCTCTTCAGCGGGTTTGCCGATCAGTACTTTTGTCGTAACATTCTGCCCTTGCTCCGTCAGATTAACTTTAATTTTATCCAGGTATTGTTGGGCGTTACTGGTTGAGATCTCCGCCTCACGGGCTTCCTTGTCTCTCCAGATATCCCTCATTTCATCTGTAAAATCGGACGGAATGATCGGTTCTCGGCAAACATTAGTCAGAATGATCCGGGTATCACCGGCCCCCCAAGCCCTGACAAAATCACCAACGAATGGTAAGATTGATTCTGAGGCAACCGATTCATCAAGAGGGACGATAACATCTGTTTGAGATAGGATGGATAAAACGGACACCAAAGTCAGGTAAAATAGAGAGACGGAGGTGTCAGGATGGAAAGGATTCCACACGGGAAGTATACGAGGGAGTTCAGGCTGGAAGCGGTGAAGCTGGTGACAGAGGATAAATTGTCTGTGGCGGAAGCTGCCAGGCGGCTGGCACTGCCGTCAAACACCTTGGACAACTGGCTCAGGAAACACAGAGCCGGCAAGCTTGAAGAAGTGGGCAAGTCATACCGGCCGCTGACAGAAGTAGAGATGGAGCTGGCCCGGGTAAAGAAGGAAAATGCCGAACTCAAAATGGAGCGGGAAATATTAAAAAAAGCAGCCGCGTACTTTGCCAGGGAGTCGCTGCCCGGTACGCGGCGATGAAAGAACTGCGGCTCAAATATCCAGTCCCTATTCTCCGGCGAATGCTTGGTGTCTCCGGTAGCGGCTTTTATGCCTGGATGGATAGGCCTTTATCGAAGCGGGGTCAGGAGGAAGCGCGGCTTGAGTTGGAGATCAAGGCAGCGGATAAGCGGACGCGCCAGACCTATGGGCCGGAGCGACTACAGCGGGATTTGGCAGCGCACGGCGTGAAGGTGGGTATTTGCCGTATCAAGCGTATCCGGAAAAAGCTGGGGATACGTTGCAAACAGAAGCGTAAGTTCAAGGTTACCACGGATTCCAGGCACAGGTTGCCGGTAGCCGGAAACCTGTTGGCGCAGAAGTTTGTGGCCTCCAGGCCGAATGATGTATGGCTCACCGATATCACCTATATTTCCACCGATGAAGGTTGGCTGTATCTGGCAGGCCACAAGGACCTGTGGAATGGCGAAATTGTCGGATATGCCATGGGTAAGCGCTTGACCAGAAACCTGGTCAATGAGTCTTTGCTTCGGGCGGTGGCCGCTAAACATCCGGCCGAGGGGCTGTTGCACCACTCTGACCGGGGTAGCCAGTATTGCTCCCTTGAGTACCGGCGACTACTGGAACGATTTGGCTTGAGAGCTTCCATGAGCCGGAAAGGGAACTGCTACGACAACGCACCTATGGAGAGCTTCTGGGGAACGCTAAAACAGGAACTGGTGAATCATCGGCGCTATAGAACCAGACAAGAAGCCATCCGGGAGATCACGGAGTATATCGAAATCTTCTACAACCGGCAACGCCGGCAAGCCAGGCTGGGATTCTTGTCGCCGGCGGCTTATGCTCAACAATTCTACGCAGGACTGGTGGCGGCATGAAAGGTTTGGTGTCCGAATTTGACATCCGACCTCAGTTTTTGTCCAGTCGCAATTTACGGACGCTCCATTTTTTATCAGCCACACAGGTCGGTTGGTTTTTCGGAGGACTTTTAGAGCGACGGATCCCAGAACCCAACGGTTTAATCCAGAGCGTCCATGTGTAGCCATCAGAATAAAATCGCTGTCAACAGATTCCGAATATTCCACAATGCCCTCATGAGCTCGGCCACTCACCATTACCGCGGTTGCTTTTATCGGTTTCCCTGTATCAGCCGCTTGCTGTATAAGTTTGTTAGCGGTTGATTCTACATACGCCTCATGCATTGGGCAGTACTGGTCTTCCGGCTCACACACATAAAGGCAGGTTATTTCCAGATCAAGGCGATGAGCCAATTCGCGTGAAAATGGAAAGATAATTTCTCCTACCCGAGAGCCGTCCAGGGGAAGTAGCAACCGTTTATACATGGACATGTCTCAAATCCTCCATGTTAGTAGTAAGACTACCGGCCAATTGTAACCTGTGGCGGTATCCGGGGTCAAGAAAAAATATAGCAAAAGTGCTAGTACTTATGATATACTATTGGCGTCTTCTCCAGGGTTCAGCTAATAATAACAGCATGGAGAGTTTCATGATTTCAATTTCTCGTTTGCTATGTGACAACATCGGGCCCCAGGATTCTTTGCGTTACAAATCTCCTTCCCTTCATCCAGGCCAAAGTTACAAGGTGCAATCTCCTATTGTGGTTTGGAACTGCACTCGTGCGTGTAACCTGCATTGTATTCATTGTTATGCATCAGCGACCTCGAACTGCTCACCTGAAGAGGTAACTACAGGTCAGGCCAAGGAATTCATTAAGGGTCTGGCAGAATTCGGGGTGCCGGTTCTACTTTTTTCCGGAGGAGAGCCGTTACTTCGTGATGATCTGTTCGAGCTGGCGTCATTCGCTCGGGATAATGGATTGCGAGTGGCTTTGTCAACCAATGGAACATTGATAGACCAGACAACGGCTAGGAAAATTCAACTAGCTGGTTTTGCTGAGGTTGGTATCAGCCTTGACGGAATCGGTGAAAACAATGATAGGTTCCGAGTCAAGCAAGGCGCTTTCGATGACGCACTACAGGGTATTCGACACTGTGTCGAGTTGAATCAAAGGGTTTCCCTCAGGTTAACTATTACCAGCCATAACTTCAAAGAAATACCGGCTATATTGGATCTGATAGAAGAAGAGCGTATACCGCGTGTCTGTTTTTACCATCTAGCCTATACAGGAAGAGGGGATAAGATGGTCAACGATGATCTGTCTCACGAGCAGATTCGGGCGACGGTGGATCTTATATGCGACAGAACCGTCGAATGGCACAGCCGAGGGATAAAAAAAGAAATCCTGACCGTCGATAATGCCGCCGATGGTGTCTATCTTTATTTGAGAACACGTGACCAGCACCCGGATAGGGCGGAAAAAATCTACTCATTACTCAAGCAAAATGGTGGGAACAATTCCGGAATCAAGATTGGGGCCGTAGATGACCGGGGTAATGTCCATCCGGATCAGTTTACCTGGCACCATACATTCGGCAATATCAAGGAACGGAAATTCGGCGATATCTGGACCGATGTCTCCCATCCATTGATGGCGGGCTTGAAGAACAGGAAACCACGCTTGTCCGGAAAAAGATGCCCGCAATGTCGTTATCTGGAGGTATGTAACGGGAATCTTCGGGTTCGGGCCGAAGCTGTCACCGGCGATTATTGGCATGATGACCCGGCTTGCTATTTGACTGATCAGGAAATAGGGATAGCCACATGAGCTTAAAGTCGGAAACATCAATGGTATTAACCCCCCGACTTCAATTGGTCGCCTGGGAATTGACCCGCAGCTGTAATCTGCTGTGTGAACATTGTCGGGCTTCCGCGTTGAAAGGGCCGTACCCCGGGGAGCTTAACTCTGAAGAATGCTTTCGGCTTATCGATCAGATACATCAAATAGGTCAGCCGATTTTAATTTTGACCGGAGGAGAGCCGTTGCTCCGGGAAGATATTTTTGAGATTGCCGGATACGCGTCGAAAAAAGGTTTCCGGGTGGTAATGGGTACTAACGGTACCCTTATCGACTCTGAAACAGCGCGCAGGATGAAAGAAGCTTCTGTTGCCAGAATCGGTGTCGGTCTGGATTTTCCGAATGCCGAATTGCAGGATCAATTCAGGGGGCACCCGGGTGCGTTCGATGCCGCAATAAAGGGGATAAACAATGCCCGGGAAGCCGGCATCGGTATACAAATCAACGCTACCATTACCAGGAAGAACGTAGATTTTCTTGATGAAATGCTGGAACTGGCCAAGAATCTCGGTGCTGTGGCTTTTCATCCGTTCATGCTGGTACCCACAGGGCGTGGCAAAGGGTTGGCTGAGGTAGAATTGTCGCCTGAGGAATATGAAAGTATTTTGAACTGGATATATGATAAGCAACAGCAGTTGGGTGACCGTGTTTTCTTTAAACCTACCGATGCTCCTCACTATCTTAGAATAGTGCGGCAGAGAGAAAAACAATCACGCAGTGAGGCAACTACTGAAGATAACCATTATGATAGTTCCTGTCCGGCTCATCAGCAATCTCACGGTCATGGGATAAACTCCTTGAGCCGGGGTTGTCTGGCCGGTACGGGTTTTTGTTTCATATCTCATCGGGGAGAGGTTCAGGGCTGTGGTTATCTGGACGTCGTCGCTGGTAATATCAGAGACAACACTTTTGCCGAAGTTTGGAATGATTCCCAATTATTCTGTGACCTGAGGGACTTGAGATTATATAAGGGCAAATGCGGGGAGTGTGAATACAAGAAGTTATGCGGTGGTTGTCGCGCTCGTGCGTACGAAGCCACCGGAGATTATCTTGAAGCAGAGCCTTATTGTGTTCACCAACCTGTAAAAAAGGTGATGAATCAGGTCCATTGACGATGATAGACGACGTGGGGTTTCTGAAGATGGTTGACGCTACCGACAGGAAGCTCATGGGCCTTCTGCAACGGCGGTTCCCGTTGACGCCCGAACCTTTTTCCGTTCTAGGTGAAGTGTTGGGAACGACGGATGAGGAAACTATCCGCAGGGTTCGGAGGTTCAAGGAATCAGGTCTTGTCAGGCAGATCGGGCCGGTTGTAGAAGCCCGTAAAATTGGTCGTCATACGACGCTGGCGGCCTTTAAATTAGACCAAAGTGCCCTCGAAGCCGCAGAGCGTCTAATCCGGGAGCATCCGGCAATCAGCCATGCTTATCAACGGCAACATGAATTCAATGTCTGGATAACCTTGGCCGGTAATTCGGAGCGGGATGTAGATAATGAACTGAGGCGATTGAAAAGCCTATTGAAAGCTGACGAGGTGGTCGATTTACCCGTATTAAAATTGTACAAGATAGGGTTCTACCTGGACCTCGAAGAAAGTGATACGCCAGACGCCTTTCCCCCTGTCATGGATTATTCCCGCATCGAGATGGACCCTTTATCGAAAGAGGTTATCAATGTCCTCCAGACGGATTTGCCATTGGTGTCAAGGCCATTCGACAAGATGGCGCAGGAGGTCGGACTCAGTACACAGACATTTCTGAATTGTTGCAGTAGTCTGATCGATGCCGGGGTAATCCGGCGGTTCGGCGCGGCGGTTAACCACAGAAAAGCCGGCTATGTCGCCAATGCCATGACCTGCTGGTCGGTTCCGGAAAAAATGGTGGATAGTGTGGGCCGGTATCTGGCTTCCTGCCGGGAGGTATCACATTGCTACGAAAGGAAAACCTCATCCGGTTGGGATTATAATATCTTTGCCATGATTCATGGTCGGCGGAAACAAGATTGTCTGGAGCTGGCGGACGAAGTGACGAACAGGCTGGCATTGGGCAGGTACGAGGCGTTGTTCAGCACCAAAGAAATAAAAAAGGCCAGGGTGAAACATACTGTTTGAGGAATCGTAATTATTATCCGGTGTTTCTTGACCTGACCGGAAAAAAGTGTCTGGTGGTCGGTGGGGGAGCCGTTGCCTGGCGGAAGGTAGAGAGTCTTCTTGGATCCGGCGCTGAAGTTACGGTAATAAGCCCGAGTCTTATCCCGGAAATCAACCGGTTAGCAGAGCAGAGCCAGGTAACCATAGTAAACCGGGTATATGCCGAAGGCGACCTGCTTGGGTTTTTCATGGTCATTGCGGCCACCGATGACGTCATGGTCAACGGGGCAGTTTTTCGGGAAGCCTCAAAACTTGGAATGCTGGTGAATGTCGTAGATGACACGGCCAATTCAAATTTCATTGTGCCTTCGGTGTTGCGCCGGGGCGATATGGCTATTGCAGTGTCAACATCGGGTTCAAGCCCGGCGCTGGCGCGGCGGATCAAAAGCGACTTGACGGATATTTTCGGCGAAGAGTATGCCGATGTGGTCAGTCTGGTTGGTCAGATTCGAGAGGAACTGCTGGTAAAAGGCGTCAGTATAGCGCCGGAGAAGTGGCAGACGGTATTGAACTTGAAGCTTCTGGCAGAAAAGGTCAAGACCGGTAATCAGGAAGAGGCCAGGAACTGGTTACGGCAGAAGCTACTGGAAGATCGATAAAGGGTGCTTTCTCGCATGCAAATCTGCACGATTGGAATAAACCATCATACCGCGCCGGTTTCGGTAAGGGAGAAGTTAGCTATCGACCGGGCTCGATTGCCGGAAGCACTGGAACTATTGAGTCGCCATGTGGGATATGGTGTAATACTTTCAACCTGCAATCGAACCGAAGTGTATGCCTCTGGTGACGCCGGGAGACCGCTGGAAGAATCGATGATCCAGTTCTTCAACGAGCTGACAGGGGTTTCCTGTGCCGATTTACTGCCTCATCTCTATCTTAAAAGAAACTCCAGTGCCTGTGGCCATCTGTTTCGGGTGGCCTCCGGACTGGATTCCATGATTATCGGTGAATACGAAATATTGGGCCAAATCAGCCAGGCACTGGAAGCGGCGCGCGCCGCTGAGACTGTCAATCAGCCGCTGGGCAAATTGTTCGTGCAGGCCGTCAACACCGGTCGCCGGGTTCGGGATGAGACCGATATCAGCCGTAACGCACTGTCGGTTTCTTCAGTGGCGGTGGATTTGGCCAGAAGCGCTTTAGGACGCTTGGAAAATACCTGCGTTCTGATTGTGGGTGCCGGGGAAGCCGGCAGGTTGGTTGCCAGAGCCGCTATCGAAAGGGGGGCTCAGCGGACCATAATATGTAGCCGGTCCCCGGAGAAAGCCCGGCGCCTGGCTGGGCTTCTCGACACAGACGAGATTACCGATGACATGCTCTCCGGATTATCCATAGCCGATATCGTTGTCAGCTGTACTTCGGCGCCGCATGCGGTTATTGAGTATGATATGATGGCGGAGGCTATGCGGCGGCGCGGCGGACGGGCGATAGTGTTGGTGGATATAGCTGTTCCTCGCGATATTGAGCCGAAAGTCAAGATGCTTGAAGGAGTCAACCTATACAACCTGGATGATCTGAGCGAGATCAGCAGTGCCAACCGGAGCCGAAGGCAGAAAGAAAGCCTGAAGGCCATGGAGATTATCCGGGAAGAGGCTGACCGTTATCTGGAATGGTGGCAATCACTGGAGGTAAAACCGACGGTCAGCGCGCTTATTCAGAAAGCGGAAGATATCCGGAAGAACCAGCTTGAGCTGACCGTGAAAAAACTGCCTCCGATGTCACCTGAGCAATTGCAAAGTCTGGAAGCCATGACCCGCTCCATAGTCACCCGGGTATTGCACGATCCTATCGCCTATTTGAAACAAGACGCCAGGAACAAGAAGGAATACTCCTCGATGGTCAGCGAGATATTCCGGTTGAATGGAGAGAAGGTTAAGCAGTGATAATGAGAAAAATACGTCTGGGTTCACGCTCCAGCCGGCTGGCTCTGGCTCAGGCGGAGTATCTTCAGGCTCGTCTGCGGGCGGCTTTTCCTGAAGTTGAATTCGATATCGTCAGAATCAGTACTCAGGGAGATCGAAACCGGCTGGTGTCGATGGGGGAACTGCCGGGAGTTGGATTCTTCGTCAAAGAAATAGAATCGGCTCTGGCCGCCGGGGAGGCGGACATCGCGGTGCATTCGCTAAAAGATGTACCGGTGGAATTGCCGCCGGAATTCATCCTGGCGGCGGTGCCGGAAAGGGAAGATACCCGGGACGTGTTGATTTCTCGTGGCCGGAAACTGGATCAGTTGCCTGTCGGCGCGGTAGTCGGCAGTGACAGCTTGAGGCGTTCCTTTCAGATCAGAGCTCGCCGCCCGGATGTGGAGGTACGATCCATCCGGGGTAATATCGAAACCAGGATAAAGGCAGTTGAAGAAGGCCGGGTTGACGCGGTTATTCTGGCGGCGGCCGG
The DNA here is from genome assembly GCA_000143165.1 of Dehalogenimonas lykanthroporepellens BL-DC-9. Taxonomy (NCBI): domain Bacteria; kingdom Bacillati; phylum Chloroflexota; class Dehalococcoidia; order Dehalococcoidales; family Dehalococcoidaceae; genus Dehalogenimonas; species Dehalogenimonas lykanthroporepellens. Next base: position 426,538 of record CP002084.1, read on the forward strand.
ATTACACAGGCTGGGCCTGGAGACAAGAATCGACGAGTATCTGCCGCTGACTGAATTTCTGCCGCCCCCGGGACAGGCGGCCCTGGGAATCGAAGTAAGGAAGAATGACGATTTCAGTCGTGAGACAGCCGGGGCTGTCAATCATCCGCCGACCTGTCTGGCGGTTACCGCCGAAAGGTCTTTTTTGAGACGTCTGGGAGGCGGTTGTCGGGCTCCTATTGCCGCTCTGGGAACCGTCGAAGGCGATGTGTTAACATTGCGGGGCATGGTCGCCGATGAGGCAGGACGGAATATCATCAGCCGGAGCCTGTCGGGTACCGCTTCGGCGGCTGAGGCTGTCGGGGGGGCACTGGCCGAAATGATTCTCGAAGCCGGCGCCAATAAATATATCAACTGAAACAGGAAGCTGAATGCGACAGGGTAAAGTATATCTGGTAGGGGCCGGTCCGGGGGATCCCGGGCTGATTACTGTCAAGGGGCTGGAATGCCTGAGTAAGGCCGAGGTCATCGTCTATGACCATCTGCTGGATGAAAGCCTGATGGAAGCGGCCGGGACTCAGGCCGAAAGAATATACGCCGGCAAGAAAGCCGGATGTCATGCCCTGAAGCAGGAAGAGATCAACCGGCTTCTGGTGGAGAAAGCCGCTCAGGGCAAAACTGTCGTTCGTCTGAAAGGCGGCGACCCTTTCGTTTTCGGCAGGGGTGGTGAAGAGGCAGAAGAATTGAGGGCGGCCGGTTTGCCATTCGAAGTCGTGCCCGGCATCACCTCTTCCATTGCCGCACCGGCTTATGCCGGTATTCCGGTGACTCACCGGACGCTGGCTTCTTCATTTTCGGTGGTTACCGGGCATGAAGACCCGACCAAGGAAACATCCAGCATCGACTGGGCGAATCTGGCCACCGCTACTGATACCCTGGTATTCCTGATGGGCACTGCCAATCTGCCCAATATCGTCGCCCGACTGGTTCAGTACGGGCGACCGGCTGAAACTCCGGCGGCCGTTATCATGAACGGCACCCGCCCGGAGCAGAAGGTGGTTACCGGAACGCTGGCGAATATCGTAGAACGCTCCCGAGAGGCTGACATCAAGCCGCCTTCGATTACGGTTGTCGGGGACGTAGTCAGGATGAGAGACGTCATAAACTGGTTCGACAATCGACCGCTTCATGGCCGGAAAGTACTGGTGACGCGTTCCCGTCGTCAGGCCAGCGACATGAGCCGTGAACTCAAGGCTCGTGGCGCCTTGCCGGTGGAGTTGCCGGTTATCAGCATAGAAACCGGTGACGAAAGAGCACTCGATGAGGCTATCAGGCGTGGCGCTTTCGATTGGGTGATTTTTACCAGCGTTAACGGTGTTGAAGCCTTTTTTAACCGTCTACAGGCGGCGGGCAAGGACGCTCGCTGGTTCGCCGGTGGACGGATTGCCGCTATCGGACCGGCAACCGGGGCGGCTCTCGAGAACCGGGGGCTCAGGCCTGATTCTATGCCGGAGCAGTTTACTGCCGCCGCTGTTCTGGCGGCTCTCAGTGATCAGCAGATTGAGGGAATGGATATTCTGCTACCCCGGGCCGATATCGCACCTCCCCTTCTGGCGGAAGGGTTGCGTAACATGGGCGGTAAGATTACCGAAATCGCGGCCTACCGAACCCGGGGTGAAGCCGGTGTTTCCGCTGAAGCAGCCGGTAGAGCGGCCGCCGAATGCCGGGTTATCACTTTCTGTTCATCATCGACCGTCGAGCATTTTCTGAAAAAGGTTTCGGTGGATGTACTGCCGGCGGATACGATAACGGCCTGCATCGGTCCGGTCACGGCGGCTACGGCGGAAAAACTCGGCTTGAAGGTGGATATTGTAGCCGCGGAACATACCATTCCCGGTCTGGTTACGGCCCTGGAAGATTATTTTAGAACCGGGAGGGGCGCATGAGCGGATTTCCCGAAATCAGATTGCGGCGACTGCGTCGAACAGAAGGACTGAGGCGCCTGTTTCGAGAGACGGAACTTCAGGCCGACGATTTTATTTATCCCATATTCGTCACCGAGGGGGAGGGCGGCCCGCAGGCCATAGAGTCCATGCCCGGGATTTTCCGGCAGACACTGGATAGCCTGTCGGTTGAAATCGATGAAGTCGCCGGGCTCGGCATTGGGGCGGTGATGCTCTTCGGTATCCCGGGGGCAAAGGACGAACGTGGTACGTCCGGTCTTGCTCCCGACGGTATTGTTCCCCGGGCGGTCAGGTTCATCAAATCTCGGATTCCGGAGATGACCGTAATTACCGATGTCTGCCTGTGCGAGTATACCAGTCACGGCCACTGCGGAATCATGCAAGACGGCCAGGTGGACAATGACGCCACACTGCCTTTGCTGGCGCAGATGGCGGTGGTTCACGCTCAGGCCGGAGCCGATATGGTAGCGCCGTCCGACATGATGGACGGCCGGGTCGGTGTCATCAGACAGGCTCTTGATGACGCCCGACTGTCCCATATTCCCATTATGGCTTATTCCGCCAAGTACGCCTCGGCTTTTTATGGGCCTTTCCGGGAAGCCGCTGGTTCGACGCCCGAATTCGGCGACCGCCGGGGTTACCAGATGGACCCGGCCAACGGCCGTGAATCCTTGAGGGAGATAGATGCCGATATTGCTGAAGGCGCCGATGCCGTCATGGTCAAGCCGGCGCTGGCTTATCTGGACGTCATTCGTCGGGCCCGGGACAGCTATGACCTGCCTGTGGCGGCCTATAATGTTTCCGGTGAATATGCCATGGTCAAGGCCACTGCCGCTCGTGGCTGGGGCGACGAGCGACGTCTGACGCTGGAGATTCTGACCGCCATCAAGCGGGCCGGAGCCGATGTCATTATTACCTATCACGCCAAGGAAGCTACCCGTTGGCTGAGAGGGGGGGGTGTATGACTTCTTATCCCCGGTCAGCTGAGTTATTCGATGAAGCCTGCCGGATTCTGCCCGGCGGAGTCAACAGCCCGGTGCGGGCTTTTAAGGCGGTGGGCGGCCAACCACTGTTTATCGAGCAGGGAGCCGGCGTCTGGCTGACCGATGCTGACGGCAACCGCTTCCTGGATTACGTCGGCTCCTGGGGGCCGATGATACTGGGGCACGCTCATCCATCGGTTATCTCAGCCATCAACGCTACCGCCGCCCGCGGTACCAGCTTCGGTGCTCCCAGCCGGCTGGAAACCGAACTGGCCAGCGCCATTCGGGAAAATATGCCTCATCTGGAGATGGTACGCCTGGTAAGTTCGGGTACCGAAGCGGTGATGAGCGCTCTGCGACTGGCGCGGGCTTACACCGGCCGCGATAAGGTGGTCAAGTTCGAAGGCGGTTACCACGGGCATTCTGACGGCCTGTTGGCCAGTTCCGGCTCCGGGCTGGCAACGCTGGGTATTCCTGACTCACCGGGTGTGCCGGCTTCCTTCGCCGGTGAGACGCTCACCGGCAGGTACAATGACCCGAACTCGGTTCAGGAGCTATTTGAAAAATACCCCGGGCAGATAGCCGCTGTTATCCTGGAGCCGGTAGCCGCCAATATGGGCGTGGTGCCGCCGGCGCCGGGCTTTCTGGAGTCTCTGAGAAGCCTGACCCGGGAACATGGCGCGCTTCTGGTTTTCGATGAGGTTATCTCCGGTTTCCGCATTGCCGCTGGCGGTGCGGTCGCCCGCTACGGGGTCACCCCTGACCTGACGACGCTGGGCAAGATTATCGGTGGCGGTTTGCCGGTCGGCGCCTATGGTGGCCGGGCTGATATCATGCAGATGATCGCTCCCTCCGGGCCGGTCTACCAGGCCGGGACTCTGTCCGGTAATCCCCTGGCTATGGCGGCCGGACTGGAGACATTGAAGGAACTCAGTCGGCCCGGTGTTTATGAAAGACTGGAAGAAATCTCCGGTCTGATGGCTGAAGGCATCAAGGCCATCATCAGGGAAACCGGTCTGCCGGCCACGCTGAACCGGGTCGGCAGTCTGATGACCCTGTTTTTCACGCTCGGCCCGGTGACGGAATATGCCAGTGCCCGCCGTTCAGATCTCGAAGCCTTTGCCGTCTTCCACCGCCGTCTGCTGGAAGATGGTATCTACTGGCCGCCATCCCAGTTCGAGGCCGCTTTTGTGTCGACGGCTCATCAGAGCGGCGATATCCGACGGACACTGGCGGCTGTCGGTCAGGCAGTTAAACCGGCCGGCGGCCGGACTTCGGGTGTATAATGATCTCATGAATGTCAGGGATATCTACGGCCAGGGTAAGATTGTCTTCAGCTTCGAGCTGTTTCCGCCGCGCTCGGAAGAAGCATCCGAACGGCTTTTCGCCACTATCAAGGACCTCATACCGCTGGAACCGGCCTGTGTGTCAGTAACTTACGGGGCCGGCGGCTCTACGCGTGAACTGACTCATGACCTGGTAGTGCGCATTCGCCAGGAAACCGGGCTGACCGTTATCTCTCATCTGACCTGCGTCGGTTCCTCCAGAGACGAGATTTACCGCATTCTGGAACGCTATCAGCGGAGCGGCATTGAAAACATAATGGCCTTGCGCGGCGATCCGCCGAAAGGGCAGGCCGACTTTACTCCGGCGCCTGACGGGTTCGCTCACGCCGCTGAACTGGTGGAGTTTATCCGGGAGCATTTTCCCGATATGGGTATCGGTGTGGCCGGTTATCCCGAGGGCCATCCGCAGACACCCAACCGGTTGACCGAGATAGAGTATCTCAAGGCCAAGGTGGATGCCGGCGCCGATTATATCTGTACTCAACTGTTCTTTGATAACCGCGACTTCTACGATTTCCGGGAGCGTTGCGGGCTGGTCGGAATCAGGGTGCCCATCGTTGCCGGCATTGCCCCGGTGACCTCTGAAAGGCAGTTACGCAAGATGGCCGAAGTGGCCGCCTGCACCCGGTTTCCGGCGGCGCTGTTACGCGCTGTAAGCCGTGCCGGGGATGACGAGGGGGTCCGTGAAGTGGGTGTACACTGGGCGACCGAACAGGTGCGAGACCTCCTGGATCACGGCGTGGCCGGCATCCATTTCTATACTCTGAACACCTCCGGCGCCACTCTGCAGATATACAAGGCGCTGGGAATCAGCAGTTCCCGTCAGTTGGGTTAACCGTCCCGGGAGGGCGCATGATTTCCAGGTGGTGCAACCATGATCCGCTCCTGATGTCTTTTTCCAGCAGGAAACGCAGGTATGCCCCCAGCAGTTGCCGGATTTCCCGGTTGAGCCCGTCGTCAAGTATCAGCCGCGCCGATTGCTCCAGGGAGTGGTCATCCAGGAAACGCAACACCTTGAGGGCGTTAACCGATACCGGCGCTACCGGCGCCCGGGAGGCGCATTGCGGACAGAGGACACCGCCCAGGCTGTTGGCGAAGTAGTTGGTCTCCGTCTTCAAGGCTTTGCCGCAGTCCAGGCAGGCGCCCAGACGAGGCTGATAGCCCAGCGCCGCCAGCAGATTGACTTCAAAGTAGCGGGCCAGCAGTTCCAGGTTGTCGGCGTCGCAGGCGGCATCCAGAGCCTCGGCCAGCAGGTCGAAAACTCGTCGGTTGGCTTCTTCTTCCGGGGTGAACCGGGCTACCAGTTCAGCAAAATACAGCGCGTAGGAAGTCCTTTCCAGAGAGGATCTGAGACACAGATGAGGGTTGAGCGTCTGAGAACCGATAATGGTCGGCAGAGCCTTACCCATGGCCAGTGTCAGGTCGGTATGATTGAGCGGCTCCAGGTGACCGGCCAGTCTGCTGGAAGGCTTGCGCACCCCGCGGGCCAGTGCCGACACCCGGCCGAGTTCCCGGGTAAAAAAGGTAATGATCCGGTCGGCCTCCTTCAGCCGAGCCCGGCGGATGACGATGGCCGGTGTCTTGAGTTCCCGCGGGCCGCTCATGCCTGATGATTCCTGGCGGTCAAGCGGGCCAGAACCGGTTCCGAGGTCAGTTCCCGCAAGGTATCGGCGGCTATCCAGCGGGCGGCTATGCCGTCACGCCGGGCGACGCCCCGGAGTACCGGAATCGACACACCCAGGGTGCCGGCTGGATTGATACCGAAACGGGCCATGCCGGCAAAGTTGTCCGGATTGGCTGTGGCCTTGAGTTCGGTGACAACGGCGGCGCAATCAGTCATAAAAGCCTGGCTCCCGGGGGGACCTCAGCATCCGGGGCGATGAGCACGACGTCATCCGGTGCCGGGATGACACCCAGTGTCAACACCTCCGACTGGAAGCCAGCGACACGACGGGGCGGCAGATTGGTTACCGCCAGCAGGGTGCGTCCCACAAGCTCCTGTGGCCGGTAACGGCGGGTGAGCTGAGCGCTGGACTGGCGGATACCGAATTCACCGAAGTCCAGCCACAGCTTGATGGCCGGCTGTCGGGCCGAGGGGAAATCTTCGGCCCGGATTACCCGTCCGGCTCGTATCTCAATGCGGGCAAAATCATCATAATTTATCATGTGTCAGAGCCAGTTCCTGCGACGGAAGAAGAACAGCAGGGCGACGGCGACCGTGGCCATGAAGCCCAGCACGATGAAATAGCCAGCCGGCCAGCCCAGTTCCGGCATGTTCTCGAAATTCATCCCGTAGATGCCGGCGATGAAGGTCAGCGGGATGAAGATACTGGCGAAGATGGTCAGCACCTTCATGACCTCATTAAGCCGGTTGGAAACGGAGGACAGGTAGATGTCCAGCAGGTCGGAGACCAGTTCACGGGAAGCGTCTACGCTGTCGGTGACCTGAACGAGGTGGTCGTAAACGTCCTGGAAGTACGGCCGGGTTTCCGGCGCTACCAGCGCCGAATCACCCCGGCGCAGGGAAGCCGCGACATCGCGCATGGGGGCTACATTACGCCGGATATACAGCAGGTCCCGCTTCAGGCTCTTGATGGTGACCAGCATGGCGGTAGTGGGTGACTCCAGCAGATTTTCTTCCAGGTCTTCGATGATATCAGTGAATCGGTCCAGCACGACAAAGTAGTTGTCCACGATGGCGTCGATGAGGGCGTAAGCCAGCGTGTCGGCACCCTGGCGACGCAGTTGCCCCTTGGCCTGGCGCAGGCGTTCCCGGACCTTGCCGAATGCGTCGCCGGCACCTTCCTGAAAAGAGATTACATAATTCGGGCCCAGCACCAGACTGACCTGTTCGGATACCGTTTCGTCTTCCGCCTGGTCATGGTAGAGCATCTTGAGAACGATAAACAGGTGCTCCCCGGTTTCTTCGACCTTGGGTCGCTGGCCGGTGTTGGCGATATCCTCCTGGACCAGGGGGTGGAGGTTGAAACGGCGGCCGATTTGTTCGATGATCGCCGGATCGTGCAGGCCGTCCACGTTGATCCAGCTGACACCGGTGTCCACTGGTAGTTTCAGACACTCATCCACCCCGGATAGTTCCCGCTCCTCGAAGCGGTCAGGCCCGTAGCCGATGAAGCTCAGCCGGGTGACGGCGGCGCGGCGCCGGCCGACGTGGACGATAGTGCCCGGCGGCAGACCGGCTTTGTGCGACTGGCTGAGGACTTCCTTGTTCATGCGAAGACCTCCGATTAAAACTCCTGACGGTTCTCCAGCGCCCGGGACAGGGTGACGTCATCGGCGTATTCTATTTCACCCCCGAACGGCAGTCCGCGGGCCAGCCGGGTCACCCGGATGCCCAGCGGGGCAATTAACCGCTGGAGGTACATGGCTGTAGTTTCGCCTTCGACATTGGCGTTGGTGGCCACGATGACTTCGGTCACCATGCCGCTTTCCAGGCGGCTCATCAGTTCCGCCAGCCGGATATCGGCGGTGCCGACCCCTTCCGAAGGCGAGATAGCCCCGTGAAGCACATGGTAGCCGCCTTTGTAAATGCCGGTGTGTTCCAGCGTCAGCATATCCTGAGGCTGTTCCACCACGCAGATGCGGCTGGTGTCACGTTCCGGCGAGGCGCAGATGGAACAGGTATCACCATCGGCGATGTTCCAACAGGTACGGCACAGCCGGGTCTGCTGTTTAACACAGACCAGGGCGTCGGCCAGTTCTCTCACCTGTTCAGCCGAGGCCTTCAGGATATGGTACGACAGGCGCTGGGCGCTCTTGGGGCCGATGCCCGGCAGACGCCCCAACACTTCGGTCAGACGATTGACTGCCGCGGCGGTGGACTTGGGAGCCTCTTTCATAGTTTAGCCCAGTCCGGGCATTCCCATGCCGCCCATCATGCCGGACATTTCCTTGCTGGCGGCTTTCTTGGCTTTTTCGGTAGCGTCATTAACAGCCTTGATGATGTTATCCTCAAGCTGACGCGTTTTTTCCGGTTTCATGGCCTCCTGGTCGATGGTAATGGACAGGAGTTTCTGCTGGCCGTTGACGGTTACTTTAACCGGGCCTTTCTCCCCTTCCATTACGATCTTGTCCAGTTCCTTCTGAATCTTGGAAAGCTGTGATTTGAGTTCCATGGCTTTTTTTACCTGTGAGAAGTCCATTCTTCCTCCACGTTTATTATCTCGGCACCGCGACGCTGTGCCTCTTTGACCAGGTGATTGGCGGCAGGGGCGTGAATACACTCGACCTCGCACGGCACGCCCAGGCAGGCCGACAGGATCTTGACCGTAATCCGCTTGTTTTCCGGCTCGTTTATCTTGTTCATATGAATCGGGAACTTGAAAGACAGAGTGAGCTTGCCGTTCTCGAAGCTGATGGGTTCGACGCCGGCAGAGCGCATGATGGCCAGCGCCGGTGAACGGCGGAGATCTTTCGGCACCCGCGACAGTATCTGCGGCCAGGCTTCTTTAAGTTCTTCCAGATTGGCGACCGGCGCGTTACTGGCCGACTCGACGACGGGCGCGACTTCCGTTGCCGAAGTTTCAGGTGCGGCAGAAGGCGTGTCCACTGGAGTTGCCACAGGACGGGGAGCCGGTGTTTCCGGCGGCTTCGAATCCGGAACCGGTTTCACCGGCGGCGGGGGCGTAGCCGGGGCCGGGGTCGGCCGAACCGGTGTCCGGGCGGAAGCCGTCACTGACTTTTGCTGTTCCGGGGCGCCGGTGACCGGGGGCGTCCGGGCGGTCAGCGTGGTTTCGATGATAGCCATTTCCATGGCCAGGGTCGAGTGCATATCGGCATTGCCGACCAGCGCGGTAAAGGCTTTAAGGGCCCGTAGAAGATATTCCATGCCGGCGTCGGCGGCGGCATGGCGGGCATTGTCCAGTTCTTCCGCTGACAGGGTAAGGGAACCGGTAGAGCCCGTTTTTATCAGGAGGGCCTGGCGCAAGACTTCGACCACTTCGCGGTTGAACTGCTTGAGATTAACACCGTCGTCAGCCACGCCAGCCAGAATCCGTATAGCTTCCACGGTATCGGCGGCGGCTACCGCCCGAACCAGGCGCGCCGCCCGGTCGTCACCGCTCAACCCCAGGCTGTCCTGCACCTGACGCAGGCTGATTTTGCCCTGACTGGCGGTGGCGGTCTGCTGGAGCAGGTTTTCAGCGTCCCGGAGGGAGCCTCCGGCGGCGCGGGCCAGCAGTACCAGGCCGTCACGTTCGATATCTACACCCTCAGAAGTAGCGATTTCGGCCAGCTTATCGGTGATGTCATCGGTGGTCAGGCGGCGGAAGTCGAAGCGCTGACAGCGGGACATGATGGTTGGCAATATCTTGTGCAGTTCGGTGGTAGCCAGGATGAAGATGACCCGAGGCGGTGGTTCTTCCAGCGTCTTGAGCAGGGCATTGGAGGCACTGGTGGACAGCATATGGAATTCATCGATGATATAGACTTTATAACGGGCTTCCGCCGGGGAGTAATTCACCCGGTCATTGAGTACCCGGATGTCGTCAACGCTGTTATTGGAGGCGGCATCGATCTCAATGATATCCATGGCGGAGCCGTTGGTGATGGCCCGGCACATGGAACATTCATTGCAGGGTTCGCCGGAGCCTTCATTGTTGAGACAGTTGACCGCCTTGGCCAGAATGCGGCCGGTGGATGTTTTACCGGTGCCGCGCGGCCCGCAGAAAAGATAGGCCTGGGCTACCCGGTTTTGCTGAAGTGCCGACAGCAGGGTATCGGTAATCGGCTTCTGGCCGACCACTTCGGCCAGCCGTTGCGGCCGCCATTTACGGAAGAATACTTGAAATGTCATTAGTTGATGAATTATACCTTATCTCGTTCTACCTGTCAGCCGTGAAGAGCTGTCGGCTTTCAACTCTCAGCTGATATATTACAAGCTCCAAATCTTAAACAGCAGACAAGTCTCAATATTCAATTCTCAATAAAACGACGAGGCTACGGATTTCCGAAACTGCCTCGGCATAGCCTCGCAGAGACGGGATGCCGATGGTAGAGTGTGTAATCGGGAATTGTTTCGTCTTGCCGACGGCAATTTCAGGAAACGAATGCATTTTTCAGCTTTGATGGCGGAGGCCCTCAAACGTGAATCGTTTCGACGACACAATCCCAAACAATATAAACAATCCGACGACGTTTTCGGTAGTGTCCCGTCAAGTGGTGTAAATTCATCATTGGTGGTTTCCCGAATAATCAAGCTGGTAAAGCCATGATCAGGGGTTCCTCCTGCGCCCCTTCCAGCGTTTTCTTCATCGAATCCAAAGAAAAGTAGCGTCGTCCGACCTCCCACTCGTCCTGCTGTTCCATTAACACCGCCCCAATCAGCCTGATTACCGATTGGCTGTTGGGAAAGATGCCGACCACATTACTGCGGCGCTTGATTTCCTTGTTCAGTCTCTCCAGGGGATTGGTAGAGTACAGTTGCCGCCAGTGTTCCCGGGGGAAGGCGGTATAGGCCAGGATATCCGGTTCTGCCTCTTCCAATTGGTCGGCCACAGGACCGAATCGGAGTCTGAGGTTATCGGCTACCCGGCGGAGCTGGCTGTAAGCGCTGTCGCGGTCAGGTTGAGCGAAGATGGTCCGGATAGCGGCAGATACCATAGCCTGGGCGCCCCGCGGCACTCTGGCCAGCGCATTGCGCATGAAGTGCACCCGGCAGCGTTGCCACGATACCCCGGTGAGTACCGTGCTGATGGCTTCCTTCAGTCCCAGATGAGCATCACTGATTACCAGCATCACCCCGCTCAAACCACGGCTGACCAACCCCCGCAGAAACTCTTTCCAGAATACACCGTCTTCACTGGGGCCGACCTCAAGCCCGATGATCTCGCGTTCTCCGGTTTCACGGACTCCGTAGGCGATAATTACCGCCTGACTGACCACCCGCCCTGAATCCCTGACCTTGACGTAGGTCGCGTCCAGCCACAGATAGGGATAACGCCATAACAAAGGCCGGTGGCGCCATCGTTCCACTTCATCGTCCAGAGCCCCGCATATTCGCGATACCTCGCTCTTACTGACCCCGTTAAGCCCCAGTGACTGAACCAGAGATTCCACCTTGCGGGTGCTGATGCCCAATACATAGGCTTCCTGGATTACCGCCAGCAAGGCTTGTTCCGCCCGGCGCCGGGGCTCGAGCAAGCTGGGGAAATAACTGCCGTCCCGCAACCGGGGAATCGCCAAGGGTATCGTGCCGGCCCGGGTGTCCCAGATACGCCCCCGGTAGCCGTTACGGTAGGTTAAACGACCGTTACTGCGCTCATGTTTCTCAGCTCCGGTCTTCTGCTTAACCTCAAGCTCCATGACCGCTTCGGCCAGCATCTTCACCCCTTCTCTCAGAAAATCAAGATCACCGTCACTCCCTGACTTGCGTAGCAGTTCCAAAAGTGTCATCCTGTCTTTGGCCATTGTTGTGGTTACCTCCTGAAAGTCTTTGTTGTTATTTTCTTTCAAGAAACCACACAATGGCCTGCTTTTTCAATTCCAGGAATTTACACCACGTACGGGGATTCTACTACGTTTTCTGAAACCCAGAACGGAAATGGGGTTGCGAGGATTTTACTGAATGGCGTATATATGTTCGTAATAATAAGTCTGATTTTAGGTTCTTATAAATGTAATGTCAATGGGGAAATGGCACAGGCCCGGCTTTCTGCCGGGAAATTCCAAATCTCAAGCCACAAATAGCAAACAATATCAAATCTTAAATTTCCAAAAAGAGGCACCGAGATTGCTTCGCGGCCTGGGGCCAAATCGCAATAACGAGGGGCAGTTAGATGATCGGGATTACCACGGCCGCTTTTGTGGCGGCCTCGTAATGACTTGAAATATATGCCTTTCATGGTTCGACAAGCTCACCACGAACGGGGCGGGGTGACGTGGAATACCTGTTTTCACGGGTAATGACAGAACGGGGATGGCTGGGGTACGGAAGAACTGTTCCGAAAAATGTAGCCAGGTATGGAAAAATGCTCATCCGGGGAATGAAACCGGCTATTGGCAACGGTCAGATTTGGTGACCACTTTGGCCGCCAGCAGTTCCCAATCGTCCTTCAGATGGTGTTCCAGAGCCGAGGGCGTTTCGAATTTGAAATGTCTGATTCGGTGTTCGAAAAGGCCGATAATGCGATCAATGTCTCGTTGAACTACTAAAACGGAACTTTGATTTATCAAGTCCGGCTGGATATACACACTCATCCAAAATGGAGAAGCAGTGTTCAACCCGTAAGACTCGGCTACGCGATCAGCAAGATACCGGTAAAATAGATAAAACTTGTCCAGACAGATGGTCAACGGGTCTTCATCCCGAAATACTCCGACCGGGTCACCGGTACCATCGGCTGAATAAACCGCCCAAGAGCAGGGGAAGGCCGACCAGGCATATGGGACTGAATTTTTCGAAACGCGATGGTCAGCCAGTTGTTCTCTAAGCCTGGTTTCCAGCCCGAATGTCAGCGGGTACATTTCAGGCGACATAATTATTTCAACCGGTAGTGGCCATTACCGAGGAATTCCAGCAAACCACGGTCGCGCAGTACCTGTAATTGTTGTCTTATTTTATCCTTGATGTGATGGTTGTCGGGATGAAGTTTTTCCAGAATGGGGGTGAATTCGTAGATTTGAGATAATTTGAATTCATTACTATTCAATTTATCCATACACGACATGATATCCAATAACCATCCCTTTGAGTCGAAGTTGGTTTCTTCACGTAAAAAAAGAGTTTTCTGCCAGGTCGCCATGACATCGGACAAGGGCTCGATATTTCGGTTTCTGACCAAGTATATACGACCTGGACGGGGAATGTCGTCAATAAGGATGTTACAACCAACCCACCCGGCGCGTCGGGCCGTGGGAGAAAGAGCTTTGCGTTTTTCGATTATCGTCGGTGTGAAGAAATGCTTGGGTACGACCAGAAAATCAGTAACTGAATGGCTGATGGCGTCGTAGTTCATCAGGAAAAGATTGGGATTGGTACGGGATGTCAACCTTTCCATCATCGCTGAAAAAGCACCATCAACGACCCGTCCGGTAAGGACGGATTTCTTGCTTTTTAATTCGAATTCTTCGCCACAGACGGAGCAGAAAAAGTCGGCAACCCGCCGGCCGGCTTCGAATTGGTTGAGCTGACGGTGCCCACAATTCGGGCAGTAGGACTGCCCGGCGACCCAGCCCTCAGTCAAAACTCGGGCTTTCTGGGTTGGACTGTGATAGGAAGCGGCTATTGACGGGTCGAAGTTAAGTTCCATGGAAGCATTATATGATCATCTTGAACGCAGGCACAAGGCGGGATGGATTCCTACTTCCCTTCGGCCTGGTCCAGTTCGTCGGAGGTATCGCCGGTAAGGTCGAGGTTGTAGAAATCACTGTCAGGGCCGGGCAGGGCCAGTTGGAATATGGAGATTTCGTCTATGGAGGCGACGGCCAGGAAGAACCCTGCCGTCCTGCGAGTGAGCAGACTTTTCATATCCGTTTGAAATGGCGTTCCAGAGCCGAGGTTTCCAGTTTCATCAGGGTGGGCCGGCCGTGGGGACAGGTAGCCGGCAAATCGGTGCGTTCCAGATCGGCCAGAAGCGCCCGTATTTCTTCCGGAGACAGGGTGCGGCCGGCACGGACGGCGGAGTGACAGGCGATCAACTCAGCCATTTTCTGTTCACCCCGGGTTCGGGATTCCGGTGAGTTGAGAAACTCATGGAGGGCGGTTTCCCAGTCACCGTCGGCCAGTATCGCCGGGACAGCCCGAACCAGAACGGTTCGGCCGCCGAAATCCTCGACGATGAAACCGAATTCTTTCAGCAGGTCGGATGTCCCGGTCAGAGCGGTAGTTTCCGCCGGGGACAGACCGATATCACGGGGAGACAGGAGGGATTGCGACGCCGGTACCCGGGAAGCGCGGGCGGCCAGCGCCTTTTCGTACATGACCCGTTCATGGGCGGCGTGCTGGTCGATGATATAAAGACCATCCGGACCTTCGGCCAGCAGGTAGCAGTCGGCAATCTGACCCACGGGACGCAGGGCCGGCAGGGCCCGCGCAACGGTCAGTCCGGGTTCAGGGAGTGACGATGTTCCCGGAGCCGTCGGCGGGAAGAGGTTTTCGATGAAGTTCGCCGAGGCTCTGCGGTCCAGGGATGGCCGGTAGGATGACGGCGACTCATGAATCACCGGTACCGGCGATTCACCGACCAATAACGAGCGGACGGAGCGACGGATAAAATCAAAAACCCGGGAGTCCTGGCGGAATTTTATTTCCGTCTTGGCCGGATGAATGTTGATGTCGGTTTCAGCCGGGGGCAGGGTCAGTGACAGAACGGCTATCGGGTAACGGCCGACGGTCAACAGGCCGTGGCCGGCTTCTGCCAGCGCCCGGGTCAGCATGGGGCTTTTCACCCAGCGGCGGTTGACGAAAAAGTACTGACCGGAACGGTTGGCACGGGCGATTTCCGGGGGCGCGACCAGGCCGTGGAGCGCCATGGAATCAATGGCGGAGTCTATATCCATCATCCGGGCGGCGGTTTCCCGACCCAGCACTTCGGCGGCGGCGTCCCGCAGTCGGCCGGAACCCGGTGAGGCCAGAACACGATGGCCGTCAACGCTCAGCGTGAAGCGGATATCCGGCCGGGCCAGGGCGTAATGACCGACGACGGCGGTAACGTGGCCGGTTTCAGTAGCGGTGGTTTTTAAAAACTTGAGGCGTGCCGGGACGGCTGAGAACAACCGGGATACGGAGACAGTGGTGCCGCGGGCGCGGGCGGCGGTCTTGACGGTCACCTCGCCGTGGCGAGAAACCAGTGACGAACCGGATTCGTCCGCGGTGGCGGTCAGGACTTCAAGTTCGGCCACAGCGGCTATGCTGGACAGGGCTTCGCCCCGAAAACCGAGGCTTGAAAGGGAGTCGAGGTCGTCGAAAGAGGTAATCTTGGAAGTGGCGTGGCGTTCAAGAGCCAGGGGCAGGTCGACGGCGGCAATGCCGATGCCGTCGTCACTGACGCGGATGAGGGCGGTGCCGCCGTCCCTGATTTCAATGTCAATGGCTCCGGCGGCGGCGTCGATGGCGTTTTCCACCAGTTCCTTGACCACCGAGGCCGGGCGTTCCACCACCTCGCCGGCGGCGATGCGGGCGACGGTGTTGCGGTCGAGTTGCTGTATTGGCACAGGAAGATTGTACAGGATTAGGCTATTAGCTGTCAGCCATCAGCTATAAGATGTCATTGTTGGAAACACCGGGATGGCTTTATGGCCAATGGCCATACTTCATGACGGGTTGATGGGGGATACCGAGATTACCGCGTCGCTGAGCTCCTCATAATGACGATTGAGGGACAGTCGGGTATTGGAAACACCGAGATTACAAGCTAAATACCAAACAATATCAAAATTATAATACCAAATGACCGAAACGGGGGACAACTTTCAGTCTTTAGCCGTCAGCTTTCAATGGCGTCGTAAGTCAAGGATGTACCGGACTTTTACAGGGTATTGACAAGAGCTATTTTTAAATATATAATGGGCATATGCTCATTATATACGATTATAAACAGCTTCCCGGCAACTTGCCGGATCTGAAAGAAACAAGGAGGTGAATAAAATGTTTGGACGTAATTTTATAGGAGCAGGACAGCAAAGAGGCGCTGGATTCGGGTTCAGAGGCAACTCCCCGCCGTGGCCGTATGTCGGCCGGGGCAGGGGCGGATTGCCCAGATGCGCTTATTACGGCGGTAGTTTAAGTGCTGTGTCGCCGCAAACCATTTCCCGTGATGAAGAGATACACTCGCTGAAAACCCAGACGGAATTCCTGCAAAAGGAGTTGGCCAACATGGAAGCCCGAATGCATGAACTGCAAAAAGAGGGATAAAGAGGGTTAAAAAACCCCAGGAGACGATGAAATGAAAATAGCTATTACCGCCGGTAGTCCAAACCTGGATTCAAACGTGGATCCCCGTTTCGGTCGTTGCAGATATCTGATACTGCTTAACCCGGAAACTATGGACCACGAAGCGATTGAAAATTCCAGCGCCGAGGCTCCCGGCGGTGCCGGTATCGCCGCTGCTCAGCTGGTTGCCGGCAAAGGTGCCCAGGTGTTGTTGACTGGTAACTGCGGCCCTAAAGCCTACCGCGCGCTGTCTGCCGCCGGAATTAAAGTGATGACTGGAGTAAGCGGCAGTATCAATGATGCCATAAAGAGCTACAAAAAAGGGGAACTGACCGAAAGCACCCAGGCTAACGTAGCCGAACATTTCGGTACCGGTAGCGGCGGCGGATTTCGCCGCGGCACCGAAATAAAATAACAAAGGGGGTGTCATTATGCCTAGAGGAGATGGAACAGGCCCTCCGCAAGGATCAGCAGGCAGAGGCGGCAGAATGGCGGGTTCACGAGCTGGCGCCGGCCCCGGCGGTAGTTGTGTATGCCCGAAATGCGGCACTAAGTTGCCCCATACCCAGGCCAATCCCTGTTACAACCTGAGTTGCCCGAAATGCGGCACCAAAATGGTCAGGGAATAATGATCCTTGTGCGGAGTAAGAGGAAAAGGTTTTGATTATTTCTGTCGCCAGTGGTAAAGGTGGCACCGGAAAAACGATGGTGGCTACCAGTCTGGCTATTGCGTTGGGTGAAACCAGACCGGTACAGATCCTTGACTGCGACGTTGAAGAGCCAAACAGCCATATCTTTATTAAACCACGTTTTACCGACTCACAAGCCGTCAATATACCAGTACCCAAAATAGATGAGGCCAAGTGCCGCGTCTGCGGGAAATGCGCTGAGGTCTGTGCCTACCACGCGCTGGCCGCTTTCTTGGAGCAGGTCATGGTTTTCCCGGAGTTATGCCATGGCTGTGGCGCTTGTAGCTATTTGTGTCCGGAAAAAGCCATCTCGGAAGAAAACCGGCAAATCGGCAGTGTTGATTCAGGCATGGCGGGTGGCATTAGTTTTGTCCAGGGAAAACTGAACATTGGCGAAGCCATGCCCTCACCGGTAATACGAGCGGTGAGGGCAACGGCCAAACCGGACAGCGGCACGGTTATCATTGATTCTCCTCCCGGCACTTCTTGTCCGATGGTAGAGTCAATCCAGGGAAGCGATTTCTGCCTGCTGGTCACCGAACCTACACCTTTTGGCCTGAATGACTTGAAACTGGCCGCGGCTACGGTTAAGCAGTTGGGCATACCCTGCGGCATTGTTCTTAACCGTGCCGGCATCGGCGACGGTCAAACCGAAGAATACTGCCGCCTTGAACACATACCCATCATGCTGACCATACCGCTGAATGCCGAGATAGCCAGCCTTTATTCGCGCGGAAAACCGTTGGTAACGGCTATAAACGGTTACAAAGACAAATTTATTGAACTATTTGATCGTATTGGAGAAAAGCAGTGAAAGAAGTGGTTATCCTCAGCGGTAAAGGCGGCACCGGCAAAACCAGCATCGTCGGCTCCTTCGCCGCCATCGCCCATGATAAAGTAATGGCTGACTGCGATGTGGATGCCGCCGATTTGCATCTGCTACTCAAACCTATTACTACGGAGACACACCAGTTCCGCAACGGACAAGTTGCTGTGATTGATAAAAGTATCTGCACCGAATGCGGTTTGTGCCGGGATTTATGCCGTTTTGAAGCCATTAGCGCCAACACTGTTGATCCCGTTGCCTGTGAGGGTTGCGGTTTTTGTTTTCACCTTTGCCCAATTGGAGCCATCAGTATGCGGGAATGCCAGGCCGGAGAATGGTTTATTTCCGATACCCGACACGGACCAATGGTTCATGCCAGGCTGGGCATCGCCCAGGAGAATTCCGGTAAATTAGTAGCGCTGGTAAGGCAACAGGCCAGAAATCTAGCCCAGGAAAATGGGCTGGAGTACATAATTGTCGACGGACCGCCCGGCATCGGCTGTCCGGTTATTTCTTCATTATCCGGAGTAAACCTGGCCCTGATCATTACTGAACCGACCCTGTCCGGCATTCATGACATGGAGAGGATACTTGGGGTCTGTGAGCATTTTAAGGTGCCGGCGATGGTCTGCGTCAATAAATGTGACGTTAATGAGGAAAATACCCGGACTATTTTGGAATACTGTAAGGCTCGCGGGGTAACCGCCGAAACCTTGATTCCTTTTGATAATATTTTCACCGAGGCCATGGTCAGAGGCAAATCCGTGGTGGAATATGGTGAGGGCAGGGTTACCAGCAAAATTAAGAATATGTGGCAAAAAGTATTAAGCAAACTTAATGAAGTGCCGGCTACCTCCCCCTGAAAATACCGATACAGTTCACCCGTTCAACGGAGCATGTCATAAATGACTTTAGTTTATATTCTCACAGCCACCATCGCGGTAAGTCTTATCGCTCTGGCAGGTGTTTTCGCCCTTTTGTTGAAGAAAGACCTGGAAAACAAAACCCTGCTGGTAATGGTAGCTCTTTCCAGCGGTGCCCTGCTTGGCGGGGCTTTTTTGCACCTGTTGCCAAACGCCATCGCGAAAAAGGGAGAGGACATTGCAGTCTTTATGTTCCTGCTACTGGGCTTCTCCATCTTTTTCATGCTGGAACAATTCCTCCAGTGGCGTCATGAACATAACACGGCTCCGACAATCAGGCCCTTTTCCTACCTGATTCTAACCGCGGACGCACTCCATAATTTTATTGACGGACTCATTATCGCCGCCAGTTTTATTATCAGCCCGCCGCTCGGAATCGCCACCACACTAGCCGTGGCCCTGCATGAAATACCACAGGAGATAGGCGACTTCGCCGCCCTGGTTTACGGTGGGTTCAGACCCAGGAAAGCTCTGCTGTTCAACCTTCTTTCCGGCTTGACCGCCGTGTTGGGCGGTGTCGCCGGTTATCTGGCTTATTCCATAATGGAAGCTTCCATGATTTACCTGCTGCCATTTGCTGCCGGCAACTTTATTTATATTGCTGCTGCCGACCTTATTCCGGAAATCAAACACCAGAAGAGCCTGAAAAGAGCGGCTCTGCATTTTATTGTTTTTCTGGCCGGCATCGGCATGATGTTAGCGGTCAGGTATCTATAAACAATAATTCAGTCAACAAAAATAGCTAAAACCATAATTAAGGGAGAAAGCCATGATTTCAAAAAGCACCGTACTAGCTACACTTGAGGAACTCAAGATTCCGGAAACACCCTACAAGCTGAAAGAACTGAGATTAATCAGGGATTTGAAAGTTGAAAATGATACGGTTATTGTTGTCTTATCCAGCGGTGCCTTGCCGCCGGAAATATTTAAACGACTGGAAGCATCCGTCAAGCAAGCTTTGGAGCACCAGTCCGGCGTTGACCGGATAGAGATAAACAGAGCGGAAAATAAACCAAGTGAACTGAACCGAATTAAAAATGTAGTGGCGGTGATGAGCGGCAAGGGCGGCGTCGGCAAGTCCACCATCAGTAGCCTGCTGGCTGTTTCCCTGCAACGCCTTGGTTACAGCGTTGGTATCTTGGACGCCGATATTACCGGCCCGAGCATCCCCAAGCTTTTCGGTATTTCCGGTAAGCCGCTAGGTAGTGAAAAAGGCATAATACCTTTATCTTCCGGTACTTTAATCCGTATTATGTCAATCAATCTTGTCTTAAACAGTGATTCCGATTCCGTGATATGGCGCGGGCCTTTAATCAGCAAGGCCATAGGCCAATTCTGGGAAGATGTACTGTGGGGTGAACTGGATTACCTGATCGTTGACCTGCCGCCTGGCACGTCAGATGCGGCCTTGACAGCTATGCAACAGATACCGTTAACCGCGGTATTAATGGTGACCACGCCTCAGGCATTGGCCGGTCTGATAGTACGCAAGGCAATGGATATGACTCAAAAAATGGAAATCCCGGTGCTGGGGCTGGCAGAAAACATGGCTTTCTTTCCCAACCCGACCACCGGTGAGGCGATTGAGATTTTTGGCCGCAGTCAGGCCGGGGAAATACTGAAAATGTTCAAGCTCCCTTTAATAATCCGATTGCCCATTGACCCAAAACTGGCGGAACTGTGCGATGCCGGAAAAATCGAGCACTATTCATCCGACGCTATCAATAATATAGGCACCGCCGTTGTTGAAAGACTGGCCGCTTTGAAAGACGGAAAAGGGCAATGATTAAAATTACCAAAATTATTGACGAAGACGCAGCCCTGCCGTTCAAAGGGGAGTGGGGTCTGAGCCTGTTGATTGAAGCTTACGGGAAGCGACTTATTTTCGATACCGGCGGAAGTGACCGGGCCGTAATCAATGCCTGGCTACTGAGTATCGACCTTGCCAAAATCGAAGGAATAATCCTAAGCCATGGACACGGGGACCATACCGGCGGACTGCTACCAGTGCTCCAAGCCGCCGGTGAGCAGATAATTTACGCTCATCCGACTGTCTGGCAGGAGAGGTACAGCAGACCTGGAGATAATGAGCAACCACAGGAAGCAGGTATTCCCTATACCAGGAAGGAGATTGAATCTAGCGGGGGACAGCTGGAAGATGCTTCCCGGCCAGTCTTCATCAACAGCAATATATTTGTTTTTGGAGAAATACCGATGAAGACCGAAATGGAGAACCTTGAACCCGGCTTGCTGACGCGGCAGGAAAATGGTTTTATAGTAGATCACTTCCCGGATGAGATTGCGCTGGGCATATACTCGAAACAGGGGCTGATAGTCATCACCGGTTGCGCTCATCGCGGCATAATTAACACGCTACACCGCGCCCGGGACCTCAGCGGGATTCCCGGTATATACGCGGTAATCGGCGGCTCTCACCTGTACCAGGCATCGAAAAAAAGAATCAGCCGTACTGCCCAAAAACTGAATGATTACGGAGTGCGTAAGCTGGGCCTGTGTCATTGCACAGGGCAACAAGCGGCCGGGCTTATTCAAAAACAATCCGGGGCTGAAACCATACTAACCGGGGTGGGGCAAACAGCCGTACTTTAGTAACCCAGACTGTTAATTAACCTATTAAGCAATTGATTGCTGTGATTTGCCGTAAATCTTGACAATTGTAGCAAAAAGGGGGACAATGCGTCTATGGAATAACAAAAGGTAATATCGTAGCTGGAGGAGGTTATGAAACATGACATCCGGCAGAGTCCGGATGACGGAGGGAAAGGTCGTAGCCCAAATAAAAACAAAAGGAGAATTTGATGTCTAATTATCACAGCACAATGTCCCGCAGAGATTTCATGAAAACCCTTGGCTTGGCCGGAGCCGGGCTTGGCGCCGCGGCGGCTGTAGCCCCGGGTTATACTGACCTGGATGAGGTAGTATCCTCGCCCAAGGGGGACTGGAAAAGACCATGGTGGGTTAAGGAAGTGGATAAGCCTACCGCTGAAGTTGACTGGCAGGTCATGCCGTATTTTGATAACCGGGAAACAATGTTTAACCCATCAGCTTTTATCAGGCAAATAGGGCAGGACGAATATGACCGATTGAATCAGCTCAGCGCGACTAATCAAACTAACTGGGCTCAGGAGGAACGTCCTGGGTTTACTTTGAAGGATATCGCATTGGGAGGATCGGTTGGTTTCGGTTACGCTTACGGCATGAGAGCTCATTTTGTAGCGCCAAATGTTCCTCAACCCGAGGATTATGGTGTCTCCAAGTGGCAAGGCACTCAGGAGGAAAATCTGCAAATGGTGCGAGTAGCAGCTCGTTTTTTTGGAGCCAGGGACGTAGGCGTCTATGAGCTTGATCAGAATACCCGTAAAACTGTGTATTCCTATGAAAGCGACGGCAAAGCCTATGAGTTTGAAAATGTTGAAAAAGGTTACGAAACTGATACCAAAAGAGTCATACCGGATAAAGCCAAGTATGTGGTGATTTTCACGGTTTTGGAATCCCAGGAAATGATGAAGCGGGCGCCGGATCAATTGAGTTCCGCAAGCGTAAGCATGGGGTACTACCAGGGCGCTATCGTGAACAACCGCCTGCAGAGTTTTATCAGCCGTTTGGGTTATAATTGCATGGCAGAGATGGGTTCCAACGCAATGGTGCAGTGTGCCGGGGCGCAATCCCTGGCTGGCATTGCAGAAATTGGGCGAATGAGCCTGACGGTACTCAATCCCAATTTTGGGCCCATTATGCGCGCTTACAAGGTTATTACCGACCTTCCTCTTAAGCCTACCAGTCCGATTGATTCGGTAGTGTCCCGTCAAGTGGTGTAAATTCATCATTGGTGGTTTCCCGAATAATCAAGCTGGTAAAGCCATGATCAGGGGTTCCTCCTGCGCCCCTTCCAGCGTTTTCTTCATCGAATCCAAAGAAAAGTAGCGTCGTCCGACCTCCCACTCGTCCTGCTGTTCCATTAACACCGCCCCAATCAGCCTGATTACCGATTGGCTGTTGGGAAAGATGCCGACCACATTACTGCGGCGCTTGATTTCCTTATTCAGTCTCTCCAGGGGATTGGTAGAGTACAGTTGCCGCCAGTGTTCCCGGGGGAAAGCGGTATAGGCCAGGATATCCGGTTCTGCCTCTTCCAGTTGGTCGGCAACAGGACCGAATCGGAGTCTGAGGTTATCGGCTACCCGGCGGAGCTGGCTGCAAGCGCTGTCGCGGTCAGGTTGAGCGAAGATGGTACGGATAGCGGCAGATACCATAGCCTGGGCGCCCCGTGGCACTCTGGCCAGCGCATTGCGCATGAAGTGCACCCGGCAACGTTGCCACGATACCCCGGTGAGTACCGTGCTGATGGCTTCCTTCAGCCCCAGATGAGCATCACTGATTACCAGCATCACCCCGCTCAAACCACGGCTGACCAGCCCCCGCAGAAACTCTTTCCAGAATACACCGTCTTCACTGGGGCCGACCTCAAGCCCGATGATCTCGCGTTCTCCGGTTTCCCGGACGCCGTAGGCGATAATTACCGCCTGACTGACCACCCGCCCGGTATCCCTGACCTTGACGTAGGTCGCATCCAGCCACAGATAGGGATAACGCCATAACAAAGGCCGGTGACGCCATCGTTCCACTTCATCGTCCAGAGCCCCGCATATTCGCGATACCTCGCTCTTACTGACCCCGTTAAGACCCAGTGACTGAACCAGAGATTCCACCTTGCGGGTGCTGATGCCCAACACATAGGCTTCCTGGATTACCGCCAGCAAGGCATGTTCCGCCCGGCGCCGGGGCTCGAGCAAGCTGGGGAAATAACTGCCGTCCCGCAACCGGGGAATCGCCAAGGGTATCGTGCCGGCCCGGGTGTCCCAGATACGCCCCCGGTAGCCGTTACGGTAGGTTAAACGACCGTCACTGCGCTCATGTTTCTCAGCTCCGGTCTTCTGCTTAACCTCAAGCTCCATGACCGCTTCGGCCAGCATTTTCACCCCTTCTCTCAGAAAATCAAGATCACCGTCGCTTCCTGACTTGCGTAGCAGTTCCAAAAGTGTCATCCTGTCTTTGGCCATTGTTGTGGTTACCTCCTGAAAGTCTTTGTTGTTATTTTCTTTCAAGAAACCACACAATGGCCTGCTTTTTCAATTCCAGGAATTTACACCACGTACGGGGATTCTACTATTGATTCCGGCATGATGCGATTCTGCAAGACCTGTATGCTGTGCGGCGACGCCTGTCCGTCCGGCGCTATCAGCATGGAAGAAGAACCCTCCTTTGATATCCAGGGGCCGTGGAATAAACCGGGTATCAAGAACTGGTACTATAACGGTGCCAAGTGTTTGTCCTGGTGGCGCAACGTTACCACCGGTTGTTCTACCTGCCGATCGGCTTGTCCGTTTGCCGCCAAGAGTCATGCGTCAATTCATGATTACGTGGTCAAACCGGTCCAGTCGGTAACGCCTTTGTTCAACGGCTTCTTTGCTGAAATGGACAAGTTCTTCGGGTATGAAGGTATGGATGAAAACGGTTTCTCAACCCGTGAACGTGAACAGAGCTGGTGGGATCTAAGCAATGCGCCGGTCTATGGTTTTGATACTGCCAGATACGCATTGAAACTGCAGTGAAGCCAGTAAATTAACCCTAAAAGGCGGACAGAGAGTCGAGGTTAACACCCGGCTCTCTGTTTTTTATTGGTAATATTATATCTGTGTCAGGTTGTTAGAAATAACAATATAGTCAAGGACAAGAAACACGAAAAGTTTTATTCAGGAAATATAAGGTAAAAAAAGATAAGGGAAAGAGTATTGGCAAAAAACCCCGCTACGCTATTATCTGGATAAATTCATCACTGACCCCGAAAAGTCCCATATGTATTGGACCCTTACAAATGGTTGACACCAGGCCGGCTTGAGAATATAATCCCGGTAACTCCGCTGAAATGGCGGTGACTCTTCGAGTTCCGCAGGCCTAAAACTAAAGGTCAGGGCCCCGGAACCGGTGAGCCGCAAGGCTCCGAGGGTACAGGTGGAAACGCCGGTGCCTCCCGTATTTGGAAAGGAGAGAGACGATGACATTTGCCTTAAGGCACAGGGAGACGCTTAATTTCTGAGTGTTTCCTTTACCATTTTTTCCGTCATTCCGTTCTTTTCCACATTACCGAAGGGTCGCTTCCGTTTGAGCGAGAGAATTTGCTCAGGAGGTCGATCAGCACACCCGGGCACCCGGCCCGACGAAGTTCTGGATCGTTCCAGTTCAGCTGTGGCCGGTGTCATTCATGTTGTTCCCGGGGAGTGGAATAGGGCGGAATTCGGTTTTCCGGCGCAAGTCTCCCGGTAACGGTCGTGTACCCTCCCGGCGGTTATCGGTGGTAGCGGAGCTGTGAAAAGCGGCCTTACGGTCGTACCTGGGTCACGCCGCAAGGGTCGGCAGGGGGTCCGGCAATCTCCTTGCCATCAGACCCGGCGGCAGGATCTTTCCCGAAAGTCCGCTTTATTCCACTCCCGTTGTTTCTATGGATAAATTACACAGAAATCTTGCCCTCGGTAGTATAATAATCGTAGTAAAAGGAGGGCGTTATGCTCAGTGCCAGAAATCAGTTCAAGGGTATCGTTAAAAGTATCAAGCTGGGAACGGTTATGGCCGAAGTGGTCGTCGAAACCGGAGGTCTGGAAGTGGTCAGCGTAATTTCACGGGCTTCCGCCGAGTCGATGAACCTGAAAGAGGGTGATGCCGTTACCGCCGTCATCAAGTCCACCGAGGTGATGGTCGCCAAAGGACTTTAGCCGGGCGGAACCGACCATTGCAAAAGTTCAGAAACATTATGGGACTCCCGGGGAGGTGAAACCCGGGAGTCTTTTTAGTGAAACAGATATATGTGGAAAGCTATTACCGTAGAGGCTATAGTCGTTGGATGCAAAAGATTAACGGTGCTGTCCAAAATGAGGTTGTCTGATAAACGTTGAAATTTGGAAATCAGGTCAATCGTGATTTTTCACAAACCACCAAAATACGGGGCGGGTCAGGCGTGCCTGACCCCTACATGCCCTGGCGGCGATACGGCGACGGTTTTCGGGTCAAGCAGTTTTATAGGCACAGATGGATTGTATATGAGACGGCAATCAGTATTAGCCTGATAAATTCCAAATCTCAAGCCTCAAATAACAAACAAATTTCAATTTCCAAATATTAATGACCAAAACGGGATAGATGGCTATCAGCCTTCAGTCCTTGCGTTCATCGTATGTGGGCTTACCATTACTTAAACGCGGGGATTTATCTTTTAGGACGGACCGGCAGAAACACCCGGAAGGTTGTTCCTTCGCCCACTTCGCTTTCCACTTCCACCCGACCACCGTACATTTGCGCGATGCCCTCGACGATGGGCAGCCCCAGACCGTTTCCCGCGGCGTTCCGGTCAACCCGGTAGAAGCGCCAGAATATCTTTTCGAGCTGGTCCGGCGGTATGCCGCAGCCCGTGTCCGCGACGGTGATCGTTATCATCCCGCTACTTTCTGTCATCGTAAAGGTGACGCCGCCTTTCGAGGTGGCCTTGACCGCGTTTTCGATGAGATTGTCGGCGATTCGGTGGAGGTCTAGCGGTTCGCCCGTCGTCCAGATGTCCTGCTGGATGCAGCGTTCCAAGGCGATGCCCTTCTTGGCGCACGGCGCCTCCCATCCGTCGCAAACGTCATCCATGGCGTTGGATAGGTCGAAGTGGGTGGAGTATTCGCTGTTCGGCACCGTATCTGTGCTGGCTAGCGTCAGCAAGTCTTCCACCATAGACTCCATCTGCTCCGTATCTTCCTCAATGGAGACCAGCGCCTCCCGGTAGTATTTCCACGGCCGGTCGCGCTCCAGCGCCAAAGATGTCTGCGCCTTGATGTTGGACAGCGGCGCCCGCAGGTCGTGGGTGGCATCCTCGGTGAATTGCCGCTGGCGGGCGATGAAGCCGTGGATGCGGTCGAAGGTGGTGTTTAGTATCCCGGAGAGCTGCCCCAACTCGTCGTTGCCCCTCACCGGTATGCGGTCTGTCATTTTGGCCGGGTCGATGCCCTCGGCCGTCAACCTTATCGCCTTCACCTGCCTCATTGAGTGGGAAGCCAGAGCGTATCCGGATGCCCCGGCGACGGCCAACGCCAGAGGGATCGCCGCAAACAGGCTATTCTTATAGAAATCGAGGGCAGAAGAAATATAGCCTGTATTGCTGGTGACAACCAATAGTTTTTCCGGCGCGGCCACAATATCCAATGTAGTGATATATAGCCGTGAGCTACCGTCGGGCGAATTCATCGTCTGAGACCCTGCGCCGAAATGGCCGTTGATATTGGATAACGCGGCCTGGATCATCGTAAGCGAGGAGCCACTGCCGTAGACATCTTTCGATTCTGTATCGTAAATAAAAAATGATTCATCAGGATTATCTTCCAAGTCGGCGAGGAAGCTGTCAAGATCTTCGCTCCCGTTCTGCAGGATGATATTACGAACTTTTTCAGCATCCGCCGCCAGCGATTCTTTCAAATTGTGGAACAGGCCGTAGGACAGCATCGCCCAGGAAATAAACCCGGACATCACCAGCACAGCCACGAGCACCGCAGAATAGATCGCCGTGAGTTTGAACTTGACGCTCTTCAGCCAGTTCACGGCCTTCTCAGCCTGTAGCCTTCACCATAGATGGTCTGCAACGGCCCCTTTCTGGCATCCCAACCCAGGCGTTGCCGCAACCTTTTAACCAGGCTTTCTACAGCCCCCGGGCCAAGATCAGCCTCCCCGTCCCACACATGTTCTTCTATCATTGCCCGTGTGAGCACCCTTTCGGGATTGTTGATGAAGTAGTTAAGCGCCCGGTACGCCATGGCTGTCAGGTTAACCGGCTTTCCGTCCGTCGTGACTTCATGTGTCACGGTATCGATCGTGACACCGGCGATTTCCACCGTTGCTTGTCCGCCCGCGGCCTGCCGCCTTTGCAGCGCCCTGATCAAAGCCTTTAGCTCGGTTATCGAGAAAGGTTTGCACAGGTAGTCGTCGGCACCGGCGTCCAGACCTTCAACGCGGTGTCCGATGCGCGTTTTGGCTGTCAGCAGGAAGATCGGCGTGGCTATGCCCTGTTTTCTTAAGATACGACAGACATCGGTGCCCGTGAGCTCCCCCGGCAACATAACGTCCAGGATGAGGAGGTCAAATTCGGATGTTTCGGCATACAACAGCCCTGATTCGCCTTCATGAGCAAGTTCTATGACATGCCCATCATCACCCAACCCCTGTTTTAGCAGTCGAGCGAGTTTGAGGTTATCTTCGACGAGCAATATCCTCATTTACAAAAAACCTTCGTAATACCCAAATCTTAGCTTCGGGCTGTCATAATTCTGACAGGCTTGGGTGCTATTATGTGGCAGATGAAAAGAATTACTACCTGGAGGTATGTAATGAGAAACTTGGTTTTGAGCCTTTGCGCGTGTCTGTTGCTGGTGAGCTCCACCTCCGGCATCACCTCCGCAGCCACTATAGTAGAAAGTTACACCCCCGTGTATGCGCCTGTCAATAGTACCAAAGCCAGCAGACCTTCTGAGATGGTCGCCATGTATCCCATGTCCGCGGCTGCGGAAGATGAGATCGTACATATCGTGCCGGAAGTACCTGTCAACATAGATGGTACTTGGTATAAAGCTGAAGATATCACTCTTTTCAACGGTCACCGGCTTCATCTCACCGTGGATTTAGCGGGTGCGCTTTTTGCCTTCACGGATGTGTTCGCGATGGAAACTTTCATTGAAAATGAGTATGGCCCGGTTTTTGATCTGGCCGGCGATATTGCCATGACCGGGACGGGAGAAAGTTATGGCATGATTTACGAAGATTGGCTTTTCGGAGGTAAAGACAAGGAAATTCCGGCATATGAATTACACAATGATCTCACTTTAATCGGCTGGAATGACTGTATTTCTTCCGTCAAGGCCGGCTATTTAGCCCCTATAACGCTTTGGGAGCATATCAACAAAGGGGGGGATTCCTTAACTATCATGCCCGGCACAGAACATCCGGCGTTAACATTTGCCGGCTTTAACGATCGTGCGTCCTGTATCACGGATTGGGCGGACTAACCAGTCCATGACCCTCAGGGGGCACGGGCGGAAGGCGGTGCTGAGATGAATGGATGAAGGTTCCCGCAGAGTGGCCTTTACACAGGAAAGAAAAAGGTTCCCAAACGGTAGTCAGAGGTCTAAAATGAACGAAAGGAAACTCAGATGCAATTCAAGAAACGGTTTCTAATGGTATTCATGTCACTGACGCTCCTGGCAGGGATGATGGGTGGGGGTTCCGTGGTGGCGGCGGACGAGGGTAAAACACAGGTTGTGACACTATCTAACTTTGACATATTGTTCCCGATGCCCGCAGATCTTGAAAAAGCTATTGTTCACGACATACCTAAAACACCAGTGATAATTGATGGTGTTTTGTATCAGCCAGAACAAATTAGTAGTTTCGATGGACAACGGTTGCATTTTACTTCTGGAAAAGATGGGAAAGAGTATGCATTCACGACTTCAGAGTCTTTGGAAAAGTTTTTGGTAAGTGAATTTGGGACAGGATGGAAAGGGCCGGGTGAAGGATACGGCATATTGGCAGAAGGGAATAACGTCTTTTTCAAAGATTGGTATTTTGGGGGAGGCTATGTTTCTTATTGGTCTGGAACCAGTGTTCCTAATCTAGGTAGCTTTACGAATAGTATTTCGTCTATGAGGTTGACGAATTCGGTTACGCTGTGTGATTTGGTTAACTATGGCGGTGACACACGAATGTACGTTTATGGGGTGTATACTAGTCTCTTTTTTGACGGTTGGAATGATAAAGCATCGTCTCTCGTAACATGGAGTGATTAGGTATAAGTGAGTCGAATGGTGCCTCAGGTTAGTAAATCTAACCTGAGGCACCATTATAGGAGGTTCTATTGAGTCATATCGAGAATGAAGTTAAGCTGTGCGGATTATCCAAATCATTCGGCTGTCAGGAGGCGTTAAAGGAAGTCAGCCTTGGAATACCAAAAGGCGCCATCTTCGGTCTCCTCGGCCCCAACGGCGCCGGTAAGTCCACCATCATCAGTATCCTTTTGGGGCTGACGCGCTCGACTTCCGGAACCTTCAGCCTTTTCGACCAGCAAGGCAATGGTAAGAAACTGCCGGGTTTACTGCGCCAGGTGGGCACCGTTTTTGAGCACCCGGTTTTCTACCCCCAGCTTTCCGGACGGCTTAACCTGAGATTACTGGCGGGTGCCAAAATAACGGAAGTGCGTATTGCTGAACTGGCGGAGTTCGTCGGTCTGCAAGGCCGTTTGAAAGACAAAGTTGGTACTTACTCAATGGGGATGAAACAGCGGCTGGCTTTGGCGCTGGCGCTGTCAGGTAAACCAAAATTATTGATTCTTGATGAACCCACCAACGGCTTGGACCCTATAGGCATTGCCGATTTAAGGCTGATGATTCACCAGGTCCATGAGGTGGGGACAACTATTTTGCTGGCCAGCCACATGTTGACTGAAGTGGAAAAAGTATGTACCGATGTGGCAATCATGAATAAAGGACAAATCGCGGTGCAGGGGAAGCTGTCATCCTTGGTGGCCGAAAACGGTGGGTCGCTGGAAGAACTTTTTCTGAGTCTGTTGGGACGGGGGGGGCTGCGATGACAAGCGTCATCGGTACCGAATTGCACAAACTGGCCGCCAGCCGGTTCACCTGGATTGCCCCGCTTATTCTGTTATTGTACATGTTCTGGGGCATGAGCGGGGTTTATTCGCAGTACCAACTGGAAAAAACCGCGATTCCGATGTGGCCCGAAGACCCTCCGCCTGGTGTGACACTGGAACGTTGGCAGGAGCAAAAAACTCAGTTCATCGCTTCCCAGTCAAAAACGGTGGCTGACCTGGAAAAGATGTTGACCTATCCCAGTTCGATCGGTTCGGTTGCGGCTGATATTCAGTGGTTTGGCGGGTTGTTGATAATCGGCCTGGCTGTCAGTGCCATGGCGGGTGAATTTCGCCATGGGACAATAGCGCAGATAATCGCTCGCGGCACCACCCGACGGCGGTTTGTGCTGGGTAAAATCGGAGCCCTGTCAATCGTTACCCTCGGTTGGATTGTCGTGGCCGTGGTATTCGGTTTTTTTCTGAGTTTGTACTACGGCGCTCAGATCGGGGAAGCTTCCACCGTGGCTGGTTCCATACCGGATATCCTCGTTGTTATCGGTTTCACATGGCTGACTCTTCTGATTTATGTTTTGGCTGGAGTGTTTCTGGCTATGGTGTTTAAAAGCGGCATGGTAGCCATAGCAACGGGTATATTTTTGTTTATGTTTGACTGGTTATTTATCACCTTCGGCATGCCTGGCAGCGGAGCGTCTTTAGCTGTGATTCGTAATTATGCGCCGAACTTCAACATTATATCGGTGATGCATGCCATCATGCCGGGCGAGGCAGAATTTACCGGCGGTTATCTAATGCGCTGGGGGAGTGCCGCTTTTGATGAATATCCGGATCCAAGTTCTGCGGCTTTGGTATTAGCTTTTTATGCCCTGATTTTTGCCGGTGTGAGCATGTATATCATGTCGCGACGGGAATTGAAGGTAGCCTGACAACCATAACTAATGTAGAGGAGGAGATAAATCAGGAATGTTGTTGTACTTATTGGCATGCAACCTGGGATTTTTCACAAACCACCAAAATACGGGGCGGGTCAGGCATGCCTGACCCCTACATGCCGCGGGTGGGGATACGGGCGACGGTTTTCGGGTCAAGCAGTTTTACAGGCACAGGGGATTGTACATGAGATGGCAGTCAATTGTCAGCAGTTGACGTCAGACTGATAAATTCCAAATCTCAAGCCTCAAATAACAAACAAATTTCAATTTCCAAATATTAATGACCAAAACGCGATAGATGGCTATCAGTCTTCAGTCATTGCGTTCGTCGTGCGTTTGCTATTGCTTAAAAGCGGGGATTTATCTTTTAGGACGGACCGGCAGAAACACCCGGAACGTCGTGCCCATACCCAACTCGCTTTCCACTTCTACGCGATCGTTGTAGATCCGGGAAAGGGATTTGACGATGGGCAGCTCAAGCCCGTTGCCCGTTCCGGCGCACAGCAGGTCGGATTCGCCTTCATGAGCCAGCTCTAAATGTGTCCCTCATCACCCAGCCCCTGTTTTAGCAGCCGGGCGAGTTTGAGGTTATTTTCGACGAGCAATATCCTCATTTACAAAAATCTTTCGTACTACCTAAATCTCAGCTTTGGCCTGTCATAATTCTGACAGGTTCGGGTGCTATTATGTGGCAGATGAAAAAGATTATAACCTGGAGGCATGAAATGAGAACCCTGGTCTTGAGCCTATGAGGGGGATTCCTTAACTATCATGCCCGGCACAGAACATCCGGCGTTAACATTTGCCGGCTTTAACGATCGTGCGTCCTGTATCACGGATTGGGCGGACTAACCAGCCCATGACCCTCAGGGGGCACGGGCGGAAGGCGGTGCTGAGATGAATGGATGAAGGTTCCCGCAGAGTGGCCTTTACACAGGAAAGAAAAAGGTTCCCAAACGGTAGTCAAAGGTCTAAAATAAACGAAAGGAAACTCAGATGCAATTCAAGAAACGGTTTCTAATGGTATTCATGGCACTGACGCTCCTGGCGGGGATGATGGGTGGGGGCGGGGCTGCTTATGCCCAAGAACGTGTTCCTGATTTGGCAGGATTAGATATCACTGGGACGGTTGAAGGTGAAAACATTAGCCAAGAAGCGGTTGCCCGGTGGCAATCAGGCGATGGTACCGCCTACACCGAGGTGAATGTATACAAATTTGGGGAAGGAGATTACCTGGTTGTTCCGGCTGGAACGCAAATCCGATTGGAATATGTAAAGACAGCCGAGGGTGAAAATAAAATTAACCCTCTGATTGTAACAATGCCACAACCTGATGGTTTTAAAAGTTGTAGCACCGCTCTTGATTCAATCCCTTATTGGCACCAAGAAGCATGGTTTGTCTACACTCGTATCGAAAATAGTACAGGCTGGATTGACCATCGTTACTATCTAAATAAACTTTATGACGAAACGGACAACACATATGACTATTTTCAACTTGAACATCGGGCGACTGCTAAAAGTAAGGGCATTTTCCGGTTAATATCAGCATCATTGGACTGTCGAAAAACAGAAGCGAGCTCAACTATGGGTTGGTATGATTGGACTCCAGGAGCAGATCTGCCAAATGGTGTTGGCAACACCATTACATATGGGGTAACTGCTTTCGGTATTACGATTTCCAATTCTATCGTTCATTATGACCTTTGGGACATAACGAAGTATATAGAAGCTGGGAAATTCAAGAACGAATGGAAAGGTAGTGCAAATGATTCAGAAAGAGAGGTAGGTTATATGGTTGGCGTAACAGTGCCTCAAGGTGGTTGGCCACAATGGTATCTGGGTGCGAACTTTGATTGCGCTCTCGGGTAACCAAGAAGGTTAGACGGATATAGCGAACCCAATTTATAACTAGCGAATTGGGTTCGCTAATCCTCTCAAAATTACGCACGATTAAAGGTTGCGCTATTCGCATACCAGCGTACTTTAATATAAACTTAAAATTATCGAGGTATCATAATGATCAAGCATAAGATTATTACAATGATAGGGTTATGTTTGTTAGTAATCATAAATTTGGCAATACCAGGATGCAACCGTTCCGAAGTAGTATTGGCATCGAATAAGCTGGAAGAATTATCTTTAGTCGATACCTGGAATACGGTATTGGCGAAAATGGATATGCGGAATGCGGAGATTGAATTAACATCTTTTCACCTCAACGTTAGTGCTGAAGGGATAATAGAGTCACTATCCTACGGATTCTACGCATTGACCGGCGAGGGAAAGCCTTCAAACAATATCGCCTCCATCGATGACCGTGGCAAGCTGAGCTGGAGTTCCCGCGATACCGGCGAAACACCTCAACAGCACGATCCATTGAAGCTGTTTACGGAAACGGATAAATATGGACTGGACTCCTTGACCCCCGGGCCGGACGGTCTGTCCATCCAGATCGGATTTCGACAAGGTAGAGTTGTTATCAGCAGCGAACAAACAGGTTTATATTACCTGGAAGACGGACGTCTGATCCCGCTCTCCCGGATAGGGTTATTCTCTTCCAGTGTCATAACATTCGAGGTTTATCAACTCATCCCGACCGAAGGTCAAACCACGACAGTGCCCGACGCCGAATCTTCTGGAAGCGTGACAAGCCAGTTATGGTTCCTCGCAGAGGATTTGAATAAAGCAGACCTACTTGAATTCTAATGCCCAATTCAGGACTACATTTTATTTATGAGAAATAGGCTTCGATAGGGTTCTTGCCACTCGCGTACTGGATAGCTTGAAGGAAACAATAATATCTCCAAAAATTCTTGACAACCGCCCCGTTTATTCATCTCCCATTCATCTTGGAATGTTATAATTCAAAAAGAATAGGAAATCCCGATCACGGAGGCATCACCATAAAGTGGCATAAACTCATGCCGGCGGCATTGCTGACCGTTATACTGTGAGGTGGTCCCCAAAATTCGGACAGGTTGTTAAGGTGGAAAACTGCTCTTAGAATAAGCGAAGAAAAGGAGCAGAGAATGAAAGGAATCCGCAAACAACATTGGGGGGCTGAGTTTAACTATTCTCCGGAGATGACTGCAAACTGGATTCTCGAGACACCCTTCAAAGCTGGAGGGGGTCAGTTCAATATCGGTCATTTCGGTACGGTTACTGTTAATTCAGCATGGTGGTGGAATAAAGATGGGTTTGACCCGGGTTTCGAAAATTTTCGGATTGATAATTCAGGAACCGTACACAGAGACCGCATGTGGCCAACTCTTAACTATGAGTACCTAGCGCCTTCGAACCTTGGTGCAGATGGTAAGAGTTTCTCGTTCACACGAAACTAATAGGCAGCGGGAATATTCAAGAAGTGCCGAGCATGGGAATCACCCATGCTCGGTACCAAAATATGAGGAGGAGCCATGTATCCGAAAATATATTTCTTCATTCCAGTATTATTAGGGATTTTTCTTTTTACGGGGTGTTCGCCAAAAAACGAACCGCCGGCTGATGCTTATCATGGACAAATCATTCCAAAAATAATTACGTTCCAAGGAAGGGTCTATTCAAGTACTGGTGAGACCATACTTCAAACACCGGTCGGTACCCCGGATACTACCGGAACTGTTCAGTTCCTGGGTAGCGTTCTCAGCGAAGGGGAAACGTATGAGGTTTATTCGTTCAGGGATGTCGATCCGGTCACCGCGATTGCCGTGAAAAGACTTCTTGCCAACACTGAGGGTGGTTCTGATTTCTATTTTAAGTACGTCGTTGAATAAATATTATTGAGCGGCGGGAGTAGGAAATCCCGGTCAAGGAGCATCGCCATGAAGTGGCATAAAGTCTTACCAGCGGTCTTGTTAGCTGTGGTACTGGCGACCGGCCTTTTAGCCGGTTGCGCGAAGGTAGAACCCGACACACCGACAGGAATCGTCATCAATCCCCTTTCATCCTCGATTGGCAACGTCGATGGAGACCCGGAGAAACCGGTTAAGGTCTCATACACCATTACGATTCGGAATAAAACTAATGGCGACGTGTTCATCAGCAGTGTGACTCCCGTTTTGTCCGGTTCTATGAATGATTATTTCCTGAACCAGCCTGATGATTTTGCCGTAAACACCACGTTAGCCCCCGATTCAGGTGTCAATGTTACCGGGGAGCTGATTTTTGATTTCACCGGCACCGGCTTTTCCAAGGCGGAAATGAGTTCGTCACTCAAGATCACGAGTGTGGAAGTTGAATCCACTTTCATCATCGATTTGCCGGCTTAGGGATGGCCGGATAGACCAGGCGCGGCGGTGCTGGCTGAAACGAGGTCGTTAGATGAGCATCGAAATTTAGTTATCAGGTCAATCGAGATTTTTCACAAACCGACCGAAATACGGGGCGGGTCAGCAAACCTGAGCCCTACAAACGCGGGCAGATTTGAATACGGGGCGGGTCAGGCATGCCTGACCCCTACATGCCCTGGCGGCGATACGGGCGACGGTTTTCGGGTCAAGCAGTTTTACAGGCACAGGGGGATTGTACATGAGATGGCAGTCAATTGTCAGCAGTTGACGTCAGACTGATAAATTCCAAATCTCAAGCCTCAAATAACAAACAAATTTTAATTTCCAAATATCAATGACCAAAACGGGTAACGAGTTGTCATCGATAACTGAGCATCTGTGGGGCTGAGACACAATCCGACCGATAAACAGGGGCGGGTCAGGCATGCCTGACCCCTACAGGTTGCGGGCGGGGATTTGAATACGGAGTGGGTCAGGAAGTCTGACTCCACGGTACGGAACGAATTTGACAACGTAATACCGTTTGCGGTATTTTTAAATTAACTTAAAAATTTAACAGCGTTGATCCAGACGAGTACGTCGCTGGCGGGCTTCAGAGAGCCGGGTAAGGTGTGAGCCGGTAGTTGCGCAGAGGCCGAATGGACTGGGGAGCTTCAGACCGAAAGCGTTAAGCGAGTAGGCTCTGACGGAAAGGGCGCCGTTAGCCGGCCCAGGGTATCGCCATACCTGAGAGTATGCGCCGTATCCGACAAATGAGATGGTTTTTTACCTGTCGCAAGATTTGTAATAAACCGAACCAGGGTGGCACCGCGAGATTTAAAGCTCTCGCCCCTAGTGGGCGGGGGCTTTTTTATTTGGTCGCGGGAGAGAAAAATGTACAAGCCGACTCTGGAAGAAATCAGGAAACTCAAAGGCAAGGGTAACCTGGCGGCGGTCAGCCGGGAACTGATGGCTGACCTGGAAACGCCGGTTTCCGCCTTTCTCAAGATACAGCGCGGCGGGCTGTCCTTTCTGCTGGAAAGTGTGGAGGGCGGGCAGAGGATGGCGCGTTACAGCTTCCTTGGCACGGAGCCCGGCCGGGTTATCGTTGCCGATGGCGCGTCACCTTTTGACGACCCGCTGACAGCCGTGGAAGAGGCATTAAAAGACCGCTGTGTCGTGCCCCAGCCCGGCCTGCCCCGTTTCAGCGGCGGCGCAGTAGGCTACCTGTCTTATGAAGCCGCCGGGCGGTTTGAAAAGCTCCCATCGCCGGAAGCCGACTCGCTGGGACTGCCGGAAGGCATGTTCATGCTGACCGATACCTTTCTGGTATTCGACCACGTGGCCCACCGGATCAAGGTCATCTCGCTGATGCCGCTGGACGGGGATCTGGAAAAGGCTTATGCCGCCGCAGTGGGGCATATCGACGAAATGTGCCGCCGGCTGGCGGAACCGCTGGCCAACGGGCACAAAGCCGCCGGTACCGTCGCCACGGAATTCACTTCCAGCGTCACCAGGGAAGTCTTTGAGGCCGGAGTGACGGCCATCAAGGAAGATATTGCCGCCGGAGAAGCTATCCAGGTGGTGCTGTCCCAAAGATTGTCGCGGCCCACCGGCGCCGCACCGTTTGATATCTACCGTTCACTCCGGAGCATCAATCCCTCCCCGTATATGTTTTTCCTAGATTTCGGCGGTTTCCAGATTATCGGCGCTTCACCGGAGATACTGGTCCGGGTGGAAGACGGCGAGGTTGTGACCCGGCCGCTGGCCGGCACCAGGAAGCGCGGGGCGACACCGGAAGAAGACCTGGCGCTGGAAACCGCACTGAAAGCCGACCCCAAGGAGCGCGCCGAACATATCATGCTGGTGGATCTGGGCCGCAACGACATCGGGCGGGTGGCGGAGCCGGGCTCGGTGGTCGTTTCCGACCTGATGAATGTGGAGCGTTATTCCCACGTGATGCACTTGGTCAGCCACGTCAAGGGAAGATTAAAGAAAGGCCTGACGGCTTATGACGCCCTGCGGGCCACCTTTCCGGCCGGTACGGTTTCCGGAGCGCCAAAGGTGCGGGCCATGCAGATTATCGCGGAGCATGAGCCGGAAAAACGCGGGCCTTACGCCGGGGCGGTGGGCTATTTCAGCTATAACGGCAACATGGATATGGCCATCGCCATCCGCACCATGTTAACCAAAGACGGCCGGGCTTACGTTCAGGCGGGAGCGGGCATTGTCTATGACAGCCAGCCGGAAGCGGAGTACTACGAAACATTGAATAAGGCCCAGGCGCTGTTCAAGGCAGTCAGTCAAGCCGAAGCCGGAGGCTAAAAAGGAAACGATGATTTTACTCATTGATAACTACGACAGCTTTACCTATAACCTGTACCAGTATCTGTGTGAACTGGGGGCGGAGGTTGAGGTCAGGCGTAACGATGAAATCGACATCGCCGGCATCGAAGCACTGGCTCCGGAGCGGATTGTGATTTCTCCCGGCCCTTCAACGCCGGATCATGCCGGTATTTCCATGGATGTAATCCGGCACTTCGGGCCGAAGCTGCCGGTGCTGGGCGTCTGTCTGGGGCACCAATGCCTGGGTCAGGTGTATGGAGGTGAGGTGGTCAGGGCCGGGGCGGTGATGCACGGCAAAGCGTCGGTGGTGGAACACACCGGGGCGGGCGTCTTCGCCGGCGTGCCTTCACCTTTCAACGTCATCCGTTATCACTCACTGGCGGTGCGCCGTGAATCGCTCCCGGAGTGCCTGGAAGTGACCGCCTGGACGGCGGATGGCGAAATCATGGGGCTGAAGCACCGGCGATACCAGGTTCAGGGGGTGCAGTTTCACCCGGAATCCTTCATGTCCGAATACGGGCGGGAAATACTGAAAAACTTTCTGCAAGGAGGCAGTAACCATGATAATTAAGGAAGCCATCGAAAACCTGGTCTGCGGCCGCTCACTGAGTGCCGATGAGGCGGCGGCGGTGATGGAGGAAATCATGGAAGGACAGGCCACACCGGCGCAGTTCGGCGCTTTCGTTACCGCGCTTCGATGCAAGGGTGAGACGGTGGAAGAAATGGTGGGTCTGGCGCGGACGATGCGGGCTAAGGCACTGCCGATGACGGTGACCGGACCGGTGGTAGATACCTGCGGTACCGGGGGCGATAAGGCCGGCACCTTCAATATATCGACCGCCGCCGCCATTATTGCCGCCGCCTGCGGCGTCAGGGTGGCCAAGCACGGCAACCGGGCGGTTTCCTCCCTGTGTGGTTCCGCCGACGTGCTGGAAGCCCTGGGGGTGCGCATCGACCTGACGCCGGATGAAGCCGGCGAGTGTCTGGAACAGGCCGGTATCGTCTTCATGTTCGCCCCGGTGTTCCATCCGGCGATGCGCCACGCCGGGCCGCCGCGACGGGAAATCGGCATCCGGACGGTCTTCAATCTGCTGGGGCCGTTGTGCAACCCGGCCGGAGCGACCACCCAGGTCATCGGCGTACCGCGGCGAGAACTGGTGACGAGCATTGCCGAGGTGCTGAGAGACTTGGGCAGTGAGCACGCCCTGGTGGTTCACGGCAGTGACGGACTGGACGAGATTACCCTGACCGGACCGACGCGGGTGTGTGAACTCGAAAACGGGCGACTCGAATGTTACGATATCAATCCGGAAGAATTCGGCCTGGACCGATGCCGCGCTGAGGATATAAAAGGCGGCGACGCCGCCTGGAACGCCGCGGCCATGCTGAGGCTGTTGCATGGCGAGGGTGGAGCGCTCAAGGGCGCGGCGATACTGAACGCCGCCGCCGCGCTGAGGGCGGCCGGCCGGGCCGGTTCCCTGGTCGAAGGCGCCAGTCTGGCCGGTGAAGCGCTGGACAGCGGCGCGGCGTTGTCACGGCTGGAAAAATTCACAGAGGTCAGCCAGATGCTGGAGGCGCGACGGAATGCTGGATAAACTGACGGCGGCGGCGCGGGTAGCGACCGAACGACGCCGCCGACTGGTACCGGAGGCTGAGTTGGTCAGACAGGCAGAGGCTTGCCCGGTACCGCCGGATTTCCGGCAGGCGCTCCTTGGACAGGGGGTAGCCGTTATCGCCGAAGTCAAGAAGGCTTCACCGTCCCGGGGTGTTATCCGACCGGACTTCGACCCGGTGGCCATCGGTCTCGATTACGCCGAAAGCGGCGCCGATGCCATTTCGGTGCTGACCGAGGAGGAGTACTTTCTGGGCAGTCCCGAATACCTGAAACGGATCGCGCTAGCTACCGGCGGTCAGCGGATGCCGCTGTTACGCAAGGATTTTATTACCGAAGACTATCAGGTGTACGAAGCCCGGGCCTGGGGTGCCGGAGCGGTGTTGTTAATCGCCAGCATCCTGGAAGCGTCCCGGTTGAAATCATTGCTGGCGCTGAGCCGGGAGTTGGGGCTGGCGGCGCTGGTGGAGGTCCATGACGAAGCCGAAACCGGGCGGGCGGTGGAGGCCGGCGCCGGGATTATCGGAATCAACAATCGTGATTTGAAGACGTTTCAAGTTGACATAAAAACGACGGAAAGGCTCCGGCCGCTGGTGCCGGCTGACCGGCTGGTGGTGGCTGAAAGCGGCATCACCGGACGGGAAGATGTGGTTTACCTGGACGGGTTGGGCATCGACGCGGTGCTGGTGGGTGAAGCGCTGATGCGGGGTTTGCCGCTCAGGGAACTGAGGCTGGACGAACCGGGGCGGGGTAATCAATGACGCATATCAAGATCTGCGGGGTGACCGATGTGGAAACGGCGGCGCTGTGTGGCCGGCTGGGCGCTGATTTCATCGGGTTGGTATTTGCCGAATCACGACGCCGGGTGACCCCGGAGAAGGCGATGGAGATAACCCATCACCTGTTGAGCCAGGCCCGACGGCCCAGGCTGGTGGGGGTGTTCGTCAACGAGCCGGCCGAAGAGGTTAACCGTATCGCCGAATACTGCCGGCTGGACCGGGTGCAGTTGTCCGGTGATGAAGATGACGATTACTGCGCCCGCATTGAGCGGCCGGTGATACGAGCGATGAGGGTTGGCGCCGATACCAGTGTTCAGGAAGTGGTGGCCGGTATAATCAGGGCTCCGGCCCACCGCATTCATCTGCTGGATGCCCGGGCCGACGACCGCTATGGCGGTACCGGGCGGGTTTTCGACTGGCAACTGCTGGCAGGATTCGGCTCGGAATTGTCGCTGATGGTGGCCGGCGGCCTGACGCCGGAAAATGTCGGCGAACTGATCAGGCGTTACCGGCCGTGGGGAGTGGATGTGTCCAGCGGGGTGGAGAAAAACGGGTACAAGGACCCGGCCAGTATAAGGGATTTCATCCGCGAGGCGCGGCAAGCAGAAGCTGTTTTGAGAGGAGTCACCGATGCAACCGGATAACAGAGGCTATTTCGGGGATTACGGGGGGCGTTATGTCCCGGAAACCATCATGCCGGCGCTGACGGCGCTGGCCGAAGGCTACCTGAGCGTAAAGAATGATGAAGAGTTCCAGCGGGAGTTAAGCGACCTGCTGGGCAATTACGCCGGCCGGCCGACGCCGCTGTATCATGCCGCCAACCTGTCGAAGCGGTGCGGCGGGGCCCAGATATATCTTAAGCGGGAAGACCTGGCTCATACCGGCTCCCACAAGATCAACAACGCCCTGGGCCAGGGTCTGCTGGCCCGCCGGATGGGCAAGCGGCGCATTATAGCTGAAACAGGCGCCGGGCAACATGGCGTGGCTACAGCGGCGGTCTGCGCCATGCTGGGACTGCAGGGCGTGGTTTACATGGGCGCCGATGATGTCAAACGCCAGGCGCTCAATGTTTTTCGGATGCGACTGATGGGCACCGAGGTGATATCGGTGGCCTCCGGTTCCCGGACGCTCAAGGACGCCATCAACGAAGCCATGCGCGACTGGGTGTCCCATCCCGATGATTCTTATTATCTGATAGGTTCGGTGGTAGGGCCGCACCCGTACCCGATGATGGTCCGGGACTTTCAGACGGTCATCGGCCGGGAAGCCCGTGCTCAAATGCTGGCGGCTACCGGACGCCTGCCGGACCAGGTGGTGGCCTGTGTCGGCGGCGGCAGTAACGCCATGGGCATGTTCTATCCGTTCATCGGCGACAGCGATGTCCGCCTGAGCGGCGCTGAAGCCGGCGGCTCCGGAATCGAATCCGGCTGTCACGCGGCCACTCTCACCGGCGGCCGACCGGGGGTGCTGCACGGCGCCATGTCCTACCTGATGCAGGACGAGCACGGTCAGGTGGCCGGCACTCACAGCATCTCTGCCGGCCTGGACTATCCCGGGGTGGGCCCGGAGCACAGTTACCTGAAAGACAGCCGGCGCGCCGAATATCACGCCGTGACCGATGACGAAGCGCTGGCTGGTTTCCGTCTGCTGTCGGAGACCGAAGGCATCATGCCGGCGATGGAGTCGGCCCATGCCGTTGCCCTGGCTGAGCGCCTGGCTCCAGCGATGAGCGCTGACCGGTCACTGCTTATCTGCCTTTCGGGACGGGGTGACAAGGATATGGATATTGTCATGAATGCCATGGAGGTGAAATGATGAGCGCGCTGAGCGAGGTCTTCGGCCGGGCCGGATGCAAGGCTCTGATAGGTTATCTGACCGTTGGTTACCCCGACCTGGCGACGACACTCCGGGCGGTGGAGGTACTGGAAAAGGCGGGTTGCGATGTGGTGGAGCTGGGGATTCCCTTTTCCGACCCCATCGGTGACGGGCCGGTCATTCAGTCAGCCAGTTTCCGGGCGCTGGAGAACGGCGTGACACCGCAGGACTGCATCGAAACGGCGCGACAACTCCGGCGGACAGTACGGTTGCCACTGGTCTTCATGGGTTATTACAATCCGGTGCTGAGTTACGGGCCGGTAGCCTTCTGCCGGAGCGCCGCTGAAGCCGGGGTTAACGGCCTGATTGTACCCGACCTGCCGCCGGAGGAGTCCGGCGTGTTGTCCGAAGCCGCCCGCGACGCCGGACTGGACCTGGTTCATCTGCTGGCCCCGACTTCTACTGCCGAAAGAGTGGCAACGGTGGCCAGACAGAGCCGGGGATTCATCTATCTGGTATCGGTAGCCGGCGTCACCGGCACCCGTTCCGGGGTGCCGGACTACCTGCCGGAGTTCATCGGCCGGGTCCGATCAGCTACTTCCCAGCCGCTGGCGGTGGGATTCGGCGTGTCTACGCCGGAACAGGCTGAGGCTATGGCGGCTCACGCCAACGGCGTCATCATCGGCAGTCAGCTCATCCGGTTGATAGACGAAGACCCGTCGCTGGGTAAACTGGCAGAATTTATCAGGGCGACGCGGCGGGCTCTGGACGGGGTGAAGGACTGAAGTACTGACGACTTCCAGGTGCGAACCAGTACTATGGTACCGGATAAACATACTGGATAGTACTAAAGTACCATACCGAAGCTGTCCGAAAATGGCCGTTTATAGCCAGATAGTATTATAGACATTCGTCACGCGACCTACTATAGTAAGACATTGTGACAAATGGCAAAAAAATCCATCGGTCCGGGATGGGGAGGCGCCGATGAGTGAACAGCGTCCTGTCGACGAGGCGTTGCGCAACGCTGCCGAAGAATGGCGCATTACCTTCGATTCCATCGCCGACCCCATCTCCATCCACAGCAACGATTTCCGCATCATTCGCCTGAATAAGGCCTTCGCCCGGACCTATGGCGACGGCAATGTCAGTTCCTGCCTGGGCCGCCGTTGCTACGAAGTGGTTCACGGCAGTAGTGCCCCTCCCGCTGACTGCCCGCACCGACGGGTGATGGCTACCCGGCAGGCGCTGGAGACCGAGCATTTCGATGTCGAACGGGGGCGTCACATCGAGGTGTCGATGTCGCCGGTGCTTAACGATACCGGGGATATCATGGGGGTGGTCCAGGTCATCAAGGACATCTCCGAGCGCAAGCAGATGGAGGAAAACCTGATAGTCACCGACCGGCTGGTATCGCTGGGCGAGATGGCCTCCGGCCTGGCCCACGAGGTCAATAATCCGCTGACCGGGATTATGGGTTTTACCCAGTTGCTGTTGACCGATCCCCGGATGCCGGAAGCCCTCAAAGGTGACCTGGAACTGGTCAACGGCGAAGCGCATCGGGCGGCGGAAATTGTGCGCAAACTCCTCAATTTCGCCCGGGGCGGCGCCAAGTCGGTTGAACCGGTGGACGTCAATGAAGTGCTGTTGAATGTAGTGCGTCTGCGGGAGTACGAGCTGAGGATCAAGAACATCGAAGTGGAAAAACGGCTGACGCTGGCGTTACCGGCAGTCAAGGCTGATCAGATGGAACTGCAACAGGTTTTCATCAATCTGATCATCAACGCCGAATACTTCATGTATCGTGACCACCATGGTGGCAACCTGCGACTGGAAACACGGGATAACAACGGCTGGGTGACGGTTGTGGTTGCCGATGACGGGCCGGGGATACCCGAAGATAAACTGACCCATATATTCACACCGTTTATTACGACGAAGGAAGTCGGCCAGGGAACCGGCCTGGGGCTGTCAATCTGCCGCGGCATCATCAACCGCTTCGGCGGCCGGATACGGGCCGAAAACAATGAAAACGGCGGTGCTCGTTTTGTGGTGGACCTGCCGGCGGTTGCCCCCGATGTCCCGGTGGTTTGACCTAAGTAGCTATTCGATGGGAACGGTCTGGCCGCAGTGGGGGCACTTGATGGTGGTACGGAAGTACGCCTGATACTCGGCGACAATGCCGTTCTGCGGGAATACGGCGTAGCGGACGCCGATATTGTTCTTAGCCAGTTCGATGGCCTTGTCCCTGGCCTGGTCGAAATCTCCCAGAAAATTGAGCCGGGACACGGTTTTATTGGGAGAATATTTGGTTTCCACGATCTCGTACTGACGCTCGTCGACCATTTTCCGGGACCTCCAGTTCGCTGACTATTACGCCTACCGATTATAGAGCACGGGAGGCGAAAAATAAATACCCCGGCCAAAATAATTCTACCGGGGTTTAGTCAGCTTGAGGCGCCGGATTCCAGGTACTCCCGGAGGCGGTCCCAGTAGTAGTCATGCCAGCCCTGGGCGATGGCTTCGGCGAATTCGGCCGGTACTCCCTCTTGGTTCAGCATCAGGGTGGTAGTCCCGCGTTTTTCCTGGAGTTCGATGGTAACCCGGGAATTGAC
This sequence comes from Dehalogenimonas lykanthroporepellens BL-DC-9, assembly GCA_000143165.1. Taxonomy (NCBI): domain Bacteria; kingdom Bacillati; phylum Chloroflexota; class Dehalococcoidia; order Dehalococcoidales; family Dehalococcoidaceae; genus Dehalogenimonas; species Dehalogenimonas lykanthroporepellens. The sequence goes on from CP002084.1 coordinate 471,212, forward strand.
TCCATCCGGCCAGTCCGAAGCCCGCCAGTCCTGAACGACCAGTGACGGCGACTTGATATCGATGAAACTGCCGGTGATATAGCCGCCGTAGGCTGAAAAACCGCCGCCGGGTTCGGCGTGGATGTCAGCCCGGTCGCCGGTGAAGGCGGCATGGCGGGCGGAGTCGGTCAGCGCTTCGAAAACACGGCGAACCGGGAACTCAAATACCGCCAGCTGGACGATGGTTTTAACGCTCAACCGACCGCTCGCAGTGGGGCAGGGTGTTGCGGTGTTTAGCCCGGCAGGCGTCACAGTCACCGTGGCGGGAGCAGGAATGCTGGGGGCAGGAACAGTCCGCCCCGCCGTTGTGGCGGAGCGGACCGGTACAGGTGTCATGGCAGTATTCGGCTGACATCAAGCCTCGGTGATTTCGATACTTTCGATGACGGGTGGTTCCACCGGGCAGGACATCTCACCGTGGGGGGAACGGGTTACCCGGGTGTCGGCGATGGCCTGAACGATATCCATGCCTTCAACGACTTTGCCGAACTGGGTGTAGTTGGGAGCGCCGTTGAGACCGCGGGAATCGGCGCCGGTGCAAACGAAGAACTGGGAGCCGTTGGTATCAGGGCCGGCGTTGGCCATGGCGACGATGCCGGGGTCATAGGAATGCCTGGCCGGCAGTTCGTCGGCGAAACGGTAGCCGGGGCCGCCGGCGCCGGTGCCGGTGGGGTCGCCGGTCTGAATCATGAAAGTCTTGATGACGCGGTGGAAGATGACGCCGTCGTAGAAGCCCTCCCCGGCCAGGAAAACGAAGTTGTTGACCGTTTTGGGGCTTTCCGAGGCCAGGAGCTCGACGGTGAAAGAACCCAGCGAAGTGGTGATTCTGGCCCGATAGTTTTTTGCCGGGTCAATTTTCATCTCCGGCGGGGTTGTCCAGCGTTTGGATGGTTGATTCTGGTTCATGATTATCCTTTCTGAAGGCTTATTACGCGGTAATGGTGATGCCGATGATGTAAGGTGGATCAATGGGTTTGGACAGTTCACCCGTGGCTGTGTGGGTGACGGGTACGGCGGCGATGGCCTGGACGACGTCCATGCCTTCGACTACCTTGCCGAACTGAGTGTAAGACGGGTTCTGGTTCAGAGACAAGGCCTGGGCGCCGGTACAGATGAAGAACTGACTGCCACCGGTGTTCGGTGCGCCGCGGTTGGCCATGGCCACGATGCCGGGGTCATAGGAGCGTTTGACCGGCAGTTCGTCGTCGATGGTATAACCCGGGCCGCCGGTGCCGTTGCCATTGGGGTCGCCGGTCTGTACCATGAAACTCTGGATGATGCGGTGGAAAATGATATCGTCATAGAAGCCGGATTCAGCCAGGTCGACGAAGTTCCTGACGGTATTGGGGGCGTCCTGGTTGAAGAGCTCGATTTTGAACGAGCCAAGACTGGTTTCGACGATGGCGTAGCGCGGTTCCGGTTCTGAGGAACAGGCGGACAACACCGGCAGGACAATCAGAGCCAGGATGACCGGCAGGGTTTTCAGATATTTCATGCGACCTCTTTGCGGTAAGAATATCAGCCTAAATGATACGGGAAATCGAGGTCGGTTGCCAAATCAGGGGTACCCAAACTGACATCTACGTTATATAATCCGTATATATGCCGGTGGAGGAAACGATGCAAATAGAAAAACCTATCTCCAGCGTCTCCATCAACTATAAGGACGGCACCCGAGAGTACTTCGATGTCTATGCGGTGGTCGGCCTGTCCGGCGAAACCTGGTACAGCGCGCTGATGTCGCCAGCCGAAGAGGACGACAAGGTGACGCTGAACAATCTGATGGTGGACCTGTCGGATGCCATACTGGACGGCCTCGATCGCCAACGAGGCCAAAAGAAATAAGGTCAACCAGGGTCTAATCGGTGTCGGTTCCCCGGCGGTTTTCCCTGACTCGCAGGTACAGCGCGACGGCAATGGCCAGCCCCAGAATTACCCAGGCGGCGCCCATGGCCGTCTGGCCGGCGCGCATCATGGTGATGCCCAGCCCGTCCAGCAGACCGGCGGTTATTCCGATAATCATTGGCATATTGTCCTCTTCCGCCGCGGAAGGGAGTGAGCGGGTGCAGCTTGCTTTATGGTTATTTTAAAGGTCGGGTTCAGAAAGGGGAATAAGGGAAACTACCCGATTCGGGAATGTCGCCTACATGATTTCGGTCGGGACTATTACCCGGAGAGCTTTGTTTCCAGTTCGGGGTTGGAGGGTTCTACCAGGATGGCGCCGTCGGGGAATACGATGGTGGGCACACTGCGGTAACCCTTGTTCAGCCGCTCTACCTCGGCGGCGGCTTCGGCGCTTTGTCCGATGTCCACCCAACGGTAAGCCACGCCTTTAGATTCAAAAACACGTTTTGCCCGATGGCAGTCAGGACACCAGGCGGTGCCGTACATGATGATTTCCTGTTCTGTCATGAATTCAATACCTCTTGAATCCATTATAAAACGAATCCGGCCGAATCGGTTAATCTGGGTCGTTCAGTAGCGGAAATGGACGAAGATGCGGCCGAAGTTCTTATCGTCTTTTTCCAGCCGGTGGTAGAGCTTCTTGATTTCCGGCTGAGCCAGGAAGCGCAATACTTTTTTCTTGAGCTGACCGGAGCCCTTGCCGGGGATGATTTCCACCGGGGTTATGCGTTTGGCGACGGCTTCGTTGATGACACGATTGAGTTCGGCGTCGATGGCGGCGCCTTTGTTGTAGATGTCATGGAGGTCCAGAGTGATTTTAGCCATGGGTCAATAATTCCGTGGTGAAAATGGTGGGCGGTAGAGGATTTGAACCACTGACCCCTGCGATGTCAACGCAGTGCTCTAACCAACTGAGCTAACCGCCCTTGAAGAGGCGCTAAGATTTTAGCGGAAGCGGCGCTTTAAGGCAAGCGCCGGTTTCACTAAATAAGTTTCGAATCAGACCCGGTAGTCCCGGCCGGGGGTGATGACCCGGGCGACCGTAGCGGCGGCGGCTGTCTTGATGAGGTCGCCGGCGAGGAAGGGAGCGACGCCCATGGCCATGGCCGAAGCCAGAGTGGCCGTCTGGCCGACGATGCCCAACCAGAGATAGAGCCAGATGACGCCGGGAACGTAAATCAGGGCGACCGTAGCGGCAGTCATCAGACCGAACATCCGGGGCAAAGAACGGAAAGCGACATAGCGGTCGGTGACATGACCGATGAGCAGAGCGGCCAGGACGAAACCGACCAGGTAACCGAAGGTGGAGCCGAAACCGGCGGCGCCGCCGGCAAACCAGGGAACGCCGGCGATACCCAGCCCGGCGTAAAGAGCCATGGCGCCGCCGCCCCACCAGCGCCCCAAAGTTACGCCGGCCAGAAGGACAGCGAAGGTCTGCAGGGTGACCGGTACCGGCGTGAAGGGCAGGAGTGAGAACTTGACCTGGCCCAGCAGGCCGGTCAGCGCGGCAAAAGCGATGACCAGGCCGATCCTGGCCGGCACCGACAGCGCCTGACGGCGGCGGAATACGTCATATTTGACTTGTTCGAAATGAGATAGCAGTTCCATGCGAGACTCCGGTTGTTATTTTCTGGCGATAGTGGGTTTTTCACTGGCCAGAAGGTTGTAGGTGCTGACCCGGCCGCAACCGGAACAGGTGACGGAGATGGTGATGGGCTGGCTCATAACCCGTTCGGCGACGTTGGTGACGATAGAGTCGATATTGTCCAGGCGTTCATCCAGAACCGCCAGGTGCTGGGCGACATCTTCCAGTGACGGGGCGGCATCGCGCCGCGGGACCTGTTGCTTGGATTTGTCAGCCAAATTTAACTCCGGGATATGAACGTTGCTTCATTATAGGAACTGAACCGGCGGGTGTCAAAACCGCCGGTTGCCCAGCCGCGGTTTAACCCATGGATTTGAGCAGATTGGCCATCTCAATTGCCTGAACGGCGGCGTCGAAACCCTTGTTGCCCATCTTGGAGCCGGCGCGCTCGATGGCCTGCTCCAGGGTGTCGGCGGTAATGACGCCGAAGATGACCGGGACGCCGGTGTCCAGATTGACGGCGGCCACGCCCTTGGCGACCTCGGAGGCGACATAATCAAAATGGGGGGTGGAACCCTTGATGACGGCGCCCAGGCAGATGACGCCGTGGTAGCGGCCGGTGGCGGCCAGTTTCTTGGCCGTCAGCGGGATTTCGAAAGCGCCGGGCACCCAGGCGTAATCGATGTCATCTTCGGCCACGCCGTGGCGGGTAAAAGCGTCCTGAGCGCCGGTGAGCAGTTTGCCGGTCATGAACTCGTTGAAACGCGAGATGACCACCGCGAATTTCAGACCCTGACCGAGCAGGGAGCCTTCGAACTTAACCATTATCCTCTCCTTGGGCCGTAACGGCCGGCTTGAAGGTGTGCCCCATCTTCACCCGCTTGGTTTCCAGATACCTGGCGTTGTGCGGGTTGGGGGCGATTTCTATCGGTATAGTTTCTACCACTTTCAGGCCGTAACCTTCAAGTCCGATGACCTTCTTGGGGTTGTTGGTCAACAGTCTGATTTCGGTCAGGCCGAGGTCGGCCAGAATCTGGGCGCCGATGCCGTAATCCCGGAGGTCGGCGCCGAAACCGAGGCTTTCATTGGCTTCGACGGTATCCATGCCCTGATCCTGAAGGGCATAGGCAGACAGCTTGTTGTGGAAGCCGATGCCCCGGCCTTCCTGGCGCATGTAAAGCAGGACGCCGCGGCCGGCGGAGGTAATTTGCCGAAGGGCCAGGTCAAGCTGTTCGCCGCAGTCGCACCTCAAGGAGCCCAGGACATCGCCGGTCAGGCATTCTGAATGAACCCGGACCATCACCGGTTCGTTTCCGGCGGCGATGTCGCCGTAGATGAGAGCCATGTGCTCCCCGGGGTCGATATCGCTCTTGAAGCCGATGGCCGAGAACTCGCCGTAACGGGTGGGCAGGCGGGCTTCGGCGACGCGACGAACCAGTTTTTCCTTGCGGCGGCGGTAGGCAATGAGGTCGGCGACACTGCCGATTTTAAGCCCCCACTCAGCGGCAAGTTGCCGCAGAACGGGCAGACGGGCCATGGTGCCGTCCTCATCCATTATTTCACAGATGACACCGGCCGGGTAAAGTCCGGCCAGGCGGGCCAGATCCACCGCGGCTTCGGTGTGGCCGGCCCGTACCAGCACGCCGCCCTCGCGGGCGCGCAGGGGGAAGGTGTGGCCCGGGCGGAGCAGGTCATCCGGACGGGTGGCCGGGTCTACCAGTGCCTTGATGGTGGCTGACCGGTCAGCGGCCGAGATGCCGGTGCTTACATGGTGGCGTGCCTCCACCGATACGGTGAATGCGGTATAGTGCTTGGCGGTATTGTCCTGAACCATCATGGGGATGGACAGCTCGTCCAGACGCTGGCCAGGCAGGGACACGCAGATCAGACCACGGCCGTTGCGGGCCATGAAGTTGACTATCTCCGGGGTGATCTTTTCGGCGGCGACGACCAGGTCGCCTTCATTTTCGCGGCGTTCATCATCGACGATGACGACCATTTTGCCGGCGGCTATGTCGGCGATGATATCTTCAATGGGGTCCAGAGTCATAAATGGAATATCTCCTCTGCGGGGCGTTTATGGTTCTACCCAATAATGATACAACAGAACCGGAAAATTTACGAAGTGAAGCCGTGTTCGGCCAGGAAGTCAGAGGTGATGCGGCCTTCCCGTCGGGCGGTGAAACGCTCGGTGTACTTGGCGATGATGTCGGCTTCCAGATTGACCCGGTCGCCCGGCCGGCGCGTGGCGATGGTGGTGGTGTCCCGGGTGAAGGTGACGAGTGAAACGGTAAAAGTTTCTGTGGTGACGTCGAAGGCGGTCAGGCTGAGGCCGTCCACGGCAATGAATCCCTTTTCCACTACATAACGGATGAGTTCCGGGGGCGCGGCAATGGTCATGAGCTGGGCGTCGCCCTCGCGGCGGATGTTTTTGACCAGGCCGGTAGCGTCGATATGTCCCTGTACCAGGTGCCCACCCATACGGGAAGACAGGGTCATGGCGCGCTCCAGGTTGACCCGGACGCCGGGGCGGAGGTCGCCAAGATTGGTACGGCGCAGGGTTTCGGGCATGACATCAACGGTGAAAACGCCGCCGCCGATGTCGCGGGCGGTCAGGCAGACGCCGTTGACGGCCACCGAATCCCCGGGTTTCAGGTCGCTGAAAATGACATCGGCCTGGATGGACAGGCTACCGGCGTCCAGGGATTTGACCGTGCCGGTTTCTTCTACGATGCCGCTGAACACGATATCAGTCCTTGTTGACGTAACCGGTGATGACGGTGTCTTCACCGAGACGCCAAGTACGAGTCTTTTCCAGGCGGCAGGCCTGGTCCAGCGTTTCAGCGCCGTTGCCGCCGACCGCCGTCAGGGCGCCGCCACCGCCGATGATCATGGGGGCGATGAAGACGATGACCTTGTCCACCAGTCCGGCATCGAACATGCTACCCAGCAGGGATGAGCCGCCTTCGACGATGACGCTGGTTATCTGTTGTTTGCCCAGAAAGCTCATCAGCGCCGGCAGGTCCACCCGGCCGTTGCCGTCCGGGAAGCTCTCCAGTTCAGCGCCAGCCTGGGTGTACGGGATGCGACGTTCTTCGGATACCTGCCCGCCGAAAGCCAGAATGGTGCGTCCCGGTTCATGGAACAGGACGGCGGTGTCCGGCGTCCTGCCGTGGGAATCGACGACGATGCGCAGAGGCTGTTTGTGGGACGTGCCACCCGATCCGGCGCAACATCTGGCGGTCAGTTTAGGGTTGTCGGCGATGACGGTGCCGACACCAGCCATGATAGCGTCGGCTTCGTGACGGAGCGAATGGGCGAAAGCTCGGGATTCGTCGTTGGAAATCCACTTGGAATCACCGGTACGGGTGGCGATTTTGCCATCCAGGCTCATGGCGAACTTGGCGGTGACGAAAGGCAGTCCGGTATTGATGTATTTGAAATAGGCTTCGTTGAGTTCTCGGGCGGCGTCCCGGTGTTCACCGACGTGAACCTCGATGCCGGCCGCGGTCAGCGCCGCCTTACCCTTGCCGAAGACGACCGGATTGTCGTCCAGGGTGGCGAAATGGACTTCCTTGATGCCGGCGGCGATGATGGCATCGGTGCAGGGCGGGGTGCGGCCCTGATGGGCGCAGGGTTCCAGGGTGACATACATAACGGCACCCTGGGACCGGGCACCGGCCTGGTTGAGTGCCATGACCTCGGCGTGTTCCTGCCCGGGGGGTTGGGTGTAGCCCTGACCGACGATTTCGTCGTCTTTGACGACAACGGCACCGACGGCCGGATTGGGGCTGACTTCTCCGAGGGCCAGACCGGCCAGTTTCAAGGCCTGTTGCATATAGTCCATGACAGGGGCATTCTAGCATCGGGCGTCAGGTGGCGCAAATGACGGTGGCGGTGTCGAGAGTCGCTCTTACCAGAGTCCGGCGACTGGTGATGTAGATCGGTCGACCAGGGTGACGGCGCCGGAGGGGCAGGCGGCGCGGCAGATGCCGCAACCGTAACAGAAGCGGTTATTGACCCGGACGTCCGAATCGGTATGGGAAAAGGCGAGGGCACCGAAGTGGCAGACGGCCAGGCAGGCGCGGCAACCGGTGCAGGCGTCGGTATCTATGGCGGCGACATATTCGGCGCGGAACAGTACCGGGGTTTCCAGATTCAGGCTGACGTTGAGCGCCATGCAATCTGCCCGGTCGCAGTTGCAGATGCCGCCGATGAACGGCGTCTGAAAGGTCCAGATGGTATGGCACATTCCGTCTTCGTCATGACGGCGGATGGCAGTCCGGGCTTCCTGTGGTGTCAAGACCTCCAGGCCGGCGGTATCCGGGCCGTGGAGGAAGGTATCGTCCAGTTCGTCAAGGATTTCCTTGATTCTGCCGCCGCCGGGTGACAGACTGAGGCCGTAGCAGTAGCGGGCTTCCGGTTTGCCGATGGAGTGACGGCAGATGCAGGCCAGGCGCACCACCGAAGTGGTCATCGACAGCACTTCATCGACGTCTTCCAGTGGCAGAACCTGGCCGAAGTGATTCCTTTTCTGCCGGGCGGTTATCAAGGGGGTCACCATGCGTCGCACGATGGCCGGAGTTCGGTGCAGGCGCTCCAGGTTGGCGGCGCCGGCGGGGAGTCCTTCAGGGTGACGGAAGAACCCCGCGATGTAACGCCGACGTTCGATATCGGCCAGCAATTCATCGGCGTAATTGGCGGCGTTAAGGTACCACTTGCGGCCTTCGCCGTGCTGGTGGCAGAATTGACACATGACGTAACTTTAAGGGTACGGGTAGCCTCCAGTCAAGAATCAGGATAGTAAATTGAAGCCGGGACAGAAAAAAATTGGTTCTACGTCAATTAGTGTGAAATTGCCTCTCTGTCTTGGTAGTTAGCAGCCAATACTCTCAATCCTAAGTTGTAAGTGTTCCGATATCCGTAACCCGCCCTTTTAATGGTCTTGATCCGGTTATTCTTGCCTTCGACGAATCCATTGGTGATGGGGTAGTCATGGTAGTTGAGTATTTCTTCACGCCAATCCCGGATCGTCGTTTGGAGAAGCTGAAACCTTTTATATGGGTTGTTTTTGATTCCATGCTCAAGTTTCATGATTGTAAGTTCAGCCCCCTTCTTTGTTTCCGCATGATAACACTCGCGGAGAATCTCCTTTAGCTTCCAGGCATGCCAGATCTCCGGATAATCCCAGAATATCATGGAAATCCGACTATTCTCTTCCTCCGTCAAACATTCTTTTCCCTTGAGCAAAAGAAACCGATTCTTGAACAAATCCCGTCTTTCATCCGTTTTAAGACCGCCACCCTGATTGTTGCTGCGGGCCTTTTCAAGGGCCTGATTGAAGTGCCTGATTACATGGAATTTATCAGCCACAATCTTGGCTTGAGGCAAGCTCTTTCTTACCGCATCGCGGAAGGGGCGATGCATATCTATTGCGACCGCTTTTACCCGCTGGGGCTCTTTCAGGCCACCAAGATACCCAGCCAGTCTATGACTCCCTCTTCCTTCGATTACCGCCATCACTCTCTTATTTTGGAGGTCACAGATGACTGTGTTGTAGATATGCCCCTTTTTGACTGAGAATTCGTCTATTCCGATAATCTCTGGCGTTTCTCCCGTCCCGTCATCTACAAGGCGTTTGCCTATTTCCTCGGTTACACAGCGCCTTACAAGACCCTCGCCTACCCCTTCTTTTCTGGCTACTCCCTTGATCGTCTGATGAAGCCCTTCTTGCCCCAGGTGTTCTCTGAAACGCCGGCTGGACCTCCGCCTGATACCAAAGATATCATCCGGTTCGCTGAATATATGGCTGCACCAAAGGCAACGAAAGCGCCGCTTAATTAGAGTCAGGAATACCGGCTTATCTCGGATGGCGCGGTCTTGCTTCGACTGCTTTCTCCGATCGTGCACCTTTGAGGCCGTTTGCCCACACCTGGGACATTCGGCTTTCGTACGCCGGTAAAATACCGTCACTTCGAACCGGTTATCCAACTCCTTTTCTTCTACTACTTTTAGCTCTGGCAATCCCATTGATACTACGATACAATCATCCGGCACCTGCTTTCCTCCTTGTCTTGATGTCTGCTAACAAAAGACTATGAGGTAAGTGGGTGTCTTTTCAACTATTCAATTTCACACTTAATAGTGTAGACCCAAAAAATTATTGCATAGAGCCTGTCGCGGTGCTATACTTTGCTTCAGTTGAAGAGACCTGAAGAGGTGGGTTGAAATCCCACTTTTTTGTTGTATTAACAATTCGAAGGGGGAGCGGTAAAAAAGAAATGAAAAGCGACTTTCTGCTCGCTATTACGCAACTCTCCGCTGAAAAGAACCTCTCCAAGGAGGTAGTACTGGCGGCGGTGGAAGCGGCGCTGGTGTCAGCGTATCGCAAGGAAAGTTTTACCCCCAATCAGAATATTCAGGCGGAACTCGACACCATGACCGGCAAGATAAAGGTCTGGGCGGAGAAAAAAGTAGTCGAGAAGGTCACGGACCGTCGTATTGAGGTTACTCTGGATGAAGCCCGTAAGGTAAATCCGTCCATCCAGTTGGGTGAGCCGGTTCTTATCGAGGATACTCCCCATGACGCCGGGCGCATCGCCGCCCAGACGGCCAAACAGGTCATTCTTCAGCGACTGCATGAAGCAGAGAATACCGCCATCGTCGACGAATATGCCGGCAAGGCCGGTGATATAGTTTCCGGAGTCATTCAGCGCGTGGAACCCAAGCAGGTCATCATCGACCTGGGTCGTGCCGAGGCTGTCATGCCGCCATCCGAACAGGTGTACACTGAACGCTATCGGCCCGGACAGCGGCTCAAGGTGTTCCTGGTGGAGGTAGCCACTACCATAAAAGGAGCGACCGTTATCGTGTCACGTTCCCATCCCGGCCTGCTGAGGCGGTTGTTCGAGATGGAGATTCCTGAAATTTACTCCGGCATGGTGGAGATAAAGGCTGTAGCCCGAGAAGGCGGCGCCCGCTCCAAGGTGGCTGTTTCCGCCCGCCAATCCGGGATTGACCCGGTGGGTTGCTGTGTCGGTCTGCGCGGCATTCGCATCCAGAATATCGTCAGTGAGCTGAATGGCGAAAAAATCGATGTCATTCCGTGGAGCGAAGACCCGGCGCTTCTTATTACCAACGCTCTCAGCCCGGCCCAGGTGGTGCGGGTTATTATCAACGAAGCCCTGAAGTCGGCTACCGCCGTTATTCCCGACCGGCAACAGTCTCTGGCCATCGGCAAGGAAGGCCAGAACGTGCGTCTGGCCGTTAAGCTGACCGGCTGGCGGATAGATATCAAAAGCGTTTCCGATTACGAAGCCGAGTTGCCGGCAGTCGCCCCGGCGCCGGCCGTTGAAACTGAAAAGCCTGAAGACAAGACAGCCCAAGTCGCCAAGGAAAAGCCGGCCAAACCAGTGGAGAAGCAGGCCGAAGACGCCAGGGAAAAAGCCACTGTCAAAGCCGAGGCTAAACCTGAGGAGAAACCGGTCGAAGTTCTGCTTGAATTGCCTCCGGAAGCGCTGGAGCCGGCATTGGCGACGGCGCCTTCGGCCGAACCTGAAGTTGAAGAAGGCGGTACTAAACTGTCGCTGGATATGGCTGAGCGGCCCGATATCAAGAACGAATCCGGCGTCAGGTTCGCCGAGGATATACTCGGACGTGGCGGCGACGCCATTGCCGCCAAGAAGAAACGCCGCGGCGGTAAAGGCCCCGACGATGGCGGTAAGCGCAAGAAAAAACGTTCCGGCGGCGCCGGAGAATTCGATTTCGGAGATGACTATTCATAAAACCGGAAAAGTACCACAGCGTACCTGCGTGATCTGCCGCCAGGTGGGCGGTAAGCGGGGTTTACAGCGGTTCGTGCGCACCGCTGAAGGGAAAATACTGCCGGATGATACCGGCAAGGCACCTGGCCGTGGTGCATATCTTTGCCGGGAAAGCACCTGTTTGGCCGGCGCTCTCAAGGGCAACCAGTTGGAATACGTGCTGAAGGTGAAGCTCGGCAGTGCGGATCGCGAGACACTGAAGGCGGCCATCAGTGAAATGTTGAAGGAGCAATCCAGTGTCTGAAGAAAGTCAACAATCTAATAACAACGCCCACCTGCGACCGGTGGTAGAACTGCCGGCCGCGCTGACCGTGCGCCAACTGTCGGCCACCATCCGGCAACATCCCATTGAGGTCATCAAGCAGTTGATGCGCAATGGCCTGATGGTCAATATTAATGAAGTCATTGATTATGAATCGGCCGCCCGGCTGGCCGCCGATTTCGGCATCGAAGCCCGCCCCCTCCCGGTCAAGACCACCGCTCACAAGAAGAAACGCCCCGACGATGAGAGTCAGAGTCACTTGCCCCTGCGACCGGCGGTGGTTACCATCATGGGGCATGTCGACCACGGCAAGACTAGGTTGCTCGACGCCATCCGCAAGACCCATGTGATGGAGAGCGAAGCCGGCGGTATCACCCAGCATATCGGCGCTTACCAGGTGGATGTCAACGGGCAGAAAATTACCTTTCTGGATACTCCCGGTCACGAGGCTTTTACCGCGATGCGGGCTCGCGGTGCCCGGGCTACCGATATTACCGTGCTGGTGGTTGCCGCCGATGACGGCATCATGCCTCAGACACTGGAAGCTATCGACCACGCCCGCGCCGCCAATGTACCGATTATTGTGGCGGTCAATAAGATAGACAAACCCGGCGCTAACCCCGACAGGGTCAAGCAACAGTTGGCTGACCAGGGTCTGGTCATCGAGGAATGGGGCGGTGACGTCATTGCCGTCGGCACTTCGGCCAAGGACGGTGTCGGCATTGATGAACTGCTAGAGAACATCCTGCTGGTGGCCGAAGTTGAAGACCTGCACGCCGATCCTGCCACCTCGGCCACCGGTGTGGTCATCGAAGCCAAGATGGACAAGAGTCGCGGTGCCATGACCACAGTACTGGTACAGAACGGCACGCTCAAGGTCGGCGATATCGTGGTGGTGGGCAATGTGTTCGGCAAAGTCAAGGCGATGTTTAACGATAAGAATATGCAGATACGCAAAGCCGAGCCGTCAACCCCGGCGGCTATCCTCGGTCTGCCGGCGGTTCCCAATGTCGGTGATACCCTGAGTGTGGCTGTCAATGAGCGACAGGCTCGCCAGCAGATATCCGAGAAAGCCGAGCGCAAGCCGGCCGCGGTCAGCCTGTCCAGCCTGCACGACCAGATTGCCGCCGGTAACGTCAAGGAACTGAGCATCGTCCTGAAGACCGACGTACAGGGCAGTATTGAGCCCATCCGGACGTCGCTGGAGAAATTGACCACCGATAACCTGTCGGTGCGCATCATACATGCCGGCACCGGCAACGTGACTGAGAATGACGTCATGCTGGCCATTGCCTCTCAAGGCCTGGTCATCGGGTTTTCCACCGGTGTGGAGGTCGGCGCCCGGCGTCTGGCCGATGCCGAACATATCGATATCCGGCAGTATGACATCATCTATAACCTGATTGAGGAAGTGGACAAGGCGCTCAAGGGTCTGATGGAACCCGAGATCAAGGAAGTTATCGAAGGCCGGGCTGAGGTCCGCGCCGTTTTTTCGGCCGGCAAGAAAGTCAATGTGGCCGGTATGTATGTCCTGGAGGGCAAGGTTGCCCGTGGCGCCCGTGTTCGGGTGATGAGGGGCGGCCAGGAAGTGGCCGAAGCGCCCATCATCTCCCTGCGGCGCTTCAAGGACGATGTCCGTGAGATTCTGGCCGGGTTCGAGGGCGGTGTCGGTCTGGACGGCTTCAATGAGTTTGAAGTCGGCGATATTCTGGAGTTTGTCCGCCGGGAGAAAAGCAGTTGAGCCACCGCATCGAAAAAATCAACCAGTTGATTCGCGAGGAACTCAGCCAGGTGATGCAACGGGAAATTCGCGACCCGCGGCTGGAGTTGCTGTCCATCAACGCGGTGGAGACTACAGCTGACCTCAAGCTGGCCAAGGTGTTCGTCAGCCACCTTTCATCATCTGAAAACCGGCCGGAAATCATGAAAGCCCTCGGCGGCGCCACCGGCTATTTCCGGGGGGAGCTTGGCAAGGTGCTGACGTTGCGGTACGTTCCCGAGCTGGCTTTTTACTGGGATGATTCCATCGAGCGAGGCGCCCGGATGGACCGGCTGATAGACCGGGCGCTGGAGAGCCAGCCGTCATCTTCCGGTGAGTGAAGTCGGGGGGCGCGGGGGCTGGCTCAACATCGACAAGCCCGCCGGTATGACCTCCTTTCAAGTGGTAGCCCGGTTGCGCCGGGTTATCGGTCGGTGTCGCATCGGGCATGCCGGCACGCTGGATCCGCTGGCTACCGGTGTTTTGCCGGTAGCGGTGGGCGCCGCTACCCGGACAATCGAGTTCCATCACCGCCATCCCAAAACTTACCGGGCGGAAATCCTTTTTGGGATTGCCACCGATACCTACGACGCTGAAGGCAAGATTGTGTCTCAGGCGGACGCTTCTTCCTTAAAACCTGCGGAGATAATTCAGGCACTGGCAGATTTTCGGGGTGAAATCCAGCAGGTGCCGCCAATCTATTCCGCGCTTAAACAACAAGGGCGACCGATGTATGCCATCGTCCGTAGCGGCGGTTCGGTGTCACCGGAACCGCGCCGGGTGAATATTTTCCGTCTGGAGGCGGTTGAGGTGGAATTGCCGACGGTAGTGCTGGAAGTTGAGTGTTCCGGTGGCACCTATATCCGCTCGCTGGCTCATGATCTGGGTCAGGCGTTGGGGGTCGGCGCTCATCTCCGGGCGCTGAGGCGTACCGCTTACGGGCCTTTTGGTATTGAGACCGCGCTCGGATCCAACAGACTGACCACTCCTGAGGCAGTTGCGGCAGGGATGCTGGGGGTCGATTATGGTCTCGATATATTGCCGCGGATAGACCTGGATGAGCTTTCAGCTGGAAAAATTGTTCACGGGGTGATTACGGAAGAGCTCTCGGCTCGGTTATCATCCGGTCAGGCATACAGGTTGTATGGACGCGACGGACAATTGGCGGCGGTTGTCGATACTGCAGGGGAGGAGCCTCGGCTCAAGGTCTTCGCGTCGGTGGTTCAGGTTCACCAAAACGGGGAGTGATTATTCTTCGGTCGGGTCTGGTACGGCAGGTTTCCGTTTGCCGGGCTTTTCCGGGTAACAGTAACAGTAGTAGCTGTTGGCGTCCCGGATTTTTTCCGTGGCGACGTCGTTGGTAAGCCACCATACCGAACGATTCCAGGGGGACGGTTTCTGGAAATAGGCGATACCGTAGCCGCAACCTTCCAGAAATACCTTGTAGGCTTTTTGAAAGCGACCGGCGATGTTTCGCTGTTGCTTCTCCGGAGCCCTCGGCAGGTCCTTCAACTGACCGACCAGCGCCGTCAGTTCGGTGACCGCTTTTTCCAACATCACCGTCGTAGCGGTTTCGTCCTGGCGTTCAATGGCTTGGGCTACTTCGTCGATTATCTCGTCCGCCCGGGAATGAATCGGTTGGAAGGCCTCCAACCAAGCTTTTTCACTGAATTTGTCGCTCATTGCTCCATCCTCTCCAAAGTATAGCAGAAAATGAACTCCGTTACAGATTCTGGTAAATATTTGTTGCCTCGAAGGCCAGATAGCTTGACAATGACCGCATAATCAACGATGATATGGGACTGGAATAACAAGCCAAGGAGCTGAAACGATGGAAGCTTATTGCGTCAAGTGCCGGGCCAAGAAGGAAATCAAGGATGCCAAGAAGGTAACCCTCAAGAACGGCA
Organism: Dehalogenimonas lykanthroporepellens BL-DC-9; assembly: GCA_000143165.1. Classification (NCBI taxonomy): domain Bacteria; kingdom Bacillati; phylum Chloroflexota; class Dehalococcoidia; order Dehalococcoidales; family Dehalococcoidaceae; genus Dehalogenimonas; species Dehalogenimonas lykanthroporepellens. The sequence goes on from CP002084.1 coordinate 486,492, forward strand.
AACCAGCGACGCAGGGAGTTTGTCCGAGTTGCGGCACCAAGGTCTTCCGCATCGGCTGAAAAGCCTTTGGCCGCGTTTCCGAAGCTGTCGGGTCATTGAGTATGATTACGATTGGCCGGCGCGGCAACTCACTACCGTCAATTATTAGAAAGGAGTTCATGTAACTTGGGCAAGATAAATGTTGCCATTATTGGCGCAGGTAATTGCGCTTCATCGTTCGTTCAGGGGGTCCAGTACTACCGTAAGGCCAAGGAGAACGAATTCGTTCCCGGCCTGATGCATGTCAATCTCGGCGGGTATCATGTCAGCGACATTGAATTCGTAGCCGCCTTTGACGTGGATAAGAACAAGGTAGGCAAGGATCTCTCCGAAGCCATCTTCACCAAACCGAACAACACCATGAAATTCTCCGATGTCCCCAATCTGGGCGTCAAGGTTGAGCGGGGCATGACTCACGACGGTCTGGGCAAGTACCTGTCCCAGATTATCGAGAAGGCTCCTGGCCCGACCGCCGACATCGTCGGCATCCTCAAGGAAAAGAAGGTTGATGTGGTCATCAACTACCTGCCGGTCGGCTCCGAAGAAGCCACCAAATGGTATGTCGAGCAGGTGCTGGAGGCCGGTTGCGCCTTCGTCAACTGCATTCCGGTATTCATTGCCCGTGAAAAGTACTGGCAGGATCGCTTCATCAGCAAGGGCCTGCCGATTATCGGCGACGACATCAAGAGTCAGGTTGGCGCTACCATTATTCACCGGGTGCTGACTCATACTTTCCGGGAACGCGGTGTTCGCCTGGAGCGCACCTACCAACTCAACTTCGGCGGCAATACGGATTTCATGAACATGCTGGAGCGTGAGCGTCTGGAGAGCAAGAAGATTTCCAAGACCAACGCCGTTTCTTCACAGCTTGACTACAAGATGAATCCGGGTGATATCCATGTTGGCCCTTCCGATTACGTCCCCTGGCTGGAAGATCGTAAGTTCTGCCATATCCGTATGGAAGGCCGGGCCTTCGGCGATGTGCCCCTGAACCTGGAATGCAAGCTGGAGGTCTGGGACAGCCCCAACTCGGCGGGCGTGGTCATCGATGCCGTTCGCTGTGCCAAACTGGCCCTTGACCGTGGTCTGAAAGGTTCGCTGTTCGGGCCGTCGTCCTATTTCATGAAGTCACCGCCGGAACAGTACTCAGATGCCTCCGCTCACGACGCTACCGAGGCTTTCATCGCCGAGTCCGTTGCCGAATTGAAAAAAGGCAAGAAAACTGACACCAAAGAGGGCTGTTAAGCCCCAGGCCGAGCCGTTCTACGGACGGCAGGGGAGGTGCCGGTGAAAATTGCCCTGGTTGCACCATACGATTTCGCCTATCATGGTGGTGTGGTTAACCATGTAACCGCACTGGAGCGGCAGCTGACTGCCCGAGGTCATCGGGTGGTGGTCATCGCTCCGGCTTCGCGTCCGATAACTGCTTTTGGCGACCGATTCGTCCATATAGGCACCCCTCGGCCAATGCCGGCTTCCGGTTCGGTAGCGCGTATCACCGTATCCGTCCGGCTGGCCAATAAAATCAAGGCTGTTCTGGCTAAAGAGCAATTCGACATCGTGCATCTGCATGAGCCGTTCATGATCATGCTCTGCTCGGCGATACTGCGGTATTCTCACGCGACCAACATCGGCACCTTCCATGCCGCTGAGGGTAAGCCGGGTTACAACTTGGGCTGGCCGATATCACGCTGGATATTACATCGGCGGGCTAAAAAATTGCATGGCCATATCGCCGTATCACCGGTGGCAAAGAACTATCATCACCGTTATGTTCCAGCCGAATATACCATCATTCCCAACGGCATAGACCTGAATCATTTCCGCCCGGATGTGGAACCTATCGACCGGTTCATGGACGGCAAGCTCAATCTTCTGTTTGTCGGGCGGCTGGAAAAGCGCAAAGGCATCAAGTACCTGATAGATGCCTTCAAGAAGGTTCATAAGTTATATCCGGAAACTCGATTAATTGTGGTCGGTCCGGGCACCAGAATGAGGCCCAAGTTCGAGAAACAGGTTCGCAACGCCCGGCTGGAGGGCGACGTTGTCTTTGTCAGCGATGTCAGTTACGACGACCTGCCCCGATACTACCAGACAGCCGATATCTTCTGCGCCCCGGCCACCGGGCAGGAGAGCTTCGGCATTATTCTGCTGGAAGCCATGGCGGCCGGCAAGCCGATAGTGGCTTCCCGGATTTCCGGTTACGCCTCGGTATTGACCGATGAGCAGGAAGGACTGCTGGTCAAACCAAAAAATGCCGGTGAGCTGGCTAAAGCCCTCATCCGGCTGATCGCCGACCCGGCTCTGCGGGAACGTTTGGGCGCCCGGGGACTGGATACGGTTCAGAACTTCGGCTGGGACAAGGTGGCCGCCCGGGTGGAAGCCTATTACCGCCAGGTACTCGAACGCCGGGGTCTGGCCGAACAGACCGATGATACCGATACCCGGGTATTGAGTCAGGTCTGACCGCCGACGGAGGGGAATTATATTGAGCTTCAATGATACCCGCCGCCGTATCGGCGGTCGGATGACCGGAGGATTGTCCCGACTGCTGGCCCGAAGCGGTCTCAGTCCTAACGCGGTAACTGTCATCGGTTTCCTCATCACTGTCGCCGCGGCCTGGATAACTACCACCGGAGAATTGTTCATCGCCGGGCTGGTGGTGCTCTTTGCCGGGTTTTTCGATATGCTCGATGGGGCGCTGGCTCGGGCTACCGGCCGGGTGACCCGCTTCGGCGCTATCCTGGATGCCACACTCGACCGGCTGTCGGAAGCGGCGCTTTTCATCGGTATCATGGTTTATTACGCCCCTGACGGCAATACCGCGGCCGTTGCCCTGGCCGGGGCGACGCTGGCCGGGGCGCTGACCGTCAGTTACCTGCGCGCCCGCGCCGAGGCGACCGGTCTGGAAGGTAAGGAAGGCCTGTTCACCCGTCCGGAGCGCGTCATCACCCTGGCCGCCGGTCTGCTGACCGGCTGGCTGATACCGGCGCTCATCGTCATCTGTGTTCTGAGTTATGTGACCGTTATTCAGCGCCTGGCGAGCGCTTACCGCCAGCTTGGCGGTAAATGACAGCCTGCTGTAAAGGTGATAAAATGATTCCTTGGCTTTTACGGACGCCGGTGGCGGCGGCCGCAGGAGAAAATCTGGGGGGAATTCAATGCCAGTAACGGTAATCGTCGGCGCTCAGTGGGGCGACGAGGGAAAAGGAAAAGTCATCGACATGCTGGCCGAACGGGCGGACGCCGTGGTGCGTTTTTCCGGCGGCGACAATGCCGGCCATACGGTCATGAACCCGGGCGGCACTTTCAAGTTGCACCTGATTCCATCCGGCGTTTTCTATCCTGAATGCACCTGCATCATCGGCAACGGCGTAGTGGTCAACCCGGAAATCTTCATCAAGGAGCGGGATGAGCTAAATTCCCGTGACGTGTCCACCAGCAACGTCTTTATTTCCGATCGGGCGCACCTGGTCTTGCCCTATCATCTGCAACTGGACGGACTGGAAGAGTCTGCCCGCGGCAAGAAATCGCTGGGCACCACCCTCCGCGGCATCGGCCCGGCTTTCGCCGACAAGGTGGCCCGTATGGGTATCCGCGCCGGCGACCTGCTGGATCCGGAGGTGCTGAGAATCCGGCTGGAGTATGTGCTGGAATATAAGAACAAGATTCTGACCAAGCTCTACGGCGAACCGCCGGTGGATATCGAGGAGCTCTATAACCTCTGCCGCTCTTACGCTGAAGCCCTGGAATCCAATATCCGGGAAACCTCCGCCATGCTTAACGACATGGTGGACGCCGGTAAGTCAGTAATCCTGGAAGGCGCCCAGGGAGCGCTTCTGGATACCGATTTCGGTACTTATCCCTACGCTACCTCATCCTCACCGCTGGCCGCCGGGGCCTCACTGGGCGCTGGCATCGGCCCGACCCGCATCGACCGGGTGCTGGGCGTGTTCAAGTCTTACTGCTCCCGGGTCGGCGCCGGCCCTTTCCCGACCGAACTGCTGGATAAAGACGGCGACCGCATCCGCGACCTGGCTCACGAGTACGGCACCACTACCGGCCGGCCCCGCCGCATCGGCTGGTTCGACGGAGTGGCGGCGCGCTTCTCGGCCAGGATCAACGGCATGACCGATATGGCGGTGACCCGCCTGGATATCCTGGACTCATTCGACGAGGTCAAGGTATGTACCGCTTACCAGTTGAACGGTGACATCATCAACGATTTCCCGGCCGAACCCGGACTGCTCAACAAGTGCCAGCCGGTCTATGAGACTTTGCCCGGCTGGAAGTCGGAGACCACCGGCCTGACCAAACTGGAGAAACTGCCGAAGGAAGCCCGGGTATTCATTGAGCGCCTGGAGGAGCTGTCCGGCTGTCCGGTGGCGTATGTCTGTATCGGCCCGGTACGCGACCAGACCATCGAACTGCGCCACGTAGTCTGACCGACCGTCTTCGGGTGGTCTTAGCGGACGCCCGGTTCCCGGAGCAGAAGATACATGTCGATGTCGGATTTGGGTAGTTTTTCGGTGCGAAGCAGGCGGAAACCCCAGTGACTGTACATGTCGGCGTTGCGCCGGTTCTGAGTCTCCACATAAGCCGGCAGGGCTTCCCGATCCAGTCGTTCCAGCATCGGCCGCACCAGGCGTGAAGCCAAGCCTTTATCCCGGTGCCCCGGGTCAACACCCAGTAGAGCCAGATACATGTGGCGTCCCGGTACCAGCTTGCCCCGTAATCGGGAAAAGCGGGCGTCGGAGGCGGCTTCGCGCCACAGGGAGCGCCAGCCGAGTCGCAGAGGCAGAAACGGCCAGCCGGCCCGGAACTGCGTCAGCAGGTGGTCAGCGGCGTCCGGTCCCACCCAGACGGCCACTGCCTCGCACTCCGGCGAGGTGACATAAGCCTCATAACCTTTGGACAACAGGGCCAGCTGAAGGTAGTACTCAAAAGAGTAGTTGAGGTTGCCCCTTTTACCGGCATCCGGCACGAAGTACGCGGTGGACGGGTCGTCAGCGAAGGCGCGGGCCAGCGACAACGACGCCGGCTCGACCAATTCCGGGCTCAGGGGCAGAAGTCCGTCAAACCCGGTCATGTTCAGCTGAGCGGCAGGTCTATTTCATAATTCTTCAATGTTTCCCGGACAAGAGCGGCTGTTTTTTCGTCCGGTTCGGTCAGCGGCAGGCGCGGCGCGCCGACCTTAAATCCGATGTGGTTCAGGGCGTACTTGACGGGAATCGGGTTGGCCACCACGAACAGGTTGTTGAAGATGGGTGTCAGATGGCGGTGTATGGCCGCGGCTTCTTCCAGATTGCCGGCGACAAAGCTTTCCATCATGCGTTTAATCTGCCGGCCGACCAGATGGGAAGCGACGCTGATGACGCCGTGGGCGCCGATAGCCATCATCGGCAGGGTGTCCGAGTCATTACCGCTCCAGACGGTGAAATCCGGGCGAATCTTGCGGGTTTCGTCGATGATGCGGGCGATTTCCCCCAGATTGCCGGAGGCTTCCTTGGTGCCGGCGATGTTGGGGATGGCTGACAGCCGGATGGTGGTGTCCGCCGAAAGAGAGGTCACTGTCCGGGACGGTACGTTGTACAGGATAATCGGCAGGGTGGTGGCCAGAGCGACGGCCTTGAAATGGCGGTACAGCCCCTCCTGGGTGGGTTTGTTGTAATAAGGCACGACCAGCAGGGCGGCATCAACTCCCAGTTTCTCTGCCTTGATGGTGTTTTCTACGGCTTCAGCGGTGGAGTTGGAGCCGGTGCCGGCGATGACCCGGGCGCGGTCGCCAACAGCCTCCTTGACGGCCATGAACAGCTCATGTTCCTCCTCCCAGGTGACGGTGGGTGATTCCCCGGTGGTGCCGGCGACGACGATGCCGTCAGAACCGGAAGCCACCAGCCCCCGGGCCAGCTTGCGCGTCTGGTCAAAGTCGATACTGCCATCTTCCTTGAACGGCGTCACCATGGCGGTAATCAGTCTGCCCAGTTCTTTCATGGCTAACCTCCCAGCCAGCCGCGCCGGTGCATCTCTTCGGCGATCTGCACTGCGTTGAGCGCGGCTCCTTTTCTGATATTATCGGCGACTACCCACATCACCAGCCCTTTCGGGTGGGATGAATCCTGCCGGATACGGCCGACCCAGGTTTCATCGGTAGAGGCGGCCATCCACGGGTGGGGGTAAAGGCTGATGGTCGGGTCATCCAGCACCCTGATTCCGGGGGCCCTGGCCAGGATATTCCGGGCTTCGTCCTCAGAGATAGGACGTTCGAACTCTACATTGAGTGCTTCCGAATGCCCGATATAAACCGGGACCCGGACGCAGGTGGCTGAGACCGGCAAGTTCGGCAGGTGCATTATCTTGCGGGTTTCCACCATCATCTTCCATTCCTCTCTGGTGTAGCCGGTATCCAGGAAGATATCTATCTCCGGCAGGAGATTGAAGGCTATCTGGTGTGGATAGACGTGCGGTGTCACCGCCTGACCTTCCAGCACGGTGCGTGTCTGCTCCGACAGGGCGTCGATAGCCGGGGTGCCGGAGCCCGAAACCGCCTGGTAGGTGGAGACGATCACCCGCTTGATGGGGTTGAACTTGTGAAGCGGGTTAAGGGCGACCACCATCTGTATGGTGGAGCAGTTGGGGTTGGCGATGATGCCCTTGTGATTTTGAGCATCTTCGATGTTGACCTCAGGCACCACCAGCGGTACCCCGGCTTCCATGCGGAAAGCCGAGCTATTGTCGATGACTACGGCGCCTTTTTTGGCGGCGATGGGGGAGAAATGCCGGCTGATGTCGGCGCCGGCTGAAAAGAGGGCCACGTCAATATCCTCAAAGGAATCAGACGTGGTTTCTTCTACGGTCAGGCTCTGGCCGTTGTAATCCAGTTTGCGGCCGGCCGAGCGGTCGGAGGCCAGCAGTGACAGACGCTCCACCGGGAACCGGCGTTGCTGAAGAATCTTGATGAATTCCTGGCCCACCAACCCGGTGGCGCCGACGATGGCGACTCTTAAAGGTTTCAAATCAGCCTCCCTGGAAATCAAGCAGTTTTTCCAGCCCGAAGATGAACTCACCCGGGCGGCCGGCGATTTCCCGTACGGCCAGCAGAACCCCGGGCATGAAGCATTCGCGGCTGGTGGTATTGTGGCGGATGGACAGGGTCTGGCCGACGGCGCCCAGGATGACCTCCTGGTCGGCCACCAGCCCTGGCAGGCGCACCGAGTGGACGGTAACGCCGTCGAACTTCTGGCCGCGAGCCGGCAGAGCGGAGTCGCCGTCGGGCGAGCGGAACGGCTTGTCGCGGTTGGCGGCCATAGCCCGAGCGGTGGCGATGGCGGTGCCGGACGGGGCGTCGGCCTTCTTTTCATGGTGGAGTTCGATGATTTCGGCCCAGTCGAAATAGCGGGCGGCGGTGCGGGCCAGTTCCATCATGACGACCGCACCCAGGGCAAAATTGGGGGCGATGAGAATGCCGATGCCGTGTTCCCGGGCCAGCTCATCAAGGCGAGCCAGTGATTGGGGCGCCAGCCCGGTGGTGCCGATGACCAGTGAAACGCCGGCGCGGGCGGCCAGTTCGGCGGTATGGGGAACGGCCGCGGCCAGGGAAAAGTCCACCAGCACCTGAGGCCGGGTTTCCTTCAGCAGGCGGGCCAGGTCATTATCGATGGGGACTTCAGTAGCGCCTTCGGCCGGTATGACCCGCCGGCGCTGTTCCGCCTTGCTGTCGCAACCGCCGACCAGTTCCATGTCCGGCGCACCGGCTACGGCTCGCATTACCTCCTGGCCCATCCGGCCCAGGGCTCCCTGAACGGCTACTTTTATCATCTGTCGGTTACCTGCTTTCCGAAAAAGAATAAAAAAACACGAGGCAAGCGTTATTCCAGTTCAGTTGTCCGGTGTCCCGGCCTGGCTGGACGGCTGCCTCGTGTTCGATAGGCTACCTCCTGAAACGGGGACGGTCGGACCGGTCCATGGGCGCCCCTGGCGCCGAACGCCGGAAACCACCCTGGGGCGGCGGCTGATTCCGCATGGCTTCCCGCTCTTCCTCGGTCGGCGGGGGCAGTAGCGCCCGGATGGAGAGGTTGATGCGGCCCTGGGAATCTATTTCGATGACCTTGACGGTCACGGTATCGCCGATTTTGAGGACATCTTCCACCTTGTCCACCCGGCGGTTGGCCAGTTCCGAAATATGAACCATGCCTTCCTTGCCCGGCAGGATTTCGACGAAGGCACCGAAGCTCATGATGCGGCTTACCTTGCCGGTGTAGATGCTGTCAGGCTCAATATCCTTGGTCATGCCTTCGATGATGGCGATGGCTTTCTTGGCGCTTTCGCCGTCGGAGGCGCCGATGATGACGGTGCCGTCATCTTCGATATCGATGGTGGTTTTGGTCTCCTCGATGATGGAGCGGATGACCCGGCCGCCGGGGCCGATGACGGCGCCGATCTTGCCCGGGTCTATCTTCAGTTTGTACATCCGCGGGGCGTAGGGAGACAGCTCGGCGCGGCTCTGGGCGATGGCTTTGTTCATAACCTCCAGAATAACCTCACGGGCGCGCCTGGCCTGAGCCAGCGTCTGCTCGATGACGGCAAAGGTTATACCCTTGAGCTTCATGTCCAGCTGGATGGCGGTGATGCCGTCACGAGTACCGGCCACCTTGAAATCCATGTCGCCATAGTTGTCTTCCAGACCTTCGATGTCGGTCAGGGTAACGAAACGGTCCGGGTTGGTGTCATCGGTAATCAGACCGATGGAGATACCGGCTACCGGCTTCTTGATGGGAACACCGGCGTCCATCAGCGACAGGCTGGAAGCGCAGGCGCTGGCCATGGAAGTGGAGCCGTTGGAGCTGACCGCCTCCGAAACCAGACGCAGGGCGTAAGGGAACTCCGCCTCTGACGGGACGACAGGCAGTAAGGCCCGCTCCGCCAGGGCGCCGTGGCCGATTTCTCGCCGACCGGTGCCGATACGCTTGGTTTCACCCACTGAATAGGGCGGGAAGTTGTAGTGATGGATGTACCGCTTGGAAGTTTCCGGTGAGATATTATCCAGCTTCTGCTCCATCTGGAGCGAGCCGAGGGTAACGACGTTGAGAATCTGGGTCTGACCCCGGGAGAACAGGGCGGAGCCGTGAACCCGCGGCAGAACGCCGACTTCGGCGGACAGCTCACGGATTTCTTCGATGCCGCGGCCGCTGACACGTTCCTTTTTATCCAGGATGGTGGAGCGCACCAGTTGGCGGATTTTCTTGTCCCAGGCGGCCATGATATCACCGGAGTCATATTCGTCTTCATTCAGGGCTTCGAGCAGTTCGGCCTTGACCTTGTCCAGGTTTTCCTGGCGGCGGGCTTTGTCGGCCTGGTAGAAGGCTTCAGCCAGCTTGCCGTCGATGATGGAGGAAACCTTGTCCATCAGTTCCGGGTTTACTACCGGGGCCTCGATGGTCCACTTGGCCTTGCCGACGGCGGCGATGATTTCGTCCTGAATGGCGATGATTTCCTGGTTGGCCTGGTGACCGAAGCGGATGGCTTCGAACATCAGGTCTTCCGGGGCCTCATTGGCGCCGGCTTCGAGCATGGTCACGGCAGAACGGGTGCTGGCGACAACCACGTCAAGGGTGCTGTTTTCCAGCTGGGAATGGGTGGGATTGATGACGAACTCACCGTCGATGTGACCGACACGAACCGCCGAAAGCGGGCCGTCGAAGGGCATTTCCGAAATGCCCAGGGCGCAGGAAGCGCCGATGACACCGAGGACATCGGGATCGTTTTCCTGGTCGGCGGTGAGTACGGTGACAATAATCTGGATTTCCCGGCGCCAGCTCTTGGGCAGAAGGGGCCGGAGCGGACGGTCAGCCAGACGGGCGGCCAGGGTGGCCTGTTCCGACGGGCGGCCTTCGCGGCGGATGAAACCGCCGGGGATGCGGCCGGCGGCATACATCCGCTCTTCCACATCTATGGTCAGGGGCAGGAAATCCACCCCGGGCCGGGGTTCTTTGGCGATGACCGCAGTCACCAGGACCACGGTGTCGCCGTAGCGGACGGTGACGGCGCCGTTGGCCTGTCCGGCCATCCTGCCGTTCTCGATTACGAGATTACGCCCGCCGATGGTGCGTTCAAATGTTTTAATTTCTGGCAAAGGACTCTCCTATAAATAATAGATGAAGCCGAAAACCGCCGAAGCGGTTTTCTAACTACTTGCGCAAACCCAGTTTGGCGATTACAGCCTGATAGCGACCGGCATCCTCTTTCCTGAGATAGGCGAGCATGCGGCGGCGCTGGCCGACCAGCCGAAGCAGGTTGCACTTGGCGTGAGAATCCTGTTTGTTCAACTGCATGTGACTTGTCAGTTGCATGATGCGGGCTGAGAGAATGGCAATCTGCACCTCAGCCGAGCCGGTGTCACTGTCATGCCTCTTGAAGGTGTCGATTACGGTGATTTTGTCCTGTTTTTCCAATTTCTTTCCTCTTAATGTTTTATCAAACATGAAGTATAACACAAAGGGGAGGGAGGGGGAAAGAGAACCGCAACTGTCAGCCTTCAACGGTCAGCGGGAAATTCCAAATCTTAAATCACAAATAACAAACACTATTAAAATTCCAATATTAAATGGCCGAAACGGGGAAACGGGCTGTCAGCCTTCAGCTATCAGACAATGATTTTTGTCAGGCAGTATACGGTTGATAATGAGTCGGCAATTCGCAAGTGTCAGGACTTCAGAGCATCGGGAATTGTTTTGTCTGACCGACTGTGATTTGAGGAAACGAATGCCGTTTTCAGCTTTGCCGATGAAGGCCTTCAAACGTGATTCGTTTCGACGACACAATGTAAAACAATATAAACAATCAAGCTGATATTGCCGATACCCGGGACAGGAGTGGTGTTACGGGAAATTTAACTAATAGCGTATATATGTTCGTAATAATAAGTCCGATTCTAGCGTTCTGTTGAACATATTGTCAACGGAGAAATGGCACACCGCGGCTTTCAGTCGAAAGCCGCGAAAATCACAAATAACAAGCTCCAAGTAACAAACAATATCAAAATTCAAAATTATAATGACCGAAACGGGGCACCGAGATTGCTTCGCGGTTGACGGCAGAGTGTAATGACGGCATGTATGGGATGTAAGCTATCAGCGGTCAGCCATCAGCTATATGCCTTTTAGATCTCCGGTTTTCACCGGAGATGACAGAGAAGGTGTATACCAGGTCATGGTCCGATGGATTCGCTACGAACAGATAATCAGCGTTTGGGGAATTCGCCTTTGAGGGCGTCGGCAACGATACCTTTGACCTGTTCAGAAAAATCAGCCCGCATTATCCATTCCAGAAAGCCCGGGTCGGTATCGGCCAGGGTGCGCAGGGTGACGCCTTTGTTCTTGCTGAAGTTGACCGCCGCTTCCTGGTTGACCCAGATGAGCTTGCCGTCGGCGTCGATATAATCGGCTTCTTCCGGCCGGCAACAGAATTCATGAAGGGCATCGACGTCTGCCGGTAACTCCGACTCATGCGCCGCCAACTGGGCGGAGAGAATTTCAGCGCAGGCCCGGGCGTCGGCGTCCGAGGAATGAAGGTTTGCCAGCTGTTTGCCGCAGTAGAGAGAGTAAGCCGCTTCCAGCCCGCGCGGGTGAAACTTGTGGAAGATGACCTGGGTGTCAATGATGCGGCGGCCGGCGCGGGAAAAATCCACCCCGGCGCGCCGGAATTCAGCTTCCAACATGGGGATATCGAACTTCTTGATGTTGAAGCCGCACAGGTCACAACCTTCCAGAAAGTCACGGAAACTTTTAGCAATGCGGTTGAAAGACGGCTGGCCGGCGACCCGGTCATCGGTGATGCCGTGGATGGCGGTGGCCGTTTCCGGGATGGGGATGCCGGGGTCAATTAGCCGGCTCCGGGATTCTTCGGTGCCGTCGGGCAGGAGTTTGACCAGGGTGATTTCCACGATACGGTCTTTCAAAGGGTTGAGGCCGGTGGTTTCCAGGTCGAAGAAGACCAGCGGCCGGTCCAGTTTCAGGTTGTTCATGGGGCAATTATAACCGGAGGGGCAGGATGGGGGAAATGAGTAGCCAACGGCAGGCGGCTCCCAGTGCGTGGGTATGATTATTTGGCTCTTCGGGCAACCGTTAACTCTCAGGAATAAACGGCGGCCATGCGAGCCGCCTTTTCAGCGATTCGGTTTCTCAGCTCTGTCGGTTCCAGCACCTCGATGTTTTCACCCCACCACATGACCCAGGAAGTAAACTCCCGGCTGTCGGTCACCCGGAGCGATATCACGACGTTGCCGTCGGGCAGTTCCCGGGTTTGTTGAGATGAATGCCACATGGTTTCCGACATCAGACGAGCGGCCTCCGGAGACCGTGAGCGCAGGCGAACCTCTATGACCTTGCCGCCGATGGTAACGTCCCAGGCGTTGTCCAGCAGGGTATTGGCGTTGAATTCAGCCGGAATAGTGTAGTGTTCATCCGTTTCATAAATTGAGGAAATACGTTCCACCTTGAAATTGCGCAACGCCCCGGCCTTATGACACCAGGCGATGACGTATGACGCACGTCCCGTGGCGGCCGGCTGGATGAAGTAAGGGTCAATCAGGCGTTCCGCGGGCGCGTGAATTGAAACCAAATCTGGGAGAAAACTGTCAGTGCACAGCGCGGGTGTTCCCCACGGATGTGGGGGTGAACCGTGTCGGCTGTCAATGCTGAACAAACTGCTTTTTAGGAGACCGAGATTGCTTTGCGGCCGATGGCCGCGCGCAATGACGGGATAGTTTCCGGATACCGAGATTGCCGCGTCGCTACGCTCCTCGCCAAGACGATAGATGCTTGCCGTGCATAGTTAGAAAGGTTCGCCACGAACGGGGGGACATGGGGCATGGATTACCCGTTTTCACGGGTAATGACATGAGGGTACTGATATTTTGTGGCACCGAGATTGCTTTGCGGCCGAAGGCCGCGCGCAATGACGGGATAGTTTCCGGATACCGAGATTGCCGCGTCGCTACGCTCCTCGCCAAGACGATAGATGCTTGCCGTGCATAGTTAGAAAGGTTCACCACGAACGGGGGACACGGGGCATGGATTACCCATTTTCATGGGTAATGACAGAGGGTGGTTGATATTCAGTGATACCGGGATTGCTTTGCGGCCGATGGCCGCGCGCAATGACGGGATAGTTTCCGGATACCGAGATTGCCGCGTCGTTTCATTCCTTATAATGTGCGAGGTTGAATGAAACTGAGTGCGGGACGATCTTAGATCGTCCCCTACATTTTAATGGATAAACGGGGCATGGATTACCCATTTTCATGGGTAATGACAGAGGGTGGTTGATATTCAGTGATACCGGGATTGCTTTGCGGCCGATGGCCGCGCAATGACGGGGGTATGCAAGTGTCCAGGACAGACAGGGTGAAGGTGAGATGACCGTGCGGTTTGTCCGGAAAGCGGGTTAAGCCTTACAATAGTAAATTATGGGATTCAAACTTGAAAAAACACCTGAACTCAATGCGCCCGACCTGGTGGTCGGCTGGCCGGGTATCGGCAACGTGGGGCTGATGGCGGTGGAGACCGCCTGGCGGCAACTGGAGGCCGAGTATCTGGGCGAAATAGAACCTGAACCTTATTTTTACCCGAACGGCATGTCGATAAAAAACGGGGTGTTGGAAAAATTGTCTTTCCCGGCGTGCAGGTTTTACTACAAACGACTGGGAGGCCGCGACATCATTTTCTTTACCGGCGAGGAACAGCCGGCCGAAGGCGGCTCTACCTACGCCGCCGGGGTCAAGGCCTACCGCATGGCCAAAGAGGTGCTGGATGTGGCGGAAAAATTAGGCGTGCGCCGGATTTTTACCTCCGGCGCGGCGGTCAGCCCGATTCATCATGAAGCCGTTTCCGGTGTCTGGGCGGTGTCTTCCAGCCGTGAATTGCTGGAAGAAATCAACAGTTTTCGGAGCGGGCGACTGACCAGCACACTGCAAGGACGACAGGCCCAGTCCAACATTTCCGGCCTGAACGGCCTGATGGTGGGGGTGGCTGACCGTCGCGGCATCCCGGCGGCCTGCCTGATGGGGGAGGTGCCGGACTACCTGGCCCGGGCGCCGATGGCCTATCCGGCCGCCGTCAAGTCCGTACTTCAGGTGATGAGCGGGTTTCTGGGGTTCGAGCTGGATTACACCGAACTGGATGAAATGCGCCGCCAGACGAACGAGATGGTGGATCAGTTCTTCGACCAGTTTCCCGATGAAATCAAGGGAAAGCTGGCTCAACGACGGCAGATGATTACCGCCGAAGCCGACGGCGGGGAGCCGATAACCGAAGACGATAAGAAATGGCTGGCCGATCATATCGAGGATTTGTTCAAGCAGGAGGGCGATGATGACCGGGCGGCTTGATTACCTGGCGACGCCGAATCTGGAGCGGCCGCTGATGGTGGTCGGCTGGAAAGGCGAAGCCGGCACCGTGGGTGAACGGGTGACAGATTACCTGGCGGAAACGCTTGAGATGCGGGACCTGGCTGACATTGACCCGGTGGGTTATTTCAGTCTTTCAAGCGTGGAAGTCTCCGATGACCTGGTGAGCTTTCCCTTCAGTCGTTTCAAGTATTCTGAAAAGTCTAACCTGATTACCTTTTATTCCGATACACCGGCACACGATATTCCCGAATTCTTAAGTTTGGTGCTGGAGCTGGCGGCCAGACACAGCGTCTGCCAGATAGTAACGATAAATGCTTTACCGGTGATGGCTTCACATAATACGCCCCAACCTTTGATTGCCAACCTGAGCACGCCGCTGTTGAAGGAATGGCTTTCCGGCGACGGAATCAACACCGATATAGATTTCGAGTCGCCGCCGGGACCGCGACCGCCCCTGTCCAGTTACCTGCTGTGGTCAGCCCGGCAAAAAGGTATTGAGGCAGTATCGCTGTGGGTGCCGGTGCCGTATTATCTGGCTTCCTTTTCCGATGAGGTGGGCATCCGGCGGGCGCTGGCTTTTCTGCGCGAGAAGCTGGCGGTGCCGCTGGCGCTGGAAGGCGCCCTGGCCGCCGAGCAGAGGCTGAGGGAAACGCTGGGGGAACTGCGAAGAGATTCCGCCGATGTGGATAAGGCGCTGACCATGCTGGAGAGTAGCCTGTCTTTGACTGAATATGAAGCCGGGCAGTTGGCGGCGGCGGTGCGGGAGAAGATGGGGAAAGCCGGTTGAGAGCCGGGGAAATTTCAAAACACAAGCACCAAATAACAAACAAATCCTAATATCGAATATCTAATTTCTAAACAATACTAAAATTCTAATCTCGAATGACCAAAATGGGTGAAATAGCTGTCAGCCTTCAGCAGTCAGCTTTCAGCTTTGGGTCGCAGAGATTGCCGCGTCGTTTCATTCCTTTTAATGCGCGAGGTTAAATGAAACTGAGCGCGGGACGATCTTAGATCGTCCCCTACATTTTAATGGATAAACGGGGCATGGATTACCCATTTTCATGGGTAATGACAGAGGGTGGTTGATATTCAGTGATACCGGGATTGCTTCGCGGCCGATGGCCGCGCGCAATGACGGGATGGTTGCGGGATACCGAGATTGCCGCGTCGCTACGCTCCTCGCCAAGACGAGAGATGCTTGCCGTGCATAGTTAGAAAGGTTCACCACGAACGGGGGACACGGGGTTTGGATTACCCGTTTTCACGGGTAATGACATGAGGGTGGTTGGTATTCAGTGATACCGGGATTGCTTCGCGGCCGATGGCCGCGCGCAATGACGGGATGGTTGCGGGATACCGAGATTGCTTTGCGGCCGATGGTCGCGCGCAATGATGTGGCGACACCAGATACGGAAACGAGGCATGGCTCGTCACTACGAAGGCAACGTATGAAAACTGATAATATATTGAAAGAAGCCGGGTTTCATTCGAAACCCGGCTTCTTGTTATGGGACAGCGCGAAGGGTTTATTCCGTGGTCTTTTTCTTGCGGGTAGCGGGTTTTTTAGCCCGGGGTCTGGCCGGCGCCTTTTTGGTATCGGCTGGTTTCTTAGCCGGTTCCGGTTTTTCGTCCTTTTTCACATCCTCTGCCGGCGGTTCCTGACGGGGTGCCCGGTGGGCGCGCTCCGAAACGTCACGCAGGTAACGGTGGATGTCGTCGAGTGAAGGCGGGGAAACGCTGAAGACTTCAATGCCGGCCGGGAACTGCAACTGGTGGCCTTCCCGGATGAACAGCACGCCGGCTTCATCCTCTCCCAGGGTTTCGGTGATACGGGCGGCGATGTGCTCATAACGCTTTTTCGCCACCGCCATCAGATTCTCCGAAGCCAGCCGGGCCACCTTCTGAGAGGTGAAGCCCAGCATGACGAAGCGTTCCCAGTCAACGCTTTCGTTCATGAGCTCCTGGTCCTCGATGGGCACCAGCTGGGCGCCGGCGTCAAGGCGGGCGATGGTGATGTCGCTGGAAGGGGTTTCGAACTGTTTCAACGTAGATATGCCGGCTTCGCCGGGGGCGTCGATGCCCTCATGATACACCTTGACGATGCTGCCGATGCGGTCTTCGAGGTGGGCCAGTTGCTCGCCGATTTCGAACCAGTAGCGGTCAAAAAGGGCGTTGTATTCTGCCGGGGCTTCCGGCCAGCGGTAGAGCAGGGGGACGACATAGAGTTTGCGCTTGCCGGTGAAAGTGGAAGCGCGCGGTCTTTCGATTTTACCCAGTTCTTCGGTCATGATTATCTCCTTGTCTGATGATGAATTTACATAATGTTGAGGCTCAGTCTTCAATGTAGACTATATCCTGATAGAGTTTTTCCAGCGATGACTGGTGTTCCAGTTCCTGGTCGGCCAGGCTGTCGGCCAGTGACCGGGGGAATGAGTCGGTCAGTGAGGCGGCCAGCTCTCTATAAAAGGAAGCCGAAGCGGCTTCCTGGCGGATGGCGAACAGGATGGTGCCGGGGAGGTCGGCGCCGGGCAGTTCGTCCGGGGCCTTGAGGTAGGTGGTCAGGGCCGGGCGGGAGAGGTCAGCCGAGGGGTGCCGGTGGTCGGCAATCTGCCGGGGCGGGATGTCTTTCAGGATTGCCAGGTGTTTTTCTTCTTCGTCGGCCAGTTCCCGGAGGAGGGTGGCGGCGGCCGGTTCCGCGGCGTCGGCGGCCGCCTGGCGGTACATGGCCGCCGAGGCGACTTCCTTCATCATGGCGCCTTCCATTATTTCGGTGACCTGGTCGTTCATGCGTCTGTCCTCAGGGATTGAATTACGGGTTTATTCTATTTATGAAGAAGGGAGGTGTCAATTCACTGTATAGTAATCAGTTATCAGTACACAAGTATCAGTAGAATCCCCGTACGTGGTGTAAATTCCTGGAATTGAAAAAGCAGGCCATTGTGTGGTTTCTTGAAAGAAAATAACAACAAAGACTTTCAGGAGGTAACCACAACAATGGCCAAAGACAGGATGACACTTTTGGAACTGCTACGCAAGTCAGGGAGTGACGGTGATCTTGATTTTCTGAGAGAAGGGGTGAAGATGCTGGCCGAAGCGGTCATGGAGCTTGAGGTTAAGCAGAAGACCGGAGCTGAGAAACATGAGCGCAGTAACGGTCGTTTAACCTACCGTAACGGCTACCGGGGGCGTATCTGGGACACCCGGGCCGGCACGATACCCTTGGCGATTCCCCGGTTGCGGGACGGCAGTTATTTTCCCAGCTTACTCGAGCCCCGGCGCCGGGCGGAACATGCCTTGCTGGCGGTAATCCAGGAAGCCTATGTATTGGGCATCAGCACCCGCAAGGTGGAATCTCTGGTTCAGTCACTGGGGCTTAACGGGGTCAGTAAGAGCGAGGTATCGCGAATATGCGGGGCTCTGGACGATGAAGTGGAACGATGGCGCCACCGGCCTTTGTTATGGCGTTATCCCTATCTGTGGCTGGATGCGACCTACGTCAAGGTCAGGGATTCAGGGCGGGTGGTCAGTCAGGCGGTAATTATCGCCTACGGAGTCCGGGAAACCGGAGAACGCGAGATCATCGGGCTTGAGGTCGGCCCCAGTGAAGACGGTGTATTCTGGAAAGAGTTTCTGCGGGGGCTGGTCAGCCGTGGTTTGAGCGGGGTGATGCTGGTAATCAGTGATGCTCATCTGGGGCTGAAGGAAGCCATCAGCACGGTACTCACCGGGGTATCGTGGCAACGTTGCCGGGTGCACTTCATGCGCAATGCGCTGGCCAGAGTGCCACGGGGCGCCCAGGCTATGGTATCTGCCGCTATCCGTACCATCTTCGCTCAACCTGACCGCGACAGCGCTTGCAGCCAGCTCCGCCGGGTAGCCGATAACCTCAGACTCCGATTCGGTCCTGTTGCCGACCAACTGGAAGAGGCAGAACCGGATATCCTGGCCTATACCGCTTTCCCCCGGGAACACTGGCGGCAACTGTACTCTACCAATCCCCTGGAGAGACTGAATAAGGAAATCAAGCGCCGCAGTAATGTGGTCGGCATCTTTCCCAACAGCCAATCGGTAATCAGGCTGATTGGGGCGGTGTTAATGGAACAGCAGGACGAGTGGGAGGTCGGACGACGCTACTTTTCTTTGGATTCGATGAAGAAAACGCTGGAAGGGGCGCAGGAGGAACCCCTGATCATGGCTTTACCAGCATAACCATTCAGGAAACCACCAATGATGAATTTACACCACTTGACGGGACACTACCCAAGTATCGGTAAATTCCAAATATCAAGCACCAAATAACAAACAAATCCTAATCTCCAATTTCCAAGCTCAAAACAATAGCGAAATTCCGATGTTCGAAACGGGGCATGGATTACCCATTTTCGAGGCTGTGTCACAAAAGCTGGTGAAAGTGTCTGAATAGCGGGATTTATTTAGGTGCACTGATTTAAGGTAAACAAGAATGGGGAAAACAAGAAAAAGGGCAAATACCCCTCTTTATTCTATCCTGTTTCTGCCTGTTCCAGGCGCCGGAGCAGGCCAGGCACCCCGCCACTTAGCGTAATCATCCGGGCTATGTTGAAGCTACCAGCCAATAATCCCCATTCGGCCTTCACTCCAGCCAGTCCTTTAAGGAGGAAATTCCCGCAATTGAGATTTCGCTTGATATGTCCGAAGGGTGATTCTACCCGGGCTTTACGTTTCTGGTAGATTTCCTGACCCTCTGCTGATGCATACCGCGCTTCCAATGCTTCTCTCAGTTTCTCTTCCTTTAACCGGATGACAGTTCTGCCGCGCTTGGAAATGGTGCATGTTCCCCAGTATCGGCACTTCAGGCATAATGCCGGCTTCTCCATCCGGTACAGGTAATTACTCTTCTGTCTTGAATAGTGGGAATATTTCAGCTTCTTACCTTCAGGACATTCATAACAGTCAGCTTGTTCATCATAGCGAAACTTGCTCTTGTCAAAGGGTGAGTCCTGAGGGCTGTGAAGGGCTTGCCTTTGCGTCGGTACGATAACGTCAATTTGTTTTTCAGTTGTCCGTTTCAGATTGTCCATATTCGAATATCCAGCGTCGGCCACCGCTGTTCGGCAGGGCTTACCCAGTGTTATCATCGCCTGTTCGATTTGTTGCGAGAATTGATTGCTGTCATTGGCCTCGGCTACTACATCGGCATTAACTATAAGTCCGTGTTGCTCATCTACGGTTATATGCGCACTATAACCGGCATAAGTACCCTGACGCCCTTTGACGTTTAGACACTCCGGGTCGGTGCTGTTTATCCGGGATAACTTCTCTTTGTCTAACTGCTTTACCAGCCCCTTGATCTTGCTTTGTAGTTTTTGACGGTCTTCCAGTTCTTCTTTCATTTCTACCAGATTGCCGGATTCATTCCGGTCTATCTGCTCACACCTGGCAAGCAGTTCTTCGATAGCTTTGTCCGTTTCGGCCAGCTTCTGTTCCCATGCCTTCCTGGTCAATGTCCGGCTGGTGGCCGCCGCTCCTTTCATCTTGGTGCTATCGGTGAAGAGACAGTTGCCTTCTATCAGATTCATCTTGAGACAAATGCGAGCAGTCTGTTCAAGAACTTTCCTCAATACCTGCTGGTTACCCCGCCTGAAATTGGCTATGGTCTTATGGTCGGGTTTGAGTCCTCCCATAAGCCAGATGAATGATAGGTTATGATGACAGGCTCTCTCCAGCTTTCGGGAGCTATGCCAGCCATAGGAATAGCCATAAACCAGCAGTTTAAGCATGGATTTGGGGTCATAAGCCGGATTGCCGACCAGGGAACGGTCGATGGTCAATCCCATTTGATCGCAGTCCATAGCTTCCACTATGGCATCATAAGCTCTGACCGGATCCTTGGGCCCAACATAGTCTTCAATAACCGGTGGTAGCATCGCCATCTGTCGGCGGTCGCCTTCTCTGTAAGCCATCTTTGCCCTCGAAACGTTCGTATTACCAGCTAATTATTGCCCTATCTCCGATACGTTTCAACTATTTTTTTCGGCTAACAAAAGTAATTGTGACACAGCCTCTTTTATGGGTAATGACAGAGAGTGGTAGATATTCAATGATACCGAGATTGCTTTGCGGCCGATGGCCGCTCGCAAGGACGGGGTGGTTGCGGGATACCGGGATTGCTTCGCCGATGAGGGCCGTGTGCAATGACGGGTAATAATTGAGCTGATGCCTGTGTTGGTGTCCAGGGATATACCGGCCTTTGGACATGGAAAGCGAAGTCTTAGACGGCCGGGATTAGGACTTGACCCGTATGGCTGGTTCTGCTATGCTTTTGCGGGTTTTTAAGGCAAATGATGAACCACTGGCTGACTGCCCTGAAGTTCATAGGGATAGGCTGGTATATCAGCTTTGCCATCCTTGGTGGGGTGCTGGGCGGACGCTGGCTTGATGAGCGTCTCAACAGTGAACCGTTCTTGTTAATCACAGGACTATTCCTGGGTCTGATAGCGGCCTTTTTCGGAGCGTATCAGATGGTGAACGGAACGAACAATAAACGCCGAAAATAGCAAGGAAACCGCTCGTGCCTGAGAAGAAAAAAATCGTGGGAATGTCCAAACCGGTGTTTATCGCCGTATTGCTGGTTATTCTGGCCGTTACTATCGTCAGCTTTCTCGCCGGTGGTATCGGTCAGGCTTTATTCGGGATAGACTTTCCCGAATGGCTGACCGTCAAACAGCCCGAACCCCATCTGCCGCCGGCGCCCATTTTCCATATCGGCGGCTTTGCTGTAACCAATACCATCCTGACCGCCTGGATTTCCATCATTCTGCTGGTGCTGCTTTTCTGGGCGGCTACCCGCCGGATGAAACTGATCCCAGGACGCTTTCAGGCAATTGCGGAAAGCGTCATCGGTTATCTGTACGATTTCTGCACCGATATCGCCGGTGAAAAAAACGGCCGCAAGTTCTTCCCGCTGGTGGCCACCATCTTCCTGTTCGTAATTACCAACGCGTTGATGAACCTGATTCCGGGTTACAATTCATTCCTCATCAACGACGGTAATCACATGGTTCATCTGCTCCGGGGCGCCAATACCGACGTCAATTTCCCGCTGGCTCTGGCGGTGATTTCCTTTGTCATGGTGGAGTACTGGGGTCTCAAGACCATCGGTGTATTACACTACCTGAGCAAGTTCTTCAACTTCGGCCCGCTGATAAATTCCTTCAAGAACTTCCGTAAAGAAGGACTGATGGGTGTTTTTAACGGCTTGATAGCCATATTTATCGGTTTGATAGAGTTGATGGCCGAGTTCATCCGGATAATCTCTTTCACCTTCCGTCTTTTCGGCAATATGACGGGCGGTGAGATTCTGCTGGTGTCCATGCTGTTCCTGATGCCGTTCCTGCTGGCTTTGCCTTTCTACGGCCTGGAACTGCTGGTGGGTTTCATCCAGGCGCTGATCTTTGCCGGTCTGACCCTGGTTTTCGCCCATATTGCCGTTACCCCTCATTCCGAAGAAGCCTCGGAAAATCATTAATAGCAGTCCAAACATAGCATAAAGGAAAAAGGAGAAAAGACATGGAATTGGATGCAGCAAGACTCTTGGCGGCCGGTCTGGCCATGGGCCTGGGCGCTATCGGCCCCGGCATCGGTATCGGTATTCTGGGTAGTGGCGCAGTCAACGCCGTTTCGCGCAATCCTGAAGCTCGCGGCCCCATCTTCACCAATCTGCTGTTCGCAGTAGCGCTGGCCGAAGCTGTCGCCATTTACGCGCTGGTTGTTTCGATTCTTTTGATATTCGTAGCCTAGTTGTCCTAGAGGGAGGTTCTACCAGTGGATAAACTGGGGATAGATTTAGCTAGTTTCATAGCCCAATTGGTCAACTTCGGCATACTGCTGGGGCTGTTGTATCTGGTGGCCTACAAACCGATTCTGCGGATGATGGACGGCCGTGCCGCCCGTATCAAGGAGAGTCTGGAGCAGGCTGAAGAGACGAAAAAACAGGCTGAAGCCGCCGAGGTGGAGTTCAAGCGACAGATTGCCGAAGCCTCCAAGCAGGGGCAGGCAGTCATCGAACGGGCATCCCGGACTGCCGACGAAATCCGGCAGAAGGCGCAGGAAGAGGCCAGGACCGAAGCCGAGGCGCTGATAACCCGGGCTAAAGCCGATATCCGCCGCGAGCGGGACGAGGTTATCGATGAACTGCGCAAGGAGTTCGCCGATCTGACTGTTCTGGCCGCCGGCAAGGTTATCGGTAAGTCGCTGGACAAGGAAGCCCATCGCGACCTTATCAACCAGGTGCTGGAAGAAAGCACTCAGTTAAGAAAGAATTAGGGGATACCTTTGGCAAAAAGAGCATATGCTTTAGCTTTGCGTTACGGTCAGGCGGTTTTCGAAATCGCCGAGGCTGAGGACGCTTTTGACAGCTGGCCGAAAGACCTGCAATTGATGGCGCAGGTGGTTGCCGACCGGGACATCCTCTTTTTTCTGGAAAGCCCCAAGGTTTCTCTTGACGGCAAACGGCAGGTGTTGGCCGGGCAGTTGAAAGCTGTCAAACCGGAGGTCGTCAATCTGGTGCTGTCACTGGCGTCCCGCAACCAACTGGGCATACTGCCGGATATCATCAGTGACTTTCAGCGGCGCCTGGATGACAAGATGGGGGTGGCTCACGCCGCTGTTGCTTCAGCGGTACCGCTGAGCCAGAAGGAACTGGATAATATCCGGGAAAAACTGGGCGAGATGTTCGGCCGGAAAGTGGAAGTAACCGCCAGGGTCGACGAGTCGCTGTTGGGCGGTATCGTTGCCCGAGTCGGGGACAAGGTAATCGACGGCAGTCTGTCGCGCCGTCTGCGTATTCTCAAACAGGAAATCAATCAGGCCAGGCTGTAAACTTGTTTTGCTCCTGGAAGGAGGCTTGTTAAAGTGTCACAACGAGGACTCGATATTGTATCAGTCATTAAGGAACAGATAGAGAACTTCGGTTCCGATATCGCCGTAGCCGATGTCGGCACGGTTATCGAGGTCGGCGACGGTATCGCCCGCATTCACGGTCTGGCCTCCGCGGAGTACAATGAACTCCTGGAGTTTCCCGGCGGTGTGATGGGCATCGCCCTGAACCTGGAAGAAGATTCGGTGGCGGCGATCCTGCTGGGTGAGGATACCTTCATTAAAGAAGGTGACGAGGTGCGGCGCACTAACCGCATCGTCGAGGTGCCGGTCGGCGAGGAAATGATCGGCCGGGTGGTTAACCCGCTGGGTCAGCCTATCGATGGCAAGGGCCCGCTGAAAACCACCAAACGCCGGGCCGTGGAACGGGTGGCGCCCAACGTGGTGACCCGGCAGAGCGTGGATACGCCGGTGCAGACCGGCATCAAGTCCATCGACGCCATGATTCCCGTCGGCCGCGGCCAGCGCGAACTTATCATCGGCGACCGTTCGACCGGTAAGACGGCGGTGGCCATCGATACCATTATCAATCAAAAGGGCGGCGACCTCATCTGCATCTATGTCGCCATCGGTCAGAAGACCTCCAAGATAGCCCAGACGGTGGGCATCCTGGAAAAATACGGTGCCATGGAACATACCATTGTGGTAGCCGCTTCGGCTTCGGACCCCGTCGCTTTCCAGTACATTGCGCCCTATGCCGGCTGTGCCATGGGCGAGGAGTTCATGGACAACGGCAAGGAAGCCCTTATCGTTTATGATGACCTGACAAAACACGCCTGGGCTTACCGGCAGTTGTCGCTGTTGCTCAGACGGCCGCCCGGACGCGAAGCCTACCCGGGTGACGTCTTCTACCTGCACAGCCGGTTGCTGGAACGCGCCGCCAAGCTGAACAAGGACAATGGGGGCGGCTCACTGACGGCTCTGCCGGTTATCGAAACCCAGGCGCAGGACGTGTCAGCTTATGTACCTACCAACGTTATTTCAATTACCGACGGCCAGATTTACCTGGAGCCCGACCTGTTCAATGCCGGCGTCCGTCCGGCCCTGAACGTCGGTATCTCGGTGTCCCGTGTAGGGTCGGCGGCTCAGACCAAGGCCATCAAGAAGGTGGCGGGTAAACTGAAGCTGGAAATGAGTCAGTACCAGGCGCTGGCGGCTTTCGCTCAGTTCGGTACCTCCGAACTGGATAAAGCCACCAAGGCCCAGCTTGAACGCGGTCAGCGTATTACCGAGGTGCTCAAGCAACCCCAGTACAAGCCGGTGGCCATGGAAAACCAGGTCATTATCTTCTACGCGTTGCTCAACGGCTTTTTGGACGATGTGGAGGTGGCCAACGTTTCCAAGTTCGAGACTGAACTGTATCAGTTCATCGAGGCCAACTACGCCGATATCCCCAAGACCATCGCCAAGGACAAGGAACTCAGCGGTGATACGGAGAAGGCGCTGGCTGAGGCGTTGAAAGAGTTCAAGAAGAGTTTTGTGGTCTAAGGAAGGGAAGGAAGCTCAATGGCGAATTTGAGAGCTATCCGGCTGCGCATCCGTGGCGTTAAGAATATCGCCAAAATTACGCGCGCCATGGAAATGATTGCCGCCTCCAAGATGCGGCGGGCGCAGGATCGCGGTCTGGCCGGTCGGCCCTACCGGGAAAAGATAACCCAGGTCATCGCCTCTCTCTCTGCCGTTTCCGGCGGTGAGGCGGTTCATCCGCTGTTGGCCAAAAGGCCGGTCAAGAAGGTGATGGTCGTTCATATTACCCCCGACCGGGGTCTCTCCGGCGGGCTGGTGGGCAACATTAACCGGGCCACCCTGGCCTTCATTCAGGAACGCAAGGGTACGCCGACCAACTTCGTGGTGGTTGGTAAGAAAGGCCTGGACTTCATGCGGCGAGCGCAACGGGAGATTGCCGCCGAATTCACCAACATGAGTGACAAGCCGACTATGCAGGATACCCTGCCGATTTCCCGGGTGGTCATCGATGACTTCACCGCCGGCAAGGTGGACGAGGTGTGGGTGGCTTACTCTCAGTTCGTGTCCACCATGGTGCAGAAGCCGTCGCTGGAAAAGCTGTTACCGGTTGAACCCGAAGAAGCTGACGGGCAGTCAAATATCGAGTATCTGTACGAGCCCGATGCGGCCACCGTGCTGGGCTCGCTGTTGCCCAGCTATGTGGAAATGAAGATATTCCAGTTGTTACTGGAATCCATCGCCAGTGAGCAGTCGGCGCGGATGGTGGCCATGAGAAACGCCACTCAGAACGCCAACGAGCTGACTGAGGAACTTACCCTTGAATACAACAAGGCCCGGCAGGAATCCATCACCGGCGATTTGCTCGACATCGTCGGTGGTGTGGCGGCGCTGGCTTAACTCAACAGGAGGAATTGATGTCCAAAGGCAAAGTAGTACAGGTTATCGGCTCGGTGGTGGATGTAGAATTTCCGCCGTCGGAACTGCCAGGTCTTTTAAACGCGCTGGAAATTGACAACAAAGGCGAGAAAATTGTCCTGGAAGTCCAGGCGCACATCGGCAACAACTGGGTGAGGGCGCTGTCCTTCATGCCGACCGACGGTCTGGCCCGGGGCGCCGTCGCTGTCGATACCGGCGCGCCGATTTCGGTACCGGTTGGCCAGGGGGCGCTCGGCCGTATCTTCAACGTGCTGGGTGAGCCGCTGGATAATGAAGGAGAGGTCAAGACCGACGAACGCTGGCCGATTCATCGCAAAGCACCGCCTTTCGAGGAGCAGGAAACCTCAGCCCAGATGCTGGAAACCGGCATCAAGGTCATCGACCTGATTACTCCTTTTGCCCGGGGCGGTAAAATCGGCGCCTACGGCGGCGCCGGTGTGGGCAAGACAGTGGTCATTCAGGAGCTTATCCGCAATATCGCCACCGAACACGGTGGTTTCTCCGTGTTCGCCGGTGTAGGTGAGCGTTCCCGCGAAGGCAACGACCTGTGGAATGAAATGAAGGATTCCGGTGTTATCGATAAGACCGCGCTGGTGTTCGGTCAGATGAACGAGTTGCCGGCGGTGCGTCTGCGTATTGCTCTGACCGGCCTGACCATGGCGGAATACTTCCGCGATCAGGAGCACCGCGACGTTCTGCTGTTTATCGACAATATTTATCGTTATACCCTGGCCGGTGTCGAGGTTTCGGCGCTTCTGGGCCGCATGCCTTCGGCGGTGGGTTACCAGCCGACGCTGGCTACTGAAATGGGCCAGTTACAGGAGAGAATCACCTCCACTAAAAACGGCTCCATCACCTCCTTTCAGGCCATCTATGTGCCGGCCGACGACTATACCGACCCCGGCGTGGTGGCCACCTTTGGTCACCTCGACGCCGTTATCGCCCTGGAGCGATCGCTGGCGGCTCAGGCGCTCTTTCCCGCGGTGGACCCGCTGGCGTCCAACTCCCGCATCCTGGACCCCGCCGTTGTCGGTGAGGAACATTACAACGTCGCCCGCGAAGTTCAGCGGGTACTGCAGAGATACAAGGACCTGCAGGACGTCATCGCCATTCTCGGTATGGAAGAGCTGTCCGAAGAGGATAAGGCCACGGTGGCCCGCGCCCGCAAGATTCAACGCTTCCTGACCCAACCGTTCTTCGTCGGTGAAATCTTCACCGGGCGCGCCGGTAAGTATGTCAGCGTCGCCGATTCGGTGCGCGGCTTCAAGGAAATTCTGGAAGGCAAGCACGACGCTTTGCCAGAGCAGGCTTTCTATATGGTGGGTACCATTGAGGAAGCGGTGGAAGCGGCAGAAAAGATGGCCGCCTGAACCCAATGATGACTGTTAACGGAGCGTGTTTGTGGCAACTTTGAAACTGGAAATAGTGACCCCGGAACGCCAGGTGTTTTCTGACGACGTCGATATCGTCGTTGCCCCGGGCATCGAGGGTGAACTGGGTATTCTGCCGCATCACACCCCTTTGATGACGGCTTTGAAGACCGGCGAACTTCGCGCCCGTAAGGGGAGTGAGGAGTTTCTGCTGTTGGTTTCCGGGGGGTTCCTGGAAGTCAGACCCGACCGGGTCATCGTTCTGGCTGACGTGGCGGAACGGGCCGAGGAAATTGACCTGTCCCGCGCCCAGGAAGCCCGGGACAAGGCTGAAAAGCGCATGGCAGAAAAATATCAGCCGGGAGAGGATGCCGCAGAATCCGAGGCGGCGTTACACCGGGCCATGGCTCGACTGGCTATCGCCGAAAAAGCCAAGCGGCGAGGCCGGAGCGCTCCCCCCAAAGTCGGTTGATTACCGCATTCTGAAAAAGAGAAAAGCCCTCCGTCAGCGGAGGGCTTTTTAGTATGCTTAAATCTTCGGGTCAGGGGACGAAATCATAGACGCCAGACGGACATAGTCAAGCTATGTCCTGGAAATGACGGATGAATGACAGAGGGGTGCGGAACTACAGGATTTCAAGACGGGCTTTGATGCCGGCCTTGGCCGCTTTCACCCGGATGAGGGTGCGCATGGCCTGAGCGATGCGGCCCTGTTTGCCGATGATGCGACCCTTGTCGCCGTCGTCGACCTGCAGGGTTATCTTCAGCCCTTCTTCTTCCTGTTCTTCCGTCACGACCACCGCTTCAGGCTTGTCTGCCAGTGACTTGGCGATGAACTCAACCAGCTCTTTCATGGTGGCTCCTTTACCGCTGGAGTCTTACTCCAGGACTCCGGCCTTTTTTAGAAGTCTGTTGACTGTATCTGTCGGCTGGGCGCCTTTACCAATCCAGTCCTTGACACTGGCGGCGTCAATCGATACCGTTTCCGGGTCGGTCATCGGGTCGTAGTGGCCGACGGTTTCCAGGAAGGCGCCGTTGCGCGCTGACCTGGAATCGGCGATGACGATCCGGTAACTCGGTTTCTTGGGGGCACCCATTCTTCGCAGTTTGATTTTCAGCATCGTGTTCGGGATTAACTCGCTTGTCGTTTTATTTAGGACATTATCCAATATGGAAGCTATGGTGTCAACTACCGACATCGTCGGGGTTTGGCAGAGGCCGAATACAGCGGGTATAATCGGGGGTATATGGAAGGCCTCTCTGTTACCGGGCTACCGGTGGTGACACCGGACGAGGCAATACGGTTGCAGAGGGGGCTGGCTGTCCGGGTGATTGACCGGGATGAACCGGCTGGGGAAGTCCGGCTGGTAGCCGGTATCGATGTAGCCGCCGGAAGAACCGGGGAAAACGGCCGGGCGGCGGTGGTTGTTCTGCGGTATCCGGGGCTGGAGACGGTCGAAACCGCGGTTTTCGTTGGACCGCTGGTTATGCCGTATGTCCCCGGTCTGCTGTCATTTCGAGAGTTGCCGCTGATTCTACCGGCCCTGGAACGGCTGACGACGAGGCCCAATCTGCTCTTGGTGGATGGACAGGGAGTGGCTCATCCGCGGCGATTGGGCATAGCCGCCCACCTGGGCTTGATTACCGGATTGCCGGCTATCGGCTGTGCCAAGTCCCGGTTGTGCGGGACGGCCGGCGAGCCGGGGCCGGAGCGGGGAAGTGCCGCTGATTTGATCGACCGGGGTGAGATTATCGGCCGGGTGGTACGCACCCGGTTCGGTTGCCGCCCGGTGTATGTTTCGGTGGGGCACCGCGTCAGCCTTGAAACGGCGGTGGACTGGGTGCTTAAATTAGGTCAAGGGTTCCGACTGCCGGAGCCGGTGCGGCTGGCTCACCTGGCCGCGGGAAGCGGCCAAAGCTAACTTGAATAAGACTAATACGTTATAGGGAGTGATTCTATTGGATATCGCCGACAAGTACCGGGAAATGCTGGACCGGATTCATCACGACATGGTGTGTCTTTGACATCGCCGAAAAGGAAAAGGAAGTAACCAGCCTGGAACATGTGATTACCATCGACGGCTTCTGGGAAGACAGCGATAACTCCCAGAAAGTCATGCGGCGGCTGACCGGACTTAAAAAGACGGTGGAGCAGTGGCGTAGCCTGGAGCGGCGATTGAATGAACTGGCCGAACTGGACGCGCTGGGCGACCCGGAAATGGCCCAGGACGTAGATGCCGAAACCGAGGCGGTGAGCGATGAGCTGGACCGGTTGGAGTTCGAGCTGTCTTACAGCGGCGAGTACGATGAACGCAACGCCCTTCTGTCCATCCACGCCGGCGCCGGCGGTGTCGAGAGTCAGGACTGGGCGGAAATGTTACTGGCGATGTACGTCAAATGGGGTGAGCGCCGTGATTATGACGTCGAGATACTGGAGACATCGGCCGGAGATGAGGCCGGCATCAAGAGTGTGACGGCGGAATTTCGCGGGCGGTATGCCTACGGCAACCTGCGGAGCGAACACGGCGTTCACCGTCTGATAAGGCTGTCGCCGTTCGATTCCGACCACGCGCGGCATACTTCGTTCGCTCTGGTCGAGGTGATGCCGGAAGTGGAAGAGGACGCCGAAGTGGAGATTAACCCTGATGACATAAAACTGGAAGCCTTCCGGGCTTCCGGTGCCGGCGGTCAGAATGTCCAGAAGGTGTCCTCAGCGGTCAGGCTGACCCATACGCCGTCGGGTATCGTAGTTACTGCCCAGACGGAGCGGTCGCAACACCAGAACCGGGAAGTGGCCATGAGCCTGCTCCGGGCGCGGCTGTTGCAACGCAAGATAGCCGAACAGGAAGCTGAAAAAGCGCGGCTCAAGGGCGAGCGGATTTCCAACGAATGGGGCAGTCAGATACGCAGTTATGTACTGCATCCCTATAAAATGGTCAAGGACCACCGTACCGGAATGGAAACCGGTAATACCCAGGCGGTGCTGGAGGAGGGCAATATCGAGATGTTCATCGAGGCCTATCTCAAGGGGCAGATTGGTGAAGAATAAACTGATATCGGCGCTGTTGGCGGCGGTTCTGTTCATCACCGGGGCGGTCACGCCGGTCGCGGCCGCCGGAGGAGAACTGGAGGTCGGGCGCAACTCCTATTCCGCCGTCTTTCCCAATTCGCTGAGTTTCAGTCTGAACGCCACGGCGCCGGCCGATATCGTCGATGCCCGTCTGAATTATCAGGTGCGGCGACAGGGTTTCGCCGAGGTGTATAACGAGGTTATCGTCCGGGTGACGCCGGGCACCGATGTCGCCCTGAGCTATTCGCTCAACCTGAGAAGGGTTGGCGGTCTGCCGCCGGGGACACTCATCGATTACTGGTGGACGCTCCGAGACGTTAACGGGCGAGAATACGTCACCGGCGTTGAGCAGTTCACCTTCGATGACGCCCGCTATGAATGGAAAACCATATCCGACGGGCTGGTGACGCTGTACTGGTACAACGGGTCCGATTCTTTCGCTGACCAGTTGATGGCGACGGCGCAGGCGGCGCTGGACAAACTGGAACAGGATACCGGCGCCCGGTTGAGCGACCCCGTGGCCATCTATATTTATGACAGTGCCCAGGCCTTGCAGAACTCCATGGTCTTTCCCCAGGAATGGACCGGAGGGGTGTCCTTCACCAACTTCAATACCATTTCCATCGGTATCGAAACCTCTGCTCTCAACTGGGGCAAACGGGCGGTGGTGCATGAACTGGCTCATGTGGTGACCAACCAGATGACGGCCAATCCCTACAATAACATTCCGACCTGGCTGAACGAGGGTCTGTCGATGTACGCCGAAGGTCCGCTGGACGCGCTGTATGTAGTGTTTTACAACCAGGCGCTGGACCTGAAGAGCCTGATATCGGTCAGGAGTCTGTCCAGCCCGTTTTCCGCCGACCCGGCGCTGGCCTATCTGTCTTACGCTGAGAGTTATCACATCGTCAAGTACCTGGTCGATACCTACGGCGAAGACCGAATGAGCCGTCTGCTGGAAGAGTTCGCTGAGGGAGCTTCAGCTGACGGCGCCCTGCTGGCGGTGTACGGGTTCGACCTGGAAGGGCTCGATGCCGAGTGGCAGGAATATGCCTATGGTGCCGTCCCTGACCGGATACAGACCGGCGTGACCTGGACCCCGTGGCTGGTGTCGCTCATAGTGCTGGTGGCCGGGGCGGTGGTTGTTATCGCGGTGTGGCTTTTTTATCCCCACGCCGTCAGGACGGAGGGGACGAAGAGATGAGACGACGGCTGGTGACCATGATAGCGAGCGCCGCTATGGCGTTTTCGCTGATATTGACCGGATGTGTGTCGGATTCCGCCGATTCTCTGCCGCCGCCGGGTAGTGGCGGGCGGCTGAACCTGGCGGCTAACGAGCCCTACAACCTGGACCCGGCGCTGGTGGGCGATGCCGGGGCGTTGATGTTTGTCAGTCAGATATTCAGCGGGCTGGTGCGAGTGACCGCCGACGGCGTGGCGCCGGATATCGCCGTCGACTGGATTATCAGTGAAGACGGCACTGTTTACACCTTCCATTTGCGGGAGGATGTGACCTTTCATGACGGCACGCCCCTGACTGCCGCTGACTTCAGGTATTCCTGGGAAAGGGCTCTGACGCCGGCCACCGGCAGTACCACGGCCCGGACATATCTGGGTGACATAGTCGGCGCTGACGCCATGCTGGACGGGGAATCAGCCAGTCTGGCCGGGGTCAGGGTGATTGACGATTACACTCTGGAAGTGACCATCGAGAGTCCGCGCTCTTATTTTCTATCCAAGCTGAGCTATGCCACCGCCTTTGCCGTGGATGCCGCCGATGTCGCCGCCGGCGGTGAGTGGTGGCGGACGCCCAATGGCACCGGGCCTTTCATTCTGGATGATTGGGCGAACGATTCCTATATCATGCTGAAAGGCTATCCGGAGTATTACGGCGGCGCGCCCGCCCTGGATTCGGTGGTCTTTCGTTTCCTGGCCGGGAGATCCATGGACCTGTACGAAATGGGACAGATAGATGTGGCTACCGTGGACGCGGCCTATCTGGACCGGGCGCTCGACCCGGCGGGTATTTTTGCTACCGACGCTCAGGTTATATCTCAGCTGAGTCTTTATTTCCTGGGATTCGATAGCGCTGAACCGCCCTTCGACGATCCGCTGGTGCGGCAGGCTTTTTCGGCGGCTATCGACCGTGACCGGTTGATGGAGCTGGTCTTCAATGACATGAACCAGTCAGCCGAAGGGATTGTGCCGCCGGGAATCCCCGGTTACGATCCGGGATTCGAGGGTATCGGCTACGACCCCGAACTGGCCAGGGAACTGCTGGCGCAATCGTCTTACGGCAGTGCCGCCAACCTGCCGGAGATAACGCTGACCACGCTGGGTTATGGCGGCCTCATCGGCTCCGACCTGGAGGCGGTTATTCACCAGTGGCGGGTCAACCTGGGCGTCGAGGTCAGGGTGCGGCAACTGGAGCCGGAAGTGTTTCTCTACAACCTGAAACAGGAGAAGGACCAGATATTCTACCAGGGATGGATAGCTGATTATCCGCATCAGCAGAACTTCCTGGAAATACTGTTCGGCAGTGGCGCCGATAACAACTGGGGCGAATACTCCAATCCGCTGGTGGACGCCCTGCTGGCCGAGGCGGCGGCGCTGACCGACCCGGAAGCCAGTGAGGCCATTTACCGGCAGGTGGAACGGATACTGGTCGATGAGGCGGCAATCTGGCCGTATTACTTCGGCCGCAGTTATATCCTGGTGAAACCCTATGTTACCGGCTATGAACTGAGCCCGCTGGGAGTGCCGCTGTTACAGAACGTGGTCATCGACCGGGAGGTGGAAGCGCCTGCCGGGCTGACCGTCAGTTGAGGCGGTGGGGATGATGGCGGAGGGTGTGGGATTCGAACCCACGGTTCCCTTGCAGGAACAACGGTTTTCAAGACCGTCTCCTTAAGCCGCTCGGACAACCCTCCCGAAAAGCCCCGGCCAGTCCGGACGCGAAGGCTATTTTATCACGGACGGCGTTTTCTTGCACGATTACTATAAATTTCCGTATCTAACCGGCGGCCGGGGCGACAAATCCTGTAATATTCCCGAAACATTTATCGGGTAGAATATTACCGGTATAAAAAACAAAGGAGGGAAAATGTCTAAAACCCGTTCCGAGGCAATTGAATACGTTCTCAAACGCGCACACGATGACAAGGTGAAATTTATCCGCCTGTGGTTCACCGATATCCTGGGTCACCTGAAGAGCTTCTCCATCGCCATATCCGAACTGGAAGGCGCTCTGCAGGAAGGCATGGGCTTCGACGGTTCGTCCATCGAAGGTTACACCCGCATCGACGAAAGCGATATGATGGCTCTGCCAGACCCCGATACCTTCATCACTCTGCCATGGCGCAAGAAGGGCGACGAGAATGTCGGCCGGATGTTCTGCGATATCAAGAAACCGGGCGGGGAACAGTTCGACGGGGACCCGCGCTATGTGCTCAAGCGGATGCTCAAGAAAGCGGCCGAAAAGAACTACACCTATTACGTCGGGCCCGAGTTGGAATATTTCTACTTCAAGGATGAGGATAACACTGAGTTCCTGGATAAGGGCGGTTATTTCGATATGACCCCTCGTGATGTAGCCAGCGACTGGCGCCGGGAAACGGTGCTGACCCTGGAAGAGGTGGGTATCCCGGTGGAATATTCCCACCACGAGGTAGCGCCTTCCCAGCATGAGATCGACATCCGTTACGCCGACGCCCTGACCATGGCCGACAATGTCATGACCTACCGGTTGATCGTCAAGGAAATCGCGCTGAAAAACGGCATCTACGCCACCTTCATGCCCAAACCGGTTTTCGGTGAAAACGGTTCCGGCATGCATTGTCACCAGTCCCTGTTCAACGGGGAGCGCAACGCCTTCTTTGACCCGAACGACCAGTACCATCTGTCCGATACCGCCCGGCATTACATTGCCGGTATCCTTAAGCACGCGCCGGAGTTCTGCGCCGTCACCAACCAGTGGGTCAACTCTTACAAACGGCTGGTCCCCGGTTATGAGGCCCCCATCTACCTGTCCTGGGCGCGCCGCAACCGCTCCGACCTGGTGCGGGTGCCGGAATACCGTGTCGGCCGGGAGAACTCCACCCGCATCGAACTGCGTTCGCCGGATCCGGCCTGCAACCCATATCTGGCCTTCGCCGTTATGCTGGCCGCCGGGCTCAAGGGCATCGAGGAAAAGTACGAAGTACCCGAACCGGTGGAGGAAAACGTCTATGAGATGTCCGAGAAGGAGCGGCAAGAGCGAGGTATCGGCACGCTGCCGACCAGCCTGGAGGAAGCCGTTCACAAACTGGAAAACAGCCAGTTGGTACGCGAAGCGCTGGGCGAGCATGTGTTCAATGCCTTCATCGAGAATAAGAAAATCGAATGGGCCAAGTTCCGGGCTTATGTTACCGACTGGGAACGCAACCAGTATCTGTCGGTTCTCTAGGTCACAGTTATCGACCAATCCGGGCCGGGGGCGTTTCGCCCCCGGCTTTTTTTACGCCTGATACCGGTGGCGTATAATGGCCGGGTGATAAACGATACAATGCGGGTGCGCAATCGGGAAGAACTGGCGCAGTCACCGGCGGCGGAGGCGGCGCTGGATATCGTAGAAGCCGGCATCACGGCGGTTCTGCCGGAGGTATTGCTCCGGCGCGCGCTGGCCTACCGGCCGGATGACGATGTGCTGGCGGTTGGTGAGGCGGAGTATGCCCTGAACGGCGGTCGGCTGTTCGTCATCGGCGGCGGCAAGGCCGCCGGGGGCATGGCCTTGGCCCTGGAACGGCTGATCGGCGCCGGGCGTATCACTGCCGGGATGGTGGTGACCAGGCGGCCGGGTGATGGCCCGTCCGTGATAGAGATACTGCCCGGGGGGCATCCGCTACCGGACGGACGTGGAGTAGCGGCTACCGGCCGGATGCTGGCAATGAAAGAGGCGTACGGCATCGGGGCCGGTGACACTGTAGTCTGCCTTATTTCCGGCGGCGCTTCGGCCTTGATGGCGTATCCGGTGCCCGGCATATTGCTTGAAGACAAGCGGCGGCTGACGGAACTGCTGATGGGTTCCGGTGCTGACATTACCGAAATGAATACCATCCGCAAGCATATTTCCGCCGTCAAAGGCGGCCGGCTGGGGCGGCACTTCGCGCCGGCCAGGGTTATTTCGCTGGTGATTTCCGATGTTGTCACTGACGACTTGAGCGTCATCGCCTCCGGACCGACAACGCCGGACCCGGCCACCTTCAGCCACGCTGTGGCGGTCATCGACCGTTACCGTCTGGCAGGCCGGGTACCGCTGGCGATTCTGCGGTACCTCAGCGACGGCGTCGCCGGTGGAAGACCGGAAACGCCGAAATCACTGGATAACTGTCATAATTACGTCATCGGTAATGTGAAAACCGCTTTGAAGGCTATGACCGAGGCGGCCTGCCGGGCTGGTTATCGGGCGGTGATTATCGATGACGGGCTGAATGGTGATACTGAGGGGAAAGCGGTGGAAATAGCCGCGGCCATCAGATCTGGCCGATATGCCGGGTACGACGCCCTGGTGGCCGGCGGTGAGACGACCATCGAACTGACCGAAAGTCACGGCCGGGGCGGACGCAACCAGCATTTTGCGGCGGTGACGCTGAGGGAAATGGCCGAATTCAACGAACCCTGGCTGGCGATAACGGTCGGTTCTGACGGGGCCGATTATCTGGATGGCGTAGCCGGAGCCATGGTCAGCCGGGGGACTGCCGAAAGGGTAGCGAAAAAAGGGGTACCGGTGGCTGATTACATTAAGAACTGTGATACATGGTCCCTGTTCCGGGAAACAGGGGGCACACTGGTAGTGACCGGAGATACAGGCACCAACGTCGGTGATCTGGCGCTGTACTTACTAAAGTAAGGGGTGCCGGCGAAAAAGGGGGGAAATGGCGGTCGATATAACAAAAATTCCCTTCCCATAACCGGTGACGGGTGGTAAGATAGTACCATGCTTGAAGGTAAATGCCCGAAATGCGGTTACCAGTGCGCCGGTTGGGGCCTCAGTTTCCCCCGGCATCAGTCCTGTGCCAAGTGCGGCACGGCCATGCTGATCTTCGAGGACGGCCAGCCGCTGGGTGTCGGTTATTCACCCTTCAGCGCCGAGCACCATGAGCCGGCAGGTTCACCCCGAAAGGCTTCCCCCACTCTGCCTCACAGCGGCGAAGACACCGCCGACTGAAACCGGAATTATTTTATCAGGGCGGAGACTGCCTTGAAAAGGTCGGCCCTGGCCGTCCGAAGCAGTTCGAACAGCGCCATTTCAGTCCCGGTCAACGCGATGCCTTCTTTTTCCAGTCGACGTAACGCCAGTTCCCGGTTGGCCGGAGAACGCGAAGCCACCGCATCGGCGACCACCTGTACCGCATACCCGGCTTCACGCAGTCCCATCGCAGTCTGATAAACGCAGATATGGCTTTCAATGCCGCAGACGATAATCTGTCTGCGGCCGGTCCGGGACAGCATTTCGGTAAACCCCGTTTCTCCGCAACAGTCGAAGCTGAATTTGGTACTAACCAGCGCCTCCGGCCGGGCGTCGGTTATTTCCTTCAGGGTCGGCCCCAGGCCGTCAGGGTTCTGCTCGGTGATGATGGCCGGTATCTCGAGGAGGGCGCTTCCTCGCGCCAGGGCAACGATGTTCTTCAGCAGGGCTGATTTTTCATCCATCACCCGGAACAGTTTTTCCTGGACATCGATTATCAACAGCAGGGTGTTTTGGGGCTCCAGCATTCTTCCTCCGTATCGCCAGTCGATATTTACTGTTATCTGTTTTTGATTTCTGCTCCCAGGCGGCGGCCGAGGGCGCGGCAGGACTCAATGTCTTCCGTACCGGGTTGCCATTTGGCCCTGACGCCAGGCACGGCCACCGGTATGCCTGATTCTTCGAGGTGTTTTTCCAGCAGGCCAAGGCTTTCACCGCTCCAGCCGTAACTGCCGAAGGCCGCCCCAATCTTGTTTTTGAACTTCAAGCCCTTGATGTCGGTCAGCACCGGCGCCAGTGTCGGCAGGACGCCCTGATTGAAGGTCGGCGAGCCGAGAACGAGCGCTCCGGCACGGAAGATGCTGGTGATGACGTCATTACGGTCGGCGGTGGCGGCATTGTGGATTTCGAACGGGACGCCGGTCTCGGTCAGGCCTTCGCCGACAGCCTCAGCCATCAACCGGGTGGCGTGCCACATGGTATCGAAAACGATGACGGCGCTTTGCTCTGGCTTCTGGACAGCCCATTCCCGGTAGGCGGTCACGATTTGTGCGGGGTTATCCCGCCAGATAAGGCCGTGGGAGGGCGCAATCAGTTCCAGGGGCAGGTTCAGGGCCAGTATTTCATCGATTTTTTTAGTAACCATGGCGCTGAAGGGGGTGAGGATATTGGCGTAATATTTTTCGGCTTCCTGGTAAAGGGCAACCCGGTCAACCTGGTCGTTAAAACGGCCGGATGAAGCGAAGTGCTGGCCGAAGGCGTCGGAGGAAAACAACACCGCGCCATGGTTGGCGTAGGTCAGCAGATTGTCCGGCCAGTGAAGCATCGGGGCTTCAATGAAGCTCAAGGTAGTCCGCCCCAGCTTCAGTGTGTCCCCGGTTTTGACCGGCTGGAAGTTCCAGGGCCGGTGGTAGTGACCGGGAATGCTGTCCATACCCCGTGAAGAAACGATTACCCGGGCGTTGGGACAGAGATTCATGATTTCCGGCAGTGAGCCGGAGTGGTCGGCTTCCGCGTGGGCGGCGATGACGTAGTCGATAGTGGCGGGGTCGATTACTTCTTTTATATTGTCTATCAGCCGAGAGGAAAAGGGCGACCAGACGGTATCGATCAGGACGGTCTTCTCATCCTTGATGATATAGGAGTTGTAAGTGGAGCCCCGGTGAGTGGAGAGTTCGTGGCCGTGGAATTGCCGTAAATTCCAGTCAACTGAGCCGACCCAGAAAATATTTTTGGAAATCTCTGTTTTCATGCAACCTCCGGACAGTCATAAAATACCGGTTCAATTGTAAAACAAGGGCAGAAATAGGGCAAAGTGCGGTTCGTAATAATACAAAAAAAGTAAAAAAAGATAAAAAAGGGTAAAAATAAGGAAATAGTGCAATAAAGCCAAAAACAAGTATTTGCAATATGGTACTAGTTCCTGTATCATACCGACAACAATCTTCGGAGGAGGCGAAGTTGCCCCTTGGGCCGAATAGTGGGGCTGGCCCGGTCGAGTAATTGCGCTCCAGTCTAGTCCCGGTAACCAGGATTCCTGTTGGAATAGACAAAGAAAGGGAGGGAGGCATGTACAAAAAGATTTTGGTTCCCCTGGACGGATCCAAAACGGCTGAAGGTGTATTACCCCACGCCAAAGCGCTGGCTTATGCCGAAGGCGCGGAGATTGTCCTGCTTAATGTAGCGGCCAATCCGGCTCAGGAATTTGCCTTCGAAGACCCGGCCATCGCCGGCTACTCGATAGCCGAACAGGAGCAGAAAGCGACCGCCTACATGGGCCGCATCTGCGAAGACATCAAGTCAGCCGGTTTCAAGGTTTCCTGCCACCTGCGGGAAGGCTCTCCGGCCAATACCATCCTGAAAGTGGCCGAAGAGATCGGCGTGGATGCCATCGCCATGTCAACTCATGGTCGGGGCTGGCCGGCCAACTGGCTTATCGGCAGTGTCGCCGAAAGGGTCATCAGGCACTCGAAAGTGCCGGTACTGATGATTCGTAGCGAAAATAAGTGATTTGCTAATCAGCAAAGAAGGGAGGGATTATGGCGAATATCGTTAATTCTGCCAAAAACGGCGCGCAGAGTTTGAAAAAAGTCATCTTCGCGTCATCAGCCGGTACCATGATCGAATGGTACGACTTCTATATCTTCGGTTCCCTGGGCACTGTAGTCGCCCCAAAATTTTATTCAACTGAAACGGAATTAGGAGCCATCATCGCCTGGCTGGCGACCTTTGCCGTCGGTTTCATCGTCCGGCCTTTCGGCGCCATCGTGTTCGGCCGCATCGGGGATTTGGTCGGCCGGAAGTTCACCTTTATCATCACCATGTCCATCATGGGTCTGGCAACTTTTGCTGTCGGCCTGCTGCCCACCAAAGAAGTGCTGGGTGATTTCGCCGGCATCATCCTGATTACCCTGCGTATTCTACAAGGCCTGGCGCTGGGCGGTGAATACGGCGGCGCGGCAACGTATGTCGCCGAGCATACCCCTCACGGGCGTCGGGGTTTCTACACCAGCTTCATTCAGACGACCGCAACACTTGGTCTGTTGCTGTCGCTGAGCGTCATCCTCATTACCCGTTTAATTCTCGGAGAGCAAGGCTTTGACGACTGGGGCTGGCGGGTGCCGTTCCTGATTTCCATCATACTGGTGGCGGTTTCGCTGTGGATCCGCATGTCGTTGCGGGAATCACCCCTGTTCCAGAAACTCAAGGATACCAATACGGTTTCCAAGAACCCGCTCAAGGAAAGTTTCGCTAATCCATACAACCTGAAATGGGTGGCGCTGGCTCTGTTCGGCGCGACCATGGGGCAGGGCGTTGTCTGGTATACCGGCCAGTTTTACGCGCTTTATTACCTGCAGAATATATTCAAAGTAGATCTGCTGGATTCCAACTTCATCATGGCCGGAGCCATTGTTGTGGCTACACCCTTGTTCTTGTTCTTCGGCTGGCTGTCGGATAAAATCGGCCGCAAGAAGGTCATGATGACCGCTCTGGCGCTGGCGGTATTGAGTTACTATCCCATATACGGAGCTATGGCCGCGTTCGCCCCGGTGGACACCGGCCAGCAGTTCCTCTTCAGCTATGTCGGTTATCAACCGGTGATGTTGAGTGTCCTGATATTTATCCAGATAGTCTTTGTCACCATGATTTACGGGCCGATTGCGGCCTTCCTGGTGGAACTGTTCCCGACCAAGATCCGTTATACCTCGATGTCGCTACCTTACCACATCGGTAACGGTGTGTTCGGCGGTCTGGTGCCCATCATCGGTCTTCAGATGATTGAGGCCACCGGCAATAACTATTCCGGTCTGTGGTGGCCGATGCTCATTGCCGGTATCTGTTTCATTGTCGGTATGACCCTGCTCAAGGAGACCAACAAAGTGGATATCGATGACGAAAGCGCTTCGTTTGGCGCTCGGGACAAGGCCAAAGCCGAGGCTTGATTCTATTCCGGTACAACATAAAAGAGCCCCGCCGGCAAACCTGTCGGCGGGGCTCTTTTATATCCGATCATTGATTAAAGAAGGGGATTACAGCTCTTCCTGATTGAGGCGGTGAAGATCCATATAAAGGGAAAAGCGGTCAGGGCAAGAGTGCTCAAAACCGTCAGCGCCCAGTATTCGCCGCTTTCGCCGGTAACCCGAGCGGTGTCGATGGATAGCAGACTGCCGGGCAGGATATAGGACAACCATTCGGCGACGTTTGCCAGGGCGATGTAGAAAACCACAGCCAGCAGGACACAGGTTAAGAAGCTGGTGGTCACCTGGCCGCTCTGTGATTTCAGTTCGATAACCAGCGCCAGTATCATATTGATAAGTACCATCCATACCAGGCTGTTAATCAGAAAGGTCTTCAGGTTCCAGACCCGCTCCATTTCCCGGCTCAGGACGTTGGCGAAAACCCATACTCCAGCCTTTGGTGGTAACCGGTTGCAGTTCGGCAGAGTGATGGAGAACGGTAATTTCAGCCACTCTTTTCTCCTTCGACCAGAGTCATGAGCCTCTCTTCCAGGTGATGTTTTCTCTGTCCTAAATCGACGAGGTCGATTAAGACTCAATGAAAAAGTAGCGAAAGAGCGCCGGCGTCCGGTCGCTTCCTTTCCTTTTCAGCGAACGCTTCGGGCAGTGATGATGACGCCGCCGATGGCCAGCAGACCGCCGACGCCGGCAATGGCCGAGGGTACTTCCCCCAGCCAGATAAAGGCGATGATAGTGGCCACGATAGGATTGAGATACATGAAACTGGTGGCCACCGAAGCCGGAGTGCGGGTTAAGGCATAATTCCAGGTCAGGTAGGCCAGCGCTGCCGGGAATATTCCCATGTAAATGACCGCCGCGGTCGGCCCGGGGGCGGCGAGCGGCAGGTCCCGCAACAGTTCCGGCAGATAAATCAGCATCAGTGCGGTGCCGGCCCAGAAAGAATAGCAGGTTACTTCCAAGGGACGGTATCTCCGTAGCAGTTTCTTTTGAATAACGAAGAATATCGAGGTGCTGACGGCCGCCGCCAGGATGAGCACGGCGCCGGCTTCGAATTCCAGATGGCCGCCTTCACCGAAAGCAATCAGGGCGATGCCGGCGAAGCTGACGCCGATTCCGGCCCATTGCCGCGACGTCAGGCTCTCTTTCAAGGTGACAGCCGCCAGCAGACCGGTGAAGATGGGTACGGCGCCGATGATGAAACTGGCCGAGCCGGCAGTCACTGTCTGTTGACCATGCGCCAGCAGGGAGTGATAGGCGGTGATGCCGATAGCCCCGCCGAATATTATCCAGCCGAGGTCGGCCGCCCGGGGCGCCCGGATGCCCCGGGTAATAACGGCATATAAACCCAGCACCAGAGAAGCGGTCAGGAAACGGAGCAGTATCAGGGCGCCCGGATGGTAGCTTTCCAATCCAGCCCGGTTGCCGGCGAAGGACGATGCCCAGAATATCAGAGTGACGCCGATGGCCAGGAGGGCTTTTTTATCGACGGTGGCAAAAAGGTTCAAACAGGCTTATCCTTCCCCCGCGCCCGGAACGCGGCCGACCGGGCCAGCAGTTCGGTGGCGCCGTCCCGGGATACCCGGGAATCGGTACCGGACAGCATCATGGCCAGTTCAGTAACCCGGTCATCCTCGCTCAGTTCGGTGAGCCGGCTGACGGTACGGCCGTTGGAATCGTTTTTGGCGACGGTGAAGTGGTGACCGGCGTAGACGGCAATCTGCGGCAGATGGGTGACACAGATGACCTGATGGCTCTCAGCCAGTGTGGCCAGCTTGAGACCGATGATGTCTCCGGAGCGGCCGCCGACACCGATGTCGATTTCATCGAAAATGAGCACCGGCACCCGATCGGCCCGAGCCAGGGCGGTTTTAACCGCCAGCGTGAAGCGCGACAGTTCACCGGTGGAAGCAATTTTTTCCAGCGGCTTGGCTGGCTCTCCAGGATTGGTGGCCGCCAGGAATTCGATTCGATCGATACCGGTAGTATCCACCGCGACCCGGGGGCCATCGGGCAGTTCCAGTCCTTCCGGGCTGGTACGGTAATCCAGATTGATTTCGAACCGGACGCCGGCCATGGCCAGTTCCGCCAGTTCCCGGTTGACCGCCGCGGCCAGCTCGACCGCTTTTTTCCTTCGGTGCTCCGACAGCGCCAGGGCTTTTGCCGCCAATACCTGTCTGAGTTGGGCCAACTCGGCTGAGAAGGCGGCGATTTTTTCATCCCGGCCGTCGAGTTCATCGAGCCTAATCCGGGTACGCCGGGCGAATTCCAGGACATCCTCTATGGTAGCGCCGTATTTTCTTTTCAGGTCGCCGATGAGACTGAGGCGGTTTTGTATCTCCTCCAGCCGGGCCGGGTTGGCGTCGACAGCCCCGGCGTAGGAGCGCAGATCGCGAACAGCTTCGGCGGTGGTATCCAGCGCCAGGCGAAGGTTTTCCGCGGTTGCTGACATCTCGGGGTCAATGGCTGACAGGCGGTCCAGAGCGGCGTTAGCCCGGCTCAGCATAGCCGATGCCGATAAACCTTCGGTAGCTTCGTCACCGTCCAGTGCCTGGACGGCGGCCTGGGCAAGCTCTCGAATGGTCTCGGCCGAAACCAGTATTTTTTTCTCCTGCTCCAGGCGGCTGTCCTCATCGGCGGTCAGTCCGGCCTGGAGAATTTCATTGACCTGGAATTGCAGGAAATCCGCCTGACGGGCGTCTTCTTCGGATTCGCGGGTCAGTTGTTCCAGTTGTTTCCGGGTTCGCTGAAGTGTCTGGACGAAAGAGGCGAATTCCTGTCGCAGTTCGACGACGCCGGCGTAACTGTCCAGAAAATCCAGGTGGCTGGCGCGGTCCAGGAGGGACAGGTGCTGGCTCTGGGAATGGATGTCCACCAGTCTTCGGCCGATTTCGGATATCAGACTCCGGGGTACGGAGTCACCGTTGAGACGAGTGACGGTACGGCCGCCCTGCTTCAGTGACAGGGATATTATCAGGATGCCGTCGGCGGTATCGATGCCCTTGGCGGTCAGCAGGGACAACAACTCGGTGTCGCTACTCAGTTCAAATGTACCTTCGACTCTGGTTTCATCGGTGCCGTGGCGGATGGAGCTGTCATCGAGACGTCCGGATAACAGGGCACTGAGGGCATCGACCACCAGCGACTTGCCAGCGCCGGTTTCGCCGGTCAGGACATTGAGTCCCGATCCCGGTGTCCAGTCGAAGTCCTCGATAATGCCGAAATTTTTGACGTGAAGACGTAACAGCAAACCTGATAACTGCCTGAATTTTGCCTAATTGTGGCATAAAACCGGGGGCGGCACAAACGGAGCCGACTCAGTCTTCAATGTCGGCGACTACGCCCCGATGGTCTGAGGCGGTGCCGGTAATCAACCGGACTTCCGACCAGACGAGGTCGGGAGAAACCCAGATGTAATCGATACGCTGGAACAGGTCGTCGGAGCGGAAAGTGTAAGCCGGGGGTGGTTCCAGAGACAACATGATATCCCGGAGTCCGGCGGCGCGCATGAGCTTGATTTCCTGGTCGTTGGGCTCGGCGTTGAAATCACCCATGATGACTGTCCGGGAGGAGCGGTTGTAAAAATCGAGCAGGGCGGAAACCTGAGCTACCCTGATATCGGAGTCACCTTCGACGTGGTGCAGATGGACGGCGATAACCTGGAAATTCAAGCCGTCGACCTGGAGAATGGCGGCGATGAACGAACGCTCCAGCGGCAGGCCTTCCGAGGGCAGGGGGACGTTGACCGCGGAGGTGATGGGATAACGGGACAATAAGGCGTTACCCCAGAACGGGCCGGAGGACGGGCCGAAGTAATAGGGCATATCCAGGCGGCGCGACAGCCATTCCAGCATATCGACCCGGCCGTTGACCAGCCAGCCACGGGAGATTTCCTGGAGGGCGACGACGTCGGCGCCGGAATCCTCTATATTTTGGGCCAGGGCTTCCAGGTCAAGTTTGCCGACAGCGTTGAAGCCGTTATGGAGATTGTAGGTGGCCACTCTGAGTGGCATGCCGTTATCGGCGGTAGCCGATGGCGTCGGGAAGG
This sequence comes from Dehalogenimonas lykanthroporepellens BL-DC-9, assembly GCA_000143165.1. NCBI lineage: Bacteria > Bacillati > Chloroflexota > Dehalococcoidia > Dehalococcoidales > Dehalococcoidaceae > Dehalogenimonas > Dehalogenimonas lykanthroporepellens. The sequence continues at coordinate 530,948 of CP002084.1, forward strand.
CCAGCAGAGTACCGGTTGGCAGTAGCAGGACGGCCAGACCTGTCACCAGGGCGCGGCGCCAAAGGTCATGGCCGATACGCAGGCGGGGTCCCATGTGGCGCAGAGAGGTCATGCCGCCGCCGGCGACCATTACCGCCGCCACGGCCAGCAGGATGGAGTTGTTATAGGGCAGGGCAATCTGAAAAGGGGCGTAATACGCCAGTATGAAGACAGCCAGCAGTATCATGCCGATACCGTTAGCCAGCGGCAGACTGATGGTACCGCCGCGGCGCACCCCCGTGGTCATGCCGATGACGACGGCGAAAAACAACTGGGAAGCGGCGATCTGTCCCAGCAGAAGCAACCCGGCTTCCGTCCAGCCGGTAAGGTAGGGGAACAGGGAGAAGGTGATCAGGATACCGGCGGAGAACAGGGTGATGAAATATATGGTATCTTCCTGCAGGCTGTGGAAGTAGAATGCCGCCAGCAGTCCGATTACCTGGGCGGCGACCAGCCACAAAAAGGCGGCACCGGTAGTCCAGCCGGTGAGGGCCGACAGGGCCGGCAGATTATGCAGAACCAGCAACTGGAGAAATAGAAAAGGCCCGACTGCCAGCCAGGCCCCGGCCTTGCCCTTGAAATTAAAGGAAGACGAGTCCAGCACGTCTTCCAGATGACGCCACGTGAACCAGCCCAGGAGGATAAGGGTGATGATGGTGACCGCCACCGGCAGAACGGCAGTCTGGTAGGCGATATCCAGGGTGCCGGCCGTCCCGTAGATAATGGTGTCCAGAATCAATCCGGACAGAAATCCCCCGGCGAATCTGGGCATGGCCGAATTGCCCTGACGCCGGGCTTCATCCAGGTACACCGGCAGGAAGAGGACGAAGGCGACGATGGCCAGGCCGGCCCAGACGATGTCAAGAAGCGCGCCACCCGGTGAGAATTGCAGTAAAGTCCGGCAGACGATGAGAGAACCGGCGGTAGCCCAGATGATGCCCCGGTAAGATACTCTGCGGCGGAGCGGGCCGGCCAGAAACGAGGCGCCGAAAATGCCGAGGGCGATGATTCCCAGCACCGGGGCACCCAGGCCGTAGGTGTCGCCCAGGGTCCAGGTCAGTCCGGCCACCAGCACGCGGATACACTGGAGCCCGATTAGAATAACCAGCGCTGGCAGACCGACCGCTGGAATCACTTCCGGCAGGCGAAGACCCATGGAGAAGGACAATCCGCGGCGGCGCATATATCTAATCATACCACGTCGGGCGGCGGGGCGAAATCATTCATGACCAGCCGGCGCAGTTGGACCAGGTTCCGGGTGTCTTCCTTATTATAAGCCAGAAGGGTAGCCAGGGCCTGGTGGTCGAAATCATTGATGTAGCGCCACCACAGTTTGACTGCCTGATAACCGTTCATTTCCGGCAGGGAGCGGGGGATACCCAAGAGAGGCTCGATCTTTTTCAGGCCGCCGAAGAGGTGGCGGCGGTGGCAGTAGTACATCAGATCGTAATGCTCGATGCCCCCGGCTGACAGATCCAGTCCCAGGTGGTGCCTGATCCAGGGCAGGTCAAACCTGGCACCGTTGAAGGTGAACAAGCGACCGATACCCTCCATGGCCGCCAGGAGGTTCTTTGGGGTAATATCGTCGCCGACCAGTTGGACGAATTCTTCCCGGTCGGGTGGTTTGAACAGGTGAATCCCGATTACGGTGATGTCGCAACATTGCGGACTCAGTCCGGTGGTTTCTATATCCAGATAGGCTTCGCCGTTGCTGTCCACGCTTCGATTATAGCAGAGACAAGCAATCGACGCACAGTATATACATGACATAAAAAACTGTTGTTAAATATAAATATAATATATTGCGAATCATATTTCGGCCATTGAAGTACGACTACGGCATAGGCAGGTATGGAAAATCAGAGAAGAAGGCTGGAGATTGAACCCGGCTACTGTCGTTTAGCGCTGGTCGGACAGTTGCTGGTTAAGCTTATCGAAGCTTTCCAGCCATTTGAGCTTGACCTCGTCACTCCATTCCGGGTCGAAGGCCGGCAGTTTCTCCAGGAGCAGTCGGTTGAGGTCAGGACTGGTGGCTGTTTTTGCCGATGGCTGTGGCGGGGGGTAGGGCGATTCTGAAACCTGCTCGGGTGCCGGGTCGGGGCGAATGGAGCTGTTTTCCGGCAGTGAGCGCCGGGTTTTTCGGGACCCGCCGGCTCGGGTGGCTTTGGATTTCCGGGTGATGAAGGTGGACAGGCTGATGCCGGATTCTTCACAGATACCGATGAAGAACTTGATGCACTTGCGACTGACGTCTCCGGTGACCGGGAAATTTTCCCGGAGTTTTTCTTCCAGCTGGGAGTAGGTAGCCGAGGCTGGATCCAGCGATTCCAGGAAAAACGGATAGGCCTCATGGGCCAACTGCCGCAGGAGGTCGGCCCGCTGGGCGCCGACGGCGAATACTATCTGTCGAAGGCGGAGGGTTGGGACGCCGTTGGCGTCAATCAGTTTGAGGTATTTGAGCGCCGCTACCAGCTGGGCTCCGGTACTGCCCGAAAAACGGTCACCCCAGAAACTGCGGTCGATTCGGCTGGGTATCGCCGCTTTGAGTCCTTCAAGGAAATTCCAGAAAGTCCGGTAGGACACATACGGCGGCAACGTCCTGGTAACTGGTAAATTCATATTCAAACAGCCCAATTTTATGCCAGCCGGACAAAAATAACAAGAATTTTCCGGCCTGTTTTGGACAAAAAACAAATGACTTTGGTAATTGTCCGGACGAATTCGGACAGTTATTGACGGGTGCTTTCGGCAACGATTAAGATGGCTACAAAATTTTTCCAGAAAGGCGGGAGAAAAACAAAAATGGGAACAGCAATCGACTATCAGAAACTCATGACCGAGATCGTATTCATCAATCTACCGGGGCCGGAGGAGCCGCAACCGGGGATGAGCGGCGGCGAGCTGTTGCACGGATTCCTGGCCGAACTCAAGCGGGCACCTGATGCCAACACCAGGGCCTATATTGAAAGCATCGCCGCCAAGTGGAGCGTCCGGTTCCGCAACACCGGTAAATGCGAATAAAGGAACCTGTCAGCCGGATGCGGATTCCGGCGGGTGTAGGGTACCAGAGAATAACTAAGGAGAAAATATGAAAAAGACGAGACTTGCAGCCATAGACGTCGGCACCACCAAGGTGGTAACGATCATGGCTGACGCCGATGAGGCCGGTATTCGGGTGCTCGGCGTTGGGGTGACGCCGTCTCGTGGCCTGCAGAAAGGCATGGTGGTCAACCTGAACGAGGCGCGTGACGCCATCAAGCGTTCGGTGGGCATGGCTGAACAGTCGGCTGGTTACAAACTGGATGGGGCGGTAGTCAGCATTACCGGAAGACATATCCACTCCACCAACAACCGTGGCGTGGTCGCCATTTCAAGAAAAGAAGAAACGGTACGGCCGCCGGATGTGGCCCGGGTACTGGAAGTAGCCCGCAATGTCACCATTCCCGGCGACCGGCGCATGCTTCACCTCCTGCCACTGGCCTATACTGTAGACGGCCAGGAAGGAGTCAGAAATCCGGTCGGCATGCACGGCTTCAAGCTGGAAGTCGAAACCCACATGGTCACGGCTTCGGCGACCTCGCTGGAAAACCTGGTCAAGTGCTTCAAGGGCGCCGGCATAGGTGTGGAGGAAATTATCTTCAGCCCGCTGTCGAGCGCCGAAGCGACATTGTCCACTGATGAAATGCAGAACGGTGTGGTGCTGGCCGACATCGGCGGGGGCACCACCGATATTGCCGTCTACAAGGACGGCAATATCATCCATACCTCGGTATTGCCGGTGGCCGGCTATCAGATCACTCACGATATCTCGGTCGGCCTGGGGGTGACCTGGGAACTGGCCGAGGAAATAAAGATGCGGTACGGTTCGGTCTTTCCGGTGACCTCCGACGCTGAGGAGATGCTGTCCGAAGGCGGCCACTCCTTCCCCCATTCCCAACTGACCGAAATTATCCGGTCGCGCCTGGAAGAAATGGTGCGACTGGTGCTTATGGAAGTACCGACCGAAGATTATCAGAACCTGCTGAGGGGCGGTATAGTCTTTACCGGCGGCAGTTCCAATCTGCCCGGCCTGGCCGAGCTGGGAACGGAGGTTTCCCGGTTGCCGGTACGCATCGGCATGCCGCCGGTGATGTACGGTGTATCCGAACGTCTTAATGACCCGGCTTTCGCTACCGCCATCGGCCTGATAATGTGGAAGGTCAACGATAGGACCGGCATCCAGGTCAAAGCCGCCGGTCCGGCCGAAGGCGGAAAATTCCTTGGTCTTTTCAAGAGAAAATAAAAACTCAATAAACTTTAATGAGGAGTAAAAATGGCTAAGACTATCTATGTACCCAGTGGTGCCAGGATCAAGGTAATCGGCTGTGGCGGTGCCGGCTGTAACGCGGTCACCCGAATGGTCAGAGAACAGATTCGAGGCGTGGAATTCGTCGCCATGAATACCGACGCGCAGGCGCTGGCTGTTACCGAAGCCCCTCTGCGCATCCAGCTAGGCGAGCGCTGTACCCGCGGCCTGGGCGCCGGCGGCGACAACAGGATGGGCCGCAAGGCGGCTGAGGAAAGCAAGGAAGAAATCAAGCAGGTGGTCGGTGAATCCGACATGGTGTTTGTCACCGCCGGCATGGGCGGCGGCACCGGTACCGGTTCGGCGGCTGTCGTAGCCGCCGCGGCCAAAGCCAGCGGCGCCCTGACCATCGCCGTAGTTACCAAGCCCTTCAGTTTCGAAGGCACCCACCGCACCCAGGTAGCCGAAGAAGGCATTACCGAACTGATGGACGCGGTGGATACCCTGATACTGATTCCCAATGACCGATTGTTCGAGATCTGCGACCAGAAGACCGGTGTCGATGGCGCCTTCCGCATGGCCGATGAAGTGTTGCACCATGGTGTACAGGCCATCGCCGAGGTTATTACCGTTCCCGGCATTATCAACCTGGACTTCGCTGATGTTCGTGCGGTGATGCAGGATGCCGGCCCGGCCTGGATGAGCATCGGGCATGGCAAGGGCCAGAACCGGGCGGTGGAAGCCGCCCGTCAGGCGCTGACCAGTCCTCTGCTGGACGTTTCGGTCGAAGGCTCCAAAGGTTGTATCTTCAACGTTGTCGGTAACAGCTCGCTGTCGTTGTTCGAGGTCAATGAGGCCGCCGATGTCATCCGCCAGGCAGTTGATCCCGAAGCCAACGTCATCTTCGGCGTGACCGTCGATGAATCCATGAAGGACGAGGTGAGGTTGACCCTCATCGCTACCGGTTTCGCTGACCGGATGACCTCGCTGGACAGCCGTGACAAGGAGATTACCCGACTATTACGCAATATCAAGACTGAAAAGGAACTGGAAATCCCGGCATTTCTGCGGCAACGCGGATTGATGGGGGCCAACCGCCGGCCTGAGCCGGTTGCCCGTCCCGCTGCGCCCGTTTCAAATAACAGCTTCCAGAAACGCTGGTAACCCTGGTTATTCCCTGGACTCGGGGTGGCGGGTGGTTACCGCCACCCCGCCTGGAATCTGTTGACCGGTTATCAGCCGTCACCGGGACGAAAACTCCGTAAACACGATTCTTCCCGCCTCATGATAAAAGAAGAAGACCGTCGGGCCTCCTCCTCCCCCGACGGTCTTCTTCTTTCATTTATTGCCGTTTACGATTACTGGTTTCAGTCTAGTTGATGGCACCAAGGGCTACCGCAAACATTACCGCGGCCAGAACGATACTGAGATTGATGACCACCAAAAGGGTGATCCAGGTGCCGCTGGTGAGGCGTTTGATGACAGCCTTGACCATTGCCTCTTCAGCCTTGGACAAGGCTTCGTTGGCCGCCTCACGGGCTGAGACGGCCATGTTTGCGGCCCGGGCGGATGATTCACGGGAAGAAGCCGCTGAATCTTCGGCGGCGCGAACGGCGGTATCGGCGGCATTTCTGGCCGCCGACTCTGCCCGTTCGGCGCGGGCCCCGGCTTCTTCGGCCGCTTTTTTTGCGGTGGTGGCGACAGATTCAGCTTCCCTGGCCGATTTTTCCGCCCGCTCGGCGGCTTCAGCCGCCAGACGGGAAGCCCGGTCGATGGCTTCCCGGGCGCTGGCCTCGGCCTTGCCGGCCGCTTCTACCGCCGCCGCGGAGGCGGCTTCAGCTTTCTCAGCGGCTTCAGCGGCGGACCGGGAAGCCGCTGAAGAGGCTTCACGAGCCGATTTGGTCGATAAATCAGCCGAAGCACGGGCGGCGGCCTCGGCCTGGGCGGCGGCTTCAGTTGCGGCTTTCGCGGCTTCTTCGGCTTTGCGTACCGCTTCATTAGCGGCGTTTTCCGCCTGTGAGGTGGCTTTTTCGGTCAGGGATTCGAAAGAGGCCACCGCTGACCGGACGCTTTTATCGGCGGCCTGAGCCTGAGCTGAAGCGGACTCGGCGGCGGCGCGAGCCGATCGGGATGTTTCAGTGGCTGAGGCCGCGGCTTTTTCGGCTTTACTCACCGCCTCGGCGGCGGCGGCTTCAGCCTGGGCGGTGGCCTGCGCGGTGGTTTTCTGGAAATTCTCCACTGCCTCCCGGGCGCTGTGGTCTGCAGTTTCGGCTCGTAATGACGCGGCTTCAGCCGCTTCCCGGGCCAGACGTGAGGTTTCGGTGGCTCTGGCGGCGGCGTCTTCGGCCGCCTTTTTGACCTCCAAAGCCCGAGAATTGGCCGATTCTATGGTCTGTGACGTTAACCGGTCGGCGGCTTCACCGGCGGTATCAACCAGGCTGTCGCCGGCTTCATCGGCTTTTCCAGCCTGAACCTTGACGGCCAGAGCGGTATCGAATCCCTGGCGGGCGGCTGACTTGGCGGCGTTGCCGGCTTCAACGACGCCGGCTGAAGAATCGCCTTCAATATGGGTGGCTGCTTCCAGGGCGACGTCACCGGCGATATTGGCTAGTTCGGAACGACGGGCGGTATCTTCAGCCGCCCGGAAAGCGGCGGCGGCGGCTGACTTGGCGGCCCGGCCGGCCCTGAGTGCCCGGGTTATGGTTTCCCGGCTTGGTTCGTGTAACAACGCTGACGCCACTTCAGCGGCGTCGGCGGCGGCTTTTTCCGCCTGACTGCCGGCGGCCAGGGCTTCTTCAATGGAGTTTTCCAGGGCTTCCCTGGTGGACAAGGCGGTAAGTTCGGCGCGGGCGGCGGCTTCTTCCGCGGCGCGGGCGGCCGCCTGGGCCGACTCGAGGGCGGTCATTTCGACATCCTGGGCTTTCGCGGTAGCTTCTTCGGCGGCATACTTGGCGGCCCGGGCGGTCTTTTCCGCCTGAGCGGCGGCTTCTTCGGCCCGGTGGGCGGCTTCCGAAGCGACCTGAGAAGCCTGCTCGGCGGCTGATCTGGCGGCGTTGGAGGCTGATTCAGAACGCGCGGCGGCGTCTTCGGCCAGACGCCGGGCTTCTTCTGCCGAATCCAGGGCTTTGGTGGCGGCTTCCTGCGCCTTGCGCATGGCTTCAGCGGCGGCTTCCTGGACGGATCGAGACGATTCTTCGGCCCTGGCGGCGGCGGCCAGGGCGGCCTCGCGCGCGGCGTCAGATGCTTTTCGGGATTCTTCGGCCATGCGCTGGGCGGCCAGTCCGGCGGTTTCGGCGCGCCTGGCGGCTTCGTCTGAAACCTTAGCCGCTTCTTCCGCGGCGGTCCTGGCCGAAGCTCCGGCTATCTCGGCCTTTTGGGCGGCTTCATCGGCGGTTTTCTGAAAAACCTGAGCCGCCGTTTCAGCGCCCTGCTTGGCTTCCTCCGCTTTGCCGGCGGCCTCATCGGCGGCTTTCTTGGCTTCGCTGGCCGCGGTGGCTGCCGCCCGGGTGGCCTTTTCAGCGGCTTGCTCTCCGGCCTGGCGGGCTTCCACGGCTCTTTTATCGGCTTCGTGAGCGGCTTTGGTGGCGTTGTCTGCGGCACCGGAAGCCTGGGCGGCGGCGGCTTCCGCCTGGCGGGCGGCCTGAACCGCCGCCCGGATATTGGCATCCATCTCATCGAGAATCTGGGGCAGAGGCTTGATCAGGATTTGCGGTTCTGGTTCGTGGGAATCCGGGCTTTTACTCATGATTATCCTGGTCCTCCGTCTGATTATTAATGGCCGGTCGATTCCGGTTTTGTCGGAATGCGTAAAGTGAATGCGACCGTAATTTAATTTAATGCCTGGGTAGGGTTGTGTCAACCGCTGAGAACTTCCGGTTTCCAGGCAACATATTGAATTATATCGTTAACGCCGGGAAGTCGCGATATGATATTATTGACATAATAAAAAATATATGTCCGACCTTTCGCTGTATTTTCACCTGCCCTTCTGCCGCCGCCGATGCCGTTACTGTTCTTTTGTAACTCAGGCCGGGCGGGAAGCCCTCATACCGGAATATGTCGCCGCCCTGGAAGCCGAACTGCGGCTGAGACGCCGTTCGGGGGCAGTCGTCCGGACCATTTATTTCGGCGGTGGTACCCCCAGTCTGGCCGGGGCCGAACTCATCGGCCGGCTGGTGAGAGCGGTAGCCGACGAATATGAAATCGGTCCCGGGGCTGAAATCACCCTGGAAACCAATCCAGGCACTGTGGAAATGGCGGGGTTTCGGGGATTTCGCGCCGCCGGCATCAACCGCCTGAGCCTGGGCGCCCAGAGTCTGGCCGACCGGGAGCTGGAATACCTGGGCCGGACACATTCGGCCGACCGGGTCGGTGAGGCGGTCGAAGAAGCCCGGCGGGCGGGTTTCGATAACATCAGCCTGGACTTCATCTACGGCCTGCCGGGGCGGTCGCCGGTTGACTGGCGCCGGATGCTGGCCGATATCACCACTTTGGGCGCGGAGCATCTGTCGTTTTACGGTTTGAGCATTGACGCCGGTACACCGCTGGCAGAGGCAGTGGCGGCGGGCCGGGATGAACCGGTCGACCCTGATGCCGCGGCCGACGAGTACGAGTCAGCGAGCGACTGCCTGGAACGGGCCGGTTACCTTCAGTACGAAATATCCAACTGGGCCGCACCCGGCCGGGAAAGCCGTCATAACCTGGTGTACTGGCAGGGCGGGGAGTATCTGGGACTGGGTGCCGGGGCTCATTCCTACGCTGACGGTCGGCGAACGGCCAATTCCCCGGACACGGATGAATACCTGGAGTGCCTGGTGGAGCGCCGGTCAGCCGGCGTTTTCGAAGAAACGATAACCCCGGAGATGGGGCTGAGCGAGACGGTGATACTGGGACTCCGGCTGAACCGGGGGGTGTCGGCGGGTGACATCCGCCGGCGGTTTGGTATAGACTTATTCAGCGCTTACGCGACTGAAATAGAAGAGTTGCGTAGCTTCGGTTTACTGGAACCAAGCGGCCGGGAAAACCTGCGGCTGACCCGGCGCGGCCGTCTTCTGGGCAATGAGGTTTTTCTGCGTTTTTTGCCATTTTCAGATTAAAGGATACCTATGGGACAGAGCAACATTCGTAATTTTTGTATCATCGCGCATATCGACCATGGAAAATCGACCCTGGCCGACCGCCTGATAGAGAGCACCGGCGCCATGCGCCGGGAAGAAATGGCCGAGCAGGTCATGGACCGGATGGAACTGGAGCGGGAGCGAGGCATCACCATCAAGGCCAAGGCGATGCGGCTGAATTATATCGCGGCTGACGGCAACACTTACCTGTTGAATCTCATCGATACCCCCGGCCATGTCGATTTCTCCTATGAGGTATCCCGCACCCTGGCGGCTTGTGAGGGTGCGGTGCTGCTTATCGATGTCACCCAGGGCATCCAGGCCCAGACCCTGGCCAATGTCTATCTGGCCATGGAACACAACCTTGAGATAATTCCGGTATTGAATAAGGTGGATCTGCCCAGCGGTGAACCGGAACGGGTCATGGATGAAGTCGAAAGCGTGCTGGGTTACGGGGAACAAGAGACCCTCAAGGTTTCCGGCAAGACCGGACAGGGTGTCCGCGAACTGCTGGAGGCGGTGGTCGAACGGGTGCCGCCGCCTTCCGGGGACCGGTCGCAACCGCTGAGGGCCCTTATCTTCGATTCCCATTATGACCCTTACAAGGGGGTTATCGCTTATCTCAGGGTAGTGGACGGCCGGATAGCCAGCGGCGATCGGCTTAAACTGATGGGGCAGGGCACTGTCCTGGAAGTCCTTGAGGTCGGTTATTTCAACCCCCGGGAGTGTCCGGTGGCCAGTCTGTCCGCGGGTGAGGTGGGTTATATCGCTACCGGTCTCAAGACCGTCGGCGACTGCTCGGTCGGCGATACGGTTACTTCTGTGGCTACGCCTGCCGCTGAACCGCTGGCGGCTTACCGTCCGGCCAAACCGATGGTGTTCGCCGGGATTTATCCGACGCAGGCATCCGACTATCATGAATTGCGCGAGGCTATGGAGAAGCTCAAGCTGAACGATGCCTCGCTGTCCTATGAGATGGAAAACAGCCCTCTGCTGGGCCACGGCTTCCGTTGCGGCTTCCTGGGACTTCTGCATATGGATATTGTCTATGAGCGGCTGGAAAGGGAGTTCGGCCTGTCGCTGGTGGTGACGGCCCCGGCAGTCAGTTATTACATCACGCTGACCGACGGCGAGGTGATTACAGTGGTCAATCCTTCCGAACTACCGACACCTGCGGAAATCGCCCGGATGGAGGAGCCCTGGGTCAAAATCAGAGTGCTGGTGCCGTCCCGGTATATCGGCGCGGTGATGGAACTGGAACGCGAATTCGGCGGCATCCATCGCCATACCGAATTTCTGGGCCATTCCACCGGTAGCGAGGGCTCTCAGCGGGTTCAACTAGATTACGATATGCCGCTCCGGTCAATGCTGACGACCTTCTATGACCAGCTCAAGAGCCGTACTAACGGCTATGCCTCCCTGGATTACGAGTTCGACGGATACCGTGACGCCCGCCTGGTGAAGATAGACGTGCTGGTCAACAACATACTGGTGGACGCTTTTTCCCGCATCGTGCCGCCGGAACAGGCTCAAGATGTCGGCAAGTCTCTGGTCCACAAGCTGAAGGAGGTGATTCCTCGCCAGATGTTCACTATTCCCATCCAGGCGGCGGTCGGCGGCCGGATAGTGGCCCGGGCGGATATCCCGGCCAAACGCAAGGATGTGCTGGCCAAGTGTTACGGCGGTGATATCACCCGTAAGCGTAAACTCCTGGAAAAACAGAAAGAAGGCAAGAAAAAGATGAAGACCATCGGGCAGGTCGAAGTGCCGAAGGAAGCCTTTTTAAGTGTTCTGAAAACCGATTTGAAATAGCCGCCACTCCGGTTTTCGGCTCAGACCAGATTATGTTAATATTTAAGGAACCTCTGAAAAACACATAGTTGTAAAGTTTCGGTGATATTGTTGGTGATATCTTGCGCCCACGAAGCGAAACCGCAGTGTTTTTGGCAGGTTACACCGGCCTTTATCCGGTTTGCTCCACCCTGAAGGAGCGGTTTTCCGGTTATTGGGCGCAATTCACCCTTCAGGTTGCCATCATGCTTAATTCCCGGCGTACCAGATATAAATTAGCCAGCGTGAACAGGCTGAAGACCTGCACCATATTCTTGTGGAGGCCTTTGTATTTGACCTTCCGGTATCGCCATAGATGCTTGACCACCAGAAACGCATGCTCACCCTTGGCTCGAACTTTGCCTTGTCTTCGGTTAAACTCGGCGTCTTCCGGTGTCAGTTGATAGTGCCGGCTGGCTTTGCGTTTTACCCGCCAATCAATGCCTCGGGATTCGTAACGTCTTTGCCTTTCCTCACTGGTATAGGCTTTATCTCCATAGACCGCCTTTTCCTCTCCGTGCAGTAACTTATCCATGACCTGTGAATCATGAACTGAGGCATCGGTCACCACTATCGTATGCGCCAGTCCCTTGCCGGTGTCTGCGCCTATATGAGCCTTCATGCCAAAATACCACTGATTCCCCTTTTTGGTCTGTCGCATCTGTGGGTCTCGGGCCTTATCCCGGTTTTTGGTCGAAGATGGCGCATTGATTATCGTAGCGTCGACTATTGTCCCTTCTTTTAACAATAAACCTTTGTCTGAAAGATAATTCCTTGTCTTTTCAAATAACGCCATGGTCAGATTGTGCTTCTCCAGCAGATGACGAAAATGCAGTATAGTACTTTCATCCGGTACAGGGTCAGATTGGATATCGATTCCGGCAAATCGTCTCATCGATTCTATATCGTAAAGCGCGTCTTCCATCGCCGGATCCGATAAACCGTACCACTGTTGCATGAAATATATCCGTAGCATGCGCTCCAGCGGCATTGGATGTCGACCATTACCGGCTTTGGGGTAATACTCAACTATGATTTCCAGTAGTTCTTTCCAGGGAATTACCCGATCCATTTCCTGAAGGAATACTTCCCGTCGCGTCTGTTTCTTTTTGTTAGCATAAGCCAGACTGGCAAATGACAAGGTCTTCATTAACTTCGCCATCCTTCGTTTATGGATGACTAATTATACCTCATCAAACGTGACTTGTTCAGAGATTCCTTAATGCCAGTTAATTGAAAAGGAGTCAATAGATTTTATGAACCAGCCCCGTAAGCCAGTGTGTTACATCGTCGGTATCGGACCAGGCGGCTCGCCTAAATGGCTGACTCATGCCGCGGAAGACGCCGTCCGCGAATCCGATATCATTCTGGCCTGGGACTGGTCGCTGAAACCGGTCAAGGACCTGGCTAACGGCAAGGTTATCTTTTTCCAGGGAACTAAAGACTACCTTCAGAAGGAAAAGGAAGCTGCTGAACGCGCCCTGAAGACCGGGGAAACAGTGGCCGTCCTTCGGGTGGGCGACCCCTGCGTATCTTCCAGCCTGGCTCAGGTGCTGGGGGTGTTCAAGGACTTCGATATCCGCATCATCCCCTCCGCCGGCGCCGCCCAGTTTGCCGCCGCCAAGGCACAGATTTGCCTGGATGAATCGGTGCTGGTGTCCTTCCATGATGGCCGCGAAGAGGTCAAGCAACTGAAACTGAAATTCCTGGTGGACAGCTTTCGGATGGGGCGCAATCTACTGATGCTTACCAATGAAACCCAGGTTCCCCGGCAGACCGCCCGTTATCTGCTGGACAACGGTATTCCGGCGGAGACGTCAACGCTGATCTGCGAATACCTGACTATGGAAGATGAGCAGGTCTACGAGTTGACACTGGGCGATGTGGTCGATAACGACTACCGGTTAACTTCGGTGATGGTGGTCAAGAATTCCACGCCGCACGAATGTTGCGTCTGAAAAGCGGGAGCAACCGCTGATGATGACTGACGATAATCCTGAAGTGATGCCGTCCCGCCGACCGCTCAAACGCGGTCTGGTTCAGGTATTCACCGGCGACGGCCGGGGCAAGACCTCTGCCGGTCTGGGAACCGCTTTACGGGCTTCGGGCCGTGGCCTGAGGGTCTATATCGTTTATTTCATGAATACCAGCTATGATTCCGGGGAACATGAGGTGTTGTACCGGTTGCCCGGGGTCAGTTGGGTCGCTTTCGGTCCAGGACTGGTCAGACATCCGGAACAACCGTCACCGGAAATCAGAGACAAAGCGTCACAGGCTTTGGCCGAGGCCCGTCGGGCGATGCTGTCCGGTGATTACGATGTTCTTATCCTGGATGAGTTGAACATCGTGACCGGATGGGGCTGGCTGGAAACAGATGACGTTCTGAGTCTCATCAAGGACAAACCCGAGCAGGTGGAACTGGTGATGACCGGTCGCCTGGCCCCGCCGGAAATCAGGGACGCCGCCGATTTGGTGACCGAAATGAAAAAGATCAAGCATCCGTTCGACGCCGGTATCCCGGCCCGGCAGGGTATCGAGTACTGATACCGGTCACTACCGTCATGCCGGTCAGCGACGGTATCGTAATCGGCACATCGTTTTGTTACAATAGAGATATTCACAAGGAGCATATATGTCATCAAAGAATGAATCCGACCAGGGTAACCGCAACGAGATACGCATTACTACCGGTTGCAGTGAAGAACAAGCCTGTCCCAAGAAGAAACGCAAGCGGGTTTCCGCCCAGGAAGACATGACCCTGACCATTCTCATTGAGATTCCCAAGGGCAGTCGCAACAAGTACGAATGGGATAAGGAACGGAAGATAATAAAGTTCGACCGGATGCTGTTTTCCGCCGTGCATTATCCTTCAGATTACGGTTTCATCCTGGATACCCTGGCCGAGGACTCCGATCCCCTGGACGCGCTGGTGCTGGTATCCGAACCGACTTTCCCCGGCTGTCTCATCGATGCCAAACCGGTCGGGTTGTTCCGGATGTGGGACGAAAAAGGTCCGGATGAGAAAATTTTGTGCGTTCCCATGGGCGACCCGCACTGGAACTTCATCAAGGAACTGTCGGACGTGCCGGCCCATCTGTTGAAGGAAATCGAGCATTTCTTCAATATCTACAAGGAATTGGAGGAAAAGAAAACCGGTGTCGAGGGCTGGGAAGATCGCGATTCAGCCATCAAAGCCGTGCTGGCGTCACGGAAACGTTACGCCGGCCAGAAGAAAGAGATCGGTGCCAGCATCATCTGATCAGTGTTCATGCCGGAGCAGTTTTTCATATACTGCCGCCAGTTCGGCGGCTCGGGCAACGGCATCATTGTATCCGTCGGTGTCCCGGATGATGATTCTGTCCTGTAGCGGTTCCAGCCGGTTCAGGGCATCAAGGGTAAACTTATCGTCTGGAGTTATGATGACTTCGAACATCCTGAGTGCATGTTCGGCCGACCAGCGGATCATGCCGCCGGCGGCATCTCTGGTCACATCCGGGCCGGTGACGGACAGTACCGTCGGCCGGAAGCGCAGGAAACGCCGGTACACTGCCGTCAGGATCCCGTGGGAACTCAGTCCGTGAGCGTGGATTATTTGGGGCCGGAGCCACAGGAGCAACGGCGCTGCCGTCAGAAAAGCGCCGTAGGTGAGCGGATAGCGAACACCGAGCGGCAGGGTATGCCTCGCCACCTCGGGTGCCTGAAGTGAACCCTTATCCTTGACCCGGTGGCCGACCATGTGAACGTCCCAGCCGGTCTTTTTCAGTTCACCGGCTGTTCTTACGTCCATAGCAGATGGCTGTTCCAACAGCCAGACGATTTTCCGTGCTTCTATCGATTTCATGGGGCTTACTATAACCTATCGGTGGGCATGACGTAAATCAGCCGGTCATCGCGATTGACAGCCGCGGCTTCTGTGATAGAATGGCTGAAATGACACCCGACGGATATTGCTTTTGACACACCAAACCACAACCGCCATCATCTTGGCCGCCGGGGAAGGGCGGCGGATGCGGCCCCTGACGGCGCGGCGGCCAAAGGTGATGCTACCGCTGGCGGGCTACCCGATACTTGAACACCTGGTCGTTGCCTGCCGCAACGGCGGGATCGATGAAATAGTACTTATCGTCGGTTATTATGAGGAAGAAGTACGACGTCACTTCGGTGACGGCTCCGGGTTCGATGTCCGGCTGAGTTACGCGGTTCAGCGTCTGCCGCTGGGGACCGCTGACGCCGTGTCTCTGGTCGAGCCGCTGGTGGCCGGTAAGTCCTTCCTGGTGCTCAACGGTGACATTACCCTGGGGGCTGAAGATATTCGGCGCCTGGCGGCGGTGAAAGTCCCGGCCATGGGTATTGTCGAACGGGCATCCGTTGCCGGTCTGGGCGTGGTGGAAATTGCCGACGACCGGGTAGCGCGACTTCATGAAAAGGTTGAGAACCCGCCGACCCGACTGGTCAACAGCGGCCTGTATCATTTTGATTCCGGTATCTTCGATTTTATCCGTATTACGGATAAATCATCCCGTGGCGAGTATGAAATCACCGATGTCATTCAGCGAATGATAGACTCCGGAAGAGGTGTCGGTTATATTTTTCTTCACGACTGGCAGGATATCGGCGACCCGCAGGCTTTGCTGTCAGCCAACAGAGCCAGTTTGTCGGCTATGACAGACGCGGATACGGCAGGGGCGGAGCTGGAACCAGGGGTGGTCATCAAGGGGGCGGTCCGGGTTGGCGGGGGCAGTTGGCTCCGGGCCGGCACCTATATCGAAGGCCCGGTTGTCATCGGCCAGGGCTGTGATCTGGGGCCGAACTGTTACCTGCGGCCGGGAACTGTAATCGGTGATCATTGTCGCATCGGCGCCGGGGTGGAGGTCAAGAACTCGGTCATCATGGATGGAAGCCGGGTGCCGCACCTCAGTTATATCGGTGATAGCGTTATCGGGCGTAACTGTAATATCGGTGCTGGTACCCAGGTGGCTAATCTGAGGCTGGACGGCCATCCGGCAGACGGTTGTCATCGTAAAGTCGGAGTCATCATGGGAGACGGGGTGGTCACCGGTATCAACTCAAGTATCAATCCGGGCACGATAATCGGCGCTGATGTCGTGATCGGTCCGGGCGCGGTGGTATCCGGAAGCATCAAGGCCGGTAGCCGGGTTTTTTAATCGTGGCCGGTGAAGGATTATAATGGTATCAGTGAATCATGATTGAACAGGCGATAATTCTGGCGGCGGGAGAGGGGCAGAGGTTACGGCCGTTTACGGCTGGCCGGCCCAAAGTGATGCTTAAAGTCGGCGGCAAACCGTTGTTGGAATACGTTATCCAGGCGGTGAGCGACAACGGTATCCGCGATGTCGTCATCGTGACCGGCTATCACCGTGAACAGATATTAGACTATTTCGGCGGCGGCGCGGCCTGGGGTATCGATATCCATTACGTGGTTCAGGAACAACAGGCCGGTACAGCCCATGCCCTGGCCCAGGCGGCCGGCTGGGCTGATGACGAATTCCTGATTCTGCCGGGAGACCATTTTATAGATGGCCGGACCATAAAGGATATATGTCACGCCGACAGTCCGGCCTTGTTGACCGCCCTGGTGCCGGAGGCGGATACAGTGCGTTACGGCGTCCTGGAATTAGTTGACGGCATGGTGCGGTCGGTAGTGGAAAAACCTCGGGAACCGTGCTGTGCTCCGGTCAGTACCGGTATTTTCGCCTTCGACCGGAGTGTTTTCGATTACCTGGCCGGTGAGGCCGATTTACCGGGCGTTATCAACCGTGTGGTCGGAGACGGAGTCGAAATCAAAGCCATACCTGTCGATGGTCCCTGGCTGGACATCGTATTTCCCCGGGATATTCTGGCCCTGAACTCATTCCTTTTGTTGCAGAATCCGGAGAAGGTGATCGAAGGTGTTGTCGAGGATGGTGTCGCTATCAGGGGCAATGTGGTTACCGGTGCTGGAACCAGGATCCGTTCCGGCAGTTATCTGACCGGTCCGGTAATCATCGGCGGAGGCTGTGATATCGGCCCGGGAACGGTCATTGGTTCCGGGAGCAGTATTGGTCACAATGTCCGTATCGGTCCTCACTGTGTCATCGAGAATTCGGTCATTGGCGATGACGTGGAGATGGGCGCCGGGTGTTTCCTGGCTTCCGGGGTCATCGACGGCGGTTGCCGCATCGGCCCGGGATTCCGGGCGCCGGAGGGCGCCATTGTTTTGGTAGTCGAGGCAGGAGCGGAGAGTGAGTCAACCGGGTCGATGATAGGGCGTAATTGCCGGATTGGCCCTGGGGTGGTCAGTCTTCCCGGCAGTATCATTGGCAACGACTGCGACGTGGCGGCATTGAAAGTAATAAGCGGTTGTATTGCCGATGCCAGCAGGATCGTCTGATATGTGCGGGATTGTCGGTTACAGCGGTTTTCGCCAGGCTCAGCCGCTGTTGGAGCAGGCGCTGGAGAAACTGGAGTATCGGGGTTATGATTCCTGGGGTGTAGCCGTGGGCGGCGATATCCTGGAGTGCATCCGGGATACTGGAAGAATTGCCGAGCGCTCCCCGGGCGTCCGACTGTCGGGTCATATCGGCATAGCTCATACCCGCTGGGCCAGTTGTGGAGCTCCGAACAGGGAAAACGCTCACCCGCTGACCGACTGTTCGGGTCTTATTGCCGTGGCCCATAACGGCAATATTACCAACCATCAGGAAATCAAACATGAGTTGAAAAAAAAGGGGCATACTTTCAGTTCCACCACTGATTCCGAGGTTGTTGCTCACCTCATTGAGGAGCATTATCAGGGAAACTTGACCGACGCCCTGACGCGAAGCCTCGGGTTTATCGAGGGTTCCTACGCCATCGTCGCTATGCGACAGGGC
Organism: Dehalogenimonas lykanthroporepellens BL-DC-9; assembly: GCA_000143165.1. NCBI lineage: Bacteria > Bacillati > Chloroflexota > Dehalococcoidia > Dehalococcoidales > Dehalococcoidaceae > Dehalogenimonas > Dehalogenimonas lykanthroporepellens. The sequence goes on from CP002084.1 coordinate 549,091, forward strand.
GGCCGTGAGCTGACGGCCGCCAGACGGGGCAGTCCTCTGGTGGTAGGACTGGGCGACAACGAAAACTGGCTGGCCTCCGATGTGATGGCGCTGGCTGATCACACCGGGCGGATTATCCACCTGGAGGACGGTGATGTGGTGTCGGTCAGCCCTGACGGAGTGGCCGTTACTCATGACGGGCAGACTGTTATTCGTCCGGTGACCCAGATAAAATGGACGGCCACGGCGACCGACCGTGGCGGCTATCGGCATTTCATGCTCAAGGAAATCCACGAGCAGTCCAGTATGTGGCGTGATAATGCCGGACGCTGGCTGGCGTCAGCCCAGGAACCGGGTCTGGCCCGCCTATGGGGAAAAAACGTAGTGCCGCCCCTGATTCTGGGTTGCGGCAGTTCATATTATGCCGGACTGACTGCCAGGTACGCCATGGAGGAACTGACGGGGCGCCAGGTGCGGGTGGAACTGGCTTCAGAGTTCGGGCATCGGTCCGGCGACATCAGGTTCGACCGGCTGGTAGTTGGCCTGACCCAGTCAGGTGAAACTGCCGATACGCTGAATGCTCTCCGGCCGCTGAAACAGTCCGGTGCCAGCGTGGTCGCTGTCACTAACGTCGCCGAGTCGAGCGTAACCAGACTGGCCGACCGGACCGTTCTGATGGGCGCTGGTCCCGAAGTCAGTGTAGCCGCCACCAAGACTTTTACCGCGCAGTTGGGCGTCCTGTATGCCTTGGCGCTGGGCAATCTTTCATCGGAAACCGCAGGACGGAACCACCTCATGGATTCTTTTCGGGAATTGCCGGCCTTTATCCAACGGGTGCTGGACAACGTCGGGGAAATCGAATCAGCCGGACGGTGGCTGGCGGATTATAATAATGTCATGTGTATCGGTCGGGGGCCTGCTTATCCTCTGGCCCGGGAAATGGCTTTGAAACTCAAGGAAATCGCTTACATTCATGCCGAAGCCTGTCCCGCCGGAGAGTTGAAGCACGGCTCTCTGGCCCTCATATCAGCCGAACTGCCGGTGATAGCCCTGTTCGGTCATCAGGCTGATGGCAGTCGCCGGGCGATGGTTACGGCGGTACGCGAGATAAAAGCCCGGGGCGCTCCGGTACTGGCGCTGGTACCCGGCGATGATCATGATGTCAGGCAACTGGTCGACGTCTGTATCGCTTTGCCGGTGGTACACTTCCTGTTTCAGTCGGCGGTGTCGGCGTCTGCTGTTCAGTTGCTGGCTTATCATACAGCCGTGGCGACCGGCCGGCCGGTGGACCGGCCGAGGCACCTGGCGAAAAGCGTAACAGTGGAATAAGTAAATGGAGGTTCATATGTTCAAGTCAATACTGGTTCCCCTCGACGGCTCGGCGCTGGCCGAATCCATTCTGCCACAGGCAGTGGCCATTGCCGAACCGGCCGGGGCTGAGGTGACGCTGTTGCGGGTTATTGAGCCTCTGGACAAAGGGGTGAGGGAAACGATGGGACGGGAACTGGCCGCCAGGCTGGATGAAGTCACCATCGAGGAAGCTCAGGCTTATCTGGACGGCATCGCCGGGAAACTGACTGCCGAGGGTTTGTCCGTCCGTTCCGCGGTCATTACCGGCCAGCCGGCGCAGGCGATTATCGAGTACGTGGGAGCTCATGCTGTCAATTTGATTGTCATGGCCAGCCATGGCCGGAGCGGCCTGTCACGATGGGCCTTCGGCAGTGTCACTGACAAGGTGTTGCACCGGTCTCCGGTGCCGGTGATGGTCGGTCCGGTTCCCGGCAGTAACCGCGGCTAGCGAGAGTACAAACCGGTAATCACTGATTCGGCCAGTGCATGGCCGTCAATGGCGGCGTCGAAACTGTCCCTGCCGGAGCCTGGAGGCAACGGGATGACGGTATCAAGCGCCATCAGGCGGTAGATATAACGGTGCGGGGCGCCGGGGGGAGGGCAGGAAGGATAATAACCGTAACTGCCGCCGGAATTGACGCCCTGGCGCAGACCATTGGGCAATTCCGCTTTCCGCGCCATATTGGACGGTATCCGGTGAGCGTCGGTGGGGATGTTCCACACCATCCAATGGGTGAAAGTCCCTCCGGGGGCGTCGGGATCATCCATCACAAGGGCCAGGCTGAGGGTTCCGGCCGGTAGCATCTCCCAGGTTACCTCCGGCGACAGGCCGGCGCCATCACAGGTGTGACTGGTCGGTATTACCGCGCCATCGACGATACCCTCAATACTCATCTTCATGCGGAATGCCTCCCGGTATTTTTTCAATCCAGCCAGTTGATCAGTTGCGGCAGACTTTCTATCCTCGGGCAATCCGCTGGAGCATCTGCCAGGCCGCCGCGGGCGACAAGGATGCCTTTCATGCCGACGGCCGAAGCACCCAGCACGTCTATCTGGTACTGGTCGCCGACAAAAGCCGACCGTTCGGCGGTAGCCCCGGCCTGTCGCAGAGCCTCGGCGAATATTTCAGGATGCGGTTTGGTGAAGCCGGTTTCCCTTGAGGTGACGACGGTTTCCAGAAAACTCGACAGCCCCAGTTCATCAAGCATCGGCGAGATGTCTTTATCGACGTTGGACACCAGTCCGAGGGAGATTTCCCTTCGCTGCAGTTCGGTCAGGGCCGGGATGACATCGTCGAAAAGCACGGTCTTGAATTTGAAATCCTTCAAGCGCAACAGCGCTGACCGTACCAGGTCTGGATCAGGTTGAATACCGCCTTCCCGGAGCACGATGGACTGGTGGCGGGCATAAATGGCATCGACTTCCTGCGGTTCACGCCGGCTGAGCGGTTTTTTGGCGTTTTCGGTGTAAAAATACTCATCGGCGACGGCGAAAGCCCGGCGGAACCTGTCCGGCGGCGCCTTGATGCCGAGTTCATCCAGAACTCGGTATTCCAATTCCTCGCGCGGCGGGTCATAACCGATGAGGGTCTGATAGAGGTCGAAAAAGACGTGTGTGATCAAATAACGCTCCCGTAACAATGATTGAGAAGCCCATTCTATAACAAGGCGCCAGGGGGAAGCAATCGAATAAAAATTGTTTGGTAAGCGTTCTCCCTTGTTGTATAATCGTAGACGCAATGGCTTATCGTAAAATACTGGTGCCCCTTGATGGCTCGGAATCGGCAGAGCAGGCTCTGCCTTTTGTCCGGCAGGTAGCCGGTTCCGATACCGAGTTGGTGTTATTCAGCGTCTGCCCGGAAGACGAACAGAGACTGTGCCGGTTGAATCAAGTTTATCTGGAAGTTCAGTCCAAAGCCCTGGAGGCCGATGGTTTCAAGACCAGTATTCGTACCGAACCTGGAGAATTGGCCGAGCGCATCAAGCGGTTTGTCGCCCGGCAGAAGGTGGATCTGATTGTTGCCTGCCGCCAGCCGCATACTGACCTGAACCGGGAAGACAAGATGTTGCAGAACCTGGTTTCGAAACAATGTTCTCTACTGTTGATAAAGCCCGGAACGGTCAATCGGCCCATCAAGCGGATTCTGTTGCCGCTGGATGGTTCGGTGTTGTCCGAAGAGGTGGTGCCGTATGTCCTTGAACTGGCCGGCAATACCGGTGCCGAGGTGGTGCTGTTGTCGGTCAATGCCTTCCCGGAAATTCATTCCGACCGGCCGCCCTCAGCCAGGCCGAGCTGGGAAGAATACGCCCTCATTCTGATGAAGGAGACTCGGGAGCAGGCCGGTGATTACCTGGAAAGGGTGTCCGATGAATTCAGCGCCGCGGACGTGCCGGCGCGAACCCTGGTGCTGTTCGGTGGCGTGGCGGAGAGCATATTGAAGGCCTCCGAAGATGAAAAAGCGGATTTGATAGCCATGAGCACTCATGCACGGTCCGGAATCGACCGCTGGGTGTTTGGGTCGGTAACGGCGACGGTCAGCGCCACCAGCCGGTTGCCCCTGTTGTTGGTAAAGGGAAGCTGAAGGGCAACTACCTGTTATCAGTGGTGGCTGGCGGCCGAATCTGATTTATTATTCCAATAGGAAGGTGTTGACTGTTGAGCCCAATTCGCATTGTTCCGGCGATACTTACCGATGACCCTCAGGAGCTGACGGCGATGCGAGACATCATGTCCGGTGTGGTCGACTGGGTCCAGGTGGACATCATGGACGGCAGGTTCGTGCCTTCACGAAGTATCGGCTGGGAGGAGATAAGGGACGCCCGTCTGCCTTTCGGCTGGGAAGCACACCTGATGGTTGAAAACCCGGTGGATTATTTCAAGGGTTTCAAGGCCGCCGGCGCCGAGCGTGTCATTTTTCATTATGAAACTGTATCCGATCCGTCGACAGTGACGGTAGCGGCCAGAGAGGCCGGACTGACGGTGGGCATGGCGGTCAACCCCGAAACATCGGTGGAAGACATTTGTCAGTGGCTTGACAGCCTGGATCATGTGCTGTTGATGTCGGTTCATCCGGGATTTTATGGCGCAAAATTCCTGCCGGAGGTACTGGCTAAGATCGAGCAGTTGAGGCGTTACGCTCCCGGCCTGACCATCGGCATCGACGGCGGCATCAAGGAAGAAAACCTTTTGGAAGTGGCCTCGCGGGGTGTCGATGATATCTGCGTGGGGAGCGGGGTGTTTCGGGCGACTGATCCGGCGGCCGCTTTCCAACGACTGCAGGCCATGGTCACTAGTTTTCCGGGGGCCTGACTTTCAGCCCCGCAGTTCCGGCTAGCGGTCGAGCAGGGCACGTTTTTCTATATTAATCACCTTGTCCAGGCGGCGGCGATAACGCGGTTCGTCTCTGAAGGAAGCCTTCAAGAAGGATAGACTCAGTTCTTCGGCCAGCATCAGCCCGATGACCCGCGCGCCCAGGCACAGAACGTTCATGTCATCGTGTTCCACCGCCTGGTGCGCAGAATAGGTGTCATGACATACCGAAGCGCGGATACCGGGAATCTTGTTGGCGGCGATACAGGCTCCGGCGCCTGATCCGCAGATAAGTATGCCTTTGCGAACCCGGCCGGAGTTAACCTCCCGGGCCAGTCTTTCCGCGTAATCCGGGTAGTCGTCATCCTGAAGAAAGGAAATGGCGCCCAGGTCGGTCACCTGGTAGCCGGCTTTTTGGAGCAGGGGTGACAGCATCTGCTTCAGGGCGAAGCCGCCGTGGTCTGAGGCGACTGCAACCGTGTGTCCGTTACTCACTTTTAGATTCCTGTAACAGGGAGATGGCTGTGTCCACCAACCTGGCGGCGGTGAAGCCAAATTTTTCAAAGAGTACCGTTGCCGGCGCCGATGCCCCGAAGTGGTCAAGCCCAATGCGGATGCCGTTTTCGCCGGAGTATCGTTCCCAGCCGATTGTTCTGCCGGCTTCGACGGTGATGCGGCGGCTCTCCGGCGGCAGTACCTGCCGGCGGTAATCTTCCGGCTGGGCTTCGAAAATCTCCCAGGAAGGCAGGGAGACCACCCTGCCGGTGATGCCGCGCTGTTCCAGTTCCTGGCCGGCTTCCAGCGCCAGATGAACCTCGGAACCGGTGGCGACAAAGATGATTTCAGGCAGGTCGCCGGATTGCCAGACTACATAGCCGCCGCGCTCCGGGCCGCTATCCGGAGTTGTCACCGTGCGGGGGAGCATCGGTAGTTTCTGGCGGGTCAGCACCAGAGCGGTCGGGCCTTCCCGCCGGGACAGGGCAATAGCCCAGGCAGTAGCGGTTTCGGCGGCATCGGCCGGACGGAGAGTGACCAGGTTGGGAACGGACCGGAGTCCCAGTACCTGTTCCACCGGCTGGTGGGTTGGTCCGTCTTCTCCGAGGCCGATGGAGTCATGAGTGAAAACATAGATAACCCTGAGTCCCATGAGGGCGGCCAGTCGTACCGGCGGTCGCATGTAGTCATAAAAAATGAGGAAAGTGGCGCCGTAGGGGATGATACCGCCGTGCAGTGCCAGACCGTTGGTGATGGCCCCCATGGCGTGTTCTCTGACACCGAACTGGAGATTGCGTCCCTGGCGGTTGTCAGCCCCGAAAATGGAATCGAAGCTCAACATGGTCTTGGTCGACGGGGCCAAATCGCCGGAGCCACCGAGCAGATTGGGTATCCTTTTACCGATGAAATTAAGCACCTTGCCCGAGGCTTCACGGGTGGCCTGAGGTTTGTCATCAGGGCTGAACAGGGTGTCCAGTCCCTCGTCCCAGCCAGCCGGTAGTTCTCCGGCGATGATTGAGTGCAGTTCCTCTGCCTGTTCGGGGAATTGCCGGGCGTACTCATCGAACTGCTGTTGCCATCCTGCCTGCCGGGCCTGTCCCCTGGCCCCGGCGGCCATCGCCCCGGCGACTTCAGCCGGGATGAAGAACCGTTCCTGGTACGGCCAGCCCAGGTTTTGCCTGGTGGCGGCCAGTTCTTCTTCACCCAGCGGTTCGCCGTGAGCCGAAGCCTTGCCCGCCTTGGCGGGTGAGCCGAAGCCGATGATGGTACGGCAGATGATGAGCTTGGGCTGGCTTTCGTCCTGACGGGCTTCTTCCAGGGCGTTGTTGACCGCTGACGGGTCCAGGCCGTCTATCGGCCCGATAACTTTCCAGCCGTAAGCCCGGAACCTGGTCCCGACATCCTCGTTGAAGAAATTGCCAGTATCGCCCTCAATGGATATCTTATTGTCATCGTAGAGATAAATTAGTTTACCCAGCTTCAAGCTTCCGGCCAAGGAGGCGGTTTCGGCGGTAACGCCTTCCATCAGATCGCCGTCGGACACCAGGGCATAGGTGAAATGATCGATGATATTAAATCCCGGTCGATTGTATCTGTCGGCCAGCCATTGTTCAGCGATAGCCATGCCGACGCCGGAGGAGAAACCCTGCCCCAGCGGGCCGGTTGTCATTTCGACGCCGGGGGTCAGACCGAATTCAGGATGACCCGGGGTTCTGGATTCCCATTGGCGGAAACGGCGGATTTCATCAAGCGACAGGTCATAACCGGTCAGGTGGAGCAAAGAATAAAGGAGAGCCGAGGCATGGCCGGCCGATAGAATGAACCGGTCACGGTCGAACCATTCCGGGTCGGCCGGATTGTGTTTCAGATGATATTGCCACAGAGCATAAGCCATAGCCGCTGAGCCCATCGGCGCTCCCGGGTGGCCTGAATTGGCCTGTTGTACCATGTCCGCCGACAGAAAGCGAATGGTATCGATTGCCAGGGAATCCAGAGTCTTATTCATCCAAAGTCCTTCGTTCGATGTTTATTAATTAGAGTCCGGGCGGACTATTAAGAATATCAGTCAACGCGCTCAAGGGCAACCCGGAAACGGCAGGAACAACGGTGTGAACGAATGATGAAGCCGGTAATAATTTTCAGTAACAGGTCAGGTGCCGGCGCTCATGGACTGAGTGATGACATTACGGGCCTGGAAGAAGGCTTCGGCTACGGCCAGATCAAACTGGGTTCCGGCACAGCGGCGGATTTCATCCATGGCATAATCAACGCTCTTGGCGGCGCGGTAAGGTCTTTCCGAAGTCATGGCGTCGAAGGTATCGGCCAAAGCCATGATACGGGCTCCCAGCGGGATGGTTTCCGCGCCCAAACCGTCAGGATATCCGGCGCCGTCCCAGCGTTCATGATGGTGGCGGACCATGGCCAGTATCTCCACGTCATCCACTACGGGCTTGAGAATGCGTTCGCCGATGGCGGGGTGTTTTTCCATTTCCTCCCGTTCTTCGGTGGAGAGGATCCCGGGTTTATGGAGGACGTTGCCGTCTACACCGATCTTGCCGATGTCATGCACCAGTCCGGCCAGACGAATCTGTTCGATTAGAGCCGGCGACTGTCCCATCTCAATGGCGATAGCCACCGCCATTTCCGATACCCGCTGTGAATGACCGGCGGTATAGCCGTCCTTGGCATCCAGGGCATAGGCCAGGGAAGTGATGGAATTGAAGAAAGACGCCCGGATTTTTTCCGCCTGTATTTCCACCTTGTCTTCCAGACTGCGCCGGTATTCCCGGTTCTCCAGTTGCAGACGGCGTTTTTCCAGGGCGCGCCAGACCGAAAAGACCACCTCATCCAGTTTGAACGGTTTGGTCAGGTAATCATAAGCGCCCTGTTTCATGCACTCAATGGCGGTAGCGGTTTCGGTGACCGCGGTGGCCATGATGACGGCGATATCGGGAAACTGCGCCTTGATTTCGGCCAGAAGTTCCATGCCGGTCCTGCCCGGCATCTTCATGTCGGAGATAACCAGGGCGATATCAGGATTCTGCCGGATGATGCTCAGAGCTTCATCGGCTGAAGAGGCTTCCAGACATTCGTAACCTTCGTTGGCCAGCTTCTGATGAAGCAGACGTCGGACAATCATCTCGTCGTCCACGACCAGGATTATATCGTTATTGCGATTCTGATTGATCATAATGCGGTAGTCACTTTTTCAACGGTGGATAACAGCTCTTTCGGTGAGAACGGTTTGGGCAGGTAAGGCAGTCCCGTTGACTGCAGAAAGTGTTCGGTGTAATTGGAGATGACGTCGCCGGTGGTGAAGATAACCCCGGGTAACAATGAAGGTTTGTTGTCCTTGATCCACAGATAGAGCTCTTCGCCGCTCATCAGCGGGGTGCGGATATCGATCAGGCAGATATCGAAGTCAGCGGAGGCCAGCATTTCCATGGCGGCTTGTCCGTTAGGGACAAGAGTAACCTGGTAGTCGGCCTCCAGGGTGCGGCGACAGACTTCGGCGATGACCTTTTCATCCTCGACGACAAGCATGCTTTTTCTCCGGGTGTCAGGTCGAATCATGAAAGCGGAAACCCCTTTAGTATGAATATAAACAGGAATCGCCTCTAAGATAACATAAAATATACGCTAACGCAATCGAAAAACGGTAGTACTTTAGTACCGGCGACGCTCAACTATCCGGTATCAGGACGATACCGCCGAGAGGTGGCAGGTGCAGGCTGACGCCCGATTGTGAGGCCGGAGTATTACCGGAACCCGATATTCGACTGTACTCAGGCCGGCCGGTGCCGCCGAAGCGATGGTTGTCACTGGAAAAAACTATCCGCCAGTCGCCGTCTTCGGGTAATGGCACGAAATAGTCAGGCCGGGGTACCGGGGTCAGGTTGAGTACGATTATTGCCTGATCTTCAGGTTGTTGTCCGCTCCGGCGATAGGCGATGACGCTTCGGGCACGATCATCCGGTAACAGCCAGGTAAATCCCTCCGGGGCGTGGTCGAACCGGTGCAGGGCCGGCAGGCGGCGGTATAACCTGTTCAATTCTTCGACCATCGCCGACAGACTGCGGTGACGGTCATTTTCGAGAAGCCTCCAATCCAGCGAGCCGTCGTGTTGCCATTCGTCCCACTGACCGAATTCCCCCCCCATGAATAGCAGTTTCTTGCCAGGCAGGGTCCACATGTAAGTATAAAGCAGTCGCAGGTTGGCGAATTTCTGCCAGTCATCACCGGGCATCTTGGCCAGCAGGGCTGACTTGCCATGAACAACTTCATCATGCGACAGTGGCAGAACGTAGTTTTCGGCGAAAGCGTACATGCTACGGAAAGTCAGTTTTTCGTGGTGCTGAGAACGCTGGAGCGGGTCGCGTGAAAAATAGTCCAGCGTATCGTGCATCCAGCCCATATCCCATTTCAGGCCGAAGCCGAGGCCGCCGCCGTGAACCGGGCGGGATACCAACGGCCAGGCGGTGGATTCTTCAGCAATGCTCATTACATCCGGGAAACGGTGATATATTTCAGTATTCAATCTGCGGATGAACTCCATGGCTTCGAGGTTTTCCCGGCCCCCTTTGCGGTTAGGTTGCCACTGGCCGGGGGCGCGGGAATAATCCAGGTACAGCATTGAGGCGACCCCGTCCACCCGCAGTCCGTCTGCGTGGAATTCGTCCAGCCAGTAGAGGGCGTTGGAAATAAGGAAGGACCGGACTTCGGGGCGGCCATAGTCGAAGATACAGGAGTCCCAATCAGGGTGGAAGCCGCGCCGGGGGTCCGGGTGTTCGTATAAGGCGGTGCCGTCGAAGCGGAACAGGCCGTGGGCATCATCCGGGAAATGGGACGGCACCCAGTCCAGGATGACGCCGATCCCATTCTGGTGCAGGGTGTCGATGAGATACTTCAGGTCATCCGGGTTGCCATAGCGGCTGGTCGGGGCGAAATAACCGGTGATCTGGTACCCCCAGGAACCGTAAAAGGGATGTTCCATGACCGGCAGTAATTCCACATGGGTGAAGCCGGTTTTCCCGATATAATCCACCAGCAACACCGCCAGTTCCCGGTAGTTCAGCAGACGATCACCGGCGCCCCTCTTCCAGGAGCCGGGATGAAGTTCATAGATGGACACCGGGGCATCGAGCCTGTTACGGTTCCAGCGTTCCTTCATCCAGTCCCCGTCCTGCCAGGAGTAAGCTGACTGCCAGGTTCTGGACGCGGTGGCCGGGGGTGTTTCCGCAGACAGAGCCATCGGGTCGGCCTTGTCGAATGGACGGCCGGGAGTTTCCGGTACCAGGTGATATTTGTAACGGACTCCGCATCCGATGCCGGGAATGAAACCTTCCCAGATACCGGAATCTCCCCGTCGGCTGAGCCGGTGAACGCCCGGTCGCCAAGCGTTGAATTCACCGATGACCGAAACATCCCGGGCGGCAGGCGCCCATACCGAGAACAGCCAGCCGGGGGTGCCAAGTCTGACGGCGGGGTGGGCTCCCAGTTTATCCTTCAGCCGGTAGTGGGTGCCTTCATTGAACAGGTGGTAGTCGACATCACCGAAAAGGCTGATGTCGTGGAAGGCCTTATCAGCAGGGAGATTCATAGATGCACTTCTTTCCCGCACAGCGCGCGTTATATGGCGCCAAACCGCGAGTGGTACGTTTTATGTTATCGGTTTCAGGTGGTTCTGTGCAACTTGACTTGAAAACAACACCCGATATAATGGACATTTCTCATTGATTCCGGCTGATGAAGGGACAGACATGGATATTGACGACCTGGCTGACAAACTGCCGCGCCGGCTGGCGGGACTCGCCGGGCTGGCGGCTAACCTGTGGTGGAGCTGGCATCTGCCCGCCAGGGAGATGTTCGATAAGATAGACCGGCGGCTGTGGCGTGTCTCCGGCCATAATCCGGTTCAGCTTCTTTATGAAGTCAATACCGACCGGCTGTCAGCGCTGGCCGGAGATATTGAATTCCTTCGGATTTATGACACGGTCATGGCCGATTTCCAGTCGGAAATGGACTCTACCGGCAAGTGGGCCGACCGCCGGTTTCCCGGACGATCGGGCGGACTGGTCGCCTATTTTTCCATGGAGTTCGCGGTACATAATGCCCTGCCGATATATGCCGGCGGGCTGGGGGTGCTGGCCGGTGATATCTGTAAGGAAGCCTCCGACCTGGGTATCCCGCTGGTCGGTGTCGGCTTCATGTATCCTGAAGGTTATTTCCACCAGCGGGTGACCGAGGAAGGCTGGCAGACCGAAGATTATCTGACACTTGATTTTGACCGGGCTCCGGTCAGTCGTATCATCGGTTCAGCAGGAGAGCCGCTGACTGTAGAACTGCCGCTGGGCGACAGAACGGTATTCCTGGCGGTATGGGAAGTCAGGGTCGGGCGCAGTCGCTTGTTTCTGCTGGACACCAATGTCCCGGAAAACTCCATCGAGGATCGAAGCCTGTCAGCCCGGCTCTACAGCCCCGGCCGGGAGATCCGGTTTCAGCAGGAATACCTGCTCGGCGTCGGCGGTGTTCGGGTGCTTCGCCGGCTGGGAATCGAGCCGGCTGTCTGGCATTGCAATGAAGGCCATACCGTCTTTCTGGCGCTGGAACAACTGAGGGAACAGATCGAGGCCGGTCTGCTGTGGCCGGAGGCGCTTGACAGGGTCAGGCGGTCAACGGTATTCACCACTCACACCCCGGTACCGGCCGGACATGATGTCTTTGAAACCGAACTCATGGACCGATATTTTGGCCGGGCATGGCCGGATTACCCGTCGTACCGCGACCGAATAGTCGAACTGGGTTTTTACCGGGATGCCGACCGGTTCAATATGTCGGCGCTGGGTTTGAAAACAGCCGGTCGGGTCAACGGTGTCAGTCGTCTGCATGGCGCGGTCAGCCGCTCCATGTGGCAGGATTTATATTCGGACAATCAACAGTCGCTGGTACCGATAGACCACATTACCAACGGCGTCCACATACCGACCTGGATTTCGCCGGAGATGGGCCGGCTGTTTCAGGAGTTTGTGGCCGAGGACTGGACGGAACGGCTGGACGAAACCGAATTGTGGCGAGACGGGGTTGCCGCAATACCGGATGGAAAACTCTGGCTTGCCCATCAGACCAGAAAGTTGAGACTGTTGCATTACATCCGGGAGCGGGTCCGGCGGGACTGGGCTAACCGGGAAGCCAGCGGCGCTCGACTGGCCGCAGTGGGGGCACTGCTCGATCCGGAAGTGCTGACCATCGGGTTTGTCCGGCGATTCGTTGAGTATAAAAGGCCGACGTTGTTGTTCCGGAATATCGATAAACTAAAAAGCATTATCCGGGACGCTCATCGTCCGGTGCAGTTCGTCTTTGCCGGTAAATCGCACCCGGCCGACTACATGGCCAAGGAACTGATTCATCGGGTCTACCGGCAGGCCTGTGACCCGGAATTCGAGGGTCGCGTCTGTTTTGTCGAAGATTACGATCTCCACCTGGCGCATTATATGGTGCAGGGGGTCGATGTCTGGCTCAACAATCCCCGGCGACTGTTGGAAGCTTCAGGCACTTCAGGGATGAAGGCGGCGGTCAACGGTGTGCCCAACCTTTCGGTTCGTGACGGCTGGTGGTATGAAGGTTTCACCGGAGTCAACGGCTGGGCTATTGGTGATGTGGACAAACCGGCTTCGGTCGATGAAGAGGACGCTTTTGACGCCGATGCCCTTTATTACGTAATCAAGGAACTGGTGGCGCCCTTGTATTACGACCGCAATCTGGATGATGTTCCCGTCCGCTGGCTGGGAGTGGTTCGGCAAGCCATCGGTACGGTTCTGCCGGGGTTCAGCGCTACCCGGATGATGAAGGAATATGCGGAAAAAATGTACCGGCCGGCGGATTAGCGCCAGGTCCACCAGTTATTGGACAGGAAGTTCCAGCCGAAGGCCAGGACGATGCCGGCTACGGCGGATATCATATAATGGATACCGGTGACTTCGGTCAAAAAAGCCATGACTCCCAGGTAGATCAACAGTCCTCCCAGGCTGACCAGGTTGAAACGCAGTAGCCGGTTCCAGAATCCGTGTTTGGCGTTGCCCCGGTCGCCGAAGGTGAACCGGTCATTCCATATGAAATTCCAGATCACCGCGGTCAGGAAGGCGACAGTCCCGGCGATGAGATAGGGGAACGACGCCTGTTCGGTCAGCAAGGCCAGGATGCCCAGATTCACCAGTGTTCCGGAAGCTCCGACGGCGACGAACTTCATAATCCGGGTCAGTTCCCCGGTACGTTTCATCAGACTTACCAGATGTCTCAGGTAATCACCCTGAGTGATAAGAGACAGCTTGGTCTTACCCGCCCGGCGGTTTTCGAAACGGTAGGCGACTTCGGTAATCTGCCGGGGTTTGGTCAGGCAGATGATTTCCAGCAGGATTTTATAGCCGACCGGACTCAATGCAACGCCTGACAGCAAGCCGCGGCGGAACATGAAATAACCGCTCATGGGGTCTTTCACCGGACGGGTCTGGGGCAGAAGCAGGTGGGCCAGCCAGCTGGCGCCGGCGGAGATGAAACGGCGAAGCCAGGACCAGTTGCCGACACTGCCGCCAGGAATGTAGCGGCTGGCGACCGACAGGTCGGCGCCCTTCTTAACTGTTTCCAGAAGCCGACCGATGACCTCGGGGGGATGCTGGAGGTCGGCATCCATGACGGCCACCACTTCTCCGCGAGCCAGGCCGAAGCCGTCCACGACTGCCGATGCAAGGCCTCTTTTTTCGGTACGGACATTGACCCCGACCGGGTAGGAGCCAGCCAGACGTTGAACTTCAGCGGCAGTTCCGTCCGGGCTGTTATCGTCGACGAACAGGATATCGTAGGGGTATTTACCCAGGGCGGCGGCCAGACCTGTCACCAGGGGTTCGATATTGGCAACCTCATTGTAAGTGGGAATGACGATGGTCAGGTGAGGTGAAGCGTTACTCATTACGGGGGCTAATGCTATATCAGGAATCCTGCGGCGTCAAGTCCGGCTCTTGAAACGGCCGGTTACAGTCTATATAATCGGCGGCATGATCGATAATGTCAAAAGCGGTAAAACCCCCGCCGTCGAGCTTCCGTTGCTGACCGGCAGAGAGCTCTTGCGACGTAATCCATATTTTTCCGGGCTGTCGGATGAACACCTGGAGAGGGTTGAGGCCCTCTTGCGACGTCAGGAGTATGCGCGGGATGAATTCATTTTCGGCGAAGGCGATGAGAACGCCTTTCTGTATCTGGTGGCCGGCGGAGCGGTCAAGATATTTGGCACTTCCGCCGACGGCAAGGAACAGATCATTGCCCTGGCCAGAAGCGGTGACACCTTTAACGACGTGGCCGCTTTCGACGGGCGACCGACGCCGGCCAGCGCTCAGGCCATGACTCCGGTGGTATTGTACCGCCTGAGCGGCCGGGAACTGCTGACGCGTTCCTGCCAGTACGGCGCGCTGGCGGCAAATATCATCGAAGCCCTGGGTAAAAAGGTCCGGGAACTGGGGGAACTGGTGGCCGATTTATCGTTCCGTCCGGTGTCCGGCCGGCTGGCCCGGATACTGTTGCAACAACTGCCTTATACTGATTCGGCCCGACTCACCCAGCGGGATATGGCTTCGATGGCCGGCACTGCTCGTGAGGTAGTGGCTCGAGCCCTCAAGAGCATGGAAGAGCAGGGTATCATCCGGGTCGATCGTCAGCAGATAGTTATTCTGGACCGCAAGGTTCTGGAGCAGATGGCGAGCTGATGACCTATATCACAGACAGACCGGTCGGCGGCGGTTATGATTAATTTATGATGTGCCAGATAGTCATAGATAACAGCAAGTGTGACGGATGCCAGTTGTGCCTGGCGGCTTGCGGACGCGGCGCGTTGAAATTGACCGCAGACGGCATCGTTCATAATGATTCCTGTGACTGCCAGGAGTGCCGCAAGTGCGAATACATCTGCGCCTGCGGCGCCATTTCCTGGACCTATCAGGTGGTCGAAGGCTAGCCGCCGGACAATCTCCTCAGATAGGTTTATCCGCGTCCAGTTCCAGAGTTCCCTCGTGGAGCCGCTTCAACTGGCCGTTGAATTCAGCCCCGATCAACAGGATGAAAGCCGACAGGTATATCCATATCATCAGGGCTACCGCCGACCCGATGGTGCCGTACACCAGCTTGAAGTTGGCGAAGTTGGACAGGAACATGATGAAGAAATACCGCAGTCCCTCGAATGCCACGGTCCCCAGCAGAGCGCCCGGCCAGATGAATTGCCACGGCCTGCGATGTGTTGGCAGGAAACTGTAAAGCACCAGAAATACCAGGAAAGACAGGCCGGCACCGATTAAAAACAGAATTACGTTGGTGGTGCTACCCACCAGAGGCAGATGAGCTTCCGGAATCAGGCTGATGACAGTGGGCAGAACCCCGGAGAACAGGAACAGGAAGCCGGCGGCCAGTGATAAGGCCATATCTCGTGGCTTGCGGATATAGAAAGGATGCCTTTCACAGACACCGCAACTGCGGTTAAGGGCGACCGCAATGGCAGTGAACATGTTGGAACTGGTCCAGAAAAGGGCCAGCAGACTGATTATACCAATAACCCCTCTTGAGGCAATGATGCTGTCAATGTTTTCGACGATGATTTCACTGGCGATGGGCAGGTTGGTTTCCATAAAATCGAAGATGGCCTGCTGAACCGCTTCGGAGGGCAGAAACAAGCCGGCGATGGAGATGAAGCCCAGTAACAACGGGAACAGCGACAGTACAGCGAAATAGGCGACGCCGGCCGCCAGGTGTGAGGCATCATCACGCCCCAGCGCCTCGATGGTGCCGACGATAACCCGGATTGGGCGAATAGACAGTACCCGATCCTTGGCCCGGTTGATTTTATTTCTCAAAAGTTTTGGAGTCATAATGCAATAGTGGTCGGTTGTCTTCCATTCTGGAGGTATCGTCGGTGTACTGGAATATCTTGACTATGGTGGCCGCCAGCGGTACCGCCAGCAGGATGCCCCAGATGCCGGCCAGATAGGCCCCCAGCACCAGAAGCAGAAGGGCGATGGCGGGATGAATGTGCAACATCTGACCCTGAACGCGGGGTACCAGCAGGTTGTTCTCCAGACCCTGAATCAGAAGGAATAACAGGATCACCCAGATGACCAGGTCGGGATAGGTGGCCAGGATGATGACTGCCGCGAAGATGCCGCTTATCCACGGGCCGATGGTCGGTACCATTTCGAAAAGGCCGGCGACGGTAGCCAGAAGGAGAGCCAGGCCGAAATTGACGTTCATTATCAGTAGACCGATGAATGTCAGACTGCCGACGATGCTCCCCAGGAGGAGTTGGGCTCGTATATAGCGGCCTAATACATTGCCGATGATATTAAGGATATTGCGGGTGTGAACCGCCGCCAGCCCCGGCAGGCCCCGTTGAAGAGAGTCGCGCAGTCTTTCCCAGTCTTTGAGCATGTAGAACAGGAACATGGGCAGGGCGGCGAAGCCGAAAATGAAACCGACGGTGGTGGGGATGACGGTGACGCTTCGGGACAGGAAACCCTGGGCGGCGTTGCCGATTTCAGCCAGGGCTTCGGCGACGAAGGAGTCTATGCTGGCCTGGACGTCGGGCGGGAACTGTGTCCGGATGCTTTCCAGCAGACCGGTGAAGTAAGCGCTGACAGAGGTGAATATCTGAGAGGCGTTGTCCGACAGTTCAGAAATGGTGTTGAACAGAGTGGCCATCATGTAACTGGCCACCGCCACAATCAGAGCCAGCAGAACCAGCATGACGACGATAACGAAAATCAAACGTTTATGGCGCTCGAACGGCTTCGGCAGGGTGATATACCGTTCCATCAGCAGTATCAGGGGATGCAGGATATAGGCCGCCAGCAGGCCGATGAAAAAGGGCAGAAGTACACTTCGGAGACTGTAAATCAGCACCGAAAGAGCGATTAACACCACCAGGAACACCATTATTCGCCAGTGGCGGCTGAATACATGCTGAAGATGCAAAATTATTCCTTCCCGTCAGGTGATGGGAGACAGGATAAAGACCGGGGTCAATGCCCGGTAGCCCAGGCTTATTCTGCTTCTTCGGCCAGGCGGCTGCTGAAGTTCTCCTTGGCGGCGGTCGCACCTTCCTTGACCCGGTCGGCAAACTCTTCCGCCCGTTCGCTGAATTCCCCGGCTTTTTCCCGGAGAATAGCCCGGGTATCATCACCGGGATGCGGCGCGTACAGCAGACCGATGCCGACGCCGATAGCCGTGCCCACTATCAGTCCGAGGGCGAAGCCGCTACCTGAATCATTGCTCATGGCTGTTTTCTCCTTTTGAAAAGACTGTCGATACCGGTTTTCAATCCCTGGAACAGGGCGGCGATCTCAATGACGGGCTTAACCAGTTCCCGGGTGGCGTACTGAGTGAAACCTTCGATAGTGCCGGAGGTGTTTTCCAGCGAACGCAGGATGTTCTGCGACCGGTCATATATCCGGTTGGTCTTGCGGTGGATGGAAATCACCAGCAACAGGATGACGAAACTGATAAGGATTATCAGAACACCGGCGATGATTATCACCAGATCCCGATACCACTCGATGCCCATTCGACGCCTCCCGTCAGAAAATAATTCCCGAACCTATTATTGGATAATAACATGTGGCCGGAGGTGGCGCAAGTGGTCTGAAACAGGCTCAATCGGCCAGAAATATGCGGCGCATCAATCCCAGCAACCAGTCGATAAAGAACCCGGCCAGGTGGAACAACCATCTGACCGCCAGTGCCGCCAGGAATGCTATGGCGGCGCCGCCGACGATATCCAGCGGGTAATACATGCCGGCATAAATCCGGGCCATGGAATGAAGACACGCCGCCGCCAGGAAAAACCAGCCGGCCTTGCGGTTGCCCAGCATTGTCGCCGCGGCTACGGCGAAGAGCACTGCTGCCGAGTTAGCCGGGAACGAGGAATCGGTCGGCTGATACAGCAGGACGTTGATCGGCAATTCATCGAAGGGACGGGCCCGGTAGATAACCTGGTTAAGAATGCCGACAATTCCACTGGCGATACCCAGTGAGACCATTGCCTGGAGGGACAGTCGCTGGTTGATGGCCCGGCGCCCCGGTTCAGCCGAACTCAGCCAGAGGAACAGAATGCCCAGGGTGGCCCCGATGACGAGAAAATAGTCGTTGGCCAGTCCCCTAAACAACTCATCCAGGATTGGAATATGCCCCGACCAGGAATTGATGAGAAGCGCCAGTTCCTGGTCGAGTTCGATCAGGACTTCCAAAATCGGCTCCTTATGGCATGAATAAAGGTGGTTCGCTTCAGCGCTTCCAGTCCTTCAGTACTGGTCGGGCGGTCTGCCGGCATTCTGCGGTTGGTAATCAAACCAAGGATGACGGTGAAGGCGGCCGCCGCGGCCACCGCCAGAGAGAAGAGTCCTGCCTGCTGAGCGCCTTCTATTACGCCGGTGGGGTTGCGGTCGTTCCAGGTAAAAAACAGGATGCCGGAAATCAGGAGACAGGGCACAGCCACCAGGCAGGCGACTAACCGACTGCCGCCGAGGTATAAACCGCGCAGGCCAGCCCGGACGGCACCCAGCTGGATGACCGCCAGGGCGGCAATGAAGACCGATAGCAGATATTCTAAAGTCAGATTCAATGGTTTGTCAGGAGTCCGGCATTTCGGTGATGGGTAATTCAGGCCGAGTTGTTACAGAACCAGCAGATGACCTCGCAGTCATCTACTTCCTTGACGAACTTGCCGCTCTTGCTGGCGGCGACCCAGCCGCCGGGGCCGCTTTCCGCCCGGCGCTCCCATGCCAGCGGCCGGTTGCATCGGCCGAAGTGCCGGTGAGTGCCGCGAACGCATTCGCACCGTCCGGAAGACCTTATCCAGGCCTGCTGTACGATGTTAGTGGAAAACATAGGCTATCCTGTCCGTCATTCAGGCCCGATTATAACACCTGAAGCCTACTTTTGTAACCGCGAAGCGGACGATATGGACTATCGGTACCGGTTTTCACTCACCGGCGGTTTGTGCTACAATCGCCACGATTCAGAGTTTTTGCGTCTTCGGGACGGAGGGATATTATGAAATTAATGGTTGTGGGTTGTGGTCAGTGCGGCGGCCGGATAGCCGATCAGTTCGCCAAACTGAACCGCGTTGCCCATGTCAGACGCGGCGTGGATATCGCCACCAATGTACTGGCGGTCAACTCCGATGTGGCCGACCTTTCCGGGCTGGAGCATATACGCTCCGACTACCAGCATCGCGTACTCATTGGCGCTCAGAAGACTTCGGGGCACGGCGTGGGTAAAATCAATGAAATGGGCGCCGAAATCGCCCGGGACGATGGCGACAAGCTCATCCAGGCCATCAAGAACTCTCCCAATTTCGGCGAGACGGATGCTTTCCTGCTGATTGCCGGGGCGGCCGGCGGTACCGGTTCCGGTTCCATCTCGGTGCTGTCCCAGCAGATAAAGGAACGCTTCCCGGAGAAACCGGTGTACAACATGCTGGTTCTGCCTTTTGCCTATGAAGAGGCCACTGAGGAACGCTCCGTATTCAATGTCGGCATCTGCCTCAAGTCGTGCTATCTGGTGGCCGACGCCATTTTCCTGGTGGATAACCAGCGTTTCATCAAAGCCAGCCACTCACTCCGGGCTAACCTGGATAAGATTAACTATCACATGGTCAAGCCGTTCTATAATCTGCTGTGCGCCGGTGAGGAAAAGAACCCCAAGTATATCGGCTCCAAGGTCATGGACGGCGGCGATATCATCCAGACCCTGTCCGGCTGGACAGTCATCGGCTTCGGCCAGACCAAGACGCCTAACCTGAAATTCCGGCGCAACGCCGATTTCCGGGATCAGAGCAACGAGGTGCGCAAGGGCGCCGAGGCCATCAACGCCGCCCTGGCCGACCTGTCGCTTCGGTGCAATCCCACTGACGCCAAGCGTGGTCTCTACCTGCTGACTGCTTCTCAGTCTGACATGAGCATGGATCTCATCAACGAGATGTCGGGCGCCCTTAAAGGCATGGCCACCGAGGCGACCATCCGCACCGGGGACTATCCGCGCGGCGATAAGACACTGGACGTGACCGTGGTGCTGTCCGAGCTGGTCAACTCCAGCCGGGTCATGGATTACTTTTCCAAGACCATTTCTTACATCAATAATTCCCGGCGCCGCCAGTCGGGGCTGGAATACGGCTTCCGGGGTGTGGAGGAATCCTTCAAGGACATTCCGTCATTGCTCTAGGTTTTTAGAATACCGAAATGGAAAAAGGGCTGACCTGTTGCAGGTCAGCCCTTTTATGTCACTCTTCGCGAGGTTCCGGCGGGCGGTTCTGCGCTTCCTTGAACATCTGCTCCAGCATTTCCATGCGATTCTTGAGTGATTCCCGGGGCGGGGCCGGTGTTGTTTCTCCGGACTCGGGTTCAGCGGCCGGCGGTTTTTCCGGCACTGGTTCCGGTTTGGGCGGAGGCGGTTCCCGACGCGGTCGCCGGGCAATCTCGGCAGGCGGCTTGCCGATTTCCTCGGCGGTTTCGGCCAGGATGCGTTCGTTGACGCTACCGATATCGCTGGCGCTTTGAACAATATCCTGGAAAGTGGCTATCCAGGAGCGAGCCGCTTCCTGAGCGGCGCGACGGGCGGCTTTGACCGCGTCACGGGCGGCTTTGGTGCCGGCTTGACTGGCATCGGCGGCTTCCTGCATCAGTTGCTCCATGCGAGCGATGGTTTCTTTCGACGAAGCGGCTGAGCGTTCCGCCATCTCCCGGGTGGTTCGGCTCTGCTCTTCCAGTTGCGCGATGCGTTCTGACATGACGTCTATCATCTCGGTAACGGTGCGTTTTGACTCTTCGGTTATTGCCGCTACCCGGTCGATGGCTTCCTGAGATGAGCGGGCGGCGGCCGACGCCGCGTCGGCCGCCGCCTTGCCGGCTTCATCGGCTCTGGAGGCCGCCATTCGGGCGTCGGCCCCAGCGTGGTCTGCCGCTTCGCGGGCAGAGCGGGCGGCTTCTTCCGCCCGGTTGATAGCTTCGGCGGCCTGGGTAACGCAGTTCGCCGAAGCCTGTTCAGCACTTTGAACCGCGTTTTCGGCGGCCTTGACCGCCATGTGAGCGGCCTTGTCGGCGGCTTGTTTGGCTTCCTCGCCGGCGGTCTCGGCGCGTTGCATTGCCTGATTGGACAGGGAAACGGCTCGCTCGCCGGCCGCCTGAGCCGATAAGGATATTGCCTCGGCGGTCTTGATAGCTTTTTCATAATTCCGGGAATAGCCGGAAATGCTGTTTTCGGTCTGTTTGGCCAGGGTTTCGACCCGCTTGATGACCTCACGGGATTTCAACTCCACGGATTCGGCCGACCGCCGGGCGTCGGTTGCCGCTGATTCGGCGCCGGCAACACCGGTGGAGGCCTGGTCGGCGGCGGTAGCCGCCTCAGCGGCCAGCCGGGCTGATTCTTCGGCGGCTTCCCTGACTTGTCGGGTTAAATTTTCGGCCTTTTCGATGGCCGCACTGGAAGCGGTTATGCTGTCACGGCTTGCGGCGTCGGCGGCGGTTATGGCCTTGTTGGAGGCCTCGATGGCTTCACGAGAGGCTTTTTCGGCTGATTCCCGGGCGGCCTGAGCGGCGGCCTCCGCCGTACCCGCGGCCTGCTCTGAAACGGCAACAGCCCTTTTACCGGCGGCGGTGGCTTCAGCGCCGGCGTCGGCGGCGATTTTGGCGGC
Organism: Dehalogenimonas lykanthroporepellens BL-DC-9; assembly: GCA_000143165.1. Lineage (NCBI taxonomy): Bacteria > Bacillati > Chloroflexota > Dehalococcoidia > Dehalococcoidales > Dehalococcoidaceae > Dehalogenimonas > Dehalogenimonas lykanthroporepellens. The sequence goes on from CP002084.1 coordinate 570,941, forward strand.
TTGCTCGAATTGCCGGGAATAGGCGGCCGCTGAATCCCGGATTTCACCGGCGATGGCTTCAGCCCGGCGCAGGGCTTCGGCGGCCTGTTTTTCAGCGGTCGCAACGGCGGCCGCGGCTTCGGCTTTGGCTTTGTCCAGCGCTGAGCGTGTCTCAGCCATGGTGCTTTCGGTGAATCGATCCGTTTGCTTACGCATTTCAGCGGTAGCTCGCTCTGTTTCAGCGATGGCTTCGGCGGTTGAGCGGCGGGCATTTTCGATGGCTTCGTCCACGCCGGCTCGCGCCCGGTTGACAGCTTCGGCCGTTTCCTGAGCGGTGCGGGTAGCCGCCGACCGCGCTTCTTCGGCCGCGGTCATGGCTGTCTCGGCGGTGGCCAGGGCACTGGCGGCGTCCTCGCCGATGCTCCTGGCGGCGGCCTTGGCCTCGTTTAGCGCCTTCTGCGCTTCCTTGCCGGCGGCTTCGGCCTGTCCCTTCAATTCCTTGACGGTGGCTTCGGCATTTCTGGCGGCTTCGCGGTAGGAGCGGTTCAGTTCATCGGCATCGGCCGAAGCAACGGCTACGGCTCCTTCGGCGCGACGGATTGCCTCTTCGAATACCGAAGTATTCTTTTCAGCGCTTTCACGGGCTTTGCGAGCCGCTTCTTCCGCTTGGGCGATGGCTTTTTCATAATTTTTGGCGTAGTTTTTGGCGGTGTCGTCGGCAACCTTAACCGCTTTTTCCGCCTGTTTGACCGCTTCCCGGGACTGCTTTTCGGCGTTGTCCACGATGGTGCGGGCGGTGCGGGCCAGGTCATTAGCTTCACGGACGGCCTCCCGGGAGGCTGCGGCCGACCGGTCGCCGGCGGATTGGAGTTCATCTTTTTCGGTCATATTGCCCCCTTTTGCGACGGTATAGCGGTTGACTTGGGGTAATTGTAACCGAGGATTTCAGGCTTGGCAAACAAAAAACCGCTATCAGCGGCGCGGGCGCAACTGGCCGCAGGCGGCTTCGATATCGGCGCCGCGGCGTACCCGGGCGGTGACTTCAAATCCGGCCGCTCGCAGACGATTCATGAAGCGTTCCACCGTCGTTGCCGGGGAAGGCCGGAACGGGAGGTCATCGGTCGGGTTGAAGGGGATGAGGTTGATATGGAAGCCGGTACCTTCGAGGAGGACGGCCAGGGCTGAGGCGTCTTCCGGCCGGTCATTGACTCCGTCGAGCAGGCAGTATTCCACGGTCAGGCGGCGGCCGGTCAGGGCGAAGTGTTCTCTTCCGGCAGTGACGATTTCCGCCGGGGTGGAGCGTAGTCCTGGTATAAGGCGGCGCCGGGTAACTTCGTCCGGGGTATGCAGGGACAAGGCCAGTGTCACCGGCAGATTTTCCCGCGCCAGCCGGAGGATGCCCGGCACATGGCCGATGGTGCTGACGGTCAGGTGGCGGGCGGCTATGCCGACTTCATCACGGAGCAGATGCAGGGCTTTGACCGTGGCGTCGTAATTGAGCAGGGGCTCGCCCATACCCATGAAGGTGACATGATCTACCCGCCGTCCGGCTTCCCGGCTGACGGCCAGTACCTGGGCCACGATTTCACCGGCGCTCAACTGGCGACGGTAACCGCCCTGACCGGTGGCGCAGAAGGCGCAACCGACGGGACAGCCGGCTTGAGTTGAGACACAGCACGAATAGCGGTCATGGTATGGCAGGCCGACGGTTTCGACCTGCTCCCCGTCGGCGAATTCCAGCAGTAGTTTGAGTGTACCGTCGTCGCTCTGGCGGCGGGTGATAACGACAGGGCGTCCGGTGGGATAGCACTCAGCCAGGCGGTAGCGGAAGGCCGCCGGCAGATTGGTCATCTCTGCAATGGCGGCGGCGTCTCGGTGGTACAGCCACTCTGCCAGCTGGTTACCGCGGAAAGCCGACTGACCGAGTGTTTCGGCCAGCTGACGCAGTTCGGCGGTATTCATCCCCAGCAGGGTTCGTGTGGTTTCCGGTTTATCCATAATCAGCGGTCATCCGGTTTCAGGCGGGCGGCAACAGGCGATGAAACGCCGCGCCAGGCCGGCGTCCGAGCCGAAGTGAAGGTGGAGGTAACTGGCCAGCAGGTTATTCTCAGGCCCGAGGACAAAGCCTTCCAGTTGTTCCCGCGGCTCGATGACCCGGTAGGCGGCCACACTCTCAGTCGGTTCATCCAGGAGCGACCAGTGAAACATATGTCCCCGGAGACGCTGGCCCGGTTCGGCCAGGGGTGAGGCTTGGAGGGCTTGGGCGGTGGTATATCCCAGCCGCTGGAGGCGGCCCTGCATACGGCAGTAGCCGGGCAGGAGGCCGGCCATCTCGTAGGAGCGGCCTTCGAAATCGACGATGCCCTGGGTCAGATACATCAGGCCGCCGCATTCGGCGAAGACGGGCAGTCCGGCCGATACGGCGTCTTTAACGGCCTGCTTCATGGCGGTGTTGGCCTCCAGTTCACCGAGAAAGACCTCCGGAAAACCGCCGCCGAGATAGACGCCGCCGATGCCCTCGGGCAGGGCGGTGTCGTAAACCGGGCTGAAAAAGGCGATTGCGGCGCCCCAGGCTCGGAGCAGTTCGATATTGGCCTGGTAATAAAAATTGAAGGCGGCATCCCGGGCCACGGCGATACGGACGCGCGTTTCGACCGGCGAGGCCGGGAAAAGTACCGGCGAATCCGGCAGTTTGAAATCCGGCGCGCCGCCGGCCAGTTCCAGCAGACGGTCAAGGTCGATATGGGCTTCGATGAGGTCGCCGAGGGTATCCAGGAAACCGGAGGCATCCCCGCGTTCCACCGCCGGCACCAGTCCCAGGTGGCGTTCCGGCAGGGTGAGGTCGGCGTTCTTGGGCAGACTGCCGATGACCGGTATCCGGCATTTTTCTTCGATGGCGTTTTTAACTGTGGCCAGATGGCTGGGACTGCCCACCTGGTTCAGAATGATACCGGCAATTTTGACCCGCGGGTCGAAAGAAGCGAAGCCCAGCGCCATGGCGGCGGCGCTCTGGCCGGTTTTAGCCACATTGAGAATGAGAATGACAGGGGCGCCGGTTATCCGGGCGATGTGGGCGGTGGAGCCATCGCCGGCCGAAGCTCGATGGCCATCGAACAGCCCCATGACGCCCTCAATGAGGGCCAGGTCACGTTCCCGGTTGAAATAGCCGAAAAGTTCCCGGAGGTTCGGTTCGGGGAGCATCCAGGCGTCCAGGTTGTGGCAGTCAGTGGCGGCGGCGACGCCGAGGTAACCCGGGTCGATGTAATCCGGGCCGCACTTGAAAGGCTGAACCCGGAGGCCGCGTCGCTTCAGGGCATAAGTCAGCCCGGTGGCGATGGTGGTTTTGCCGACGCCCGAAGAGGTGCCGGCGATGACGATGCGAGGAATCTTCATGGTAATCCAATGGGCGCTGATTGGCGATGGCGCCGGCGCCGAATAATGAAGGTGACGAAGGGTATTATAGTCAGGTCAGGGTCAATTCTCAAAAAGCGGTCGACCCCAGCAGGGTATTGTCGATGAGACGGGTACGGCCCAGCCGGGCGGCCAGCGATACCAGCGCCGGGCGGTCGACGACAGCCAGTTCCTCCAGTGATGCGGCATCGGCCACGGAGAGGTATTCCGGTGTCACCGCCGGTTCAGCCGTGATAAGCCGGGTCATGGCGCTGAGGATGGTTTCGGCGTTTCGTTCGCCCCCGGCATGAAGTTCCTCTGCCAGGCACAGTGCCCGGTAGAGCACCGGCGCCGCCTGTCTTTCAGCTACGGTCAGGTAAGCGTTGCGGGAACTCATGGCCAGGCCGTCCGCTTCCCGGACGGTGGGCATGTCGGTGACGGTCACCGGGACGTTGAGGTCATCGACCATCTTGCGGATGACGGCCAGTTGCTGGGCGTCCTTGCGACCGAAAAAGGCGCGGTCGGGCCGGGTCAGGTTGAAAAGCTTGAGAACGACGGTGGCGACGCCTTTGAAGTGGCCGGGCCGGGCTGAGCCTTCCAGCCGGTCGGCGATGGCGCCGGGGAGCACGAAGGTGTCGGTGCCGGGCGGGTACATCTCCAATGTTTCCGGCAGGAAAACGGCGTCGGCACCGGTCTGTTCCAGCAGTCCGAGGTCACTATCGGTGTCCCGCGGGTAGCGGGCAAAGTCCTCACCGGGGCCGAACTGGGTGGGATTGACGAAAATGGTGACGATGGTATGGGCGCAACCGGTCAGTGAGGCCCGCACCAGCGACAGGTGACCTTCGTGGAGAAAGCCCATGGTGGGTATCAGACCGACCGTGCCGTCGAGGCGGTCCCGGTAACGGCGGATGGCGGCGATGGAGTTAAGTACTTCCACCGGTTTTTTCCTTCAGTTCCGCCATGACCGAGGCATCCATCTCAAAGCTGTGTTCCCGGCCGGGGAAAGAACCCTGTTTGACGTCATCGTCCCAGGCCTTGACTGCTGAGGTGATGACTGCCGACAGGTCGGCATAGCGCCCGGCGTGTTTAGGGACGAAATCGGTGAACAGTCCCAGCAGGTCGGAAACGACCTGTACCTGTCCGTCACAGCCGGCACCGGCGCCAATACCGATGGTGGGAATACCCAGTTGCCCGGTGATGAACTCGGACAGCTCTGTCGGCATGGTCTCCAGCACCACGGCAAAAGCCCCGGCCTCTTCCAGAGCGCGCCCGTCGGCCAGCAGGCGGCGGGCGGCGTCCGCGGTGCGTCCCTGAACACGATGGCCGCTGAGCTGGTTGACCGACTGCGGGGTCAGTCCGATATGGCCCATGACCGGGATGCCACAGTCCACCAGCTTCCGGACTTTGTCGGCTACGGTGACGCCGCCTTCCAGCTTGACCGCCTGAGCGCCAGCTGACTGAATGAAACGGGTAGCGTTTCTCAGGGTTTCCTTCATGCTGATCTGGTAAGTCATGAAAGGCATGTCAGCCACGACCAGAGAATTTTCTGTGCCGCGAACGACGGCAGATGTATGATGGAGCATGTCTTCCATGGTGACGGGGATGGTGGAGCCGTAGCCCAGCACCACCGTACCCAGCGAATCGCCGACCAGGATGACGGGAATGCCGGCCTGGTCTATGATACGGGCGGTGGCGTAGTCATAGGCGGTAAGAACGGAAAAACGTTCGCCCCGGCTCTTGAAATCCCTGACTGCCTGTATAGTGGTTCTCATAACTGCCTCCTACATGGAAATGGCGCCGATGGCCCGCTTGACCGAAGTGATGCGGTTTTCGGCAGAGACGTATACCAGCCGGGGCGCGTGTCCGGCCAGCTCATCTTCCGCGACCATTACATAGCTGAGAATGATGACCATGTCACCCTTGCAGGCCAGCCGGGCGGCGGCGCCGTTGAGGCCGATTACACCGGAGCCGGACTCACCCTCGATGACGTAAGTGGCGAAGCGAGCGCCGTTGTTGAGGTTAAGTACCTGGACTTCTTCGTATGGCAGGATGTCGGCGGCCTGGAGCAGATCACGGTCAATGGTGATACTGCCTTCATATTCCAGGTCACAGCGGGTGACCCGTGCCCGGTGGATCTTCGAGTTCAACATTCTTCTCATGCGCATTTCTCCAGAAGTGATTCGAGTTCAGCGGCGCGCTGTCGGTCGATGCCGCCGGCTGAAAGGGCCAGCGGTACGGTGGCCCGGCCAAGAACCCGGTAGATATCTCTGACATCCCGGTCGGCCCCGGTCAGCGCTTCCAGATGAGCCGCCACCGTGGCAACGTCACCGCGGGCGACGGGGCCGGTGAGACAATCCGGAATGCCGATGTTTTCGATGTTGTCGAGGGTGCCGCGAACCAGCGGCAGTAGCGCTGACAAGGCTTCCTGACGGCCGGCGAAGCCCTGCCACAGGGCGGCGGCGCGGTCGAGCAGGGTGACCAGGTAGTTGGAGGCCAGTACCGCCGAGGCGTGGTAGAGCACCCGGTCAGCTGACTTCAGTTCTATACTATGTCCGCTCACGGCATTCGCCAGACGGTGAAGAGTCCCGAGCAGGGGTTCCGCGGCCTCGATGGCGAAAGTGGTTCCCGGTGGAATATCAGCCTGTTCACGCGAGCCTGCCGCCAGCAGGGGGTGAAAAACGCCAGTGAGAGCCCCTTCATTTTCCAGTGAAGCCAGAGCCAGCCGCGGTGTGGCCGCTGAAACATGGCAGACCATCAGGCCGGGGCGGGCGGCGATACTGCCGGCGACTTCGGCGATGGCGCGGTCGGGTGTGGTGATGAAAAGCAGTTCAACGGTATCGGCCGCCTGTTGCGGACTGACCGCGGAAGCTGACGGCAGTCTGCCGGCCAGTTTGCAGGCTGACTCATCACTGCGGCTGGCAACAGCCGTGACCGGATAACCGGCGGCGGAAAGCGCACCGGCCAGCGCCGAACCCATGCGGCCGGCGCCGATGAAACCGATTGTGATATTCCGTTCGGTCATTAAAATACAAAAACCTTCCCGGCAAAGCGGCGAAGGTTTTCCTCCGGGGCTATTGCCGTCTCGTTCCGGTGCCGGATACAAGCGGACTGAATTTGGCTATATTATACCGCAGAAGGCAAGGGAAGGTGAAGGGCGGCTATTTACCGAGGCGGCTCAGCCAATCCTGGCAAAGGTCTGCCAGCCCGGTTACCGTCGGGCGGCGGAACAAATTGGCATGGAGTTCGGTAACTGAAATCCGGTTGTGTTCAATGGCGTCGATATCGGTGCCGGCGACCGCTTCGAAATCCAGCTGACGGCGTACCAGCCAGTAGAACTCCCGTCGTCCGTCGTGGCCTTCCTTGACGGAGTCGATGTTGGTCTTGTGAGCCAGTACGGTCAGCTCGATGCCTTCTATCTTTTCCAGGGGAACGTCCGGAACATTGACGTTCAGGAAGATATCCGGCGGCAGTTTGCCGTCACGGACATCGGCGGCGATGACGGCGGCCAGCCGGGCCGGTACTTCCAGGTTGGCCGAATCCACTCCGGCCGACGAGATGGCCAGCACCGGCAGATTACGCAGGTAACCCTGAAGGGCGGCGCCTACCGTGCCGGAAATGAGAACGTCGTCACCCATGTTGGGGCCGTTGTTGATGCCGGAAATGACCATGTCTACCGGCCGGGACACCAGATTCTCCAGAGCCAGGATGACGGCGTCACCCGGCATGCCTTCCACGGCAAAACATTCCAGGCCGTTAAGCGGTGAGTCCGCCCGGCGCACCCGCAGGGGCTGACGCAGGGTGATGGCAGTGCCGGTGGCAGATTGTTCCCGGTCCGGTGCGACTACGGCTATAGGTGCCGTGTCGGCGGCATGGGTTGCCAGGGCCCACAGCCCGGCGGCGTTGATACCGTCATCATTGGAAATAAGTATTTTCATGGGTTTTCAGGATAACACAAACGGCGTTTTTCAGCCACCGGGGAAAAAACTTCGTATTACAAAAAAAACGAAGGAAACGAATACTTGATTTACGAAGGAAAAGAAGCAATGACAACGGCGGGGAGACTCTTCGCCGGCATAATAACAGAACATATAATAGCACAAACCATATAATATATCAAGAACTTAATGGCACAGGTTCTACGTCAATTAGCGTGAAACAGCCTCCGCGTCAGTAGAATCCCCGTACGTGGTGTAAATTCCTGGAATTGAAAAAGCAGGCCATTGTGTGGTTTCTTGAAAGAAAATAACAACAAAGACTTTCAGGAGGTAACCACAACAATGGCCAAAGACAGGATGACACTTTTGGAACTGCTACGCAAGTCAGGAAGCGACGGTGATCTTGATTTTCTGAGAGAAGGGGTGAAAATGCTGGCCGAAGCGGTCATGGAGCTTGAGGTTAAGCAGAAGACCGGAGCTGAGAAACATGAGCGCAGTGACGGTCGTTTAACCTACCGTAACGGCTACCGGGGGCGTATCTGGGACACCCGGGCCGGCACGATACCCTTGGCGATTCCCCGGTTGCGGGACGGCAGTTATTTCCCCAGCTTGCTCGAGCCCCGGCGCCGGGCGGAACATGCCTTGCTGGCGGTAATCCAGGAAGCCTATGTTTGGGCATCAGCACCCGCAAGGTGGAATCTCTGGTTCAGTCACTGGGTCTTAACGGGGTCAGTAAGAGCGAGGTATCGCGAATATGCGGGGCTCTGGACGATGAAGTGGAACGATGGCGTCACCGGCCTTTGTTATGGCGTTATCCCTATCTGTGGCTGGATGCGACCTACGTCAAGGTCAGGGATTAGGGCGGGTGGTCAGTCAGGCGGTAATTATCGCCTACGGAGTCCGTGAAACCGGAGAACGCGAGATCATCGGGCTTGAGGTCGGCCCCAGTGAAGACGGTGTATTCTGGAAAGAGTTTCTGCGGGGGCTGGTCAGCCGTGGTTTGAGCGGGGTGATGCTGGTAATCAGTGATGCTCATCTGGGGCTGAAGGAAGCCATCAGCACGGTACTCACCGGGGTATCGTGGCAACGTTGCCGGGTGCACTTCATGCGCAATGCGCTGGCCAGAGTGCCACGGGGCGCCCAGGCTATGGTATCTGCCGCTATCCGTACCATCTTCGCTCAACCTGACCGCGACAGCGCTTGCAGCCAGCTCCGCCGGGTAGCCGATAACCTCAGACTCCGATTCGGTCCTGTTGCCGACCAACTGGAAGAGGCAGAACCGGATATCCTGGCCTATACCGCTTTCCCCCGGGAACACTGGCGGCAACTGTACTCTACCAATCCCCTGGAGAGACTGAATAAGGAAATCAAGCGCCGCAGTAATGTGGTCGGCATCTTTCCCAACAGCCAATCGGTAATCAGGCTGATTGGGGCGGTGTTAATGGAACAGCAGGACGAGTGGGAGGTCGGACGACGCTACTTTTCTTTGGATTCGATGAAGAAAACGCTGGAAGGGGCGCAGGAGGAACCCCTGATCATGGCTTTACCAGCTTGATTATTCGGGAAACCACCAATGATGAATTTACACCACTTGACGGGACACTACCTCCGCGTCTTGGTAATTTGTTGCTAAAATTCTTAGTTTGAAGTTTTCGGCATTACGATATCCATATGCCAGCCTCTTGAGTGTTTTTATCCGGTTGTTCTTACCTTCGACGAAGGCATTGGTAATACGAAAGTCGAAATAGTTCAGGATCTCATGTCGCCATACATTCATGGTGCATAGTAGCTTTTGAAACTCAGGGTATGGCCCGCTGTTAATTTTGTCTTCCAACTCCTTCAGCTTGTACTCAGCCTCGCCTCTGTTTTTACATTGATACCAGTTTTTGAAAGCCTCTTTAAGTTGCCAGGCTTTCTCTATTTCCGGATAATGTAAAAATAATTCGGCTAAGGTGGCTTTTTCCCGTTCTGTCAGTTTATCTTCGCTTTTGAGCAGGGCATACCGGTTCTGGTAAAGCCGTCGTCTTATACCCGTGTTCCCTCGGCCGCCTTGAAGACGGCTGCGTGTCTTTTCCAGGGCTTGATTGATATGCCAGACAAAGTGGTACTTGTCTACTACGATTCTGGCCTGCGGCAGGCATAACTGAACTGCCTGCCTGAATGGCTCGTGCATATCCATGGCAACCGCCCTGACCCTTTCGGGATCGCTCAGACTGTTCAGGTATACTTCAAGATTCTTCTTCCCTTTCCCCTCCATTACCCCGAGTATTTTCCGGCTTTGTAAATCACACACTGTGGTGTTATAGACATGGCGTTTCTTGACCGAAAACTCATCCACCCCCAGTATTTCAGGGGGTAATATCGACCCCTCTTCTGCCAACAATCTGCCAATTTCCTCAGTTACACACCTCCTGACCAGCCCTTCACCGACCTGTTCGATTAACGCCACTCTTCTGACTGTTTGATGTAGCGCTGTCTGTCCCATGTAAGACCGCAATCGTTGTGTGGAGCGCCTGCGTGACCCAAATACTTCATCAGGCTCAGTAAATACTTTCTGGCACCACAGACACCTGAAACGCCTTTTATACAGCTTTAACCAGACTGGCTTGTCTCTCACTTTCCTGTCCTGCTTCCATTGCCAGCTGTAATCATGCGGTTTCTTTGTCGTCTGACCGCACCGCGGGCAGTCCACGGCCTTTCGCCGATATTTGACACTCACGATAATTTGCCCGGGCATTTCCTTTTGCTCCAGGATTTCCAATTGTGGCAATCCAAGACTGATTTCGATACAATCATTTGGCATCCGGTCTTCCTCCTTGCTTTTGTTTTTGCTTTACCAAAGCCTATCGGAGGTGCCGGGTGCTTTTCAATGTCACCAATTTCACGCTTAATAGTGTAGAACCATGGCACAATCTGGTATATCGTGAAGTAGACATAAAGTGCTATGCCGGTCGGGATTCAGGCGGCTTCTGGCCGGGTAGAACCGGAAACGGGTATAATAACCTGTTTTGAAAACTGCCGATTTTAACTACCACCTGCCGGAAAATCTGATTGCCCAGACGCCGGCTGAGCCTCGTGACAGCTCACGACTGCTGGTTCTTAACCGGGATACCGGAAGCATCGAACACCGGCGGTTCCGTGACATCATCGATTACCTGGAGCCTGGCGATGCGCTGGTATTTAACGACAGCCGGGTGATACCGGCGCGGCTTTACGGTCATAAATTTGGGACCGGCGCCAAAATAGAGGCGCTGTTACTGACCCGGAAGGCCGGAAATGAATGGCAGGCGTTGCTGAAACCGTCGAAGAAACTCAGCCCTGGTACGAAAGTGGAACTTCACGACCAATCCGGCCAGGACAGCGGAGTGACATTTGAGGTGCTGTCAAAAAGCGAAGACGGCATAGCCGACATCCGAATATCTGACGAAAACAGATTGCAGGACCTGGGTATTCTGGCTCTGCCGCCGTACATTCATCACCGGTTGGATGAACCGGAGCGCTATCAGACGGTTTATTCCCGTATCAACGGCAGTGTGGCGGCGCCGACCGCCGGCCTGCATTTCACCCCGGAACTGCTGAAAACCATCGAGTCCAAAGGAATTAAACTGTTATTCGTGACGCTCCACATCGGGCTGGATACTTTCCGACCGGTCAAGGAAGAGAATCCCGCCAATCATCCTATCCACAGAGAATTCGCCATCCTGACTAAAGAAACGGCAGAAGCCATCAATGAAGTTAAAGCCAAAGGCGGCAGGGTGTACGGGGTGGGGACTTCCGCGGTACGGACGCTGGAATGGGCGGCAAAGAATTACGGCCTGCCTTTACAGCCGTTCGAAGGCTGGGTAGAGTTGTTCATTCTGCCCGGATTTGAATACCGGGTTATCGACCGCCTGATTACCAACTTCCATCTGCCGTGCGGCACGCCGCTGATGCTGACGGCGGCCTTCGCCGGGTGGGATAATGTTAAGAGGGCTTATGAAGCGGCAGTTGTCGAAGAGTACCGGTTTTTCAGCTTCGGGGATAGTATGGTAGTGGTGTGAGAGCGGAGAAGGGTGAGGCGCAATATTCATATTTACTGACTACTTGAGGGGAGCCAAACTGAAGTTGCTGACTGATTGCCTAGCTTAATCGTGTTATAATCAACAATCAATAAGAACAATGATAACTCAAACATTATTAAACAACAACGCGGTAGATGAAGCTTCCGTGGGAAAAAAGACGATAAATTTCAGATTTGGAGAGTTGTTCTGTGGCCATGGGGGTTTGGCACTTGGTGCGATATCTTCAATAGCTGAAAACGGCCCAATGGCTATCCGGAGAGGTTTAACCGTACCATTCGGGCACAGTTTGCCCATTACCATACCGACAGCATGGATGAGCCGTCTGATTTTAACCGACCGCTTATGGAGTACCTGATTTGGTACAACTCCGAAAAAGTCCATCGGAGTATTAGCAAAATACCCCCGCTACGCTATTATCTGGATAAATTCATCACTGACCCCGAAAAGTTCCATATGTATTGTACTCTTACATATCGTTGATACCGAATAGGCATTAACCTATAATGAGAAAAAATAAATCCAAGGTATTTGTCTAATGTCATTTGACTCGTCAGGAATTTTTACTGAACGCCTAGAAAAAGTCGCGAATTTAAAAAACGCAGGCATAAACCCCTACCCCAATACATTCCACCGAACCCATACTAACCTTGAAGCGTTAGATACGCTGATAAAAGCTGAAAAAGATGGCAAGGAACCGGGGGTGGTTACAGTTGCCGGCCGTGTTGTATCTCGTAGAGACATGGGCAAACTGTGCTTTCTGGATATTCGCGACAGTAGTCAAAAAATCCAATTATTCTGTAGTGCCAAAAACCTATCCGAATCCAGTATTTTCTCATTGAAGAACCTCGATATCGGCGACTTTGTTGGGGCCACAGGGCAATTAATCCGTACCCGAAGCGGTGAGCCGTCTGTGAATACTTCTAACCTAGTCATAATCAATAAATCATTACAGCCTCTGCCCGAAAAATGGCACGGATTGCAGGACACGGAAAAACGGCATCGCCAAAGATATCTGGACCTTATATCAAACCCTGAAGGCAGAAACATCTTCATTACCCGTTGTTCGATCATTTCAGGGATACGTAATTTCCTCAATAATAATGGTTTTCTGGAAGTCGAAACCCCGGTTCTCCAATCTCAGGCTTGTGGAGCAGCCGCCCGACCTTTTGTGACCTACCACAATGCCCTGGACCAAAGTATGTATCTCAGAATTGCTCTGGAGTTGTATTTAAAAAGATTGCTAGTTGGGGGGTTTGATGGTGTTTACGAAATAGGGCGTATTTTTCGAAATGAAGGAATTTCCGTCAAGCACAATCCAGAATTCACGATGCTTGAGTGTTATAAGGCGTATGCTGACTACAATGACATGATGGACTTGACTGAGAAAATGGTCAGCGGAATTGTCGAGCAGATTTATGGTGGGTACCAAGCACCCTATGGTGATATTACCCTTGATTTCACTCCACCCTGGCCGAGATTAGATTTTCGAACGTTACTCCTTGAAAAATCCGGGGTAGATTTTTTGGCTTATTCAGATGCTGATGGATTAAGAAATAAAATGATTGAATCAGGATTAGAAGCTGATGTTGCCAAAGATAAAGGGCAACTGATAGACGAACTTGTTGCGCAATTCATTGAACCGAATCTCGTACAACCTTGTTTTCTCATTGACTATCCTATTGAATTATCTCCTTTAGCAAAAACCAAACCCGGAGAATCTGGAATTGTTGAGAGATTTGAGGCGTTTGCACACGGTATGGAAATCGCAAACGCATTCTCGGAGCTGAATGACCCACAAGAGCAATATCTTCGTTTCGCCCAACAGCTGGAAGGCGAAACTCAAAGTCAAACCGATGATACAGAAACTATAGACCGCGATTTCATCACGGCTCTGGAATACGGGATGCCGCCTACCGGCGGCCTCGGAATCGGTATCGACCGTCTGGTCATGCTCTTGACCAACCAGAAATCCATCCGGGAAGTGATCCTGTTTCCCACACTTAAAACCAAGGAGTAACTCAATGCTAGATTTGAAACTATTCAGAGAAAATCCCGAAGTAATCAAGAAAGCCATGAATGACCGTCAGGCAAAAGCTCCTATTGAGGAAATAATCACCGCTGATGACGAAAGGAAGGTCATATCGCAATCGCTGGATGAATTGAGACGCCAAAAGAAAACGTTGTCCAAGTCCGGCCCGATAGTCCCTGAAAAAGGCCGGATAGTCAGGGAAAAAATATCCGAACTTGAGGAACGTTTACGTGATATTGAAGGTTGCTTGAAAGATCTTCTATTACAGGTACCAAATATTCCTCAGCCCAGCGTACCGTATGGGACCGGAGAAGCCGATAATGTTGTAAGAAGATATTACGGCGAAAAACGGGAGTTTGAATTTACACCCAAAAGTCATTGGGAATTGGGAGAACAACTTGATATTATTGATTTTGAAAGAGGCGTTAAAATATCCGGCTCGCGTTTTTATGTTTTGAAAAACGCCGGTGCCAGGTTACAAAGATCATTGATTTCACTTTTCCTTGATATTCATACTCGACAGCATGGTTATTCAGAAATGTATCTCCCTTTTATGGTTAAACAGGAATCACTGTTTGGATCAGGCAACCTACCTAAATTCGCTGACAATCTTTATAGAGACGCCAATGATGATCTTTGGATGGTACCCACTGCCGAAGTCCCGTTGACCAATTTACATAGAGACGAAATCCTGGCATCAAGCGAACTCCCAAAGCACTACTGCGCTTATACTGCCTGTTTCAGGCGAGAAAAAATGAGTGCCGGCAAAGATACCAGAGGTATCAAACGCGGTCACCAATTCGACAAAGTCGAACTATATAAATTTACTACTCCGGAAAGTTCTAATCAGGAATTAGAGAAGCTTTTGAATGATGCGGAAGCTATAGCGAAAGCTTTGGAGTTGCCTTACCGCATTGTAGAATTGTGTACTGGAGATATTGGGTTCGCTTCAAGTAAAAGTTACGATATAGAAATCTGGGCTCCGGGTGTTGGCGAATGGCTTGAAGTGAGTTCGTGCTCTAACTGTCTTGATTTCCAGGCCAGGCGGGCTAACATCAGATACAGGCGGGAAGACAACAATAAAGTTGAATACGTCCACACTCTCAACGGCTCCGGTTTGGCCCTACCCAGGGTTGTGATAGCCGTTTTAGAGAATTACCAGGAATCTGATGGTTCGATCACCATACCAGCCGCACTCAAGCCGTATATGGGAACCGATCGAATAACCGTATGACCGATATACAGTCAATTTTTCACCAACAACAGGTGTTTTAACTGATTATTTTCTAGCATAGTGGAGCGGGCGACGAGACTCGAACTCGCGACAACCTGCTTGGAAGGCAGGCACTCTACCAACTGAGTTACACCCGCAGAAGCACAAATATTTTAAACACGCGAACCTCTCCTGTCAAAGTTTCGCGACTATTATTAAAGCTTATCTTTAATCAAGCTCAATTTATTTTCAAAACCTGGTAAAAGCTTCAGCCCTATTCTCACAAAAGGGTTTCCAGCCATGTAGTCTACATACGCCATATCTCCCAGACGTTTTAACACCCCCTCACCGTATGTAGGATAGGCATGACTGATTCCATGCAAATATTTCAGAGGCTTTCCTGTAACACTCAGTAGGAATAACTCATGTATTAACTCCTCTGACCGCTCGCCCCACAGATGAGCTCCAATAATCTTGCCATTATTACGACATATTATTTTAGCCAAGCCGAAAGCCTGTCTTTCCATTTTGGCTCGCCTTAATCTGCTATAATCGTACCTGTAAACAGTTATCTTATTTTTTCCGTATCTATTTTCGGCCTCTTTTTCCGTCATACCAAAACGGGCCATTGGTGGTTCCGTATAGATCACTGATACCACTTCACCTAATTTACGTTCTGGATTAATCACAGGGACCAAGGCGTTACCTGCCGCAATAAGCGCCTGTCTTTCGACCATTGAAGCGTTGAAAGTCATACCTGTCACATCGCCTGCGGCGAATATATTGCGACGACTAGTTCTCAACGATGGATTGACGGTTATTCCTCTAACAGAATATTTAACCCCGGCATTTTCAAGGTTCAACGACTCAATATCAGGCGTTCGGCCTATAGTAATCAATGCTTTTTCGGCAATATAAGTGTGAGTGGCCTTATCAGTCTGGTCAACGGCTATCACCTTGACCTGATTATCAGCACATTCAATATGGCTGATTTTACATCCCGTTACAACCTCCATCCCTAGTCTGGTAACATATTCCTGAAATTTGACAACAATTTCTTGATCTTCTCGATTCAGAATATCTTTTGAGGCTTCCAATATGGTAACTTCAAGACCCAACAACCGAAGTGCCAAACCCAATTCTACACCTGCTGGGCCACCACCAATAACAATCATCGATGCAGGAAGTTTGGACAATTTGAATAGTCCGTCAATACTCAGTACATTCGAATGTTCCGCGCCCGTAATATTTATCTTTGCCTGTTTACTACCGGTAGCAATAATAAACTTTTTGGATGTATAGATACGATCACCGACTTTTATTTGTCGTTGGTTCAAAAACTCGGCCGGCCCAAGGATGGTATCGATACCTATGGAATTGAAGCTTTCAGGGCTATCGATTTTATTTACTTCTTCGATCACATTTCGAATATAAGGAAATACCTGGTCACCTGAATATCCGGATAACTCATAAACCAAGCCATAATCTTTTGCGCGCTTTAAGCTATTGGCCAATACACTGGATCTAATCAAAGATTTGGTCGGCATACAGGTCTTTAGAGTGCAACTACCACCAATTCGCTCTTTTTCGACCAACAACACTTTTTTCCCCAACCCGTTTGCGAAACTGGCTGAGGCCAAACCGGCGATTCCACCACCGATAATTATTATATCATAACAAGCTTCGTTATTATTCATGTTTCAGCTATTAATTCCAATTCAATAAATCAAGAAGTCAAGTGGAAGGCGATTTATCCAAGTTATTCAATATCACTGATACTAACGTATTCTGGTCGGGGTGAGAGGATTCGAACCTCCGGCCTCAGCGTCCCAAACGCTGCGCGCTAGCCAACTGCGCCACACCCCGAAATTCTATCCGGACAACAAGCGGAGTTCAATGACGACAATCGGGGCAATTATTGAATTCAGAAACCGACAAGCCGCTCTTTAGCGCTATATATTCCAATTGTTTCACAGGAGCGTAATGCACACCACATGATTCACATTGCTGCATTTTAAAATCAGCTTTGCTATTAGGCCAGATCATTGTGCGGATTTCCTTGGTATCTTTCATTTGTATCGCTTTTGTCGGACAAATATACGAACAGGCCCCACAGGCAATACAATCATTGGTTTCATCATAGAAGGGTAAGGCCACTTCTCTTCTTGTTCCTCGGTTTACCAAGCTAATCGCATCAACCCCGACTACTTCGGCACACACTCGGTTACACAGCCCACAAAGTATACAATTATCATTTGAAGTTTCTGTTACATCTCTGAAACGCGATGCCTCAATTCCATACTTGGTAGCAAGTTCCTTAATATCATTGGAATCGGGAGCTCGAGCCAGCAACAATTCGATAATTGTTTTCCGTACCTTGATAACACGCTCTGAATCAGTAGCGACTTTAAGTCCTTCTTCGATTGGATAAAGGCAGGCGGTTACTAACCTTTTTCGATTTCTTTTTTCAACCTCTACCAAACAAACACGGCATGCCCCATAGTCAGATACGGCGTGCGAATGACATAGTGTCGGTATATCAATGCCGGCCTTTTGTGCAATATTCAACAGTGTCTGGCCGGAAGCGCCTGAAAATTCTCTCCCATTTATTGTTAGCGTAACCATAATACTTTATTTGACCTCCACCGCATTCAGACGACATATATCGTAACAAGCACCGCACTTGGTGCATTTATCCTGATCCAGTTTGACCGGTTGCTTCTTGCCTTGAAAGCTGATGGCATCAGCTGGGCACTCTTTGATACATAAGCTACAGCCATTGCAGTTTGCTTCGACAATATAATAGCGAATCAAAGGTTTACAGACACCGGCTGGACACCTTTTTTCCTGGATGTGAGCTACGTATTCGTCTTTAAAATGTCGAATAGTGGACAGTACGGGATTACCTGCAGATCCACCTAATCCACAGAGAGCCCCCATTGTTAATGATTCTGATAAGTCAATAAGTAATTCTATATCTTCATCCTGCCCTTTGCCTTCGATTATTCGATCAAGAATTTGTCTCATTCTTTTCAATCCTTCACGGCAAGGGACACATTTTCCGCAAGACTCTTCCTCCAGGAACGACAAAAAGTATCTGGCGATATCCACCATGCAATTGTCTTCATCCATGACGATCATCGCGCCCGACCCCATCATGGATCCTGCTCTGGACAGTTCGTCGAAATCTACAGACAAATCCAGTTTTTCTTCGGGTAAACATCCACCTGACGGCCCCCCCGTTTGTACCGCCTTGAATTTCTTTCCACCCGGAATACCTCCGCCAATCTCATATATGATTTCTCGAAGCGTAATTCCCATTGGAACTTCGATCAATCCCGTATTATGTACTTTACCAACTAAAGAAAATATCTTGGTACCTTTACTGTTCCCCGTTCCTATCCCATAGAACCACTCGGCACCCTTGTTGATTATTAAGGGAATATTTGCCAGAGTCTCAACATTGTTCAATAAAGTCGGACGTTCCCAAAGCCCTTTTTCAGAAGTATGAATATAGTTCGCTCTTGGTTCGCCTGTCCGGCCTTCGATAGAAGCCATCAGCGCGGTGGATTCACCGCAAACAAATGCGCCACCTCCGCGACTTATTTTGATTGAAAAATCGAATCCGGTACCCAGAATGTTTTTTCCAAGTAATCCTTTCTCTTCAGCCTTTTTAATTGCTATTTCTGAATTTTTCAGTGCAACGGGATATTCATTCCTTATATAAATATATCCTTGACGAGCACCAACAGCGTATGCGGCGATAACCATTCCCTCGATAATTGAGTGGGGATTACCCTCCATAAGAGAACGATCCATAAAAGCCCCGGGGTCACCTTCATCACAATTACAGATCACATATTTCAGCTCGCCAGGTGCCTCGCGGGTAATCTCCCACTTAGCCCCTGTTGCGAATCCACCCCCACCTCTGCCTCTAAGTCCGGATATTTTAATTTCATCCACAACTTCATCGGGAGACATTGATGATAGTACTTTATTTAATGCTTGATATCCACCGGCCTGTATATAATCATCTAAACTGGTGGGATCAATATACCCATTGGTACCAAAGACCAATCTCAATTGTTTTTTATAAAAAGGAACATCTTCCTCACAGCGAACCTTTTCATTTGTAGACGGAATTGTATACAGTAAGTCATCAAGTATCAGATCATTACGAATGGTCTCCGTAACAATGCGAGATACATCTTCCGGTTTTACTCTCTGGTATAAAATGTTTTCCGGACGAATTACAACTAACGGCCCTCTCTCGCAAAACCCCTGACAACCGGTGAATTTAACAGAAACAGTCCCTTCCAATCCTTGGTTCTTTATTTCATCTTTGAAAGACTGCCCGATTTTGGAAGCGCCATATGCCAGACATCCTGTTCCACAGCAAATTGTAATTACCTTGTTTTCGGTCTTTTTTGCCTGTAAATTAGCTCTGTAAGACTCCAAATCAGCATAATCTGTCAATCTGCATGTTTCCATTTCTATATTAACCATATCAGTTACATTTCTCCAGAATTGTTTTGACCTTATCCGTGGTCATTTGCCCGACGAACTCGTTGTCAACAACCACAACAGGGCCTAAAGCGCAGGCGCCAACACAATTAGCAGTTTCAATTGTATATTTCATATCTTTCGTAGTCTCACCAGCACACACACACAACTCTGTTTCGATTTTATCGAGAACTTTTTCGGCGCCCCTCACATGGCAGGCGGTACCCATGCAAACCTTCAGATTATGCTTGCCTCTGGGCTTTAAACTAAAAGCCCTGAAGAAAGTTGCTACGCTATAAACACGAGTCAATGGAATATCGAGTTTTTCAGCTATACGAACAATTGATTCTCGAGGCAGAAAATAAAGTTGTGCTTGAACATCCTGCAACATCGCTACCAGCATGCTCGGGTCGCCATTATGCTTTACAACCACTTCATCGACGATATTATAGATGGAATCTTTATTTACAGACATTTGGCCTTCTCCACCAGTCTATTGAATTCTTCGACGAGCCGAGCCTCAATCCCAGTAATTTCGTCTGGTTTCAAATGTCGGAATCTTCGTTGTAGACTTGTGTACTCACTTAACGGCTTTAATTTTTCAGGAACCAGACTCATTTTATATTTCCCATTTTCAACTTCATACAATGGGTACGCCCCAGTTTCAACAGCTAATCTCCCTAATTTGACACTGATATCGGTATCACAACGCCAACCGGTAGGACATGCAGAATAAACTTGTATATAAGCCGGGCCCTTAACAGATAGTCCTTTCTTGACCTTTTCAATAAGATCAAAAGGATAGCTGTGCGAAGCAGTCGCAACATATGGAATATTGTGCGCCACTGCAATTTCCGGCATATTCTTTTTCCACGAAGTCTGGCCGGATTGTGCTTTTCCAGCGGGGGAAGTTGTCGTTGACGCACCAAACGGAGTGGCTGACGAACGCTGTTTGCCTGTATTCATATATGCTTCATTATCGAAACATATGTAAAGGAAGTTATGCCCCCTTTCAAGCGCTCCGGACAAAGCCTGAAGTCCGATATCGAAAGTGCCACCATCACCGGCGATAGCCACAACATTTATATCTTCTTGAGGGATCTTTCCTTTTCTCATTTGTGCCTTGAGGCCAACTTCAACCCCAGAAGCCACAGCAGCAGCATTTTCAAACAGCGTGTGTATCCAAGGCAGTTCCCAAGATGTATAAGGCAACTGTGAAGCTACAATTTCCATGCATCCGGTGGCATTTACGACAATGGTATTTGGCCCAAAAGCCTTCGCCGCCAATCTTACAGCCAAAGCTTCGCCACAACCAATGCAAGCACGGTGTCCAGGTGCAAACGGTTCGGCCTTATCTACCAACCTCGAGGCATATATACTCAGATTTTGCATTATTCTCTGACCCCTACCATCTGAAACTCGATACCGTTATATTCATTCCGGTCACTTATGCCGTCTTTTATCAGGTCTTCGAACCCTTCTACGGTAATATCCCTGCCACCAAGGCCGCCGATATAGCTCTTAACAGTCGGTTTTTCTTTTTCGGTATACATAGCCGATTTGATTTCGGAAGCTACCGTCCCTGAAGCTCCGGGCGAAATACTTCGGTCCAGGACAATAACGTTTTCTACGCCTTTCAGAACTGCTCTCAATTCTTCAAAAGGGAAAGGACGCCATAAGCGAATTCTAATCAGACCGATATCCTCGCCTTTTTCCCTAAGATTATCGACGGCTGTCATGGCGGTTTCGGAATAACTACCCATGGTCACAAGAACATTCTTTACGCCTTCACATTTATAACACTCGACCGGCTTATAGGTCCTGCCAAATTTAACAGCGAATTCATCCCATATCTCATTTATTACCTTTTTAACCCCCAGCATGGCTTTCTCCTGAGCCCATTTGGCTTCAGTAAATACCACCGGTGGCGCAAAATCTCCCATGGCAATCGGTTTGGAAGGATGTAGGGTGAATGGATTTGTATTAGCCGGCAAATACTCGCAGACTTTTTTCTCATCCGGCATTTCAATAGGTTCGATTACATGCGACAGGTGAAACCCGTCCAAATGGACCATCACAGGGAATAACACATCATGGTGTTCCGCAATCTTAAAAGCACAGATAGTTTGGTCTACCACTTCTTGTCCATTTTCAGTAAAAATCTGGATCCATCCGGTATCCCTTACCGCCATGGCATCAGAATGATCTCCCCATACAGACAACGGAGCTGATAAGGCACGGTTAACAACAGCCATGACAATTGGTAAACGCATTCCGGAAGCGACATATAGCACTTCATGCATCAATTCCAAACCCTGGCCTGCGGTAGCCGTAAATGTACGGGCGCCCGCGGCCGCAGAGCCTAAACAGGCACTCATTGCTGAATGTTCAGATTCTACAGGTACGTATTCAGCATCAAGTTCTCCTTGAGCAACCAATTCTGCAAGATGTTCCACAATATGAGTTTGTGGGGTTATGGGATAAGCGGCAATGACATCCGGATTTACCATTTTGACGGCATCACCTAAGGCAATCGATACTTCAACACCAACACGTTTGGACATTATTTTTCTGTTTCCTCCCGCATGGTAATTACTCTGGTAGGGCATTCATAGGCACAAATACCGCAACCTTTACAATAGTAGAAATCTGCCTCGAAAAATCCAGCTTTATTCTGATGAATACACGCTTCCGGACAGAAAATGTAACATACTCCACATTTTATGCACCTTTTAAAGTCATAATCGGGTTTTTGAGATCGCCAATCTCCGGTTTTATAAATCGCGGCGTTTCCCGGTTCGGTGACCACAGCCCCTATCTCAATGTCTTTCCAGGTCAGTTCATGCTCTGCTTTAGCCAATGTTATTCAAGCTCCTTTATCCTGGTTTCCTCAAAAGCTCTTTTCATTGCGTTGAGATTCTTAGCCGCAATTTTCCCGAATCTATGATTGACAGGTTCAGTCATAGATTCTATATCGATAATCCCCATGGCTTTGATAAGAGCCCCAAGCATGGTGGTATTGACTATTGTCACTCCCAACTCTTCACGGGCAATGGTATTGGCATCTATTACAGCGACTCGCCATTTTTTATTCAATTCCGAGTAACTATCTACGCTTTTGGATGTATTAATCACCAATATCCCGCCATCTTTCAGACCTGAAGTAACCCGGGCAATTTCTATCAAACTGGCATCCAGAACAATAACCGCGTCCGGATTAGTAATACCGGCACGGTTCCTTATAGGTTTATTCATACTTATCCGGTTGAAAGCCATTACAGGAGCACCACGTCGCTCAGGCCCAAAACTCGGAAATCCCTGCGCAAATTTCCCTTCGCTAATAGCCGCTTGCGCAATCAACTCGGCTGACGTGACTGCACCCTGGCCACCTCTTCCATGCCATCGGAGTTCAGCAAGTTCGCTTTTGATAGTAGCCCCTCCCTGAATGTATTTGTAAATCATGCCCCTGGAGCGACTCGAACGCTCGCTCCCAGCTTCGGAGGCTGGTGCTCTATCCACCTGAGCTACAGGGGCGAGTGGATGAGAGATTATTCTATCCCATGGGACGTTCTTTTGACAAGAAAATAGCTTTAACGAGACTATTAGACTCTCTGGTGGAAGGTGTTTCTATCTTCATCATGAAAAGGGGTTTCAATAACGAAGGGTAAATCAGAGTGGTCACCAGGCTAACAACTGAGGTTGACCCCATCATTTAGACAGAATCGGGGCAAGATTAAGGTGGGAAACCGACTCAGTTGACTGGGATTTTACCATACCTCACTCTACCAGTTCTCCCGGCAAACGCGGCAGGAAGCCCTTTCTCCGGGTTTTCTTAATGGCTTTGCGTGATGCTTTCTCATGTAGCCGGCCGGTTCTGCCATTGATAGTGAGCTTTCCCCCTCTGGGTAACCGTCCCTGTTTCTTGAGATCCCCAATGATTCTGCCGACGGTTGATTCTGAAGGCGGTTTAATGCCTTTAGCCTCACAGGCGGCTTTGAGCACCGGGGTTATGGTCACCTTGTCCACCCCGGGATGTCTGGTGCGGTAATCCAGGATGAACCCCGAGATAAAGGGGTCAGGTCGGCGCTTTCGCCGGCTCCTGGGTGCCTTATCCCCTGGAGCCAGGCTGGAGAGCCGACCGCCTGAGTTATTGAGCTTCTGCTTCCAGCGGTAAACGGTGGACCGGCTCTAGCCGAAGGCTTTCCTGGCAGCTTCTGCGCCATACTCATCGAAGAACTCGATGATTTTTATCCTTTGCTCAATTTCCCTGGACCTGGGGTGAGAGAGGATATCGTTGATCTTCTGCATCCAACGACTATAGCCTCTGCGGTAATAGCTTGCTACATATATCTGCTTCACTATACAGACTCCCTGCTATCACCTCCCCCGAAGTCCCACATGTTTCTGAACCTTTGCACGACATAGTTCAGTGTCTAAACTTTCTAGCTTGCCGGGTATCGCACAATAGTGATACAATTTTAACGTTAAAAGCAACCTTGGAGGATTGAGAAATGCCAATATACGAGTATATATGCCCTAATTGTAGACATACGTTCGAATTGAGAAGACCTTTTAGTGAGTGTGACGCAATTACTGCCTGTCCGAAATGTGAGAATGAATGCGATAGAATCATATCAGCCTTCACTCATGTGACCTCGTTACCTAAAGATCATTATATGCGCGCCAAGGACAAAGCAGACGAAAAAATGTGGTTGTCCCAGCGCAAAATGGAGGACGATAAAATTAAAAACCCGGATCCGCTAGCTTCTTGGAGAAAGGAACGGGAGCAGGCATGCGGGAAAGGCCCTGAAGCATGGGTCGAATGGGCCAAAGAAGAAGTAGCCCGTAAAGAGAAAGAGGCTGACGAAGAAAGGACGAAAGAAACGGCCGTTCGGGATTATGCCAACTGGGCTGCAAAATCATCTTCTGCGGATCCCAAAGAACAGGAAATGTACAAGGCCGCATTGGAGCAGGAAAAGATCGCCGAGTCTTTCGATCCCAACGAAAGGAAACGCCGCTGGAATCCGACCACGCAATTGTGGGAGGATGATGAAGAGAAAATGTTTGACTATCCTCCCGTCTTTAAACCGAAAGGGGAAGTTCCTAATATCAAGACTGCTCGCAACTCCTCCGAAACGGAAGAAGATGAAGGTGATGACGAAATTCCTGAAGGTGAGCATTACTTATAACGGGCTACCGGGCTCGTAGCTCAGTGGTCAGAGCGGGCGGCTCATAACCGCTTGGTCGCAGGTTCGAAACCTGCCGAGCCCACCAAAGATAACTAAGAAAAGAAAAAGCGTGTCAATTTAACATGCTCTTTTCTTTGACAAATGCCATAGTATTCTCTCAGCTTGATCGTTCCAGAGTGGCTTTGAATCAAAGCGAATATCAACGGAACGCTTTCCTGAAACTACACGGGAGCCCTGAACGACTTCTTCAAACCATTTTGGGTCAACGCTATTATGGAATTCCAGCCTCATATTATCCGCTGTAATTGCGACTCTTCTAATACCGGCTTGTCTTCCAAGTATCCTGAGTCGAGAAACGAAAAACAGATCTGTCAATTCCGGGGGGGCTTTTCCGAATCGGTCCGTGAGTTCGACAGTTAATTTATCCAAGTCGGATAATGAATCGGTTGATGATAAAACCCGATAATAATTTAATCTTTCCGACTCATCAGTTATATAACTCTCGGGAATATACGCATTTAGTGGCGCGTCAATGATTGGTGGTTTGATTCGGCGGGCATTATCTGGTTGAGGTTGTTTTGGAAGGATGAGCTTCTGCTTCGCGGCTATTGCCTCTTTAAGCAATTCCGAATAAAGATGGAACCCTACCGCGCTGATTTGTCCGCTTTGTTTAGATCCCAATAATGTCCCGGCACCACGGATTTCCAAATCCTTGAGAGCGATAGTGTAACCCGAGCCAAGTGATGCAGCCTCATAAATAGTCTGAAGGCGTTGTGCTGAATTGCCTTTGAATTCACGATTCTTATCATAGAGCAAGTAAGCAAATGCTGATTGGGTGCTACGCCCAACCCTTCCTCTTAATTGATATAATTGGGTTAACCCAAGTTTATCAGCATCGTTGATGATGATGGTGTTGGCGTTTGGAATATCTACGCCACTCTCAATTATTGTGGTGCAGACGAGTACGTCAATGTCGCCGTCGACAAAACTAGACATAACCTGTTCCAATTCTCTCTCCGACATCTGGCCATGGGCTACTTGTATTGAAGCTTCCGGAACAATATTCCTTAATTGATTGGCGATACGGAATATATCCACAATACGATTATGCACAAAGAATATTTGCCCATTTCGCTCCATCTCAGAAATTATAGCGTCCTTGATTAGATATTCGTCGAAAGACGAAACCACAGTTTTAACAGGGTGTCTCTCTTGGGGAGGGGTGTCAATTATACTAATATCTTTAATACCGCTCAATGACAGTTCCAACGTACGAGGAATCGGTGTAGCTGAAAGAGTCAGGATGTCGATTTCTTTGCGTAATTTTTTAAAATAGTCTTTGTGAAGAACACCGAATCTCTGCTCTTCGTCAATGATTACCAAGCCAAGGTGCTTGAATTTCACATCGCCCTGTAATAAACGATGGGTTCCTATGATGATATCGATACTGCCTGATGCCAGGCGTTCAATAATTGAGGATTGTTCGGTATCCGTACGAAAACGACTCAATGAATCGATGGTAATGGGAAAAGCCGCTAATCTATGAGAAAAAGTCGAATAATGCTGTTGAGCAAGTACTGTTGTCGGTACCAATATCGCTACCTGTCGATTATCCATCACCGCTTTGAAAGCTGCTCGTAGAGCCACTTCTGTTTTTCCATAACCGACATCGCCCAACACGAGTCGATCCATTGGTTGGGGCTGCTCCATGTCTTTCTTGATTTCATCAATAGCCTGGAGTTGATCGGACGTTTCGGTATAAGGGAAAGAATCCTCCAGTTCACGTTGCCATATCGTATCTTCTGAATATTGAAATCCGACGGCAGCATGTCGCGCGGCATATAGCTGTAGAAATTCCTCGGCAATTTCGTCAGCCGCGTTTTCAGCCGTTCTCTTGGCTCTATTCCAATCCTCGGAACCCAGCGTGTTCAATTTTGGGTTTTTGCCGGTAGCACCGATATATTGGGAAATCCTCCCAATCTGATCGACTGGAACGTACAAACGATCGCCCTTGGAGTATTCAATAAGTATATAGTCGCTGACCGAGCCAGCGGCTTTGGTTTTTACAATTCCTCGATAAATACCTATTCCATGTTCGACGTGGACTATATACTCACCTTTTGATAAATCGGAAACATGTGGCGTTTTTGCAACTGAGGGTAATCTGCGTTGTCTCGGAATTTTGGAAAAACCGAAAAGTTCAAGGTCAGTAAAAATTGATATCTGGTCACCTAATAAAAATCCTTTATCCAGTTGAGTGGAGCTAAGGATTACCGATCCGGGTGTATTGGTTATATGGTTTTGGGGTGAAGTTCTGATAAAATTAATATTATTTTCCGTAAGCAAGTCTTCAATTCTAGCTTTTTGATAACCGGCGATGACAACGGTTTTACCATTTATGACCCTCTCATGAGCACTCTGAAAAAATGAATTGAGCTTGCCTACATAACTGGGAGCGGGAGAAACGTCAAAACATAATTGTTGCTGAATTGCCTTCCATCCTAGAAGACCGACTATTGAATGAGTGGAAAAGCTTTGTTTCAACTGATCCCAATCCATAAATGGCCAGGGATAATTGTCCGGGATTGCACCACAGGAAATACGTTCCTGACGGCGCAACTCTGTTTCAGAGGATATGAACGCCCATTTCTGGTCTATCAGCTCCGGTGAATCTAATAATATTATTGTTTTTGAATGTAAATAATCCAAGATCGTACTTTGATTATAAAACGGTTGCCAGAAGCGGGAGTATTCAGGCTGTTTTCCATTAACCAGAGAATTATATTCATCTATCAGGGCGAGGTTTTTCCATTCAATCGGCGATGATCCTAAAACTGTTGATATCTTTTGGGGTTTTAATATAAGACTGGCCGGGCCTACTGTAGCAAATTCGATATGCTTTTTTGTCAGCTGAGAAGCAGGGTCGTAAATCCTTAGGGTCTCAATGTTGTTGCCGAAAAACTCCAACCGGACTGGGGCATCACTTCCAGGAGGAAATATGTCCAGAATGCCTCCGCGTCGCGAATATGTACCCGGGGTATCTGAAATATTCTCATATCTGTACCCAAAGGTGTCGAGTTGTTTGCAGATGCTTTCAGGACTTATATCCAGACCAGGAAACACACTAAGGCTGATTGCGGAGAAATCCGAAGGCGCTGGCAATAACCGGACTAGGGCATCAATGGAAACTATGATTACCTGTGGCCTATCGTTATTCTGGCCAAAAACAGTTGATAAGAACCTGATTATTTCGTTGTCCAAGTCAATATCAATTATTTCATGATTAAAAGGGGCGAACTCAAAATATGGAAATAGCCGTATTTGCCCATCAGGTACAAACAAGGAAAGTTGTTCTTCAATCTTCCTAGCTCTTTCGTGGTTGTGAGTAACTATCAGCAAACTTTGATTGATTTCTTGAAATAAAGCCGCTATAAGAATTGGCCTGACAGCATCCAAGACGGTGATATCAAGCTGCTGTTGTTTAGAAGATAAATGTTCATACAGCTTTTTGTAGGCCAAGTCCTGTCTCAGATGCGGCAGAAGCCAGTGTAAGTCACTATTCATTTGGTTGGATAAAACCTGGATACTGGTAAAATAAAATCAATAAATATCATTCAGCGATTGTGTTTTTGGGATAAGCCATGCGAGATCTTGTGTTTAATGGAATCACCCCGGTAATCTGGTGCGGTTATATTAAAGACAAGACTGAATTGGTGATCTATAAACCTTGAACTGATAGGAGGCTCAAGTTCATCAAGCGCAACACGCGTGGTAATTACTGTCGGTAATTGAGCATTGTAGCGATAACTGATTACCTGATAAAGCTTCTCGCGAGCCCAGGGACTGGTCGCGTGTTCTCCGAAATCATCGAATACAAGAAATGGCGCGGTTTTGATGCGGTCGAAAATATTGTCGTAGGATACCGGGCTATCTGGCGTAAATGTAGATCTCAGATGATCCAAAAATTCCGGCACAACTGAAAATATTGCCGGGAGCCCGATACTATAACGATAGTTTACTATGGCAGCCGCAAGATGTGTCTTGCCACAGCCAGTGACACCTTGAAGAATCAACCATCCTTCAGGCATTTTGGAAAAATCTTGAGCGAGCTTGTAGGCTCTTTTTAAATTGTCTCTAATATCGCCGGGTAGGTTTATCCTATCTCGATCAAAATTGTCGAATGTCATTTTCTTTTGGAGAGCGAGTCCGTCGGGCCAATTTTGTGCCAGATCACTTGTGTTGAATAGAGAAATGGTTTTGGAATACCTAGGGTCTGCCAATCTGGTTTTCAAACGGTCTTCCATGTTTTCTACAAGGGTATTTGTGCTTATTACCATAGGTAAGTCCTGGTGCAGGCGATAGGTTATCAACTGGTCGATTTTTTCTTTAGCCCAGGGAGTGTAATTTTGGATCCCGAAATCATCCAGAATCAGGACCGGAATATTTTTTAGCTGTTCGAATATGGCTGGAATATCCCTGTCGTGGTAAGGTAGATTAGTTCGCAATTCGTCCAATAAATCTGGCGTCGACATATATATCACAGGTTTGCCGGTTTCGATCAACTTGTTGGTGATTGCCGCAGCCAAGTGAGTTTTCCCTGCGCCGGAAGGGCCTATAATCAACAACACCCCTCTGGGGTCCGATGCGAAATTCAGAGACATTTCGAAGGCCGTTGTTAATTCGAGTTTGTCAGGCGCAGAGGTATCTTTTCTAAAATCAAGGTTAAAATTCTCAAATGTGAGTTGCCTCATATTGCCCAGCCGGGAATAATCCAAGAGTCTTTGACGTTTTGGAGATTCTCCTGTTTGCCCGGAAATACACTGGCAGGGGATTATTCTGGAGTAGTCAGTTTTTCCGTCCAGTGTCTTCGGGTAGACGAAATTAGCTCCTCCACAGACAGTACAATGGTTATTGTCGGTTACGCTTGTACCCACATTATCGTTGAACGTGTTTTCCGTAGGCGCCTTTGAGGTACTTGCTCTGTTCTTTATTATCTTCCCGATATGTTCCATCGTTCTTTCCTTGTGACAACCAATTATCCAATATTTTACTGATATAACGCCAGTTACGTTTGTTCATTTTGGCCGATTCTGAAATTGCTTCCTTAATCCAAGACACGGGGTATAAGGTTAACGCAGTCTTGATTTCGTCAGCGATAATCGGTGTCAGGAGACCGATGTTTTCTTCATATAAATGAAACACACTCGCAATTTCGAAATCATCTTCAATTGGTGAACCGCCAAGAGCTTGGGACTCCTCAACGTTCGGGATTAATATTTTATGTTGAAGAATATACTGAGCGGTCGTTTGACCTTCTTTATCATTCAGGATATATATTTCAGCGTTATTCGGTCTATGGATTTTTATGATGTGTTTGGAGGTGGAACTACGGCCCATTACCGTTCTGACTTGTTCCAGCGTCAACCCTAACTCTTTAAATGATGTCAGTTCGTAATCAGTAACATAACGCCGGGCGGTCTTTTTGGAATAATATAGTTGAAAGAATAAGATGGTTGCCTTCAACTCATTGATATCATCTATTTCAGGCATAACCACAGACAGGAAATATTTGGGAATTCCGAAGAATTCCAAGCGGTCAGGATAACAAAAAGCCATTACGTTTATCCAATTTCAGCCACAGTTTGCAGGTTTTCGAATTTTGTCAGAGCGTGTCTGAATCTGACTTTTACATTGCCTGTTGGGCCATTGCGATGTTTGGCAATTATGATATCCGCTATTTCTCTAGGATATTCACGATCGGGAAACTGTGCCGCCCATTCTTCTTCTTTGAAATACATTTCTTCCCGGTAGATGAATATGACAATATCTGCATCCTGCTCAATGGAACCACTCTCTCGAAGATCGGACAAAAGCGGTTGATGCGAAGGGCGTCCTTCAACAGCACGTGATAACTGTGACAAGGCCATAATAGGTACGTTCAACTCACGGGCAATTCCTTTGAGAGAGCGTGAGATATAACTAATTTCTTGAACCCGGTTATCCCTGCCGGAAGAGGAATCCCCCTGTAGTAGTTGCAGGTAATCAACGACTATCAAATCAAGTTTGTTCTCAAAGTTTAACCGACGTGCTTTTGCTCTCAGGTCAGAAATACGTAATTGTGGGCTGTCGTCAATATATATAGGTGCTTCGGAAAGATTCCCGATGGCATGCATTATGCGGTTTTCATCATCTGGTGTTGCCAGACCGGGTTGAAAATGCTTGGTATTAAGGCCTGATTCTGCTGCGACTAACCTGTCTACGAGTGATTCAGCAGACATTTCAAGGCTAAAAATGGCTGTACAGGCATGATGGTCAACAGCCGCGTTTCTGCCGATATTAAGACCGAATGAGGTTTTACCCATGCCGGGACGCCCGGCCACGATAACTAAATCACCTCGCTTCATTCCTCCGATATAGTCGTTGAGCCCATGGAAACCGGTCGGTACTGTTTCCAATTGCTCACGGTCCGGGGGAGGTTCCAGGTAGCGGCTGAGAATGTTTTTGATATGAACGAAATCCAGCGTTGTCCGCTCATTCCGGATGTTGAATAAAAGTGTTTCCGCGCCGGCTATAGCCGTGCCCGGATCGGGATTAGCGGCATATCCTATTTGAGATATTTGTTGCCCGGCGGTTATCAGTAGTCTGGAGACCGAAAGATTATAAACAATATGGGCATAATGTTCGGCGTCCAGGGATGTGGGAACCACATTAATCAAGTGGGAAAGATAGGCCGCTCCACCAACCGTTTCCAACTTGTTCTGCCTTTCAAGTTCCTGGGCCACTGTTACCTGGTTAATGGCCGAACCCCTTTGAAACAGTGATAACGCGGCTTCGAAGATATAACGTCCTGCGTCCGAGTAGAAATCTTGAGGTTTAAGGAAAGTAGCGATGTCGTAAATTACTTTGCCATCGATTAACAAAGATCCATTTACTGCTTCTTCAGCCGCAATATCGTGAGGGGGCAGTTTATTTTCTACCACCGAATTAACCCCCTAGCTTTCTTTGGAAATTACCTTGACGATTACAGACGGAGCGATTGACTTCGACAGCTTGACCACCACAGAGTGGGTGCCTAACTGTTTGATTGGTTCGTCTAAAATAATTTTCCTTTTATCGACCGAAATTCCGGATGTGCTGGATATGGCATCAGCAATGTCCGTTGAGGTTATGGCTCCGTATAGTTTTTCCCCGGAACCGGTTTTTCCGGGAATCTCCAGGACGAGTTTCTCCAGAGATCGCGCTATTCCTTCGAGTTCGGCTTCATATTTAGCCTGCTTATTACGCTCGGCTTCCACCTTTGCGTTGGCCAGACTGGTAGCTTGTTTACTGGCTACAGCGGCCAACCCGTTTTTTAAAAGATAATTACGAGCGTAACCATCAGGAACATCTTTCAACTGCCCTGTTTTTCCGATTGTTGGTACGTCTTTCAGTAATACTACTTTCATATTTACCTTATTGTTGTGTTTTTATTCCTGATAAATAGTTCTGAGCATAAGAGGCGGCGGTTGCTCCGTCCCCGGCCGCGGATACTACCTGCCGGGCTGAATCAGCTCTTACGTCCCCTGCGGCGTATATTCCAGACACACTGGTTTCCATTCGGACATTGGTAACAACTGCTCCGTTCCGGTCGAGGTCTACGACGCCTTTTAAATAGTCAGTATTTGGGATTAGTCCAACAGCCACGAATATTCCTCCGACTTCCAGGATGGACTCATCTCCCGTTTTTGTATTTATTAATTTTAACCGTTCTACTGAATCTTTACCCTCAATGGCAACCACATCGGTATTCCAGATAAAACTGATTTTCGGATCTGATTTGGCTTTTTCCTGCAAGACCGGTGTCGCCCTTAGTGAATCTCTACGATGAATTATAAACACGCGTTCGGCGAAATGTGTCAAATGAACAGCTTCATTAAGAGCACCATTGCCGCCTCCGATGACAGCGACAATTTTGTTGCGGAAGAATGGTCCGTCACATGTGGCGCAAAAGGAAACACCGCGACCAACTAACTCTTTTTCACCCGGAACGCCGAGTTTTCGTCTTTCAGAGCCTCCGGCAATGATTAAAGCTTTAGCCTGGTAATCGCCCAGGCGGGTTTTAACGACTTTGTAAGAGCCTTTATCTTCAATACCGTTAACACCAGTTTGAATATGTTCGACTCCAAATTTATTAGTTTGTTCATGCATACGTTGAGTTAAATCATAGCCGTTGATGACCTCAACGAAACCAGGATAATTCTCAATTTCCCATGCTTCTGCCATTCGCCCGCCGATAGCACTCCCTTCAATTATGGCAGTTTTTAATTTAGCCCGACTCGTATAGAGACCAGCGGTAAGTCCGGCCGGACCCCCTCCGATTATAATGATGTCATACGGTAACTGAGTTGGCATGCTCTTTAACCTCCTGGGCAATTAATTCCGGAATGCGCTGTTCAGCGGTACGTTTTGCGGTAAGTATTGCGTTTTTAATAGCTTTAGCTCGTGAACGCCCGTGTGAAACGATAATTGTTCCTTTCACCCCTAGAAGACAAGCCCCCCCATACTCCCTGAAATCCATACTCTTTGCCATGTGACCAATTCCTACGTCTGCCAGTAAGGCTCGTCCTCTAAGATGAGATGCAGAGGAAACAGCTTGACCGACTTGCCTGATTTTGATGATTGAATCTCCCAGCCCTTCAAATGCCTTGATCAGGATATTGCCAGTATAACCATCAACTACGATTACATCAGCGGTATCCCGGACCAGGTCATGACCTTCAATGTTGCCAATGAACTTGATATTGTTCATGTTCTTCAATAATTGATGGGTTTCGACGACGAGTTTATTTCCTTTTGTTTCTTCCGACCCGTTACTCATCAATCCTACTCTAGGAGTTTCAATTCCCATGACATATTTTGCATAAATATTACCCAGCCTTGCGAATTCAGCCAGGTGCAAAGGACGGCAATCAGAGTTAGCCCCTGCGTCGAGTAGAAGAGATGGCGCATGGGGAACAAGCTTGATAATACTACCCAGAGCCGGCCGCTCTATACCGTCGATTTTTCCCAGTAACAAATAGGCGGCACATAATACCGCTCCTGTCGATCCAGCCGATACGAAAGCATCAGCTAAACCTTCCTTGACCATCATAGTTCCCACGGCGATGGAAGACTTCGGCTTAGACTTCAGCGCTTCCACCGGATGTTCATGGAAGTCTATATTTTGGGGAGCGTGGACTATGGATATATTCAATTTTTTTAGGTGTTTACCGGCTTGGACATGCAATACTGGTCTTTTACCGACCAGTATTATTTCGACCCCTTGATCTTTCAATTCTTGCGCGGCTTTGATAGCGCCTTTGACAATCTCGTATGGTGCGTAATCGCCGCCAGATGCGTCTACAGCAATTTTCATTACGAATGACCTTTCTAAATGATTTAAGAAATGCAGGAAGAAACGGTACTTACATTATGCTTTATATTGCGTATCTGTATCAAGGCGGCTCCCATAGCTCCTGACAATTCGGGTTGATTGGGAATGAACGGCTCGATACCTAACACTTCCGTAAACGCCTTTACCATCGCTTGGTTTCTGGCGACACCGCCTTGGAAAACCACTGGGGGTTTTATACCCCCGATTTTTCCGGTGTCGGAAAGAAAGTTACGTGCCAAAGCCAGGCATAGACCGAAGATTATATCTGATGGACAAGCACCGGACTGTTGGGCATGTATCATGTCTGATTCGGCAAAAACAGTACAACGGGCGTTTATTTTCTCGGGGTTGGCACTATTCGAGCCGATGTCGGCGAACTTTTCGATCGGCATTCCAAGGCGAGTCGCTTGATGCTCCAAGAATGAACCCGTACCGGCGGCACAGACCGTATTCATGGAAAAGTTTTCGACGAACCCATTACTAAGCAATATCAGTTTAGAATCCTGGCCGCCAATTTCTATAACAGACGAAGCCTCAGGTAAATAATAATCTGCGGCTAACGCTTGACAGGTAATTTCGTTTTTCACAATATCCGCATGGAGTTCTTTCCCAACCAGGTCGCGGGCACTTCCGGTCACAGTCAATGAGTATTCTTTGCCTATGAGTTGTTCGCACTGGGCTATCAACTCTCTCGAAACGGCAATCGGCTTGCCATTTGTCGGTGATGTCAAGGAAAATACAACTGCACACCGACCATTCAATACGGCAATCTTAGAATTTACCGAGCCTATATCAATCCCGACAAAATAATTCATATATTCACCTGGCGGGTTTTGAATTCGTCTTTCATCTTGACCAATAGCTCCGGCTGTGAGAACAGGTCAGCCACGGTCATTGCCAAGGCTTTCGCGGCGTCTGTCATGGCATTGATACCGAGTTCGGATTGAGCCGCCTGTGCGAATTCCCTGGTATGTCCCGCAATTTGAGCAGGAGCTATAGAAACAAATGCATGCAATCCTGGCAGTATTTGGGAGACATTACCCATGTCAGTGCTTCCAAATGTCGACGTTGAATCGGTCAAGTCGATTTCCTGCCCCAGCGACTCGAAGTTATCTACAAATAGTTTGGCCAGAGTATTGTTATTCTTTAGTGGTTGGTAAACGATTGAGTCCCAACTGTAATCCAACTTGGCACTGGTTGCCTGCTCTCCGGCTCTGAAACATCCAAGTACTTTATTTTTTAATTCTTCTAAATAGTCCAATTCAGTCGCTCGAACCAAGAATACACCAGCTGAGTGACCGGGAACGATGTTAGCCGCTACCCCTCCATCAGTAATAATACCGTGAACCCTCGCATCGGGCCGGATGTGCTGACGTAAAGCTGACAAAGCATTGTATGCAATTACTATTGCGTCCAAAGCGTTCACTCCGGCGTGAGGTTCGGCCGCCGCATGGGCTTCCTGACCGAAATATTCGACATTGAGTGTTGCGCAAGCCAGCGCTTTGGCCATCGCTACACTTTTCCCTGATTCCGGATGCACCATCATAACCGCGTCAAGGTCGTCGAAACAACCTTTTTGGCACATGATTATCTTGCCGCCGAACAACTCTTCGGCCGGGGTTCCGATATACTGTATTTGACCTCCGTAAAGGTCAACCACTCGCCGGCAGGCAACACTGGCTCCGGCACTCGAAGCGGCAATAAGATTGTGCCCGCAAGCGTGGCCTATGTCAGGCAACGCATCGTATTCGCCGAGAAAGGCCAGTCTGGGACGGCCTTCACCATAAGTAGCTCGGAAAGCTGTAGGAAGACCATAAATCCCTGATTCGATATTGAAGCCTGAATCTCTTAAGTATTCGGTCAGTATTTTTGTAGCTTTGTATTCTTCAAATCCTAACTCAGGATTGGAATGTATTTGAAGGGCAATCGACCTCAGGTAATCGGAATGGCCGTTTATTTCTGCAATAAGGCGGGTTTTCAAATCAGATAGTTTGTGAATCATGTGTTTAATTATATAACAAGAAGTGGTAACGAACCATATCCTCCTTGATCGTTTTGCCAATCAGGCTGAGTGTCTTTATAATTGATAACCAATGGGGTATATTGATCACAAAGAAGCGTCTCCGACAAGTGTTTCCTTCGGTATCGTAACGGTTTCTGATTCCCGTACAGAGGATACCGATGAGTCAGGCCGTTATCTAACTGACGTCCTGCTTGAGCATGGCCATTCGGTGAATGGTTATCAACTGATAAAGAACAACGGCGAGGCAATACACCGGGTTATTGAAAAGTTCATTGGTCATCCTGAAATCCAGATTATAATATTCACCGGCGGCACTGGGATATCTCACCGGGATTTAACTGTAGAAACAATCACACCTCTTTTTAAAAAGCAGATACCCGGGTTTGGAGAATTATTCAGATATCTCACTTGGCAAGAGATTGGCACCGCGTCAATTATGAGTAGAGCCATAGCCGGGGTCATTGATAATAAGGTCTTTTTGTGCCTTCCGGGCTCACTGAACGCGGTTAAACTGGCTTTGGAATCGATAATATTGCCTGAAGCTGGGCACCTGATTCGGGAGGCTCGGAGATGATGAGACCCTTTGGTTCCCTGCTGGATTTTGACTCGGCACTTAAAGCTGTTCTGGCCGATACCTCTACTTTGGATGAGACGGAGTTCGTCGAAATAGGACTTCTGTTAGGCAGAGTGCTGGCAGAGGATATCCAGGCCACAATGTCGATTCCACCGTTCGACCGAGCCGCGATGGACGGATTTGCCGTTATGGCTGAAGACACTTTTGGCGCTTCGCGGAGACAACCAAAACAATTAACAATAGTCGGCAAATTGTATGCTGGGCAGTTTCCTGAAATAAATATCGACTCCGGTCAGGCGATACAGATAGCTACCGGGGCCCCGGTTCCAAAAGGAGCCGATGCGGTGGTTATGGTAGAAGAAACCGAAACAAAAGGAGACTCGGTTTGTTTGTACAAATCAGCTTTTCCTGGACTTAATATCGGGCGGGAAGGTGAAGATATTAGAATTGGGGAAACTATTCTAAAACGGCTCGAAGTTTTCAATCCAGGGAAAATAGGCGTCTTGGCCTCACAAGGATTAAGTGGCGCCAACGTTATCCGAAAGCCTCGAGTAGCGATTCTGCCTACAGGAGAGGAAGTTGCTTCAACAGGTACTACTCTCCAACCTGGCCAGATATTTGACATAAACACTCATACTCTAGCAAGTGTTGTTGAACAAAGCGGCGGCATACCTGTAAGGCAAGCCATCGCGCTCGATCAACCGAATGAGCTTCAATTATCGCTTGAAAAAGCGCTCGGAAATGATATGGTTGTTATATCCGGAGGATCGTCGGTAGGTGAAAGAGATCTCATGTTTACCATCCTGGAGAAAATGGGCCAGGTAAAGTTTCATGGTATTCAGATAAAACCGGGAAAGCCTACCATGTTTGCTATTGTTGATAACAAACCGGTATTTGGTATGCCAGGTTATCCCACATCTTGTTTAATAAATGCCTATATTCTCCTTCAACCGGCAGTCAGGAAACTGGCCGGCTTACCATCAGCAAGACCAAATATTGTAAAAGCTGAATTAACCCATAATATTTCAGGCAGTGTAGGGCGACGGCAATTCTTGCCTGTAACCATAAAAGATGGATTTACAACTCCATTATTCAAGGAATCAGGAGCGATCACGGCTACGTCTCATGCTGATGGCTATCTTGATATTCCTCAGAATGTCGATATCTTATATAAAGGCTCCGTAATCAACGTTCATCTTTTTCGGGATTAAATCGGGGTTTGAGTTATTAGGCCGGCCGCTATGTTGCCGGCCCCTTTGAAAGTCGCACATTCTTCATGAGCGTATTGATATCGGTGCAAAATTGAGCAACCCGAGGCCGGCCTGTTCAACACCGGTAGTTCGCAATTGGAAAAGATTAGTGTGAGGCCATGCGCATGCCAGCGGATCTTGGGAAAATAGATGAGCCGGAATTGAGAGAATGGTATTGAGGAGATACTGTAACTTGCTGGAAGGCATAATTTGGTCGGGGTGGACGGATTTGAACCGTCGACCACCTGAACCCCATTCAGGTGCGCTACCAGGCTGCGCTACACCCCGTAAATCAGTCCTAAGATTAGCATATAACCTCGTTTCTAGCAAGCTGAAACAACCTAGGAGTAATCGTTCAAAAGTTTGTTGTATCCTGCCTGTTCAGATATAATATTTACATAATACCAATGGAATAATTGAATGCCTGTCAGAAAAATTAGAATTCACCCCGATCCAGTGTTACGAATCAAATCAAAAAAGATACCTGTTGTAGACCGTTCCATCAGGGAGTTGGTGGACGACATGGTTGAGACCATGCAAACTAATAACGGATGTGGGCTAGCGGCACCACAGGTTGGCGTATCACTTCGTTGTATTGTTATTGGTATGCCGGAACAAGACCCTTTCACCATTATCAATCCGGAGATAGTCAAGCGACGTGGTGAAAGGGTAATTGAGGAAGCTTGTCTCAGTATTCCCGGGGTCGGTGCGGAAGTAACCAGGTCGCTTGAAGTCATCGTCAAAGGAATCGGAAGAGATGGAAAACCTTTGAGAATTAAAGGACATGACCTTTTAGCTCAGGCACTTGAGCATGAGATCGACCATTTGAATGGTTTGCTTTTCATAGACAGGGTGGATTCACAAGAAAAACTCTATAAAATAACACAAATCAGCGATGGCGAACGCCTTGAGGCGGGAAATCGGTCGGACAAGGACACCGATTGAAAAAATTAAACAAAACACTACTTCAGTGTGATTTTGACGGTACTATTACCGAAGGCGATATCAGCTTTTTGATACTCGACCATTTTGCCGAAGGCGATTGGCGTACGATATTGAAAGAGTACCAAAAGGGCCGTATTACCGTCGGTGACTTTAATAATCGAGCTTTCGCTTTGGTGAAACAACCCCAAAAAACACTTGAATCCTTTGTGATGGCAAATGGGCGTATTCGTGATGGATTGGGTGAGTTGGTCAGTTACTGCTCGGAAAATGGTATAAAACTTGTAGTAGTCTCGAACGGCCTAGACTTCTATATAAGAACTTTACTTGGTAAATATAATTGTGACAACATTGAAATTAACGCCGCGCGAACAGTGTTCACTGATTCGGGGATAGATGCCCGGTACTATAACCATCATGGCGAGGAAGTCCTCAGCGAGTTTAAAGAGTCTTACACTCGTAAGTTCATTTCCGGTGGCTATCGAGTTTTTTATGCTGGTAATGGGCCTTCCGATATTCCCGCCTCAAGGTTGGCTTCACACACCTTTGCCACTGAAACACTGGAAGCCTACTATCGCGAAAAAAAGCTGGCCTTCACACCATTCGAAAAATTGACCCAGGTTACCGAAGGGCTGAAAAAGATACTCTAGAATCCAGGGCTGAATATTGCCTTTCCCAGCCTGATGAAATTGGCGCCTTCTTCGATAGCTAACATGTAAGAATCACTCATTCCCATGGATAGAATCTCCGGCCCACTTACTAGACATCTGGAAACCAGTTCATCCAACAATGTTTTGGTTTCGACAAAAAAAGGCCTCAGGCGAATCGATGGTACTTCCGGGCCCATAGTCATGATGCCTCTGAGACAAAGATTGGGCAAACAAGAAATCGTTTCCGCCAACTGTATAACATTGTCCGGCCAAGCCCCGCTTTTACTGGATTCCCGGCCTATATTTACTTGTATAAGGACCGGCATGATAACTCCGGATTTCCGGCAAGTATTATTAAGCGACTGCGCCAATGTCGTATCGTCTATGGTCTCTATAAAATCAAATAATTCTGTACTTTTAGCTACCTTATTCTTTTGAAGGTGCCCGATATAATGGCTTTTAAAAGGAATAAATGATTTATTCAGACAACCGATTATCTCACGAGCCTCCTGGACATAGTTGAAAGCAACAATATCTACTCCGGATTGCAGAGCCGTGGTAATTTCGGGAATGCTTCTTTTTTTTACGACAGCTTCTATCGTAACGGTTGAGGGAATTTCCTTTTTGATGCACTCAATGTTTTTTGTAATGTGTCGATACATAATCAAGCCAGAGGTTTACCGCAGTAGGGACAAAAACGCATTGATGGTTGAATGGGTTCGGAACAGTATTGACATAACGGTACGGGCTTGTTGGTAGCCTCTCCCAAGCTGGTAATAATACCTTTCAATTGAGTTTCAGTCATCAGCCGGCCGGCAATTTCTTGTTTGAGGCTATCTGCTAGGTAGTGTCCCGTCAAGTGGTGTAAATTCATCATTGGTGGTTTCCCGAATAATCAAGCTGGTAAAGCCATGATCAGGGGTTCCTCCTGCGCCCCTTCCAGCGTTTTCTTCATCGAATCCAAAGAAAAGTAGCGTCGTCCGACCTCCCACTCGTCCTGCTGTTCCATTAACACCGCCCCAATCAGCCTGATTACCGATTGGCTGTTGGG
This sequence comes from Dehalogenimonas lykanthroporepellens BL-DC-9, assembly GCA_000143165.1. Lineage (NCBI taxonomy): Bacteria > Bacillati > Chloroflexota > Dehalococcoidia > Dehalococcoidales > Dehalococcoidaceae > Dehalogenimonas > Dehalogenimonas lykanthroporepellens. The sequence goes on from CP002084.1 coordinate 611,142, forward strand.
AAAGATGCCGACCACATTACTGCGGCGCTTGATTTCCTTGTTCAGTCTCTCCAGGGGATTGGTAGAGTACAGTTGCCGCCAGTGTTCCCGCGGGAAGGCGGTATAGGCCAGGATATCCGGTTCTGCCTCTTCCAATTGGTCGGCCACAGGACCGAATCGGAGTCTGAGGTTATCGGCTACCCGGCGGAGTTGGCTGCAAGCGCTATCGCGGTCAGGTTGAGCGAAAATGGTCCGGATAGCGGCAGATACCATAGCCTGGGCGCCCCGCGGCACTCTGGCCAGCGCATTGCGCATGAAGTGCACCCGGCAGCGTTGCCACGATACCCCGGTGAGTACCGTGCTGATGGCTTCCTTCAGCCCCAGATGAGCATCACTGATTACCAGCATCACCCCGCTCAAACCACGGCTGACCAACCCCCGCAGAAACTCTTTCCAGAATACACCGTCTTCACTGGGGCCGACCTCAAGCCCGATGATCTCGCGTTCTCCGGTTTCACGGACTCCGTAGGCGATAATTACCGCCTGACTGACCACCCGCCCTGAATCCCTGACCTTGACGTAGGTCGCATCCAGCCACAGATAGGGATAACGCCATAACAAAGGCCGGTGGCGCCATCGTTCCACTTCATCGTCCAGAGCCCCGCATATTCGCGATACCTCGCTCTTACTGACCCCGTTAAGCCCCAGTGACTGAACCAGAGATTCCACCTTGCGGGTGCTGATGCCCAATACATAGGCTTCCTGGATTACCGCCAGCAAGGCATGTTCCGCCCGGCGCCGGGGCTCGAGCAAGCTGGGGAAATAACTGCCGTCCCGCAACCGGGGAATCGCCAAGGGTATCGTGCCGGCCCGGGTGTCCCAGATACGCCCCCGGTAGCCGTTACGGTAGGTTAAACGACCGTTACTGCGCTCATGTTTCTCAGCTCCGGTCTTCTGCTTAACCTCAAGCTCCATGACCGCTTCGGCCAGCATCTTCACCCCTTCTCTCAGAAAATCAAGATCACCGTCACTTCCTGACTTGCGTAGCAATTCCAAAAGTGTCATCCTGTCTTTGGCCATTGTCGTGGTTACCTCCTGAAAGTTTGTGTTGTTACTTTCTTTCAAGAAACCACACAATGGCCTGCTTTTTCAACTCCAGGAATTTACACCACGTATTGGGATTCTACTTATCTGCTATCTCATAATGTCTTCCACAGGTTTGGCAGGTCATATATTGCTTGACCCGATACTGCACCGTTGGTACAAAATACACTGTCAATCTCTGCCGTCTTTGAGCCACACTGAATACGCGATCGTGTTGACAGTGCTTACAGCGAGTAACGATGTAACCCAGGTGCTCTCCATAATTCTTGTTGCCGAATAATAAAATCACTAGAAAAGTATGGATTTGAGGCCATGATTTGTCAACCAATGACGACAAGAATTGCGTATGCTACAATGGTCTCCCTTGGGGGAGTGCCGGAATTGGCAGACGGGCATGACTTAGGATCATGTGTCGAAAGGCGTCGGGGTTCGAGTCCCCGCTTCCCCATTTGATAGTGAAGAACAGTTTTTCTTGACAACAGGTCCTGTTTCCTCTATATTGCCATCAAATAGAATACGCTAAAAGCTAGGAATGAGACTAGTAAACTCTGTAGCAAGCCCAGAGAGCCGGGAATGGTGGGAGCCGGTGCTATGTGAAGAGTGGAATGGACTCAGGAGCTACCAGTTGAAAACCTTGACAGGTTATTAAGCTAGGCCGGTTGGAACCGTTATATTCCGGGAACGGATTATCGTTTCGATGAGATGAGCTGAAAAGCTCAATAAGGGTGGCACCGCGGAGCCTTCTGCCCCTTGGTAGGGTGGGAGGTTTTTTATTTTATAAAAATAATTAAACGGAGGAAACCATGGAACACACCAAGTATTTACTGACAGAAAAGGAAATACCCACCAGTTGGTACAACATTCAGGCTGATTTGCCGGAACCATTAGCACCCTCTATTCATCCCGGGACGAAGAAACCAATAGGTCCCGCTGATCTGGCGCCTCTTTTTCCCATGGAGCTGATCATGCAAGAGGTCTCTCAGGAAAGATACATAGACATTCCTGGCGAAGTCATTGATATCTACAAAGCATGGAGGCCGACCACGTTATACCGGGCACGAGCTCTTGAAAAGGCTTTGGACACACCCGCTAAAATATTTTACAAATATGAAGGTTCCAGCCCGGCCGGAAGCCACAAACCTAATACGGCTGTGCCACAGGCATTTTACAACAAGAAAGAAGGTATTAACCGGTTGACTACGGAAACCGGAGCAGGTCAGTGGGGCAGTTCCATGGCTTTCGCCTGCAGTCAGTTCGGCATTGAATTGAAGGTGTATATGGTGAAGGTCAGCTATCAACAAAAACCATATCGTCGTATGATGATGGAAACTTGGGGAGCCGAGTGCGTCCCCAGCCCCAGTCCGGATACCGCTTCTGGTAGGGCGGCCTTGGCGGAAAATCCCGACAATCCGGGTAGTCTCGGTCTGGCAATTTCCGAAGCCGTCGAAGACGCAGCCCCCCGAAGTGATTCCCACTATGCTTTGGGTAGTGTTTTGAACCATGTACTGATGCATCAGACGATGATCGGTCTGGAATCACTGAAACAGATGGAAATGGCAGGGGAGTACCCTGATGTGGTTATCGGCTGTGTCGGCGGCGGCTCAAATTTCGGTGGTATGGCATTGCCTTTTGTTCATCAGAACATCACTCAAGGGAAAAATACCCGTATTGTGGCTGTTGAGCCTTCGAGTTGCCCGACTTTGACTAAAGGAAAATTCAACTTCGATTACGGTGATGTGGCAGGAATGGCGCCAATTGTTAAGATGTTTACTCTTGGCCATAAATTCATGCCGCCTCCGGTACATGCTGGGGGGCTACGTTATCATGGTATGGCGCCGATTGTCAGTCATTTATACAATCTGGGATTGATCGAAGCCAAGGCAGTACAGCAACTACCGACTTTTGAGGCTGGGATTCAGTTTGCAAGAACAGAAGGATTTATCAGCGCACCTGAAACCAATCATGCCATCAGGGCGACCATTGATGAAGCCCTGAGATGTCGTGAATCCGGAGAGAGTAAGGTCATCTTGTTTAACCACTCAGGTCACGGACATTTTGATTTGGCGGCTTATGATGCCTATATGTCCGGAAAGCTCGCTGATTATGATTATCCGGAATCCTTGGTTGCTGAGGCCTTGAAGGATTTGCCTAAATGCCTCATTGATTAAGTTAAATGGGGGCTGGGGTGTAGACACGCCCTAACCCCCATTTTTATTTATCTGTCAGCAGATGTATGACCAGCCCTGACGGTATTTTAGGATAAAAATAAGTACTCTTTCTAGCAGGGTGCTGAAATAGGCCGTTTGCAACGATTATACAGGAACAAATGCCAGTATAACCAAACTCTGCGGCCTATTTTAGATGATTTTTATCCCTCCCGGGGCTTTAGCACCCCCATTTTTGATCCTGTAAGCCCTGAAAGGACACACTTCACCCCTGTGCCGGACTGGCGGGCACCAATTTGGCCATCCGCACCAGATTGTAAGCCGCCACCGTCAATTCCGCCCAGAGTTGGTTGCGATTGACACCTTTGTACCTAAGCTTTCGACCTCCTCCCACTGTCTTGACCCAACCGAATATCTCCTCAACGCGCTTGCGCACCCTCTGGCTGACACTGTAACCGGCATGCCGGGTGGTACGTCCATCTATCGCCGACCACTTCTTACAGGCTACATGTGGTGTGGTGTTGAAATCCCGGCAGGTAGTCACAAAATCCTCTGTGTCGTAGCCCTTGTCCGCACCCACCGTTATCCGATGTTTCCCCGGTACCCTCTCCAGCATCTCAAGTGCGGTGTCTCTTTCCGCTGTCCCGGTCGCCGTGCTTACCACCACGTCCACTACCAGCCCGGTGCGGTTTTCCATGAGGACATGTCCGGCAAAACACAATCTGGCTTCTTTGCCCGCCCCTTTTCTGGCCAGCCGGGCCTCTGGGTCGGTGGTTGACCGGTGCGTAGCATTGACCCGGCGTTCGCCGTGGAAATCCACACTCGGATTCTTGCCGCCGCCTTTCGGCGGTTCCCCACCGTCCTTCGGCCGAAAGCTCTTCAACGAAGCCCAGGCTTCCAGCAAGGTGCCGTCCACGGTGAAATGGTCATCCGATAGCAACTTCTGCCGCCGCGCTTGACTCACCACCGCGCCAAAAAACTCACGTGCTACCTGATGCTCTATCAGTCTCTGCCTGTTCTTTGAGAAACTCGAGGCGTCAAAACCTGGATCCGTGATGTTGAGATCCATAAACCACTTGAACAGGAGATCATACCGTAGCCGTTCACAGAACTGCCGCTCACTGCGGATCGAGTAGAGAGCGATAAGCAACGACGCCTTGAGCAGACGCTCCGGCGGTATTGATGGCCGGCCAAAGTCTTCGTACATCTTGTTGAAAACGGGAGAGAGTTCTTTGAGAGCTTGGTCAACAAGGGGTTTGATTCGCCGGATAGGATGGCCCTGGGGTACAAGCTGATCTGGTGTCAGCGAGCAGAGCATGAGGGATTGATTTTCTACCTTGCCGCGCAATCTACAGCCTCCGTCAATGGGATGATATATTTTACCCCAATCGCGGATTAATGACGACTTTTTCAGCACCCTGCTAGGCATTCGATCACACGAGTCGGCAATGGATATTATAGTTTCCGGAGGTACCGGTTTCAGAAGGAAAGCGAACTGAAATTCGCCGGAGTCTACTCTTTCAATGGCTGATTTTCGGTCGTGATCATACGCGATTAATTGCTCATCCGAAGCATCCAGATTCAACAGGTGCTCCAACACAATATGGTCTACTATACTGACATCCAGGCGCCGATACACATCAGTATGTCCAACAGGCATCAATTCTTCGAGTAGCTGAGGTTCCTTCTTTTTCAAAACCCATAATTCTTGAGGTTTTAAACCGTAGATATAAAAAGTAGCGTCATCAATGTCGTTTGTTTCTGCCGAGCTCAAAGTAGATCCTACAGAATCAAGTGTGATTTTAATAATAGAGAAGTATTTCTCCAGATCATCACTAAGTCCGCTTATCGAATTCGGTTCAATACCCCGGATCAAGCGATGTGTTGGCAATATCAACAATCCGGTGTCCCGCATATCTGTCAACGCCATCAGTACAAAGTTAGGCGGTTCATCGCCAGAGTATCCAGGATTATTCTCCCGCCATTGATTCCTGTAAGCCAGAGCGCTTTCGTAACGATGATGGCCGTCGGCAATATATAGATTTATCGAACGGAATAATCCCATTAATTTGCGTGCTGTTTCAGAGTCGTTGAGGCACCAGAAACGATGAAGATCACCCTCTTCAGATCTAAACTGAATTGGATCGCATTTCAGTATTGCTTTAGATATCGTGCAATGGATTTCTTTGTCGGGATCAGCATAAAGACAATATACCGGAGAAGTGTTGGCTTGCAAAGTGTTTATTAGTTTTATTCTATCAACTTTGGGCCCCTCCATTGTACGCTCATGTGGCCGGACTACCATCTTTTCCCATTCCTCCAGCCGAACAGCGGCAAATAATTCTGTTCGTTTGTATTCGTTATTTTCATATCTGAAAGTACGTTCATGTAGATAGTAAGCCGGGTTCTGGTCTTGTGTGATTATTTTGTCCGCTATCCATCCGCTCAGATAATTCGCTGCCCTTGAGAATTTGTTATTGGAAGCGTCATCTCCAAGCCTATCTTGGGAATATTCAATACGCACATAATTAAACGGACTGGCATCGCGTAATTCCTTCTCTTTTGAAGAACTGATGACGTCGTAAGGCGGACAGATGAGTCTGGCAATGTCATCTAGGTTATGTGCGTATCTTAATCCTTTGAAGGGTTTGACGTCTGACATTTACCCCCCCCGAATTATTAATATCTCTGCATTTCAACCGGCATGAAAGCTAATTGAACTTGTTCATCGCCGCATTGTAATCGCCACTAATCATTGTTTCCAGTGCTCCTAGGGCATCTATTACTGTCTTATTGATCATTTCAGCTTCATCTTGGCTGAATTGTGTTAAGACATGGTCGACTATTTCTATCCGATCCCCAGTTGTGGTCGGCCGGCCGATGCCGACTTTGATTCGGGTAAAGCATATGGTCCCAATCGATTGAATTATTGATTTAATACCGTTGTGCCCTCCGGCTCCCCCTTCCAGCCGAATTCGGATTTTGCCTATTGGGAGATCAAGGTCGTCATGAATAACAATAATATCCTTGGGTGTTACCTTATAACGTTTGATCAGAGCGGCAACCGCCTGTCCCGAAAGATTCATATATGTTTGAGGTTTGGCTAATATTACTGGTTGATCGCCGATTTTCCCTTCTCCAATACGTGATTGACATGAGCGCTTGTTGAAACTGATATTGTGAAACCGGGCAAACCGTCCCAATATCTCGAAACCGATATTATGCCGGGTATGATGATACTCTTTGCCCGGGTTACCGAGCCCGATTATTAACTTCATCCGAAAAGCCTTGGCTGAGATTGATTAGTGCGGCTCTCAACCATCGCCAGCAAATCATCCTCAGAGATAATCGGAATCTTCCCCTCTTTGGCTTTTTTGATTTTGGTGCCGCCCTTTTCTCCGGCGACCAGATAACTGGTCTTTGTGGTAATATCAGCTTTCGGTATACCTCCTGCGCGCCTGATCATCTCCCAGGCATCATGACGGGTCATGGATTTCAAACTGCCGGTGATGACCACCTCTTTTCCGGATATTAGTGAACTGAATTGGGCATTGTTAGCAGGCAGCATAGTCGGGGTCTCAAGAATTTCGTTTAATCTGGATACAATTTTCTGATTGTGGGGTTCACTGAAGTAATTCAACATACTGTCAGCGATTTTCACACCGATTCCTGGTATTGAAATCAGTCTTTCCAGGGAGGCTTTAGCCAGCTCCGATAGTGATCCGAATTCTCTGGCCAGCGACTGAGCATTTTCTGCCCCTATATGGCGAATTCCAAGTGCGTATATGACGTTGTGTAGCGGTCGATTCTTCGAATTGGAAATCGAAGTGATAAGCTTTTCCGCGCTTTTCTCCTTCATACCTTCCCGCCCAACTAAATGCTCGGTCTTCAAATTATACAAGTCGGCAACATCTTTGATTAATCCTTCGTTCAAAAAAGCTGTCGATAGTTTTTCTCCCATACCCCTGATATCCATGCCAGACTTAGAAACAAAGTGTTCCAGTTTTTCCGCCAACTGTGCCGGGCAGGCGGTATTCGGGCAATAATACATGACTTCACCGGCAGTACGTGTGACTACGGCGTTGCATACCGGACAATGGGGTTTGCTATCAGGACCCTTCAATTTTTCAGTAATACTGAACACCTCAGCCCTATTGCTACTGTCTTCGATAATAGGTCTTACTATTTGGGGAATGACGTCCCCCGCTCTTTGAACGATAACCTTGTCCCCGATTCTTATATCCTTGCGTCTGATATCTTCTTCATTGTGAAGAGTAGCTCTCTGGATAGTGACACCACCAAGTTTAACTGGTTCCAGAATCGCAAATGGGTTCAAAGTCCCGGTTCGCCCGACACTAATTCCAATGTCCTTGAGACGGGTGATAGCTTGAGGTGCCGGAAATTTGAAGGCAATTGCCCACCTAGGTTCTCTCGCGATTTGACCAAGTGATTCCTGTTGTGAATAATCATTTACTTTGATAACGATACCGTCAGCTTCATACGGCAACTGATCTCTTTTGCCCAGCCATTCCTGATAATAGGATTGTATATCTTCGAGAGTATGACACAACCTGTTGTTCGGATTAATTTTGAATCCTATTTCGCCCAGTTTTTGTAGAGTATCCCAATGGTTATCGGCGAAATCTGCCGGCTCCGCCCAGCCCAAGCCATATATGAAAATATCAAGTGGCCGCTGGGCGGTAACATTGGGATCCAACTGCCTGACCGAACCTGCGGCGGCGTTTCGGGGGTTAGCAAACAATGGTAAACGTTGCTTCAGGCGCATCTGATTCAACCGTAAAAAATTATCCGTTGGTAAAAACACTTCGCCTCTGACTTCGAACTTATCCGGAACATTATCTGCGACCGTATGCGGAAGGCTGTAAATGGTTTTCAGATTGTTGGTAACATCTTCACCGGTTTCTCCATCGCCCCTGGTCGCCCCTGTGACCAATTTCCCTTCATGATAAGCGACCGCAACCGCTAAACCATCGATTTTATGCTCGCAAACGAACTCCACCGTTTCCGGTGATAGTGATTTAATTATCCGTTCGTACCATACCTTAAGCTCTTCATGAGAAAATGCGTTGGCAAGTGACAGTAATGGTTTAACATGTTTGATTCTGCTGAAAGTTTTGGAAGGCTTGGCGCCAACTATCTTGGTCGGGGATTCATCTGAAGCAAGTTCTGGGAATTCATTTTCGAGAATCTGCAATTCTCTGAATAGAATGTCATATTCCTGATCAGAAATTTCCGGTTCATCTTTAACATAATATAAATAATTGTGATGGGTAATCTGCTTCCGGAGAGTATCTATTCGTTTTTTTGCCTCGTCCATTTTCATCCTGGGTATTTTATAACATATTTCCGCATTGTTAGGGTAAGATCACTGGAGTGCTGAAGGGATATTTTGTCAGAAACATATCCGGTTATTTGAAGCATATACGTAGCTGTTGTAAAATCAAACGATTATATAAAATTCAGGAGATATCATGACTTTTAACCGTTGTCGCGGATGTGCCGACCTGGGCCCACAAGATATGCTCAAATTTCGGCTGGCTGAAACAATATTTACTGATACCGCATTAAAATGGGGCTACCAGGAGATCCGCACCCCTCTATTGGAGTATCTTACTCTATTTACTTCCGCGGGTAAGCTGACGCCAGGTATGTTACGTCAGGTGTATTCTTTCCTGGACTGGGATGGCTGGAGTGGCGAAAGAGTCGTCTTACGGCCGGACGGAACAATTCCTATTGCCCGATATTATGTGGACAATATGAAGCCACAGACGACATCGCGTTTATTTTATATTATTGATGTATTTCGGTTTTCCGATAATCAGGAAGACCAGCGTGAAAGATGGCAATTAGGTGCGGAGTTGATTGGAGGGCCTGCCACCACGGCCGATGCTGAGTTGGTGACCATGGCCGCTGAATCGCTGGAATTGATGGGCATAACTCCAACTGTCAAGATATCCCATTCCGGCCTGATCCAGTCGATACTGAATCGACTGGAACCGGATGAAGAATTACGTCACAAGTTATTCGATGAAATTTTGGATGGCAAAGATGCAAATCTTAAGGCTCTCAAACAGCGCCGTCCGGAAATCAGTGCCGGGCTTAACTTACTTCTCAATGTGACCGGCACCTCATCGGATTTTTTGGCAAATGTTCAGGCACTTTTCCATGATGAAGAAGCGATAAGGGCTTCAATAGATGATTTCAAGAAATCACTGCAACTTCTTGATTCGCTTAACTTTTCATATGAAATAGACCTGGCTTCGGGAAAAGGGTTTGAATATTATACCGGCATGATTTTTCACCTCGTAGTGGGTGATTCAATTGTTGGTGGTGGCGGTCGATACGATAACCTGATAGCCCAGATGGGAGGTAAAGCAGTACCTGCCGCCGGATTTGCCTTGTACTTCAATAAAATAGCTGATCTGTTGGATGTCGATATCTATTCACTGGATGAGCCTGACCGGTTCCTAGTAGAATTTTCCGATGGTGAAGAGTCCACGGCATTTGCTTTGGCTGGAGCATTAAGGGATTCCGGTTATACTGCTGAATTGAGATTGGGTGATACTGATATATCTGCTTATGACTGGGTCATATGCTATAACGATGAAGGTTTACTGACTTTATCGGACACGGAAACAGAAGAAGAATTTGAATTTGATACTGTCGACGATCTCATTGACATGCTGGGCGGGGAGGCTTCAGAAGAATGAAAATTGCCCTTCCTAAAGGTCGACTTCTGGCGGACACAGCTTCCATTCTTGAGCGGGCTGACTGGCAATTAAATGATTATCAACCTAAAGCTAGATTATATCGTCTGACCTCTGGTCGGTTCCCCGACATGACGGCTAAAATGCTCCATGAGAAAGATATTCCCATTCAGGTGGCAATAGGGAATTACGACCTGGGAATTTGCGGTGCCGACTGGGTGGAAGAACTTATATCACGATATAGGTTGTCGTCTTTGATCGAAGTAAAAAACTTGGGATACGGTCATGGGGCACTATATATTGCGGTTGCCGCAGGTTCGGATATTCAATCTTTGGCGGATCTCTCGATAATATCCACTAAAGTCCGAATAGCTTCCGAATATCCTAATATAGCTGAAAAGTTGGCTGTCGATTTACGCCTTAAAGACTTCTCGATATACCCTTTATGGGGTAGTGCTGAAGCATATCCGCCGGAAACTGCCGAGGTTGTCATACTTCCGCGCAAGAAACCTGGCGAATTGGAATCCAAGGGCTTAAGAGTTATCGGCAAGATAAAAGATTTTCGTGCTGTGATGATTGCTAACCGGGAGCGACTGGCCGGACAAAATCTTGGTGATGTTATTGCCTCAGTTATTGGAAATATTGACCCCGACACTCATAAAGAGGAAGAATTGGCGCCCACCGGGGTGCCCTGCCAGCTTGAGCGTTATCACGTTTATTCTGAAGATGTCGTCAAGCTCGCCTTGCCTGATGGTCATCAACAGCCACATGTTAAGAAGATCCTTGATGCGGCCGGGATTCATATAAATGATTATCCTTCGGATAGGGGGTTTAGGCGCCCGGAGAGTGACCTTGAGGGATTTGCCATTAAAACGATTCGGCCTCAGGATATGCCGGTACAGGTAGCCAACGGAAACTTCGATATTGCCATTACCGGTTGGGACTGGCTGACCGACCACCTTACACAGTTTCCCGGCAGTCCGGTAAAAAGATTACTCGACCTCAAATATGGCTGGGTGCGCATCGTTGCTGTTGTAGCAAATGAACTGCCGGTTACAAATCCGGATGAGCTAAAGGAGTATTTTTCCGGACGTAATTTAAGAGTGGCTACTGAATATATTAATATTGCAGACGATTATGCTCGAAATAACCATTTTGGACGATATCGTATTGCTCCGACCTGGGGGTCCACTGAAGTATTCTTACCTGAAGATGCCGATCTTTTAATCGAAAATACCGAAACCGGTGGAACTATCGCCCGGCATAACTTGAGAATTATCGACACACTATTTGAATCCACCGCCTGTATTATCGGTAATATGAAAGCTTCGGAAAATCCGGTTAAACGACAGCGTATTGATGCCTTGATTACACGGCTGGCTAAAGCTGTTGAGAATTAAAGAATGAAAGTCATTTTTGGCTTTGAACAAGGGCGCCGCGCACTGGACCGGACCGGTTCATTGCCTTCTGTCGACGCAAATCTGGAAGCTGTCGTCAGTAAAATCGTTGAGTCTGTGAGAATAAATGGTGATAACGCCCTGAAGGCACTGACTCGGGAATATGACGGTGTTCAACTTGAATCTTTTGAAGTAGCTAAACCAGAAATAGAAGCCGCGAAATCCTGTGTAGATATTGAACTTCTTCGCGCGTTAGATTATGCCGCCAACCGCATTCTTGATTACCATCAAATTCAGAAAACCAATATAGATTCGTATTTTTCACTTATGAAAGGCCGTCAGCTGTCCCGTCCTTTAGAACGAGTCGGATTATACGCCCCGGGCGGCAAAGCCTATTATCCCTCAACCGTTTTGATGACGGCTCTTCCGGCTAAGGCGGCTGGGGCCGGAACTATCTATCTTGCCACCCCTCCCGGTCCCGAAGGAAAAATTCCGGCACCTACGCTGGCGGCAGCTGCCATTGCCGGAGTTGATGGTGTATTCTCCATCGGTGGGGCGCAAGCTATTGCCGCCTTCGCTTATGGCACCCAATGCATTCCTCGCGTTGATAAGATATGTGGGCCTGGAAATAAATTTGTAATGACCGCAAAAAAGTTGGTTTTTGGAGATGTAGCCATCGACGGGTTACAGGGGCCGAGCGAGGTCTTAATAATTGCCGACAGTAATTCTAATCCGCGTTATTGTGCTACCGATATGCTGGCACAGGCTGAACATGATCCTGATGCCACATCGGTTTTGGTTACGACCTCCGAAAAATTGGCCAGAAATGTTCTCGGCGAGATCAAGGAAATCGGTAATAGTAACAGTCGTCACGATATCATCGTGCAATCACTTAACGCCAAAGGCAAAATCATAATTGTGGATAATATCGATGAGGCAATCGAGTTGTCTAATATTTACGCCCCGGAACACCTTTGCCTTCTATCGGAGCAAGCTTCCGCTCGATTGGCAGATTTCAAGCATGCGGGTTGTGTCTTTACCGGCCCAAGTGCTACTGTAGCTATTGGGGATTATGTCGCCGGTCCCAGTCACGCATTACCGACATCCGGGACAGCCAGGTTTTCCTCTCCCTTGAATGTATGGGATTTCCTTAAGATAATCGATGTTGTGGACGTAGACAATGAACTGATACAACAATCGGGCCATGTGGCTGTAACCATTGCTGAAGCGGAAGGTTTATCAGCGCATGCTTTGGCAATAAAGTCCAGGATGTAACAGTTGAACAATAAAGACATAATCCGGTTTATTCGGAACGACTTGAGGAAATTCAACGGCTATTCAGCTTGCAAGTCACCTGACCTGCTGGATGAGTCTGTACGTCGTCTTGGTATTTTAAAGTTGGATGCCAATGAGAATGTTTACGGGCCGTCACCGAAGACACAAGACGTCCTGTCGCGTATGAACGATATTCATATTTACCCTGACGCCAATCAGACAGAGTTACGCTGTAAAATTGCAGAATACTGTAATGTATCGCCAGATAACATTATCGCTGGTTCCGGTTCTGACCAACTGATTGACCTTTTGATTAGGACTTTTGTCCGAGAGGGTGATGAAGTAATATCTTTTACGCCTACTTTTGCCATGTACCGATTTTATACCGAATTGGCCGGCGGTAAATTTGTTGGTATTCCAAGGGACGATAATTACCATATCGATCTTTCCGAGTTTGAGAAATATATCACCGATGCCACCCGGCTGATTTTTGTCGCCATGCCTAATAATCCTACCGGAACACAGGTGTCCATTGATAAAGTTATTGAGATATTGGAAACAGGACTTCCCGTAGTCATAGATGAAGCATATTATGAATTTACAGGACAGACTGTCGTTCCATTGATGAAAGATTTCCCTAATTTGATGATACTAAGGACTTTCAGCAAATGGGCTGGGTTGGCCGGTCTACGGGTAGGCTATGGGATTTTTCCTGAATTAGTAGCCACACAACTGGACGCAGTCAAAGATCCTTATTGTGTTAGTACCGCTGGGACAAAAGCCGCCATTGCCTCACTGGAAGATTTGGATTATTTAAAATCCAATATTTCTCTAATAGTGAGTGAAAGAAAACGCCTGTTCGAAGGCCTGACCAATATATCTTTTATTCAACCTTTTCCTTCAGAGGCTAATTTCATACTGTGCCGGCTGACTGGGGTCGATGCGGGCGAAGTCCAATCTCGGCTGGAGCGCCGGGGTATTCTGGTACGTTGCTTCAACACGCAAGACATGAGAAACTGCCTGAGGTTTTCTATCGGCAGGCCTGAAGATACCGATCGTTTATTGGCAGAACTTCGTAGTTTAAAGGATGGTTAATATGAATGAACGACGCGCTTCGGTAAAAAGGGACACCAGGGAAACCACCATAAGTGTTGATATATTTTTAGATGGTACCGGAAAAGCCGATATGAGAACAGGTATACGTCTATTCGATCACATGTTGTCTCAAATCGCGCGGCATGGAATATTCGACATGAGCGTTTCGGCAACCGGTGATGATGTGCATCATCTGGTCGAAGATGTCGGAATTGCTATGGGGCAAGCGCTGAACCAGGCGTTAGGTAAAAAAACAGGTCTTGTTCGAATTGCCGATGCTACCGTACCCATGGATGAAACTTTAGCTACAGTAGCGGTGGATCTTTGCGGCAGAGGTTATTCTGTTTTAAAACTGGATTTTAACGATAATGATATGTCTGGTTTCCCAGCTGATATGCTACGTCACTTTCTGGAGAGTTTCGCTATAGAAGGGCGTTTTAATCTGCATGCCGGGATATTATATGGCACCAATGACCATCATAAAGCTGAAGCAATATTCAAAGCTCTGGGTAGAGCGTTAAGCTATGCGACTAGAATCGAGCCTCGTATTGCAAACCAGGTTCCCAGTACCAAGGGGTTTTTAGAAAGTTGACGGTTAGGGAGGTAATTAACCGTACTTCTCGCCGGTCAGCACCTCATACGCGTGAATATACCGTTTTCTTGTACTGTCTATCACATCTCCGGGCAGTGACGGGCCGGGCGGTTCCTTGTTCCACCCAGAAGCTTCCAGCCAATCCCTGACGGGTTGCTTATCATATGAATCCTGGGGAACGCCGACTTTGTAGGTTTTCTCATCCCAAAACCTTGATGAATCCGGAGTAAGTGCCTCATCTATCAATATCAACTCTTCACCGTCAAGACCGAATTCGAATTTTGTGTCCGCGATGATGATACCTTTATTGCGCGCGTACTCGCGGGCATAGGCATAAAGAGCGGTGCTTACCGCTTTTATTTTTAAAGCCAGTGCGGCGCCGATTTCTTGTTCAACTTCTTGAAAGGTCATTGGTAAATCGTGGATGTTATCTCCTTTAGTAGTTGGAGTGAAGATGATTTCAGGCAACATCTGGCTCTGTTTTAAACCTTCAGGCAATGCCACTCCGCAAACAGATTGATTTTGCCGGTATTCAGCCCAGCCTGATCCTGCAAGGTATCCTCTGACCACGCTTTCAACTGGTAGCCGTTTTAATTTCTTTACCACCATTGAACGGCCTTCCAAATATCGCGGAAAATCGAATCTACTACTTTCAGGCAGGAAGTCATTGAGATCTGCCGCTTTTTCAATAACCTTGACGACATGATTGGGGATTATATGTTGTGTTTTGTCGAACCAAAATGCGGATATCAGATTTAAAACCTTACCTTTTTCGGGTATGCCGGTAGGCAGGACGACGTCAAAAGCTGATATTCTATCTGTCACTACAATCAGAAGATAATCGCCTAAGTCATAGGTGTCTCTTACTTTACCCGAAATGAATCTTTTCAGTGGCAAATCGGTAGTGAGCACTTCTGTACTGGTTGCCATTGCGCATTCCTCTCGTATATCTCAATAGAATTAAAGGGATCCGGGAGCAAGATTATCTTCGGTTCCGGCTGAGAGGTTTTGCCATTGAGCGGCGGTCAGCCCCAGTCTTTTAAAGATATCATCAACGTGGCGAGTATAGAATCGGTAATCGAATAACTCTTCCAGTTCCTCTTGAGTCAACCGGGAGTTGACATCTTCATCCGCCCTAAGTAAGTCTTCAAAAACCTTGCTTTCATTTTCCCAAGTAGCCATGGCGTTGCGTTGAACGACCTTATAGGCGGTTTGGCGGCTCATTCCTTTGTCTATGAGGGCGATAAGCACTCTCTGCGAGAAAAGAAGACCCCGGGTCAAATCCATGTTGCTTTTCATTCTCTGTGGAAAAACTTTCATGCCATTAATCACGTTGGTAAAAATGTTAAGGGCATAATCCAGCACCAAACAGGCATCCGGCAAAATAACTCTTTCAGTGGAAGAATGAGAAATGTCCCTTTCATGCCACAGGGCGATATTCTCCAATGATGTAACCGCATAACCCCTTACCAGCCGGGCAATCCCCGTTATTCTTTCACACAATTCCGGGTTGCGTTTATGTGGCATAGCCGAACTACCGGTTTGTCCCTCTGCAAAAGGCTCCTCAGCTTCTCTGAATTCGGTTTTTTGTAAAGCCCTGATTTCGACCGCGAACTTTTCCAAAGACCCGGCAATGATTGCCATTGTGGTCATGAATTGTGCGTGGCGGTCCCGCTGTATTACCTGGTTAGAAATAGGCGCCGGACTTAACCCTAATTTTTTACAGGCGAATTCTTCAACTTCAGGCGGTACTGTGGCGTAAGTGCCAACTGCTCCGCTCATTTTTCCAACAGATATGATTTTAGCGGCGTCAGCCAGGCGCTGTCTATTACGTTGCGTTTCTTCCATCCATAGCGCTAGCTTCAGGCCAAAGGTTATTGGTTCGGCGTGAACGCCATGAGTTCGGCCAGCCATGACAGTATATTTGTGTTCTATGGCTTTGTTGCCAAGAGCTGTTACCAGAGCTTTCAAATCTTCAGCCAGTATTTTGGATGCTTCGACCAGTTGGAGGCTTGTCGCCGTATCCATGATGTCCGATGAAGTAAGCCCAAGGTGGATAAACCTGGATTCATTCCCGATGCTCTCGGCTACCGATCCAAGAAACGCCGTCATGTCATGATGGGTTTCCTGAAGAAGCTCTTCCATCCGTTTGAAATTCAGTCGGGCCATTTTAACTTTTGGCAAAGCTTCCCTGGGAACTACGCCCTGATTGACCCAAGCCTCGACTACCGCCAATTCGATGTCGAGCCATTTGGCAAATTTATTCTCGTCGCTCCAGACTTTTTTCATTTGAGCGCGGCTGTATCGTTCGATCATAATTAGTTGCCCTTAAGTCCTTTACGGTAATCTTCGTAAGCATTGGCTATTGGTGGATATTTCAGCCCGAGTATCTGACCAGCCAGGTAGGCCGCGTTTTTAGCGCCGGCACTCCCAATGGCAACGGTAGCTACCGGAATTCCGGCTGGCATCTGAACGATTGAAAAGAGGGAGTCTGTACCTTTTAGTTCGGATGAAGAAATAGGCACACCAATCACCGGCAAGGTTGTCCAGGCGGCAATAACACCGGGAAGATGAGCCGCCATCCCGGCCCCCGCGATAATAACTTCATATCCGGATTGACGGGCATTTACGCAGAATTCATGGACTTTTTCAGGTTGACGGTGAGCCGACATGATGAATGTTTCATTCTGAATCCCGAGTTTATTCAAGACATCGGTGGTGTTTTGCATGATTTCCAGATCTGATTCCGAACCCATTATTACGGCAACTTTAGACATAAGACATCTAAACCCCCATTGTTATAATCATTGGAATAAGGCATGTGTAGTTTACGTATTTTAAAAAAACGCGATATCGGAACGGTATCGACTCCCTTCGAAGTTGATTCCATCGATATTCCGATAAACCTTATCTCTGGCTTCAGCAATACTATTTCCACATGCCGTTACATTCAGAACGCGGCCGCCACTGGTGACTATCCTGTTGTCGTTGGAAATCCTTGTGCCAGCGTGGAACACCATTATATCCTGCTCGAGATTATCCAGACCATGTACTTCCAGTCCCTTTTTAAAGTCACCCGGATATCCCCCTGATGCAATCACCACGGTTACACAAGCGTTGTTTTCCCATTCGATCGATTGCTTGCCTAATGTTCCGTTAATTACGGCTTTCATGATTTGCGCCAAATCAGTTTTCAATAGAGGAAGTATTATTTGGGTTTCCGGATCGCCAAAACGTGCGTTGAATTCCAATACTTTCGGCCCTTCATGAGTCAACATGATTCCTGCATACAATACGCCTCGATAGACAATACCCTCGTTACCTAAAGTGCGGATAACCGGCTCCATAATTGTTGCCCGTATCTGTTCTTCAAGCCTGGAATTGAAAAACGGAGGGGGAGAATATGCTCCCATTCCGCCGGTGTTCGGTCCACAGTTGCCATTAAAAGCCCTTTTATAATCACAGGCCGGTGACATCATCTGTATTGTTTGCCCATCGGTAAAAGCCAGAACGCTCAATTCTTGTCCCTCAAGGCATTCTTCGATGATCACCCTGGATCCTGCATCGCCAAAAACTCTCTTTTGCATGATATTTGACAAAGCTTTTTCAGCTTCACTCTGGGAAAAACAGACACTGACTCCTTTGCCGGCCGCCAGACCATCGGCTTTGACGACGACGGGTATCGATTGGGTACGAAGGTACTTTAAAGCATCTTCAAACAACGTAAAAGAACACCCTCGAGCGCACGGAATTGCGTTCTTTTCCATAATATACCGGGCATACTCTTTACTGCCCTCAAGTCTGGCGGCATCCCGAGTAGGCCCGAATACAGGAATTCTCTGTGACTGTAGTTCATCGACGATACCGGCCATTAGTGGTCCTTCGGGACCGACGACTACCATATCAATTCCCTTGCTTTCAATCACCCCGATAAGGCGATTGAAATCATTTATATCGATATCTAAATTGCCATCGCTGTGTATGGCCGTGCCGCCGTTCCCAGGCGCGACATATACTTTCTCTACCTGCGAACTTTGCTTAAGTTTCCATGCGATTGCATGCTCACGTCCGCCGTTGCCAATGACTAATAGTTTCAGTTTATATTCCTGCCTTTATTATTGATACTACCCTCGTTTTGTACGAGAGCTCAACGGCCTTGGTTGCCAGCGATCATTATCGATAGCTTGTTGAACCCGATCCATAAGCTGTTGCATGTCAGCGTCGGTGAACCCAAGTAGCTTCAACAATTTTTTCTCTTCTTCTTCGGCTTCAAACCGGGTTTTTTCGCTTTTTACCTGCAGTTCCTTGATAATCCCGGCATCCGGCACTTTGCCATCTATTCTGTCTTCCATACCTTCGGCTTGAGCAACAGCCCAGGCCAGATAATCGACGTACGCGGCATGCCAGGCAAAAAATAGTGAAGTGGCTTTATCGGGTACCGATGATATTTCGTCTTTTCGACGCAGAATCTCCGCCGCTGACAAAGCCAGCCGATTGGCCGCATCGAGAAGTCTCTCAAGAGACTCTAAATCCTTAGAACCGCGGGGATTGTAGGAGTCAAGAGCAACTGTATAGATACCAGCTTCTTTTTCCTGAAAAGCCTTTATCTTCCACTCTTCGCCGATGTAGTCGAGATAGTTAAGAAGTTCGTCCCCCTGTATTTTTTGCCGACCGAAAAAACCCATTTTCATTCTCCTGAATCTGGGATTACTCCCATTCGATAGTTCCCGGCGGTTTGGAGGTAATATCATAAACGACTCGATTGACTCCGGGCACTTCGTTCACTATCCGGTTGGATATCCTTGCCAGCAATTCATATGGCAAACGTGCCCAATCAGCTGTCATCGCGTCGTCACTGGTAACGGCCCGGATAGCCACCAGATTGCCATATGTCCGGTAATCCCCCATGACTCCTACACTGCGTACATCCGTAATAATGGCGAAACTTTGCCATACCTGTCTGTAAAGCCCGGCTTTTTTAATCTCATGCATCACTATCCAATCGGCGGCTCGAAGCATCTCGAGTTTTTCCCGATTCACTTCGCCAATTACTCTGATAGCCAAACCCGGCCCAGGGAATGGTTGGCGCCAAACCATTTCTTCCGGCAACCCCAATTCCAATCCGACTTGTCTAACTTCATCCTTGAACAAATACCGTACCGGCTCGAGCAGTTTCAGCGCCATGTTCTCCGGTAGTCCGCCGACATTGTGATGGCTTTTGATTTTAGCTGAAGCAGTCCCGACAGAAGCCACGCTTTCGATAACATCCGGATACAATGTGCCTTGGGCTAGAAAATCCACTTGTCCGAGTTTTTTAGCTTCATCTTCGAATACGCTGATGAATTCGGCGCCTATAGCCTTTCGTTTCTGTTCAGGGTCTGTGATTCCGGCTAATTTATCCAGGAACCGGTCGGTGGCTTCGACGTATACTATGTTCATGCCAAGATTCTGCCGGAAGACCTTAAGCGTCCTTTCGGCTTCTTCACGACGTAATAACCCGTTATTGACAAAAATACACGTCAGCTGGTCGCCGATAGCGCGATGAATCAGCGTCGCTACAATGGAGGAATCGACGCCACCTGACAAAGCGGCAATAACTTTACCTGAACCAACCTGTTGTTTAATACTATGGATGCTTTCGCTGATAAAATTACCAGGCGTCCAGGTAGGCTGGCATTTGCAGATATTCAGCACAAAATTTTTCAATAGTGTTTTTCCGTACGGTGTATGGGCTACTTCCGGATGAAACTGAAGGCCGTAAATGTTTTGATTATTACCCATGACGGCATAAGGGGAGTGTTCAGTATAAGCAAGAGAAACGAAGCCTGGCGGCATTTTTTCCACCCGGTCGCCATGGCTCATCCAGGCGGCAGAAGCTTCTGGCAGCTCTTTAAAGAACGGGTCGTGCGGCTCACTTAAATGAAGCACGGAATGACCATATTCTCTTGCCTGACCTTCGGCAACCAGGCCACCCAACTGCTGAGTAATAAGTTGCATACCGTAGCAGACGCCCAACACCGGTAGTTTACTTTCATAGATATAAGCCGGTGCCATCGGAGCTCCGGGTGAATAGACACTGGCCGGCCCCCCGGAAAGAATGAAACCCTTTGGATTCAAATGGGCTATTTGTTCCCAGCTAGTATCGTGGGGAACCAATTCGCAATAGACGTTCAATTCCCGGATTCTTCGGGCAATGAGCAGTGAGTACTGAGAACCAAAGTCGAAAATGACGATGGACTCTCTTGAAGCGCCTGAAACAGCTTCGCCTGTTTCAGGCTTTCCCTTGGTGTGTTTGGCGATCTCAAGATACGTTGATATTTCGATGTCGCCAGATGTGGCTACACGATAGCTTTCGGTAGGGTTAAGCTCGTCTTTTTCTGTCATTTCAATAGTATAAAAGATTATCATTCTGATATACTAGCGTCAAGAATGAACGCACCTTCCTCACCCGACTTGTTTTCCCATTAATTTGTCAGTAATCAACATGGAGTCAAAACTGAAAACCGCTACACAAATTCTGGTGGATGGGGGAATAGTCGCTTTTCCTACCGATACTGTTTATTGCCTGGCTGCCGCAATCTGCCATGAATCAGCCATCGAAAGAATATTCCAGATAAAAGGTCGCCAGACCACCAAGGCTTTACCCGTACTGGTTGCGGATAGTATTCAGATGCGCCAGGTGGCCGAAGTATCTTCGGTCGCAGAAATGCTGGTGAGGCGTTTCATGCCCGGCGCTCTGACTCTCATTCTTCCAAAAAAGCCTTTAGTACCTGATTTGGTGACCGGCGGCAAGCCCACCGTTGCAGTTCGGATTCCCGGACACACTTTGGCTTTATATTTGATAAAGGCAGTTGGAAGTCCGTTAACTGGAACCAGCGCCAATTTGAGTGGCCGAGGGAGTGTTACAACTGCTATGGAGGTTGAATCTCAGATAGGGGGAAGAATTGACTCAATCGTTGACGGCGGTCTATGTCCTGGAGGTATCGAATCGACCATTGTCGATTTGACTGGCCTAACCCCTCGGCTTGTTCGATCAGGTGCTGTACCCAAAGAAGAAATCGAAAAAATAATAGGTAATATACAGTGAAAATTGCCATCGGAAATGATCACAGAGGATACGAACTGAAAAAGAAAATAATAACCTGGTTGGCGCACAATGGCTATGAAGTAACCGATTATGGAACATCTGTTTCGGAATCCGTAGACTATCCGGATTATGCCCACAGTGTCGCAGATGCCGTCAGTTCCAAAAAGGCCGACCGGGGAATTCTGATATGTGGTACAGGTATAGGCATGAGTATAACAGCCAACAAGCATCAGGGGATCCGCGCCGCACTATGTTATAAGCCCGAATATGCTTTGCTTACTCGCAAGCACAACGATGCCAATCTCTTATGCTTGGGGGAATTGAACGGAGATGACCTGAACCTGGATGTGGTCAGGGTTTTCTTTGAAACCGAGTTCGAAGGCGGTCGGCACCTTCCTCGGATTAAGAAAATCGAGGCCTGATTGTTGTTTCATTCAATCGTATTTTCTTGATAATTTATCGTACCTGTGATAAGGTTACAAATACTATTTTATCCGTCCGGTCAGGGCGGTTTTTGATTAGGTGATCCTCATGAAAAGTGATTCCATAAAAACAGGCATTGAGCGAGCGCCCCATCGTTCTTTGTTGCGTTCTTTGGGTTTGTCAACTTCTGATTTTTCAAAACCGTTTATCGGCATTGTTAACAGCTTCACAGACGTTGTACCCGGGCATCAGCATTTACGTAGCATAGGGGAAGAGGTTAAGCAGGGGATCGTTCAGAGGGGTGGTGTTCCATTCGAATTCAATACCATCGCCGTCTGCGATGGTTTGGCTATGAATCATCAGGGGATGAAGTATAGTCTGGCTTCAAGGGAATTGGTTGCGGATACCGTTGAGGTGATGGCTCAGGCGCACGCATTTGATGGCTTGGTTTTCATACCGAATTGTGACAAAGTCGTTCCCGGTATGCTGATGGCCGCAGTAAGATTGAATATTCCAGCAGTATTTGTCAGTGGCGGCCCGATGCTTGCCGGGAAAATGCTGAAAAATGGCCAGATTGTTAAAGTTGATTTGAATTCTGTTTTCGAAGCGGTAGGTAGTCTTTTGAACGGAAATCTGACTCATCAAGAGTTGGAGGAAATTGAAATCCACGCCTGTCCGGGTTGCGGTTCATGCTCCGGTCTGTTTACTGCTAATACCATGAATTGTCTTACCGAAGTTCTCGGGTTGGGCTTGCCGGGAAATGGTACCATCCCGGCCACCGACGCCCGGCGATTTGCTCTGGCAAGGTCAGCCGGTGGAACAATCATGGATTTGATTGGTCAGAATTTACGTCCGCGTGATATAGTTACGCAGAAAGCTATCGATAATGCTTTCATAGTAGACGTAGCCCTTGGAGGCTCAAGTAATTCCGTACTGCATCTTACAGCTATTGCTAACGAAGCCGGCATTGATTACCCATTGGCAAATATCAACAAAATAAGTGACTGTACTCCCTGCCTTTGCACGATTAGACCTGCAGGATCGGATCATATCGAAGATCTGGATAGGGCTGGCGGTATACCTTCGGTTATGAAGGAATTAAAGCATCTTCTCAATTCCGATGCTCTGACTGTTTATGGCGGCATTATTGGAGATGTTATCAAAGATGCTACTGTAGCCGATGGTAGCGTCATAAGGCACTACGATTTGCCGGTCTCAAATACTGGCGGTATCTCGATACTATTCGGGAATATAGCCCCTGATGGAGCGGTCGTTAAACGATCTGCTGTCGCCGCGGAGATGATGGTTCACTCAGGACCGGTCAGGGTTTTTGACAGCGAAGATGAAGCCACAGCCGGCATAAAATCAGGTGCTATCAAACCCGGTGATGTAGTAGTTATCCGCTACGAAGGCCCCAGGGGTGGTCCCGGTATGAGAGAAATGCTGACACCGACTTCCATGCTTGCCGGCATGGGTTTGGACACGTCAGTTGCTCTGATCACGGACGGAAGATTTTCCGGCGCGACAAGAGGCGCGGCTATAGGGCATGCCGCTCCGGAAGCGGCTCTTAACGGCCCCATAGCCGCTCTTAAAGAAGGGGATATTGTTGACATAAATATTCCTGAACATTCGCTGAATGTGCGATTAAGCTCTTCTGAAATCAAAGAAAGGCTCCAAAACTTACCTATTTTCACGCCTCGTGTTAAAAACGGATATTTGAAACGTTACGCCGCCATGGTTACCTCTGCCAGCCGTGGAGCTGTCTTTGCCGACTAGGAGAACGTGATGAAACAGACTGGCTCTCAAATATTGTGTGAAAGCTTATTGAAAGAAGGGGTTGATACCATTTTTGGTTATCCCGGAGGACAGGTATTGCCTCTTTATCACACACTGACCGATTTTCCGGCTTTAAGACATATACTTGTCAGGCATGAACAGGGCGCGGTGCATGCCGCCGACGCTTATGCCCGGGTTACCGGCAAGGCAGGGGTCTGCCTGGCTACCTCCGGACCTGGAGCGACTAATCTGGTTACCGGTTTGGCCAACGCCCACATTGACTCGGTTCCTGTTGTGGCGATTACCGGGCAGGTACCCTTAAACATGATAGGCAGAGACGCCTTCCAGGAAGCGGATATCACCGGCATTACCCTTCCAGTGACCAAGCATAATTTTCTGGTTATGGACGTCAATGAACTGGCCCGCACCATAAAAGAGGCTTTTTATATAGCTACTTCTGGCCGTCCCGGTCCGGTCCTGGTTGACTTGCCTCGTGATATTCAACAGGCGACAGGAGAATTTCACTATCCAACCCGGTTAAATCTGCCCGGGTACAAACCGAATAAAATCGGCAATCCTTTGCAGATAAAAAAAGCCGCAAGTCTTATTGCTGAAGCTTCTAAACCGGTTATTATCGCCGGCCATGGCGTTCGTATCTCCCGAGCTTATCAGGAATTGAAGTCATTAGCGGAGATAACGGATATACCGGTTGTAACTACTTTGTTGGGTGTATCAAGCTTTCCGGAAACTCACCGGTTGTCATTTGGGATGATAGGCATGCATGGGCTTGCCTGGGGGAATATGGCAATAACCTCAGCTGATTTAGTCATTGCCATCGGCATGAGATTCGATGACCGTGCTACCGGAAAAATAAGTTCCTTCGCCCCCAATGCCAAGATAATCCATATCGATATCGATCCCGCTGAAGTGGGCAAAAACATTAAAGTAGATATTCCGATTGTCGGTGATGTCAAAACTGTTCTGGGTGAGCTCAACAAGGAAATCCAACCCGGCAACCATCAGCAATGGATAGACACTATTCAGACATGGAAAAAGGATTATCCTTCGGGTTACGACATACGGGACACCGAAAGTGTTCTTCCACAATATGTGATTCGGCAAATCTGGGAAAAGACAGCCAACCAAGCCACTGTGGTCACCGGTGTCGGTCAGCACCAGATGTTTGCCGCTTTGCACTATTTTTACGATAAACCCAACAGTTTCATAACTTCCGGTGGGCTGGGAACCATGGGGTTTGAATTGCCTGCCGCTCTTGGGGCACAAACCGGGTTGCCTGGGGAAACCGTCTGGTGTATTGCTGGCGACGGAAGTTTTCAGATGACAGTCCAGGAGTTAGGTACGATAACTCAAGAGAACGCCCCTGTTAAAATAGCGATATTGAACAACGGATATCTTGGCATGGTCAGACAGTGGCAGGAGTTGTTTTACGACCGGAATTACTCCGCGACCCCTCTCTGGTGCCCTGATTTCATAAAGATAGCCGAAGCATATTGCATACCCGCAATTAATGTAACCAGAAAATCCGAGGTGGGGTCGGCTATAGAAAAAGCCATGGCTGTAGATGGGCCGTTCATTATTAATTTTGTTGTCGAGCCGGAAGAGAATGTTTACCCGATGGTGCCACCTGGAGCTGGCATTAACCAGATACTTCATGAACCCCGGAAGGAGGACCGTTGATGGCCGCCAATAAGCATACCATCGTCGCGCTGGTCGCCAATCGTCCAGGTGTTCTGAATCGTATGGCCAGTCTCTTTCGGCGAAGGGGCTTTAATATTGATTCCATTGCCGTTGGCCATTCGGAGACCCCGAATCTGTCCAGAATGACAATTGTTGCCGATGGAACAACAACGCAGGTCGAACAGATTCGCAAGCAGGTGGAAAAAATAATCGATGTTATCCGAGTCCAGGACATTACTTCCCAGAACATTGTGTCACGAGAACTGGCTCTCATTAAAGTCAAGGCAACCGCGGACAATCGCTCTGAAATAATGCAGATTGTCGATATCTTCCGAGCCAAGATCGTCGATGTTTCCGCTGATTCTGTTATGGTCGAAGCCACCGGAGATGAGGAGAAAATAGATTCTCTGTATAATTTACTAAAACCATTTGGCATAAAAGAAATGACTCGAACCGGGCGTATCGCAATGCCACGTGGTGAACAACTCTTGCGTAAATTTGAAAATTAAGATTTAGAAAGAGGATATTCAATGGCTGTTATTTATTACGAAAAAGACTGTAATCCTGAATTGCTGGCAGACAAGGTAATCGGAATTATCGGGTATGGATCACAAGGTCACGCTCATGCTCAGAATTTAAGAGACAGTGGGTTGAAAGTAATCGTCGGCGGACGTCCGACTTCTCCAACCTGCACTCAAGCCGCCGACGATGGGTTTGAGGTTCTTTCCAATTCCGAAATGGCGAAAAAGGCCGATGTTATTATGGTTCTGGCACCTGATCAGGTTCAAGCCAGCGTGTATAGAGAAGATATAGAACCGAACCTCCGTCCGGGCATGACCTTGATGTTCGCCCACGGGTTCAACATCCATTTCAACCAGATATTACCGCCTGATACTATTGACGTGGTTATGATTGCGCCCAAAGGGCCAGGACACATGGTAAGGCAAGTGTATACCGAGGGTGGTGGAGTTCCCGCGCTGATTGCGGTGTTTCAGGATGCTACTGGTAAGGCGAAAGACATTGCGTTATCGTATGCGCGTGGAATCGGGGCCGCAAGAGCCGGTGTGTTGGAAACTACCTTTGCTGAAGAAACTGAAACTGACTTGTTTGGAGAACAGGCTGTATTGTGCGGTGGTACCGCGGCGTTGGTTAAAGCCGGGTTTGAAACTCTTGTAGAAGCAGGGTATCAACCTGAAGTTGCATATTTTGAATGTCTGCACGAATTGAAGCTGATAGTTGACCTGATGTATAAAGGCGGCTTACGTTATATGCGTTATTCTGTAAGTGATACCGCTGAATATGGCGATTATGTAACCGGCCCACGTATCATAAATGACGAAACTAAAGACGAAATGTGGCGAGTTTTGTCTGAAATACAGGATGGGACTTTCGCCAGAGAGTGGATTCTGGAGAACCAGGCCGGCAAACCACATTTCAACGCCACGCGTCGTATCGAGGCGGCTCACCCTATTGAAATTGTGGGGGAGCAGTTACGGAGTATGATGAGTTGGTTAAACAAACCGAAGAAACAATAGCGGTAATAGAACCGGTACAGCTATGATTGATATAATCCGGATAATCCTCATCCTTAGCTACCCCTCTTCCTGGTAGGGAGAGGGGTATTTGTGGCTTTACCTGATCAAGAAACGGAGGATATTCGGAATATGAATAAATTAAAAATTTTCGACACTACATTGCGCGACGGTGAACAGGCTGCCGGCGCAACTTTGAACATTCAGGAAAAACTGGAAATTGCCCGCGCTCTTGAGGCTCTGGGCGTTGACATCATCGAGGGAGGCTTTCCAGTCACCTCTTCCGGGGATTTTGAAGCTGTCAGGCGTATCGCCAATGAAATTCGCGGCTGTACCATATGCGGATTAGCCAGGGCTAACCCAAAAGATATCGATAGCGCCTTCGAAGCCTTGAAAAAGGCCGCTGACCCACGGATTCACGTTTTTATTTCCTCATCGGAAGTCCATATGGTGCACCAATTGAAAAAAAGCCGCGATGAGGTTCTTCAACTAGCTCGGGACATGGTGAAAAGAGCCCGAAGTTATGTGAGTGATGTAGAATTTTCTCCAATGGATGCTTCTCGTTCTGATCCGGAATTTCTTTACGCGTTGTTGCAGGCGGTCATAGAGGCCGGAGCCACAACCTTGAATATTCCCGATACGGTTGGCTACGCCATGCCGGCCGAATTCGGGGAGTTGATAAATGGAATCAATAAACGTGTTGAAGGGGTAGAGCGCGCAGTTATCAGCGTACATTGTCACGACGATCTGGGGCTGTCTGTTGCCAATTCTCTTGAGGCCATAAAAAATGGAGCCAGACAAGTCGAGTGTACCGTCAACGGTATAGGCGAACGGGCTGGCAACGCAGCCCTGGAAGAATTGGTAATGGCGATTCGCACTCGTTCTGATTATTATGAGGTCACTACAGATATTAACACCGAATTGATCTATCCGACCTCTCGACTGGTCAGCCAGCGGACCGGTTTTTCGGTGCAACCTAATAAAGCAGTAGTCGGCGCCAACGCTTTCAGACATCAGTCAGGCATTCATCAAGATGGTGTTATAAAAATGCCGAAAACCTACGAAATTATGGACCCGCGTAGTGTTGGAGTGCCGTCTTCTTCTCTCGTATTGGGCAAACTATCCGGTCGTCATGCCTTCAGAGAGCGTTTGGCTCAGCTTGGATACAATCTGGCAGAAGTGGATTTTGACCGAACCTTTGCCGCGTTCAAGGAACTAGCCGACAAGAAAAAGGAAGTTGCTGACAAGGATATTGAATCGCTTGTAGCCGAAGGACAGCGGACAGTAAAGGAAGCTTATCACCTCGACCGAATTCAAGTGTCCTGCGGCGACCGGGGGGT
The DNA here is from genome assembly GCA_000143165.1 of Dehalogenimonas lykanthroporepellens BL-DC-9. NCBI lineage: Bacteria > Bacillati > Chloroflexota > Dehalococcoidia > Dehalococcoidales > Dehalococcoidaceae > Dehalogenimonas > Dehalogenimonas lykanthroporepellens. The sequence continues at coordinate 639,333 of CP002084.1, forward strand.
ACCTACCGCCGCTGTCAGACTTATCGACCCTGATGGGAAAATATTGGAAGATGCCGCTTTGGGTACCGGACCTGTCGACGCCGTATATAAAGCCATCAACCGGTTGGTGGGGGTGCCGAATCAACTGACTGAGTTTTCGGTAACCTCTATCACTGCAGGCATTGACGCTATTGGTGAGGTATTCATACGTATTGAAAGCGAAGGCATTTCTTATTCAGGTCGTGGTGCCGATACTGACATCATCGTTTCGAGTGCTAAGGCATACATGAATGCCTTGAACAGATTGCTTGTATTTCAAGGAATCAAACAAGTAAGTGAACAGGGTTCCAAATAGTGTGTTGAGTGAAATAGAAATTGTAATCAGGTTATTATTGGCGGCAGGTCTGGGGGCTTTTGTTGGATTTCAACGCGAAACTGCCGGAAAGTCCGCTGGTGTAAGAACTTTAGCGTTGATATCATTAGGGTCGGCCTTGTTTACAGTAATTTCTGTCTCTGCGTTCAATGGTGCTGATACCGCGAGAATCGCCGCCAATGTAGTGACCGGAATCGGTTTTCTCGGTGCCGGCGCCATTATGCGTCGGGAAGAAGGCGCTATCGAAGGCATGACTACCGCGGCGACCATTTGGGCAGTTGCGGCCATTGGCATCGCTACGGGAAGCGGGTTGTATCTTATCTCGATTGTCACCGCGTTGGTAGTATTCGGATTACTTCTACTACCACATTCCAATCACAAAGGGAGTAATAGGAAGTGAATTTAGCCGAGAAAATACTGGCTTCTCATGCCGGACTTGACCATGTCGAACCTGGACAGTTCATTAACGGTAAAGTCGACGTGATATTGGCGAACGACATAACCGCGCCCATTGCTATTCGCGAATTTTGGAAATTCGGGCTGGAAAAGGTATTCGATCCCAAAAAAATAGTCTTTGTTCCAGACCATTTTGTGCCAAATAAAGATATAGCTTCTGCTGAACAGGCAAAGATACTAAGGGAATTCGCTCGGGCTCAAGGAGTCAATTTCTTTGAATGTGGCCAAATGGGGGTTGAACATGTCATCCTGCATGAAAAAGGGTTGGTTGTACCCGGAGATCTGGTTATAGGGGCTGACTCACATACCTGCACTTACGGAGCCCTCGGTGCTTTTGCCACGGGAATGGGATCTACCGACATCGCCTCGGCAATGGCCACTGGTGATATCTGGATGAAGGTTCCACCTACAATCAAATTCGTGTTTAGAGGAAAGCTTCCTAAATATGTTTCCGGCAAGGACCTGATACTTCATACCATAGGCGATATAGGTGTTGACGGAGCTCTTTACGCGGCCATGGAGTTTGCCGGTGAGGCTATCGAAAGGCTGTCGCTTGAAGGGCGATTCACTATGGCTAATATGGCCATTGAAGCCGGGGCCAAAGCAGGCTTGTTTTATGCTGATAAAAAAGCTGTCTCATATGCCAAAGGGAGAAGTGAACGTAAGCCAGTTGTATTCGAACCGGATGCTGATGCCGTCTACCAGCAGATATACGAATACGACGTTTCACTCCTGGAACCGCAGGTCGCTTTACCGCACTTGCCATCAAACGTTAAACCTGTGAGTCAGGTGGGGAGGGTTTACCTTGACCAGGTAGTTATTGGCTCATGCACTAACGGCCGGTTCGAAGACCTTCAGTCCGCCGCCATGGTTCTTAATGGTAAAAAAGTAAACTCCAATCTGAGATGCATTATTATTCCGGGTTCCCAGCAAGTTTATCTAGAAGCTCTGAAGGCCGGTTATATAGAAATATTCATACAAGCCGGTTGTGCTGTCTCTACGCCTACTTGCGGCCCTTGTCTCGGGGGGCATATGGGAATATTAGCCGCCGGTGAAAAATGTCTGGCTACAACCAATAGAAATTTCGTTGGGAGAATGGGTAGTCCAAAAAGTGAAGTTTATCTTTCCAGTCCAGCCGTCGCCGCCGCCAGCGCCATTGTTGGCAAAATCGTATCCCCGGCTGACTTGTCCTGATATTTTAGTTATAGGAGTGTAAATGCTGAAAGGATTTGTTCATAAATACGGCGCCAATGTCGACACAGACGCCATTATCCCGGCACGTTATCTGAACGTATCGACGCCTGACGAATTAGCGCGTCATTGCATGGAAGACATCGACCTTGAATTCGTGTCAAAGGTTAAACCAGGTGACATAATCGTCGCCACCTCCAATTTTGGATGCGGGTCTTCCAGAGAACATGCTCCGATAGCTATTAAAGCTTCCGGGGTATCCGCGGTTATAGCGGACAGTTTCGCCCGTATCTTTTTTCGTAATGCCATAAATATCGGGTTACCATTGCTGGAAAGTCCTGAAGCTGTGAGTGCTACTGAAACCGGGGATGAGTTGGAAATCGACCTGGCTTCCGGAACCATCAGGAATACTACCAGGGGGCTGAGTTTCTCAGCCAAGCCATATCCGGAATTCATGTCCCAGATCATTCAAGCCGGGGGTTTAATTGAATACACCCGGCTAAAAATCGCCGGAGGAAACACGGATAAGTGATTTTTGAAATAACGACGCTGCCCGGTGATGGAGTCGGGCCAGATGTTCTCGCAGAAGGGCTGAAGGTTTTAAAAGCCGTTGGCTCTAAATATCAGCACGAATTTAATATTAACGAAGAGTTGATTGGCGGTGTCGCCATTGATGCCACAGGGTCGGCTCTTCCCAGACAAACTCTGTTGACGGCAAGAAAAAGTGACGCTGTTCTCTTGGCAGCCGTCGGGGACCCCCGCTTTGATGACCCTAAACTTCCGGTTCATCCGGAAGATGGTTTGCTGGCACTTCGTAAAGGACTCGGCCTTTTCGCTAATCTTCGTCCGGTCAAAGTATTCGATGAGTTAGTAGATGCCAGCACCATAAAGCCGGAGGTTCTCAAAGGAACTGATTTTATTTTCATCAGGGAACTGACCGGTGGGGTGTACTTTGGCAAACCAAAAAAAGAATGGCGCACAACTACTGGTCGCAAAGCGGTGGACTCTATGGTGTATTGCGAAGAGGAAATAGCCCGTATTGTCAAAGTCGGGTTTGAAGTCGCGCGAACTCGCGGTAAAAGACTTCTTTCCGTTGACAAAGCGAATGTCTTGAAATCTTCAAGGTTGTGGCGTCAGGTTACCGACGAAGTCAGTTGTAAATACCCTGATGTCACCGTTACTCATGCGCTGGTAGATGCCTGCGCCATGCAATTGATTCGTACTCCTTCTGCCTTCGATGTCATTGTCACTGAGAATCTATTCGGAGATATTTTATCCGACGAAGCCGCTCAACTCGCCGGGTCAATGGGAATGCTACCGTCCGCAAGCCTGGCTGGCGTGCCATCAGCTGGACAAAGGACGTTTGGTTTATATGAACCGATCCATGGAAGTGCGCCTGCCATTGCCGGACAGGATATTGCCAACCCGATAGCAACTATTTTATCCGTGGCCATGATGCTACGTTATTCGCTGGCGCTCGAAGACGAAGCCCGTGCGATTGAAAACGCAGTTGGTATCGTTTTAAGAAAAGGTTATCGAACCGAAGATATCATAGCCGCCGGAAACAAAAAAGTCGGAACCAGGCAAATGGGAGATATAATAGCGGCAGAGGTTTAATCATGGGTAAACTTTTTTTATACGATACCACCCTACGAGATGGCTCCCAGCGTGAGGGTATATCATTTTCAGTAGCTGATAAACTGAATATTGCTCAAAAGTTAGACGAATTCGGAATGCATTATATTGAAGGAGGCTGGCCGGGAGCTAATCCGAAAGACAACGAATTCTTCGAATTGGCCGCAAAAGCCGGTTTTCAGAAATCACGCCTAGTAGCTTTTGGCAGTACTTGCAAAGCCGGGGTTATCGCTAGTGAAGACGCCAATTTGAATGCTTTGTTGGCGTCAGGGGCTCCGGTAATCACACTTGTCTGTAAAAGTTCACTTCCGCAAGTGGAGAAAGTCCTAGGTACCAGCTTGGACGAAAACCTCCGGATGGTCACAGACTCCATAGAGTATTTGAAGGGCCATGGCCGGCAAGTGTTTGTGGATGCCGAGCATTATTTCGACGGTTATAAAGCACACCCAGAATACTCATTATGCGTGTTACAAGCCGCTACAAAGGCTGGAGCCGATTGTCTCGTTCTATGCGATACTAATGGGGGGGCTTTACCGGAAGATGTATTCCAGGCGGTCAAAGCCGCTATAACTGCGACTGAAGTTCCTATCGGTATCCATGCCCATAATGACGCCGAACTTGCCGTGGCCAATTCTTTATCAGCCGTTAAAGCCGGTGCTATTCAAATACAAGGCACTGTCAATGGCTATGGAGAGCGTTGCGGTAATGCCAACTTATGTTCCATCATTCCCGCATTGAAATTGAAGCTGTGTCACGATGTTGTGGCCGACCACGCGCTTGGTCAACTGACCGAACTTTCCCATTTTGTTTCTGAAGTGGCTAACCTTGCACCGGATCCTTTTATGCCTTATGTAGGGCACAGCGCCTTTTCTCATAAAGCGGGACTTCACGTATCAGGCCTATCTCGCTGGCCTTTCGCCTACCAGCACATAGATCCAGCGGCGGTTGGCAATAAACCCCGAACACTGGTTTCTGAGCTTTCTGGTAAATCCAATATTATCCAGCGGGCTCACGAAATCGGTGTAGACTTGTCTGTGCACACCGCCCAAGTTAATAAACTTTTAAGCCAGGTCAAGCATCTTGAGAGTCTTGGATTCCAGTACGAAAATGCCGAAGCTTCGTTCGACTTGTTAGTCCATCGTGCCGCCTCTGATTACCGTCCTCCCTTCGAATTGATCGATTTTATGGTAGTGGTCGAAAAACGCCGACGAGCTCCGATTGTGTCTTTGGCGCACGAAGAAATGATGAGCGAAGCTATCGTTAAAGTCAGGGTTAATGATGAAATCATGCACACCGCCGCTGAAGGCAACGGCCCCGTAAATGCTTTGGATTTGGCTTTACGCAAAGCGCTATTGCCTTCGTACCCTGCGCTGGCTCAAGTTGATCTCATGGATTTCAAAGTTCGGATTCTTGAAGAAAGCAACGGAACCGGTTCAATTGTCCGAGTGTTGATAGAGTCATCCGACGGTAACAGAGACTGGCACACTGTTGGGGCATCATCCAATATCATTGAAGCCAGCTGGCTGGCACTGGCGGACAGCCTTGAATATGGATTGCTAACAAATCCCGGATAATTCAGGTTGAATATGGCCAGCCGGTACAAGACATAATAAAATTTAGACAAGCCAAGAAAATCTACGTTTTTTGCCTCTACGAACGAACAGATGACTACTGTCCCTAATTCCCAAGCTGTCGACTGGAGATATACATTCTGAGCCGCCAAGAACAGTTGCCCAAATTCACCTATGCTTACCGGTTGATCGAGAAAGTGGCGCCGCGAACGCCTTCGGTAGATGGCGCTCTTGACACTCAGGTTTCCTTATGTAATCGGAGAAGACAGTCGAATCTTTTCACTATTCACATTTTGAATTATATTACTGGTATATTTTCTTGGAATAAGCCATTTCAGGTATAATTGGCCTACAAATATTCTTGGAGATTTGTTGATGGGTGAAATTAGATCAGCTAAAGAAATTGCATTGGAAAAAATAGGGGAAATCGATGAAATTACTCCCCAAGACCGGCTTCGCTGGAAACTGGTACCGGAAGGTGAAAGACTGGCGCAACAGTTTTTGACACAGGATTTTGATCTGGAAAGCGTACTGGAAAATCGTTCCGACCAAGAATTGGAATATCTAAAAAAGGGAGCTATTCCCATACTGATTTCAGCGATCGGCTTACCCAAAACAGAAGATTCGGCATTGAAAAACAACAAGGTCTTAGGCGCGTTGATGTTACTCAAGGAAGACAAAGAAAGTGTCGCTGACCTGATGGGTCAGTTACAGCAACTTTTTGATCATTATACTCAAATCGGTGAGCCACAAAAACAACAAGCCTACCAGTCGTTCAAATCAAAATTCGAGCAAAGAATCCGCCAGACAATGCGGGAACAACAAGGAGTTGATTACGCCGGACAGATAAATGTTGAGCAATATCCCCAGTTTCAGGAAGAATGGCGTAGAAATTTAATTCAATTCGACCACCAATATCTCAGTTCCATTGACCGCATAAAACAAGAACTGGCAGCACTTGCCTGATATGGATCCAAAGGAGCGTATTCGCTTCGCGACCGCCCACACCCATGTAATCCGACCTCCGACCCAACTGCTGGAGACATTCGGTCAGACCCAGATTCATTATTATTTGCTGACCGAACCCTCCTATTCGGAAATTAACGAAACGACGTTTCCGGAAACCGTGCTTCGTGAAGGTAAGGTAATAGCCGAACAGCCCAAATTGGTAACACCCCAGTATATGCGGCGACTCGAAGGATTCGGTGACGAAGTCAGGCGCTATTTCGATATGATAGCTTCATCCTTGGGAGCAAATTCACCGGGTCTTTTATATACTTATCGGAATGAGCCCGGTGATCTGAACATACTCAGTGGTAATTTACCTTCCGTCGCCGAACGTATCAATAATGACATAATCAGAAAAGACGATAAAAAAGCCGCTATAATAAGGGGCGTCGATGAGCTTTGGGATGTCTCTCTTTTTAAGTTCATATATGAACTGACAGAGAAATCTGTTAAACGTAATATATCTGAATTAGAACAACAAGGATTGTTGGCTGTTGATGCTTCAGGAGTTACTGTCGAATCCAGAGTAAGGTTGGAGAGGATGTTCATCCAGCTCGCCGAAGGCGCTATATCTCCGGCCAGTGTCAAATTAGAGCTTGATCGCTGGTCACTGTTTGATGAATATCAGGACCGATTTTTTGCCGCACTAAAAAGCAACGATAAATTAAGAGGCGGTTATGAGAATATCTCGCGTTGAAGCACGTGATCTGTCTGAGGCCTGGTTTTTATGCCTGAGAGAAGTCCTGGCCTACGGCTATGAATATACCATTGACCGCGGAAGCTATGCAGGTCAACAACGCCGCGAGCTCGATATGATAACACTTCAGATACAGAATCCTGGCAACCGACCTATTATTCCCGATGTCCCGCCGGGAGTGCCTCCGCCTACAACGATGGGATATCTTGACCATTACTTGCCATATCTAATGACGGCCCAGCGGGCCGAAGGTGAGCAATATACTTATGGTCAATACCTGGAATCACAAATTGCTGAAGTGATTCGCATGTATCGTGAAGAAGGATTCAATACCAATCAGGCTTTCATGACGGTGGGTAACCCCGAAGCGATATCGTTGGCAGACCCTCCCTGCCTGCGCAGTGTGGATACCCGTGTCAGGTATGGCAAACTGCATTTCGTCGTCTATTTTCGCTCCTGGGACCTCTGGGCTGGCTTCCCATCCAACCTGGCCGCGCTTCAGTTGTTAAAAGAGTATATGGCCGGAGAAATCGGAGTTGAAGACGGCCAAATTATCGCCATCAGCAAGGGTTTGCATCTTTACGACTATTCTTGGGAAATAGCCCGAACCGCGTGCGGCCTGGATTGAACAGATTTGCTTCGGGACTCTGATTTTTGCTATGCTTTACAGGCTAATTTTCCGGGCCGCTAGCTCAACTGGCAGAGCAGCTGACTCTTAATCAGCTGGTTAGAGGTTCGAGTCCTCTGCGGCTCACCAGTAACCCTTCACCTTGGTTTTTCGTTAATTTTAGGCTTTACCTTTCGGCCTCTCAGTTTGGAGTTTTTGTGTGGTAGCCCGGCGCTAGAAACGATACCGCCGGACTGCCTTCCGGAGAAAGAGGGGCTTGTGATTATCCTCTTTTGCCGCTCCTTTCTTTCAATTGACTTTTCTACATATATTTTGTCGCCTGTAAAAGGATCCCGTTCGGTGTGGTACATGACCGCCGACCAGGTGGAAGGTGCCGGCAGAAATACCTGAACTTGTTCAGGTCTCAAATGCAGGTGCCGGTTAATAAATATCTTGAGTTTTGCCGTATCCCGATCGTCGCATCCAGGATGAGCCGCAATGAAATAATAGGTCAGAAACTGTTTTTTCCCAGCTTCTTCGCTCAACTCGTCGAATATTTTTTTGAAATTCAGCAGGGTTTCGGTGCCTGATTTTCCCATCAATTCCAGCACTTTTCCTTCACTATGCTCAGGAGCTACTTTCAACTGTCCGGAAACGTGATGACGAACTATTTCTTTGAGATATTCTCGACCGTTTTTTTTATCCCTCAATACCATATCGTAACGGATACCAGAGGCGACGAATACTTTTTTTACGCCGGGCACAAGACGGATATTTTTTAATAAAGCGGTCTGTGGCGAATGATCAACCGGCAGTATAGGGCATATCTCAGGGAAAAGGCACCTCTGATGTTTACATATACCATTACGGACTTTTTTGGGGCATTCGAACCCGTACATATTGGCTGTTGGCCCCCCGATATCTCGGATATATCCCGTAAAATCCGGGTATTTCGATAAAACTTTTAACTCTTTGATAATCGATGCCTCTGACCGCCATTGTACCGTCCGACCTTCATGCAATGCTATGGCGCAAAAATTACACTCGCCGTAGCAGCCTCTGTGGGATGGTATCGAAAACTTAATCGTATCCAGAGCTTTTACTTTGCCATGTCTACTATAAAATGGATGCTGGTCTCTCTGAAAATCCAATGCGTAAATATTGTCCAATTCCGCCTGGGTAAGTGATTCGTTCGGGGGATTTTGAATCAGATACCTTTTGCCATGTTGCTGTATTAACCCTTTAGCTCGGATAGGATCCATGTGTTCGTAAAACATGTGGAACATTCGGGTAAATTGAACCTTGTCGTCGGACGATATTTCGAATGAAGGTAGTAATAAATACCCATCGCCAAATCTATCTTCATCTATTTTGGCTACGATGTAACAAAGCCCTTTGATGGTTTCTGTGTCAATCCCTTTATCAAGCGCTTCTGCCAGTTTGACGACACTTTTTTCTGCCATACCATATAGCAAATAGTCAGCCTTGGCATCGAACAAAATGGAGCGTCTCACCCGGTCATCCCAGTAATCATAATGCGCTATTCTACGCAAGCTGGATTCCAGTCCGCCCAGGACAATGGGTGCGGTTCCTTTACAGTGTCGCCGTATTAGATTGGAATAGGCTATCACAGCTCGATCAGGCCTTCTTGAATTCTTGCCACCTGGTGTATAATCATCGGTTCTGCGTCGCTTTTTCAATGACGTGTAATTTGCAACCATTGAATCTATGCACCCGCCAGTCACGCCCCAGAATAATCGCGGTTCTCCCAGTCTGGTTATATTTTCGGCGGACGAAGTCGATGGTTGCCCGATAATAGCTGTTTTAAATCCTGCTTGCATCAAAACCCTGCCGATTACCGCCGCACCTATAAAAGGACTGTCAATATACGAATCACCGGTAACGATAATCACGTCAGCCTGATTCCAGCCGAGCGCTTTTATTTCTTCAGCAGAAGTGGGTAGGAACCCGTCAAACGTTACAAGAGACCTATCTGTGATGTGATTCATATAAATTGATTATAGACAAGCCTGTACTCAAAGACAAAAAAGTGTAACCCCGGTTACAGCAAATCCTACGAAAAAAAACTATACTCCGGTATGAGGAGGAACAGATGCCAGTTTACGAATATAAGTGTAATCAATGCCAGTCCAGATTCGAATTACTCAGGCGGTTATCCGATAAGTCGGATATTAAGTGTAATCGGTGCGGCTCTACAGATGTAGAGAGAATAATTTCCAATTTTGCCTGCGGCGGCAGTTCTTATGGGGTTTCCGGATGTTCCCCGAGTTCATTCTCCTGAGGTTGATGAAAAAGGCCGGTTCGGCCTTATAAAAGAAAAGCGGCTCTCGCTTAGAATAGCCGCTTTTCTTTATGGAAATTTAATTTACAAAGCATCGCTTTCTGATGCTTGAATTGCTTTTTGAAGCTCCATATTGAGTGCTTCCGGCAAACCTTCGATATCCACTTTTAAAAATCCTCTAATAATCGCCGCAGTGGCTTTATCTCTGGTTAAACCGCGCGCCATCATGTATTCGACCTCTTCTTCGGCGATCTTGCCTACCGCCGCTTCATGTGACAGATCAACATTAGGAACAGTAGCTTTCAATTCTGGAATGGCATGAATACTGCCGTCATCTTTCAAAATCAACCCTCTGCATTCCAAATGCCCTTTGATATCGGCGGCATTCCCCTCCATATAGCCTCGAGAGATTATTTCGCCCCCGGCAGTAATGGCGCGTGCGATCATCTCCGTTCTGGAACCAGGAGCGTCCAGAAAGGCTCTTGAGCCGAGATCCATGTGCGAACCCGGAGTGGCTACCATAACAGTATTGAATCTGACTGTCGCGTTTTTTCCGATGCACCGGGCAATCGGTGAGGATTGAATTGAACGAACCGGTTTCATGATGACATAATTGGAAAGGAACAAGCCGTCTTCTTCAATGACAGCCCCGGTTCGGGGCCTGACTTCGGTTTCCTCACTCCAGTTGTGGATCATACTGAAAGAAACTTTGGCCCCTTTTTTGATATAGAATTCAGATACTCCCAGATGTAATCCCATCTCCTGACCATGCGCCACCGAACAACCGGTGATGATATGCAATTCTGAGCCTTCTTCGGCAATGATAATATTGTGCACATCCTGAACCGACCAATCATGTTGCAGGTACAGGCATGCCTGGACCGGATATTCTGTTCGCACCCCGGGCAGGGCCCGGATAAAATAACCGTCTGCCATGTTTAATTCAACATGAGCCGTGTACTTATCGGCATCGACAGCGACAGCTTTCCACCAATAGTCCTTCAGCCAGTCATAAGTTTGCCAGGCCTGACTAACGCTCATCACTTCGATACCTTCCTGAACAGCCCCGAAATGGACCGGTGTGTTGTCCATTTGCACGAATGTACCTGACCGACCGCTACGGTCATCGATCATGACACCGGATTCCAGCATTCTGGCCTTGTCGGCTTCCTCAATAGACTCCGGATTTTCCAGATAGCCTGAATCAGATTTTTCTGGTACCTGGAAAAGTGTCAAATCGATGTCTTTTCCCACAGACGCCTTTTTTTTCTCGGCGGCTCTGGCTCGTCCTTTCAACTCTGATTCATCTATCTCTTGCAGGTCTGACATGAAGCGCACTCTCCGTAACCTTTTTCTTTGACTGTTTCCAGGATTTCGTGAGGGTCACCCTCACAGATAATATTACCGCGATACATAACATAACCGGTCCGGGCGTTAACATAATTCAGAATGTGCCCGGTATGAGAAATTATCAAACCACTGCGTGTCCGATTGCGCATCGGGTGAGTTTTACCCAGCAACTCATTGATCAACTCTCCGATCAACGCAATGTTTTCCAGGTCTACACCAGATTCTGGTTCATCCAGCAGTACCAGATCGGGGCTCTGAGCCAGCAACTGCAGAAGTTCGGAGCGCTTGGTTTCCCCGCCCGAAAATCCATGGTTGATATCTCTATCCAGGAATTCGGTCATATTCGCTTTTTCAGCCAGTTCAAGCAACAGCTCTTCCTGGTTTTGTTCCTGAAAGCAGGCTTCGACCATCTCGCGAGTCTTAACACCTCTGACAATAGGGGGACGCTGGAAAGACAATCCGATTCCTGCGCGGGCTCTTTCATCAAGCGTCGCATTGGTCACGTCCTGGCCTTCAAAAAGTATCGTGCCGCCGGTAATCTTGTAACGCGGAAAACCCATAATCGTCATCAGCAGGGTGGTTTTTCCACTTCCATTCGGACCATAAATTACATGTGTCTCACCTGCATTAATTTCGAGGTCGATTCCGTGGAGAATTTCCTTGCCATCTACTTCGACCTTCAGACCCGAAATCTGTAATAATGTTTCACCAGACAAAGCTAGCCTCTTTTCCTTATATTACCGGTATTATCGGCCGTTTGATGTTACGGGTCAACTATCCGGGCACTGAATAATGCTACGCTTACCGCTATTTATCATTTTAGCTTTACTGGTTTGAACTCGTAAAAGCCTTCGGATATAATCATCTTTCGTATCATAAAAGGCAGGCAGTATTTTGATAAAAAGTCATCAGTGTGGTGAACTCACCGCGAATCATATCGATAAGTATGTAACACTGGCTGGCTGGGTGCATCGACGTCGAGACCATGGCAATCTGATCTTCATAGATCTCAGAGATAGTTCTGGAATAGTACAGGTAGTTTTTAATCCGGAAAAGGCAGAACAGGCCCACCATCTGGCTGAAACTCTCAGAAACGAGTATGTCATCAAGCTCGCTGGTGCCGTGTCCCGACGCCCTGAAGGGACGGAAAATGCTCGCATGATAACCGGTCTTGTCGAAGTCATGGCTGATTCGCTGGAGATATTAAATCCTTCCCGGACTCCTCCTTTCTACATTAATGAAGACGCTGACATCGACGAATCTCTCCGTTTGAAATATCGATATCTGGATTTGAGGCGTAGTCGAATGGCCGCTAATTTGCGTTTGCGTCATCAGATCATCAACCATATGCGGCAATATCTTGATGCCCGTGGTTTCCTTGAAGTAGAAACGCCGGTTCTTCTCAAGAGTACCCCAGAAGGTGCCAGAGATTACCTGGTTCCCAGCCGGGTCTATCCCGGCAAATTTTATTCGCTAGCACAATCACCCCAGCAGTTGAAACAGCTGTTGATGGTCGCCGGTGTGGAAAAATACTATCAAATTGCCCGCTGTTTTCGTGATGAAGACCTTCGCGCTGATCGTCAGCCTGAATTCACTCAGCTGGATCTGGAGATGAGCTTTGTCGATGAAGAGGATATGATGGAACTCCTCGAGGGGCTCTTTACCAGCCTGGTTCAGACAGTTACACCTGAAAAGAAATTGATTCAACCCTTTCCAAGACTCGATTTTGCCGATATCACGGAGCGTTTCGGTAGTGACAAACCGGATATTCGCTTTGGAATGGAACTGACCGAAATAACCGATATTGTTCGAGATTCTTCCTTCGGTGTATTTTCGGGTACAGCCGCTAAGGGCGGGGTGATTAAAGCCATAAATGCTCCCGGTTGCGGTGGATATAATAAAAAACAGCTTGAAGAGCTGATTGACAAGTCTAAACAAGCCGGGGCCGCCGGACTTGTCCCGATATCACTTGGTGCGGAACCGGGGGATATTGAGGCGCTGACTTTCGAACAGGTAAAGTCTGTCGCCGCCAAATACTTAACCTTTGAACAGATATCAGAGATAGCTCGACGCCTTTCAGCCAAACCGGGGGATTTACTCCTGGTAGTCGCTGACAGACGAGAAGTGGTTAATCATGTACTCGGAGTACTGCGGGCCGAACTGGGTTCCAGACTTGATCTGGCTGATCCCAACGAACTGGTTTTTGCTTTCGTTACGGGATTCCCGTTGTTCACCTGGGATGAAGAAGAAAAGCGTTGGCAGGCAACACACCATCCTTTTACTTCACCCCGTGAAACTGATCTGCCCTTGTTGGAATCCGACCCAGGCAGTGTACACGGTCGCCATTATGACCTTATTCTCAATGGTTATGAAATAGCTGGCGGCAGTATCCGTATCCATAGGCCGGGACTTCAGCGACGCGTGTTTGAAATACTTGGCCATTCTGAGGAACGCATTCAATCATTATTTGGCCAGTTGCTGGACGCTTTCGAATATGGAGCCCCCCCCCATGGCGGTGTCGCTCCCGGGATAGATCGGGTGGTGGCTATTCTGGCAGGTGAACCCACTATTCGCGAAGTTATCGCCTTTCCAAAAAACCAGGCTGGTATCGATCCAATGTTCGGTTCTCCTTCAGAAGTCTCCCGGTCTCAATTGGACCAGGTTCATATTTCGTTAAACACTAAAGAGTAGTTTATAATAATTCATCAAGCGTAAGAGGTATTAATGAAAGTCACCGAAAAGAAGATTGAAGCTTGTCAGGCATGGCTTACCGTTGAATTGGATAGCACCGATATGCAACAAGCGCTGGAAAACGCCTATCAAAGGCTGGTAAAGAAGACGGAGGTTCCCGGATTCCGAAAAGGGAAAACGCCTCGCCCCATCTTGGAGCGATACCTAGGTAAAGAAAGATTCATCGAAGAGTCATTTGATGAGGTACTGCCACAAAAATGCGCTCAAGCCGTAAAAGAACAGGAATTGACCAGCTTCGGTACCCCGAGTGTCGAAATTATTCAGAATGAACCGGTTGTTTTCAAAGCCAGAGTTCCGTTGCCGCCTAAAGTAACTCTCGGTGACTATAAAGCCATCCGTCTGTCACCTGAACCTGTAGAAATCAAAGCCGATATAATAGACGGCATGATCAAACAGTTGCGACATGAGAAGGCGACATGGGAACCGGTTGACCGACCTGTTCAGGATGGTGACCTGGTGGTCATGGATATGGAAAGTTCCATTGACGATGTACCATTCGTCAATCAAAAAGGAATTCAACTAGGTATTAATCTTGAATCCGGGTATCCAGCACCGGGTTTTTCAGAAGCTATCATCGGACTCAAGCCCGGTGATGCAAAGGAATTCAAACTACGTTACCCGGACGATTTCGCTAAACCTGAGTTAGCCGGCAAAGAACCGGAATTCAAAGTCGAGTTGTTGGAAGTAAAAGAGGAGAACCTGCCTCCTGAAGATGACGATTTTGTCAGGTCACTCGAAGTAAATATAGAAACCTTCGTCGAGTTGAAGGAGCGGATTACCGACAATTACCGCAAGCAGTTGGAGAGCCGTAACGAAGAAAAATATGAATCTCAACTGGTCGATGAATTAGTGAAGATAAGCACCGCCGAGTTTCCACCCAACCTGGTTGACATGGAATATGAAAGGCTGGTCAATCAACAACTTGACCAATGGCAACAACAAGTAGGTTCAGAGGCTGAGTATCGGGAATTGTTGGGCAGGGTCAACCCTGAGGAACTGGCTAAGAATCTGCGGCCTCAAGCCGAAGAGAGGGTTAAGCGTTCCTTGATTCTCGGCCAGTTATCCGCCGAAGAGAAAATAGAAGTTACAGACGAAGACCTTGATATCGAAATAAATACGATACTTGAAAATATTCCGGAGGCTAATCGGGAAGAACAACGAGCCGCCATGGACAACCCTGAAGCCCGGGATGAAATCATGCAGATTATACTCACTCGAAAAACAATGAACAGATTCAAGGAGATAGCCGGCGCCCCAGCACCTGCTGAAAAGACCACTGGTGAGGCCGATGATAGCGCACCCAAAGCGAAAAAAGCCGGGACTACTGCTAGACGAAAGCCCCCCGGTGCTAAAGGTACCCCCAAAAAAGCGACTGAAACAAAACAAACTGAGGAGGTAAAGGAATCATGAATGACAAATTATCCGCAACCAATATAATTCCAATGGTCATCGAAAGCAGTTCTCGCGGGGAGCGCTCCTTCGATATTTATTCCTTGCTGTTGAAAGAAAGGATTGTGTTTCTGGGTACTGAAATCAATGACCAGGTTGCCAACACCATCATTGCCCAGCTTTTATTTCTGGACAGAGAAGACCCCGATAAAGATATCAGTCTTTACATACATTCGCCCGGTGGTGTCATTTCCGCTGGCCTGGCCATTTACGACACCATACAATTGATACGGCCAAAAGTTTCAACGATATGCGTTGGAATGGCCGCCAGTATGGCTACTGTGCTTTTATGTGCAGGTGCCAAAGGTAAACGATTCGCTTTGCCGAATTCCACCATCCACATGCATCAGGCCATCGGTGGAGCCAGAGGCCAGGCTTCGGATATTGTGATTCAGGCAAAAGAAATAACCCGTCTTCAGGATATTATCCGGGATATACTCGCTGCCCGCACCGGGCAACCTTTGGATAAAATCATTCATGACACAGACCGCGATTACTACCTGAATCCGGTTCAAGCCAAAGAATACGGCCTGATAGATGATATTCTGAAAAAGCCAGAGGATAAGACTACATAATAAGTTCTTCGTGGTGAATCTGGAAATATCTGGCTGCTATTCCTGCGGGGTCGGGGAGTGATTCCCTGACCCCGTAGTGCTTCAAACAAGCCTAGGCCACTATATCCCCCACAAATCCTCGTTGTTCAAGGGATATCCCGTTTAATAAACCGTACAGATATCCGGCGGCGAAAATATCCTGGACACCGGTTGTATCGATGAGATTGGGCCATTTGCGAATGGCTGATTCAATATTACACTCATACTCGTGGTCCGTAATATAAGTGTTGATACACGCGGCTTTGCCTCTTTTTCTGATCGTGGTTTCCTTTTCACCACAGCTTAGAAACAACACCAGACTGCCTACTCCAAGGTTCCGACATATTCTAACAGCCTTCCTCCATCCAGTATTGCATAGGATCTCCAGACTCTTCTTATCCACGAATAGGACATCAGCCCGCGAGATCAGATTTTGGAATACGGATAATCCCCATTTAGCTTCAACAGATGACACCGCTAAACTTAACATAACATCTTCTGAGGACTGACCCACCAATTGTTCCACATGATTGACCTGTTCGGGACTTCCCATCCCGGCCATATGTAATAATCTGGTTTGTCGCAATATTGATTCAACATTGATCTTGTCACTCTGCAAGTCTTCGTTATACGTTTCCAGATATACTTGGCGAATATCCGTTGCCTTATTATGAACGGTGATGGCCCGGTCAGTAGGGCAAGAACAACGTTTTTTTAAAAGGTCTGTGAATATTCCCAAAGAATGGGCATCGTTCAGAAGTTCTTCGCCGATGGTATCGTTGCCTATCTCGCCGACGATGCCACAAGACATGCCTAATTTATTCAATGCAATGATAGTATTTAGAGAAGGGCCACCGTTGAATCTTGTCGATTGATTGACCATTGCATGGTCAAACGTCTCTTTCCCGTCCACAACCAGAATTTCCTCGTAACGGGGATTGCCCAAGGCAATAATATCAAATAGTTTCATCCAGTTCCGTACGCACCAACCGGTCAATTTCTTTGCTCAAATCATATCCGCCGGTCAACAATCCTGATTGACTATATACCAGCCCGTTTTCAATCCGTATGGCACCTTCACTTAAGGCTTTTATAGTACTGACCATCAAGGGCAGTTCCCGTATCATTCCATGACGCCTTATTTCCCTAAACAAAGGATTCTGTTCGCCATATCTGGTCATAATATCTTTTAAGCTCAGACATTCAATGGTCCGCCAGTAATCATCGATGTGACCTACATGCCTGATGGGATAGCGACAAAAACTGATAACGGGCCCTTTGTCCAGTTCAGGCGTAACCAGATGCATCATGACACCGGAACTGGTAGAGCCTCGGTCGATAAGTTGCCAGATGACATCCTGCCAGGTTCCTGTCGGACCGCCCGGAGCTGCTGGGTGGAGATTGATCAAATCATAGGCGCTACACATTTCGGCTGATACAATCAACATATAGCCGGCCAGTACATTTATATCGGTTTTGGGAAACTCCCCAAGCAATCGCATTATTTCCCGGTCATAGGCACTACGCCAATCCAAACCTTCAGACGTCTTTACATTCTTTTTGAACTGATTTCGAAATCTCGTGGAAGACAGGTAGCAAACCGGTAAACGGTGAGATTCCGCCATGGCAATGAACTTATCAGTTTCCGGTGACTCTCCAGGTTCCCGGCTTACGAAGACAAATTGTATTTTGGCCTTGATTTCGCCGCTTTCAATAGACTTAACTACTGTTTTCAACAAATTACGGGAACCAGGGCCTTTGGCGGTGGAGAACCATCCAATGGAATACATCTACGGTTTTTTCACTTTACGCGTCAATTTACGAGCCATGCTCCCGATATGAATAAGAGGGCTACGGTTATGCCCGAAGTGACTCGCCTTCTTCAAACCTTCAAGAAACTCTGCTTTATTGGTAAAATTCGGCATCTTGAGGTAAACACTCCCGATTTCCCCCTGACTGTGAGCGTCACTGCCGGCGGTTTTTGGTAATCCATAACGTTCGGCGAATTTTACAGCCTGTCTTGAACTTGATTTGAACATATATCGTGCGTTCATCACTTCAAGAACGTCTATCTGTTGTGTTTCAGCCAGGTTTTTCAATGTGCGACTCTCCAAAGCGGAGCTTCTTACCGGGTCGAACGGGTGTGGAACACAGATCAATCCATCTTGTTCCCTTATGGCCTTGATTGTCCATTCGACCGAATTGCCTGAAGGAATGGTTTGCTTCAAAAACATTCCCATAATCTCCCCGTGATGTGTCAGAATTTCCTCCGCAACTATTACCTGAAACGGTGGTCGTGTCTCTAGAAATTCCAGAGCCCCTTCAATTGTACCGTGGTCGGCAATGGCTATAGCATCCAGTCCCACTTGACGGCATTTGGACGTCAACTCTTCAAAGGTAGTATTGGCATCAGGGGAGTGGAATGTGTGTATGTGCAGATCGACTTTGATCAATTAGAACCCTTTCTTTTTTCCAAACCGGACAGTGCCTTGATTTTACCACACTCCAAAACATAATCATCTTCCAAACGCACTCCGCCCCAATCGGGAATATATATTCCGGGCTCGATAGTGAAGACCATGCCATCTTTGATCATATCTTCACTTCGCCCGCTTAACCAAGGCCTTTCATGTACCGCTAGACCAATCCCGTGTCCAACACTATGTTTGAAATATTCACCGTATCCTGCGTCCTCAATGAATTTCCGTGCCGTCAGGTCGATCTCAGCCGCCGCCATACCAGACTTTACAGCCCTGATAGCCGCCTGTTTTGCTTTGTAAACAGTGTGGTACACATTTTTAAATATATCGGTTTGTCCACCAAGACACAAAGTCCTGGTCATATCACCACAGTAACCATCAAGCCTGACGCCGAGGTCGATCAAAATCGGCTCTCCGTATTCTATTACTTTTTGTGACGGTTGGGCATGCGGCATAGCCGAGTTACCACCGCTGGCAACTATTATTGGAAAGGCCGTGTTACCGCCATTTTCACGAACATATTTCTCTATTTCCCAGGCAATCTGTTTTTCCGTTAGACCAGGTAATACGGCTGTTTCTATGGCAAAAGACATTGCCTGTTCGGTTGCCTGTACCGCCCGCTGGATTGAGGCTATTTCGTCACAGTCTTTGATAAGCCTGATGCGGTCAAGCAATTCGGTTGCCGATACCAGTTCCACCGGCTTTCTTGTATTTTTCGATGCTGTAATGATTTCCTGATAATCAATGAATGGAATAGTATCGCCTTCCAGACCCATTCTGTCTATCCCGTGCTGTTCCATCAGGGCTGGAAGCCATTCGGATAATTTCCCGGATACTTCAATTATTTCATACCATTCGCCACTTTGTTGTCGCGCTTGCTCTCTATACCTGAAATCAATTATAACCAGATTCCTGCTTTTGGAAATCAACAGGTACCCGGCCGACCCATCGAATCCTGACAGAAAAACCCTGTTTTCAAGCCGGGATATCAGGATCCCATCAAGGCCGAACTCGGTCATGGCGCTTTTTAAATTGCATATACGTTTAGAACGATTCATTTTATCTTTCTTGTTCTTTAGCCAGGGGATGGGAAGACAAATACACTTTTCTTGCTTGATTTCTCGAAACATGGGTGTAAATTTGTGTGGTAGATAGACTGGAATGCCCCAGTAGTTCCTGGACGACTCGCAAATCGGCGCCGCCATCCAGCAAATGTGTAGCGAAACTGTGCCTTAACAGATGCGGATGAACTTCCTGTCTAATACCAGCTATTCTAGCGTATCTTAATATAAGCTTTTGCATAGAGCGAACCGATAATGATCCGCCTCTATAATTTAGAAACAGGCTATCGGTTGCTCGCTCGGCCTTAGCCAGTTTCGGACGGGCTTTTTCAAGGTACTTCTTAACGGCATCAGCCGCAGGTTGGCCGATGATCACCAAGCGTTCCTTCTGTCCCTTTCCGGTAACCCTTAACTCGCGGCTGTAATAATCCACCTGGGATACTTTGATATCGGAGAGTTCTGAAATACGTAATCCTGCGGCGTAAATCATCTCCATGATTGCTTTATCCCTTAAGCCTACCGGTTTGGATGTTTCAGGGGCTTCAAGAAGCCTTTCCATTTCATCGACAGTCAAAAAAGACGGCAGTCTCTTGTCAAGTTTGATCGAAAAAGCGGACAGGCGCCCGCCGTGTTTTCTAGTAACCGGCAGAGGGCTCTCAGTGATAATTTCCTCCCTTAACAGATATCGGAACAGTGACCGTATCGCTGATAATTTACGAACAACCGAACTTTTTACTACACCCTGTTCCAGTAACCAGGCAATGTAACCTCTGATGACATATTTATCCACGTCCGATGGGAAACTTAGCCTGTGTTGCTCAAGGTATTGAAAAAAACCGTGCGGCTCACCCTTTTGCTGATTGCCAATGATGTCGTTTTTATAGTTACGGATAGTTCTGGGAGAGAGGTTCAACTCGGTTCCCAGATGAATGAGGTAATCGTCGAAATATCTATTAGACGGTACCTTACCGGGAGAAGTGTTCATTTGGCATTCTTGCACGTTTTATTGGTGCATTTTATTCGCTTATTATTGTACTCTGCCTGTAAACCACCGCATTCGGGACATGGGACGGCAACCGGTCTGGCATTGATAGCGAATTTATGCTTGGGAAAAGCTTCACAGCCATAAAACAGTTTGCCTTTCTTTGAATACCTTCCGATAATTTCAGCGTTTTCAGGACAATCAGGACACATGACGCCTGTTCGAATGCGAAATGACTGCCGGAACTGACAATCGGGGCATTCCATATATTTTCCGTATCTACCAATCTTAATCAACAACTTGGCTTGGTGGCACTTGGGGCAAGTCTCTTCTGACTCCTCTACCGGCAAGGGGACCTTCTCCAACTGGGCTTGCGCCGCTTCGAGGTCATTATTGAAGGGCGTATAGAAATCATTGATAACCGTAACCCAGTTATAGCCTTCTTCCGCTACCTTATCGAGGCTCTCTTCCATCTGAGCGGTAAAACCGGCATCTATTACTTCCGGAAATTGTTGTACCAGAATATCTCTAATGATCATTCCTAATTCCGTCGGTTTAAAGACACCCTTGGTCTTTTCTACATAGTCACGCTGTTGGACGACAGATAGTATTGGTGCATACGTACTTGGGCGCCCAATCCCGAACTGTTCCAAAGTTTTAATCAATGTAGCTTCAGTATAACGGGGAGGCGGTTGTGTAAATTTTTGGTCTTTAACGATATCGGTCAGATTCAGTGCTTCCCCGTCTTTCAAGTCCGGTATCTTGGCGGTATTTTGTTCAATATCGTCGTCTTTGCCTTCGGTATACAAAACCATGAAGCCGTCGAAAACATTCAACGAGCTTTGTGTTCTGAAAATATATTTTTCCTTCGATTTTGTTCCGAAAGATACGATATCCACGGTCGTATTTAGAAATCTGGCATCTGCCATTTGACTGGTCACCATTCTCTGCCAGATGAGACGATACAGCTTAAGTTGATTTGGCTCGAGATACGGTTTCAACCTTTCGGGTGTACGTTTGACATCGGTAGGCCGAATCGCCTCATGAGCTTCCTGGGCCCCTTTTATTTTCTTTGAATAATGTCTGGCGGTTTTCGGAAGGTAAGCTTCTCCATATTGTTCTCCGATGAACTTTCTGGTATCAGCCAAGGCGGATTGCGCAATATGGGTTGAGTCGGTCCTCATATAGGTTATCAAACCGACATTGCCCTCTTCTCCAACGGATAACCCTTCATACAACTGCTGAGCTAAAGCCATGGTCTGTTTGGCTGAAAACTTTAATTTTCGCCAGGCTTCCTGCTGTAGTGTGCTTGTAATAAAGGGAGGTGAGGGCCGGCGGCTGGCTGGTTTTTCCGTAATGCTGTCTACTTTGTGTTCCGCGGTCTTCAAATCCAGAACTATAATTTCAGCTGTTTCAGCATCCGGAATCGATATCTTTTTCTTGCCTCCAACGCCGATGAGTCCGGCTTTGAATTTCTCACCGGGTTTATTTTTCGGTGAAAATTCCCCTTCGATTGTCCAGTACTCCACCGCAATGAAACTCTCGATTTCTCGTTCCCGATCGACAATTATCCGCAGAGCTACCGACTGCACTCGCCCGGCAGACAAGCCGCGGCGAACTTTTCGCCATAGCAAAGGGGATAATTTATAGCCGACAAGCCGGTCGAGAACTCTTCTGGCTTGCTGGGCATTTATCAGGTCCATGTTCAGATCTCTGGGAGCTTTGAAAGCTTTATCTATGGCGTCCTTGGTTATTTCGTGAAAAACAACCCTTCTATAGGGCGTCGCGCCCAGTCCGATAGCTTCGACAAGATGCCAGGCGATAGCTTCCCCTTCACGATCCGGGTCAGTAGCTAGAACAACCTCGTCAGATTTTTTTACGGCTTCTTTTAAATCCTTTATCACTGCGGATTTGGCGCGCATATTGATATATTTGGGTTTGAAGTCGTTCTCGATATCCACCCCAAGAGTGCTTTTCGGCAGATCGCGCACGTGCCCCAGAGAAGCCTTTAAGGAATAATTAGACCCCAAAAATCTGGCCAAAGTTCTCGCTTTAGCCGGCGACTCCACTATTACCAGTTTTTTATGTTTTTTCATACGATAAAAGAATTGTTCTCCTCTTACTCACTCATCAGGTCGAGATATAATTCATACCACCAAGTTGTTTTACCAACCCCTTCAATTCCATAATTGCCAACAGACTGCTGACGGTGGCCACCGTTTCACCGGTAGTTCTACATATCTCATCCACATGCTTTGATTGACCGTTCAAAATTCCCATAATTCTCCGCTCTGCTTCTGTTTCCGCGTATATCAGTTTGCGCTCCCTTATCGGAAACACAGTCCCCATATTCATTTCTTCTATTATATCTCCTCCCCCGGTGACGAGTTTGGCTCCCTGTTGTATCAGACGGTTGGTTCCATTACTTTGGTCTGAAAATATATTCCCCGGTACCGCGAAAACCTCCCGATTTTGTTCCAAAGCAAATCCAGCTGTGATAACGGCGCCACTACTTTTTCCAGCTTCCGTTACCAATGTGCCCAGAGAAATCCCTGAAAGTATCCGATTCCTCCGGGGGAAATTCTCCGGCTTTGGCCCATAATTGAGCGGAAATTCGCTGATAACCGCCCCATGTTCGGTAATCTCGTCGGCTAATTTTTTGTTTTCACGGGGATAAATCTCACCAATTCCGCTCCCTAATACGGCAATGGTTCTGCCTTTATTATTCAGAGCGGTCTGATGGGCGATGGTATCAATCCCCCTGGCCAGCCCGCTACATATGGTCATGCCGCTTCTAACAAGAAAACTCGAAAGCTCTTCGGTTACCTGGCGCCCATATATGGTCGGCTTGCGTGTGCCGACAACGGCAATCGAGAGTTCGTCATCCGATTCTATAGTACCTTTTACATAAAGTAACATGGGGTAATCATGTATTTCCCTGAGACGGGTAGGGTAGGTAGTATCATCGGCGGTTATCAGGCTGACACCGGTCTTTTCAGCGGCTTCCAGTTCTCGTTCAGGTTCAATATTAGGACGCCACTGTTTTATGGCAGTTATAGTCCCGTTATCAAATCCGGCCCGGACAAACTCACTTGTGTCCGCACGCCAAGCAACTTCCAATCCACCAAAATGTCGCTCAATGATACCAAGTCGAACCCGACCTATACCAGGGATCATGTTAAAACCTACAATACTGAGTAAACGATTGATATTTTCCAAAGTGTGGCAATTCTAGCACAGCCCATTCCACCTAACAAAGGTGCAATATGATGGTATCTTTGACTACATGTATTCCGCTTGATATTATTGACTTATGAACGAATTATCCAAAATATTCCCTTCAAATGCATCTGTTTCGGCTGAAGGGCAGTTGTTAATCGATGGTGTTGGGGTTGAAAGTCTCGCCTCGGAATTTGGCACTCCACTGTATATTTTTTCCGAACAGGACTTCCGGGATCGTTGCCGGGAGTACAATCGAGTTTTCAAGGCAGATTTTTCTTCCGATCTGAAAGTGCTTTTCGCTGGAAAAGCGTGGCTCAATTTATCGATTCTAAAGATAATAGCCGAAGAAGGTATCGGTTTGGATGTAGTATCCGAAGGTGAACTGGGTATCGCTTCAGCCGCGGGTTTCCCGCTAGATCGTATCTATATGCATGGCAATAATAAATCTGACCGTGAACTTGAACTTGCGGTTGAAAAAGGCATCGGCCGAATAGTAGTTGACAACCAGAGCGACATTTCAAGGCTGGAAGCAATAGCCTCAGAAAAAAAGGACAGGCCTGCAATTCTTGTACGAATAAATCCCGGAATTGACCCTCACACCCACGCCAAGATTTCTACCGGCAACATAGACTCCAAATTTGGGATGGGACTCGAAGAAGCCAGGGACGTTATCGACCATATTATAAAGTCCGATGTTCTTGATCTCAAGGGGTTCCACTACCATATTGGATCTCAGATATTTGAAATACAACCCTTTCTGGATGCTCTGACTACCGCGCTGGCCTTCATCAGCGATCTGATGACAGATCTTGATTACGCGACCCGTGAACTTGATATCGGCGGGGGGTATGCAATTCCCTATCTCTCAGAACAGAATCCGCCGGGAATCGGGGAATATGCAAAAGCTATATCGGACCATTTTGATTCAGAATGTCAAAGACTGAAACTGCAAAAGCCTTGCGTTACCATTGAGCCAGGAAGAAGCCTTATCGCCTCATCGACTGTAGCCTTATACACTGTGGGTGTAATAAAACGCATTTCTGGTATTAGAGACTATGTCTGTGTGGATGGCGGAATGGCTGATAATATCCGGCCAACCCTTTACGGGGCACAATACGAGCCTTCCCTGGCAAATAGAATGAATGATTCAAACGTCGGTAAGTATACCGTTGCCGGACGTTACTGTGAATCCGGCGATATTCTGGCTACCGATGTCTCATTACCTGAACCGAAAACCGGAGATTTGCTGGTGATGCCGGGAGCCGGTGCTTATTGCCTGCCTATGGCTTCTAATTATAACGCGTCATTTCGGCCGGCCGTTGTTAAAGTACATCAGGGGAAAGCAACATTGATTCGTCGTCGCGAAACGATGGAAGATCTGATTC
Source organism: Dehalogenimonas lykanthroporepellens BL-DC-9 (assembly GCA_000143165.1). NCBI lineage: Bacteria > Bacillati > Chloroflexota > Dehalococcoidia > Dehalococcoidales > Dehalococcoidaceae > Dehalogenimonas > Dehalogenimonas lykanthroporepellens. Next base: position 664,425 of record CP002084.1, read on the forward strand.
GCTACGATATCAGACCATGAACAGCACCTGGGATTTGATAGGTCTCGACAATCATGTTCAGACTCTGAGAAACATGGTTGGTCTGGGGGGTGGAATTCCGGGGTTGATTTTTGTCGCCCCTGAACATGGTAGTAAACACACCCTGGCTACAAGGTTCACTCAAGTTCTGAATTGCACCGCTGATGAAGCCCCCTGTGGGCAGTGCGATACCTGCATAAAAATAGATAGGGGCCTTTTTCCGGACCTTCAATATATCCATCTGGCTTCTGATGAAAACAATAAGAAGAAAACTGAAATAGCCATTGATCAGATTCGGGAGCTTATTCATCAAATTTCCTTCCCGCCTTATCAAGGACGATATCGTGTGGTTGTCGTTGAAGAAGCAGACAAATTATCTTTGTCTGCCGCTAATGCTTTGCTGAAAACTATTGAAGAGCCACCGGATAACACGGTGTTCATCCTGTTAACCGCTCGGGTGGAGGCCATCCCCGAAACTATCAGGTCTCGCTGTTTCCTGCTGGAATTGCCCCGAACCAGATCGGAGCTTGTCAGGCACTTTTTGATTGAAAAATACTGCTTGAGCGAAGATCGGGCAGGGATCATTACAAGGATAGCCGACGGACACCCAGGGCTGGCAGTAGCCTGCGTCTCTGACGATACATTGATTTCAAATTCTCATGCCGCTTTCGATAAACTCTTGGAAATACTTACTTCCGGATTCCGGACAAGATTTGATATCGCTGTCGTCTTGTCCGGTAAATTCAGTCAGGACCGGCTTGAAATTTTTGCGTTGTTAGATAACTGGCTCACTTTAGCTCGTGACATTATGCTACATAAAATAGGCTTACGAGAATATGTTCGTAATCTCGATTATCTGACCAGTATTTCTAATTCTGTCGAGATTATGGAGATTAGTAAAGTCCTGTCCATTCTTCGCGTCATAACTCAATCCAGGGCAAACCTGGAGAGGAATGCCGGAGCCCGGTTGTGTCTTGATCTAATGATGATTGATTTACCAATACTTGAGAGCGAGTAATATATGAAAAAATTAGGCGATGTAAAATTCAAAAAGGCTGGCAAGCATTATACCTTCGATGCCACAGAATTTGAGGTCGATAGAGGAGACATGGTTATCGTCGAAACGAGCCGAGGGCAGGAAATAGGGCAGGTTGTTGATGTCAGAACTACAGAAGATGCTGAATCGGATATGTCTATCAAACCGGTTATCAGGATCGCCACAAAAGAGGATATAGAACAAAAGCGTCGTGTCTGCCACCAGCAGGCCGCGGCGCTGATTGCCTGTCGGGAACAGGTAGCAAAGTTGAAACTTCCGATGAAATGCCTGTCCGCCGAATACAATCTTGATGAAACCCATATTACAGTCTATTTCAGTGCTGAAGGCAGGGTGGATTTCCGAGAACTCGTGCGTGAAATGGGAAAGCAACTACATGTCAGAGTGGAATTGCGACAGATCGGTCCCAGAGACGAAACCAAACTACTTGGAGGATTTGGTCGCTGTGGCAGAGAGTTTTGTTGTGCCAGTTACCTTTCTGAATTCGAGCCCGTCTCGATAAAAATGGCCAAAGAGCAGAATCTTCCCTTGAATCCTCTGAAGATCTCCGGGGTTTGTGGAAGATTATTGTGTTGTCTGGGTCATGAATACGAAACTTATAAAGAAATGAACCGGGAAAAGGCCTGTTCCAAATGCATGGATGCCCCAGACAAGCCAACTAGTAATATTGCGACCATTAAACGAGCAGTAGTTCCGGAAAAGCCGGTAGCGAACGAATTACCAATTATCGTTGATACAACCGATGAACAATCGGATAATACATCTGATGGCATAATTCAACGCAGACCACCTCGCAGACGTCGTCGAAAACGTTAGTAATTGCCAATGTTACCAGACATAATGTATCGAGGTTCCAAATAGACAAACCAGCCGAAAAATCAGTTGCCACAAGTCAGCCTAACGCAATATTGGTCGCTGTGGACTATGTTGATAAAAGCGCTTCCTCATCAAACTGGAGCACCGAAGATTCACTATCGGAATTGGCCCGTCTGGTAAATACAATCGGTATTCGGGTTACCGGACACCTCATCCAAAAGCTTTCCTCGCCCAAGCGCCAAACATATGTAGGGCAGGGGAAACTTGATGAATTGATTGGCACCCAGGAAACGCAACCGATTGACCAACTGATATTCGATGATGAACTAACGCCATTACAATACAAAACACTGGTAGCCATGTTTCCGAAGATTGAGATTCTGGACCGGGTTTCAGTCATTCTAGAAATATTTTCCAGACATGCCAGAACCAAAGAAGGTCGTCTCCAGATCGAATTGGCTCGAGCTCAGTACCTGTTACCAAGGCTGACGGGTCAATGGAAACACCTGGAGAGACTTGGTGGAGGGATTGGTACCAGAGGGCCTGGCGAATCACAGTTGGAAACCGATAGACGGCTCATACAAAAAAGAATCACCACAATCAAAAAGGACCTTGAAAAAGTCAGTAAACACCGGGCATTATATCGAAAAAAACGGCAGATGTCGTATATTCCAATTGTTGCCCTGGTTGGTTACACCAACTCAGGAAAAAGCAGTCTGCTGAAAACGCTTACTAAGTCAGATGTCCTGGTTCAAAACCAGTTGTTCGCTACTCTTGATCCGACAACCCGGCGTTTATGTCTTCCCAATCTGACTAAGATTCTGGTGACTGATACGGTAGGGTTCATCCATAAATTGCCGCCAACTATCATAGAAGCCTTCAAATCGACGCTTGAAGAATTGCAGGATGCTTCTATATTGCTTCATGTCGTCGATATCAGTTCGCTACATGCCACAGAGCAATCCATTACGGTAGAAAATATCCTGGCCGAATTGGGTATTGCTGATAAACCAGTAATTACGGTCTACAATAAGATTGACTTGATAGACTACAACCAATTCCTGAGTAGCGTTGACCGACCGGGAACTCAGGATTTCCTTAAGTCCTGCCCGGAAAATACTGTTATGGTATCCGCAGAGAAACGCCTTGGTTTGGACAGACTGCTACATAATATCGAGTCACTTTTGTTGAAGTAAATTAGATTATGTTAATTATTATGGTTCGCACAATATATGTTATGTATAGTGCGGACAAATGGAACGATTACAGTTTGACATAAACAGCGGCCTCCGCCGTTTTTACGCTTTACATAATTCCCAAGCGCCGCTTGTCAGTGCGTATTCACTGGCTCCGGCGCGCGCCACCTGGCGCACAAGTGTTGCCACCATAAAAAACCGCTGAAATCCCTGGCGCTCCGCCAAGCCGCCGACATTCTGGTGCGCTACACCGACCCGTGATGGACACGCCATCGCCCGCGATTCCAAACATGGGAAATATTCCCGATCCCGCAAACAGCCGAACTTGATCATCAAGGCTGGAACTGATCCGTTACCAGAAGCGCCGCGGAGATGACGCCAGAGGCCCATCCACAACACCAGCCACCAGTGAAACGTCGCCAGATTTGGCGCACAGCGCGCCGCTTTCCCATCTACTCGACGGATTCGGTCTGTTGATAGATTCATACAGAGGCTCTGATACCAAAAAACCACTATTTACTTTTACGGATACCGTTCCAAGTGGCCAGTTTAGACAATCCCTTTACCAAACTGGCATCGGGTACAGTCAGTGACAATCGGATAAAACCTTCGCCGTTCGAACCATATCCGTTACCCGGTGTAACGACCACGCCTACTTTGTCCAAAAGCTCGGTGGCAAAGGATGCGGACGTATATCCGGCCGGTACGCGTGCCCAGACATAAAGACTCGCTTTCGGACTGGTTACTTCCAGCCCCATGTCCTTGAGGGTTTCCACAATCAGGTCTCGACGCTTCTGATAAATTCCCAAGGTTCTGGAGATTACTTCCTGCGGTGTTTTCAGGGCTTTTATTGCGGCCAACTGAATAGCTTGGGGAATACCGGAATCTACATTTGACTTAAATCTTTTCAAGGCGTCAATCATCGTCGAGTTACCGACCGCCATACCAATTCGCCAGCCGCTCATATTGTAGCTTTTAGAGAATGAGTGGAATTCAATACCGACTTCTTTAGCCCCGGTAGCTTGTAAGAAACTCGGCGGCTTGAAGCCATCGAAAGCAATCTCCGTGTAAGGAGCGTCATGGCAGACGGCTATTCCATTATCCATTGCAAATTGAACAGAACGCTCGAAAAATGAAATATCTGCCACTGCACCTGTCGGATTGTTAGGATAATTCAGCCAAAGCAATTTAGCTTTATGTTTAATATCATCAGGTATGCTTTCATATTGAGGCAGATAGTCGTTCTCCGGCTTTAATGGCAAATTAAACGCCTGAGCATCCGCCAGCAAAGTGCTGATCCCATATACTGGGTATGACGGATCCGGCACCAGCGCAACGTCTCCGGGATTCAACATACACCAGGCAATGTGGGCAATCCCTTCTTTCGAACCAATCAACGGCAAAACCTCGGTTTCCGGATCAAGTTGGACACCGAAACGTTGTTGGTACCATTCAGCCATAGCCTGTCTTAATTCTGGTAAACCTTCGGATTCAGGATACCTATGATTGGCCGGTTGGCGTGAATACTCGCATATACTATCGAGTATGGCCCCAGGAGTCGGCATATCTGGGTCCCCGATACCGAAGCTTATGACTTCTTCCCCCACGGCTTTCTTTTCAGCGATTTTTTTGCTTATGGTAACAAACAGGTACGGCGGTAACTCTTTTATCCGGTTGGCTATTTCCATAAAGCTCTAATCTACCTTTCTGTTCGTCTGGAGTTATTGTTTCCTTGAGTGTTTCCTGAAAAAACTACCTGCGCTCGCCCGGTAAGGTAAACTTCTCCAGTTTCTGCCCATTCGGCCTTCAATTCGCCCCCCGGTAACTTTATGTCTACTTGCCCCTCTGTCAGCCCCATTATCCACGATGCTACAACCACGGCGCAGGCGCCACTGCCGCAAGCCAGCGTCTCACCGACTCCTCTTTCCCAAACCCTCATCTCTATGTGACTATTGTCGATGACCCGGGCAATTTCGTAATTGGTATGGCTGGGGAACATGGAATGTTTCTCGATTGAAGGTCCGACATCACCGAGAGGAAATGCTTCTAAATCTGATTCTATGAACTCAATCGCATGCGGGTTGCCCATTGAAACAAAGGCAAGCGTATGTTCTTGACCATTAACCGATAACGGATACCCACTGGTCATACCGCACAACTCGTGACCTTTACCATCTTCTATTTCGACCGGAATTCGTATCGTCTCCAAAATAGGTTCACCCATTCCGGTTTTAATATCAGGGTCAGAGGTATTGCCTGAAATCGTTGCTTTCCTTACACCCGCGGCCGTCTCAATAGTTAATTCCTGTTTATCCTGTTCCTTGAATTCAAGGATGTATTTTACCAGGCATCTCAAACCATTGCCGCAAGCTTCAGCCTCAGAACCATCATTGTTGAAGATGCGCATCCGGTAATCGGCTTTTTGTGACGGCATCAATACCAGAAGTCCGTCCCCGCCGATCCCGAAGTGCCGGTCACACGCCCAAACCGCTGTTTCCGGCCATTCCGAGTTATCCAAGTCACCTTCTATCAAAATAAAATCGTTTCCCAGACTGTGTAGCTTAGTAAAATCCATTTTGCCTGATATCCTTCTGCAGAAATTCGTATATCACATCTGCAACTTCATCATATTGATTAACGGAAATGTCGAACCAGTGTATCCTTTGATCATCCGCTTTGAACCAGTTGTTTTGATGGCGAACCAGTCGATGAGTCTCATTTTTAATACGGTTCACCATTTCATCATAGTCCAATTTACCTTCTATAAATGCCGTGACTTCTCTATAACCTACACTCATAAAGCCGGGGTCTGTCGTAGAATATCCTTGCTTCAACAACATTTCCACTTCCTGAACAAGGCCTTTTTCTAACATTTTCTCGACACGGCAGTCAATACGACGGTAAATTTCCCGGCGTTCTGCTGTTAATCCAACCAATAAAACTTTGAAGAGTGGCTGATTTTCGTATCTCGCGGTCGTTGTTCTGTGCTCAAAATTACAGGTATTAACTTCTATCGCCCTGATGATCCTCCGGATATTCCGGCTATCGATGCCGGCGGCATCCCGAGGGTTAATGCTTTCCAAAATGGAGTATACTGCCATATACCCCTGCTGTTCGGCAATAAGTTCCAACCGCCTCCGCAAAGACCAGTTCGGTGGCACCCTGGGAATACTCCAGCCACTGACCGTCGCCCATACATATTGTCCGGTTCCCCCGACCAGTAGCGGCACGGATTTACGGTTATGAATAGCCTTTATGGCATTATAGGCTTGAAGTTGATAGTCTGCCAGATTGTAGTGTTCATCTGGCTCGATTATGTCAATAAGGTGATGAGGTACGCCAGCCTGTTCAGACTGCGAAACCTTGGCGGTACCGATATCCAGATACCGGTATAACTGACGACTGTCTGCGTTGACAACTTCACCTTTTATCGCCTGAGCCAACCTGATGGCCAGTCCACTCTTCCCGACTCCAGTCGGTCCGACTATACAAACCACCTTGCGGTCTGATAACGATTGTTCCGCCAGGTTTAGCTCAGGATTGAACGCTTTTTCTGACAATTTCTACAAACTGACCGGCTTTTATGCTGGCGCCGCCGACCAGGGCTCCATCGATATCGCTACGTGAAATAAAATCAGAAATATTTTCAGGATTGACACTGCCCCCATAGAGGACCGGCAAGGCTTGGCTGACGGCATTACCATACAGTTTACCCACTATATTTCGTATCAGCATCGCGGTTTCATTGGCGATATCACCTGTAGCCGCCCGTCCGGTTCCTATTGCCCAAACCGGTTCGTAAGCTACATAAATATCGGGCGAATTCACCCCATCCAGCGCCTTGGTAATCTGGCCTTCGATAACCTCTTGCACTTTCCCACCTTCACGTTGAGCCAGGTTTTCCCCTACACATAGTATCGGTTTCAGTCCAAATTTCAACGCGGCCCTTACTTTCAATTTTATCATATCATCGGTTTCCTGGAATATTTCACGTCGTTCGGAATGCCCGATAATGACATATTTACAGAAATCCTGCAACATTACCGGTGATATTTCGCCGGTGAATGCGCCTTTGGCTTCCTGGTACATATTCTGAGCGCCAAGTTGAATTCGGTTGGCTTGGCCCAGCAACTCCTTAACCTTGCACAAAGCGATAAAAGGTGGACAAATTATCACCTCGACATTTTCGAACTCAGCCAGAGCTGAAGACATTTCTCCGACTAGTTCTACCGCCTCATCCACTGTGGTATGCATTTTCCAGTTACCGGCGATTACCGTGGGTCTTTCACTCATGATCAAGCTCCGTATTTGGTAAGTTTCAAAGCATTAGCCATAGCCACAGCCATAATCTGGTGAGCGGGTATCCGGCCTAAGCCACCATTATTACATTCATTTTCATCGAACCGGCTGACGGAATCGGGACGGCAGTACTTGCCGCATATGGCTACCGGGACAGTATGCCAGCTGTGGCCTTGGAAGGTTGCCGGAGTCGAGTGGTCACCGGTCACCACCATGACATCAGGCCTTAACGCCTCGATTTCAGGGAGAAGGCTGTCGAATACTTCAAGAGCCTTTACCTTCGTTGAAAAATTGCCGTCTTCACCGGCGGCATCCGTCGGTTTGTAGTGTAAAAAGAAGTAATCGTACTGCTCAAAGCATTGTTTCAAAGTATCTATCTGCTGTTCGACAGTCGAACCGGTATTGGCCACGTTCATCCCCACCACCTTGGCCAGTCCTCGATACATGGGATAACTAGCCACGGCGCAACTGCGTAGTTTATATATTTCACCAAAATCGGGGAATGATGGTTTTTTAGAGAATCCGCGCAATAACAAACCGTTTGCTGGTGTGTGGCCTCCCAACCTGGCCATGGCATACTCGATGAACCGGTTAACAACTCCGGCAGTGTAGGCTCCTTGCTCCATCAATGGTTTCACAACCAGTGGAGAAGCATTGATTTTTTGCGGATCGGAATCGGTCACCTTATCCGACAATCCCGGCCCCCGGAAAACCGCGACGAAACGGTGATCTTTTACAGGCTTGACTATCACTTCAATGTCATCATATCGTAATCCATCGAGCATGGCTGTCAATTGGATATTCTGTTCGGTCGTCAGCCTGCCTGCTCGTCGATCTGTAATCGCCCCTGCCGAATCGAGGGTGCAATAATTACCTCTGGCGGCAATATCCCCAGGTTTCAGTTCCATATCGATACCCAGAGCTTCCAACACGCCCCTCCCCAGATAATACTCCATAGGATCATAGCCGAAAATCGCCAGGTGTCCCGGCGCACTGCCTGGCGTGATACCAGGCATGACCGGATCTGCCATGCCGCATATACTTCGCTTTGCAAACGCATCTAGATTTGGAGTTTTAGCGGTAGCCAGCTCGGTCAGAGCGGTTTCCGGATGGGGTAATCCTCCCAGTCCGTCGAGTACAATTACTATTATTTTGGCATCATTTTCAACTGCCAGCTCTTGCATAAGAGTCAGCTGATTCCTCATTGGGAAACCTCATTCTTCTTCAGTAGCGCTTCTACGCCTGGCAACTTGTCCCCCGACAGAAACAGCATTGATGAGCCGCCGCCGGTGGATACGAAACTCATCCGATCTGCCATTTTCAATTCTGATACTATCTCGGCGGTCGACCCCCCGCCGATGATAGTCGTCGCGTGCAATCTACCGATAACTTCCGCCATCAATTTGGTGCCTTCAGCAAACTGAGGTATCTCGTAAATACCCATAGGGCCATTCCAGAAAACAGTCCGGCTTCTTTCCAGTTCTTTGGTAAACATGCTTATGGTCAGCAAACCTATATCGACAATCCTACCTAATGGGGGAATCTGTTCGATTGGCACACATACTCCCCTTGAATCCCGGCTAATATCACCGGTGACAATCACATCTCGAGGCAACAGAAGTCTGATACCAAACTCCTTGGCCTTGGCCATTATTTTAGCCGCGGACTCAAGGTTTTCGTCAACTATCGATTTCCCCACTTCATAATTATTAGCTTTCAAAAAGGTTGCCGCCATACCGCCACCAACAAGGATGGTGTCCACCTTGCCCATGACATTTTCCAGCAATTTCACTTTATCGGATATCTTGGCTCCACCGAACAAAATACAGAATGGACGGTCAGGTTTCTCCAGAATGTGCCCTAGTGAATTGAGCTCTCTTTCCAGCAACAGACCGGCAACCGCGGGTAATTTCTGGGCGATACCGACAATTGAGGCATGGCTTCGGTGTGCCGTGCCGAAAGCATCATCCACGAATATATCACCCAGTCGCGCCAGCTGATTGACAAAACCGGGGTCGTTATCTTCTTCTTCCTGATAAAACCTCAGGTTTTCCAGCAAAATAACGTCTCCCGATTCCATCTCAGCAATCGCTTTTTCTACAAAATCTCCGACGCAATCCTCTATGAAACGTACTTGATGGCGGATGATGACAGAAAGACGTTCGGCTACAACATTAAGGCTCATGGAAGGAACCCTTTTACCCTCAGGGCGACCCAGATGGGACATCAGAATAACTTTGGCGCCGTTATCGATCAGATACTCTATAGTCTTAACTGACGCCTTGATCCTGCCATCATCGGTGATAACCCTGTCGGCTGTCATCGGCACATTAAAGTCAACTCGGACCAGAACACGTTTATCTCTTACATCGACATCCCGTACCGTCAACGTATCCATTTGCGCTCCTGTTTGAATTGATGCAAGGTTGCCTTGTGTGGGGTATATTATTTCGACAGAGTACCCAATGCCGCCACAGCAGCATCGCTGGTCGGGTACCGGCCAAGTAACGCCAGGCTCTCATTTACAATCCCTTCGGTGTCCAGCCGGTACTTAGCTCTTAACAACGCCTGCGCGCCGTGTGTGACGAATTCATCCGGGATTGACAGACTCCTGAATTCGATACCCTTTATTCCTTCAGTTTCGATGAATGTCGCTATCCGGCTCCCCAGCCCACCGGTGGCCACATTCTCTTCGATAACCATGATTTTTTTTATGTCTTTCAGGCAATGCCGCAACAGATCCTTGTCAAAGGGAGCGATAAAGCGCATATTTATGACAGCGACTCGATGCCCCATTTCTTCCAACCGTTCAGCCGCCTTCAAGGCAAAAACAACACTGGCCCCGACCGCTACCAGTACAGCATCCTGACCGGATTTCAACAATTCCCCTTTTCCAATCGGAAGCTCCCGTAGTTTTTTCTGAAGCGGAACACCCGTGACCGTACCCCGAGGATATCGAATTGCAAATGGTTTTTTTTGTCTGGTCGCTGTGTACAGCAGATGCCGCAACTCATTTTCATCGGCAGACGCCGCCACTACCAGATTCGGTATCAGAGCAAGGTATGATAAATCAAAAATCCCTTGATGCGTCTTACCGTCTTCACCGACGATCCCTCCTCTGTCCAGAGCGAAGATTACCGGTAACCCCGGCAAGGCCACATCATGTATGATTTGGTCAAAAGCCCTCTGTAAGAAAGTTGAGTAAACAGCTACGATTGGTTTTAAGCCCTCAGATGCCATTCCGGCGGCGAAGGTAACCGCGTGTTGCTCACAAATTCCTACATCGAAAACCCGGTCTGGCATCTTTTCCTGCATTCGGCCAAGACAGTAGCCGTCAGGCATTGCCGCTGTAATCACCATGACCTTTTCATCACGCTCAGCCAATTCTTGAACAGTCGCGCCGAACACTTGGCTGTATGACGGTAATCCGGTCGACTTGCCGTCCTCCTTCACACTGCCTTTGGGAGAAATACCATGAAAATGAACCGCATCGCTTTCGGCCGGCAGATATCCCTTTCCTTTAGTCGTCACGATGTGTATCAGTGTCGGCTTGTGGGCATAATTCTTAGCTTGTTCCAGGACTGCTGTTATTTGTGATATGTCGTGACCATCAATCGGCCCGGTATAAGCGAAGCCGAATTCTTCCCACAAAATTGTGGGCATCACCATTCTTTTTATGCTTCCCTTAACCCTCTGTCCGAATCCCCAAAGTCGCCCGCCCCAACGACTCCGTTTGAGAATATTCCTGCTTTTCTCACTAACCCGATAATATCGCCGATCGAACCTGATACGGCTAAATATTTTGGATGTGGCACCGACCGTCGGCGAAATTGACATTCCATTGTCATTCAATATGACAATCAATCTCCGCCCTAGGTGGCCGGCATTATTGAGCGCCTCCAGCGCCATACCACCGGTAATTGCGCCATCTCCGATAACAGCGATGACATGGTTGTCACCACCGGTAAGGTCACGGGCGACCGCCATACCCAAAGCGGCGGAAATTGAAGTGCTAGCATGGCCGGCGGTAAACGCATCATGCTGGCTCTCTTCCCGGCAGGTGAAACCTGAAATGCCGCCGTATTGCCGAAGTGTCGAAAACTGTTCTCTTCTACCAGTCAGCATTTTATGGGCATAGGATTGATGGCCAACATCCCATAGGATTTTATCGTGAGGGGTTTCAAAAATGCGGTGTAAAGCTATGGTGAGTTCAACTACGCCGAGACTGGATGCCAGATGCCCGCCATTGGCAGTCACCCTTAAAATCATCTCTTCCCGCAGTTCATCAGCCAGACGATCCAAGTCATCTTCCCGGAGGGCTTTCACATCCTTCGGGGAATTGATAGTGTCCAGTAATTTAGACAACGGACCGCCTTTTCAAACGTATGGGCACGATGATTATACTAACAGCGGCGTTATTCTGTGTCAAGCGTACTCAACCGTATTGACGCCTGCTTTGCGTCCTGTTAAACTCGGCAAAATATGGAAATTCAGCAATATCTATCCGACCTTGGCCTGCCTCCGGCACTCGTAGTGTTGATTATTGCCACGATGCCGGTGGTCGAACTAAGAGGCGCGATTCCGGTAGCGATTAATGTGTTCGACTTCCCCTGGTTCGATGCCTGGGTGCTGGCGATTATCGGCAACTTGCTCCCGATCCCTTTCATATTATTATTCCTAAGGGGAATAACCAGTTTTCTGTCACGGCATACGCGCACTCGTAAGATGGTTGACTGGGTCTTCACCCGCACCAGAAAACGATCAGCAATGATTGAAAAGTATAAATATGTCGGCCTGACGGGTTTCGTTTCCATCCCCCTGCCAATGACCGGAGCCTGGACAGGCTCCATCGCTGCGGTATTGCTGGATCTTCCTTTCTATCAGGCTTTGGGTAGTATCACTCTTGGCGTGCTTTTTGCCAGTATCATCGTCGTCAGCCTGTCCCTTCTAGGTTGGGCAGGCGGTATCATCGCCGCATTAGCGTTATTATCGGCATTCTTTTTACAACGCAACCGCCGGAAGCCTTGACCACTGGTTTTGACCGGTGTTACCATTGAATAGTAGATGTCCCAGTAGCTCAGTGGATAGAGCGGCTGCCTTCTAAGCAGCGGGTCGCGGGTTCGAATCCCTCCTGGGACGCTTGCAGCCCTATGAGTACTAATAATTATGGATGAAAATAAGAGAATCCGGGTACTCCTGGCCGATGACCACATCATCGTACGTGAAGGTACCCGCGAAATGCTCGAGCGACAACCTGACATGCAGGTCGTTGCTGAGGCTAATGACGGCGTTGACGCCGTTGAATTAGCCAGGATATACCGGCCTGACGTCATCGTCATGGATATCGCCATGCCGAATATGAACGGCATAGAAGCAACCCGAGAAATCAAGAAATTTCTTCCAACAACTGCCATATTGATTCTGACCGCTTATGACTCGGATCAGTATATCATGGCATTGATCGAAGCTGGTGCCGCCGGATATATGTTAAAGAATGTCCGTGGCAACCAGCTTATCGATGCCATCAGAGCCGTCCATTCCGGCGAATCGATTCTTCAGCCATCAACAACCCGCCGCGTAATCAACCAGTTGAGCAAGAACAACCCAATCAAACGCGAAGACACGGAGTCCGATGCTCCGGCTCATGCCTTAACTGAGCGGGAAATGGAAGTCTTGCGGCTGGCGGCCAAGGGAGTCAGTAATCGGGATACTGCCGAACAACTTTACCTTAGTAGCCGGACCGTCCAGACTCATCTTTCTAACATATTCAAGAAGTTGAACGTTGCCTCTCGCACCGAGGCAATTCTGTACGGCCTGAAACGGGGCTGGTTTTATATGGAGGAACTACCCTGACCGAAAACAAGCCGATTGCGGCTTCATCTTCTCACAAGGATACTCCCCGACGCCGGTTTCGGCGTGTTTTACTTCGTATATTTACCAATTTTCACCTTTGGTTATTACTGTTACTGCTCATCGGTGGTTTCCTGCTTCAGTACCCTCAGTTCATTCCGTTCGTCGATACCCTGGACCCTAACAGTTTCTTCTCATTGAGCCGTCATTCCTTCGGCAGACTGATTATGCTTCTGCCGGTTACCTATGCCGCTCTGGTATTCGGAATCAGAGCCGGGTTACTGGTTCTGCTTATTGCCGTATCAATCATCGTGCCTAATCTATTCATCCTGGAAGAAACCATCACCTCGGACGATATCATCGAAATTATCGGCATCGTAATAATCGGTTTGGTGGTCAATCTCTGGCTGGAAAGCTACGAAACCGATAAACGGCATCGACAGATGGCTTATCTCAGATTGGAAAACGCTCAGCGTGAACTTCAGCGAATGCAACAGAACCTCAGGTTTTATCTCAAGCAGATAACCATCGCTCAAGAGGAAGAGCGGCGACGTATCGCCCAGGAACTCCATGACGATACCGCCCAGGACCTCATCGCCATATCCCGAAAAATCGATGGCTATATGTCTTTACATCCTTCACTGTCTTCAACTGATGAAGCCTATTTCGAAGACATTCATCAACACTTGAATCGTACGCTAAGCAGTGTTCGCCGTTTTAGCCAGGATCTACGCCCTTCTGTTCTTGATGATCTGGGTTTGATTCCCGCCATTGAATGGATGGTACCAGAGCTTGATATGCATTTTAAATATAAAACTGAGACAGAGGTTATTGGCCGTCCCAGGCGTTTTCCGGCTGAAACCGAACTGGTACTTTTCCGAATCGTCCAGGAATCCATGAGGAATATTGGTAAACACGCAACCGCTACCCGGGTCTGGCTGAATATCACTTTCAACCCTGGAGAAGTTAAGCTTACCATCCGTGATAACGGACGCGGATTTGTGCCACCGGACCGCATCGGCGACCTTGCCGTCAGTGGCAAGCTCGGACTAACCGGTATGCAAGAACGCGCCCGGTTGATTGGAGCTCACTTGAATATTGACTCCTCCCCGGGTCAAGGTAGTACTGTAACCGTAATTCTACCAACCAGTCCGCAAACCGTTGAACACCCCTATTAAACCCTCCTTTATTGTTTATTTGATGTTTTCCCGCCGCCTTGTGTTATAATCAGTCAATCTTTGAATGATTGTTCAATATTATCAGGAGGACATTTCTTTATGTCCACAAAATCGCCTTTTATAGAAGTATTCGATATTATCAGGGAAAACGGCGGTTCGGAAGTCTCCAAATGCATCCAATGCGGGACCTGTTCCGGCATCTGTCCCTGGCGTGATTACCTCTCCTTTCTGCCCAGAAAAATAATAAATGAAACTCGCCTCGGCCTGACTGATTTCGAATCAGAAACCATCTGGCGTTGTGTCACTTGCGGTAGTTGCCTTGATGTCTGCCCCCGGCAGATTCCCGTAATTGAAATCATGGTTGCTCTGAGAAAAGCCGTCACAGGAATGGGGCTCGCTGAAATACCTGTATCATTGGAAGTGACTCTCAAGAATTTACTGGCTACCGGTAATCCAATGGGCGAACCCCCTGAAAAACGATTTGGTCAGAGCGAAGGTATTCACGTACCAGTATTCGACCACACTGCTGAGTATTTAATGTTCCCGTGTTGTTACACTACCTACGATTCCGCCCAGCGTAAAATATTTCAGTCACAGATTAAAACTCTGACAATGGCTGGAATCAGGCTCGGAGTAAGTGAAAATCAGTACTGTTGCGGCGAGAGCGCCAGAAAATGTGGTGATGAAGAACTGTTTCTTCAATTATCGGCGACAAATACCGATTACTTCAAAAAGACGGGGGTGAAGAAAATAATCGTTAATTCTCCTCATTGCTATCATGCATTGTTAAATGATTATTCAACAATTGACGATATCGAGATAATTCATATCAGTCAGCTACTGGCCAAATTGCTTGAATCCGGAAAACTTCATTTCAACCGCCAGCTCAACTTGAAGGTCACTTATCACGACCCTTGTTACCTCGGGCGTCATAATCATATCTATGATGTACCTCGAGATGTTATCCGGGCAGTTCCGGGCGTTGAACTGCTGGAAATGCCTCAGCATGATGACAACAGTCTCTGCTGTGGCGGAGGCGGGGGGCGCATATGGATGGATACTCCCACTGAAGAACGTTTCTGTGTCGCCCGCCTGCAACAGGCTTTATCCACCGGAGCCGAGGCCTTGATAACTGCCTGCCCTTACTGCCAATCCAATTACGGAGATGCCGGTCTGAACCTTAGTTTACCGGAAGGTTTTCGAATTCTTGATCTGACGGAGCTGGTCAGCCAGGCTTTGTGAATTCCTCGAAAGGAGCTTAACTGATGAGTAGTACTGAAATACGTACCGGAGTATATGTGTGTCACTGCGGCCTCAATATAGCCGGAACCGTTGATGTTGAGGAATTAACTGAGTACGGCGCGAATTTACCCGACGTAGTGATATGTCGCTCCAACAAATATACTTGTTCTGACGCCGGTCAAACTTCCATACAGAATGATATTTCTGAACACCGACTCAACAGGATAGTTATCGCCGCCTGTAGCCCTTCGATGCACGAAAAAACCTACAGGCGCATGATGACAGCGTCTGAATTGAATCCATATTTATTGGAGATAGCCAATATCAGGGAACAATGCGCCTGGGTAAACCCTGATCGTCTGAAGGCCACGTCTAAAAGCAAAGATCTCCTGCGGGCGGCGGTGGTTAAAGTCGGCTCTGATGTGGCTCTTGAGCCGGAAATGATTCCGGTAAACCCTGTTACTCTTGTGGTAGGCGGTGGTATCGCCGGCATTACCGCGGCACTGGAGATTGCCGAGGCTGATCACCAGGTCATTTTAGTTGAAAAGGAACCCGGAATCGGTGGCCACATGGCACAACTGGACAAGACATTCCCTACTCTTGATTGCGCCGCCTGTATTTCAACTCCGAAAATGAGCCAGATTGGCCAGCACCCCAATGTGAGGCTTTTAACCCACAGTCAGGTAACCAACGTTACCGGCCATCCAGGTAGCTTCAAAGTGACTATCGAGAAAAAACCTCGTTATGTCAAAGAAAGCGATTGTAAAGGATGCGGCGATTGCGCCACGGCATGTCCCGTCATTGTACCCTCGGAGTTCGATCTCGGCCTGGGTAAGCGCAAAGCAGTCTATCGCCAGTTCCCTCAGTCGGTGCCGAATGTATACACCATAGATCGCCGCGGCATTTCCCCCTGTCGTTCAGCCTGTCCGGCCGGTGTCAACGCCCAGGGATATATTGCCTTGATTTCACAAGGCAAATTTACCGAAGCGCTTGAAATTGTCAGACGCACCATGCCGTTATCATCCGTATGCGGCCGGGTATGCCACAGCCCGTGTGAAGATAATTGCGCCCGTATCCAATTCGACCAGGCAGTCGCCATTCGGGCATTGAAGCGTTTTGTCGCTGATCAGGAACTGTCCACTTCGTTGAATGATTCTAACAGTAGCGAACCGATGTCGACCGACAGAATAGCCATTGTCGGTTCCGGCCCGGCCGGTTTGTCATGCGCTTCCGACCTGGCCGATGCCGGATACCAGATTACCGTGTTCGAAGCCGCCGACAAACCCGGGGGGTTATTACGCTACGGCATCCCTGCCTACCGCCTACCGGAAGCGGCCTTGGATCGTGATATTGCCTACATTGCCGACAAGGGGATTCAAATAAAGACTTGCTCTCCTGTTACTTCTGTTACCGAGCTTGAGGAGCAAGGTTTCAAAGCGGTTTTTATCGCTGTCGGCGCCTGGCAGAACATTAAATTAGACATCCAGGGCGAACATGCCGATGGTGTCATGTTTGCCCTGGATTTCCTCAAGCAAGTAAGGCAAGGAACCCCACCAGCCATTGGTGCTAAAGTTGGAGTCATCGGTGGCGGTAACGCCGCCATTGATGCCGCCCGTTCCGCCATTCGTCTTGGGGCAACAACCGTACGTGTTATTTATCGTCGTACGCGGGCGGAAATGCCGGCGATCGAGGCGGAAATTGTTGCCGCTGAAAACGAAGGTGTCCTTTTTACCTTTCTTAGCTCTCCTATCGAAGTATTAACCGCAAAATCCCGGGCGACCGGACTCAGGTGCCTTCGCAATACTCTGGGCGCGCCCGATAAGACTGGCAGAGCCGGTATTTCGACAGTCCCCGACAGCGAATACGATATTGAACTCGACACCGTCATTGTCGCGGTCGGCCAGGCACCTGATAAATTGAATTTTTCTGAAATCGCCCGTCGCAACAACGGGACTATAGAAGTCGATGATGTCACTCTTGAAACAAAGAACCCTGGAGTTTTTGCTGGTGGCGATACAGTCACTGGCCCTTCGAATGTCATTGAAGCGGTGGCCGCAGGTAAAAAGGCGGCTGAATCCATCAAACGATTCCTTCAAGGGAATGACATGACAACCGGTCGAAACGTCAATCCTGTTACAACCACGTACCAGGGAATGAAACCCCGCCATTCAGCCCGGGCTACTGTTTCTCATGATATCGACCTCTCGAACAAGTTCGGCGAAGCCGAAGGCCCTCTTACCCCGGAACAGGCCATCTCCGAGGCTTCACGTTGTCTTAATTGTGCTGTCTGTTCCGATTGTCGTCAATGTGTCAAGGTATGTGAACCCGGATGCATCGATTTCGACCAGGTTGCCGAGACCATCGAGATAACAGCCGGCAACATAATTGTTGCCACCGGGTACGATGTTTTCAATCCGACTCCGTTATCCCGATACGGTTACGGCAAGCTGGATGATATCTATACCAGCCTTGAATTCGAACGCCTGGCTAATGCTTCCGGCCCTACTAACGGGCGTATTCTTCTTAAGAACGGTAACAACCCTCAAAGTGTGGCTTTCGTACACTGTGTGGGCTCACGGGATAAAAATTACCAGGACTACTGCTCTCAGATATGCTGCATGTATTCTCTCAAGCATGCGCATCTGGTCAAAGAACGTACTGGAGCCGATGTTTACCAGATGTACATCGATATCCGATGTGTCGGTAAGGGTTATGAAGAATTCTATCATCGGGTCGCCGAAGAAGGCATAAACCTGATCAGAGGTAAAGTAGCGGAGATAACAGAGCAGACGACCGGTGATGAAGAACAGGGGCAAATGATAATTATTGTTGAGGATACTCTGTCCGGGCAAGTTCTCCGAATTCCGGTCGACATGGTTGTACTGGCAGGCGCCATGATTCCCCAGTCCGACAGCTCGTCCACCGCCCGCCTTTTCGGTTTATCCCGAAGCCAGGACGGTTTCCTGCTGGAACAGCACCCCAAAATGGGCCCTATCTCCACCATGAACGAGGGAGTATATATTGCCGGCTGTGCCCAGGGCCCGAAAGACATCCCTCATACTGTTGTTCAGGCGCAGGCGGCGGCGGGTCGCGTCCTGGCTACTATCGCCAGGGGTTATTTAACCCAGGAACCTTTTATTTCTCAGGTCGTGGATGAAAACTGCGATGGTTGCGCCTATTGCGTGGACCCCTGCCCTTACGACGCCATTTCGCTTATTGAGTATCGCAAAAACGGCGAAACCAAAAAGACAGTGGAGGCCGACCCAATGCGCTGTCATGGATGTGGCGTCTGCATGGCTACCTGTCCCAAACAGGGAATCACCGTCAGGAACTTTGGAACAGCTCAACTCGGCGCCATGGTTGACGCTATTATTTCGGCTTGAAACTTTGTTTGGGGAACTCTGGTCGAAACAGTTTGACCTTTGGAAGATTAAGCGTTACCATTTTCATAAGCGAATATTTAAGGAGTGTGCTATGCCAATTGAGATCAGCGACGATACCTTCGAATCGGAGGTCATCAAGTCAGAGTTACCGGTACTGGTGGATTTCTGGGCCCCATGGTGCGGCCCTTGCCGTATGGTTGCCCCTGTGGTTGATAAGCTTGAAGAAAAACACCAGGGCAAGTTCAAGTTCTGTAAAATAAACGTTGATGATAATCAGAAGACTGCCGGTCAGTTCCGGGTTATGTCAATACCAACGCTGATGTTTTTCAAGGACGGCGAAGTACAGGAAACCGTGGTCGGGGCTGTACCGGAAAGTTCATTGCAGGAAAAAATCGATAAATTGATCTAGTGGCGGCACATGTTCATGCAAACACGGAGGGCTTCATTGGAGCCCTCCGTTTATTTTATCTTCAGGGGTATGCCGGCTACCATCAGATAGACCTCTGAGCAAGCCTTGGCTAATTGTTGATTAGCCCTTCCCAGAGCGTCACGATAAGCTCTTGTTGCCGCACCGATAGGAATAATGCCCTCACCAACTTCGTTGGTAACCAGAATATAAGAAGTATCATTTACTTCCATCAAGCCTATCAGACCGTCAATTTCCTTTTTCACTTCTGCCTCGAATAATTCTTCATTGATGCAATCACTGGCCGACGACATATGCCGGCAAAGGATATTGGTCACCAATAACGTTACGCAATCGAATATGATGGTATCTTTCGAATTTATGTCCTCAGCAATTGCCTTGCCGACATTCGTCGGAGCTTCCAGCGTGCGCCAGTCATCTGGCCGGGATTTTTGATGGGCAGCTATCCTTTTTCTCATTTCTTCATCGCCGGCTTCAGCCGTAGCCACAAATAGCACTTCACCCCCGCACTCTTTTGCCAGCTCTTCGGCGTAATTGCTTTTGCCTGAACGCGCGCCGCCGATTAACAATATCTTCCTGTTCATGTCGTTCCCTCTATTTCAATACAATGAGACATGTCGTTGAGGCAATCCAGCACAGCCTTATCTCCAGTCAGCCGGAGTATACTGACCGATGCCCGCTCCACGGTCAATTGCCAGTGATGACTGACAGGGATCCCCAGTAAATGACAGATAATAATCCTCAAAGGCCCCCCATGAGACACAATCATGACAGTATCCCCCGGCCCGTGTTCAGCTATCACTCGCTGAATGAACATCGTGGAGCGTTCAATGAGTGACTGAAAGTTTTCACCTCCGGGAAAAGCTATCTCGGTACTGCCGCTCAGCCATAATTCCGCAATATCGGGATATTCCTTGAGCACCCAGTCATATGTCTGTTGTTCAATGCGACCAAAATTAACTTCATTGATGGCCTCATCGACCTTAACTGTTTTCGAGTGTAGCCGGGACACTATATCAGCTGTATCACGTCCCCTCTGAAGAGTAGAAGAATAAAAGGTTTCGATGCGTTCCATGGCAAACCTTTTTTGTAAAGCCGCCGCTTGTGTACGCCCCTTCTCTGAAAGGGGAACATCGGTAGACCCGTAGCATATCCCAGTACCCGCTGAAGCTATTTCCCCATGCCTGACCAGTATCAGTTTCAAATCTTCACTGCCCTCAAATCCAGTTAATGAATAATAGAATGGCAAACAATGTCAACACTGCTACTTCGCTGATTTCATTTATTGTCCCGTAGCTGTCACCGGTCAACCCGCCGATTTTCCTTTGCATGGTTCGGGCAATGACGATAACTACACCGACGACTGCGGCAAGAATGATAAGGCTCTGCCAGCCTCCCACAATGAGTCCGATACCCAATGTTATCAAGGTTGCCAGCATCAGAATCCCGGATCCGCCCCCTTGCTGTAACAGTTTCCCCATCCCCTGCTCGCGGGCGTAAGGATAACCAATCACCGCCACAACCATAGCCCATCTGCTGAAAACCGGCATGATAATCAGAGCCTGGTAAATGCTACTTTCCCCTATACCGGCAAGAGCGGCATATTTCAGTAGAATGATAACCCCGAAGGCGACAACGCCCATAGCACCGACTCCGGGTTCTTTCATTATCTGTTTTCGCCGCTCCGCTGATCGATGCCCTCCGGCCAGCCCATCGAAGGTGTCGATCAATCCATCGAGGTGTAAGCCCCCGGTCAGATAGATGGCAAGTCCAAGGATAAAGCCGGGAATCATAATCTCCGGCATTATGGCACTGAACAACCAGTAAGCGGCGCACAGTATCAGTCCAATTATCAGTCCGATTAACGGATAATATACCAGGGATTTGGTGAACTGCTCCTGCGACAACGGCTTGTTCCAGTCCTCGCGATGAAACGGCACCGGAATAATGGTAAGAAAACGCCACGCCGCCAGTAAAGACAACATTACCGCTATTCCGCCTCTGAAACCCCGGCCTCACCGAAAGTAGCCATTTCATTCAACAGTCTGGCCGCCGTGTCGGCGATGAACATGCCGATTGCCGCACCGGTACCTTCTCCCAGCCTCAGGTCCAGCGTTACAATCGGGGTCAGCCCCAGCTTTTCAGCCATCATCCGGTGCCCTGGCTCGACTGATAAATGTCCTAAGAACATGTAATCCCGCGACCGTTGGCATAAACCTTCGGCAATCAGAGCCCCGGCTCCCGAAATGAACCCATCGACTACCACCGGTACACCTCTGGCCGCCGCGCCCAAAATGACGCCAGCAATCCCGCCGATTTCGAAGCCCCCCAGCTTGGCCAGTACCTCAATAGGATTACCCGGGTTCGGTTGATGGTGTGAAATCGCTTTCCTTATCACTTCTATTTTATGTCCGAGCTGTTCATCGCTCAGCCCGGTACCCCTGCCAGTCACCTTCTCTACCGCTTGCCCGGTCATAACAGCGCAGATAGCCGCTGAAGGAGTGGTATTACCGATACCCATATCACCGGTGCCGACTATATCCAGTCCTTTGTCTATCTCCGCGTTAACCACCTCGATACCGGCCTCGATCGCTGTGACCGCCTGCTCTTCGGTCATGGCCGGCTCCCTGGCGATGTTACCGGTTCCCCGGGCAATAAGTTTATCGACTATTCCGGTGCCGGGCGGCAAGTCACCGGCTACGCCCATATTTACAATAACCACACTGGCGCCGATTTGCCTGGTAATAACATTGATAGCGGCACCGCCTCTTAGGAAATTCAGGACCATCTGTGGAGTGACTTCCTGAGGATAATTGCCCACTTTTTCCGCAACCACCCCGTGGTCACCGGCCATGGTGATAACCGCTTTTCGTGCTACTTCCGGACATGGTTTGCGTTGAATACCGGCGAGTTTGATGGATATCTCTTCCAAACGCCCTAACGCTCCCTGGGGTTTTATCAGCATGTCCTGTCTGGCCGCGGCTTGCGCCATGGCTTTCTCATCCAGCGGTTTAATGGCGGCCAGCGTTTTCTCAAGCAGTTCGCCCATTGGTGCCTCCTTAGTCATTCTACTATATTTTCAGATAAAACGGCCGCAACCAGCCTGCGGCACTCAGGCAATGTTCGAGGAGCAATACGAATATATTCCGGCAACCCGAAAGAAGTACAGTCCCTGACAATTATTCCGTGCTTCATCAATCGTAACCTGAATTCTCTGGCGTTGCCTACCTGAACCAGAAAGAAATTTGTCTCGCTGGGCAACACTCTATACCCCATCGCGGACAGTTCCCGAATAAGGTACTCTCGGTTACTCCTGATTTCCTTTTCACTTGAGGCAAGGTACTGTGTATCTTCAATCACCTGCCTGCCCGCCGCCTGAGCTACCGCATTGACATTCCAGGGCGGTTTTACCCTCATCATTATGTCTATTATTTCAGGGCTGGCTAATCCGTAACCCAGTCTCAGCCCGGCCAGCGCGTAATCCTTGGTCATGCTTCTGATTATTATTATGGAAGACCCTCCCGATATCAGCCCTGAAGAATCCCATCGGTTACGGGTAAAAGGGGCATAAGCTTCATCCACCACAAGCAATCCATCACTGCCCAAAGCGCCGACGATTCTCTGGACATCGGTCTTGTCAAGATATTGACCGGTCGGATTGTTAGGATTGCAAAGGAAGACCAATCCGGGTGCAAAATCTCGAATTTTACTAACCGTACGATCGACATCGATTCTAAAATTATCTTCAGCTAATGCCTGGATCTCATATATTTGGGCATCCGCTATGCGGCAGGCGGTTTCGTACTCCCCAAAAGTCGGTTTAAACAATAATGCCTTGTCGCCGGATTTTATGAACGTTTGGGTTATTATCCGTATCAGTTCGATACTCCCCGAACCGACGATGACATTCTCTTCCGAAACCCGGTTCTGCAGGGCTATTCCCCGTCGTAAATCGGTCGAATCGGAATCCGGATAATGGTCGATAACGATATCATCCAGAGTGAAATTCAACCGGTAAGAAAAAGGATTCGAATTGGCGCTGAAGTCAAGAACCTGCTCCAGCCCTATTCCCATCCTTTCGAACTCTGCGTAGTCGGGACCGCCATGGTAGCAACGCTTCAGCTTCTTGATATTGTTTTTAACCGAACGCAATCAGGGCACCTCCGACGGCATAACAGGCCAGAAACCATATCCATGTCGCCCAATTTATCAAGCGGAGCGAATCATCTACGATACCGGTGGCTAAAGGCCTCACCGGATCACCCAGGAGATACTGTCCGGTCTTTTCCAACCGCACCTGTAAAGCCCCGGCGGCGGCGGCCATCGGCCAGCCGGCGTTCGGGCTATCGGTTTTTCCATGATCCCGTCGCGCTATTTTCCATGCTTTTTCCGATGACATTCCAGAAAAACGCGAGCCTAGTATTATCAAACCAGCGCTTATCCTGGCTGGTATATAATTCAGCACATCGTCCAGCCTTGCCGGAAACTTCCCGAAATATTCATATTTACCATGATAGCCTACCATGCTGTCGAAGGTGCTGACTACCCTGAAAGCCAGGGCTCCCGGCACGCCCAGAATCAGAAAATAAAACAAAGGACTGACTACGCTGTCACACAGGCTTTCCGATACCGATTCGGCAGTGGCCGAAACCAGTAAAGGCTGAGGTAGCTGTGACGTATCCCGGCTCACCAGTCCTCTCAAATCTAACCTGGCACTTTCAATATCTCCCGAATCCAGTTGTTTCTTTATGCCCATTGCGGTCTTTCTCAGGAAGAAAAAACAAAAACTGGACTTAAGTAACAACCCGAAAATTACTATATAAAGCCAGTAGTTGATACTCTCCAGCCATTCCCCGATGACAAAGGCAAACAATCCGACTGCTACGGCCAGTAGCATGGTCACAACCGCACCATAAACCAGTTGATACCTTGGGCCTCCCCCAAAGGCCGCCTTTTCCAACAGGTTGATTGCTTTTCCCATCCAGGCAACCGGATGGAACCTGTTCGGCGGATCACCGACGGTAAATTCTATTATCAAGGCAACCGTCAGTATAAGAACGATATCCACACAAACTACCTTTGACTGGTATTACCCATAATAGATCATCGATACATCATCATATGCAAGTATCACCGTTGCGGATATTGCCCACTTTAGGCAAAACGGCTGGTAAGCCCGTCAATGGGTGATTATGAACGTAACTACCTGGCCCATACACCTGACAGATATTGTCGGTGGTGATCACTTCACTGGGTGTGCCGAAAGCGTAGAGTTCTCCCTTTCGGATAAGTACCAGTTTCTCGCAGTAATGAGCGGCCAGATTCAGGTCATGAATCGCGGCAATAACCGCCAGGTGTCGTTTTTTACATTCGTCCTTGATCAGATTCAGCACCTCGATTTGCCGGCCGATATCGAGATTGGCGGTTGGTTCATCAAGTAAAACCCCGGCAGTCTCCTGTGCCAGCGCTCGCGCTATCAGCACGCTCTGGATTTCCCCGCCGGATAGTTCTGATATTCGTCGTTGCGCGAATTGCTGTACGCCCGCCCTGACCATAGCATCCCAGGCTATGGTCAAGTCTTTCTCGCCCTCATATTGAAAAGTCCCCAGATGAGGATTACGCCCCATCAGCACTATTTCGAAAGCGGTATAAGCGCTGGGTAGCCAGGGGGTCTGCGGTACAACGCTGATCAGCTTGGCAAGTTCTTTCCGGCTAAGCTCGGCAATATCGTTTCCGTTGGCAGTTACTCTGCCGCTGGTCGGTTTCAACACGCGGCTCAGCGTTTTAATCAAAGTTGATTTGCCGGACCCGTTCGGCCCGACCAACCCCACCATTTCGCCACCTTCTATGGCAAAGGATATATCATGGACGACTTCCTTGTTCCCATAAGCGATGGATAGTTTTTCGACTCCCAGTCTCAACATGGCTAAAATAACACCCTGGTTCTTTTTCTAAGCAGATACAGGAAGAACGGGGCCCCGCATATCGCGGTAATAATCCCAATCGGGATTTCAGTCGGCGCCATCAGCGTCCTGGCTAAGATATCGGCCAGAATCATGAATATTCCGCCGACCAGCGCCGACAGTGGAAGCAGAAACCGATGGTCAGGCCCCCATATCAGACGGACGGCGTGGGGGACTATAATACCGACAAAACCAATAATGCCGACAAAGGAAACGGCCGCCGCCGTAATCAGAGTGGACACCGCCAGCAGGATAATCTTTACTTTTTCAACATCTATCCCCAGTTGCTTGGCCTGATCCTCTCCCAATTGAATGATATTCAGCGCACGGGCAAAAAGAAAAATAATACCGACACCCACGAGTATCACCGGCCATGTAATCTTTACTTCATCCCACTGACTGGAAGAGAAACTACCCATCATCCAGAATATTATGCCGTGGATTTTATCACCACTGATGGTAATGAGATAGGAAACGATCGCCGAAAACAACGCTCCCATAGCCACACCGGCCAGAATCAGCGTGGTCACCGGTATCACGTTGCCTACTCTGGCCAGGAGGTATACCATAGACACACTTATCAACGCTCCGGCAAAGGCGAAAATGGGGACGGCTCCGGTGGCACCTCCGAATATGGCCACCGGGAACAGGAATCCCAGTACCGCCCCCAGTGCCGCCCCTTGTGCCACGCCGATGAGATATGGATCGGCTAACGGATTACGGAACAGCCCTTGGTATGAGGCGCCAGCTACCGCCAGAGCAACTCCCACAATACAGGCCAGAAGGACCCTTGGTAACCGAATATTTGAAATAATCAGTTCGTGCGAGACCGACCAATCTGGTGATATATCTATAAACGGCAGTTTATCCAGTAATATCTTAAATGTTGTGCCTAGGGGGATATCCACACTGCCAATGGTAGTCGCCAATCCGCCTACAAATACCAGAATCACCGCCAATGAAATAATGGCGATGAGCCGGGTCCGCCAGGTTCGGGCAACCTCTTCGGTTCGTTGTTGGAGTTCGGTTACGGACAATACAGTTTGATCCTATACTTAATGGCTGGATGAACCAACGTTCATCCAGCCGTTTATTCTACTTGAAAAGGTCAGGGTGAAGCCTCTTTGCCAGTTCTTCGAGAGCATCGACTATCCTCGGCCCCGGTCGCCCCACCTCGTCGGATATTACACCGAATATCGTCCCGCTTTGTCTGGCGTCCGTCTGTGCCAGTAACGGTTCAGTTTGAGCATATATCAGGGGGCCGTCCTCGCCCGTTCCCATACCTATCTGAGCAATGATCGCCTGGGGATTCTTTCCGATGACCGTTTCCAGGCTCAGCTTGGGATATTTTTCTTCGATGTCACCAGCTATGTTGGAACCGCCGGCCGCTTCAATGAGGCTATGAATAAAGGAGGTAGAACCGATACTCTGCAAAGGATCGTGCCACACAATATAAAAGGTCCTGGTTCGCTGTTCCTGACGGAGTGTCGTGGTTTTGCTGGTAACCGCGTCAATTCTTTCATTGAATCCTTTAACCAGAGGTTGAGCAACATGATTAACATTAGATACTTTCCCAACCAACTCTATAGCCTGGATGACTTCATAAATATCATCGGGGCTGATCGCCACTACAATTAGGCCCATACTTTCCAGTTGAGGGATAGCCTTACCGGAATGTATATTTGCCGCAAAAATGACATCCGGCTGTGCATTTGTAATGAGTTCGGCATCTACGGTGGAGAACCCGCCGACTTTAGGCTTGTCCAGCGCCGCCTCGGGGTAATTACAATAGGTCGTTACCCCGACCAAACGCTCCTGGAGCCGCAGAGAATAAATGATTTCCGTATTGCTGGGAGCCAGTGAAATTATTCTTTGAGGTTCACTTTTAATGGTGACAACACGTCCCAGCTGGTCGGTGATGGTCAATGGATAAGTCGTTTCGGGCACCAAATCCTCGATAGCTGTCTGTTCCTGCTGGCACCCGGACAATACCCCCGCCAGTACCGTCACTGAAACCAGTGTTGTTGAAATCACCGCCTGATTTAACTTAAACATTTAATTCCTGTCCCACCCTAAAGAATTGATTTGAACTACCGCCAACTATTCGAATAAATCCGGGTGCAGTATCTTGGCCATCTCCTCGAGTCCCTCTATCAACCGCGGGCCTGGTCGGCCGGTGAGGTCATCGTTCATGCCGAAGATATCACCATTTATTCTGGCTGTGGTAGTCTCGAGTCTCTCGTCACCGAGTGCAAACTGGTAGGCAAAATCGCCCATCGTTTCGCTGGCGGAAGCCAGAATCACCTGAGGGTCCCGGTCTATCAATTCCTCCAGCTGAACTGCCGACCCCTCGTTCTCAGCGAATATATTGATACCCCCGGCCGCTTCTATAAGCGCCGAGCCAAGTGAATGCCCGCCGTGGACAAAAATCGGGTCATGCCAGATCATATACACGGTTCGCGGCTTTTGTGCCTCGGACAGACCATCGGTTTTATCTGTAACCGCTTTTACTCTAGCCTGCATATCGGTAATGATATCGTTGGCTTTATCCGTTGTGTCGGTCACTTGCCCGATCATCTCTATCGTGTCATAAACTTCCTGAAAACTACCGATACTGGTGCCTTTGACTACCACAACCGGTTTCCCTGGCAGGACGTTTTCCAATTGATCGACTACATCGGGTACCGCCGAGATATCGACCAGAATAAGGTCTGGATTCAAGCCGACGATGGCTTCGTAATTCACTGCGAACAGGTTACCCACTTTGTCCACATCCAAAGCCGCTACGGGGTAGTCGGAGTAGTCATCGACCCCGACCAGTTTGTCGCCAACCCCCAGAGCATAGAGTATCTCGGTATGACTGGGAACCAGCGAGATTATTCGCTGCGGCTCGCCATTAATAGTTACCTTCCGGCCCGCATGGTCAGTCAAGCTCAATGGTTCATTATTATTATCTGGACTACATCCCCAACCTCCGAACATCAGGGCAACTCCCAACAGCAACGCCACAAACAGTTTTCCAGTAGGTAACAACCTCTTCACTGTTTCGTTTCCCCCTTGGTAATCAAGTATTCTTTAGTTTATTTAGGTCGACTTGCGTATTATATAACGCAAATATGGCATGGTGTCAAATGTTAACCTGGAAATTAGTGTCGCATGAAATATGCTTTTACCAACTCGATACCGGTATCGCCAGTACACAGGGGTTGTAGCTCACGACTGTCGTCGCGATATACGGTTATCCCCTTCAAGCCGGATTCATAAGCCATCCGAAATACAGATGCTAACTCTTCTCTGGTCGCCTGCCGGGCAAAGTTCACGGTTTTGGACACGGCATTGTCGGTAAATTCCTGGAAAGCCGCCTGTATTTTAACATGCCACTCGGGAGATACCTGGTGAGCGGTAACGAAGATTTTCCTGATTTCCTCCGGCACGTCGTGCTGATCATGCAGATGATTGCATTTCACCAGTCTGGCCAGTAACTCTTCCGAATAAACACCGGCGTCTTTGACAGCTTTTTCAAAATGAGGATTAACTTCCAGCAGGTTTTCCCCATCGAGTATGTTTCTGACAAATACCCCGGCAAATACCGGTTCAATACCGGAGGAACATCCGGCTATTATCGAAAGCGTCCCTGTAGGCGCCACGGTAGTACAGGCGGCGTTGCGCATCGGCTCCAGACCTTCCCGATCGTAGATACTACCCTTAAAGGCCGGGAACGGGCCTCTTTCTCTGGCCAACAGGCGTGAAGTTCTGTGGGCTTCATCTTTTATAAAGCGCATGACCTCCCTAGCTATCTTGACCGCGGATTCGGAGTTGTATGGGATACCCATCTGATAGAGCATATCAGCGAAACCCATAACCCCGAGGCCGATTTTTCTGGTGCGTTTGGTCATTTCTTCAATTCTGGAAATAGGGAATTTATTGACATCGATGACGTTGTCCAGGAATCTGACAGCCAGCGATACTACGTCTTTGAGAGTATCGAAATCGACTACCGTCCGGTTATTATCGAGCTTAACCATTTTAGCCAGATTTATGGATCCCAGATTGCAGGATTCATACGGCAACAGAGTCTGCTCTCCGCAACCGCTGATAATCTCGATCCGGCCTAGGTGAGGCGTAGGATTAGCCCTGTTGATCTGGTCGATAAAAACAAACCCAGGATCGCCGGTTGACCACGCCTGATCAACTATCCGGTCGAAAACGGCGCCGGCATTCAGCCAGCCGGTAATCTGACCGTTCCTGGGGTAGATCAAGGGATAATCCTGCCCAGTTTTCACTCGGCGCATGAAGTCATCGGTTACTGCCACCGATATATAAAAATTGGTGAGAGACAGCGGATCGGCTTTGGCTTTGATGAAGTCCATGATGTCCGGGTGGTCTACCGGCAACACTACCGAATTACATCCACGCCGGATACCTCCCTGCCGAACGTAATCCGCCGCCTTTGAAAAAACATCAATCAGCGCAACCGGACCGGTAGCGGCATCAGCCCGTCCATCGACATCATCGCCGACAGGACGAACGTGAGCAAAGGAAAAACCTGTGCCTCCCCCGCTTTTGTGTATTTGCGCCGTGTATTTTACTGCTTCGAATATGGCTTCGATGGAGTCTTCGACCGGTAGCACGAAACAAGCAGATAATTGGCCGCTGGTGGTACCGGCATTCAGCAGTGTCGGTGAATTTGGCAGAAAAAGAAGTCCGCTCATAATTCGGTAAAACTCGTCGGCGATATAACGGACGCTGGTATCCGAAGCGTATTTTCTTTCAGCCGACGCAACCGCATCGGCTACCCTTCGAAACAATTCTGCCGGTGTTTCGACCACTTCCCCCCGACTGTCCCGGCGCAGGTAGCGCTTTTCCAAAACTCGGAGCGCGTTCGGGGTAAGATTAAGAAGGCTGTCAGACACGCTCTGGGGCATTAATAGACCCTCACCGCCTTGTCGCCGATGCGCTTCATGTCCAGAGTGAGAATCGTAACGTTGTTGACATGCTTCCGGGCTCGTTCCGCCGCCTCTTCTACTTCCTGATTATTAGCCGCCCGCCATGGGCATTCCGGCACCGGGAAATAGGCGTCTATTCTGAATGGCGTCTCCGGATTTACCGTGGCCACAAATTCAGCGACTTTCTCAATTTCATCACCTTCAATAAGCTCGGGAATCAATACAACCTCAGCGTGCAGATTTATACCGGTTTCGGCAATTTCACGGAAATGCCTCAACGCTGATTTATTGGACCGTCCGGTATATTCCCGGTACAAATCCTCCGAAAATGCTTTCAAACTGAATATCACCTGGTCGATATCCTTCAAGTCGGGCATCACGATACCATTGGTTAACAGTATATTGTAAGATTTCCATCTGTCGTGAAGCTCTTTTGCCAACCTGGGTAGTTCAGGGTCTAGAGCGGCTTCAGTCCCCATGAATACCGCGAATTTTATCTCCAGCGGCTCCAGATATGCGATGACCTCATCGTAGGTTAGAAATTTGTCCGGTGGTTCCTGCCGTTGTCGGTTCTTGATATCGTCCAGGGCGTCATCATACAGTCCGAAATCAAAAAGTTCCCAGTTGGTGTAACAGGCCTGGCAATCCAGGGTGCATTTAGTCCAGACATGGATATCTACTGAACCGTAAGACGGCTCATAGGCAATATGGTAGACCTTCAACGGCGTACTCCTTGAGCAAGTAATCTATTATCGTTATCGTTATTCCCACCAGTAGAATCCCCGTACGTGGTGTAAATTCCTGGAATTGAAAAAGCAGGCCATTGTGTGGTTTCTTGAAAGAAAATAACAACAAAGACTTTCAGGAGGTAACCACAACAATGGCCAAAGACAGGATGACACTTTTGGAACTGCTACGCAAGTCAGGGAGTGACGGTGATCTTGATTTTCTGAGAGAAGGGGTGAAGATGCTGGCCGAAGCGGTCATGGAGCTTGAGGTTAAGCAGAAGACCGGAGCTGAGAAACATGAGCGCAGTAACGGTCGTTTAACCTACCGTAACGGCTACCGGGGGCGTATCTGGGACACCCGGGCCGGCACGATACCCTTGGCGATTCCCCGGTTGCGGGACGGCAGTTATTTCCCAGCTTACTCGAGCCCCGGCGCCGGGCGGAACAGTGCCTTGCTGGCGGTAATCCAGGAAGCCTATGTATTGGGCATCAGCACCCGCAAGGTGGAATCTCTGGTTCAGTCACTGGGGCTTAACGGGGTCAGTAAGAGCGAGGTATCGCGAATATGCGGGGCTCTGGACGATGAAGTGGAACGATGGCGCCACCGGCCTTTGTTATGGCGTTATCCCTATCTGTGGCTGGATGCGACCTACGTCAAGGTCAGGGATTCAGGGCGGGTGGTCAGTCAGGCGGTAATTATCGCCTACGGCGTCCGGGAAACCGGAGAACGCGAGATCATCGGGCTTGAGGTCGGCCCCAGTGAAGACGGTGTATTCTGGAAAGAGTTTCTGCGGGGGTTGGTCAGCCGTGGTTTGAGCGGGTGATGCTGGTAATCAGTGATGCTCATCTGGGACTGAAGGAAGCCATCAGCACGGTACTCACCGGGGTATCGTGGCAACGCTGCCGGGTGCACTTCATGCGCAATGCGCTGGCCAGAGTGCCGCGGGGCGCCCAGGCTATGGTATCTGCCGCTATCCGGACCATCTTCGCTCAACCTGACCGCGACAGCGCTTACAGCCAGCTCCGCCGGGTAGCCGATAACCTCAGACTCCGATTCGGTCCTGTGGCCGACCAATTGGAAGAGGCAGAACCGGATATCCTGGCCTATACCGCCTTCCCCCGGGAACACTGGCGGCAACTGTACTCTACCAATCCCCTGGAGAGACTGAACAAGGAAATCAAGCGCCGCAGTAATGTGGTCGGCATCTTTCCCAACAGCCAATCGGTAATCAGGCTGATTGGGGCGGTGTTAATGGAACAGCAGGACGAGTGGGAGGTCGGACGACGCTACTTTTCTTTGGATTCGATGAAGAAAACGCTGGAAGGGGCGCAGGAGGAACCCCTGATCATGGCTTTACCAGCTTGATTATTCGGGAAACCACCAATGATGAATTTACACCACTTGACGGGACACTACCTTCCCACCAGGAACGATCAGTCACATTAAAACAGCAAAGGAATTATATCACAAGTTACACATATTAACATACCGACCGATCCCCCTGAGGCATATCCTTTTGAATATACATATTCATAATCTATAATGTCCTTATGGATGAGCCCAATCTGCTGATCGCTTTTGGCGGTGGAATACTGGCCTTCTTTTCTCCCTGCGTTCTCCCCATGATGCCGATATACCTGGCTTCCCTGGTCGGCCCGGAATTTCTTAATACAACTGCCAACCCCTCTTCGTCCACTATGTCACGGCACACTGCCAAACATGCCCTGGCCTTTATTTCCGGCTTCAGTCTTATCTTTACCTCTGTGGGTTTTATCGCCGGCGTGACCGGCACGTTGATCGACCCGGAACACATCGCAGTCAGGCTGGTTACCGGAGCTGTCCTGATAATCTTCGGCGGCACGATGTTGGTCGGGCTTCTCTGGCCAAAGTTCAGTTTTGAGAAGCGACTTCCATTACCCGCACGTGTCCACGGCCGCTTGAGGTCCTTTACCACCGGCGCGGTGTTCACCCTGGCTTGGACTCCTTGCGTTACCCCTATTCTTGGAGGCATATTGACATTGGCGATTCTGGGTCAGAATATAGCCAACGCCACGTTGTTGTTATTCGTCTTTTCTTTAGGAATGGCGATACCTTTAATGACTATAGCCCTGGTCGCCGGCGCGGTTCTCCCGGTTATCCGACGATATCAACCGGTTCTTAACTGGGCTTATATTTTTGGTGGCATCGCCCTGCTGGTAACCGGTTTATTGATTCTTTTCGGATATTTGAATCTGATTTCGTCTGTCTAAAGGAGGAACCATGCATATAGGCCGAATCATGCTGACAATCATTCTGTTCTCATTACTCACCTTAACGTTCACCGGTTGCAATGATGGATTGATAGGAAGTGAAGCCCCAAAATTTACTTTACCCGACACGCAAGGTAAACAGGTATCTTCGAGTTTACCAGACGCTACTCCCACCTTGCTAAATTTCTGGCAGATGAACTGCCCGGAATGTATCGAGGAGATGCCTTACATTCAGGCTCTTCACCAGAACAGCGAAAAGAATATTCGTATCCTGGCTGTCAACCTTGGAGATTCAACCGCTTCCGTATCTTCTTTCATGAACGACAACGGATACTCGTTTCAGGTGCTTTTCGACAATTTCGGTGTAGTCGCCGGTCATTACGGCATCCGATTTACGCCGACTAGCTACCTTGTGGATACAAACGGCAGAATCGCCGATGTTCGAATCGGGCCTTTCGCCGATATGGATGACCTGTACCAATTTATCGAATGACCACCGCCGTCGAAAAGGGGAACAGGATACGCAGGTGATGTATAATATACACGACAATCCGATTAAGTCATCTTAACGAAGAGGTTTTCTATGTCCGAAGATATTTTGAATGAAGCCAATAATATTGCCCAATGTCGCGAGTGCCCCTGGTATAAGTCATGCGCTACGCCGATGCGTTTTTCACCGGAAGACCTCCAGCGCCAGATGCAATCACAGCAAGGCGCGGGTTTCGGTGTACCGGAAGATGAGACCATGCAGAACATGATGGCCAATATGGCACAGGCGGTACAGAATTCCATGGTGGAAGCCTGTCCTGTTTTTATTCACCGTTTGAAAACGTCGCCGAAACTCGCCGAGCGCATCAAGAAGATTATGCAGAACTGGTCAGACGATTCGGTCTGATATCAGCCGAAGTATTGTTTCTCAATGAAATCGGCGGTTTCTGTTACGGCGGAAATAATAGCCTCGGACATTCCGCCAGTAACCATCTCTGGTATCTCAGTCGGTTGAGCGGCAATTATGGTGACTTTGACACCGGACTGATCCCGCAATTCCTGTAGCAGATTCAGGCTGGGCGCCAGATGAAGTGAAAAATCATGTTGCTTGATGGCGGGTACTTCATCCACTTTTACCTTGAATATTTCACCTGGTTCGCGTCCACAGTCAAGAGCATCGATAATCACCAGTTCATCAGGCCGGGCCTGGCTTAAAATCAGGTCGAACAGTATCTCCCTGACTCCGGTCCCCACATCCAATACCGCCGTGAATGACGGAACCCGGCCGCGGCGTTCCAGTTCCTCCGCCACGGCCGGGCCGAATCCATCATCCCCGAACAGCGGATTACCCACTCCCAGTATCAGAAGCTTTTTGGTATAGTAATCCGGCAGAAATTCCATTAGTGATTGGTCAACGTCTCGATCAATTCCCCATCGGCGCCCACAATATCCAGCTTACAGGCTAACTGGCCGTTGAGGTCGTGTGAGGCGCAGGACAAACACGGGTCGTAAGCGCGAATGGTCATTTCTACAGTGTTAAGAATACCCTGGTCGTACTTGCCGTCCTTGATCAGCATCTTGGCCGCCTGTTTCACCGACATGTTGATAGGTGCGTTGTTCTGGCAGGTGGCCACTATAAGGTTGGCCGAAGTCACCAGCCCGTTTTCATCGGTGGTGTAGTCATGAATCAAGGTGCCGCGCGGCGCCTCGGTACAACCGACGCCCCGGGCCGCCCTGGGGGTGACCGGAACCCTGGTGTTGGTGTCGGTGATTTCCGGGTCGTTCAACAGTTCCAGAGTCTTCTCGGCATTATATAGAATCTCGATAAGCCGGGCCCAGTGGAACAGCAGTGTCGCCTGAGCCGGGCGTCCAAAGGTCTCGCGGAATTCTTCCAATTCGGCTTGAGCCAGCGGAGTGCTGAGCTTATCAGATACGTTCATCCTGGCCAGGGTGTTGACACGATAGATGCCGCTGGGATTATCCGGATCCATGGAAAATTCACCCCATTTCTTATTATAGGGGAATTTAACGTATGACCATGGCTCGACATGCTCGGTGATATAATCCAGGTAATCCTTGGCTTCGAACTCCTCATAATTACCTTCGGGATCCATCATCCTGAGCTTACCGTCATACAGGTCCATGGTTCCATCGTCCTTGACCGTTCCCAGAAAACCGGTCTTAATGACCCCGACCGTTTTGACCGCGTCAATGTAAGCCGGAAAAATGTTCTTCTTGGCATAGTCTATGGAGAATTTAGCCAGCTCGAACGCTTCCTCGGCCATGGGTATCAGCTTTTTTCGCTCTTCCTCAGTCAGGGGCTTGGAAAAGCCACCAGGGACAGCCGCAGTCGGATGAATCGATTTGCCGGCAATGATTTCCAGCATATGAGCACACATGTGTCTGACCTTGACGACATTCCGTGCCACATCGGGCAATTTCTGAGCGATACCGAAAACATTTCTTACGGCGTAATCGGCATCGGGGCCCATAATGAAGTCGCCACCGCCCAGGAAGTAGAAATGCAGGATATGCTCCTCCATATAGGCGATACTGTTGCATAATTCGCGCAACTTGCGGCCGGCCGGAGGCGGCGTGACGCCGAAAACGGCATCGCAGGCCTTGGCCGAAGCCAGGTGGTGCGACCATGGGCATACACCGCAAATACGGGTTGTGATACGGGGCATTTCCTCTACCGGACGTCCGACGCAAAATCGCTCGAACCCCCGGAGTTCCAGAACATTCACCTGAGTATCGGCAACATTGCCATCATCATCCAGTTTGATGGTTATCTTGGCCCCGCCTTCGATACGGGAAACCGGTTGAATTACAATTTCTTTCATTGTTCGCTAATCTCCTAATCCCTTATTCAGCGGGTCGGCATCGGGCGCAGTCGTCCAGCGCCGATAAATCTATTAAAGGTCGCCATGCGATCTTCAATTTGTTTCGCGTCCAACCCAACAGATGATAACGCTCCCATCATATCGACCATGGGATTAGCCCCAGCCCTGATCGGCCCGTAACAGCCACGGCAAGGCATGTAGGCCTTGATGCAACGCGGAGTTTTTTCAGAGCCGCCGCAACCGGTGCGGGTTGCCGGCCCTAGGCACAGAATGCCTTGCTCGTTCAGACAGCGCATATTGTCATATCGGCCTGGAGTGAACTCCGGCGCTTGCAACGGCCGCCGGATATTAACCTGAGCTTTTTTCTCTCTGACAGTCGGGCAATCGTCACAGACACTTCGTTCCGGCAGACTGAAACTCTTGCCCTCCAGCAGAGCTACAAGAGCGTTGGCAATCCATTCCGGAGTCGGCGGACAGCCGGGAATGGATATATCCACCTTAATCACTTCATTTACGGAATAGACCCGGTCGGTCAACGCCGGCAAAGCCTCATTGGGGTCATCTCCAGCCTCGGTACTGGCTGTTTTGCGATAGGCAGTATCGAAGATTTCACTATTCGGATACATGTTACCCAAAGCCGGAATACCGCCGAAATTGGCGCAGGAACCGAGTGAGATGATAATTTTACACTTTCGCCGCATTTCTTCAGCCAGTTCTTTGTTTTCCTGGCTCCGGATACTGCCGGTTATGATACCGACATCGGCATCGGGAATTTCCATCTCCGATTTTTCCCCGGTCTGACCGAACAGCTTGTGGTCCATCAGCACCGGAATGTGTACAAATTCCAGGCTGGGCAACAGATCCAACAGGGGCTCACCTATATCCAGGATTGATACCTCACATCCACCACATACCGCAAACCATTCTTCGGCAACTCGTACCATGCTTAGGTCCTCCTTGTTTAATTTGATTGAACTACCGTGTAAAAGCCGGTAACCGGTGA
This sequence comes from Dehalogenimonas lykanthroporepellens BL-DC-9, assembly GCA_000143165.1. NCBI lineage: Bacteria > Bacillati > Chloroflexota > Dehalococcoidia > Dehalococcoidales > Dehalococcoidaceae > Dehalogenimonas > Dehalogenimonas lykanthroporepellens. The sequence continues at coordinate 701,609 of CP002084.1, forward strand.
CCCGGCGAAGTGGTTAAACACTGACCTCTTTGACCACCCTTCTGGTGAACAGATAATACTTATCATCCTCACAAAAGGCTTTGACATCGAATCCGTCAGCGGAGTATTGCTGTTCCTGTTTTTTGCTTTCAGCTTCGGTTTCATAAACGACGCCATCCCACATGAATTTCCTATTATCGAAATATCGCGCCAAATCCATTGATAACCTCACATTTTGTACGGGCTGGGGCCCAGTTGTTTTAGTTGGCCTACCATTTCGGTAACAACCTGAGCGAACCTGGCACCTTCGGAAGCCGAAACCCATTCCAGACGATAACGTTCTTCTTCCAACCCGAAATCCTGCAACATCAATTGGATGGCCTCAGCCCTGGCTTCCGCTTTCAAATTACCTTCACGGTAATGACAGTCACCCGGGTGACAACCGCACATCAACACACCATCGGCTCCTTTTGTAAGGGCATCGATAACCAGATTCGGGTGTACCATGCCGGAACACATTACCCTGATTATCCTGACGTTTGGCGGATACTGAATCCGCGATACTCCGGCCAGATCGGCGGCGGCGTATGAACACCAGTTACAGGCGAAACAGATAACCAGGGGCTCATACCCGTTATCTTCAACTGCTTCCGTTTGATTATTTTGCGTAGCGATATTCATGTCTTATCTTCCTTAGCTATACCGGATTCATAATCGTGGCGACCATCTCCGAAAGCTCATCCAGGTAGAAATTCTTAACCATGATGCCTTTTTTCGGACAGGTAGCCATACATACCCCGCAACCGTGGCATTTAGCCGGATCCGCTTCGACGGTTTTTTTCAAACCACCTTTGAAATTGTACTCAAGCAATGAAATGGCATCATAAGGGCATGGGTCCACGCAGTAGGCACACCCGTCACAGTTTTCATCCAGCACCTCCGAAACACAGGCTTCCAGTCTGATACTGTCCTTCGACAATATCGCCGCCGCCTTGGCCGCCGCGGCTCCTGCCTGGGCTATCGACTCCTCAGCCAGTTTTGGGCTATGTGCCAGCCCTGCCAGGAATACCCCTTCTACCGGAGAATCTACCGGGCGGAGTTTGATATGGGCCTCCATCAGGAAACCGTCATCGGAGAACGGGACCTTCATCAATTTGGCCAGTTTCTGGTCTTCCCCCGGAACCACGCCGGTTGACAGTACTACCAGATCGGCCGGAATATTAATTTTAGCTTTCAGAACCTGATCGATGACAGATACTTTCAGGCTATCCTTTTCAACAGCGACCTCCGGATTCTGTCCTTCTTCGTATCTGATAAAACGAACACCTAGCTTTCGTGCCCGGCTGTATTCAGCCTCATGCAAACTGTAAGCCCGGATATCCCGGTACAGAATGAAGACATCGGTTTCCGGATACCTGGCCTTAAGTTTGATGCTGTTCTTGATCGCCTGTATACAACACAATCTGGAACAATAAGGATGTTTCTCATCACGTGAACCAACGCATTGCACCATGACAATGGTTCTGGCCTGCACCCGGTTTTCGGATACGAGAGATTCCAGTTCCAGCTGAGTAACAACACGTTCATCCTTGCCGTACAGGTATTCTACCGGTCGGTATTCATTCGCTCCGGTGGCTACGATAACAGCGCCGACCTTGAGTTTGCCGGTCTGACCATCTTCAGTATATTCAATAACGAAATTACCGGCGGAACCTTCGAAGGAAGTGACCTCGGTATTCAGATGCAGGGTAATTCCCGGATGGACCTTCACTCTTGCCATCAATTCATTCAGCTTGGTCTGGGGGTCCTCACCGGATCTACCGAATTTTACCCGCCGCAAGTTTCCGCCAAGCTCATCCGTTATTTCCATCAGATGGGTACCGAAACCGGCATCGGCCAGGTCGAGAGCCGCTGTCATTCCGGCCAGCCCGCCGCCGATTACCAGACCTTCGTTACAGACTGACATATTACCCGGATACAACGGTTTGAGATGCGACACTTTGACCACAGCCAGGCGAACGATGTCCTTGGCTTTACTGGTCGCCTCTTCGGGCTGGTTCATGTGCACCCAGGAGCACTGATTCCGGATATTGGCAATTTCCATCAGGTACGGGTTCAAACCGGCTTCTCGCATGGTGTCCTGAAACAAACCTTCATGGGTCCGCGGAGTACAGGCGGCAATTACTACCCGGTTCAACCCGTTATTGATTATAGCCTGCTTGATTTTCTCCCCGGCATCGGATGCGCAAGCAAAAAGGGTGTCATCGACAAACGCCACGTTTTCCAAATTCCTGGCGTCCTCTACAACGGTTGGAATGTCGACAACCGAAGATATATTCTTTCCGCAATGGCAGACAAAGACCCCGGTTCTGATTTCTTCCCCGATCGGTCTTTCTTCAGGATAAGTACGTTCTTTTACCAACTGTCCGCGTTCATCGGCCAGCAAGGCCAGAACACGCGAAGCCGCCGCCCCGGCCTGGACCACCGTGTCGGGAATATCTTTGGGTGATGTGAAAGTACCGACAGCATACACACCTTCGACATTGGTCGCTACCGGATCCATACCTTCTGTGGCACAGAAGCCGTCGGGGGTGGTCTTGACACCGAGCTTTCCGGCCAGTTCCTGTCCGGCTACCGACGGCCGCAAACCACAGGACAACATTACCATTTCAAAGGTCTCATCCATCATGCGGCCTTGTTCATCCTGATAGCGGACGATGATGTCGCTATTAGCCGGAATCTGTTTCAATGACGAAGGCTGGCAACGAACATATCTGACCCCGGCTTTTTTTGCTCTTTCATAATAAGACTCAAAACCTTTGCCGTAGGCTCTGATATCTATATAGAAGATGGTGACTTCAATTTCGGGGTGATGTTCTTTGAGTATCAGTGCCTCTTTGGTGGCGTACATACAGCAAACGGCAGAACAAAAATCAGCCGATATTTCCCTGGACCCGACACACTGAATAAAGGCTACTTTCTTAGGTAACTGACCATTTGAAGGGCGAGCTACCTTTCCGGCCGACGGGCCGGAAGCCGACAGCATACGCTCAAACTGCAGACTGGTCAATACGTCGGGATACCGGCCATATCCCAATTGAGGCTTTTCGTTAGCATCGAACAGATCATAGCCAGGTGCCATGACAACCGCACCGACATTTATCTCGATTTCTTCGTCCTGCTGGTCCAGCAGTACGGCATTGGCCTCGCAGAACATTTCACAGGCGCGGCATCCTTTGCCTTTTTTGAAGAATATGCAGTTATCCTTGTCAATGACCGGCACGTTAGGCACAGCCTGCGAATAGAGGGTATAAATCGCCTTGCGCTTGGCCAAGCCTCGGTCAAATTCACTTTCGGTTTTTGCCGGACACTTTTCAATACAGACATTACAGCCGGTGCATTTGGATTCATCGACACATCGGGCTTTCTTCTTAATTCTCACCTTGAAGTTGCCCGCTTTCCCTTCATAACTGATGAACTTGGAATTAGTGATAAGTTCAATATTCAGATGCCGGTCAATATTCACCAGCCTGGGTGATACGGTACACATGGCACAGTCGTTGGTGGGAAAAGTCTTGTCCAATTGAACCATTTTCCCGCCGATGGCGGGGGCTTCTTCCAGCAGATAAACCTTGATACCAGCTTCAGCCAGGTCGAGCGCAGTCTGCATGCCGCCGACGCCTCCACCGATAACCAAAGCCGCGCCAATCTTGTTTTCCCCCATCTGCTACACCGCCCTCGTCAATACTTGTTCAGACTCAACAAAATGCTTGCCCAACATCAGATCCTTTTCTGGGACACCAATAGCCAGGGCCACCAACTCGGTAAAATAATATATGGGCAAATCGTATCGCACGCCCTTTTTCGCCAGGTCTTCCTGCCTGACGTCCAGGTTCAACTGACAAAAGGTGCAAGGCACCGCCACAGCGTTCGCCCCGACCGATCTGGCATCATTCAATATGCGGCTGGTCAAGTCAAGGACTATATCAGGCCTGGTGATCGACAGCGAGCCGCCACAGCACTCTACCTTGTGCGACCAATCGATTGTCTTTATGCCTACGGCGCTAAGGATTTTGTCCATGGTCATCGGGTATTCGGGGTTGTCCAGAAAACCAGTCTCTTTATGAGGCCTGACCAGAAGACAACCATAGTAGCTGACAACCTTGAGATGCGATAGGTCCCTGACAACCAGTGATTTCAATTTTGCCAGATTGTCTTCCCGGGCGAGTATTTCCAGAGGATGAAATACGCCAATTTCTTTTTCAAATTTATGCTCAATGATTTCTTCAATTTCTTTTTTAACCCGACGGTCTTCGTCGTCTTCATACTGCGCTACCTTGAACCGGTTATAACAGGCGGTACAGGGCACCACGACTTCATCCAAACCCATTTTCTCTATTTCCGCCAGGTTTTTCAGCGGCAGAGTTTCCGCCAGGAGCACGGAAGAATTGTGGGCCAGAGTAGAGCCGCAACAAACCCATTTCTTAGGCTCTTCTAGCTCTATTTCCAATTTATCGAATACCCGCATCAGGGACTGATGATATTCCCTACCGGTGGACCGCAGAGAGCAACTGTTGTAATAGGCGTATTTCATGAACCGGCCAACTCCTGTTCCTTTTTGGCAACTCTTTGAAAGATCTTTTTCATCTCATCGGCATTCTGTGAATGCGGGATTACTTCCAGCTTGCCTTTTTTCAGCATTCTCAATCCCAGACCGAAATCCCGCCCCAGCGTACCGGTCTTCAGGGACAGTAAACCTGCCACACCGGCTTCGTACATCATCCCGTACCGCTTAACCAGATTAAGGCCGGTGCGGTAAAACTCAGCCACTGCGGGTTCCCTGGGCTTGATGCCTTCCTTGATGGCGATATTGGCCAGCGCATCCATGACCATCAACAAACCGGTATCCTGAGGACATCTGCCGGTGCAGGTGCCACAGGCAACACACAGCCAATAGGTATTGGAATTGAGTACTATATCCTTCAGCCCCAGCCTGACGGCATGAATCACCTGGGTGGGTGTCATATCCATGTATTCATTGAGCGGGCATCCGGATGTGCATTTGCCGCATTGATAGCACATGTTGGCATCCACGCCGTGCATGGCTTTGATATTGCCGGCAAGTTCGCTGATATGTCCGGGCAACAATTCGTATTCGAGAACGACTTGGGTTTCAGTCATACCACAACACCTCAACCTCTGTCTTTGTAGTCCGCTTGCCATACGGTTGACGACAAAATTACCAACCTGCGGGTTTGAGCAGTAATTATTACCATCTGCCTCTGACAGGTAGTACTATATCCAAAGTACCATGCCAAAATATTAGCTTAATCGGCTGATTTTGTCAATCGTTTTAGTACCGGGGCGAAGGTTTTTGACCATATATGGATGACTCAGTAAATAACCATGGCTCTTATAATAATTCCTGACGCCGACCCCGGACAGCACTGCCATTCTGCTGACCCCGAATTCATCAACAGCAATTCTTTCAGCCTGGCTGATTAGGCGCCGGCCAAGACCCTGATGTTGAACCGAATCGGAAGCAGTCAGGCCGAATCCAACTTCAGGTCCATAGACGTGGAGTTCGCGAATCAAGCCCAGCGGACCGCCGTCCGGTGATAAAGGCGCCGGAATTGTTTCCTGGAAACGCAGTCGCAACAGCCCAAAAAGAGTCTCATTGTCGTCTTCCAGCGAAAGAAATACTTCATGACCCCCAGCGGCCTCATAATCCAGTCTCCGCAATTCCGGTGTCCCTATCGCCAGCTTACGGTTTGAACGATGTCCATATTCACGGCACCGAACGCATCGACATTCGGCCCCTTCATCTTCCAGCAGTTGTCTCACTTTATCCCGCAACGAGTTTTTCAGCCCGCCGTTTATATATTCAGCGGGGATATCCCGAAGCACCCGGGAAATCCTGACATATGGCGGAATCAGTTTTTTGATGTCCGCTATCAATCTCACCATCATGCCATCACTGTAAGGTCGGTACCGACCGGAACGATACCATTCATCCAGTTCGGTACCTTCAACCACCATCGTTGGGTATAATTTAAGACCGTCCGGCCGGAAATCCGGGTTATCGAATATCATTTTGGTCAGCCTGAGATCGTTTTCCGTATTTGAGCCGGGGAGCCCGGGCATCCAGTGATAGTGCACCTTCAACCCCGCTGTCCGTAGTCGTCGAGTGGCCTCCACTACCGCTACCACATCATGGCCGCGTTTCACCTGTTCGTACACACGGTCATCCGGCATCTGCACACCCAGTTCAACTCGGGTGGTGCCCCAGTTAATCATGCGGGCTATTTCAACCTGCCCGCAATAATCCGGCCGGGTCTCGATACACAAGCCAACGGCGCGATGTTCTGCCAGCTCATTATTTTGTTGCGCTTCTTCCAGACTTCCCGAAGAAGAGCCATTAAGAGCATCGTAGCAATCCTTGATATAGTCAGTCTGGACATCCGGCGGATTGGAAAGAAAGGTGCCGCCCATGATGATAAGCTCCACTTTGTCAGTTGGATGCCCCATATCTTCCAGGATTTTAAGTCTAAGTTTTACCTGTTCGACAGCATCATAATTCCTAGATGCTGCTCGCATGACCGCCGGTGAATGAGGGGTATAACTGCGCGGAATACCACTGAATTCAGGACAATAGACGCATTCACCGGGACAACCCGCCGGTGGAGTCATCACCGCCACGGGGGTGACTCCCGATATGGTTCTGGTTTTCTTTTTCATGAATATGATGGTTTAATTATACATTAACTTATCAGGTGGCAGGAATTTATACCGATGGCCCCACATAAACCAGAAGCCGAGTTCGACGATATCGCGCCCGCATGGTACGGTTTCCGGCACTATACCATCTTCCGTACTGAGCTTGAATCTCTATCCAGACACTGGCACTCCGGCCGCCTGCTCAACGCCGGTTGCGGCCACGGGGCTGATTTTCTCCCCTTCCGGCAGAATTTTGAGCTATTCGGCATCGACATATCCTCGGAAATGCTACGCTATGCGGAAAAATTCAAAATCAAGCACCGTTTTGATGCTGTCTTGCGACAGGAGGACATGAGGTCCCTGGATTTCCCTGACAATTATTTCGATTTTGCCATCGCTGTGGCCAGCCTGCATCACCTGGACAGCCCGGAAAGCCGCCGTCAGGCCTTGGCAGAAATTCACCGCGTCGTCCGTCCCGACGGCGAAATTTTTCTGACCGTGTGGAATGCCTGCCAGCCACGCTTCTGGTTCAGCCGACGTGATACGCGCATTCCCTGGAAAACCGGGGATAAAACTGTTTTTCGCTATTATCATTTGTTCACCTACCGAGAAATCGAACGTCTGGCAAAGGACGAAGGCTTTACTGTTATGTCATCCAGGCCGGAGGCCTTCTTCCGAGGTCCCCTGAAGTATTTTTCCCGAAATATCTGCCTTCACCTGCGAAATTCTGTCGTGTGATTTGTTCACTGCCGGTTAAACTGATACCATTTAGCGACAGTTCATCATCCGGCCAAGGAGTGACAGTATGCTGGTAAACATAACCTGCCCTCAATGCAACACTAGCGGTGGTTTTTCCATCAGTGACGAACGATATATCGGCCCCTATCGTTGCTGGAAATGCCGCGCCGCCATGAAAATCCATTTGGAACGTAACAGGCTGGAAAGTTGTGAAATCATGAGCGAAGAGGAATTCACCCGGTTCGAGCAGGAAATGGAAATCCGCCGTAGAGCTCGCGGCGGCCGTTGACCTGTCTTATTGGGTCACGCCGTGATCAATTGGTAACGGGATGAGGGTCATTATCAGAGCGTCTTCCCGGTTATCAGTGTAGTACGCCCGCCTGATGCCAGTTTCAACGAAGCCGCAAGCCGAATACAGCTTCTGGGCCCCATAATTACCGGCCCTGACCTCCAGAGTCATGCAGTGTGACTGCCTCTTGGCCGCCTCCTCAATCAGTTCCCGAAGCATTAGCCGTCCCAGACCTTGCCGCCGGCAATCCTTCCTGACCGCCAGACCGATAATATGGGCTTCACCAGCCATTATCCAGAACCCCCCGAAGGCAATGATTCGTCCTTCTTCCCTTTCGTGTGACGCCATCCAGCGTTTAACCTTGCCGGCGACACCGGTTCCACTGATTTCATCAATGGTCGAAGCATCCTCACCCGCGGACGGTCTTTCCACCATCACCAAATACGTGGCCAGTTGATTTTCCAGTTCCCGGTGGTAGTTCATAGGTGGCCACATCGTAGGAAAGGCTTCCCGGTCAATAGCCGTAACCTGAGCGACATCCAGTCGGCACATTGGCCGGATAACGATATCGTTACTCATCAGCGGACTGATGCCTCTTCAGCGCTGTAACGACAGCCGCAGTATCGCTGACGATAAAGGCCCAGCGGCCGCGTCAATTTTCGGCTGTCAGAGTAACGTTTTCTGATATCTGTATACTTGAACTTCACCCCGTATTCATCGGCCGCCGTCAGCCCGGCGTCTCGCACTATCTTGTGATACTGTTGCGGACTTATAAGCAGACTGGTGGTAAAGCCATCATATTTTTCCGAAGCGGCAAATCCGGCTGTCGCCTGTAATCTGAGCGAATAGCAGACCGAACACCGAGCCGGCTTCTGCTTCTCCTCTGTCAAAGCGTCATCATACTCATCTGGGCGATAATCACCATCAACGACAAGTTCGATTCCCGAGTCGGTCAGATACCGACGAAGCGCCTGCAATCTTTCCTGGTGTTCATCGGTGGGATGTATATTGGGATTATACCAGTATGAGGTTACATCGAAACCCTGCTCTCGCCAGTATCTCAATGTATAGGCTGAGCAATGAACACAACAGCAATGTACCAGCAACATCGGAGCTTTCATTGTCTTCGGGAGCCTGCCATTCCTTTGGTTTCTTTAATGACTACGGCTTCATATCAACGAAGCCTGAGAGGAATTTTTTACTGAATAAGGAATTTGCAGATGGTCATACGCCGCCCTGGTAGCTACCCGGCCACGAGCTGTTCTTTCCAAAAATCCCAACTGCATCAGATAAGGTTCGTAGATATCCATAATGGTGTCCGAATCTTCACTGATAGCCGCCGCCAGCGTTTCCAGGCCGACTGGGCCACCGGAAAATTTTTCAATAATGGTTCGTAGCAGATGGTGGTCGATACTGTCCAGGCCGACACCGTCCACCTCCAGCCTTCCCAAAGCGGCTCCAGCGATATCAGCGTCAATGCTTCCGTTTTCCTTCACCTGAGCGTAATCACGAACCCGCTTCAACAGCCGGTTGGCCACCCGGGGCGTACCGCGCGCGCGACAGGCTATCTCCCTAAGTCCTGCGTCATCGGCCTTAACGTCCAATATCCGAGCGGACCGCCTGATTATGGATTCTATTTCCGAATCGTTGTAATACTCCAGCCGGTAAACTGAACCGAAACGATCACGTAACGGCGAAGACAGCATGGCGTATCGGGTGGTAGCGCCTATAAGTGTAAAGTGCGGCAGTTTGATACGCAGATTTTTAGCGCCGGGTCCCTTACCGATAACGATATCCAGGGCAAAATCTTCCATGGCAGGATAGAGGATTTCCTCAACGGTTCTTCCCAATCTATGAATTTCATCGATGAACAGCACATCATTGCTCTGAAGAGAAGTCAAAATAGCCGCCAAATCACCGGGACGCTCAACTGCCGGGCCGGCTGTAATCCGGATATTGACCCCCATATCCCGGGCGATTATATGGGCCAGTGTGGTTTTGCCAAGCCCCGGAGGACCATAAAGCAACACATGATCCAGCGCTTCTCCCCGGCCTCTGGCGGCTTCCATGGTAATACCCAGGTTGTCTCGAAGCCGCTCCTGTCCAATAAAATCATCGAGTGATTTCGGCCGGAGACTGTTCTCCGCCCCTTCCTCTTCGTTGACGGATTGACTGGAAATGATTCGTTCGTTCATGTCGTTTACTGGCATTATAACACATCATTCCTTATGGAAAAGGGAGAGCCTGCAGGCTCTCCCTTTTCTCTATTCTTGACTGAACAGTGCTTCAGATTACAGGTTGTTCCAGTTGTTCAATCTGAACCAGTTTGGCGGCTTCAAGTTCCGCGGCCCTTTCCGAAGTGGCATCGCGGCAAGACTGGCATTGCGCCGGTATCAATTTACCAATAATGACATTTTCCTTGAGCCCGGCCAGAATGTCCTTCTTGCCGTGAATAGCCGCATCGGTCAACACTCGAGTCGTCTCCTGGAATGAAGCGGCCGCCAGCCAGGACTCGGTGGACAGACTGGCCCGGGTGATACCCATAAGCACGGTATGAGCTGTTGCCGGTTCACCGCCTTCGGCCAGTACTTTGTTGTTGATATCTTCGAAACGGAACTTGTCCACCAGTTCACCTGGTACCATTTCAGTATCCCCGGAAGTATCCACCCGAACTTTATTCATCATCTGTCTGACAATGACTTCAATGTGTTTGTCGTTGATATGTACGCCCTGGGAGAAGTACACTTTCTGGACCTCCTCTACCAGGTAACGCTGTACTGATTCCCTACCGAGTACCGACAATATATCCTGCGGATTGATCGACCCGTCGGTCAGTTTCTGCCCGGCTTTGACGGTCTGCCCGTTGATTATCAGGATGTGAGTGGAGGCGGGAATCATGTAATCACGCTCATCGATATCTTCGTAACGGATTACCAGTTTATCACCTTCCAATGAAGCGCGACCGCTGACTCTGGCTACCAGCACCGACTCCCCATCAGCCGTCAGGTGAACCGCGTCTTCTGCATTCTCAGGCGCGGTGGCCAGCACTGAACCCATATCAACCACCTGCCCGTCTTTAACTTCAACCCGCCACCCGGCCGGAAGTTCATATTCGTCCTGATACGTTTCCCGTGCCACGACATGAACGCTTCTACCTTCATCACTTTCGATGATTTCAACTACACCGTCGATCTCGGTAATGATGGCCTGAGCCTTTGGTGGTCGGGCCTCAAACAACTCCTCAACCCGAGGCAGACCGGTAGTAATGTCAGTACCAACCACACCACCGGTGTGGAACGTCCGCAGAGTCAGCTGGGTGCCTGGTTCACCGATACTCTGAGCCGCCAGGATGCCGACCGCGGTAAAGAACTCAACCGGCTTCCCACGACCCAAATCTCTCCAGTAACACTTCTGACAGATACCGCGCTGTGAACCGCAGGTCATCGGCGACCGGACATAAACGCCGGTTACGCCAGCCGCGGCAATCTCCCGGGCTTTCTGGTCGTCGATTTCGCCATCACGATCAATCAAAATCTCACCGGTTTCCGGATGAGCTACCGGCATGGCGGCCAGCCGGCCGGCGATACGCTCGGCAAGCGGCGGCAGAATACCTTTTTCCGAGGGTTCCTCTATCCAAAGGCCGTCCAGTGTCCCACAGTCCTCTTCGTATATGATGAGGTCCTGGGTCACGTCAATCAGCCGACGGGTGAGGTATCCTGAACCGGAAGTCCTCAGCGCAGTATCGGCTAGACCCTTGCGAGCGCCGTGAGTGGAAATGAAGTACTCAATGGTGGACAAACCTTCCCGGAGACTGGATTTGATGGGAAAATCGATAATCTTACCCGAAGGATTGGTCATCAGACCGCGCATACCGGCCATCTGCCGAATCTGGGAAACATTACCCTTGGCGCCGGAGTTGGCCATCATATAGACGTTGCCGACATTGTCCATGCCTTTGGCGATGGCTTCACCAATCTGATCGGTGGCCTTGAGCCAGATTTCCACTACGCCGTTATATCTTTCGTCCTCGGTGATCAAACCATGGATATATTGTTCCTCAATCTGGTCGGCTTCGTGATCAGCCCGGGCAATGATTTCAGCTTTTGGCCCGGGTATCGCGATATCGGCCATGGCAATGGTAATGCCCGACCGGGTTGCATACTGAAAACCCAGATTTTTGATGTGATCCAGCGATTTTGCCATCTGCAGATCATCGGTGACCTTCTTGCACTCACCGATAAGTTTCCGCAGAGTGGATTTATCCACCGACTTATTGAAAAAGCCCATCCCTGGCGGCAATGCTTCATTAAAAATAATCCGGCCAACTGTTGTCTTAACCTTTTCTCCGGAATCAAGCCTTACCTCTATTTCAGCTCTCAGGTCTATAACACCCATATCAAAATAACGTATCGCCTGCTGGACATTGCCGAAGGCCCGGCCTTCGCCTTTCAGTCCGGGACGGGTGGTAGTCAGGTAGAAACAACCGAAAACCATATCCAGACTGGGCGTCACTACCGGGTCACCGGAGGACGGTAACAACATATTGTGAATCGACAGCATGGCTTCCCGCGCTTCCTTGACGGCGGCTTTTGACAGCGGCAGGTGAACCGCCATTTGATCGCCGTCAAAGTCAGCGTTGAAGGCGGCGCATACCAACGGATGAATCCGGATGGCAGAACCATCGATTAGAACCGGTTCAAAGGCCTGAATTGACAACCGGTGCAGTGTCGGGGCACGGTTGAGCATCACCGGTCTTTCCTTCACCACTTCTTCCAGGATATCGTATACCTCGGGGCGGGCTCTTTCGACCAGTCGCCTGGCACTCTTGATATTGGGCGCCAGCCCGTCGGTTACCAGCCGGTGCATGACGAATGGCTTAAACAATTCAAGCGCCATCTTCCGGGGTAAACCGCATTCATGAAGTTTCAATTCCGGACCAACTACGATAACCGAACGCCCGGAATAATCGACACGCTTACCCAGCAGATTCTGGCGGAACCGCCCCTGTTTGCCCCGTAGCAGGTCGGAAATGGACTTGGCCTTATGGTCACCAGAAACAGCGACACTGCGACCGCGCCGCCCGTTATCGATCAATGAATCGACCGCTTCCTGCAACATCCTTTTTTCGTTGCGGATGATAATCTCCGGCGCCCCGATTTCCAGAAGATGACTCAGGCGGTTATTACGGTTGATGACCCTCCGATAGAGGTCGTTAAGGTCGGAGGTGGCAAATCGCCCGCCGTCAAGCTGAACCATCGGTCTCAGGTCAGGAGGTAGCACCGGCAGTACCGTCAGTATCATCCATTCCGGCTTATTACCACTGCGGCGGAAGGCCTCAACCAACTGCAATTGTTTTGAAGCCTTCTTCCGTTTCTGTCCGGAAGCCGATCTGGTTTCCAATACGAGGCGATTGCGCATGGCGCCCAAGTCGATTGATCTTAACAGATCCAGAATCGCCTCAGCCCCCATCTTAGCCTCAAAGACATCGCTGAAACGAGTTTTCAGTTCATAGCACTGCATTTCCGTCAACAGGACGCCCCTGCGCAGGTTACGCAACTGCTCGACCAGGTCTACAGTCTGGCTTTCACTTTCCTCTTTTTCGGCTTCAAAATCTCTTCTTATCTTATTGATTTCTTCAATATCGCCGCCTTCATTCTCCATCTCGGCGATACGGGAGTTGATTTCACTCTCCCGGTCATCCATCTCCATCCGCCGTCCCTGCTCCAGGCTTTCCACTGCGGCCTGTCGGGCGTTTTCATCCAGCGAAGTCACCACGAAATGGGAAAAGTAGATTATCTTCTCCAGCTCTCTGGTCGACAGGTCGAGCAACAGCCCGATGCGGCTGGGAATACCCCGGGTGAACCAGATGTGACCGACCGGGCAGGCCAGTTCAATGTGGCCCATGCGTTCCCGTCTGACCTTAGCGCGGGCTACTTCAACATTACATTTATCACAGATGATACCCTTATAGCGGATACGCTTGTATTTACCGCACTGACATTCGAAATCCTTGGTGGGCCCGAAGATCCTTTCACAAAATAGCCCGTCCCGTTCCGGCTTCAGAGTCCGGTAATTGATGGTTTCCGGCTTGGTAACCTCACCATACGACCAGCCTCTTACCTGCTCGGGAGAAGCCAGAGAAATCCTTATGGCATCGAAATCAATTACTTCGTTCATTATTCGTTTTCTTCTTCCTCTTCCTCGGTTTCCTCAGGCTCTTTCCCCAACAGGTTGACGGCCATTTCACCGGCCAGCGCCAATTCGGAAACTTCCTGTTCGGCCTGAGGTTCGTTAAGATGTTCAGCGGGTAACAGCCGCTCTTCCTCGTTAATTACTTCCACCGCCAGCCCCAGGCTCTGCAGTTCCTTCACCAGAACCTTGAATGATTCAGGTACACCCGGTTGTGATACATCTTCGCCCTTGACGATGGATTCGTACGCCTTGGCACGACCAGTCACATCGTCACTCTTGATGGTCAGCATTTCCTGAAGATTATAGGCGGCACCATAGGCTTCCAGTGTCCATACTTCCATCTCTCCGAACCGCTGACCGCCAAACTGGGCCTTACCGCCCAGCGGTTGCTGGCTGATGAGAGAGTAAGGGCCGGTCGACCGGGCGTGAACCTTGTCCTCTACCAGATGGATAAGCTTCAGTATATACATGTTGCCGACGGTCACCGGCTGATCAAAGTAATCGCCCGTCTTGCCGTCACGCAGTTTCGCCTTGCCGTCTATCGGCAGAGGAACATTAAGTTCTCTAGCCAGCTGAAAAGCCTTTTCGAACAGTTCACCCATCGGTATTTTTGCGGCGCCGTCTACACCCTGGTCTTCCAGCCATATACGCAGGCAGACTTCCCGGGCAAACCCCACCGTCCGGTCATCGAAAACCTTGTCGCCGTCATAACCCCGGTCATTGACCCACGCCTTTGCGGCGGCAATAATTTCTTCGGTATTGCGGGATTCATAGTCCAGCCTGATAAGCCCGGCCATCTGGGCTATTGCCGCCCGAGCCAGGTCGTCTTCGATATCGACATCGGTGGCACCATCGAAGACCGGTGTTTTGACCCTAAAACCCATTAAATGTCCGGCCCAGCCCAGGTGTAACTCCAGAATCTGCCCCAGATTCATACGGGAAGGCACACCGATGGGATTGAGAATCACGTCAACCGGTGTTCCGTCGGGCAGATACGGCATATCTTCCGAAGGAGCGATGATGGACACGATACCCTTATTGCCGTGTCGTCCGGCGAGCTTGTCACCCACCGAAATCTTGCGCTTCTGGGCGACCCAGACCTGTACCCATTTATTGACACGGGCCGGCAGGTCGTCCCCCTCTTCCCGCGAGAAAATCTTCACATTGATAACCTTGCCCCATTCACCGTGAGGCATGCGCAGTGAAGTATCCTTGACTTCCCGAGCCTTCTCGCCGAAGATAGCCCGTAACAGCTTTTCTTCGGCCGACAGTTCGGTTTCACCCTTGGGGGTAATTTTACCAACCAAGATGTCATCGGGGCCGACCTCGGCGCCGACGCGGATGATCCCGTCCTCGTCCAGTTCCCGCAGAGATTCCTCCCCGACATTGGGGATATCCCGGGTGATTTCCTCGATGCCCAGCTTGGTGTCCCGGGCTTCGAGTTCGTAGCGGGTTATATGTAATGAGGTCAGCCGGTCATCCTTGACCAGCCGTTCGTTCAGAATAATGGCATCTTCGTAGTTGTAACCATGCCAGCTCATGAAGGCGCAGACCAGGTTCTGACCCAGGGCCAGCTCTCCATTTTCGGTGGCTGAAGAGTCACCCAGCACCTGCCCTATCTTCACCTGCTCGCCACGTTTTACCACCGGTCTTTGATTGATACAGGTACCCTGATTGGTCCGCATGAACTTGACCAGCTTATAGACGTCTTCCTCGCCTCCGGCGGTTTCAACTACAATCCGCTCGCTGGTAACCGACGACACTTTGCCGTCCCTGCGGGCGAAAATAACGTGGGAACTGTAACGAACCGCCTCTTTCTCCATGCCGGTGGCTACCAGTGGGGCTTGAGGCCTAAGCAAGGGTACAGCCTGCCTCTGCATATTGGCACCCATCAAAGCCCGGTTGGCATCATCATGCTCCAGGAACGGAATCAGAGACGCCGCCACGCTGAAAATCTGCTTGGGTGAGATATCCATGTACTCGATCTTGGTCGGCGGCTCGTAGAGATAGCTTTCGCCGAAGCGAGATTCAATCCGTTCATCCAAGAATCGGCCGCGATCATCCAGTTTGGCGTGAGCCTGAGCTATGACGTGCTTGTCTTCTTCATCGGCGGCCAGATAGTATATTTCGTCGGAAACAAAAGGTTCAATTTTTATGGACGTCTCCGGCAACTTGGCAATGGACTTGAAAGTCTTGTCATCCACCACCGATCCGGCGGACAACAGTGGCTTGCCGGCGCTGTCAACGATATCCTCAATCACAACCTGCCCGACCAGCCGGAGGTCATGATTAGCCAGTTCGTGGTATACCTTGCGATAAGGCGTTTCTATAAAGCCATACCGATTGACCCGGCCGTAGGCGGCCAGAGAACCGATCAGACCGATATTGGGGCCTTCCGGCGTTTCAATGGGACATATCCGTCCGT
This sequence comes from Dehalogenimonas lykanthroporepellens BL-DC-9, assembly GCA_000143165.1. NCBI lineage: Bacteria > Bacillati > Chloroflexota > Dehalococcoidia > Dehalococcoidales > Dehalococcoidaceae > Dehalogenimonas > Dehalogenimonas lykanthroporepellens. Next base: position 717,949 of record CP002084.1, read on the forward strand.
AATGAGAAAAATGCACGTCACGAACATCGAAACCGGCCCGGTCACGTGACAGACCGCCAGGACCCATAGCCGACAGACGCCGCTTGTGAGTCAACTCGGCCAGAGGATTGGTCTGATCCATGAATTGAGACAACTGCGAGCCGCCGAAGAACTCTCGCACCGCCGCCACCACCGGTCGGATATTGACCAGTCCAGAGGGTGTCACCTGATCCAGAGGCACGATGCTCATTCTTTCACGGGCCACTCTTTCAAGCCTTACCAGTCCGATGCGGAACTGATTCTGAATAAGCTCCCCCACCGTACGGATACGGCGGTTGCCGAGATGGTCGATGTCGTCACCGTGCTCCCGACCGTTGTTGACGCGGATGAGGCGTTTGATAATGGCGATGATATCTTCCCGGGTCAATGCACGGTTCTCACCGCCAACATTATCATCCAGTCCCAGGCGCCGATTGACCTTGTAACGCCCGACCTCACCCAGGTCATAATGGTCAGGGCTGAAAAACATATCGTTGACCAGACGAGAAGCATTATCGACGTTCGCCGGGTCACCTGGCCGCAATCGCCCATAAAGGTCAATCAAAGCCCCAGCGGTGTCCCGAATCAACGGGTCCTTGTCGATAGATGACTGAATGTACATATGATCAGTAGAGTCATCTACATCGGCGAAAAGGTTCAGCAGTTCGTTGTCGTCGCTGTAACCGATAGCCCTGAGAAAAGTGGTAACCGGAATCTTACGTCGGCCATCAATCTTGACGGAAATGACGTCACGGTTGGATGTTTCAAATTCCAGCCAGGCGCCCCTTGATGGAATGAGATTAGCCTGGCAAAGCGGGCGCCCCGTGGCGGTATCATCCTGAGCCTTGAAATAAACACCTGGAGAGCGCAACAGCTGACTGACCACCACTCGTTCGGTACCGCTGGTGATGAAGGTACCGTTGGCCGTCATCAACGGCAGGTCGCCGAAGAATAGCTCGAAGGGCTCCTTGATTTCGCCGGTTGCCTTGATGACCAACCGCGCCTTGATATACAGGGGGATGGAATAGTCCTTGTCCCGGTGCTGGCATTCTTCTTCCGACATGCGGGGTTCACGGAATTCATAACCCATGAATTCCAGTTCCATCCGATTGCCGTTGAAATCCCTGACAGGGGTAATCTCCTCGACCAGTGCTTTCAAGCCGTCTTCCATCAGCCAACGGAAAGACGCCAGTTGGATGTCGATGAGATTGGGGATATTGACCACTTCGGGAATTCTGGAATAGGACTTCCGGGTAACCGCCGATGATGAGGCTCCGGCAACGGGTAAAGTTGAAACCATGTCTACTCCTTAAAATAAACGATATCAGCCACGATTAAGGAAAATGACGGATTATGACCAAAGAAAAAAAGGGGCCAAAAGAGACCCTGTAATGCAACACTCGTAAGAAGGCATAATTAACAACCACTCAGTATATACCAATACAGCTACCTTGTCAATACCGCTGTCCCTCTTTATTGACGGCTTTTCCTGCCGGCAAATTGAGGTTTTCCTCCGTTCATGTTAAGATTTGATCCTGAACAACTATCGGCCCAGATCCGTTTATTCAAGGGGATGATTATCCCCTTTTTGGTTTAAATAAAATTGACACATTTACTCAAAGAATTTGAATTAGCCGGAAGGAATCAGCCGACAGCTCTGACTATCGGAGTTTTCGACGGGGTGCACCTGGGCCATCAGGCCTTGCTGACTGAAACGGTACGTCAGGCTACCCGCTCCGGTCTGACTCCCGCCGCGGTCACTTTCACCGGACACCCCCGGCTGGTACTGGGCCGTCATTCGGAACTGCCTCACCTGACTTCACTGAACCAGCGCCTGTGCCTGCTCAGGGAGTGCGGTATTAATCATGTGGCGACACTGACCTTTTCCCCTGAGTTGGCAGAATTGTCGGCTTCGGATTTCATCAGCCTTCTTCTGGAATATCTGTCCTTGCGCCATCTTATAATAGGGCCGGATTTCGCTCTTGGCCGGGACCGCGCCGGTGACGCGGATTACCTGCACCGGTTAAGCCGGGCAAAAGAGTTCGATCTGACCATTATCCCCCCGGTAATCATTGACGGCGAAAGGGTCAGTTCTACTTTGATACGCCGGGCCATGGCAGACAGCGACATGCCTCGTGTCCGCAAGTTGCTGGGCCGATGCTTTGCCCTTGAAGGCCGCGTCATCCACGGAGAAGGTCGCGGCGCCCGCCTGGACATTCCAACGGCCAACCTGGAACTGGAAGCGGATCAGGCTTTGCCGGCGGACGGGGTTTACGCCTCTCGAACAACCATCGGGAATGTCACATACGCTTCCATCACCAATATCGGTACCCGCCCGACCTTCGGTACCGGCCGGCGCACCGTAGAAACTCACATCATGAACTTCAACGGTGATCTTTACGACCGCGGTCTTGAAGTTGCTATAATAGAACAGATTCGGCCGGAGCTTAAGTTCGATTCTCCGGACGCTTTGAAGAAACAGATCCAGTCAGATATCACCCAGGCCGGACATATCCTGGCAAAGGCGGAGTGTTGAACGTGGCAGACCTTGATTTTGTACTTCGGCGAGCGGTTAGTGAAATCATTTCCGAGAAGGAATTGCGCTCACTCCTGTCTTCCGGCAAAAAGCTTCGGCTCAAGGAAGGTTTCGATCCCAGTTCCCCGGACATCCACCTCGGCCACATGGTCGGCCTTCGTAAACTCCGTCAGTTTCAAGAGATGGGCCACCAGGTCGTACTTATCGTCGGTGACTGGACTGCCCAGATCGGTGACCCTACCGGGGCTTCGGTCACCCGACCGATTCTGACGGCGGAGCAGGTCAGGGCCAACGCCGAAACCTACCTTCAGCAGTTTTTCAAGGTTGTGGACCGCGCCAGAACCGAAGTCAGATGGCAGAGCGAATGGTTCACCGGCTTTACCCTGGCCGATGTCATCAAACTGACATCACGATTCACCATCGCCCAGATGCTGGCAAGAGACGACTTCAAGAAACGTTTCGACAGCAACCGCCCCATTACCATCACCGAATTTCTGTACCCCCTGCTTCAGGCTTATGATTCCGTCATGGTCGAGGCCGATATCGAATTCGGCGGTAACGACCAGAAATTCAACCTGCTGGTCGGACGCGAACTCCAGTCCATGATTGGTCAACCGCCGCAACAGGTATTCATGACCCCCATCCTGACCGGAACCGGCGGCGGCCGCAAGATGTCTAAAAGCCTGCATAATCATATCGGGGTCGCTGAGCCGCCCGAAGTGATTTTCGGCAAGGTCATGTCCATAGGAGATGACCTTATCATGCAGTATTTTGAATTGCTGACCGACATTACCGATAATGAACTCGACACAATCGCTGAAGACCTGAAAGCGGGCCAGGTTAATCCTATGGAGTATAAAAAGCGCCTGGCGAGGGAGATTCTCCTGCAACTTTACCCGAAAAGTTCAGCTGATAAAGCAATGGCCTATTTTGAAAGCGTCCACCAGAGACATGAAGTCCCGGATACCATTCCGGAAATCCGAATTGATTACTCAGCCTTCACCAGGGACGGCGGCGACATAGACTTGACTTCTATTTTATGTCAATCCGGTCTGACCGCCAGCCGGGGCGAGGCCAAGAGGCTGATTGCCCAGGGCGGTGTTTCCATTGACGGGAATAAGGTGACAACAGACACTTTGTCTCTGTCCAGCGGATGCGTCGTCAAGGCCGGTAAAAGAAAATTCGCCCGGTTGATCGACTACGAAAATCGATCGGCTGACTGAAGATATCGGTATAGTTTAGGAAAAGGAGAGAAGCAATGCAGAATCTGAGAATCCCCGGCCCCACCCCCTGCCCCCCGGAAGTGTTACAGGCCATGGGTCACCAGATGATTAACCACCGCGGCGTGGAATTTGCCGATGCCCTGAAAGATGTCACGTCCAAGATGAAAAAGGTCTTTCAAACCCAGGCCGACCCCATGCTGATTACCGGCTCCGGCACCGCCGGTCTGGAAACCGCCGTCGTTAACATGCTGTCTCCCGGCGACACCGTATTGTCGGTGTCCATCGGCGTGTTTGGCGAACGTTTCGCCAAAATCGCTGAAACTTATGGCGCCAATGTGGTCGCCCTCAACTTTCCTCACGGTCAGGCCGCCAACCCTTCATCCGTCGCCGAAGCCCTAAAGCGAAATCCGGCGGTCAAGGCAGTGCTGGTCACCCACAACGAAACATCCACCGGTATCACTAACGACTTGGGCGCCATCGCCAAGATTGTGAAATCAGCCGGTAAACTGCTATTGGTGGACTGTATCAGTTCCCTCGGTTCCATTGATGTACCGGTAGACGAGTGGGGCATCGATGTGGCCATCTCCGGTTCTCAAAAAGGCTGGATGGTACCGCCGGGCATGGCGATGGTGGCGGTTTCCGAAGCCGGCTGGCAGGCTTATGCCGAGGCCAGAATGCCGCGCTTCTATCTCGACCTGGGTAAAGCCCGCAAAAGCCTGGAGAAAGGACAGACCCCCTGGACTCCCAATGTTTCCGCCGTCCTGGCCTTCCGGATAGCGCTTGATATGATGCTGGCCGAAGGACTGGAAAACATTTTCGCCCGTCACCGCCGCATGGGACAGTTCACCCGCGATGGGATCAAGGCCCTCGGCCTCACCCTGCTGGCCGATGAACAATACGCCTCTAATACGGTAACTTCCGTCGTGGCTGATCGCGGCCTCGATCCGAAAAAACTGAACAAAATCATGCGTGAAGAGTTCGACATCGTCCTGGCCGGTGGTCAGGGACCGTTGGAAGGCAAGATTTTCCGCATCGGTCACCTGGGTCTGGTCAAGGAAGCCGATATCCAGGCCGTTTTCGACGCGCTGAAAATAGCTCTGCCCAAAGCCGGCTTTACCGGTTGAACGGCAATAGCCAAAAAGATAATATTGTCAACAATCAGGTAACTCAAGGAGAATGACTGTGCCGCAGAAAAAAGTGCTTGTCGCCGACGCCCTGGCCGCCGGCGGTATCGAAAAACTCAAGACCGTAGCCTCCGTCGATGTCAAGACCGGAATGAAACCCGATGAACTTGTCGGTATCATCGGCGATTATGATGCCCTGCTGGTGCGGTCGCAGACCAAAGTTACTGCTGAAGTCATCGCCGCCGGAAAAAAACTGCAGATAATCGGCCGCGCCGGCGTCGGCGTGGACAATGTAGATATCAATTCTGCGTCCGAAAGAGGCATCATCGTCGTCAACGCCCCGACCGGAAACACCATTTCGGCGGCGGAGCATGCCTTCGCCCTGATGCTCTCCCTCGCCCGCCATATTCCTCAGGCTAACGCTTCACTGAAAAGCTGTCAGTGGAAACGGTCGGATTTCCTGGGAACCGAGCTCAAGGGGAAAGCACTGGGTGTGGTCGGCCTCGGGAACATCGGCTCCGAGGTTGCCAAGCGGGCCCGCGGTTTCGAGATGAAGGTCCTCGGCTTTGACCCTTACGTCACCGAAGAGCGGGCAAGGAACATGCAGGTTGAGCTGGCCTCTCTGGAACGCATCTACCGGGAAGCCGATTTCATCACCCTGCACGTCCCCCTTACCGCCCAGACCCGCAACATGATCGGAGCCAAACAGCTGGCCATGATGAAGCCGACCACTCGTATCATCAATGCCGCTCGGGGTGGCCTTATCGACGAAGAAGCCCTGGTTGCGGCCATCAATAACAACCGACTGGCTGGTGCCGCCATCGATGTCTTCGTCAAGGAACCATGCACGGAAAGTATTCTGTTCGACGTGCCACGCATCATCGTCACGCCTCATCTGGGGGCTTCCACCGCCGAAGCTCAGGACATGGCCACTGCCGACGTTGTCGATCAGGTTATCGACGTCTTCGCCGGCCGGCCGGCGCGCTATGCCGTCAATGCCCCTTACATCCCAGCCGAAAGCCTGCCGGTCATTTCTCCTTACGTGAAAGTCGCCAAAATGCTGGGCCGACTGCTCCAGCAAATGTCGGAAGGTCAGTTCAAGAGCCTGAACATCAAATACTCCGGTGAAATATCCGGTTACGAAACCAGAGCGCTCAAGGCGACCATTCTCGGGGGCATCCTGGAGCAGGTTTCAGAAGAACGGGTCAATGTCGTCAACGCTGACATCGTGGCCAGCAAGCGCGGTATCTGCGTTTCGGAACAGAAGGAGCCGTCATGTGAAAACTACCAGAGCATGATGACCGTAGAAGCGACCACATCCGGCGGCCCGCTGTCGGCCGCGGCCACCTTCCTGCGCGACCAGGTTCATATCGTCAGAATCAACGATTACTGGATTGACATCACGCCGGGGGGGTTCTTCCTGTTCGCTGACCATCGGGATCGACCGGGCCTTATCGGTGCCGTCGGCGGTATCACCGGCAAGGCCGATGTTAATGTCAGCTACATGCACCTGTCGCGTCTGAAGCCCCGGGGACAGGCTCTCATGGTGCTGGCACTGGATGAATCACTGTCTGATGCTGATCTGGCCGAAATCCGATCCCTTGACGGAGTCAATTCAGCCAAAATGGTAAGCCTGTGACCACCGGAGACAGAGACTGGATATGAAAATCGGCGTACTGGCTCTCCAGGGGGCTTTCATTGAGCATATCCATATGCTGGAACGGGTACCATCCGTTGAGGCGGTCGAAGTACGCCGGACTTCTCAAATACAGGGATTGAGCGGTCTGATAATCCCCGGTGGTGAAAGCACCACCATCCTCAAGCTTATCCGTCAGCACGGAATAGATTCCCGGCTGACCGAACTATCCGGCAACGGCTTTCCCATCTGGGGCACCTGTGCCGGCACTATACTGCTGGCCGGTCAGATAGCCAATACCAATCCCAACATGCCGGCCGGACTGGGGCTGATGAATATCACAGTAGTTCGTAATGCCTTCGGCCGTCAGGTGGACAGTTTCGAAAGCAACCTGCAAATACCGGTATTGGGTGACATTCCTTTTCCGGCGGTATTTATCCGAGCCCCGCTCATTGAGGAAACTCAGCCTCCGGTAGAAGTTCTGGCCCGGCTGGGCAACGGATCGATAGTCGCCGCACGTCAAGAAAATCTGCTGGCAACAACCTTCCACCCGGAACTGGGGCAGGACGACCGTTTTCACCGCTATTTCATCACCATGGCCGAAGCGTATCTCGCTTATTCCCGGGACTGCTGACGCCCCTTCTCAAGACGAAGTACTGTCTTGGGCTTTGCTGACGCCCAGTTTCACCGACTTGCCGTCCAACTTGTAGGCATCGGCTACGAGCCCGATATCTTCCGGTACCCCTTCAACAATAACGACCGCCAGGGTTTCTTTCCGGATATAAGTGTCCCATTCCCGGATGACGTCCGCAATCTCTGCAGAGGCCTCGAAATAAACTTTGATATGGTCCGCTATCTCGAGATCGGCGTTCCGGCGCAGTCCCTGAATACGATGGGTGATTTCCCGCACCAGTCCTTCGTCCACCAGATCCGGCGTCATCGTCGTATCGATACCGACCGTCAGACCGGCATCGGCAACCATAGCCGCTTCAGCCGGCATATCGTTTTCGCCTGTAAATACTATCTCCTTGACATTCAGCTCCTCGGCAATGGCTTCGACCAGCGCAGACAGACCGGCAGGCTTACCGGCGGAAACACCCTTGACCAGGGCCCGGCTCAAGGGCTGTCGCACCTTGATTCCGGCTTGTGCCCGGGCCGCCCGGCCGATACTGGATATCTTCATCGCCTGCCGCATAGCGGTTGACAGGTTCAGATCTATCGCTTCTTGGTCAGCTACCGGGTAATCGGTCAAATGAACACTGTCGGGCGCATCCGGCTTCACTGACTTCACCAGATTCAGATATATGGTATCGGCCAGGAAGGGCAGGAACGGCGCCAGCAACTGAGCCGTCTTCACCAGACACTGGTACAGCGCATAATAGGCCGAAAGCTTGTCGGCATCGCTCTCCGATTTCCAGAACCTTCTCCGGGACCGCCGGACGTACCAATTGGACAGGTAATCGACAAAGCTTTCCATCGCCCGGGCTCCGGAGACCGGATCATAATTCTCCATGTTTTCAGTGACCTCGGCAATAAGCTGATTCAACTCGCTGAGTATCCAGCGGTCGAGTTCAGACACCACCGGTGGTTCTGGCCCGCTGGGATCATATTTATCGATATTGGCATACAGCACGAAGAAGGAGTAGACATTCCACAGAGTGGACATGAACGACCGGCTGACCTCTTTCACCAATTGCTCCGAAAAACGCCGGGCGTTGCCGGCAGGTGAGGCGGTGAACAGATACCAGCGCACGGCATCGGCGCCATGCTTGTCGATGACTGATTCCGGGGTGACCACATTACCCCGTGACTTGCTCATTTTCTCGCCCTTACCGTCGAGTATGTGCCCCAGGCATATCACGTTTTGAAAGCTGGGCCGGCCGAACAGCAAAGTGGACAGCGCGTGGAGGCTGTAGAACCAGCCGCGGGTCTGGTCGATGGCTTCACAAATATAATCTGCCGGAAAACGACCGTCATCGAATATCCCCCGGCTATCGGGGTCAAAGGGATAATGATATTGAGCTACCGGCATGGCGCCGGAATCGAACCAGCAGTCGATGACATCGGTTACCCGGAGCATGGAACCACCGCACCCGGAACAGTTGAAGGTGAATTCATCTACATAAGGCCGGTGCAGATCCAGAGACTCAGGCAATCCGGAAAAACCTGGCTTAGAACTCAGCTCTTCCAGACCGCCGACGCACTCCAGACTACCGCAGTCACTGCAACGCCAGATGGGCACCGGGGTTCCCCAGTAGCGTTCCCGGGAAAAGGCCCAGTCGACATTATTCTGTAGCCAATCACCGAAACGGCCGGTCTTGATATGACCCGGATACCAGTTGATATCGTCATTGCCGGATATCAGCTCTTCCCGACAGACGGTCGTCCGGATATACCAGCTTTGTTTGGCAAAATAAAGCAGTGGCGTACCGCACCGCCAGCAGAAGGGATAGGTGTGCAGGATTTTCTCACTCCTGAACATTAATCCCCGACTTTCCAGGTCGGAAATGATAGCCGGGTCGGCTTTTTTAACAAACTTGCCGGCACCGGGATACTCTCCGTTGATCTTCCCCTGCAGATCTACATGATGTATAAAATACAGGCCGTGTTTTCTTCCTGAATCGTAATCGACCTCCCCGTATGCCGGAGCAGTATGCACGATACCGGTACCATCGTCCATGGATACATAATCGGCGGCAATTACCGGATACTCCAGGTTTTCCGGAGAAGCCGGCGTCAGTTCACCGTTAACCAGCCGGCTGACAGTCATGCCGAATTGACCTGGGTCGTACAGGGGAGCATATGTCAGGCCAACGAGTTCGGCGCCGGTCACTCGGCCTGCCGTTTGATATTCGTCGGCCAGAATGGCGTTGACACGAGCTTCCGCCAGTACCAGATATTCATCGCCCAGGTCCACAACAGCGTAATCGGCGCTCTCCGATATCGCCAGCGCGGTATTGGCCGGCAATGTCCAGGGAGTGGTCGTCCAGGCCAGCAGGCTCAATGGTTTGCCGGCATAAACAGCCAGATTACCGGTCAGCCCCTGTGGGTTGACCCGAAACCTGACGTAAACCGACGGATCCTCAGTGTTCTCTTCATATCCGAGAGCTACTTCATGAGAGGATAGTGATGTGCCGCACCGGGGGCAATGCGGAGTCACCTTGTGCCCCTGGTAAACCAGTCCTTTGTCCCATAGTTGCTTGACCACCCACCAGCCACTTTCAATGTAACTGTTGTTCATGGTGACATAGGCATTATCCAGGTCTACCCAGTAACCGATGCGTTCTGTCAGCTGGTTCCAGTCGTTGACATACCGGAAAACCGATTCCCGGCATTTCTGGTTAAACTCGGCGATGCCGTATTTTTCGATATCGGTCTTGCTTTTGAAGCCAAGTTCTTTTTCCACTTCCAGCTCCACTGGGAGGCCGTGGGTATCCCAACCGCCGATGCGCGGGGCGTAATATCCCTTCATCACCTTGTAACGGGGAATGACATCCTTGAATACCCGTGACAGTACGTGATGAATGCCCGGCTTACCGTTGGCAGTCGGCGGCCCTTCGTAAAGGGTAAACCTCTTGTTGCCTTTCCGGTTCTGGACCGAACGCCGAAAAATATCCTTTTCAGCCCAATAAGCCATTACTGCTTTTTCGGTTTCGTTGAAATTTACTCTGCTGTTGACCGGGTTGAACATGTTATTTCCCTCAAATAAAAAATTCCCGCCCCTCAAGGGACGGGATATACCCGCGGTACCACCCTCGTTCCCCGGTTTTGATTACCGGAGCACTCATTCAAGGCACTATCATGCCTGTCCGTTATAACGGTCGGCTCCGTCCAGGGCTAATCAAGATTTCTCTTTCACCCGGCAACTCAGGAGTGATTTTCAACCGGTTCTGCGCCGTCCGCTTCCACCGTACCGGACTCGCTGGGGCCGCCACCGGACTACTCGTCTCCGTCTTCGCTTTATGAAAAGTCAGGATACCATATCATTTTACTTGCGGCAAACCAGGACCGGGTTTTAGCGGATGGCCCCGTCACGCGGCACAACCACTACCTTCCGTTCATCACCGACACCGACACTCTGAGTCACCACCGCCGGGTCGCCGGCCAGCACCAGGTGAACAATGCGCCGCTCGAAAGCCGACATCGGATCAAGGGGAACCGGCATTTTCTTCACTCTGACCTGTTCAGCAGTTTTTCTCGCCAGCACCTCCAGCGCCTTAAAACGCCGCTGACGATAACCGTTGACATCGACCAGGATGGGCAGATACTCTCTGATTCGCTGTGCCACCAGGATGCGCACCAGGTACTGGAAGTTAGCCAGCGTCTGACCGTGCCTGCCGATCAGCAATCCCAGGTCTTCCCCCAGAATATCGAAGACCAGACCGGACTCATTTTCGGCCTCCTCGGTTACCATGGCATCCGGGAGATATTCGACACCCGCGTCCAAACCCATATGATCCACCAGCCCCTGAATGATTTCAGTGGTGATGGCTATCGCCTCTTCAGCACAGACTCCGTTCTGTTTCTGGCCGTCAGGTTTCAAAGAAACGGTGATACAGGCTTCCTCTGCGCCGAGGCCGAAGATGCCCTGGCTACCTTCGCTTATTACGTCGATGTCCAGGTCTTCCCTTTTTACCTTTAGCTTTTCCAGGGCGCTGCTGATCGCTTCCTCCACCGTCCGTCCGTATATCTCCTGGTGTTTCATCGATTATCTCCTCGGATTGATCCACCACGACAGGTTCCGTCGGGGTGGTGACATTCTTTTTTTCATTAGCGGCAACCCTGGCCTTGATATCTCGTTGTCCCTGGAACCGAGCCAGAATACCCTGAAACCATGGCTTCAGTTCGCCCGGACCGGTAGTTATCCACTGCATGATGATGCGCAGAATACTTGAGGTAAGCCAATACACAGCCAGTCCGGCCGGAAAGGTTATGGAGATGAACACAAACATACCCGGCATCATGAAAAGCATCATTTTACTTTGAGCGGCAACCTTGGGGTCGGTAGACGGAGGAGTGGTCATCTTCTGTTGCAGGAACATAATACCGCCCACCAGAAAAGCCAGGAGATAATCTGGAACAGCCAGATTCAGCCACAGAAACTGAGCATCCAACGGCAAACTCTGGTAAAGTACCGGCCAGTCATATAGTCGACCGGAAAGGTTGACGAAATCTTCCGGGGTAACGGCCAGCACTCGTATTATGGACTGGTACAAGGCAATCCAGATCGGCATTTGGACTACCATGGGTACCAGACACCCTGAAGCACTGGCACCGGATTCCTTCATCAGTGTCATCTGCTCCTGAGCCAGCTTCTGCCGGTCGTTGGCGTATTTCTTCTGCAAGGCCTGAATCTTTGGCTGTAGCTCCTGCATGGCCTTGGTCGCCCGTATCTGCTTTAGCGCCAAAGGGTACATTAAGGCGAAAATAATTACCGTCAATACGATGACCGTCAGACCGAAACTATGGAACAACACGCTGGACAGCCAGACCATGACATTGATCAGCGGGTTTAATATTATCAGATCCCAGATGGCGCCTATATCCACTTGATTACCCCTTTACTGAACATCATAGAACCAGATCTGAGATCCGGTGGCGGTGTTGAGCGCGTAGATGGTTTCGTTGGTCTGGGAATGGACGAAGACTACATCCCCGCTGACCGCCAGCGGCGCCCTGACCGTGGTACCCAGGTCGGTAATTCTGGTTATCTGGCCGGAACCGATATCCAGCAGACTCACCGTTCCATCTTGGGCGGCTATTACAAGTTTACCGTTGATCAAAACCGGAGCCGCAGAGAGCGGCGCTGTAAATTCATAATTGGCTTCCAATGAACCCGACGCCAAATTGACGGCATACAGAGTGCTGTCGGTATTGGGAGCAAAAACCGTGCCCTCGCTAACTACCACGGACGTCCAGAACCAGCGGTCTCCAGAAAGGGACCAGCGTTCCTTGCCGGTATTACGGTCAATGGCGTACAGGTTGCGGTCGAGACTGCCGATAATCACCGTATCACCTTCTACCACCGCTGGTGCCGTGAATACTCCATCAGCTTTGAACGACCATAACTGCTGACCGGTTTCAGCCTCGACGGCGTAAAAATGCTTATCGAAAGAGCCGAAATAGATGACTCCGTCAGCGACAACCGGCGTCGCCCATATCTTGGCCCCCGTTGAGAACTCCCAGTTTCGGGCGCCGGTACCAGCGTCATGAGCATAAAGGTTGCCGTCATCCGAACCATAAATAATCAAACCATCATGGTAAGCCAGACCGGTTGCCACAGCCGAAGGCAGTTTGTTATCGAACGGATAGGTCCATTTCAGGGTGCCGGCAGTATTCAAAGCATAAACTTTGCCGGAGTAGCCGACGACATAAATAGTATCATCAACCACCAACGGACTGCCGTACGCTCCCTGCGCCCCTTCCAGGCTGTTCTGCCATACGGGGATTCCATTTTGGGAGTTCAGGGCAAACAAAGTCCCTTCGCGGGTAACAAAATAAAGGTTATCACCATCAATGGTCACACCGCTCCAGCCCAGAGGCCGGGTGGTACCACCGAAACAACCAGTGGTTATCAATGCCAGGGCTACCAGCATAATGGTGACTGTAACTGTTTTCTTGAATAAGCTCAATTCTTTTTCCTCGTACATTCAGGGAACCGGGTCATAGCCGCCCTGGTTCAGCGGATGGCACCTTGCCAGCCGTCTGGCCCCCAGCCAGACTCCCTTTATAACACCATACTTTACGATTGCCTCATAAGTATACTGAGAGCACGTCGGCAGGAATCGGCACGAGGACGGAGTCACTTTCGATATGCTGTTCTGGTACAACCTGATAATCCATAAAGCTAGATTGCTCATATATTACCGACCAGTCCGGCTCGTTTCGCCAGACCCCTTGAACTTTTTTCCAGCTGAGCGTAGGTAGCCCTCGCGGAGGTTTGCCGGGCGATAAAAACGATGTCGTATCCCGGCATCAGGTTCTGCCCCCTTATTATCTCTTTCAACCTTCGGCGAACCATATTTCTGACCACAGCGCCGCCGACTTTCCTGCTGACTACGAAACCGTAGCGGTTGAGCGAAGAACCGTTGAAAACCTTCTTCATCACCAGGTTCCGATCTGACCAGCCGCCGGATGTGTCCATTATCCGGCGAAACTCCCGACTATTTTTAATGGTAACCAATTTCACTTCAGCCGCATCGCCTTCCGCTCCCCGAGGCGGTATGAATTATACTACCGTCAGGCGCGTCCGTCCTTTGGCTCTCCGGTTTTTCAGTACGTTGCGACCGCCGCGGGTAGCCATCCTCGCCATAAACCCGTGCTCGCGTTTGCGGGGCACTTTTTTCGGTTGATATGTCCTTTTGGGCATATGTTTATCCCTCACCAATTTCTGTTTAAATTTGGCCTGAATCAGGCCTGGGCTTCACCCTCGGTCAAAGCTTCGGCAGGTTGGGTGGCAACCGCTGTTTCATCGTCTTTACCGGCATCGACCGCTTCGGCGGGGCTGGCTTCGGGGGTCGTTTTCGTCTCCGGCGCCACGGCTACCGGGACACCAGGGCTGACCGTCCAGCTGGTACCGGACACACGAATATGCTCCGGCACAAAAGGCAATAGAGCTATCATCCGGGCTTGTTTGATGGCATTGGCCAGGGCCCGCTGATGCTTGGCGCAGGTGCCACTGCGTCGCCTGGGATTGATCTTGCCCCGCTCCGAAATATATCGGCTCAGACGGGCGGTATCCTTGTAATCGATGACCAGATTCTTGTCGGCGCAGAAAGCGCACACCTTGCGTCGCGCCTGGAATCTTCCCCGACCGAATCTGCCGCCGGGCCGGCCTTGAGGCCTCGTTCCTGCATTTCTAATAAAAGCCAAGTTCTTATTCTCTCCTGTCCACTCTAAAGTTTTGAATTATTCTAACTAAAACGGAAGGTCGTCCGGACTGATGTCGCCACTGGTCTCACTTCCGGAGTTATCGGTCCCGCCGCCCGGAGGGCGCCGGTCCAGCGGCATAACGGAACTGGCCACAACTTCGGTCCGATAATGCTTCTGGCCATCCTGTCCGTCCCAGCTTCGGGTCTGCAGACGCCCTTCAACGTAAACCAACCGTCCTTTGGTAACGAATTGATTACACTGTTCAGCCAGCTTGTTCCAGGCAACCACGCTGAACCATTCGGTCTCTTCTTTCGTTTCCCCTTCGCCGGACTGATACCTCCGATTGGTGGCGACTCTGAATGAAGTTACCGGATGGCCTGAAGGGGTGAACCTCATCTCGGGTTCCACACCGACGTTACCGATTATCATGACTTTGTTGAGACTTGCCATTCGCCTCCCCCTTTTCCGACTGTGCCTGTTTAGGCGCCTGGCCGGATGGCCATATGACGCAGTACGTTTTCCGAGATTCTAAGCTCATCGGAAATCTTCCGAATCAGGGAAGAACCGGCCTGGAACTTGAACAATATATAAACCCCTTCAAGCTGTTGTTTGATGGGATAGGCCAGTTTGCGCTTGCCCCATTTATCGACTGCCTCTACGGCGCCGCCGCTTGAGGTAATCGCGTCGGTGATGAATTTCACGGCACTATCCAGTTTTTCCTGGGACATCTCCTGACGATAAATTACAACCAGCTCATAGTTGTTGACCGGTTCGGTGCGATTCCGCAACAGGTCGGTCATTTCCTGACTTCGTTTTTCTTTGACTGCGATGGTAGTACCCTCCCGAACTGAACTTTATCCTAAAATACCGCGGTATTATAGCACATGGCCTGGCGCCAAACAACAATATGTGGCTGTTCAATCTCCGAAGTATGTTGCCGGACTCCGGCTCGTTTGACACCAACCTGTAAAATGGGGTATATTGCTTCGTCGCGCGGCCCCGTGGTGTAGCGGTCTAACATGCCACCCTGTCACGGTGGAGATCGTGGGTTCGAATCCCATCGGGGTCGCCATTCTTCACCTTATCATGATTTCCCTCCGCCCGGTTCGTTCCACACTTTGCCTTCCTCGTTGACGGCTGTTACCATATAATCGTAGCCGGTCATGCCGGCGCCAAACTCTGATGACAGGAGACCGGGCTAACCGGAACCCATGCACGCTAAGGATCTTGATTCTCTGGATTTCCCCCGGGTCAGGGAATTTCTCGCCGGTTTTTGTCACTCTGAACCCGGACGTGAACTGGCTCTGGCTGTCACTCCGTCAACCGATATCGACTGGATGCGGAAGAGATTGGCCGAATCGGCTGAATCACGACTTCTGCTGGAGGCCGAGCCCGACATCTCTGTATCAGGTCTGTCGGATTTATCGGTTGCTCTGCGTCAGGCGGAACTGGGCCGGACTCTGGACCCGCCGACACTGGCTGAAATCAGCCGGAACCTGCGTGTCATCCGTGCTTTGAAGTCTGCGGTATCCAGTACTTCTTTTGACATACCTCTACTGACGGCACTGGCCAAAAATCTGGTCCGCTTCGACCCGCTGGAAAAAGCCATCGACCGGGTGGTGACCACAGACGGACAGCTACAGCCCGGCGCTTCCCCGGAACTGGTCGCTATCCGTAATAGAATGAGAAGCCGGCGCGATGAACTGACCAACCGCCTCCAGGGTATCATCGCCGACGAAAGTTCGCGGCGGTTCATTCAGGAACCGGTAATTACCGAACGCGCTGGCCGTTTCGCTCTGGCGGTCAAAGCCGAATATAAAAATGAGATAAAGGGATTCGTCCATGACGTGTCCAATACCGGTTCCACCGTTTTTCTGGAGCCGTTCGCCACGCTGGATCTGGGCAATGAACTCAAGGAACTGGACATCGCTGAAGCCCGTGAAATCGAACGCCTGCTGGCGGAAATATCCGCCCGTATCGGCCAATCTGCCCCCTCCATCGTCGAAAGTATTCGAATTGCCGCCAATCTTGATGTGATAATGGCCAAAGCCCGTTATGCCCGCCGGGCTCACGCTGTTGAAGCCTTGGTCTATTCCCCTGAAGTGGAAAGTGCCCAGCCGGCGCTTAAACTGGTTGAAGCTCGCCACCCTTTGCTGGGCGACAAGGCGGTACCGCTATCCATCGAACTGGGCTTGGACTTTCAACTGCTGGTAGTGACCGGCCCCAATACCGGCGGCAAGACGGTGGCCCTCAAGACCATCGGCCTGTTGGCCTTGATGACTCAGTCCGGTCTGCCGATTCCGGCGGAGGCAGGTTCCCGACTGCCGGTATTTCCTGGAATATTCGCCGATATCGGCGATGAACAAAGCGTTCAGGCATCCCTGTCCACCTTCAGCGGCCATATTTCCAACATCGCCCGGATTCTGCACTCCGCCGCGCCGGGAAGCCTGGTGTTGCTCGACGAACTGGGCGCCAGTACCGACCCCCGGGAGGGTTCGGCCCTGGCCGGGGCCATCCTCCGTCACCTGGCGGCTAACGGCTGCATCGGTGCCGTGACAACCCATTTTTCAGAACTGAAGGTCTTTGCTCATATCACCCCCGGCCTGCGCAACGCTTCGTTCGATTTTGACCCCGATACTTTCAAACCGACCTACCGCCTGACCATGGGCCTGCCCGGCGGCTCCAACGCCCTGGCCACCGCCGCCCGCTACGGTCTGGCTCAATCGATCATCGATAACGCCCGCAACTCACTGTCGGCGGACAATCGCCGGCTCGAAGAACTGCTCAGTGAGCTCAATTCTGAGAAACAGAGACTGGAGACCATTCGCCGCCATCTGGAACAGGAACTGTCAGCCGCCTCAGCCAGCCGGTCAGCCCTGGCAGGTGAACTGTCTCGTCTGCGAGAGGAAAAACAGGCTATGGTGACTGAGGCCAGGGATGCCGTTGTCGCTGAAGTCGCCCTGCTGGAAAAAGAGCTTCGCCGCGCCCGTAACAGTCTGGAGAAAGAAAACACGCGGCAGAATCAGGGAAAAGCCCGGCTGGCTTCACAACAGGTTCAAGCCAGACTGCACCAGGGTATTCTGACCCGGGACAACGACTCGGCTGAGGCAACCGGGGATGAATTGCCGGCTCCGGGTGACCGTGTCTGGCTGAAGGAACCCGGCATCGAAGGCCGTATTCTTTCCATCAATGAAAAGACCGGACAGGCCGAAATCTCAGCCGGGGCGTTACGCTTCCGCCTGGAAAAGTCGGGCTTTACCCAGCTGACCAGCCAACCGGAAAAGTTGCCGTCGACCGCCGTCAGTTTTCATTCCGCCGGAGGTCGTGTACCGCTGGAACTCGACCTTAGAGGTCGCAGAATAGACGAAGCCGAAGCCCTGGTAGATGAATATCTGAACGACGCCGCTACCGCTAATCTGAGCGAAGTCCGGGTAATTCACGGTCACGGCACCGGGGCTTTGCGTGACGCTGTCCGCCAGTTGAGCGCCCGACACCCGCTGGTCGCCTCGTTCGCCGCCGCGCCCCAGAGCCTGGGCGGCAACGGCGCCACCACCATCAGGCTCAGGTAAACCGCCGGCCTTGACAATCCCGCGCCTTATGTTACCCTTATATGACAAAAAGATGAACGAACGCTCAATCTTTCCTGCGGCAAGAAACCCCACTGGCTCGCCCCCGACCCCGCTTCAAAATAGCCTGTTCAGGGGATATTGATCATGGATTCTTCCTTCGTGTTCACTCCCTACACATTGGGTTACGCAGTCTCTCTGGCTATCGCCGTCACCGACGCGGTGGTATCCTGGCAACGCCGGCAGTCGCCCAGGGGCATGGCGCTGTTCTTCCTGATGACCGCGGCCTCCATCTGGATTTTTTTCGGTATGCTGGAGGTCTCGGCCACCAGCGTCAATACCAAGATACTGCTTTCCCAGCTCGAATACATCGGCGGTGTCACCACTCCGGTGCTGTTCCTGGTTTTCGCCGCCGTGTATGGCGGCTTTCGGCACTGGGTACGGCCGCGCTACCTGCTCATCGCCTTCATCATTCCGGCGCTCACACTAGTCCTGGCCACCACCAACAGCACTCATCACCTGGTCTGGGCTGGTTTTTCGGCTATCGACCCGGACTCGAACCTGATGGTATACGAGCATGGCCCCTGGTTCTGGTTCGCCAACGCAGGTTACTCCACACTGTGCCTTCTGGCCGGCAGCCTGATAATCATCCGTAGCGCCTTCCAGACCAGTAAAGAGTACCGGCCGAGCGCCATTCTTCTGCTATCAGGGGTGGCCGTACCCTGGCTGGCAGGTATGATTTATGTATCTGGTTTCAACCCTTTCCCCGGGTATGACCTGACCCGCATCGGGGTGGCCTTTTCCGGTATCATGTTTCTGCTGGCTATTTACGGCCGACACCTGCTGGACATCACGCCAATAGCCCGGAACATCATCATCGACACCATTCCGGATGGAATGCTGGTGCTGGACCGGAAAAAACGGATAATCGACATCAATCGCGCCGCCCGCGATATGATCGGCACCGACGCCCAGACCGCCATCGGCAAACCACTGGTCGACCTCATCTCCACAGCGCCCTGGCTATCCTCAGTCACTTCATCCATCGAGACTTCGACCTCCATGTGCCTGATAACCGGTACCGACCGCCACCTGGAAGCTAGCATCAGCGTTCTTCGCGACTCCCTTGGTCAATCCTCCGGACGCATCGTTTTACTCCGGGATATCACCGAACGGCAGATATCACAGGAGGCCATCCGCCGGAGCGAAGAACTTTACCGTTCTTTGTTCGACAACATGATCAACGGCTTCGCTTTCTGCCGCTTGACCTATGAGAACGGCAAGCCCGCCGATTTCACGTTTCTGGAAGTCAACCCGGCCTTCGGCCGGCTGACCGGGCTGGCCGATGTCTCCGGCAAGCAGGCTTCAGCATTGATGCCTGCTTTCGCCGTCAAAGACATCACCCTGCTCGAAATGTTCGCCCGAGTGTCAGCTACCGGCAGAGCAGAAAAGATGGAGACCTACATTCACAGCTTGAATATGTGGCTGGACATCGCCGTGTACAGTACTGCCAGAGAGCATTTCGTCGCTGTATTCGATGTGGTCACCGAACGAATACAACTGGAATCCCGTCTGCGAGCCGCGGCTACGGACTGGGAAACTACCTTCAACTCCATCCGGGACGCCATCAGCATCCATGACGGCGACTACAACATCATCCGGGTCAACCAGGCTTTCGCCGAACTGGTAGGCCGACCGGTCGAGGCCATCATCAATCATAAATGTTATGACATCGTTCACGGTCTCCAGGCGCCGCTTCCCGGTTGCCCTCATACCTGCACCATGAGCGAATGCCGACAGGTATCTTCGGAGTTTTTCGAGCCGGCGCTTTGTCTTTATGTCGAAATCACCACTTCCCCCATCGTCGAACCGGACGGCCGGTGCACAGGCTCGGTGCATGTCATCAAGGACATCTCCGCCCGTAAGGAAACCGAGCTCGCTCTGCGGGAAAACGAAGCCCGTCTGAGTTCACTGTTCCAGAGCATGAGCGAAGGTGTGGCTCTGCACCAGCTGGTCATGAACGAAGCCGGCGACCCCGTTGATTACCGCATCGTCGACGTTAATCCCAAATTCGAGGAAATCATCGGCCTCAAAAGGGAGCAGGTGGTCAACCGTCTGGCCACCGACGCTTACGGGGTCGCCGCTCCGCCTTATCTGGCACAATATTCCCGGGTAGCCCTCAGCGGCAAACCGGGCCACCTGTCGGTATACTTCGAGCCGCTGGACAAGCATTTCGACATCTCCATCGCCCCGTGGGGCGATGGCGGCTTTGCCACCATTTTCACCGACGTCACCGAACAGATGCGCATCTGGGAAACTAAATCCCGTCTGGCAGCCATCGTCGAGTTTTCCGCCGATGCCCTGATAGGTCGCGGCCGGGACGGGCGTATCACTTCCTGGAACAGGGCCGCCGAACACATGCTGGGATATTCCGCGGAGGAGATGATCGGCCGCACCAACGACATTCTGATACCGCCGGACATGGATAACGAAGTACCGGAAAGGCTTCGGGAAATCGACGAAACCGGGCGGACTGTCAAGTGGGAAACCCGCCGTCGCCGCAAGGACGGTACCATTATCGACGTCGCCGTCACCATCTCGCCCATCAGGGATACTGAAGGCCGTGTCACCGGCTACTCCACCATCGCCCGGGACATCACCGAAAGTAACCGTTCGCGGGAACGTCTCAAATCAGCGCTGGCGGAAAAGGAACTGCTTCTCAAGGAAATCCACCACCGCGTCAAGAACAACATGCAGGTCATCTCCAGTCTGCTTAAGATGCAGGGACAATTCGTCAACGATGAATCGACACGGGCTATGCTTCAGGAAAGCCAGGAACGCATCAAGAGCATGTCGCTGGTTTATAACAAGCTCTATCAGTCTTCTGATCTGGCCTGTATCGGCATGAAGGAATATGTTCCCGAACTGGTCACCAACCTGGTTCACGCCTACGCTACTTCACCGGACAGTGTCAAACCGGAACTGGATGTCGATGATGTCACCTTCGACATCGACACAGCCATCCCGCTCGGGTTGGTCATCAACGAACTGGTGACCAACGCCATGAAATACGCCTTCCCTTCCGGCCGTCGGGGTAAAATACTGGTATCCTTGAAACGCCTGGACGCCGGTTCAACCGGTTTCCGGCTGGTCGTCCGGGATAACGGCGTCGGCCTGCCGGAAGACTTCGACCCGCTGACCAACCGCTCGCTGGGCATGCGCCTGGTCAATGCCCTGGCCCGGCACCAGCTCGGCGGCACGGTGGAACTGCTCCGCGACGGCGGCACCGAATTCATAATCACATTCGAGAAAGGTTGATAACATGCCCAAAGCCAGGATATTGGTAGTCGAAGATGAAGCCATCACTGCTCAGGATATCCAGCTCAGCCTGGAAGCCATGGATTACGAAGTTGTCGGCCCCGTCGCCAATGGCGATGACGCCCTGGCACTGGCAGAGACACATCGCCCGGAACTGGCGTTGATGGACATCGTGCTCAAGGGCCCCCATACCGGCATCGCCACCGCGCTGGAACTCAACCGCCGTTTTTCGATACCGGTAGTTTACCTGACCGCCTATGCCGACCAGGCTACCCTGACTCAGGCCAGAGAAGCCGAACCGCTCGGATATTTAACCAAGCCTTTCAACGAAAATGACCTGCGGGCCGCCGTCGAGATGGCGCTCTACAAAGCCGGTATGGAAAAGGAGCGGCGGGAACTTACCCGCCAGCTCCAGGAAGCCCTCGACAACATCAAGATGCTCAAAGGACTGATACCGATTTGCGCCAACTGTAAACAGATACGCGACGACAAGGGTTTCTGGCAATCGGTGGAAAATTACATGACCGAACACGCCGGGGCTGACTTCACCCACTCCATTTGTCCGGATTGCACACGCAAGCTGTACCCGGAATATTATGACCAGGTATATAAGGATAATGAATAGACAGGCCTGGCGCTATTGCCTGTTGCGGTAAATGCGGATGGCCAGCGGGATGAAAATAGCGGTAATCGCCGCCAGCCGCTCCGGCCGGTCCTTTTCCGCCAGTATCACCTTCAGCCGGTCGCTCTTATTCATGACCGCCTCCCCATTGGCGGCAACGTGACCGGTCAGGGTCATAAACACTTGGCGCAGAGTTGTGGTCGACCGAATGAAAAAGATGATACCTGCATTCCGGCGTTGCTCAGATCGGTCACTACCCGGTTGGCCGTCTCGGCAGTCGATGCCCTGACCGACATTTCCGTGGAGTCGTTTTTCAGTCGGTCAACCGGTCGGGTTGCCACCTGCTTTTGATTCATGTCCGTTCATGTTTTTTCCTCTTTGTCCGTCAACCGGTGGCCCTTCCCGTTTTCGGCCGACCACCGATTGTACCGGAAATAAATCGGTTAGGCTGCCGACCGCCCATTGCCAAACCCCCGGGATGCCGCTACAATGTTATGTAATAATATGCTCTTAGATTACATCCGGAACTTTTCCGTACCCCGACGTCGCCACCGCTTCCGGCTGTAGGCGTTTTCCCGGTAATCCCGCCGTTATGACTCCCTGTATTTTCAAAGGAGACTTGTGTGCCCAAATATCGTGATGACATCCGCAATATCGCCATTATCGCCCACGTCGACCACGGCAAGACCAGCCTGGTCGATGTGATGCTCAAACAGAGTCATATCTTCCGGGAAAATCAGGAAGTCGGCGAACTCATCATGGACCGGAACGCCCTGGAGCGGGAAAAAGGTATTACCATCCTGGCTAAAAACACCGCCGTCGAATACCTCGGTCGCAAAATAAACATCATCGACACCCCCGGCCACGCCGATTTTTCCGGCGAAGTCGAACGGGTGCTCAACATGGCCGAAGGTTGCCTTCTGCTGGTCGATTCCACCGACGGCCCCATGCCGCAGACCCGGTTCGTCCTGCAACAGGCACTGGAAAAGAAACTCAAGCCTATCGTCGTCGTTACCAAGATGGACCGGCCCACCCGCCGGCTCAAGGAAGTGCTGGCCATGACTCAGGATCTTTTCCTGGAACTGGCTACCGAGGATGCCCAACTGGACTTCCCGGTCGTTTATTCCAGTTCGAAGGACGGCTTCGCCGTCACCGATCCGGATGACGAAGGCCGCGACCTCATTCCCCTGTTCGAATGTATTATGAGCCATATCCCGCCGCCGGAAATCGAGGAAGGCCCGTTGCAGATGCTGGTTTCCAACCTGGACTATTCTTCCCACAAAGGCCGTATCGCCATCGGCCGTATCCGGCGCGGCGCGGTCGCCCCCCGCGACAGTGTGGTCGTCATCGGTCGCCACGGCGTCTCCCCGCGCTCTCAGGTTAACGAGGTGTTCACCCACCTGGGACTGAACCGCCGGGAAGTAGAACGCGGCGAAGCCGGAGACATCATCGCCCTCACCGGACTGCCGGAGGTCAATATCGGCGACACCATCGCCGCGCCGGAAAGACCGGAACCCTTGCCGGGCATCCACATCGGCGAACCGACCGTCAAGATGACCTTCGGTGTCAACACCTCTCCCTTCGCCGGCCGGGAGGGCAAGTACTCCACTTCCCGACAGATCCGCGCCCGTCTCTACCGCGAACTGGAAACCAACATCAGTCTGCGGGTTGAGGAAACGTCGTCTCCGGACGTCTTCCTGGTCTCCGGCCGGGGCGAGCTTCACCTTTCCATCCTTATCGAAACACTGCGCCGTGAAGGCTATGAACTGGAACTGTCCAAACCCGAGGCCATCACCAGGGACATCGACGGAAAGCTTATGGAGCCGATGGAGGCGCTGACCATTGATACCGCCGAAGAATACATCGGTGAACTGACCGAAATGCTGGCCCGGCGCAAAGGCCGCATGACCAATCTGCATCACGACGGCCTGGGTAATGTCCGACTGGAATATCACATTCCCACCCGAGGCCTCATCGGGTTCCGCAGTTCCTTTCTGACCGCCACCCGCGGCCGCGGCGTGATGAACACGCTTTTCCTCCACTACGAACCGTGGCAGGGCGATATCGCCAGTTCCCGTTCCGGCGTCCTCGTCGCCTCCCAGTCCGGCACCGCTGTGACCTACGGCCTGAATAATGCCCAGGAACGCGGCCTGACCTTCATCGACCCGATGACCGAGGTATACGAAGGCATGATTGTCGGCCTCAACGCCCGCGGTCAGGATCTGGCGGTCAATGTCTGCAAGGAAAAGAAAATGACCAACATCCGCTCCTCTACCGGTGACATCGCCGTCAAACTAACGCCCCCGGTTAAGATGTCGCTGGAAGAGTCGCTGGATTTTGTTGAAGATGATGAACTGGTCGAAGTTACCCCCGGCAATATCAGACTGCGCAAGAAACTGCTGTCAGCCCATAACCGCAAGCGCGCCGAAAAATAAAGCCGGGCATCACCGGTCATCAGAGGTTCAATTGGAAGAAACGTCCCTGGAAACCGTTACCTTGAAACTTACCGCCGCCGGTCCTTTCGGCGGGGCCACCGGTACCTGCCAGGGCCGGCTCATCAACGTCTTCGGCGGCATCCCCGGTGAAACGGTCAGCGCCCGCATCCTCCGGGAAGCCGGCGACCTTACCGATGCCATCGTCAAAGAAGTCATCGAGCCATCGCCCCATCGCCGTCAGGCACCATGCCCTTACTTCGGCGAATGTACCGGGTGCCAGTACCAGCAAATCGACTACCCCCATCAGCTGGAACTCAAACGGGAATCCGTGATTGACGCTCTGACAGGCCACGGCATCACTGCCCCGGTCAACCCGGCGGTGCCGTCACCGGACGAATTCGGCTACCGCAACCATGCCCGGCTGACCGTACGCCGCCGAGCCAACCGGTTCGGCTTCATCAATCGCGTCACCAGACGTTTCGTGCCGATAGACCACTGTCTCATCATGGCCGAAGGCGTCAACTCACTGCTCTCAGCCCTGGACGGGCGTTGCGGCGAAACCTCTCAGTTCTCCATCCGTTACGGCGTCAATACCGATGAATTTCTCATTCAGCCGAAGCTTAAAAACCCCGACATCACCGTCACCAGCGGTCAGCTCTGGTACCACGAAATCCTCTGCGGCCGACGTTTTCGCGTTTCCTCACCGGCATTTTTCCAGGTCAATACCCCTCAGGCGGAAAACCTGGCCGACCTCATCGGTGAACGCCTCGCCCTGACCGGCGCGGAAACCATCATCGACGCTTACGCCGGCGTAGCCACTTTCGCCGCTCTGCTGGCCCCGCGGGTGAAAAAGGTCATCGCCATCGAGGAATCCTCAGCCGCGGTCAAAGACGCCCGGGTCAATATCAAAGGTCTGGCTAATGTTGAACTGCTGGAAGCCCGCACCGAATCGGTTCTGCCCCACCTGGGCAAACTGGCCGATGCGGTCATCATCGACCCTTCGCGCAACGGCTGTCACCCCGGGGCGCTTCGTATTCTCAACCGCCACCCGGCCAGCCGGCTGGTCTATGTGTCCTGTAACCCGGAAGCGCTGGGGCGTGACCTGGCGACACTGACCCGAGGCCCCTGGATTATCGAAGACATCACCCCTGTGGATCTGTTCCCACAGACCTATCATGTGGAGACGGTAGTTACGCTGAAATACGATCCGGAGCGGGAACTGGCTTTCAACCGCCGTCAGGAACTGGTGCTGGCTTCAGCCTCTCCCCGCCGCGCTGACCTGCTGACAGCCATCGGTCTTCAGTTTACCATCGCTGTTTCCGGGGTCGATGAAACTCCCGTCATCGGTCTTTCGCCAGATGAACAAGCCCTGTATCATGCCCGGAGCAAGGCGTCAGCCGTGGCGAAGACAATGTGTTCCGGCACCGTCATCGCCGCCGACACCGTAGTTGACCTGGACGGCGAGATTCTGGGCAAACCAACATCACCGGCTTCAGCCGCTACCATGCTTCAGCGCCTGCACGGCCGCTCACACCGGGTGGTTACCGCCGTCGCCGTCGTTGACGCCGCTACCGGCGAGACCCTGGCCGACATGCGGGTCAGCCGGGTGACCATGCGCCACTACACCGATGACGAAATCAATGATTATGTCAACTCTGGTTCCCCGATGGACAAGGCCGGCGCTTACGGCATCCAGGACAAGAGATTCAACCCGGTCGAGCGGGTTAAAGGCTGTTATCACAACGTCGTCGGTCTGCCGGTCTGTCTCCTGCTGGATACCCTGCTGAAACTGGGAGTTCACCCGAAAGCAGACCTTAAGCGGATTCCGGGTGACAAATGCCCGGATTGCCGGCGCTGGCAAAGTTACTGAGCCGGGAAATCGGCCTTAAGCGCCCCTTGCCCAGAGTTGTGAGTTGTCGGCGGGCAGTCCAACGATATCCCTCAGGGTGAGGTAACGAATCGACGGATTGGCGGTGTCTGCTTCCAACAGCCATTCCAGCGGATTTCCTTTGAGTAATGCCTGCCGGCAGGTCATCGTCAGGCCCCTCTAAATTTATTGGTAATCGGCAACCGTCGGTCCCTGCCGAAAGCCTTGGGTGTAATCTTCACCCCCGGCGGTGCCTGTCGCCGCTTATATTCACTGCCGTCCACCAGGCCGGCTATCCGCCGCACCGTCTCCGGATCATGTCCCAGCCCGATAATATCGGCCACTCCCAGGTCCTGTTCGACATAGGCTTCCAGGATGGGATCCATGACATCGTACGGCGGCAGGCTGTCGGCGTCTTTCTGCCCCGGCCTCAGTTCGGCCGATGGCGCCCGGTCGATGATGGACTGCGGTATCAGTGTTCGCCCGGCCGTCCGGTTGCGATAACGGCACAAATCGTACACCAGTGTCTTGGGCACGTCCTTGATAACGGCGAACCCGCCGGCCATGTCGCCGTACAGCGTAGTGTATCCGGTGGCTGTTTCACTCTTGTTGCCGGTATTAAGCACCAGCCAGCCGAACTTGTTGGACAGCGCCATCAACAGGTTCCCCCGGATGCGCGCCTGTATATTTTCCTCGGTGATATCCGGGGCCTGTCCGGTGAAAACCCCAGTCAGCGATTCCAGGTAAGCGGCATAAGGGCCTTCGATGGGTATTTCATTCACCCGGATTCCCAGGTTGTCAGCCAGTTCGGCGGCATAAGCCGCACTTTCCGGGGCGGAAAATCGCGACGGCATGATAAGGCCGTTAACCGCCGAAGCCCCCAGAGCATCGACTGCTACCGCCGCCACCAGAGAGGAATCGATTCCCCCCGACAAGCCGACAACCACCTGCCGGAAAGCGTTCTTCATCACGTAATCCCGGGTGCCGGTCACCAGCGCGCGATATATTTCATCATATTCATCCGGCAGTTCAGCCACTATTCCCCGGCCGTCCCGACCGTCACCGGCCAGGTCCACAAACAGCAACTCCTCCTCGAACTGACGGGCACGGCCCAGCACCCTGCCCCCGGCGTCGATAACCACGCTGGCACCGTCGAAGACCAGTTCATCCTGGCCGCCAACCAGATTGCAGAAAACCACCGGCACACCACCCCCGGCGGCGCGAGCCTTGAGCATGCGCTCTCTCTGGTGATACTTGCCCCGATGAAAAGGCGACGCACTTATATTGATAATGATATCAGCGCCATCCCGGGACTGAACGACCATCGGTCCGTCGTCCCGCCAGATATCCTCGCAGACGTTGACTCCCAGTCGGAGGCCACCGGTGCCTTCGAACACCGGGCAATCGTCGCCCGGTTTGAAATAGCGTTGTTCATCGAACACACCGTAATTCGGCAGGTGCCGCTTGTGATAGATATGCCGGATTTCCCCCTGGTGTATCACCGCCGCGGCGTTGTACAGTCCGTCAGGGGCGGTATCGACGAAACCGACCACTGCCGTCAGGTCGCCGACTGTCCCGGCCACTTCGGCCAGGGCTTGCTGACCGGCCTCGATGAACGATGGTTTGTGAAGCAAATCTTCCGGCGGATAACCGCTGACAGCCATTTCAGGAAAAACCACCAGTCCGGCGCCTCCGTCCGCCGCGTCTTTCAGGTAACGACGGATGAGACTGACATTACCGACATAGTCGCCGACAGTGGTATTTATCTGGGCCAGAGCCAGGCGGATATCATTCATGGTGTCGCTATCGTATGAGGCCGCCGCCGCCTTGTCAAGTACCCGGCGCTGAAAATTGTTATAATAACCGCCGATGAAAGCCCGACAACCGGTGCCCGGCTTCCGGGAAGAATCAAAACTGCACGGCAACGGCTACCGGCTGATAGCCGGTGTCGATGAAGCCGGCCGCGGCGCCCTGGCCGGCCCGGTGGTCGCCGCCGCCGTTATCCTCGGCCGCCGCCGGCGCTCCGGCTGGTTGAAAGCCGTACGGGACAGCAAACTGCTGAGTCCGGCCAACCGTGACCGGCTCTACGGACTGATCACCGAAAACGCCCTGTCCTGGGGCGTCGGCGTCGTCTCTCACCATTTCATTGACCGCCACGGCATCGTACCGGGGACCCGCCTGGCCATGGCGCTGGCGCTGGAAAACCTCGACCCCTCCCCGGAGGCTCTGTTGATAGATTACCTGACCCTGCCGGCGGTCACCCTGCCGCAGAAAGGCATCATCGACGGCGACGCCGTCTGTGTTTCCATCGCCTGCGCCTCGGTCATCGCTAAAGTCACCCGCGACCGGCTGATGATCGGCCTCGACAACCGCTACCCCGGCTACCGATTCGGCCGCCACAAAGGCTACGGCACCGCCGAACATCTGGACTGCCTGGAGCGCCTCGGCCCCTGTAGCGTGCATCGCCGTTCTTTCGCGCCGGTACAGACCTGCCGGAGTCTGCTATGACCCGGCGTGAAACCGGCCGCCGCGGCGAAATACTGGCCCGTCATTACCTGGAGAAAAAAGGCTACCGCATCATCGATGCCAACTGGCGGGCGCGCAACGCGGAAATCGACCTGGTCGCCCGCAAGGGCAAGGAAACAGTTTTCGTCGAGGTGCGGGCCAAGTCCACCGGCAGGTTCGGCACTCCGGCCGAATCGATTACCGCCGCCAAACGGCGCCACCTGGTGGCCGCCGCCGAGTGTTATGTCGCCGAACACCGCCTGAAGGGTGAGTGGCGCATCGATTTCATCGGCGTCACCTTCGACGACGACAGATCACAGGTGGAGCATATCCCTTACGCCATCACCCTGGACTGACGCACCGCCCCCGACCCGGCGTCTTCTTCTTTACGCTTGATTGTCGTTATGCTAGAATCAATCGCATTTTGATGTTGAATGAATGCCCAACGGAAATAATTTGACTCAACTCCACAGTCAGACGCTACGGGCCATCGACGCCAACCTTGACCGCGCAACCGAAGGTCTGCGCGTGCTCGAGGATATCGCCCGTTTCTGCCTGAACTCCTCCGGATATTCCCTGGCCCTCAAATCGCTCCGCCACGATCTGACCGAGAGCATCCATTATTCATCAATCCAACTGCTGTCGGCCCGTGATGCCACCGCCGATGTCGGCCGGCGCGCCGACAACGACAAAACAGTTTTCAAGAATCTTACCGAAACTGTCAGTGCCAACGCCCGCCGCGTCGAGCAGTCACTGCGGGTGCTGGAAGAACTGGCTCGATTGCCGGAAACCGGGCTCGCCGCCGGCTTTATCGAACAAGCCCGCTACCGGGTGTATGAAATGGAAAAAAGTCTGGCCGGAGCTCTTACCAGACAAGAACGCCTGTCAAGGCTGGGCAACTCGTATCTGGTCACCGGGTCGCCGGAAAAGGCAGCTACGGCCCTGACCCGCCAGGACACTTCGGTTCAGCTGAACGACGCGGGCAACCGCGGCGAACTGTGGCGTCAGGTGCTGGCTTTCAGCCGCTCCCGCTCCGGTGACAGCGGACTTCTGATCATTGGAGAGTATGCCGATATAGCCGTCGCCGTTTCCGCCGACGGCGTTGCCATTGACGGTGGTTCCCTGCCCCCGGACGCAGTCAGGAATCTGCTGTCGATAGATCAGCTGATCGGCTATGCTGCTACCGATGTTGCCGAAGCGGAAAGCGCGGTGTCGGCCGGGGCTGATTATTTGATATGTGCCGCCGGCCTGAAAACCTCGCTGGCCGGCCGGGTAGAAATACCGGTAGTCCTTCCCCTGGAGGAACTGCCATGACCGCAGAGAGCTTCACCGAACGATTGGACACCATCGCCGCAACCATTCGCCGGGCTTTTGAACGCAAGGACGCCGCCCGTGAAAAAGCCCTGCCACTGTCACGTGAGGCCATCCGCTATTGTTCGCTGTCCATCCGCGCCATCCATCGGCGTCAGCTGAATGAGGCCGGCTCCCTGCTGGCAAAGGCCGAATCGTTGATTCACGAAGCCGCCTCCAGCATCGACGCCTGCGACGAACTTTCCAACATCAGCTTCTTCCGTGACGCCCAGAAGGAATACGCCGAAGGCCGCATCACCCTGGCGGTCATCGCCGGCCGGCCAATCCCATCTCCTGAAGACCTGAATGTGGATTCGGTCGCCTACCTCAACGGCATGGGCGAAGTCATCGGCGAACTGCGCCGTTATATCCTGGACGGCCTCAGGCAGGGCGACCTGTCACGGGCCGAAGAGCTTCTTGGCATCATGGACGCCATTTATGAGATACTGGTGACCATGGATTTTCCAGACGCCATCACCGGAAACCTCCGGCGCACTACCGACATGGTGCGCGGCATCCTGGAAAAGACCCGTAGCGACCTGACCCTCACCCTGCGACAACAGCGCCTGGAAGAACAGCTAAGCGTGTTTCAACAAAGGCCTCAATAATATAGAGCAAAATAAAAGAAGGAGGAATCTGAACTAGTGGACCCAATCATTATCGCCCTCGTCAGTGCGATTCTGGCTCTGGTGTTAGCGGTCGTTATGGCGCGGTTCGTGCTGAAGCAGGACGAAGGTAACGCCAAAGTCCGGGAAATCGCCACTGCCATCAAAGAAGGGGCAATGGCCTTCCTGGGACGGGAATACCGCATCCTGGCCATCTTCGTCGCGGTAGTTTCTATCGTTCTCCTGGTAGTCCCCGATCTCGGCTGGAAGGTGTCTCTGGCTTTTGTCTTCGGCGCCATCTGTTCCGGTCTGGCCGGATACATCGGCATGGCCATCGCTATCCGGGCCAACTCGCGGACCGCCACCGCGTCCGCTGAAAGCCTCAACAAAGGGCTGAAGGTTTCCTTTAGGGCCGGCTCGGTCATGGGTATGTCTGTGGTCGGTATCGGTCTCTTGGGCCTTTCCATCCTCTACTTCGCTTTCAACGGCGACACCAACTTCCTGGCCATTATTCCCGGTTTCGGTTTCGGCGCTTCCGCCGTGGCCATTTTCGCCCGTATCGGTGGCGGTATTTACACCAAGGCCGCCGATACCGGCGCCGATATCGTCGGTAAGGTGGAACAGAGTATTCCGGAAGATGACCCGCGTAATGCCGCGGTTATCGCCGATTTCGTCGGCGACAATGTCGGTGATGTTGCCGGCATGGGCGCCGATCTTTTCGAATCGTATGTTGGCTCCATCGTCGCCACCATGGCACTGGGTACCATCGCTGTCTTCTCCACCCAACTTGACATGGCGCTGGTTCCCGATGAAGCCACTGCCTGGTGGTTGCCCATGATGGTCGCCGCCGGCGGTATCGTCGCTTCCATTGTCGGCATTTTCGCCGTGCGTGTCGGTGAAAAACTGCAGATGAAAGCTCTGCTCAACGCCCTGCGGCGCGGCACTTTCATCGCCGCCTTCCTGGCGGTAGTTTTTGCCTTCGCCTCGGTATCCCTCCTGGGCGCCGACATCGGCGTCTTCTGGGCCATACTGGTCGGTTTGGCCGCCGGTCTGGCTATCGGTGAAAGCACCAACTACTTCACCTCATATGTCTACAAGCCAACCCTGAAAATTGCCGAAGCTTCGCAAACCGGCGCCGCCACCAACATCATCGCCGGTTTCGGCAACGGTCTGTTGAGCGTGGCGCCCCCGGTCATTTTCATCGTCATCGCCATCATCGTTGCCTATAATGTCGCCGACGTCTACGGCATCGCCATCGCCGCCGTCGGTATGCTTTCCACCCTGGGCATCCAGGACGCCACCGACGCTTACGGACCTGTGGCCGACAACGCCGGCGGTATTGTGGAAATGTCCGGTATGCCCCATGAAATCCGCGAACGCACCGATGCCCTGGACTCCCTGGGCAACACTACTGCCGCCATCGGCAAGGGCTTCGCCATCGGTTCGGCCGGGCTGACTGCGCTGGCTTTGCTGTTAGCCTATACCCTTGCGGTAGGTATCACCCCCTCCCAGATCAGCCTTCTCGACCCGTATGTACTGGTCGGGCTGTTCCTGGGTTCACTCCTGCCGGCGGTATTCAGCGCTTTGACCCTTCAGGCGGTCGGTCGTAGCGGCTCCTCCATCGTCAACGAAGTCCGCCGTCAGTTCAAGGAAATCCCCGGCTTGATGGAAGGCACCGGCAAGGCGGAATACGCCAAATGTGTCGATATCTGCACCCGTGATTCCCTCAAGCAGATGATTTTACCCAGCGTCATGACCGTTCTGGCGCCCATTGTCATTGCCTTCATCTTCGGCAAGGTCGCTCTGGGCGCTTTCCTGGTCGGCGCCACCTTTACCGGTTTCATTCTGGCGGTGGTGTTTGCCAACGCCGGCGGTAGCTGGGACAACGCCAAGAAATGGGTTGAAACCGGCGCCTACGGCGGTAAAGGTTCACTGGCTCACAAGGCAACTGTCGTCGGTGATACCGTCGGTGACCCCATGAAAGATACTTCCGGTCCTTCCCTCAATATCATGATCAAACTGGTGTCCATCATCTCTCTGGTGCTGGCGCCGGTTATCGCCAACTGGAACGGTATCTTCTAACATTCCCGCCTGGGCGGATTTACCAGAAACGGATTACCCCGGCGTTCGGTTCCGATAGTAGTATCGGGGCCGTGCCCGGGGTAAACTTTTATGTCGTCATCCAGCGCCAGCAGACGCTGATTGAGGCTGTCAATCAGCGTGTCGTAGTCACCGCCGGGCAGGTCGGTTCTGCCGATGCCGCCGGCAAACAGGGAATCGCCGGTAAAAACGGCGTCCTGGCTATACAGGGCGATACCGCCCGGTGAATGCCCCGGCAGGTGGAGTATGGTGAATCGCAAGGCACCGACAGCAATGTCCTCCCATCCCCGCAGAACTACTTCAGGCGCCGGTAGCGGCTCTACCCGGAAACCGGCCATCCGCGGCAGAAAGTCGTCATTGAGCAGACCCAGGTCGTCCTGATGCACCGCCAGCCGGGCGCCGGTGGCAGACTTGACCATTTCAGCCGCCGCCGTATGGTCGAAATGTCCGTGCGTCAGCACGATATGACCAATACGCAAGCCCAATGCCTTTATCCGCTCGACAATGACCTCCCCGTCGCCGCCGGGGTCGATGACCAGCCCCTCCCGGCTCGCCGGATCACCCACCAGGTAACAGTTGGCCTGTATCGGTCCGACCACCAGTCGCTCAATTATCATGTCCTGTCTCCTCTTCTTTGGCGTCAGTGCTCTTTTTACTATATAGTATTTGCCGAGCTGATTCACACCGGAGGTATCTTTGGCTGAACATGTAATGGCCGGACTGGCCCTCATCCTGGCGCTGGGCATGGTTTCCCAGGTCATCGGCTGGTACACCCGAATTCCGTCCATCGTCATCCTGATTGTCGCCGGACTCATCGCCGGCCCAATAACCGGCTGGTTGCATCCCGAAGAGATATTCGGCGACCTCCTCCAGCCCTTCATCTCCCTTTCAGTCGCCGTCATTCTTTTCGAAGGCGGCCTCAGCCTGAAGTTCAATGAAATCAAAAGTACGGCCCCGGTCGTGGTCCGCCTGATCACGGTGGGCGTCCTGCTGACCTGGGCCGTCGGTTCGGCCGCCGCCGTCTGGATACTGGGGCTGGACTGGCCGCTGGCGGTTCTGCTGGCTTCCATCCTGGTCATCAGCGGCCCCACCGTCATCATGCCCCTCCTCCGCCACCTGCGGCTTCGCGGCGACCTGGGTCCCATCCTTAAGTGGGAAGGGATCCTCATCGACCCCATCGGGGCCACGCTTGCCCTCATCGTCTTCGGAGTCATCCTGGCCGCTGGCCCTGAAGAAGCCATAACCCAGGGTCTGACCACATTGGCCGTCAGCCTGATTACCGGTCTGGGACTGGGCTTACTGACCGGTCTGGCCATGATACAGTTATTGCGCCGCTATCTCCTGCCGGATTATCTGCAGATACCGGTGGTGCTTTCCACGGTCATCGGCGTCTTCTTCCTGTCGGATCTGATTCAGGCTGACGCCGGTTTGTTCACCGTGGTCATCATGGGCGTAGTCATGGCCAATCAGCGCCGGGTCAACGTGGAGCATATCCTGGATTTCAAGGAAACCCTGGGCTTGATACTCATCTCCATTCTGTTCATCACTCTCTCGGCCACCATCGATATCGACGCCATCGTCCCGCTGGCCGGCGGTATTCTGGGCTTCAGCTTGATACTGATACTGGTTGCCCGGCCGCTGGCGGTACTGGTCGCTTCCCGCGGCTCCAGGCTGAAAAGCCGGGAACGTGTTCTGCTGGGGGTTATCGCCCCTCGGGGCATCGTGTCGGCCTCGGTGGCCTCGTTATTCGGCTTCCGTCTGGCGGAAAACGGCTTCGCCGGCGCCGACATCCTGCTTCCGGTAACCTTCGCCGTAATAATTCTGACCGTTATCTCCTCCAGTGTCCTGTCCACCCTGGCCGCCCGTCTCTTCGGCATGTCCAATACCAATCCCCAGGGGGTCGTCTTCGTCGGCGGCCAGATATGGGTCCGGGAAATCGCCACCGCTCTGGAAGAAGCCGGAGTCAGGACCTTCATCATCGACCATTCCCGTTCCAATATCGCCTACGCCCGCCGGAAAAAACTGCCGGCGTATTATGGCAACGCCCTGGCGCCGGGTATCACCGGTGAACTTGACCTGGCTGATTTCGGGCGTGTCCTGGCCATGACCTCGGACGACAACGTCAATCACCTGGTGGCCGCTCATTACGGCCGGGAGTTCGGTACGGCTAACGTCTATCTCCTGCCACCGGAAGAAACCGCCACCGATACAAAGAAGGAACACATCCAACAGCACCTGCCGGGACGCCTGCTATTCTCAGCCAGCTTTTCTTACGAAAAGCTGGCTGACCTCCACGCCAACGGCGCCCGGGTGAAAACCTTCGAACTGACCTCAGACTTCCCGTTCAAGGCCTTCACTTCGGATAATCCGAAAGCGGTCCCCCTGTTTTTGATTACTGCCGGCGGCGAAGTGACCGTCATCACCCCGGAAACAGAACCGGCTGACCGCGCCGACCT
The DNA here is from genome assembly GCA_000143165.1 of Dehalogenimonas lykanthroporepellens BL-DC-9. Taxonomy (NCBI): domain Bacteria; kingdom Bacillati; phylum Chloroflexota; class Dehalococcoidia; order Dehalococcoidales; family Dehalococcoidaceae; genus Dehalogenimonas; species Dehalogenimonas lykanthroporepellens. The sequence continues at coordinate 753,182 of CP002084.1, forward strand.
CACCCTGCTGGCGCTGGTCCCCTGAAGCCTTATTTCCATCGCTACCGCCATTTAGGGTAGAATACGGCCTGAGGTCTCATGTGAATCAGAACCCGGAACCGCTCAAATTCCGCATCCGTCATATTATTCTGCCGCTGTCGGTGCTTGTTCTGACAGCGGTATTGGCCGTTTTAGCCTTCGGCCGTTTGCCGGAGGACGTCTATTTCCGCTTCGGCCTTGACGGCGCCCCCTCCGGCGACCCGGCCGCCAGAGGCACCTTTGTCGCCATAATGCTGGCCATCCAGCTGGGGCTGGTCTTACTCGCCTGGCTGACGGTGCGCGCCATCGCCGGCGTTCGCCTTTTCCAGGAAAACATCAACAGCTTCTGGTTCGAACCGGCCAAACTGCTGACCATCATGGGCAATCTGCCGGTCATCATCCAGCTTATCCTGGGTTATGTCCTGCTGGATGCGGTGGTTTACGCCGGCGGGGAAAACCACCTCCTGCCACTATGGTTGTTCGCACTAATCGTACTGGTAGTCGGCGGCATTGTTCTGCTGGCTTATGCCGTACCGGTGGTTCTGCAAGCTTATAAAGGCTTCAACAAGCTCAAGGAAAACAACAAGGAGTAAGCACTTGTCACCTGAAAATCATCTGACCGACATGGATAAAATCGTTTCGCTTTCCCGGCGTCGCGGTTTCGTCTTTCAGTCATCCGAAATATACGGCGGCCAGGGTGGCTGTTGGGACTACGGCCCGCTGGGCGTCCAGCTCAAGAACAATATCAAGCAGGCCTGGTGGCAGTCCATCGTCCAGGAGCGCGATGATGTTGTCGGCGTCGATTCTTCCATCCTGATGAACCCCCGGGTCTGGGAAGCTTCCGGCCACGTCACCGGCTTTTCCGACCCCATGTCGGATTGTCTCCAGTGTAAAATGCGCTGGCGTCCGGAAGACTTCGAAGGCGACGTCTGCCCCTCCTGCGGCGGTCAGCTGACCGAGCCACGCCAGTTCAACCTGATGTTCAAGACCTTTATGGGCCCGGTGGAAGATTCGGCCGCCGTGGTCTATCTCCGCCCGGAAACCGCCCAGGGCATCTTCGTCAATTTCGAGAACGTGCTGGGCACCACCCGCAAGAAACTGCCCTTCGGCATCGCCCAGATCGGCAAGAGTTTCCGTAACGAAATCACCACCGGTAACTTCATTTTCCGCTCCCGCGAATTCGAACAGATGGAGCTGGAATACTTCGTCAAACCCGGTACCGATGACTACTGGCACCAGCACTGGCTTCAGGCCCGCCTGGACTGGTACACCTCCTTCGGTATCCGCCCGGAAAACCTCAAACTGCGGGCGCACTGCGACACCGAGCTGGCTCATTACGCCAAAGCCTGTTCCGACATCCAGTACCTTTTCCCCATGGGCTGGAGCGAACTGGAAGGCATCGCCAACCGCTGTGATTTCGACCTCAAACAGCATTCCGAATACAGCGGCAAGAAGCTGGAATATTTCGATGAGGAAACCAGGGAAAATATCGTGCCTTATGTCATCGAGCCTTCCGCCGGTGTTGATCGTTCAGTGCTGGCCTTCCTCATCGACGCCTATACCGAAGAACCGGACAAGGACGAAACACGAACCGTGCTCAAGCTCCACCCCCGCCTGGCCCCTTTCAAGGCGGCCGTCCTGCCGCTGTCCAAGAAGGAGCCGCTGGCCAACCTTTCCAGAGAGATTTACGCCTCCCTGCGCAAGGCCTGGATGGTCACCTACGACGAGGCTCAGAGCATCGGACGCCGCTACCGCCGCCAGGACGAAATCGGCACCCCGTACTGCATCACCGTGGACTTCCAGTCGCTGGAAGACAACCAGGTCACCGTCAGGGAACGCGACTCCATGACCCAGGTGCGCATTCCAATTGAGGAAATCAAGGCTTACCTGTTCCCCCGCCTCAAGGGTGAACTGAAATAAACGTTGATTCTTTTCGCGGCCGACAGCGCCGCGGGTGGTCGCCGACATGAAAATCATCCATTTCGCCGATCTCCACCTCGGAGTGGAAACCTACGGCCGGGTCGACCCGGCTACCGGTCTGAACACCCGCTTCCAGGATTTTCTGGAGGCGTTCGACAAGCTGGTTGATTTCGCCATCACCGAAAAGGCTGACCTGGTGCTTTTCTGCGGCGACGCCTTCAAGCACCGTGATCCCACCCAGACGCAACAGCGGGAATTCGCCCGCCGTGTCCGGCGCCTGGCTGACTCCGGGGTGCCGGTATTCCTGCTCGTCGGCAACCATGACCTGCCCGCCGCCGCCGGCCGGGCCACTTCCACCGAGATTTACGACACCCTGAAGATACCCGGCGTCACCGTCGCTTCCCGGCCGGAGATAACGATTATCCAGACGCCGTCCGGCCCGATACAGGTTGCCGCCCTCCCCTGGCCGCGCAAAGGCGCCCTAGAGGTCAAAGCTCAGAAGGAAGAGCAGAACCTGTCGGCAGAAGAAACCAAAAGCCGCATAGAATCCATCCTGTCCGCCACCATCGCCCGGCTGGCCGAAGAAGCCAACCCGACGATACCGGCAGTGCTGGCCGCTCACATCTGGGTTGACGGCGCCCGGCTGGGCTCGGAAAAAAGCCTGGTGCTGGGCAATGAACCCACCGTCATGCTATCCAACATCATCCATCCCGTTTTCGATTATGTCGCCCTGGGCCATCTCCACAAGCGTCAGGAGCTCAACCAGTCACCGCCGGTGGTCTATGCCGGAAGCCTGGAACGGCTGGATTTCGGTGAAGAGAAAGATGACAAAGGTTTCTATATCGTAGAAATCACCGAAGAGGCCGGCCGGCGCCGAACACATTTCACCTTTCACCGGTTGGACGGCCGCCGTTTCCTCACCCTGGAGTCTGCCGTAGCCGAAGACTCTCTCAACCCAACCGTCGACATCCTGAACCTGCTGGAAACCAGCAGCGATGCTATCACCGATGCCGTCGTCCAGCTGAAAATCCACCTGCCGGAGTCGCTGGTCGGCACCATACGCGATAACGCCATCCGGGAAGCCCTGAAACCGGCTCATTACGCCACCATCGCCCGCGTCGTCGAACGTCGCGCCCGCTCCCGCTTCGGCGGCGCCCCGGGTGAAAGCCTCACCCCCCGCCAGGCACTGGAACGCTACCTGGCCGGCCGGGAGATGTCCGAAGCGCATCGTAAACGTCTAATGGAATATGCCGACCGACTGCTGGCTGAAACAGGTACTTCATGAAAACACAGACCACCACCCTGCTCAAGGCGCTCCGGGACGCCGGTTGCGGTTCTCGACGGGAACTGGCCGAAGCCGTCAAGGCCGGGCGTGTCGCCGTCAACGGCACCACCGCTGAAAGCTTCTCGGCGGCAATCACTCCGGCGGATGTCATCACCCTTGACAGCCGGCCGGTCGTTACCGCCGAATCGGCCAGGGTATATCTTCTGCTCAATAAACCCCTCGGCGTCATTACTACCACCGAAGACCCGCAGGGACGTCCCACCGTCATCGACCTGTTGCCCCCGGACTGGCAACAGAAACGGCTCTTTCCGGTCGGTCGACTGGATGAAAATACCACCGGCTTGATTATTTTAACCAACGACGGGGAACTGACCAACCGCCTGACGCACCCCCGGTACGGTGTCGAAAAGGAATATCTGGTCGGTATTGACCGGTCACTGAATTCCGAGGATTTTGAAAAGATAAAAAGCGGCGGTCTGGAACTGGATGACGGCCCGGCTTCGCCGGCGCGGATTTCCCCGGTCAACGCCGCCCCCTTCAATTACCGCATCTCCATCCACGAGGGCCGCAAGCGTATCGTACGGCGGCTGTTCGCCGCGCTGGGCCATCAGGTACGGGTACTCAGACGCATTCGCGTCGGCTCACTCGAACTGGGTAACTTGAAGGAAGGCAACTGGCGACAGCTCACGCCCCTGGAGCTCAGGCGGCTGGAGGCAGTGCCCCGCCGGCCGGGTCGCGCCGGCGGCCGGTATCAGTCTGCGTCCGGTGACCGTCCCCGTAATCCACGTAGCCGCTAATACGGCTGATTGATGCTTTTCAGATTGGGCTTGTAACGCCGGATTTCCCACTCGCGCAGACACTTCAGACCGTCATCGTCCTTCATCTCGTGCCAGTAGCGGTAGTAATAGGAAACGTAAAACTTGGGTACCAGCGCCGTATGCACCGTTATCACCTGGTCAGCTACCTTATCCACGGTGCGGACGGCCAGTTCGGAAGCCACCGGCACCGCCACCACGATGCGAGACGGCCGTCGCCGCCGCACCGATTCCACCGCCGCCATCATGGTATACCCGGAAGCCAGGCCGTCATCGACAATGATGGCTGTCTTGCCGGCCACCACCGACAGCGACCGGTTGGGGCCGCGGAAGGACAGAGAGCGTTGCTGGATGTCGGTACGCACTTTGGCCACCTGGTAGTTAATCTGCGACTGGGTCAGCCCCATCGACTTGATGATATCATTGTTGAAAATGGTGGTGCCGTCGTCGGCTACCGCGCCGAAGCCGCCTTCCGGCCTCAATGGAATGGGTATCTTCCGGGCGATGACCACATCCAGGTCAGCGCCGATGGCCAGGGCTACCTGCAAACCCACCGGCAGGCCGCCGTTGGGGATGGCCAGCACTATCGCCGACTCATTTTTATAAGCGCTAAGTTTTTCAGCCAGTTGTTTGCCGGCGTCGAAACGGTTTTCGAACAGAGGCTGGGGGGCGGGCGTACGAAATACCATCAGGCACCATCCTGCTTTCCGATTATTTTGAAGGCGCCGACATCCACCAGTCCCAGGTCGGTCAGCTTCAGTTCGGGAATGACCGGCAAAGCCAGGAAAGACAGCGCGGCGAACGGCGCCTTCAGGCCGGTCCCGGTCCGGACAGCCGCCGCTTCCAGAAGTTCGAAATCAGCGACCACCTCTTCCAGCGGCCGGTCGGACATCAGCCCGGCTACCGGCAAAGCCAGAGAGGCCGTCACCCGACCGCCGGTCACCACCGCCAGGCCGCCGCCCATATCGGCCACCGCCTGAACCGCGGCCGTCATATCGGCGTCACTCGCGCCCACGCAGATGATGTTATGAGAGTCATGCGCCACCGAAGACGCCAGGGCGCCCTCTTTCAGGCCGAAACCCTGTACCAGGCCGACGCCGATATTGCCGGTACCGTGATGCCTTTCCACTACTGCGATTTTGATTATGTCGCGTGCCAGGTCAGGCACCTGAGTGATGTTTTCCTTCAGATAACGGGTGACTATCTGGCCGGGTACCAGCCCGATGACCGGCGTTTCCGTGCTGGTATTTACCGCCAGGGCATCCTCGCCGAATGGTTTGACCCGCATGCTCCGCCTCAGCGCCTCTGGAGCCGTGATTCCCGGCTCGAACAGCGCCCGCCGGTCACGGGCAACCAGCCGGCCTTCGAAATAAACTTCGCGGACAGCGAAGGATTCCAGATCGTCGACCACCGCCAGATTGGCCCGGTAGCCGGGAGCCACCGCTCCGGTCTGCTTCAGGCCGAAGTACAACGCCGGGTTGAGGGTGGCCAGCCGGACGGCGGTCACCGGGTCCATCCCCAGCCTGACCGCCTTGCGGACAATGGCGTCCATATCGCCGTCCCGTTGCAAGTCGGAACAGGAACGGTCGTCCACCACGAAGAAACACCGGTGTGCCGTCCGTTCGTTCACAAGTGGCAGAAGCTCTTCCAGGTTCTTTTCGGTGGAACCTTCTCTTATCATTATGTGAAGTCCACGAGCCAGTTTTTCGCGGGCTTCAGCCAGACGCGTCGATTCATGGTCAGAGCCGATGCCGGCGGCGGCGTAAGCGTTCAAATCCCGTCCCGTCACTCCGGGGGCGTGACCGTCCTTCACCCGGCCGGCGGCGAAACTCAGCTTGGTCAGCACCTGCTCATCGCCGAAAAGCACCCCCGGAAAGTTCATCATCTCGCCCAGGCCGATAACCCCTGACAGCGACAGCACCCGGGCCACCGCTCCGGCGTCCAGCCCCGCGCCGGAAGTCTCCAGGTGGGTCGCCGGTACGCAGGACGGAGCCATGACGTTGACGTCCAGCGGCAGATCACGGGAGGCTTCGATAATATAAGAGATCCCCTCGATGCCGGTGACATTGGCCAGTTCGTGAAGGTCAGTTACGATGCCGGTCGTGCCGCGGGCGACCACCGCCCGGGCATATTGGCCGATATCCAGCATGGAACTCTCTATATGAGTATGGCCGTCAATGAACCCGGGCAAAAGATACTTGCCCGCCAGGTTCACGGTTTCGGCGGCTTCGGTATAATCACCGACTCCGGCGATGACGCCGTCGCATATCGCCACCGCGGCTTCCTCTATTTCCCCATTGAAGACATTGACCACACGGGCGTTGGTTAGAAGCAGGTCGGCCGATTCCAACCCCCTGGCCACGCGGATTCGACGGCTTATTCTGGCACTATCCATTATCCGTACCTTCCTTGATGGTGTAGATTTCCGGCAGGTTCCGGTATCGCTGAGCGCAGTCCAGGCCGTAACCCACCACAAACTCATCCGAAACGGCGAAACCGGTATAGTCAATATTGACAGACACCCGTCGTCGCGAGGGCTTGTCCAGCAGAGCGCACACCTTGACCGACGCCGGGCCCGCCTCCTTGAGGTATGTCAGCAGGGCCTCCAGGCAAAGTCCCGAATCGACGATGTCCTCGACGACGATGATGTCCCGCCCGGTCAGCCCGGCTTTCGGCCGGCAGGTAATCACCGGACGGCCGCAACTCTCGGTACCGTCGCCGTAGCTGGCGATACCGATGAAATCCAACTCGGTTTCCAACTCGATGCGCCGCACCAGGTCAGCCAGAAAAATCACCGCTCCCTTGAGAACACCGATTATCAGCGGTCGCCTGCCCCGGTAATCACGGGTGATGTCCGCCCCCAGTCGAGCCACCCGGGCTTCGATATCCGGCCGGGCAATCAGCAATTTTAGTTCGGACACAACGGCATTATAAACACTGCCCTGTTTCGTGTCCACCGCCGGCGGTTGCCTGTTTTGCCTGGCGTGTTATAATAACGGCTGAAATGAGTGCCGTCGACAAAGGCCATAATATCGTCACCTGCACCCGGTGCCGTACCAACATTGACACCGCCGTCGCCGGCGGTGACGTCAAGTTCTGCCCCAATTGCGGCAACCGTCTGTTCTCCCCGCCGCCGGAGCACAAGACCGTTTATTGTCCCGGTTGCGGCAAACCGCTATCGGCTCCGTTTGATTTCTGTCCCGGTTGCGGCACCGAACTGACCGGCGGCAAATCCACCGGCGGATATGTTTCACCGGAGGATTACCCGCCTACCCCGGCCGAACTGGAAACAGCCCGGAAAGGTTTCGTCGATACTTCCTATGAACCGAAACAGGTGGTCACCGACCCCAAGCTGAAGAAGCTTTACAAGCAATGGTCTGAATACGCCGACCTGCCAGAAGAAGCCTTACCGGTCATGGAAAAACCCCGACCGGTTCACGCGCCCCGACCCCACACTCCGACCCGAACCGGACTGTCGCTGTCCGGCATCCTGGCCGAAATCCCGCCGCGCTACCTGTTCATCGGCGGCATAGTGATACTGGCGCTCATCCTGCTCATCATCCTGGCCGCTATCCTGACCTGACCACTCACTACATGGAAGAAGCGGAGCGCCTGTGCGTACCGCATCGCCTTGGTGTTGTCTTTTGTCCATCGCCTACGCGGTCTTCGGGGTACCCATTCTCGGCTCCTGGCTGTTGATACTGGGGCTGGTTGTTCTGGGCGCACTGGTTTGCATCAGTCTGGGTTACGTCGTCACCGTCCGGGTCAAGACGGTCGAAGGCGCCACCCCCATCGTCAACCTGATATCCTTCCCGATGATGTTCCTTTCGGGCGTCTTCTTCCCGGTGGACATGATGCCGCAATTCATCCGGCCGGTCATCACCGCCATGCCGCTACCTACCTGGCCGACAGCTTCCGGCAGGTCATGGTGAATTCGCCGCCGCTGTATCCCATGTCGGTCAATGTACTGGTACTGCTCGACTGGCTGGTCGTCTGCCTCATCCTGACCATCCGCTTCTTCAAGTGGGAGTGAGCATTTCACGTTCCTTCTGTCATTACCCTACCCCGTCATTGCGCGCGGCCTTTGGCCGCAAAGCAATCTCGGTTCCCCGAACTTCATAAACCCCTGCTTCTATCATTGCCCTTGGAAACGGGAAATTCACACCATCGCGTTCATAGTCAGCCAGTCGCAATATACCCGGAAATACATAAGACAACAAGGAAATTGAGACATCGGCCCCCGTTTGGGACATTTGTAAATTGGGGTTTTGATATTGTCTGTTATTTGTGATTTAGGCATTAGATATTTCCCGTTATCCGGGTGTACACTAACCCATGATGAAGAAACGTCTCCTGATCATTTCACCACTGGCCACCCTGGTGATAATAACCGGCATCTTCATAGCCTCACGCCCGGCCGCCGTCATCAAGGTAACTCAATCGGATATGGAACAGGCGGCGGCCTCCAATGGCGGCTTGATAATCCGGGATGTTACCCTCTCCAAAGGGGATACATTTACCGCAAAACTATACGCCGCCGGTCAGGCCGGTATGCGCTGGAGTGTCAGTTTCACTAATCCGGCTGTTGTCAGACAGGACGGCGCACGGAAGTTTACCGGGGAATTCTTCTTCGGCGGCCGGAGTGGTGAAGAATGGACATTTAAAGCGGTCGATGCCGGGACGGCCGTTATCTCAATGTCATATGCCTCTGTTGGTATATTAGATACCCCACCGCCTGTTATCAACCAGTTAATAGTCAGCATCAACGTGGAATAACAGAGCATTAAATTAACAGAACTGGGACAGAAGCTAAATCCCTATATAGCCTGACAGACACTTTTCCATGACGCATCATCCCAATGAAGATTTCCGGTATTGAACAAATAACCCTTATCATGAGCAAAATTGCCTATTCCTTCGAACTCGCTGGGCTACCAGGTTTTCATCCTGTTGCTGTTTACGAGTATGCCCTTCGCTGAAGATACTGGCGGCTTCATCCTGGAGAGCTTTCTTCCATTTGGATACCAGATTCGGATGTATCTGGTGACGGCCGGCGATTTCAGCGATGGTTTGCTCCCCTTTGAGCGCTTCCAGGGCTACTTTAGCCTTGAAGGCTGGACTGTGTTGTTTGCGGATTCCTTTCATTCTCTGCTCCTTTTCTTCGCTTATTCTAAGAGCAGTTTTCCACCTTAACAACCTGTCCGAATTTTGGGGACCACCTAATTCATAGGAAAAGACCTGTCTGCCTTGACCACAGATGTAATAATTGAAAATGGTGGGGACATATTCCTTCGTAGCCTCAAAAAGTGCCGTATCGGCTTATTATCTGGAGATACTTCAGTTGATTCTCATCTGAGAATCGTTACTCCTGCTTGCCCTGATGGTTATGGGGTCTGCATCTCATCCGGTACCATGGGCCATTCCCTATCTGAGGTCGGATGTCAAATTCGGACACCAAACCTTTCATGCCGCCACCAGTCCTGCGTAGAATTGTTGAGCATAAGCCGCCGGCGACAAGAATCCCAGCCTGGCTTGCCGGCGTTGCCGGTTGTAGAAGATTTCGATATACTCCGTGATCTCCCGGATGGCTTCTTGTCTGGTTCTATAGCGCCGATGATTCACCAGTTCCTGTTTTAGCGTTCCCCAGAAGCTCTCCATAGGTGCGTTGTCGTAGCAGTTCCCTTTCCGGCTCATGGAAGCTCTCAAGCCAAATCGTTCCAGTAGTCGCCGGTACTCAAGGGAGCAATACTGGCTACCCCGGTCAGAGTGGTGCAACAGCCCCTCGGCCGGATGTTTAGCGGCCACCGCCCGAAGCAAAGACTCATTGACCAGGTTTCTGGTCAAGCGCTTACCCATGGCATATCCGACAATTTCGCCATTCCACAGGTCCTTGTGGCCTGCCAGATACAGCCAACCTTCATCGGTGGAAATATAGGTGATATCGGTGAGCCATACATCATTCGGCCTGGAGGCCACAAACTTCTGCGCCAACAGGTTTCCGGCTACCGGCAACCTGTGCCTGGAATCCGTGGTAACCTTGAACTTACTCTTCTGTTTGCAACGTATCCCCAGCTTTTTCCGGATACGCTTGATACGGCAAATACCCACCTTCACGCCGTGCGCTGCCAAATCCCGCTGTAGTCGCTCCGGCCCATAGGTCTGGCGCGTCCGCTTATCCGCTGCCTTGATCTCCAACTCAAGCCGCGCTTCCTCCTGACCCCGCTTCGATAAAGGCCTATCCATCCAGGCATAAAAGCCGCTACCGGAGACACCAAGCATTCGCCGGAGAATAGGGACTGGATATTTGAGCCGCAGTTCTTTCATCGCCGCGTACCGGGCAGCGACTCCCTGGCAAAGTACGCGGCTGCTTTTTTTAATATTTCCCGCTCCATTTTGAGTTCGGCATTTTCCTTCTTTACCCGGGCCAGCTCCATCTCTACTTCTGTCAGCGGCCGGTATGACTTGCCCACTTCTTCAAGCTTGCCGGCTCTGTGTTTCCTGAGCCAGTTGTCCAAGGTGTTTGACGGCAGTGCCAGCCGCCTGGCAGCTTCCGCCACAGACAATTTATCCTCTGTCACCAGCTTCACCGCTTCCAGCCTGAACTCCCTCGTATACTTCCCGTGTGGAATCCTTTCCATCCTGACACCTCCGTCTCTCTATTTTACCTGACTTTGGTGTCCGTTTTATCCATCCTATCTCAATCTTTTGGTAAGGCTGATACTGTTCCGATCACCTCTCTGTTTGCTATTTTGGCTGATGCTGTCGCCACAGCATGTTGTAATCGAGTGTATTCCGAATTGGACATCCCGACTGCATTGGAATTCGCCGGTTCCTGTTCCGGTGTTGACGGGGCTTTGATTGTTATCGGTGAGAAAATCGGTGTCTGGGGTAAAATTGAATTGGAACGCGTTTAGAGAAACTATCGTACTATGCTTCCACTATCCCGTATGTACAAGATTCTTAAGAATCGGTACTATTGTTCAATCATCACCATTACTTTCTTCCCATTTACCAATGGCGTTAAATGGTATAAAGTATATCCGAATATAGCCAGATAAGAGCCGTAAAATGACAAAAACTGTAAAGGGAACCAAATATTATCGAACCGCTGAAGTCTGTCAACTCGCCGGAATAAGCCGGACTACTTTATTTCGGTGGTTGAAAAATGATTTTCTCGGCGAGACGGTTGCAAGGGATAGGCGGGGCTGGAGGCTTTTTACAGAGGAAGACGTCGACAAGCTTAAGGCTGAAGCCAATCGTATCGACCAACCCGGCATGTAACCCTCAAATACGGAGTAACTATGTCGCAAATTGATGAATGGTTAGGATTGCTGGTGGAGCAAGGTGGATCGGATCTTCACCTGCGGGTACCCAGCCCCCCAGTCATACGTGTTGACGGAGAATTAGTCATACTGGAGCAGTACCCGAATTTAAAAACCGGGGATTTGGAACTTATTCTGGATGAAATCGCCAAACCTGAACAAAAAGAGACTTTTTTAAGGGAGAAAGAACTTGATTTCGCTTATGGGGTGGCCGGTCTGGCGCGATTCCGAGTCAGTGTGATGAGGCAGAGGGGCTCCTTGTCAATGGCCTTCCGGCAGGTGCCTTTCCAGATTCTGTCAATGGAGAGACTCGGTGTGCCACTAATCTGCAAAGATCTAATAATGAAGCCACGAGGTATGATCCTGGTGTGTGGCCCCACCGGTTCCGGTAAATCTACCACCATGGCGGCGATGGTCGATTATTTGAATCAAAGCGCATCAAAAAATGTAATTACTATCGAAGACCCCATAGAATATCTTCATTCAAACAAAAAATGCCTGATTGCTCAGCGTGATCTTGGCGATGACACCAAATCTTTTGCTGTAGCCCTCAAGCATGCCTTACGACACGATCCCGATGTAATCGTTGTTGGTGAAATGAGAGACTTGGAAACCATATCGACCGCGATATCAGCGGCGGAAACCGGCCACCTGGTGGTAGGTACGCTTCACACTACCGATGCGGCCCAGACAGTTGATCGTATTATTGATATTTTCCCTTCTTCCCAGCAACAGCAGGTAAGACTGCAATTCAGTCAGGTACTGGAAGCTGTCTTGGTGCAGACGCTGGTTCCTAAAACAAACTTGAAGGGACGAGTTCCGGCCTTCGAGATCATGACCGCAACTCCTGCCGTCAGGAACCTCATACGTGAACAGAAAACCCATGAACTAACCAATGTTATCCAACTGTCCGGGAAAGATGGGATGATGACATTGGATCAATCATTAGCCGAATTGCTGCGCAAAAACTTGGTTTCAAAGGAAGAAGCCTTGTTGAAAAGCAGTCATCCGGAAAAACTTCAGAAGCTTTTACAATACCAGGCCACAGCAGGCATGCATTGAACTTGATGCTCCTGGGATACCTGACACTGGCGGAAGTGTATGCTGATGCTATGGAGAATCCTTGTAACGACGTGGTAAAATCATCGGTAACTAAACCCGCAGGGATGGCAGAACTCTCGCTTAATAAGGTCACTATTCTGTCCTACTGATGGGGTCCACCTCAAGCAGGGTTTCACGAATCGGAGATGTTTGATGTAAAATCTGTTTCGGAGAGGTGTCCGAGTGGCTTATGGTGTCGCTCTCGAAAAGCGATCTCCGGTTTACGGAGCGTGGGTTCGAATCCCACCCTCTCCGCCATATGCATCGTTGTTTGACTAACCCAAGCTGTTTCTATATGATTTACTCTCGTTCGTCTGCGTGCGGAGAGGTGCTGGAGTGGACTATCAGGCACGCCTGGAGAGCGTGAGTCGGAGCAATCCGACCGTGGGTTCGAATCCCACCCTCTCCGCCAAAAAGAATAAAAGCACGGGTTGGTTCCCCGTGCTTTTGCCAATCGCCTTGTTTCAGTTCAGGATTTCCTCTTGTCGAAATCTTCCAAATCCAGATTATCTATGAAATCCCTGAACGCGCTCATTTTATTGATTTCATCTTCGCTGGCCTTCTTCCGCCGTTCAGTGACATCGGTATTATGGTCAATGTTTTCAAGAGATTCCGAGGCATCACTTTCTCTGTCAAGCACAATTCCGGCTTTGTCCAACACCGATTCATCGGCATATATAGGGACATCAACGCGTACAGCTAAAGCCAAGGCATCGGAAGGACGGGAGTCAATTTCAACTTGGTTCCCACCTACGTTCATGAGAATCTTGGCGAAAAACGTATCATTTTTCAGATCGTTAACAATAACATACTCTACAGAAGCCCCAAGGACTTCTATAGTAGTCTGTAACAAGTCATGAGTCATTGGACGCTGTACCTGGATCCCTTCCTGAAGACGTATAGCAATGGCCTGGGCTTCGGCCGAGCCTATCCAGATTGGCAGATACCTGAGGGTATTTTTTTCCTTCAACATGACCACGCGCTGGTAGTTCACAAGGCTTACACGAATGCTTTCAATGGTCATTTCTATCATGATTAACAGGAGCCTCCCCAAGATGGTCTACAACGTACCTAACAATTCAATTCTACATTTATGGGTTTAGGGTGTCAATGAACTGTAAGGGCCCAATACATATTGGGCCCCTGAGCAAATAATATTGTTAGTGCGAACCGTGACAGATTAAACTAAGACATTGCGTCTTCTCTGGCTATTCTAGTATTATTGTTTGTATTCCCTATTTTACCAGAAGGGACTTTAACTACCGGGTGTTTTATAGTAGAATGTTTAACCTTTGTGAGGTAACGTTGTTGTCCATAATCCAGCGTACCTCTGCACTCAGAACAATCCAGATTCTATATTTCGGGAAGGAGAATAGGGATGCAGAAAACCCCTGAGGCAATAGTATGGTTCAGCCAGGTAAATAAAGAAGACATACCAGTTGTCGGCGGTAAAGGGGCGAATCTTGGTGAGATGACTGCCGCCAACATTCCAGTTCCTCCCGGATTCATTGTGACAGCGCATGCTTATTATGAATTCATCCAGTCATCAGGTATTCAAAACAAAATAAAATCCCTGCTTGAGAACCTGGATGTAGAAGACTCCAAAGCGTTATCCAATGCAGCCTCTGAAGTAAAGAAATTAATCATGGGTACTCCTATCCCTGAGACTCTGGCGATAAAAATCAAAGAAGCCTATCAAAAACTTGGTGAAGGACTGGTTGCTGTACGGTCCTCGGCTACCGCTGAAGACTTACCCGAAGCCTCCTTCGCCGGCCAACAAAGCACTTATCTCAATATCGAAGGTTCTGACTCCGTGGTTAACGCGGTTCAAAAATGCTGGGCTTCGCTTTTTGAATCCCGGGCAATTTATTATCGAGCCGACCAGGGTTTCGATCATTTTCAAGTTGGCATAGCCGTTCCAGTTCAGAGAATGGTTCAATCGGTTACCTCCGGCGTGATCTTCACCATTGAACCGATTACCAGTGACCCAACCAAAGTTGTCATCGAGGCTATTTACGGACTGGGTGAAGGTCTGGTTTCCGGTGAAATTACACCTGACCTGTTCATTATCGACAAAAGCGGGCCGTCGATCTTATCCAGAAGAATAAGCCGACAGACTCGGCGATTGGTGCGTAACACAGGCAACAGAGTAAATGATAATAATCAAGAGACCAATTATTGGCAGGCCGTACCAACCGCTAAACAGGAAATTCAAAAATTAACCGATGAAGATATCCTCAAACTCGCCGAATTAGCCATTCATATCGAAAAGCATTACGGTTCGCCGCAGGATATCGAGTGGGCCAAAGAAAATGGGGATATATTCGTAGTCCAGTCCAGACCGGTAACCGCTTTGAAGGAAAGTACCGAGATGGAGCCGGAAATCAAACAACCTATCATACTCGCCGGCGCCGCGGCCTCACCTGGTCTGGCCTCCGGTGGCGTTAAAATTGTCCTGGATCCCAACGAAATAGACCGTGTTATCAGCGGGGATATCCTGGTCGCTGAAATGACCACTCCTGATTTTGTACCGGCGATGAAAAGAGCCGCCGCGATTGTCACCAACCGAGGCGGCAGAACGTCACATGCCGCCATCGTCAGTCGCGAATTGGGCATTCCTTGTGTTGTCGGTACAGGCGAAGCCACAACCCTTTTGAAAGAAGGGCAGGTTATAACTGTCGACGGAGCCCATGGCAAGGTTTATAACGGCAAAGTCACCCGTCGAGTTCAAACCTCTTCCGTGGTCAGTCTGATGCGTGACTCGATTCTCACCAAGACCAAAGTGTATGTCAACTTGGCACAACCTGAACTGGCAGAAATCGTTGCCGCCCGCAACGTTGATGGCGTAGGTCTGCTCCGGGCAGAATTCATCATCAGCGCTATCGGCAAGCATCCCAACTATATGGTCGAACAAGGCCGACAAGAAGAATTTATTCAAAAGCTGTATGAAGGAATTCTGCCTTTCGCCAAAGCTTTCAGTCCCCGCCCTGTTGTATATCGCACCACCGACTTTAAAACCAACGAATATCGAGAACTGGAAGGCGGCGATATCTACGAACAGCCCGAAGAAAACCCCATGCTTGGCTACCGGGGCGCTTCCAGATACATTAGAGACATCGATAGTTTCAAGCTGGAAATCGAAGCTATCAAAAGAGTGCGACAGGATTATCCTAATCTCTGGGTGATGATTCCCTTTGTGCGCACCGTTGATGAATTGAAACGCACTATCGATTTACTGGCGGCTGAAGGTCTGAAACGAGGGCCTGACTTCAAGGTATGGATGATGACCGAAATACCTGCCAATATCTTTTTAATAGATAAGTTCATTGACGCGGGTATCGACGGTATTTCGATCGGTTCCAATGATCTTACACAGTTGGTACTGGGTATCGACCGAGATTCCGAGAAACTGCAAGATACCTTCGACGAACGTAACGAAGCTGTAATGGCGGCATTGGAGATTGCGGTAACTACCGCCAGGAGAAGAGGTATTACCGCTTCAATATGTGGACAGGCCCCATCAGTATATCCGGAACTGACCGAGAAACTGGTATCCTGGGGTATAACGTCGGTTTCAGTATCGCCGGACATGATAGGTACGACAAGAGAAATAATTGCAAAAGCTGAAGCCAAACAAGGCAAACAGTTGCCTGGAATGTAGCCGGTATCTCTAAGATTCATACAGTTCTTGAACTGCGGGGATTGGCGATAACTGCGCGCCCCGTGTTTTCGATATTCGGCGAAGCGAGTTAATCTATGTCCGGCAATTGCGAAATGGTATGAGCAATACCGATTATTCCATCAGGCAAAGCCTTGAACAGCGAGAAGACCAATGGTTGTCTCCATTCGCCAGCCGTTCCTCGGCGACGCGAGGGCGCCATAGGCAGGAAACACCCTGCGACCTCAGAACAGAGTTTCAACGAGACCGTGACCGCATTATCCATTCAAAGGCGTTTCGCCGACTGAAGCATAAAACGCAGGTGTTCATCGCTCCTTCCGGTGATCACTTCGTCACCAGATTGACCCATACTTTGGAAGTGTCACAGTTAGCCAGAACCATCGCTCGTGGCCTCAACTTGAATGAAGACCTCGTGGAAGCGATAAGCCTCGGTCATGACCTGGGCCACACTCCCTTCGGTCATGTAGGTGAGGAAGTCCTGTCAGAGTTATATGCGAAAGGATTTCGGCACAATGAACAGAGTCTACGGGTCGTCGATGTATTGGAGAAAAATGGACATGGCTTGAATCTTACCTGGGAAGTCAGGGATGGCATATTAAACCATTCCAAGACACGGCAGGGAATTCTTGCCGGTAAAACCGGGAGGCCATCCACACCTGAAGGGGAAATATGTCGACTGGCTGACGCACTGGCTTACGTCAACCACGATATTGGCGACGCCATCCGGGCCAGGCTCATTACTGAGGGGGAATTACCGGCCAAAGCCACGAAAATATTAGGTTCTTCTCATTCCACCAGAATCAATACCATGGTAACGGATGTCATCACCTTTTCCTGGGGACTGTCCGGTAAAGCGTCTGACTTGCCTCCGGTGATAGGTATGAGCGAACCAGTACTGGAGGCTACAAATAGCCTCCGTGAATTCATGTTTCAAAAGGTTTACAGCCGTCAGGACGAAGAAGCCGAGGGAGCCAGAAAGATCGTTCAATCAATGTATTCCTTCCTCCTGGCATTTCCCCATCGAATGCCTGATGAATATATTTATGAGGACGACCCGGAAAGAGGCGTTGTTGACTACATTGCCGGAATGACAGACCTGTTCGCCTCAAGCATGGCGATGGCGTTCGGATTGATATAGGAAATGGATACAGTATCTGAGATAAAAAATCGGGCCGATATTATCGAATTTATTGGCCGTTATACCAAGCTTTCTCGCTCAGGAAAAGCCCTCAAGGGATTGTGCCCTTTTCATGCCGAAAAGCATGGAAGTTTTTTCGTATATCCGGACCAACAGTCCTGGCATTGTTTTGGAGCATGTGGCGTTGGTGGAGATATTTTTTCTTTTATCATGAAAAAAGAGGGGTTGACGTTCCCAGAGTCTGTTGAACGCCTGGCAGAAATATATGGAGTCCCAATGAACAATATTGGGGCCTCAAGCAAAACCCAAGAACAGCGAGATACCTTATTCCAGGTTAATTCTGCGGCGGCTCGACTGTTCCACGACCTGCTCTTAAATTCACCACAGGCCGAGAAAGCCCGGCAGTACCTGGGAAACAGAGGGGTTTCATCGACCAGTGTGTCGGATTTTCAATTAGGGTTCGCTCTGCCGGATTGGCAACACCTGAAGGAACATCTCAACAGCCAGGGATATCAAGATGAATTCGTCCTTGAAACCGGATTACTGGCCAAATCCGACAGCGGGCGGATATATGACCGCTTCCGCGACAAGTTGATGATTCCGATATTCGATCATAAAAGCCGAGTCATCGGGTTTGGTGCTCGAACAATGGACGATACCTTGCCAAAGTATATCAATTCCCCTGATTCACCGACTTTTTCCAAAAGTGCCGCACTTTTCGGCATCAATATGGCAGTTTCAGATATCAGGAAAAGCGATCAGGCTATAATTGTCGAGGGTTACTTCGATGTTATTGCCAGCCATCAGGCAGGTTTCAAAAACACGGTAGCAAGCATGGGAACCGCCATAACCGAAAGCCAGGTCAATACCTTGCGCAAGTTGACAAAAAATATAATCCTTGCGCTTGACGCCGACGAAGCCGGAGCCGAAGCTATGGCCCGTAGTCTGCCCCATGAAGCGGTACTTGGCAATGAATTGAAGGTTGCCGTTGCTCCAGCGGGGCAAGACCCCGATGATATAATCAGAAAAAATCCTGAAGATTGGAACAGCCTTATCGGTGAAGCCAAGCCATTGATGGAGTTCATCATAGAGCGGACCAGCCATAATTATGACTTGAAAACAGCTGGAGGCAAATCAAAGTTTTCCGACGAAATATTGAATTATATTGCCGCCATCAAAGACCCGGTCCGAAAAGGTCATTATCTGGCCGAGCTTTCCCGCAAGGTGGCAATCGATACCGCTGAACTACAATATGGTCTTAACCGGCTGAAAAGAACTTCATCCAAGGCAAGCCCTGAACGGGTTGGTCCGGCCATCGCCGCCAATTCAACCAGTATCGAAGACTATCTTTTATCGATATATATACGACACCCTGAACTCAGGGCGACCTGTCAGGGAATGAAGGCGGAATTCTTCGCCGGAACTGAAAATCGGGAAATATTCAAGAAACTGAATGATACGTCAAAAAACGCCGATAGTGCATTGGTCATCGAAGATGTTTTCAGACCGCATTATGATTATCTGATGTCCATTCAGGAACCCAAAGCATTATTACAGGAACGACTAACCGAATGCGCTTTGCGCATAGAGGAAAAATATCTGAAATCTACAGCGAGCAATATCAAGACCATCCTGGAAAATCTGGAACCGGACGCTATCGAGGAATCGGAAAGATGTCAACACCGGTTAATTTTGATTAACCAGCGGCTGGCAGATATATTTCGGTCGAAGAATGAATTGCTACGCAGGTCACGGAGGTAAAGCATGCCAGAAAAATTAAACAGATCACCGGGCGATGAGGATGAAACCAAGACTAAACCGGTAACTATCGAACAGAACGAGGAGGATGAAGACCGACCGGAACCCGACGAACCTCAAGACGTTAATCCCAGCGAATTGAACGACGATGAGGACGAAGATTCCGACTCCATACCGGAAGAGGCCGAACATATCATGCCCGACCTTGAAGTTCCGCTGGAACAACTGGAACACGGTATTGTCGATGACCCTGTCAGGATGTATCTTCACGAGATAGGCCGGGTTCCCCTGCTTAATGCTGAAACGGAAAAAATGCTGGCAAAAAAGATGGAAGCCGGCAAACGTATCCGTGAAATCAGGCAGACCTGTCGCGAAAGAGACGAACGTAATCCCAACTCGGTGGAAGTTATTATCTGCATGCTTCAGGAGCTGGTGAAAGCGGCGGAGACGGTCGCCGTGCTCCAGAAGCAGTTGGGGCTGGAAGTTTCGACAAATTTCAAGGAAGCGGTATTTGCGCCTAAACTGAGAGCCAGCATCGAACAGGAAATCGATCAGGAATTGACCAAGAGCATCGCTGAAGAACAGGGACAACCGGTATCTCAGATCGAGCAGGCGCTTATCGATCTGTCACTGAACTCTGAGCTTTTACCCCAGAAAGTTCTCGATGGTATTTCCCCTGAAACGGACTTGAGCGAAATTAATGAGTTGGTGGCCCGTCCCGAATTTGTCGCCCGCCTGGAACATTACGAACACCAGTTCAAGAGCTACCTGGATACAATAGAGATAGAGTCAGGCAAGGCAGAAAGGCATTTAATACAGGCCAACCTCCGCCTGGTGGTCAGTGTCGCCAAAAAGCACATTGGCCGCGGTATGCCCTTGCTAGACCTTATTCAGGAAGGTAACATCGGATTGATCAGGGCGGTGGAAAAATTCGACTTCCACCGGGGATTCAAGTTTTCCACCTATGCCACATGGTGGATACGTCAGGCGATTACCCGGGCTATCGCCGACCAGGCCCGCACCATCAGAATCCCGGTACACATGGTCGAGACAATCAACAAGCTGTTATCCATAAGTCGTTCCATGTCCCAGAAACTGGGCAGAGAACCAACTCCCGATGAAATCGCCGCCGAGATGGAACTCCCGCCGGAGAAAGTCAGAGAAATCGCCAAAGTGTCACAGTTGCCGGTTTCGCTGGAGTCTCCCATAGGTGAGGAAGAAGATTCGCACCTGGGAGACTTCATTGAGGACCAGAATGCACTACCGCCCCCCGATGCGGCATCCCGGCAGTTGCTCAAGGAGCAGATTGATAACGTTCTTGACAGTCTGACTCCGCGTGAACGTCGAGTCCTGCAATTGAGATTCGGCCTGGAAGACGGTCGTAGTCGTACTCTGGAAGAAGTCGGCAAGGAGTTTAACGTCACCCGGGAACGGATTCGGCAAATTGAAGCCAAAGCCTTGCGCAAGCTCCGCCACCCGACCCGCAGTCGCAAGCTCAAGGACTACCTGGAATAGTGTCGATTATGCCGGGCGGTCTTTATGACCGCCCGGCTTTTCTCTCAGCTATCGGGCCCATTATGATACAATCAGCGACTAAACAAGCAAGATGATACCTGTAAGACTTAAGCTGTTCAATTTCCTGCCTTATCGAGGTGATATTCAACCCTTTTCCTTTGACGGCATTCATCTGGCATGCATATCCGGAGCCAACGGCGCTGGAAAAACATCCATCATCGATGCCATGACCTGGGCATTGTGGGGCAAGTCACGCGCAGGTTCCAAGTCCACCGGCGATGACGACCTGATCTCTCAGGGAGAAAGAGAGATGGCGGTTACGTTCGACTTCCGTACCGGAGACGGTCGGAT
Source organism: Dehalogenimonas lykanthroporepellens BL-DC-9 (assembly GCA_000143165.1). Taxonomy (NCBI): domain Bacteria; kingdom Bacillati; phylum Chloroflexota; class Dehalococcoidia; order Dehalococcoidales; family Dehalococcoidaceae; genus Dehalogenimonas; species Dehalogenimonas lykanthroporepellens. The sequence continues at coordinate 774,084 of CP002084.1, forward strand.
ATACAGAGTCGAAAGGCGACGCTCTCTCCCCAAAAAAGGTAAGGGCGCCGGACAGGGCTCCCTGAAGGTTTTTACAATGGAAGATGATCAGGTGACAGCTGATATTTCCGGCAGTACCAAAGAGGAAACATCCGAAATCATCCGCCGCCTGGTAGGTCTGGACTATGAAACCTTTATCAACTCCGCTTACCTGAAACAGGGGGAAGCCGACCATTTCACCGGACTTACTCCGGCGAAACGCAAGGAGGTTCTGGGCAGTATTCTTAACCTGGAAACTTTCGACCAACTTTCCGAGTCAGCCAAGGTAAAGGCCAACCAGGCACAGGCGTCGATTCAACTAATTAGTGAATCGATAGGCTTTGAACGCCAACGCCTGGCCGAAGAGCCGGAATTACGCCATTCTTTGGGAAAGGTTGAAACTGAACTGGAGACCGCCAAGGCCGAACAGATGAAACGGCAATCCGAATTACAGTCTTTGCGTCAACAACGTCAATCACTGGAAGCTCAGCGACAAACCGTCGAGCGAATGGAAAAAGCGGTCATGGAAATCATGGAAGACCTGGCTGTCCGTAAGCGCGAACTCAAAGACACCGAGGAAAGACTCTTACTTCACAAAGACATTCTTGCCAACAAAGCCGATATAGAAGCCGGCTTCAATGATCTATCCGAGACAAGGAAATGTAACGACGAACTCAACCGGCAGTTGGCCGAGACCCGCGAACTGGAAAGAGAGGCCTCTAAAATCAAGTCCGTCATTGAAGCGGAACGTCAGAAATTGGAGGCACAAAGAGCCCGCTGGCAGGCTGGTTTTGAGCAGATTCAGGAAAAAGCGGCGGAGATGGACGAACTGAATCTCCGAAAAAAAACGCTGGGACCCGAAATCGAAGCCTTGAGATCACAGGAAAAGCAAAGAGATGATGTCAATGAGCGCATTCAGCAGGAACGCCTCAACCAGACCAGGTGTGACTCTGAAATTGCCGGGTTGAAAAACAGGCAGGCAGAAATCGCTGAAAGAATACGTTTGCTGGATACCGGGGACGCGGTGTGTCCGGTTTGTACCAGCGAACTCACTTCAGATAAAAAATATTCTGTCATGGAAACCTATCATCGGGAAGCGAAAGAGTGCGCCCAGAGCATCGCGGGCAAGACCACTGAAAAAACCGCGTCAGCTGAGAGACTGGCTCTTTTGCAGAGTGCATTGGAGAAACTCAGCGGTCTTGAAGCGGAGAAACGAAAGCTTTCCCAGCAGGAAGCGGCAATCGATGCCCAGCTCGAAGAGGCCAGAAAATGCGCCGACAGACTGCCGGAAGGCCAGAAAAAACTGGCCGAAATCAGCCGAGTCATCTCTGAAAAATCATTCGCCGAGGAAGAACACCGCCGCCTGGCAGAGGTTGAAGCTCGAATCGAAAAACTAGGATATGACCCTCAAGCTCATGAAAGGACACAAGCCAAGCTTCGGGGTCTGGAGCATTTTGAGCTCAAGCAACAGGAACTGGCCCGGGCCACGGAGCGGTTCGCTCTGGAACAAGAGGCCTCCACCAGAATCCGTCGGACTATTGCCTTGCTGACGGAACGGTTGACGACGCGACGCCAGGAAGCTGAGGAGGCGAAAAAAATGTTGTGTGACCTCCCGGACGTAACTGACGAGCAGATGGCGACCGCCGAAGCGGCAACAGCCAGTCTGGCGGAACAAGTTTCGTCCCTCAATGAGACCATCGGCAGTCTGAAACAAAGTCTGGTCCAGTTGGAACGACTAAAACAGGACATCACCACGAAGGAAGCCGAAGTCCGTAAATTCTCCGAATCGGAAGGTGTTTATCGCGAACTGCAAAAGCATTTCGGCCGTAATGGACTTCAAGCCAATCTCATCGAAGACGCAGTGCCGGAAATCGAGGCTGAGGCCAACGCCCTGTTGAGCCGAATGACCGATAACCGCATGAGCCTGAAGCTCGAGCTACAGCGTCTTACTCGAAAAGGAGAAACTACGGAAACCTTCGATATCAAGGTGAGTGATGAACTGGGAATCCGTGACTATGAACTTTTCAGCGGCGGCGAGGCCTTCCGTATCAACTTCGCCCTGAGGCTGGCTTTGTCGCGCCTGCTGTCACATCGTACCGGTGCGCCGTTGAGAACATTGATTATCGACGAGGGCTTCGGCACCCAGGACGCCGCCGGTATTGACAAGCTCAAGGCCGCCATCTCCAGCATTCAGGACCAATTTGACTGCGTCCTGGTGATCACGCACATCGAAGAATTCAAAGACGCCTTCCCGGCCCGAATAGAAGTCTTCAAAACACCGGACGGGTCCGATATCCGGGTCGCCTATAATTAAAGCCCCAGGTCGTCAGCGATGCTCTGCATTGCTTCAAGCGAGAGGGTGACGAACTCATCCAGAGTCAGTCCGATTTCCGAGCACAAGGCTATCTGCTCCCGGTTGGCACCAGCGGCAAAACTCTTTTCCTTGAACCGCTTGAGTATTGAACTGGCTTTGACCACCGCCAGTTTTTTCTCCGGACGTATCAGTGCTCCGGCGGTTATCAGCCCGGTTACCGGGTCGGCGCAGTACAACGCCTTATCCATCAAACTGACCCGCGGCTCCCCAAGCATGCCGTGGCACAAAATAGCATGGCTGACAGCTTCTGAGGCGCCCATTCCGGCGGCTATCTCAGCCGACAGGCGTCCATGTACCTTCATATCACCGTCACAGCGCTCCAGGTCAACATCATGGAGTAATCCGGCCAGCCCCCATTCATCGATATTTTCATCGAATCTGGCGGCCAGAGCTCTCATGACCGCCTCGGTGGCCAGCATATGCTTGACTAGATTCCCGTTGGGTATTTCCTGCCTGACCACCGCCAGCGCGGCTTCTCTTTCAATCATCTGTTATCCTCCGTAACTTATCTTATTGATGAAGCGGCGACGTTGTCAAAAACACATCAGATTGCTATATTTGATAAATGCGTCATACTGAAGGCACATTTGACAATGGTTGCTCCGGCGGTCTGTACTATCAAGTTTGGACTCCGGACAGCCCCTCAACCGGAACGGTCATTCTGGTACACGGTTTGGCTGAACATTCCGGTCGTTACCAGCCGGTGGCCGAACGGCTGGTTCGGGCCGGTTTCACCGTCCGTGCTTTCGACCAGCGAGGGCACGGGCGTTCGCCAGGCCAGCGTTGTTATGTAAACAGTTTTGAGGACCTTACCAGTGACCTGAATCAGTTCATTCAGGCATCTTTTGAAAATCACCCCGGCAGACCGCTGTTTCTCATGGGTCACAGCCTCGGCGCCCTGGAAGTGGCGGCTTATCTGACGACCCGGCCTAAAGATATCGCCGGGGCAGTGATTTCCGGTATTCCCCTAGACATTGAAGCCAGTCTGCCCCGGATACTGGTCAAATTGGCCGATGTATTTTCCGCTCTGGTTCCCCGGTTAGGTATCCGGAAACTACCATCAACTACCATCAGCCGTGAAAGCCAGGTGGTCAGGGATTATGTCAATGACCCGCTGGTGCATACCGGCCGGATACCGGCGCGAATGGGTGCCGAGCTGATGCGGACCGTTCGGCAGACCCGCGATAAACTTCGGCGTATCCGCGCGCCGTTGTTAATATTGCACGGTGGCGGCGACCGTATGGCCGCCCCTGCCGGGAGCCGTCTGTTGTACCAGACGGCAGGAAGCTCCGACAAGGAACTGAAAATCATGGCCGACTGCTATCACGAGGTCTATAATGAAGCCTGCCGCGATGAAGTATTGAATCTGGTCATCGACTGGCTGAACCGCCGCAGAATCATGATCACAGCTTCAGCAACGGCTTAAGATATCCCGCTGTCGCCGACAGCGGGATATCGGCAATTTGCTCCGGAGTGCCAACGCCTACTATTTCTCCACCCCGATGACCGGCGCCCGGCCCCAGATCGATAATCCAATCGGCATTCTTGATGATGTCCAGTTGATGCTCAATGACAACCACAGAATTGCCGACATCAACCAGTCGCTGTAATACTTTGAGCAAGGCGGCGATATCTTCAAACGACAACCCCGTGGTCGGCTCATCCAGAATATACAGCGTGTGGCCAGACGGTCGCCGGGCCAGTTCAGTAGCCAGCTTGATTCGCTGGGCTTCCCCGCCGGAAAGAGTGGGTGCCGGCTGTCCCAGCCGGATATAACCCAGACCGACGTCATGCATGCTTTTAAGTTTATTCATGACCGATGGAATATGGGTAAAAAACTCCAGCGCATGATCCACCGTCATATCGAGCACATCGGCAATATTCTGACCCTTGAAGCGGATGTCCAGAACCTCTCTGGAATAACGGCGGCCACGACAGATTTCGCACGGAACAGTTACGTCGGGTAAAAACTGCATCTCAATCTCAATGTAGCCGTCACCCTTACAGGCTTCACACCGCCCGCCTTTGACATTGAAGGAAAAACGCCCAGAATTATATCCACGCACCCTGGCTTCAGGCAGGCTGGCAAATAAATCACGAATAGGCGTAAAGGCCGCGGTATAGGTGGCCGGATTGCTCCTGGGGGTACGCCCGATAGGCGCCTGGTCGATGGCAATTACTTTATCAATGTATTCGAGACCATCAATGCCGTCATGATCGCCGGGTTTGTCCCGGGCGCCATGAAATTCATGGGCCAGCTTCTTAAAAAGAATTTCGTTGACCAGGGTGCTTTTACCGGAACCAGAAACGCCCGAAATGCAGACGAGCCGGCCGAGGGGTATTTGAACATCTATGTTTTTCAGATTATTCTGACGCGCGCCCCTGACGACCATCTCCCTTCCGTTGCCGGTCCGCCTGACGGCCGGAAGCGGTATGGTCTTACGACCGGACAGATACTGTCCGGTTATCGAATCACGGCTATCCAGTACTTGGTCCAGCGAGCCGGAAACGACGACATGCCCCCCCCCTTCGCCAGATCCCGGCCCCATATCTACAATCCAGTCAGCGGCTCGCATCATGGCCTCATCGTGTTCGACCACGATGATGGAGTTGCCCAAATCCCGCAGGCGCAAAAGGGTATTGATCAACCGGGAATCATCAGCCGGATGCAGGCCGACGGTGGGTTCATCACAGATATAGAGTACGCCCATAAGTCCCGAACCGATTTGAGTAGCCAGCCGTATCCGCTGGGACTCACCGCCCGACAGGGTTGCCGAGGCCCGGTCCACGGACAGGTAATCCAGACCTACATCGTGAAGAAAACCCAGCCTGGAGGTCAGTTCTTTGAGTATCTGGCGCGCAATGAGGCGTTCCTTTTCCGTAAACGGGGTATCCTGACTTTCGAGTCTTGTAACCCAACCCAGGCTTTCGGTGATGGACATGGCGGAGACTTCGGCAATGTTTTTGCCATCGATAAGAACAGCCAAGGCTTCGGTTTTCAAACGTCGCCCTCCACAGGAAGCGCAGAGTTTGTCTACCATATACCGGCCGATACCAGCCTTAACCTGTTCCGATTCCGAATCCTTGAAAAGACGTTCCAGCCGGGGGATGACCCCCTCAAAGCCGGAGGTGTATTCCCGGGTTTTACCGAACCGGTTTTTGACTTTGTAACGACGGCCGCCTTCACCATACAGCACCAAGTCCAGCTGTTCCTCGGTCAGTTGTTCAACCGGCGTGTCCAGACTGAAGCGGTGTCGTCGGGCGACATCAGCCAGCTGAGAAAAATACCATGTCTGCCATTGATACGGATGAATGGCGCCTTCAGCCAGGGTCAGCTTCCGGTTGGGGATTACAAGATCCGGGTCGAATTCCATCTTGATGCCCAGACCGGTGCAATCCGGGCAGGCGCCGTGAGGCGAATTGAAGGAAAAACTGCGGGGCTCTATTTCCCCCATCGAAATACCGCATTCGGCACAGGCAAAATTCTCAGAAAAAAGATGTTCCTGGCCGTCGATAACCGAAACCAGTACCGTGCCTTCACCCAGTTTCAAAGCGGTTTCCACCGAATCAGCCAGCCGGCTTTGAGTGTCGGACTGGCCGATAACCAGCCGGTCAACGACGACCTCAACCCGGTGCTTTTTATTCTTATCGAGTTCGATTTCTTCCGACAGATCCCGGATACCGCCATCGACCCGCACCCTGGCGTAACCGGACTTCCTCAAGTCCCTGAAAACGGCCAGGTGTTCCCCTTTTCGGTCCTTGACCATAGGCGCCAATATCATGATGCGTGAACCCTCGGGTAGTCCCTGTACCGTATCGACTATCTGCTCCACCGTTTGCATGGCGATTTCCCGGCCGCATTCGGGACAATGGGGGTGGCCGACCCGGGCGAACAACAGGCGCAGATAATCGTATATTTCAGTGGTGGTACCGACGGTGGAACGTGGGTTGCGGGAACTGCCCTTCTGGTCAATCGAGATGGACGGCGACAACCCTTCAATGTAATCGACATCGGGTTTCTCCATGCGACCCAGGAACTGCCGGGCATAAGCAGATAGAGATTCCATATAACGGCGCTGTCCTTCAGCATAGATGGTGTCGAAAGCCAGCGAGCTTTTACCGGAACCGGATGCCCCGGTGATGACGACCAGTTTTTCACGCGGGATGGTGACGTCTATATTCTTAAGGTTATGCTCACGCGCCCCTTTTACGATTATCTTGTCCAGCGGCATAGGTACTCCTTGAATCGATACAGCTTTTCATTATACCGCTGAAGGTGTTTTACGAACAATCCGGGGGCTCTAAAGTTTTTCAGAGCGCTGGATTCGTATTCCCGTAAAAAACGAAGGAAACGAATCCCTGTTTCCGGCATTTACCGGCAGTGATAATCAAGAAAACAACCTCGATAAAATATCAGGTCGATATCCATATTATAAATATAATTACTTGCTAATATGATACCTATTTTAGAACATATTATAGCTTTCAGCAATCATTGTCAACGGCCTTTTGTCACACCCCGAGCAAGTGCAGTAACCACCTGCCCGAAAGGCAGGCGTATTTGGCAACATCGCCTTGATTTGGTAGACTTCGGCTACTCCCGTGACGAGGATTCCCATGGATTTGACAACTTTTCTTGCCGACGCGGCGCGCCGGCATGGTGATAGAACAGCATTCAAAATGGGTGACCGACTTCTGTCGTACGCCGACCTCAACACGTTATCCAACGGCCTGGCGAACGAACTGGTCAAACACGGCGTCAAGCCGGGAACCCGTATCGCTCTGTTGATGGAAAACAGCGTAGATTTCCCGGTAGTATATTTCGGCATCGTTAAAGCCGGGGCAGTGGCTGTCCCCCTGGATACCAAATACAAACCGGTCGAGCTCAAAGCTGTCTTCAACGACTGTCGTCCGAAATGGCTTTTCGTAGAACCCTCTCTGGCCAGGAAATTCAACCGGTTTTTCGAGTCATGCGACCATCTGGAGAAAATCGTGACCGTCGGAAACGGCGACGAAACCGCCACCCCCCTGAGTGCTTTGCTCCACGACTCCGAAGCGCCGCCGACAGTTACCGAGTGCCCCGAACTGGCGCACATCGCCTATACTTCAGGTCCGACCCTGCGACCGCACGGAGTTGAAATAACCCAGCAGGCTCTTATAGAAGCCGCCGCCGGTTCCGCGGCCGGTTTCCGCCAGGATGAAAACGATACAGCCATACTCTTCGCGTTGCCGCTTCATCACACCATGGGCATCACCATCATCATGATGACCTGCCTCTTTGCCGGCAGTTCCATTGTGATGATCGGTGGAATTTCCATCGACGCCGTACTGTGCGCCATCGAACGGGAAAGAGCCACCATGTTCCACGGTGTTCCGTTTATCCACGCCATGATCGTCAACCATATCAGGAATAACGGCCTGAAATACGACCTGCGCTCCCTGAGAATGTGCGGCAGTGCCGGAGCGCCGATACCGGTAAATACGATTATAGCCTTCGAGGAACTTACCGGCAGGAATCTCATCCAATATTACGGCTTGACCGAATCAGTGACGCACGTCACCTGCCAGAATGTGACCATATCGGGGCGCAACGGCAGTGTCGGCCCGGCAATACCAGGTTTCCGTGTTCGAGTGGTTGATGAGGACGGACATGACATGGCGACCGGCGAACCGGGTGAAGTAATCATCGCCGGTCCCATCATGCGAGGTTATCATAATCTGCCACAAGAGAACCGGAAGTATATCCGCAACGGCTGGCTCTACACCGACGATATCGGCTATCTTGACGGACATGGCGAACTCTTCATCACCGGAGTTAAAAAGCCGATGCTGATCACTAAAGGCCAGAACATTTATTTTTCCGATATCGCCGACATCCTGTCCACACACCCCGACATAGAAGAAGCGGCCGCTTCAGGCATCCCGGACCCTGACGGCATGAGAGGCGAGGTAGTACTGGCGGTAGTCAGGCTCAAGGCCGGCGTCGAGCTGTCCGAGCAACAAGTCAAGAAGTATTGCCTGGATAATCTGGCTAACTACAAATGCCCGAAGAAAGTGCTGTTCGTTCCGGAAATTCCGCGCCACGATAATGGTCAACCGGCATTATTCGGGTTGTTGGAATAACCGGCGCTGAAATCGCGTCAAGGGCGTTGCCCGGTCAGGCATTAATGGTATGATGAAAAAGATGGCAGTTCCGGCATCGGATGTGAATAAAATCCACAGTCTGGTACCGCCGCCCCACCTCGGGGCGGTCGGCCGGCCGACACTGGTGGCCCTGGTGGGGCTTCCCGGCTCGGGAAAAAGTTATCTGGCGGCTAAACTGGGGCAGAAAACTCCCCTGGCGGTTCTGGAAAGCGACCGGATAAGAAAATCCATCATCGCCAATCCAGTTTATTCCGAAGCTGAACATACCCGCGTTTTCAATGCCATCTATACAGCCGCCGAGGAATATCTGAAATCCGGACGTGACGTCCTGATTGATGCCACCAATCTCAACCGTAAATGGCGGGCGCCACTCAGACGGATTGCCCGGAACACCGGAGTCCGTTTCATAATTATCTACCTGGCCACGCCCAGACAGACTGCCCGGGAACGACTGGCCGGCCGGAGCCGTCAGGCGGACGCCATTTCAGACGCCGACTGGGAAGTGTATCAGATGCTGGAAAAGCGGATGGAAGTGCCCGGCTCTCCCAACTATATAATCCATCCGGATACTGATTTATCGACAGCAGTCGAAAAAATAGCCGGTGACATCAATAAAAACAGATAGTGAGGTTACATGAAAATAGAACTGCTCAAAGACAAGTCAATCAAACCTGCCGCAGACGCGGTGATAATCGGCATCTGGGAAGAGGAGACCGATGCTATCCCCGACCCGGAATTGATGGAGTTGACCGCCCGATTACGCCGGAATAAGGAGATAAAAGGATCCGCCTCCGAGATAACCCTCATCCACGGTCTGTCCCGACCCGATGTCGGTAAATTCCTTTTACTGGGACTGGGAAAGAAAACGGAGATTACCCGACCGAAACTGCGTTCCATACTGGCCGATGGTTGCCGGAGCGCCCATCGAAGCCGGAGCCGTTCTCTGACCTTCATCCTGCCGGACACCGGAATTAACGCCGCCGATACCGGCCACGCCCTGGCCGAAGCGGCGGTCATGGGCAGTTATGCTTTCGAGCGTTACCTCACCAAAAAGAGTGAATACCAGCCGTTTCTGTCAATCGGCCTGTCAGAAGAAACGGGGTTCGACGTTGGCGCCTTTCAACGGGGTGTGGCGCAGGGACTGGCCGTCGGTGAAGCGGTCTGCACTGCGCGCGACCTGGCCAACGAGCCTTCCAACCATATGACCCCGGCAGTGATGGCCGAAACCGCCCTGTCTATCGGCGAAGAAGAAAACATCGAGGTCGAGGTCATCGAGCGGGAAACGATGGCAGAACTGGGTATGGGCGGCCTGCTGGCGGTATCAAATGGTTCTGCTTCATCTAATCCACCGAAACTGATAATCATGAAATATCGGGGCAGTGACGATGAAGTCTGGGATCTGGGGCTGGTCGGCAAAGGACTGACGTTTGATTCCGGCGGCATCTCCATCAAACCGTCAGACAAGCTGGAAGAAATGAAGTTCGATATGAGCGGCGGCGCCGCCGTCATCGCCGCCATGAAGGCTGTCGGCCGTCTCAAACCCCGTGTGAACGTCATCGCCGCTGTGCCGGCGACTGAAAATATGCCCGACGGCGGCGCCTTCAAACCAGGTGATGTAATCAAAATGCTCAACGGTAAAACGGTGGAAGTCATTTCCACCGATGCCGAGGGCCGCCTGATACTGGCAGACGCCCTGACTTATATCGACCGTGAAAAGCCGAAAGCGCTAGTCGATGTGGCAACCCTGACCGGCGCAGTAATCATCGCTCTGGGCAATCAGGCCTCGGCCGCGGTTTCCAACAACCCGGAGTTGGCTGAAAAAGTCATCGCCGCCGGGGAATCAGCCGGTGAGCGTATCTGGCAGTTGCCGGCCTGGCCGGAATACCGGGAGCAGTATAAAGGCGTTTACAGCGATATTCGGAATGTCGGCGGCCGTCCCGCCGGCACTATCACCGCCGGTCTTTTCCTGTCGGAATTCATCTCATCCGAAACGCCGTGGGTTCACCTGGATATCGCCGGCACCGCCTGGGGTGATAAGGAAAAAGGCCATCTGACCAAGGGGGCTACCGGAACTCCGGTGGCGACACTGGTGAATCTGGCCATGGCGCTGGCTGATACCGGTAATGCCTGACCCGGCGAAGGGAATTGGAAATATTTGTCCGGTATTAGTACCGGGTGATAGAATAGGTTTTAAGACAGGATTAACCTACAGGGGATATCACTCGATTGACCGAAGCCAGTTGCCTTGTCGGCGCCCAGGACGCCTATAACCGGCGGATTAACTACCTCCGGATATCGGTTACCGACCGCTGTAACCTGCGCTGCATGTATTGCTCCGGCGCCAGCGTGGATCACCTGCGGCACAACGATATCCTTTCTTACGAAGAGATAGCCCAAATCAGCCGCGTCGCCGCCGAACTGGGTGTCAACCATATCCGTCTGACCGGAGGCGAGCCGCTGGTCAGACCCGGTCTGTCCAATCTTATCGAGCTGTTGACAGCCATACCGGGCATCGAGGATATCTCGCTGACAACCAACGGAACACTACTCAAGGCACAAGCCGCCGGATTGAAACAGGCAGGCCTGCGCCGCATAAATATCTCACTGGATTCACTCAAAAGCGACCGCTTCGAATTCATCACCGGAGGGCGTAAACTGGACGACGTGCTGGCGGGTATTGAGCAAGCTCACGTGGTCGGCCTGTCCCCGGTCAAAATCAATGTGGTGGTCATGCCGGGCCTGAACGACGATGAAATCGTCGGATTCGCGGCTAAAGCCAGGGATGAAGACTGGCATGTCAGGTTCATCGAGTATATGCCTTTCGACGGAGCTTCCACTTATGACACCATTACCGTCGCCGAAATCAAGGCTAGAATTGAAACCGAACTCGGCTCGCTGTGGGCTTGTTGTATCAGTGGCGCCGGTCCAGCCAACTATTTCAGTTTTGGCTCCGGGCACGGCACGGTAGGGTTCATCCGCCCCATTTCCCATAATTTCTGCAGTGAATGCAACCGCCTCCGACTGACCGCCGACGGCAAACTGAGGCCCTGCCTGCTCGACGAGTCCGAAATAGAAATCAGGGATGTCATCCGCCAGGGCGGCAGCGCAAGCGACATCAGGGAACTTTTACTCAAAGCCATCGATTCCAAACCGGAACGCCACAATCTGATGGAGGCGGCGGTCAACGGACGGCAGATGAAACAGATTGGAGGTTAACTCGATATGGAACTATCCCATGTCGATCCGACCGGACAGGCCCGAATGGTCGATGTCGCCGGCAAAGCAGTGACCCGGCGACAGGCCGAGGCGGAGTCAACGGTACGCATGAAACCGGAGACGCTGTGCCTGATTCGGAATAACCAGTTAATAAAAGGTGATGTGCTGGCGGTCGCGCGGGTAGCTGGAATCATGGCGGCCAAGGAAACCCCTGACCTGATACCTTTGTGTCACCCGCTGATGATAAGCTCCGTAACCGTGGATTTCGAATTCGCCGGTGAGGATTGCCTTCGTATCTGCACCCAGGCATCGACCACCGGCCAGACCGGAGTGGAAATGGAAGCGCTTACCGCGGCTTCCGTAGCGGCACTGACCGTCTATGACATGTGCAAAGCGGTCGATAAAGGCATGACCATCGAAAATACCTGTCTGCTGACCAAAACAGGCGGCAAGAGCGGCGAATATCGGAGACGGACTGATGGGTAAGATCATCGGAGTTTGCACCAGTTCCAAAAAAGGCACCAAAAAACGGGACATCGGCAGTGGTGTTCTCAAAGCCGACTTCGGCCTGAGCGGGGACGCTCATGCCCGGCAGGGCTGGCATCGCCAGATCAGTCTGCTGGACAATTCCAGTATCGACAAGATGCGGGCCAAGGGATTGACCCTTACGGCCGGCGATTTCGCCGAAAACCTGACCACCGAAGGTCTGGAATTGAAGACACTGCCCATCGGCTCGAGACTGCGCACCAGCCGCGGCGTCGAACTGGAAATCACCCAGATCGGTAAGGAGTGCCATCAACACTGTCAGATTTATCACCAGGTCGGCATGTGCGTCATGCCCCTGGAAGGCGTGTTCTCCCGCATCGTCACCGGCGGTGATGTGGTAGCCGGCGACGATATCGAAGTAATCAGCCAGGGCTAGAACGGCTCTTCAGCGCCCTTGTAGCCTTCATCACGGTATTCGTCTCTCTCCGCTTTCAACGCCTCGCCGATGGCCGCGTGAACCGCCGCCTCGGGTATCGTCCTGGGCAGGAAACTCTTGACTACGCCAAGGGCGGCATCCGTTTTGGCCATCGAGCGCGCCGGATCTGTTTCGATGCCAGTCACGGCCCGGATGGCGTCGACGTTCTCCGGTATAGTCACCGCTTCGTTGTGAACCTGGAAAACCAGGTAAGCTTCACGCTCATCCACCGCCAGCGCGTCTTCCCAGATACCTACTTCCCACATATCGTTTCGAGGCCGTCCCAAATCACGCATCAGTTCGATGACCGAATTCATGGCCACCAGCCCGTCGGACGACCGGACAAAAGCCAGACGCGGCTCTTCCCACAGCGCATGGCGCAGTTCTGTCAGACTGACCGGGTTTTGTGTTTCCACCATGGCGTAGTGCATGTGGCTCAAGTTGAACGGCCCGGCACCGGCCATTGTGGTTATGTCCAGCCCGTTGATGACAGTTCGGGCATCAGGCCCCTGGTGTGAAGGCACCCTGGTTTCGGGAATAACGGTGTTGATCATGCCGTCACGGTGGCTTTCCCAGGGATCAGTGCCTCGGCGCAGTATCATCACCCTGGCTCTTTTGACCCAGCCCCGTTTATTGAAGGCGTTCATCACCCGGCACAGAGCGGTTGTGTTGCAGGACACCACCCGGGCGAACTGCCGGTTCAGGGCTGTGGTGTAATTGACCTGAGCGACAAAGGACAACCCGGCGACTTCATGCTTTTCCGCGCCCTGGAAAATCACCTTAACACCGGCGGCCGAATACACCTCTTTCAAGCCGGCGCCTATACCTTTGGGCGTGCAATCGACAATCACATCCACCTTTTTCAACAGGTCATTCAAGCCGCCTTCAGCCGGTATTCCGGCTTCCTTGAGCATGGCCGTTTTTTCGGAAACCGCTCCGTACACCGGATAGCCACGTTCAACGGCCACCCGAACCCGGTAATCGGCATTGACCGCCGTGACCCCGGCAACTTCCATATCGTCCTGAAGGGCCACAGCATCAGCCACCCGTTTGCCGATGACACCGTACCCGTTGATGCCTACTCTGATTTTCGCCATAGCACACAATCTCCGTAACCGTTTTTTCTAATATTGCTCCCCTTTAATTTATCCGATGAGGACCGACGATGCAAATGTTGTTTTCAGTTGCGCAGATACGCCTATTTTGTTAAACTCATTAGTCTCATGGGCCGTTAGCTCAGTTGGTAGAGCACCTGACTTTTAATCAGGGTGTCACAGGTTCGAGACCTGTACGGCCTACGTTCAACCCCTTCCCCTTTTGCTAACCGTTTTCAAGCAATTCCTGTTTGGCAGGCCTCTCTTCTAATAAAGTATCGATGATATATTATTGACTCTTGCAATTCGAGCAATACAAGGGTTGTAGGTTCAGTATCAGAATTCATTTTTTGACTTTTTCTTGCGTTAGCGTTCCCGCCGGTTTAAAATCGTTTAATCTACTTTGGGGGGGTAACCGTGGCTCGAAACAAAAAAGTAAAAGATGATTTTATATTTGCTGTCATTTTTATCAGTCTCATAGCTTTAGCCCTCATCATGGATTGGTGGAAGGCAAACGCTGTGTTAGGATGGACTATTATTGGTATCGTGGCTGTTTCGACTGGTTTCTTTCTGTATAAATCAGGGCGATTCAGAGCTAGTATTAAAAATGCTACCAAATCCACAGCTACCAAATTGGTATTTGAAAACGAAGCTAATGAAAGAGAACCGTTGCCACCCCAAGTACGTCAAGAGGTCATGAGGAGGGCAAAGCATAGATGCGAAAATGAAGAATGTTCTTATTCTCGCACTCTTCATATCCACCACATTGATATGGACAATTCGAACAATCGACTTTTTAACTTGATTGCGCTCTGCCCCAATTGTCACAAGGATGCTCACAACGGATATATCACGTCAACCCAATGCAGAAATTGGGTTAATCGAGACTATCATCAACTAAAAGTATCTCGATTCAGGAAATTCTGATGATGTTTTAGTCCTTGAAACAATAACATATGCATATACCCAATTAATTAGAGAGGTCATTATGGTGAATTCAAGCAATTTTAACCCTGAGAGACAAGTCATTGATGAAGCGTCAAAGGATGACACTGTTGTTCCTATAAAATATGAAATAACTTCTTTTGGTGCCGACTACGACGCTGAAGGATTGGTGAAAAGACTTATTCGAGAAGACATATATATTCCACCATTCCAAAGAGCGTATGTTTGGAATATCAACGAAGCCTCACGTTTTATCGAGTCGCTTCTACTAGGATTACCCGTTCCTGGGATTTTTTTAGCAAAAGAATCGGAATCAAATAAATTGCTCGTGATCGATGGACAGCAAAGACTTAAATCACTTGAATTTTTCTTCAAAGGATATTTTCAGCCTGACCCGGAAACCTCTTCAAGAAGAGTATTTCGATTATCAAATGTTCAAAAGAAATATCTCGATAAGACCTATGATACCCTTGACCCAAGCGACAAAGTCGCATTAAACGATTCAATAATACACGCAACAATCGTCAAACAAGAATCACCAAGAGAGGATGATTCGAGCATCTACCACATCTTTGAACGACTAAACAATACTGGTAGAAAACTTGCCCCTCAGCAGATAAGAGTAGCGATTGACCATGGAGATTTCGTAGACACGCTTCATGAATTAAATAACGAACCCAATTGGAGAACAATATTTGGTTCTAAAAGCCTTATTCTGAAAGACCAAGAATTAATTTTGCGCTTTCTCGCTTTATATTTTGAGCATGAAACTTATTTTAGACCAATGGAAGAATTTCTCAATCAATTTAGTCGGAAACATAGGCACTGTTCTCAAGAATTTTGTACTGAGGCTTCGACTATTTTTAAAAACACTGTTTCTCTTATCAATGAGACTGTCGGTAAACGGGCTTTCAGAACAAAAGCGCCCAGAGCTCTCAATGCGGCTGTCTTTGATTCAGTAATGGTTGGGTTAGCAAAACGTATTTCCTCGAACACACAAATTGACAAAGAATCTGTTGTTCGGCAATATTCGGCTCTTTTACAAAACAATTCTTATAGGGAGTCTGTAGAGAAAGCTACATCAAACGAAAATAGTGTAAAAACGCGCATCGATATAGCTATCAGGACTTTTCAGGTTTAAAATGCGTGACGCCGAACTAGTCAGTCAACTTCAAAGTATCCAATCATTAATTAACAAATCTGGTATTGCAACCAACGACGATATTGAGATGCGCGGCCATTGGGCAAGATATCTTTGTGTTCTTTGTGCAGGACTATTGGAAAACGCTATCGGCTTGGTCTATCGGAAATATATTAATGATTCTTCAAATCCTAAGGTTGCTGATTTTTCCAATTCTGTTCTTTCGAAGATAACAAATCCGAATATGAAAAAATTTATTGAGGTTCATAAAATATTTGATATATTATGGGCTGAAGAATTAGAGGCATTTAGTGACGAAAATGGGGGTAAAGAGGCTATCGATGCAATTATGGCAAACCGTCACAGAATAGTTCATGGTAAATCATCAGATATTTCAATCGCTAGAATCGATGAATATCTAAAAAGGGCTATCAAAATTATCGAGTTTATGGAGAGCCAAATATATCACTAACATTTTGCTAGCCAAATATTTGGGGAGACCCATTACCCAACGCAACGCCTTGATGCTTTCCAATAGGAAATATAACCTCGTTGGTACTACTCAGCACGCTGTTTTACGTTTGTTTTGTATCTTTTAATCAGGGTGTCACAGGTTCGAGACCTGTACGGCCTACATTCCCCTTCTTTCCCCATCCGGCTGACCCGTTTCTTCCCTTCACGAAAGTGTTATAATTAATTCACCTAGTATTCCAGAGGCACCATGTCGGATATACTGCAAAATAAAAACTCATCAACCCGATTCCAGATACTGGTGGAGATAGCGGCCAAGGGGCCGGCGGTCGAGCAGAAAACCATCGCCACTCAACTTGAGATAACCCCCCAGGCGGTATCCGAGTACATCAAGCAACTCATGGCCGACAAACTGGTAACTTCGGAAGGCCGCTCCCGGTATCGCTTGACCTCCAACGGCGTCAACTGGATGCTCCACCAGTTGCGCGACCTCAATAATTATGTTGAACTGGCCGAACGCGCCGTGACCGATATCACCGTCAATGCCGCTCTGGCCCTGGACGATATCGCCGATGGCCAGGAAGTAGGCCTTTTAATGAAGGACGGCATTCTGGTAGCCGGCACCGGCATCGACACCGGAGCCAGGGGAATTGCCACCACCAGCGCCAGCCAAGGAGAAGACGTTGGCATTACCGGTATCCGGGGCATTGTCCCGCTGAGTCCCGGCACCGTTTTCGTGGCCGCTGTTCCAGGCATCCGAGAAGGTGGATCTTCCATGGCCGATATTGACCGGCTGATGCTGTTGGTCAGAAGCCAGCGGCATATCGCGGCTATAGGTATCGAGGCTTATGCCGCCTTAAAAAAAGCCGGCACCGCGCCCCACTATTTTTACGCGGTTACCGAAACCATCATAGAAGCGGCTCGCTATGGGCTGGAAGTGGTGGTGGTTACCGTGACCGAAGAACTGCCGGATCTCATCAAGGCTTTGAGTGAAGCCGGTATTGAGCCTCATTTCATCGACCTTCGTCCGGATTAAGCCGACCAGGACAGACGCCGACAGCTTGACCGGGTCAGACTAAACGGCTACAATATCTTGCGTTGTTCAGGCGCCGAGGTAGCTCAGTTGGTAGAGCAGCGGACTGAAAATCCGCGTGTCCCCAGTTCAAGTCTGGGCCTCGGCACCAAGTACCTTTAAATGATTCGGCTGAAGAAGCCGGAGTGGCGGAATGGTAGACGCGGCAGTCTCAAAAACTGCTAGGAGGCGACTCCTGTGTCGGTTCGAGTCCGACCTCCGGCACCAGGCGCCTGCCATTACCGGTTCTCGTTGCCGAGTTGTGTAGTGGTAGCACGAAGGACTTTGAATCCTTTTGCCCAGGTTCGAATCCTGGCTCGGCAGCCACAACCTATTGCGTTCCCGAGTAGCTCAGCGGTAGAGCGGTCGGCTGTTAACCGATTGGCCGAAGGTTCGAATCCTTCCTCGGGAGCCAGCTTTTTGCCTTCTCAGATAATTTTCCCTTAACCTTCCCCTGACGGTCTTTTGCTCGGTTATGGTTGGTGCTATACTGACGCTCAAAAAGACACCGGTTGGATTCCGGTCAGGGGAGAAAAATGGACGAACAAGCGCAAAGCCTGATCTTTTTCATTATTTTTATCCTAGTTTGCGGCGCCCTGCTATTCGGTATCGGCCGGGGCTTGATGAAACGATCGAAAAAATAACAGAATAATTCAATAAAATAGCGGCCGGCTTTTGAGCCAGCCGCTATTTTATATAACCTGGTATTGTCGGAATATCACCAGAACGATTATGGCTGACAAAAGAGCGCCGGCAACCACCTGGCCGACCGTATGCTGGGCCAGTTGAACCCTGGCCCACCCCATCGCCGGTACCAGCGCCAAAGTCGGAACAGCCCACCAGCCGAAAAAGATGTGCATGATGATGACGAAGGCGGAGATGGTCGAGGTATGAACGCTGATCTTCCACCAGAGGTTGATTGCGGCAAAACTGACTACGGTTATCAAACTGACAACCAGGACGGCGATGATGGCCGACGGCGCCTCGAGCCAGTTCAGCAGTAAAATGCTCATCACGGTAAAAAACAGGCCGATGACATAGATGCGATGTCGCTGATGCCTGCGGTTGGAAAACAATGCGTCCATCCGGCCGGTGCGCACCAGAAATATGGCCACACCCAGTACCGGCAAAATGGTCACCGCCGTAACCAGAACGAACCAGAGAACCGCCTGGCCGAAAGATTCGGTTACATTCAGGGAAACGACGGCCAGCATGATGAGACTGAGCACCAGCGGGTTCAGTATGTCGGAGATATAGTTGGCAATTCTGGGTGTATTCATTCGGGTTGTATATTATAACACAATATTTTCGGTACGGAACCAGATTCAATCCCCATGGTTTCGCAGTTGATTCACGAAGTCCGCAACAACCCCGGAACGACGGATGACGGCATACTCAATGCCGTGGCGGTTTTTCAGACGCAGAGGGACACAACAGCAGGTACAGCAATTACAGATGGCATAGTAGTGGCCGTAGCACTGCATCATCATCGGTATCAATCGCCTTTCCCGACACTGCTTGAGAATTTCAACCGCTTCGGTTAAGGAAACCTCCCGATATTGTTCCGGCACTCCGGAATACACCTCGGCGCCGAAACCGACTACAATCTCCGCTTCTACCTCGGCGTCACAATTATGAAATGTTTCCCGGCAGGTGCAACGCCCCACAGCTACCCAATCGGAAAGTCTGACAATTTCTTCGGCTTCGTCGGCAGTCAGGGCAACAGCGCCATGAGTAACCTGGGCGTAACGATTGGCGGCCGACTTTATCCAGCGCCCCAGTAATGGCACTCCAGCCAGCCAGCCCAATGCCATATAGGCTTTCAGGAACCGCGCCTGGTGACGGCCGTAAAATGGTAAGGTGTGATGCATATAGGTTATTTGACAGGGCCTTCCGCACTTAATATACTTGGATTATCGAGGAATTACAAACGGTTCGGCATCACCTTTTCTGCCCGTTTTTCCATCGGGACGCCCAGACCGATTCCACGATTCTTGAGAGGCTTTTCGTTTGACAGAACCAGGTCCGCTGACATTGAAAGATTGGGAACTGGCCGACCGCGCCGAATCCGACATGAAGACGGTCAGGCGTTTGGCGAGCGATTGGGGTTTACACGAAGAGGAACTGTTACCCTACGGTCATTACCTGGGAAAGATCGATTACGCCACGGTTCTCGACAGACTGAAGTCCCGCCCGAACGGCAAATACATCGATGTGACCGCCATCACGCCGACACCTCTGGGCGAAGGAAAAAGCACCACCACCATGGGACTTGTGCAGGGCCTCGGCCGTAGAGGTCTCAATGTTTCGGGGGCCATCCGGCAACTATCCGGCGGGCCGACCTTTAATATCAAGGGTAGCGCCGCCGGCGGCGGCCGTTCCCAGTGTATTCCCCTGACGCCGTTTTCCCTGGGGCTGACGGGAGATATCGACGCCATCAACAATGCCCATAACCTGGCAATGGTTGCCCTCACCGCCCGGATGCAACATGAGGTCAACAACTCCGATGAGTTCCTGGCCGGACGCGGTTTGAAACGTCTCAATATCGACCCGAACAACATACCGATGCGCTGGACCATCGATTTCTGCGCCCAGTCCCTGCGGGATATCGTCATCGGCCTCGGCGGCAAAAACGACGGTTACATGATGCGTTCGGGATTCACCATCACGGTCAGTTCGGAAATCATGGCCATTCTGTCGGTTTTCAATGACCTGGCGGACCTGCGGCAGAGGATGGGACGAATAGTAGTTGCCTATAACCGGCAGGGAAAACCGATAACCACCCGTGACCTGGAAGTTGACGGGGCGATGACCGCCTGGATGGTGCGCGCCTCTAATCCGAATCTGCTTCAGACGATGGAAGGACAACCGGTACTGGTTCATGCCGGCCCCTTCGCCAATATTGCCGTGGGCCAGTCATCCATTGTAGCCGACCGAATCGGTTTGAAGCTGTCGGATTATCATGTTACAGAGAGCGGATTCGGCGCCGATATCGGGTTCGAGAAATTCTGGAACATCAAGTGCCGCCTCAGCGGCTTGAGGCCGGACTGTGCTGTTATCGTAGCTACGGTCAGGGCTCTCAAGATGCATGGGGGTGGCCCCAGGGTTATGCCGGGGAAGGCGCTGGACTCGGTGTATACCAGTCCTGACCCATCCCTGGTCGAAAAAGGATTGCCCAACCTGCTGTCCCACATCGAAACCGTTAAAAAGTCCGGCGTTAATCCCGTAATCTGTATCAATCATTTCCATACCGATTCGGAAGACGAACTGGCTGTCATCAGACAGGCTGGCGAGGCTTCCGGCGCCCGGGTCGCTGTATCCCGCCACTGGCTGAACGGGGGTGACGGCGCCCTGGACCTGGCCGATGCCGTCAAGGACGCCTGTGAGACGCCGGGTGATTTCAAGTTTCTTTATGAAGACGCTACCCCTCTCCGACAGAGGATAGCCGTCATTGCCAGAGAAGTTTACGGCGCCGATGCCGTCAGTTACACGCCTGAAGCCCAGGCCAGGGCAGAAGCGATAGAACAAGACACGACCATAAATAAATTTGCCACCTGCATGGTCAAGACTCATCTGTCGCTGTCGCACGACCCGGTGTTGAAGGGTAGGCCAGAGGGCTGGACACTGCCGATACGGGATATAATGAGTTACGACGGCGCCGGCTTCATCGTTCCGGTTGCCGGAGATATCAAGTTGATGCCCGGGACCGGCTCCGACCCGGCTTTCCGAAGAATAGATGTCGATGTAAAGACCGGCAAAGTGACCGGTCTGTTTTAATCATAGGCAGACATGTCTGAACCAACGACATACCGAGTGATGTTGATGCCCGACGGCCTGATCCTGACCGCCAGCCAGGGAGACAATCTGCTGGACCTGCTGAGGAAGGGCGGTGTCGGCATCGCCGCCGCCTGCGGCGGTGATGGTATCTGCGGCACCTGTCGGGTTGTGGTGGAACAGGGTGAAGTAGCCGGGAGCGACCGGGGCATGCTGACCGACGAGGAGTATAACGCCGGTTATCGGCTGGCCTGCATGTCCGAAGTCATCGAGGATATCAGGATTCGAGTTCCGGAACGTTCCAGACGACCAGCGGAAGAAGGTCATCTGCGAGGGCTGGCCACCAGCCAGGAGACACTGGCGGCAGACGGCTGGCGTTTTGCGCCGCCCGTTTTCAAACTTTACGTCAAGCTGAACCCGCCTACACCTGAGGATAACACCGCTGACCTTTCACGCCTGGAAAAAGCCCTGTCGGACATGGGTATATCCGGGTATCGTATTACCCTTCCGGTTTTACAGCAGTTGTCCGACTGTCTGCGTCAGGGAGAGTGGGCGGTTACCCTGACCTTATTCAAAGGTCCGGAGCAACTGGTAGTTACCGCTGTCGATGCCGGTGACAGCCGGAACCGGCTGTATGGCGCCTCATTCGATATTGGCACCACCGGTGTCAGAGGAGAAATCCTGGACCTGGTGGAGGGACGGGTTCTGGCTCAGGGCGTGGAGTATAACGGCCAGGGCGTCTACGGCGCCGACGTCATCAGCCGAATTGCCTATGCCGGCAAGCCGGGGGGTCTGCCGACTCTTCAACAGGCTATCGTCGGCACGATGGATAAGCTCGTCAGGGGAATGAGCGCCAGAGCCGGTATCGAGACAGGTGAACTGAGTCATATCATGATAGCGGCCAACACTACCATGGTTCATCTGCTGACCTGCCTCACCCCGAGGAACATTCGGCTGGCGCCGTATGTTCCTTCAGCGACGCATATCCCGTCGGTTTATGGAACGGAAATCGGTCTCAAAACCGCCGCGAACACTCCCATCAGTATGTTCCCGGCTGTTTCCAGCTATATCGGCGGCGATATTGTGTCCGGGTTGGTCGGCACCGGTATTTTCCAGCGCGATGAAACGGTGCTGTACATCGACATCGGGACCAACGGTGAGATAGTGGTCGGCAACCGGGAATGGATGGTCAGCGCTTCCTGCTCGGCCGGGCCGGCTTTCGAAGGCGGCGGCATCCGACACGGCATGATAGCCACATCCGGCGCCATCGAAAAGCTCAGCATAAACAGCACCGACGGCAGTATAACCGTCAGTACCATAGGCGGGAAACCGGCGGCCGGTATCTGCGGCGCTGGACTGATTTCCACGGTGGCGGCACTGCTGGATGCCGGTTTCATCGACCCTCGGGGCAAATTTCAGGCCGACGAATCTTCTCTCATCAGGAATACGGGTGAAGGGCCGGAATTCGTCCTGGTCAAAAGCGATGCTACCGCTGACAATCGGGATATCGTGCTGACCGAAATCGACCTGGATAATCTGATTCGGGCCAAGGCGGCCATGTTTGCCGGCTACCGGACGCTTCTGGGGAGCGTCGGGCTGGATTTCAACAATCTCGACCGCGTGGTGGTCGCCGGCACCTTCGGTAATTATCTGAATGTCGAAGACGCGATTAAAATCGGCTTGTTGCCGGATATAAAACGCGACCGGTTCCTGTTCGTCGGCAACGGTTCCCTGCTGGGCGCCCGCCTGGGCAGTTACTCCACCGAACTGATCGCCGCCGGCAGACAGGTCTCCGGAATGGTGACCAATATCGAACTGGGCGATAACGCCCTGTTCACCGATAATTATATGGCGGCCATGTTCCTGCCTCATACCGATGACACCCTTTTTCCCGGCCGAGGCCGGCAGACATGACCGTAAGTATCGCCATGGCCGGCAAGGGCGGCACAGGTAAGACTACGCTGGCCGCGCTGGTTATTCGGGCTCTGGTCAAACGCGGGTTGGGGCCGGTACTGGCAGTCGACGCCGACCCTGCGTCCAGCCTGGGGCTCAGCCTTGGACTGACATTGGAGCGTACGATAGGCTCGGTTCTGGCCGAATTCAACATCGAGAAAATGTCGATTCCGGCGGGCTTCACCAAAGAGTCTTACCTGGATTTCCGGCTCAATGAGACCATCGTGGAAAGCCGGGATGTCGATTTGATAACCATGGGCCGGGGTGAAGGCGCCGGATGTTACTGTTTCCCCAATAATGTCCTGAGGCATTTCATTGACCGCCTGTCGGCCAATTACCGATACCTGGTCTTGGACAATGAGGCTGGGCTGGAGCATATAGCCCGCGGCACGACCGGCCCGGCCGACCACCTGATACTGGTATCCAACCCTTCCATCAAGGGGGTCCGAACTCTGGAGAGCATAATGGGGTTGATCCGGGATATCGGTCTTTCCATCGACGATACTCAGGTGGTCATCAACATGAGCAATGAAGAACCGGAGCCGCGGGTAACCGCCGAGATGTCTAGAATGGGCATTCGTCCGGACATGACGGTTCCCTTTGACCAGGCGATAATGGATTTTGACTGGGAACAGAAGACACTGCTGGAAATGCCGGGTGAATCCCCGGCGGCGGCGGCAGTCGACCGATTGGTATCGAAGATACTGCCAAGTTCATAAATATAGCATCAAGAGGTAGCGTATGACAGCCAGAATCATCAGCGGCACAGAGACCGCGCGTTGCATTCGTGAAGAATTGAAAGCAGAAGTGGCGGCTTTGAAGGACCGGCACGGTATCGTTCCCGGACTGGCTACGGTAATCGTCGGCGACGACCCTGCTTCACAGACTTATGTCGGCAGTAAAATCAGAGCCTGCAAGGAGCTGGGGATACACTCGGCCAATTTCCCCATGCTGGCGGAAACCACCGAAGTTGAACTGCTGGAGCTTATCGACCGACTGAATACTGACCCGGCTATCCACGGCATACTGGTTCAGGTACCGCTACCGAAACATATCAATGAGCATCGGGTGCTGGTGGCCATCAGCCCGGATAAGGATGTCGATGGCTTCCATCCAGTCAGCGTCGGCCGTATGGTCATCGGCGAGCCCGGGTTCCTGCCCTGTACGCCGCACGGCATCCAGGAACTGCTGACCCGAGGCGGCGTCAGTACTGAAGGCGCTGAGGTGGTGATAGTCGGCAGGTCCAATATCGTGGGCAAGCCGGTGGCCAACATCCTGATGCAGAAAGCGCCTGGAGCTAACGCCACCGTAACGGTATGCCATTCCGCCACCAGGGACATTGCCGCTCATACCCGCCGGGCCGATATTCTCATCGCCGCCATCGGCCGCCCGAAATTCATCACTGCCGACATGGTTAAACCCGGTGCCGCCGTCATCGACGTGGGCACCAACGAAATCGGCCGGACAGCGGAGGGCAAGCGAATCTTGACCGGCGATGTGGATTTTGATAATGTTAAAGAAGTAGCTGGCGTCATCACCCCGGTTCCGGGCGGTGTCGGCCCGATGACCATCGTAATGCTGATGGCCAATACCGTTAAGGCGGCCAAAATGGCCAACCGCCTGGCCTGAAAACGACCCTCGACAGGAGTTCATCCCGGACGGCCGGAATACTGAATTCACAGATGGAGGCAACAATGACCGTTGAAATACCCCGTATCAATTATAACGGCGCCATCAGGAGCATTATTCTGGGCGATGGCGAGGCCACGGTAACCACCGGCGGCCAGACGAGTTACCCGTTTTACCTCTTCGAAGGTGATATGCCGAACCTGCCGCGTATCGCCATGGAAATATATGATGAACGCCCGACCGACTGGCCGGACGCGGCGGCGGCGCCTTTCCGGGATGTCTGGGATAACCCGGCGGCCTGGGCGGCCCGGTGCGTAAATGATTTCGGCGCGGAGATGATCTGCCTCCAGCTTCAGGGAACCGACCCTAACGGCTCGGACCGGAGTGCCGCCGAAGCAGTAGCGACCGTAAAAGCGGTTTGCGAAGCGGTTCGGGTGCCGCTGATAATCTGGGGGACTTCCAACCTGGACAAGGATACCGAAGTGCTACGTGCGGTAGCCGAGAGTGTTGCTGACCGGCGTCTCTGCATCGGGCCGGTGGAGGAAGGCAATTATAAGAAAATCGGTGCTGTCGCCATGGCGTACAATCATGTTGTTATCGCTTCCAGCCCCATCGACATCAACCTGGCCAAGCAGTTGAATATCCTGATGAGCAACCTGGGGGTTCGGGAGCAGGATATACTTATGGATCCTACGGTCAGTTCCATCGGCTATGGTATCGAATACGCCTATTCCGTCATGGAGCGTATCCGGATGGCGGCGCTGACCCAGCAGGACGAAAAACTGCAGTATCCCCTGATCTGCAACATCGCCCGTGAAACCTGGAAAACCAAGGAAGCCCGGGCACTCGAAGCTGAAGACCCCGCCATGGGTGACGACGCCCTGCGTGGCATCACCCTGGAAGCGATGAGCGCTTCCCTGCTGGTGATGGCCGGCGCCGATGTCCTTATCATGCGCCACCCGGAAGCGGTCAAGGAAGTGGGAGAGCTGATCAGGGCATTATCACAGACTGCCTGAAACCGAAATCCAGGGAAAGTGAGTTGATATCATGTCTTTTATCATAGCCGCCGGCGCCATTCGCGGCGCTTATGAGCTTGTCGAGCAGGCCGAAGCGGCGTGGCGGAACTCATCATCCGGGCACCCGCCGGAAACAGCGGTCGGTTTCCCCGATACCGCTTATTACCTGCCGGTGATATTCGGGGTGACCGGCAGAAAGGTCAGGACACTGGGTGAACTGGAACCGGTACTGGCTCATTGCCGAAAGCTTTTGCCGCCGGTCATTACAGAGGAAAGCCAGCTGACTTCACTGACCTCGGTGCTGGAAGCCGGCCTGGCGGCGTTATTCGCCGCCGAAATCGTCGAAGCCTTGCGTTATGTAGACTGCCCCGACCATTACGCCGGCGGAGAATTTCCGGATGAAGCCCGGCCGTGGCTGGGCGCCGCTGATGACGTTATCCTTCGCAAGCGTGGGGTGGAGTTTGTCGACGGGAGTGTCCCCGGTTTCGCCGCTATTCTGGGCGGTACTGACAGTGACGAAAACGCGGAAAAAATAGTACTGGAACTTCAGAAACGTAATCTGTACGTTTTCATGAGCGCCGGAGGCCAGCGGCAACTGGCGAAACAACTGCGCCGGCGCGGTATACAACCGGGGTGGAATTCCCGCCTGGTGCCGTTCGGCGATGAAGACACTGCCACCGCTTTTGCCTTCGGTTTCGCCATCAGAGTGGCGCTGTCTTTCGGCAACGTATCAGCGGGCGATACCGAGCGCCTGTTTACTTATACCCGCGACCGGGTTCCGGCTTTCGTCATGGCGCTGGGAGAAGTCAGCGACCGCTGGTATGCCCTGGCGGCCGGGGCTCTTAACTTCGGTTTCCCGGTAATCGCCGATACGCCCATCCCGTCATTGAGCGCGGGTGAACCCCCTTCGGAACTGGTGGTTGGCGGAATTTCTCTCGACAACATCGTAGCCCGGGCAACCGAAATCAGGGGCATCAAGACCATCGTTACCGAAGTGCCGGTTCCGGTAGCCTACGGCCCGGCTTTCGAGGGGGAGCGGGTCCGTGGCGACGATATCTATCTGGAATGCGGCGGCGGCCGCACCGCGATGCTGGAATGGGTGACCACCAGGCCGTCATCGGCAATAACCGACGGTCAGGTCGAAGTAATCGGCCCGGAGATAACGGATGTCACTGCCGGCAGTAAGCTCCCGCTGGCAATTGTCATCGAAGTTGCCGGGCGGCAGATGCAGGAAGACTATGAACCGATACTGGAACGGCAGGTTCATCACCTGATCAATTACGCCCAGGGAGTAATGCATATCGGTCAACGCGACCTGGCCTGGCTCAGAATCAGCAAGGGAGCGGTGGAAAAAGGTTTCCGGTTGGAACATATAGGCCGACTGCTCCACGCCAGACTGCACCAAGACTTCGGGCGCATATTCGAAAAGCTCCAGGTGAAGATTTACACCGGGGAAGATGATGTCGCCCATGTTGCGGTACCGGCGGGGCAGGCTTATACTGCCCGGGACAAGCGCATCGAGGGGATGACCGATGAGTCGACCGATGTTTTTTATTCCTGTCTGATGTGTCAATCCTTTGCTCCCTCGCATGTGTGCGTCGTCAGCCCGGAGCGCACGGGACTGTGCGGTTCCTATAACTGGATGGACTGTAAGGCCTCGTACGAAATCAATCCCACCGGTCCCAACCAGCCGGTAACCAAGGGCGCCACTCTGGACGCCCGGCTGGGTCAGTGGCAGGGCGTCAACGAATATGTTCAACAGGCCTCACGGGGCAAGGTTGACCATTATAATTTTTACAGTATCATGACCGACCCGATGACCGCCTGCGGCTGTATGGAGTGCATTTCGGCATTGGCGCCGATGTGTAACGGGGTAATGACGGTCAGCCGGGAACACAATGGAATGACGCCTTGCGGTATGAAATTTACCACCCTGGCCGGCACCATCGGCGGCGGAGTTACCACACCGGGATTCGTTGGTCATTCCAAGTTCAACATCACTCAGCGCAAATTCCTCGCCGCCGAAGGCGGCATCAAACGGCTGGTCTGGATGCCTCGGGCACTGAAGGAAGAAGTGGCCGAGCGCTTCAACCGCCGGGCGGCGGAACTCGGCATTCCCGATCTGCTGGACCGGGTAGCAGATGAAACCGTCGGTACTACAGAAGAAGAAATACTGACCTTTCTGACCGAAAAAGAGCACCCCGCGCTGACCATGGAGCCTCTTATCTAGCTTTAAGGAGATAATCAATGGGACTATCAGGCATCGAGATTTTCAAGTTTCTGCCCCGCACCAACTGCGGCGAATGCGGCGTGCCGACCTGCCTGGCCTTCGCCATGAGTCTGGCCGCCGGCAAAGCCGAACTGTCGGCTTGCCCATACGTGACTGAGGAATCCAGGGCCCGACTGGAAGAGGCTTCGGCGCCGCCGATACGGCCGGTGGGATTGACCATGAAAGGCCGGTCGCTCAAAACCGGCGGTGAGACGGTCATGTTCCGTCATGAAAAACGATTTGAAAACCCGCCCGGCCTGGCGATCCTCATCAGCGACATCATGGATGACGACGAAATACAGCGCCGCCTGATGTCGTTCGAGCGTTATACCTACACCCGGATCGGTGCGACACTTCAGCCGGAAATAGCGGCACTCAAATTCGAGTCCGGCGACCCGGAACGCTTCTCTGACCTGGCCCGCAGGACAGCGGCTGAAACCGATGCCGCGATAATCCTAAAGTGCGAAGACGCCGCCGTGGCCAGAGCCGCGGCTGAGGCCTGCGGTGAGCGCAAGCCGCTTCTGGATGCCGTGACCGACGCCAACTTCGACGAAATGGCGACCCTGGCGGCGGAGATGAGTCTCCCGGTAGTTGCCCGGGGGACGCTGGATGAACTGGCGGGAATTACCGACAGACTCAATGACCGTGGTATCAAGGACATTATCCTGGACACCGGAGCCCGGGACATCAGGCAGGCGCTTACTGACCAGGTTTCACTACGCAGACTGGCGCTGACCCGGAAATTCCGGGCGCTGGGTTATCCGACCATCGTCTTTCCGTCGGAAATGACCGACAATACCCTGCGTGAAGCCCTGTACGCCAGTGTATTAATGGCCAAATATGCCGGCATCATCGTACTGTCCGATTTCCAGGGGGAGACGCTGTTCCCCCTGCTGGTGGCCCGGCTGAATCTGTATACCGACCCTCAAAGGCCGCTGACCACCACTGAGGGTATCTACGATATCAATGGCCCGGATGAGAATTCTCCAGTGGCTGTTACCTGTAACTTCTCGCTGACTTATTTCATCGTTTCCGGAGAAATCGAGAATACCCGGATGCCGGCGCATCTGCTTATCAAGGATACTGAAGGTCTTTCCGTGATGACTGCCTGGGCGGCCGGAAAATTCGGCGCCGACAATATTTCCGGCTTTATCAAAAAGAGCGGCATCGCTGACCGGGTGAAACATCGCAAGTTGATAATTCCGGGTTACATCGCCATGGAAAGCGGCGGTCTGGAAGAGGAACTACCCGACTGGGAGATAATGGTCGGGCCTCGGGAAGCGTCGCAGTTGCTGGCCTATCTCAAAGCCAACTGGAAGACACCGGAGAGCCGATGACCGTCCTGATTGCCGAAAACATCAACGTCATATCCAAGAGTATCGGTCCGGCCATCCGGGAACGACAGGCGGCGCCGATATTGGAGTTGGCGTCAGCCGCCTTTGCTGTCGGCATGGATTACCTGGACCTGAATATCGGCCCAGCACGAAAGAACGGCGCCGAAACCATGAGATGGCTGGTCGAAACCGTGCAGAACGATGTCGAACTGCCGCTGTCACTGGACACGACGAACGCAGAAGCAATAAATGCCGGTTTGGAGGCCTCAAACCAGCCGGCACTGGTGAATTCGGTGTCAATGCAACCTGAGCGCCTGGAGGCGCTTCTGCCGCTGGTGGCGCGCTACCAGGCTGATATGATTGGACTGTTATGGGGCACCGAGGGGATGCCCCGTGACGCTGACGAACGAGCCATGTTGGCTGTGGAACTGGTGTATGCCGCCAACCAGGTCGGTATTCCAAACGAAAGAATCTGGATTGACCCTATCGTGACGCCGGTCAGCGGCGACATTAACCAGTTGAATGATTGTCGCCGGTTTCTGGCCATGTTGCCGGACATCGCCCCCGGGTGCAAATCTGTCGTTGGGCTTTCCAACGTTTCCAACGGCAGTCCCGGCCGACTGCGGGCTATCCTCAACCGCACCTATTTCATCATGCTGAAGCACGAAGGTCTCCTAGCCGCCATCGTCGATTCACAGGATATGGAATTGACCGATATCGCCCGAGGACGCCGGCCGGATATCGTCGAGGCGGTGACGGCCTCACTGGAAGATGAAAGAGTCCGGCCGGTTGACTTTCCGCCAGAACTCAGTGATTATGTCAAGACCGTACAGGTGCTTACCGGCAGGACCCTGTACTCCGACTCCTGGCTGGACATCTGATGCCGAGTGCTGAAATGCCCGGTTTTGCCTCAGCTTACCGAGAATCAGTCGCAAATGCATTGACGCTGATTGGCCGGCAACGGTTGGTAGATATCTGCCGCCGTTCGGGAGCCACCCGCTCCGATGAGCACCTGCTATCACTTCAGTACCTGGGTCACGAAATATCGATAAACCTCGAACGGTGCGAGTTCTTTGACAGCGACCAGGAGCTATCCTCGGCCGACCGGTTGATAATACTGCATTACCTGGCCGGCGCCGGCCCGGTTTGTACAGAAGGCTCTCTAATAACCTTCAAGGAACTGGCCGGCGGACTGGTTTATTATCCTTCTTTTGAAAAGAGGGCGATATCACCGCTCCTGGCGGTTTTCGGTGAAGAAGCAAGCGGCCTGGCCGAAGCCGGTCACAGGCTGGGAGCGGTGGAAACGGGGCAAGGTGATTTCGGTATCCAAATTCCGGTGTTGCCGAAAATCAGCGTCAATTTGGCGCTATGGCAAGCGGACGGAGAACTACCGGCTTCAGGAACGTATTATTTTGCCGACTCCATCGGTGCCTACCTGCCGACCGAAGATGTGGCCGTACTATGCCAATCGATTACAGGACGACTGACCGGTTGCCTGTAAGTTGAGGCCTTTTAGCTACCGCGCCGTTTCACTACGAAGAATATTACGCCGATTATTACGACGATAATGATAATCTCGGGTATTCCCAAACGCATTGGTGCGGCCTCTCAATGATTGATACGGGGTTCATTATATAACAAAAGGCCCCGGTGGCATAACCGCGGGGCCTTTCAGTTTGGTCGAATATCAGGCCTTGACGCTTTTGGCCAGTTCGGCGAAGGCTTCGGGCTGAGTCACTGCGAGGTCAGCTAGAACTTTACGATTCAGTTCGACACCGGACTGCGCCAGACCGGCCATGAACTGGGAATATGTCAAACCGTTGAGACGGGCGGCGGCGTTAATGCGGGCAATCCACAAACGCCGGAAATCCCCCTTGCGATCGCGCCGATGCGCATGAGCGTATGCCAGAGCATGAAGCTGACTTTCCTTGGCGCGGCGGTAATTATGGTTGCGCTGTCCACTATGCCCTTTGGTCAGTGCCAGTACCGACTTATGCCGTTTTTTGGTAGCGACGCCACCTTTTATTCTTGCCATTTTCTTCTTCTCCTAATCTAAGTCCCGTAAGGTACCAGGCGGCTTAGTCTTTTAACATCGGCCTTGGCCACGGGAATCATTTCATCAAACAGTCTGCGGGTGCGTGGAGATTTCTTCCGTCGCAGATGGGACTTGGGCCCCTTAACTCGCATCATTTTGCCGTTGCCGGTGAATTTGAACCGGTTCTGGGCGCCTTTATGTGTCTTGATTTTCGGCATTATCTGTCTGCCCTTCCTTATTTTTAGCTTTGGCTGCCGGTTTCGGCACCAGCATCAAATGGATGCGGGAACCGAGCAATGTCGGCTGTCCTTCTACGTTGGCAACATCGGAAAGCTCCTCGGCGGCTCGTTTCAGTATCTTGATACCCAGCTCAGAATGGGTTATCTCCCGGCCCCGGAACATGATGGTTACCTTGACCTTATCCCCGGCTTCCAGCTGTTTTCGGATACTGCGAACTTTGGCATCGTAATCATGGGCTCCGATCTTGGGCCTCAGGCGAACTTCCTTCAAAAGCGACAGCTTCTGATTTTTTTTGGTATCCCGCTCTTTTTTAGTCTGTTCATAGCGGAATTTTCCATAATCCATCAGGCGACACACAGGCGGCACCGAAGTGGGCGCTACCTCCACCAAGTCCAGATTGTTCCGACGCGCCATTTCCTTTGCCTGAGCCACCGTCAGAATACCCAGCTGTTCGCCTTTTTCACCTACAACCCGAACCTCACGGCCCAGGATTTTGTCGTTTACCCTAAGTTCTTTAACTATGTGCCGACTACCTCCCCGAAAATTCAATGCCAATTTGAAAATATAGCATATTTACGAAGGCAAATTCAAATCTGCAAAGGCAGATTTGAGCTTCTTTCTTCTATCACCTGCCGGATAAGGGTAACGAAATCGTTGGGCGGAACGCCGAATTTCTGCTGTCCGGTGCGAAGACGCACCGCCAGCGTTCCCTTTTCCAGTTCCTTGTCCCCTATGACCACAATATAAGGAATCTTGTCCAGTTGTGCCTGCCGGATTTTCATATTCACCGTTTCGGAACGGTCGTCCAGCGCCACCCGAACCCCGGCTTTTTTCAGTTTGGCGGTAATCTCCTGAGCGTACTCAAGATGCCGGTCAGCTATCGGCAGAACTGCCACCTGTTCCGGATGCAACCAGACCGGGAAAGCGCCGCCGTAATGTTCGATAAGAAGGCCGAAAAAGCGTTCCCAGGAACCCAGCAGTGCCCGGTGCACCATGTATGGGCGGTGCTCTTGTCCGTCCTGCCCGGTATATACCATATCAAAGCGTTCGGGGAGATTGAAATCGAACTGAATGGTGGTCATCTGCCATTCCCGGCCGAGAACGTCGCGAACCTTGATGTCTATTTTGGGACCGTAGAAGGCGCCGCCGCCTTCATCCAGCGAATACTCAAGTCCCCGGGCGTCCATGACCCGGCGCAACGCGTCCGAGGCCTGTTGCCACTGCAGGTCGGTGCCTATCGCCTTTTCCGGCCGGGTGGCCAGAAATAGTTTGAGGTCGGTGAAACCGAAAGTGCGCCACATCTCAAAAGAAAACCGCAGGACTTCGTCAATTTCGGTCTCAATCTGTTCCGGGGTGCAGATGATATGAGCATCGTCCTGAGTAAAACCACGCACCCGCAACAGGCCATGAAGCACACCGGAACGCTCATAACGATAAACTGTGCCCAGTTCTGCCCAGCGGAGAGGCAGATCACGATAGGACCGCATTTGCGATTTGTAGAACAATATATGGAAGGGACAGTTCATCGGTTTGACATAGTAGTCCTGCCCGTCGATATCCATGGGAGAATACATGATATCCCGATAATTCTGCAGATGGCCGGAGGTCTCCCAGAGATTGGAGCGGCCGATATGGGGCGTATAAAGCAGTTCGTAGCCGTGGTCATAATGAGCCTTGCGCCAGAACTCCTCGACGGTGGTGCGTATTCGGCCCGCTTTCGGCCCATAGATGACCAGACCGCCGCCGACATCTTCCGGGGTGACGAACAAGTTGAGCTGTTTATTGATACGTCGATGGTCGCGGGCTTCGGCCTCGGCCAGGCTGGTCAGATACTCATCGAGTTCAGTCCGGTTGCCAAAGGCGGTACCGTAAATGCGCTGAAGCATGGGGTTTTTTTCATCGCCCCGCCAGTAGGCGCCGGCAATTGACAGCAGTTTAAAAGACTTGACCCTTGCAGTGTGGGAAACGTGAGGCCCGCGGCACAGGTCAAAGAAATCACCATTGCGATAGATGGTGATTTCTTCGTCATTCGGCAGTTCCCTTATCAATTCCAGTTTGTACGGCTGGGAGGCGAACAATTCTTCTGCCTGTTGCCGGGTGACGGTTTCTCGGCTAAACGGCTGATTCTCCTTGACGATGGCCGTCATGCCGGCCTCTATCTCTGCCAGGTCTTCCGGCACCAGGGGCCGTGGCAATTCGAAATCATAATAAAAACCGTTGTCTATGGCCGGCCCGATGCCAAACCGGGCAGAGGGAAAGATACGAAGTACCGCCTGAGCCATGATGTGAGCGGCGGAATGTCTGATTGCTTCCAGTTTCGACTGGTCGGTCTTTTCGGTCACGATGCACCTCTTGGAATAACTGAGCCTCTCATCAACCGAGTGAGAGGCTCAGTGTTTGTCGCATTATAACTTGCGCCCTATTCGGGCGCAAGAACGATCAGATGGAACTCAGCGCCATAGCCAGCATAACGGCGGCCATGACAATGGCCAGATTAATGACCACCAGCAGGGTTATCCAGGTGCCGCTGGTCAGCTTCCTGACAACGGCCTTGAAAAGGGCTTCCTCGGCCTTTTCCAAAGCCTGTTTGGAAGCCTGAGAAGCGGCTTCAGCGATTTCTTGCGCCCGCTGAGCGGCCTGGTCGGCGTGGGCCTGGGCGGCCTTGGAGACCTCGGCGGCGGCCACCCTGGCCGACTGCCCGGCGCTTTCGGCCCGCTTGATCATATCCTGAAGTACACCCAGCGCGGCGTGAATGGCATCATCGCCGGCCTTATCGGCGTTTTTAGCCGCGGTAATGGCGTCATCAGCGGTTTTATGTCCGCCGGTGGCGGCGGCGACAGAAGCCTTGCCGGCTTCTTCGGTTTTGCCGGAGATTGCATCGGACACCTTGCCGGCGGCCTCGACAGCGTCAGCACCGACCCGTTCCGCCAGTTCGGTCTTCCGGGCAACTTCTTCGGCCAAGTGATAGGCCTGGCTGGCGGCCAGTTTAGCCTTGCGGCCGGTTTCATCGGCCTGTCGCGCCGTTTCGTTGGAGGGGTTTTGCTGAGCGGCTTTGGCGGCTATCTGAGCTTCAGTCGACGCGGCATCAGCGGTCTTGACGGTTTTGGTGGCTTGAGCGATGGTTTCTTCCAGCGACTGCCTGGCGGCCAGCGCCAGTTCCTGAAGTTTGATTGCGTTTTCTTCGGCTGACCGGTTGAGAGCCATTGAAGCTTCGCGGGCGGCCATGGCTACTTCTTCGGCTTTAGAAGAAGCCTCTTCGGCGGCATATTTGGCGGCACGAGCGACCTCCTCAGCGCGATGGGCGGCTTCTTCGGCCCGGGCGGAGGCTTCGTCGGCGATGCGGGAGGCCTCCTCAGCCTTGTGTGAAGCTTCGCTGGAAGCGTGGTCAGCGCCTTCAGCCTTGTGGGCGGCTTCCTCAGCGGCTTCCTTGGCTTCGGCGGCGGCGTGAGCCGCGGCCCGGGTAGCTGATTCAGCGGCATCTTCGCCCGCCTTTCGCGCTTCTTCGGCGCGTTTCTCGGCTACCAGCGAAGCCTTGGTGGCGGCATCAGCCGAGTTACCGGCACTTTTGGCGGCCTCTTCGGCCTTCTTGGCGGCTTCGGCGGCGGCGCGGATACTGGCATCCATCTCGTCCAGTATCTGGGGCAGTGGCTTAACCAGGATATTAGGCTCAGTTACCATCGGTACCTCCTCTTGCCATATCTATAAACCGGCTGACGCCGACTCATATCCCCTTATGCTGTTGACAGGAAAAAAGTCCTATTCATATACTCCGGCCGTTTTTCGATGCCGACCGGAAGGCAATCCAGTACGATGGTACCTGTCTAGTTTAGTGTACCGGGTAACGGTAGTCAATAACCTTTCATGGAAATATTTTGAAAAACAGGACGCCGGTGAGTGCACCGGCGTCCTGCTGTCGCATCGAATACTGCTTAAACCGAAGACAGAACCCCACCCTGAATCCCGAGAGTAATTTCTTCCACCGGAATTTGGAGTCCGGCCTTAACAATAGCCTTACGGACGAGCCAGGTAAGCCCGCCGCAACAGGGGACTTCCATCCGCAGAACGGTAATACTGGCCGGCCGGGCCTGCTGAATAATCTGAGTCAGTTTGTGAAGGTAGGCTTCGGTATCATCCAGCTTGGGACAGGCGATCAAAAGTGACTTGCCCTTCAGAAAGTCCTGATGAAAATCAGGGTAGGCAAAGGGGGCGCAATCGGCCGACAGCAGGAGATTGGCATTTTTAAGGAATGGCGCGTGCGGCGGCACCAGCGTCAGCTGAACCGGCCAGCTGGTCAACGCTGAAGCCTGCCGGGAACGCTCAGTGTCAGCAGGTTGGGCCGACGGGGTTCCTTCAAAGTCCCTCAACCGGGCCGATGGGCAGGAATGGGGTACCGAGTGGTGGGCCTTGGGCGACGGCTGTTCGGCGGCCACATGTGCCATGGCGGCGGCCTCGTCGAATTCCGGGGCTTCTCTATCTTCAATAGTAATGGCGTCCATGGGACATTCACCGAGACAGGCGCCCAGTCCGTCACAAAAAGTGTCGCTGACCAGCCTGGCCTTGCCGTCAATAATTTGGATGGCGCCTTCGGCGCAGGACGGGACGCACAACCCGCATCCGTCGCATTTTTCTTCATCGAACTTCACGATTTTCCTGACCGGCATTTCAATGTTCTCCTTTTTCTGTAAAATGTTGCCCAAGCTCTTTCCAACGGTCTTCACCCAGACATTGCCTGGCGGAGACGCACCACTCAATACAGGATGGTGTTTTCTCCCGGAAGACCTTTTCCCCGCACATGTGGCAGACCACCCGGGTTTCATCAGAAAAGATTTCCACTTCGGTGCGGCAGGCCGGGCACCGGTGCAGTTCCACTTTCAACCGCCGGGTATCCTGTCCGGGACACTGTTGTTTCATGAGTTTCCTCCAGGATTCAATGACTCATTTTAATCCCTGGGAGAGCCGGACAACATGATTTAAATCAATCAGCCGGTACCGGGCGGCCCTTCGGCCAGCAGGCGAAGCCGGTCCAGGTCTTCAATGGTGACCTGTCCCCGCTTGGAAGAAATGATGCCGCCTTCTTTCAACCGGCTGAGAAACCTGACAGTTGTTTCCAGGGTTGTGCCCGACATGTCTGCCAGGTCCTGACGGGTAAACGGCAGTTCGGGTCCCAGCTTGTCGGTCAGGCGTTCCAGCGTGCGGGCCAGTCTCTGGTCCACCCGTTCGCCGGCCAGATCATGAAGCCGGCTCTGGGCTTCCCGAAGACGGGCGCTGAGAATACCGACCAGGGCCAGAGCCAGGGCCGGATGTGATTTGATAAACGATTGAAACTCCACCCTGTCCAGCACCATCACGGTACAATCCTTCACCACGACGCAGGAGGCTGGATAGGGTTTGTTCTCCAGTACGGCCACTTCGCCGAAAACCTCTCCCGGCTGGAAAAAGGCGACCACGGTTTCCCGCCCGGCATTGCCATGTTTGACGACCTTGACCCGACCTTCGGTAAGCAGGAAAAACCGGTCCGGGCGGTCACCCTCCCAGAAGATATATTCACCGGCGGCGTAACGCCGAAAAGTCGCCTTGGCGACGATATCGTCCAGTTCGGCGTCTCCAGCCGGCTCGAACAGAAACGAGTGGCGTAAAGCCCGGCGCAGTTCCACATTATCCAATTGTCTCTCGTGCCTCCCCTGTCAGCAGTAGTCTCAGGTTACGGGGCAGTATGCCATAATAGGCAGAGAGATGAAAGCGTTCCAGCTTGGACCGGGTTTCAATTCTCAGCTTGTCATAGGGAACGCCGGCCAGAATATCTTCCGTTTCTGTCCGGTCAAAGCTTTCAGTCACAGCCGACCCGTTAACGATGTCATGATTTTGAGGACAGTTCAGCTGACATACTCGGCAACCGACAACAGCGTTATGCCAGCGTTTGTCCACCCAGTCAGGAAAATCAAAGGGTTCCTTGCTCAGCAAGGACAGGCAACGGGAAACATCGTACTCCCCCACCTTCAGGCAACCGGTGGGGCAATAGGCGAGGCAAACGCCGCAATCCGGACAGCGTTCGCTCACCTCATGGGGATACCATTGTTCCGGCTCACCGGGCAGATCCGAGTAGAAGGCGGCCAGCCGGAAAAAACTGCCCATACCGGCAATGAAACCCATATTGTTGTAACCGTTCTCCAGCAGACCGCCGTGGGATGCTATCAGCTTGGTCGGCAGGTCGGCGGTGGTCTGACGGTATCCGGCGGGAAGCAGTACCGAATCAATGATGGAACCGAAAATGACCAGGTCCTGAAGGTAGTCAGTTGATAGCGGCGGCGCATCAACCGGTATTTTTCGGTTTCCTGTGGTAAATTCCAGCCGCACCGGCGCTACCGGCGCGGCGACGATGATAATGGTTCCGTTTCCGGCCGCCCACGACGGGGGCTGAAAATCAAATGTATGCCCCTGAAGATGTGGTGAGGAGCGCCATGCCTGAGTTTCCGTATGGGCTCGATATTCCTTTTCAACCTCGGCCAGATGAACTGAGTCCACGATACAGGCGCGGTAACCAACCTTCCGCAGGTTTTCCATCAACTGGACTGATACCGCGTCCTTTATACTCATAGGTATATTTTAGCAACATCCCCGGCAAATGCCGAAATCACCGAACGGGCGATTCGTCCTATGATAAAAACGAAGGAAACGAATCTCTTTTTCCGCTTTGTATAAAACGTTCTGAGCGGTTATGTTCTAGGGCATCGATATGTCTGTATTTAGTATCGTATATTATAGAATCTATGTACGCTTATTGTCAACGAAGAAATGGCGCAAATTCCGGGCGCCCCGGAAAGCCTGACTGCAGAGACGATTTTCTTATTGACAAACCCCCGCGAGGCATTTAGACTCAAAATGACTAAAAACCGAGGGGAACGAACCGATGAAACTAGTAGTGGTCGGACTCGGCCAGGCCGGCGGCCGCATCGCCGATGAATTCGCCCGGATAGCCATCAAAGTCAGACAGGACCGGGGACTGCGCATCGTCACCGACATTCTGGCCGTCAATACCGATTCCGCTGACCTGTCTTCCCTGGTGAAGGTCAAAAAGGATATTCAGCACCGGATACTTATCGGTACCGGGCAGACTCATGGCCACGGTGTCGCCAAGATATCCGAAATGGGCGCCGAAATCGCCAAGAGTGAAAAAGACAATGTTATCGGCATCGTCAAGAAAAACGAAAGGTTTTACGAAGCGGATGCCATTCTCCTGATAGCCTCCGGGGGAGGCGGCACCGGTTCGGGAACCCTGCCGGTCATGGCTCAGGCTTTCAGGGACAGTTTCCGGGATAAACCGGTTTATGCCATGGTCGCTCTACCCTATGACCACGAACGGCAAACAGAAGAAAGAGCCGTTTTCAATACCGCGATGTGCCTCAAGTCAACCCGAGATGTCACCGATGCCATTATTCTGGTGGATAACCAGCGTTTCATCCGGAAATCCCAGTCATTGGCCAGCAATTTCCAGAAGATAAACGAACTTATCGTAGCGCCATTCTATAACCTTCTGGCCGCCGGTGAGGAAAAGAACCCCAAATTCATCGGCACCTCGGTGCTGGACACCGGCGACATCAAGGAAACGCTCAACGGCTGGACCGGTATCGGTTATGGCACGGTTGACGTCGATATCATTCCCAAGTTCCGCGGTGAAACCAATTATCTTAGAAAGAATCTCGAATCCCAGCGCGGCCTTTACGCCCTCGACGAAGCCCTGGCGGAGATGTCGGTCAGTCTCAACCCGGTCGATGCCGGGCGGGCCGCTCTTCTGGTTTCCGGGCCGGCCAAGGAGCTGAGCGTCGATATGGTGGGCGACCTTTCGGCGCGCCTGCGGGAAGTGGCGCCCTCGGCCCAGCAAAGGCTGGGCGATTACCCAAGGGAACGCGGCATCATTGACGTGAGCGTCATTCTTTCGGAATTGTCCGACATTGCCATACTGCGCCGTTTCTTTGAAGATTCCAAGGAACTGGCGGCCGAATTCCAGGAACGGCAGAAACTGCGCTCGGTCAAGACCGATCTCACCGAAGAAGCGGCCCGGGACGTGCCCTCCCTGCTGGATTAGCGGTGTGTTTGGAAACAGACCGGTTTCGTTGTATGCTAATTCACGGGCTCCCGGAAGCGGGAGCCTGTGAATTCCCTGTCGGTTATTATTTGAAGTTGTCATATTAGGTCGTCAAGTGTATACTAACCTATAACTTTTGGCCTAGTACCTCCCGGAGGCTGTGTTTCAATGCTTACCCAATTCGGCTATGTCGGGCTTTTTATTATCGTCGCAATCGGCTTTATCCTGGTGACGCTGGGAATACCGGCCCTGCTGGCCAGGCTGACCAAAATCGTGCCCAAAAACCCCAGCCAGGTCAAACAGGAAACTTATGAGTGCGGTATGGAAACTACCGGGCGGTCATGGGTGCAGTTCAATTTCCGCTACTATATCTACGCACTGATGCTTATCGTCATGGATGTACTGGCGGTATTCCTGTATCCCTGGGCGGCCAGCCTGGGCGAATTGGGGTTCGGCGCCTTTTTCGTAGCGGTTTTCTTTCTGTTCATGGTCAGTGTGGGTTATTTTTACGCCTGGAAGAAGGGAGCACTCCAATGGCAATAGAGCAACCGTATAATTACGCTTATTCCGATCTGGAACTGGACGCCCGCGAGGGCGAGTTGGTGGAAAACTTCTTCCGGGACAACCAGACGCCGAACGTCGATCCCGCCGCATGGCTGAACGAAGATGCACTACCGCCGAATGTTTTGCTAACAAGTGTGGACAAGGTGGTCAACTGGTCCCGGCGCTACTCCATGTGGCCAGTTACCTTCGGCTTGGCCTGTTGTGCCATTGAGATGATGTCTATGGCCGCTTCTCGTT
Source organism: Dehalogenimonas lykanthroporepellens BL-DC-9 (assembly GCA_000143165.1). Classification (NCBI taxonomy): domain Bacteria; kingdom Bacillati; phylum Chloroflexota; class Dehalococcoidia; order Dehalococcoidales; family Dehalococcoidaceae; genus Dehalogenimonas; species Dehalogenimonas lykanthroporepellens. The sequence continues at coordinate 814,654 of CP002084.1, forward strand.
TTGACCTGGCCCGTTTCGGCATGGAGATTTTCCGGGCCTCGCCGCGCCAGGCGGATCTGATGATAATAGCCGGCACACTGACCTGGAAAATGGCTCCCTGGCTAAGACGTATTTATGACCAGATGCCCGATCCCAAATGGGTGGTGGCTATGGGTTCCTGTGGCATCTCCGGCGGGCTTTTCAATGATTCTTATGCTGTTGTTCCGGGATTCAACAGAGTGGTGCCGGTAGACGTTTATGTTCCCGGTTGCCCACCCCGACCCGAAGCCCTGATGCAGGCTATCATGGACATCCATGCTAAAGTGGATAAAATGAGCCCGACGAGAAAGGCTGTAACCCCATGAACTTCAGGATAAACCCTGCCACCGCCGGTGAGGCGATAAACAGGGAATTCGGAACCGGAACCGCGGCCGCCGATGATGTCAGACTGCTGGTCGACGGCAAGCGTCTGCTCGAGGTTTGCCGCTGGCTGAAGGATGAGTCCCCATACCGGCTGGATTACCTGAACTCGCTGACCGCTGTCGATAACAAGACTCATTTTTCGGTAGTCTATCACCTGTCGTCCCTGGCAATGGGCGGACAGCTTTCGTTCAAGGTCGACCTGGATGACCGCCAGTCCCCGAGCCTGCCGTCGGTCACTCCGGTCTGGCGCGGCGCCGATTTGCAGGAACGCGAGGTCTTCGATATGTTCGGCATTTCATTCACCGGACACCCCTGCCTGAAACGTCTGTTCCTATGGGAAGGCTTTCCGGGTTACCCACTGCGCAAGGACTGGGTGAGCCGTGACTCTTAAGACTGACCATTATGTAATCAACATCGGGCCGCAACATCCGAGCACCCACGGTGTTTTTCGATTGCGTCTGACCCTGGACGGCGAGGTCATCATCGATGTCGAACCGATTTTCGGTTATCTCCATCGAGGTATGGAGAAGCTGGCTGAAAGCCGAAATTATACCAAGAATATACCCCTGACCGACCGGTTGGACTACCTGTCTTCAATGATCAACAACCAGGCTTACTGCATGGCCGTGGAAGACCTCATGAAGATTGAGGTGCCGGAACGGGCGCAGTACATACGTGTCATCATGGCCGAACTTCAACGCATCAGCGCCCACCTGGCTGGCGTCGGCTTCTTCCTGAACGATATCGGCGCCTTCATGACTCCTATGCTGTATATGTTCCGCGAGCGGGAGAAAATAGTCGAACTCTTCGATATGGTTTGCGGTCAGCGGCTTAATTACAACTACATGCGTTTCGGTGGCGTCGCTATGGACCTGCCTGAAGAGTTCCTGCCGGCGTTGAAAAAACTATTGAACGAAATGCCCGGTTTCATCAACGAGTACGACCAGCTTATCACTACCAATGAAATAGTGCTGGCCAGATGCAAGGGAGTTGGCGTCCTGCCGAGGGAACTGGCTATCAATGCCGCTACCGCCGGACCGGTTCTCCGCGGTAGTGGCATCGAATGGGACCTGCGTAAGAAACGGCCATATTCCGTTTATGACCGTTTCCAATTCGACATTCCCACCGGTGAAAACGGCGATACCTACGACCGTTACATGGTACGTTTGGAAGAAATGCGGCAGAGCGTCCGTATCCTTAAGCAGGCTGTCGAGCAATTGCCCGATGGTGAGTACATAGGCAAGGCGCCCAAGCTGATTCGTCCGCCGGCCGGCGAAACCTATACTGCCGTAGAAGGAGCCAAAGGCGAACTGGGCTTTTATGTCGTCGCCGACGGCTCGGAAAACGCCTATCGCTGGCATGTCCGGGCCCCGTCACTGATTAACCTGACGGCCTTGAGAGAAATGGTAATCGGCTGGAAGGTAGCCGACCTGATGGCCATCTTCGGTAGTATCGATATCGTGATGGGCGAGGTAGACCGCTGATGGACTGGTTGCATTTCGCCGTGTTCACGTTGATCTTGTTCGCCTTCGTCATCTCGGGCGTTTTGTTTTTCATCTGGTACGAACGCCGGGGGCTCGGTCGGTTTCAAATGCGACCGGGACCAAACCGCGCCGGACCTTTCGGGTTACTTCAACCGGTGGCCGATGCTATCAAAGTTTTGCTTAAGGAAGATATCGTCCCAACCCTAGCCGATAAACCGGTCCATTTCCTGGCGCCGCTGGTGGCTTTCGTCCCGGCGATGGCGGTGTTCGCGGTCATCCCCTTCGGCGACGGAGCATTGCTGGCCGATCTGAATATCGGCATCCTTTATATCATGGCAATCAGTTCGGTAATCGTCATCGGCATCTTCATGGCGGGCTGGGGCTCCTCCAATAAATACTCGCTTTTGGGCGCCATGCGTACCATCGCACAGGAAGTCAGTTATGAAATTCCTCTGGTGTTATCCATTCTCGGAGCGGTGATGCTGGCCGGTTCGCTGTCGCTTAATGACATCGTCAAGGCCCAGGACGTCCCGTTCGTTCTGTTGCAACCCCTTGGTTTCCTGATATATATGACGGCGGCCCTGGCCGAAATCAACCGGACGCCTTTTGACCTGTTGGAAGCTGACTCGGAAATCGTTGCCGGCTTCCAGACGGAATATTCGGGTATGAAATTCGGTCTGTTCTACTTGACCGAATACGCTGAGGCACTTTCGGTTTCGGCCATCGCCAGCACCCTTTTCCTCGGCGGTTGGTCCGGCCCGGCTTTTTTGCCAGGTTTCGCCTGGCTGATAATCAAAATTATCGCCGTATTCACTTTCATCATATGGGTCCGGGCTACTTTCCCGCGCCTTAGAATAGACCAGGTCATGAGTTTCTGCTGGAAATTTCTGTTGCCGCTGGCCTTGATTAATCTGGTGGTGACGGCCGTACTTGTACTCAGTGGTTTGAACGATTCACCGTGGATTGCCATACCTTTTAACCTGCTGCTGGCGGCGGTACTCATCGTCGGATTGAGCCGCCAGTTCCGTACCGGAGGTGGCCATGCCTCCACTTAAGCATTTCGGTGAAGGATTGTTACGTGGCCTGAAAATAACCGCCCGGCACCTGGGACGCAAGTGGATCACCGTCCAGTATCCCGAGCAGAAGCTGACCATGTCCCGGCGCGTTCGGGGCACCGATATCATCTGGGACCGCGAAAGCTGTATCTCCTGCCGTGCCTGCGAACGGGCCTGTCCGGTAGGTGCCATCAAAATGGAAGTCTCCCGGGGCGAAGATAAGAAACTCAAAACCGATGATATCACCGTCGACCTGGGTCTGTGTATCTTCTGCGGATTGTGTATCGAATCCTGCCCGACCGGTGTTTCGATTTACATCGGGTATAATTATGCCAATACCACTTACCGCTGTACCCACTGCGCGACCGACAAGTCCGGCACCAGCCCGTCGAACGGTCACTGTGGCGAACTCATCCGCAGTAATGACGAACTATTGCCCAATGACGCCGTCAGACCACGTTCCGGGTACTATCGCCCTGAGAGGGCCGGGGAACTACCGCCCCAGACCCTGCTGGTATATCAAACGACTTATGGCGAAGACCGCCGCCGGAAGAAGGAGAGCAGGTAATGGAGCTGGCTTTCTTCATTTTCGCCTCCGGAATCATCGGCACCGCCCTGGCAGTGGTGCTGTTCCGAAACATCTTTCGCGCTTCCCTAATGCTTATACTGTGCTTTTTCCTGGTAGCCGGGCTGTTCGTCACGCTTTACGCGGATTTCCTGGCCGCCATCCAGGTGCTGATATATGTCGGCTCCATTTCGATACTGATTATTCTGGCTATCATGCTGACCAGGGAAATACAGACCGGCAATCTGTCAAACCGACTGAGGGCTCCGGCTCTGTTTACCGGTGCCGGCGTCACTCTGGTCTTAATACTGACAAGTGTGGGCACCGACTGGAACGTATCCACACTGAAACCGGCGGAAAACACCACCGCCCTTTTAGCCGAACTGCTTTTTTCAACGGACAGTTTCATGATGGCGGTAGCCATGGCGGCCATACTCCTGTTGACTGCCATTATCGGAGCTATCATCCTGGTACGGAGTGACGACAAATGATGGAAATCGGGCTGAATCATTACCTGGTGCTGTCGGCCATCCTGTTCGGCATCGGACTGTGGGGAGCTTTGTCCCGCCGCAGTGCCGTAGTAATACTGATGTGCATTGAGCTCATGCTTAATGCCGCAGCCATCGCCATGGTTGCCTTTTCACGTTTCGTAACCCCCGAATTGCTGACCGGCCAGGTATTCACCATTTTTATCATTGTGGTCGCTGCGGCGGAAGCAACGGTGGCACTGGCCATCATCATGTCTGTCTACCGCAACCACGATACCATAGACGCCACTAAGATTGATTTAATGAAATGGTAGAGAGAGTGAACGTATAGTGATTACGGCGCCGTTCGTCTGGGCGATCCTGCTACTACCATTGGCGGCCTTTGCCTTCATTGCTCTGGTTCTTAAACCGCTGGGAGTTCGACCGGCCTGGAGCGGTTATATCAGCATTGCCGCCATCGGCGGGGCCTTGGCGCTCTCCCTGTGGGCACTGACTGGGGTAAACAGCGCCGATCATCACGAAATACTTATTGCCCCGCTGGACTGGGTCAATGTGGCGGGGCTGAAGATTCAGTTCGGCATCATCCTGGACGGACTTACGGCGGTGATGCTGGTAGTGGTAACCTTTGTGGCCTTGATGGTTAATATTTACTCCCAGGGTTACATGCACAGCGACCCGGGTTACCCGCGTTATTTTGCCTTCATGTCGCTTTTCAGTACGGCCATGATCGGCCTGGTGCTGAGCGACAACCTGTTTATTACCTTCGCCTTCTGGGAGTTGGTCGGACTGTGTTCCTACCTGCTGATAGGCTTCTGGTTTGCCCGGCCGGCGGCAGCAGCGGCGGCCAAGAAGGCCTTTATCGTGACCCGTATCGGAGATTTCGGCTTTCTGGCGGCGATTTTACTGCTGTTTGCTAACACCGGCACGCTGGATATCCGGGAGCTTAACGAGTTGGCCATTGCCGGTATATTAGCCGGTAGCGTACTGACCTGGGGCGCCCTGGGCATCTTTGTAGGCGCAGTGGGCAAAAGCGCCCAGTTCCCGCTACACGTCTGGTTGCCGGACGCCATGGAAGGCCCGACACCGGTATCAGCGCTCATCCATGCGGCAACGATGGTTGCGGCCGGTGTCTTCCTGGTGGCCCGCACCTATCCAATTTTTGAACACTCGGCAACGGCGCTGACCACGGTAGCGGTTATCGGCGGAGTGACCGCCATTTTTGCCGCCACCATGGGGCTGGTGATGCACGACATGAAGCGGGTGCTGGCGTATTCCACCATTTCCCAACTTGGTTACATGATGCTGGGGCTGGGCACCGGCGGCGTGGCCATTGCCATTTTCCACCTTATGAATCACGCCTTCTTCAAGAGTCTGCTATTCCTGGGTTCCGGCTCGGTCAACCATGCCACCGGCACTTTTGATATGCGCCGGATGGGCGGGCTGAAAAAATACATGCCCAAGACATACTGGACGATGATGATAGCGTCGCTGTCCATGGCCGGTATCTGGCCGCTGTCCGGTTTCTTTTCCAAGGACGAGATTGTGGCGGGATCGTCGGCACAACCGATATTGTTCACTCTGGCGCTGATAACTGTTTTTATTACCGCCTTCTATATGTTCCGGCTGATGTTTATGAGTTTCCACGGCAAATACCAGGGCGAGGGGCACCCGCATGAGTCGCCTTTGGTGATGACCGCGCCACTACTGATACTGGCCGTGCCGGCGGCGTTCTCCGGATTGCTGAACCTGACCGGGGGCTTCGGCGCGCTGTTCGGCCACGGGGAGAGCGTCAGTATCCTCAAGGGCTTGTTCGGGGCATTCAGCCACGTGGAAACCTGGCTGTCGCTGGCGCTGGCCGGCGCGGGAATATTCCTGGCTTATGCCATCTATATCAAGGGCTGGGTGAACGCCGGTAGCATCAGCCGGCGCTTCGGTGCCCTCTACGAACTGGTTAAGCGCAAGTACTTCCTGGATGAACTTTATGAAAAAGTCATCGGTGAAATTGTGCTACTACGCGGCGTATTTGCCGGATTCCATTACTTCGACAACCGCTTGCTGGACAATGGACTGAACACTCTGCTGGTGCAGAACGTCATTACCCGCAAGCTGTTCGGCCGGTTCAGGTATTTCGATGAAAAAGCGGTGGACGGCACGGTTAACGGCGTGGCCGACGGCACTGTGGCCGCCGGCACCATTCTGCGCCGGGTTCAGACCGGGCAGTTGCAGACCTACGGGTTGTTTATTTCCATGGGTATTTTGATTATTGTCGTGGCGGTGTTTCTCGCCGGTTAGAGGAGGTGTCTGTTAATTGGATATGCCCTATTTAACACTTACGATTGCTATCCCAATCCTGGGAGCGTTACTGATCGCCCTCTGGCCGCGGCTGAGCAGTAAAAACATCCGGAATATCTCACTATTAGCCACCGCTCTGCCACTGGCGCTGTCGATTATCGTTTTTGCCGGTTTCGACCGTTCCGCCTCCATGAACGGCGTTATTCAGTTCAGCGAAAAGGTGTCCTGGATACCGCTGATCAACGCCAATTTCGCCCTGGGGGTCGACGGCCTGTCACTGCCGTTCCTGCTGTTGACGACCCTCCTCGGGTTCCTGGTGATACTTATTTCCTGGAAAATCGACCTCCGGGTCCGGGAGTATTTCGCCTGGTTGCTGTTGCTTCAAGCCTCCATCACCGGTGTCTTTCTGGCCCAGGATTTTCTGCTGTTCTTCTTTTTCTGGGAACTGGAACTGATACCTATGTATTTCCTCATTGCCATCTGGGGCGCGGGACGTCGCGAATATTCGGCACTGAAATACGTGCTGTACACCTTGCTCGGCGGAGCCTTCATCCTGGCCGGTATCCTGGTGTTGTTCTTCGGCACCGGTTCGCTGGATATGGCTTATCTGGCTTCGGTGGATCTAACCGGATTGCTGGCGCCGGGCATGCTGACGTTGGCCTTTTTATTCTTCTTCCTGGGGTTTGCCATCAAGTTGCCGGTATTCCCCTTCCATACCTGGCTTCCGGATGCTCATACCGACGCGCCCACCGCCGTTTCAGTGATACTGGCCGGAACCCTGCTGAAAATGGGCGGATACGGCATGATCCGGGTTAATGCCGCTATGTTCCCGGACGAGGCACTGCAGTTCGCTCCTTTTATTTTGGTGCTGGCGGTGATCAATATTGTCTACGGGGGCGCGGTAACACTGAAACAGACTGACATCAAGCGGTTAATCGCTTACTCGTCAATCAGCCATATGGGTTTTGTACTGCTGGGCATCTTTGCTCTGGGGCACCTGTCGATGATCGGGGCCTCTCTGCAAATGGTGTCCCACGGCATCATCACCGGTTTGCTGTTCGCCATTACCGGGGTGGTCATGCACAACACCCATGAGCGCTCCATTCCGAAAATGGGCGGCTTGACCCACCAGATGCCGCGGTCAACGGTGATATTCGTGCTGGGCGGCCTGGGCGCCATGGCGGTACCGGCTACATCCGGTTTCATCGCCGAGATCTGGACCTTCATCGGCGCGTTCTCGTCAGGTGTCGTGCCTCATATCGAGGTTTATACCGTGATCTCTTTGCTAGGCATCCTGCTGGCGGCGGCATATATTCTGTGGACGATTCAGCGCGTATTTTTCGGCCAGCCGCTTGAGAAGTTCGGGCAGGTCCGTGACGCTGACCGGGTCGAGGTCGGCTTTTCGGTGGTTTTCGTCATCGCCATGTTCGTCATCGGCCTGTACCCGAGAATCCTGACCGATGTATTCGAAGGCGGCATCGCCCCCATCGCCGCACTGTTCGGAGCGAGCTAAGTGGAATTCAGTTATCTGTTACCGGAAATAATCGTGCTGGGCACGGCTGTGGCCGTGATCCTGACCGACCTGTTCATTAACAATAAAAAGGTCATCACCGCGCTGTCGCTGGGCGGTCTGGCGGGGGCGCTGGTAGCGGCGATCATCGGCTGGCCGGATGCAGGCCGCAGTTTTTTCGGCGGCATGATGACGCACGATGCCTTCGCCTCTTTCTTCAAGGTATTTTTCCCGGTGATGGCTGGTCTGGTCATCATGGCTTCGGTGGACTGGACGCATAAATTCGCCCGTTTCCGCAGTGAATATCACGCTCTGGTGTTACTGGCGGCGACCGGTATGATGCTGATTGCAGGAGCGACCAACCTGATCACCCTGTACCTGGCGCTGGAAATCACCGCCGTGGCTTTTTATGTACTGGTAGGTATCCAGAAGGATAAAAAGTCTACCGAGGCAGCGTTGAAATACGTACTGCTGTCCGGTACGGCCTCAGCGGTCCTGGTGTACGGTATGGCTCTGGTGTACGGCTTTACCGGTACAACGGGATTGGAGGAGATTGCCGCAGTACTACAGGCGATGGCCCCCGGCGCCATACTTGATTCACCCGGACTGCTGATGGGGCTGGTGCTCATTATTGCCGGGCTGGGCTTCAAGATTGCCGCCGTGCCTTTCCAGTTCTGGGTACCGGATGTTTATGAGGGCGCGCCGACGCCGGTCACCATGTATTTGTCCATTGCATCCAAAGCCGCCGGTTTTGCCATTATCCTGCGGATACTGGGCACAGCCTTTTTGGAGCCCGGAGCGCTGGCACAGCAATGGGCGCCGGTAGTGGCGGCGCTGGCCGCCATCGGCATGACCATGGGCAATCTGATGGCCATACCGCAGAAGAATATCAAGCGGCTACTGGCTTTCTCCACCATAGCCCACGCCGGATATATACTGGTAGGTCTGGCGGCGCTGGGCAATGCGCCCGACCTTTCCAGCGTGGCCATCGGCAGTATTATCTTTTATTTGATCGCTTTTGCGGTCAGCGACCTGGCCGCCTTCATTACGGTCATCGCCATTTCCAACAAGCTGAAAAGCGACAATTTTGCCGATTACGCCGGGCTGATACGTACGTCGCCGTTTATCGGCGGAATGCTGACGCTGGCACTGCTGTCACTTATCGGCTTTCCGCCGACGGCCGGTTTCCTGGCTAAATTTTATATTTTCGCCGCCGGCGTTCAGGCCGACCTGTTGTGGCTGGTGGTGGTGGCCGCGGTCAATACAGTAATTTCCGCTTACTACTACTTCGGAGTCATCAAGGTGCTGTGGATGCGTGAACCGGCGAATGAAACGCGTATCGTTGCTTCGGGGCCGCTGACAGCGGCCTTGGCTGTTTCTTCCTTAGGCATACTTCTTTTCGGCATTCTACCGGCGCTGGCGATGAAACTGGCCGAATCAGCGGCCGGGGTCTTCGGAGGGTAATGCTGACACGTCGTTTCACCTTTTGTCAGCCGGGGCGGAATAAACAGCGTATCATTCCGGAGCTTCCGGTTTTTGAACCGCCAGAAGTAGTTGCGTCATAATTATGACCATGAAACTTATTGATTCACACGCCCACCTGGATCTGTCGCAATTCTCAGCCGACCTTGATGCAGTCTTGAAAAGGGCGACCGACGCCGGTATATCTCGAATCATCACCATCGGCATCGACCTGCGATCCAGCCGAGAAGCGGTGCGGCTGGCGGAGACTTACGATAATATCTACGCTTCAGTGGGGATTCATCCCTGCGACAGCGGTACAGCTGATGAAACAACGCTGACCGAAATCGAAAAGCTGGCCGCCATGCCCAGGGTTGTGGCTATCGGTGAGACCGGAATGGACTTCTACCACAAGCCCTTCTCTGAAGCCAACCAGCGGGAATCCCTGCTCTTCCACCTGGATCTGGCTGTCCGGACAAATCTGCCGGTAGTCATCCACAATCGCCAGGCTGACCAGTCTATCGTTCCTCTGCTGTTGAAATGGGCCGAGTCCAACCCAAGTCATCCCAAAGGCGTCATCCACTGTTTCAACGACAAAGTGGAAGTGGCCCAGCGCTACATCAACGCCGGTTTTCATATCTCAGTTGGCGGTTATGTCACCTACCCTTCAGCCAAGAGTATCCACGAGTCACTACGCGGTATCCCGCTGAACCGCCTGTTGCTGGAAACCGACTGTCCGTTCCTGCCGCCTCAAGGGCACCGCGGCCAGCGCAACGAGCCGGCTTACCTGGTTCAGACGGCAGAAGCACTCGCGGAAATCCGGGACATCCCCGTCAAGGAACTGACCGAAGCCACCACTGCGAATACGGAAAGATTGTTTGCCCTGCCCTGACATCATAAACCGAAGTCAGCAGACACCAACCTCCCGGACACCCAACATTTGTCAAATGGCTGAAAATATCAGAGCTGTGATGAAAGACGGCTCAGGCTTCTTTGGACCTCATTCCCAGCGCAATTAAACCGACACCAACGAAATCCAGGGCGCCGGCTAAAGCGATACGGGCAACGCCGTCTACAAAATTCAGAAAAGACAACGCTGAAACGTCAACAGATATCAAGATGCCAAAACCTAGCAGGATGGACATTCCGCCAAGAAAAGCGTATCCCATATTATATTGGTCTCCCCTTTTTTAAGTATTATACCTTAAGTCCTAATGCGCTATTCAAGTGAAAAGGCTGTCGGGCAGATTTCTTTCATGAAACACTCGACGCATTTCGGCTTGCGGGCGAAGCAGATGACACGACCATGTTCCTGTATCAGGTGAGGAAAGCGCCCCCATTCTTCATGCGGCACTATCTTCATCAGATTTTTCTCAATCTTATCCGGGTCCTTCTCCTGTGAATAGCCCAATCGTTTCGCCAGCCGGGCGACGTGGGTATCAACAGCAATGCCTTCAATTTTGCCGAAGGCATTCCACAGCACGATATTGGCGGTCTTCCTGGCCGCCCCGGGAATCTGAATCAATTCCGCCATGGTCTGCGGCACCTGGCCATCGAATTTTTCCACCAGCAGACGCCCCATGCCGATCAGACTTCTGGCTTTGTTGTGATAAAAGCCGGTGCGCCGGACAATGGTTTCCAGTTCTGCGACATCGGCATCGGCATAATCCGGCGCTGTGCGATATTTTTCGAACAGCGCCGAAGTCACAGAGTTGACCGCGGCATCGGTGGTCTGGGCCGACAGGATGACTGCCGCCAGCAGTTCCAGAGGGTTCGAGTAGGCCAAGGCGATGCGGCCATCCGGATAGGCCTGTTTCAAACGGGCTATGACTTCATGGATATCGGCGATGTCGGTGACCATGGTTCAGTTTATCGCGCTTAAGTTACTCAATCAAATCGACTTGTTTGGGGTACTGGTTTTCTATACCGCCGGAGCGTATGTTGCTATAATAACCGCCATGAACAGTCCGAAAGTTATCATGATTCAGGGTACCTCTTCCAACGTCGGTAAAAGCGTTCTGGTGGCGGCGCTGTGTCGCATCTTCAAGCAGGACGGATACCGAGTGGCCCCCTTCAAATCGCAGAACATGGCTTTGAACGCCTTCGTGACGCCCGAAGGCGGCGAAATCGGCCGGGCTCAGGCGATGCAGGCCGAAGCCGCCGGTATCGCGCCCTCCATCCATATGAACCCGGTGCTGTTGAAACCGGAGGCTAACTCCCGTTCCCAGATAATTCTGCACGGTAAGGTTCACAACAACACCTCGGCGGCTGAGTATTATCAGCATACCCAGTTCCTACTGGGTAAAGTCAAGGAATCCCTGGATTACCTCAAGGAACGCTACGACATCATTGTCATCGAGGGGGCCGGTTCGCCGGCGGAGATCAATCTGAAATCCCGCGAGATCGCCAACATGCGCATGGCCAAACTGGCCAATTCGCCGGTACTGCTGGCCGGAGACATCGACCGCGGCGGCGTTTACGCCTCTTTTGTCGGCACCCTGGAGATTCTCGATGAAGAAGAGCGCAAACTGGTCAAGGGCTTCCTTATCAACAAATTCCGGGGAGACGTCCGGCTGATTCAGGACGCCAACGATTACCTGGAAAACAAGACCGGCAGACCGGTACTGGGAGTGGTGCCGTATTTTCGGGATATACTGCTGGCCCAGGAGGATTCGGTCTATCTGGACGAACGACAGAACCGAAAAGCCGAGTCCGACCTGGACATCGCCGTCATCCGCATACCGCGCATCTCCAATTATGACGACTTCGACGCACTGGAGGAAGACGGCGCCAATATCCGTTACATCAACCGCCCGTATGAACTGGGCAACCCTGACCTCATCATCATCCCGGGCTCCAAGACGACGGTCCCCGACCTGCTGGCCATACGGGAATCGGGTGTCGCCGGGGCGGTTATGAAAAAGGCTGACGAAGGAACTCCGGTTTTCGGCGTCTGCGGCGGATACCAGATGCTGGGCAAGGTGATTCATGACCCGGAACATGTCGAATCCGAACAGGAAATCATCGAAGGGCTGGGTCTCATCGACGCGGAAACAACCTTCGCCGGGACCAAGGCCACCACTCAGGTAAAAGGCGTCATCACCGATGACCGGGGGCTGTTGGCCGGACTCAAGGGAGAAATACTGACCGGCTACGAGATACATATGGGCCGAACAGTCAGCGAATGCCGTCCCTTCCGCATTACCGAAACCCAGGACGGGCCCGATGACTATAACGATGGCAGTATCAACGCCTCAGGTACGGTAATGGGCAGTTATATTCACGGCATTTTCCAGAGCCACGGCTTTCGGCGGGGTCTGATGAATAACCTGCGCCGTCGCAAAGGACTGCCGGAGCGCATCTACGACGCCCCGCTGGACAAGGAAAAGCAGTACGACGCCCTAGCCGACCTGGTGCGTCAATCCATCGACCTTAAAGCCGTATACCGCATTCTGGAAGAGGGCATCGTAGAGTAAGCGAAGCCAATATCGACCAAGACGTCCTCGAGCGCTGGAATGATGCCAAAAGACAGCATGATATGACGCAGACTGATTTTGCCGGGAGAGCTGGAGAGACAATGGGTTCGGTCGTTCCAACCCCATTTTCGTTCAACGATAATCGTAGCGACAGCGGCATTGATGGCACCTCTGCCGAGGCGTTTTCAGTTCATCCAGCTTAACTATGCAGACTTCCTGCTACCTCCTCCCTGAGAGTCCAATATGATTCTGAACTTCTGCAACCTGTTCATACTTAAGGAACCAGAACTTTTCTGTAACAATGTACCGGCTTGTATCCAGGCAGGACAACGAAAGATGATAAGGCAACCACGGCTTTAGGCCAAAGAACGCAACCAGATGTCTCCGGCGAAGACCTGGTGGTCGATGCCGTCGTCGGAACGAATAATCAGGCTACCGTCCGGATTGACATCCCGAGCGATACCCTCAATGTGGTTACCGCCCGTTTCGACGGTCACCCGCCGGTCGATAGTATCAAGCCGGGAGCGCCAGCGTTGAAAGATTTCGCTGTTATCGATGCCGCGGTAATAATGCTCAAGACTCCGAACTATAGACCGTGATACTTCGGTTTCCCGGAAATTCTTTCCGGTGATATCGAACAGGCTGGTAGCGATACCGGCGATTTCCGGGTAGTCACCGATAGTGACATTGACATTCAAACCGATACCGATGACGGCGTACCGCCGTTCGGATACGGTGCCGCTTTCGACCAGAATACCGCCCAGCTTGAGACCGCGGATGATGATATCGTTCGGCCACTTCAGAGCCGGACTGACGCCCGTGAACGACTCCAGGGCTTCGACGACGGCCACACCGGCTATCATGACCAGATGAGACAACCGATTCAACTCCGGAAATAACACCACCGACATGGAAACCGAGCCTTCCGGAGACAGCCACACCCGGCTCAGGCGTCCCCGCCCGGCGTGCTGGCGGGCGGCGACAACATTAGTACCTTCAGTGCATCCGCCCTTGGCCATTTGTCGGGCGATATCCATGGTCGAGTCAACGCTGGGGTAAAAATGAGTGTGTGTAGACCATGTGGAACCTTCCCAACTTTCGTTATTCGTTGCAATGTTGTTCATCATCGCAGTATAACATCGCCGCTGGCCGCCTGCCATTGACACAAGACCGGTTCCGTAAAATAATGGTTAGGAGGCACTCAAATGAAAAGTGATGATCTCCGGGAATACCAGACCAAACGTAATTTCGAAAAAACATCCGAACCCTCGCCGACGGTAACCGAGCCTTCGGCAAAGCCCATATTCGTCATTCAGAAACACGACGCCTCACGTCTGCATTACGACCTGAGACTGGAAATAGACGGAGTGCTTAAAAGCTGGGCGGTACCCAAAGGCCCGTCAACAGACCACCGGGTCAAGCGATTGGCGATTCCAACCGAAGACCACCCGATGGCATATGCCGTTTTCGAAGGCGTCATTCCCGAAGATGAATACGGCGGCGGTACGGTGATGGTCTGGGACACCGGAACTTATCGCAACATCCAGGCCGATAAGGCGCCTGCGCTGTCGATGAGTCAGGCCTTGGACAAAGGCCGAGTCGAGATTTTTCTGGAAGGTTGGAAACTGAAAGGACGTTTCGCGTTAATACAAACCGGCCGCGGCTGGCTTTTTTTCAAGATGAAGGACGAGTACGCAGATGAGGATGACATTCTGGAGACAGCCCCTGATTCAGCCTTATCCGGTAAAAGCCTGACGGAAATAAAAGAACAGAGCGGGTGATTTGGCTTCAGGCGATTACGGTCTATAATGGATATAAAGATACGTTCTGGAGAGATGCCTGATTATGGAAAATGTAGAGTTACTGGTCATCGGCGGCGGCACCGCGGGTGAGACCGCGGCCATGACGGCGGCGGGCCGGGTTGAATCGATTGCGGTAATCGAACAGGAGAAGGTCGGCGGCGACTGTATTTACAACGCCTGTATTCCGACCAAGGCTCTGGTACATTCTGCCCGCGTTCATAAGAAACGACTTTCGGCAGGATTTTTCGGTCTGCCGGATTGCGATACCCGGGTCGATTATCGTCGAGTGAAGGAAGCCAAGGATGCCATAATCGACGGCATCGCCAAAGACCGGGACAGCAAACTGGAAGCTAAAGGTATTCGCCTTTTCCGCGGTCAGGCGCGCTTCCGCAATTCTCATGAAGTAACGGTGGGCGACACCCTGATAAGCGCGGACAGAATCATCATAGCTACCGGCTCGGCGCCGGCAATCCCGCCGATCCCGGGGCTGGATGAGGCCGGCTATATCACCAACGTAGAAGCTCTCCGGATGACCGAGGTTCCGGCCAGACTGGCGATTATCGGCGGCGGCGCGGTCAGCGTCGAATTCGCCCAGATTTTCAATGCCTTCGGCGCCCACGTTACCATATTCGAAGCGGCCGAACGCATCCTGCCGGTAGAGGACGAGGAGATATCATCGGAAGCCAAGAAGCTATACCAACAGGCAGGCATGGAAGTTTTGACGTCAGTCAAGATTGAAGGAGTAAAAAAGACAGGCCGTTCTCGATCAATTACCGGTAAAAAGGCCGATGGGGAAACGTTCTCTCTTGGGTTCGATGAAATCCTGGTGGCCACCGGCCGACGGCCGGTACTTGACGGGCTGAATCTCAAGGACGCGGGGGTTGACTTCACCCGTAAGGGAATAATCGTCGATGACACCCTTAAAACCAGCGTTTCTCATATCCGGGCGGCCGGGGATATTACTGGCATCGCCCTGTTCACCTTCGTAGCCTGGCAACAGGGAGCGCTGGCGGTCAACAATATGCTGAACGAAACGGCCGTGGGCCTGGATTATTCGGTATTGCCTCATGCCACTTTCAGCGACCCGGAAATCGCCGGTGTCGGTTTGACCGAAGCTGAGGCCAGAGCCAAGGGCTACCGGGTCAAGACCGGCAAATTCGCCTTTGCCGACATTACCCGAGCGATTGTCGCTGATGAGACTGCCGGCTTCATCAAGGTGGTGACCGATACCGACAGCGGGCTGATACTCGGCGGACATATCATCGGTACCGAGGCGTCCAGCCTGATTCACGAACTGGCCGCGGCCATGGCCGGCGGGGTTACCGCCCGAAAAATCGCTGATACTTTTCACGCTTTCCCCACCCTGTCCGAAGGAGTGCGTTACGCCTGCCAGGCGACACTTCAATCGTAACGCCAGGAATTAATGACGATTATTCCCCAGCTTAATACATTTGCTTGCCGTCATTAACCCCATAGACACTCTGTCGTTACCATACTCTAATCATTTCTACGCATGTTGGCGGATACCCTTAAACCGTATTCAGTAGTAAGATGGATTACACGAGATATTCTTTAAGACAGCCCGTAAATCCAGAACTGCGGGAATTATGGATATCTGCAAAGGAGTGTTTATGGGTAATTTTCATCCAACAATCAGCCGCCGGGATTTCATGAAAAGCATCGGCCTGGCCGGCGCCGGACTGGGCATTGCCGGTGCCGCGGTTCAGCCGTTCCGGGACCTCGATGAAATGGCCGCGACCGGAGAACTGTACACCAAGAAACCCTGGTGGATTAAAACCCGGGATCACCTGGACATGACTACCGAGGTAGATTGGGACCAGGTCAAGCGTTACAGCGAAGACGATACCCTCCGCGGCAGTCGGGCTAACGATTACAAACTGAATCTTTATGACCAGGCCGAATGGGACAGGCGCGGCACTCAGAAAGCCGAGGATGAAAAGAATTGGCTACTGGAAGGCCGACCCGGATGGTCATTAAAGGACCTGGCTTTCTCCGGTAATGTGGGCTCTAACCAATCGACAACCCAGAGTTTCCTCGGTCCGCAGAAAGCTACCACCCCCGAAGCCAGAGGCGTCGCCAAGTGGCAGGGAACCAGGGAAGAAGCCGCCGCCATGCTCCGGACATTCCTTCGGTTCGTCGGCGCCATGAGTGTCGGGTTTGTTGAACTTGAAGAGGCCAACACCAAGAAGTTCATTTACGAATACGAACGCCGACGGGCGGTACGCAATGTCTGGGTTGATGACCAGGAACCTTCCATCAACCAGGTTTCACCGTCGTTTTCCGAATACCGTATTCCCAACAGTTTCAAACACGCTATCGTTATCGTCAATCAGGAGTCAATGAAATCCTTCAAGGTCAATCCGACTCAATTGATGGCGCAAATTCGGTATCAGCGGAACGTCAACATCCAGGCGGCAACGATGGAATTCATCCGAAGTCTTGGATACCAGGCGGTCGGCCAGTTCGCCACCAACGCCATCGGCATCGGGCCGGCTCTGGCGACAGTATCCGGCTTGGGAGAAATAGGCCGGGTCAACCGTGTAATGACACCGGAACACGGCCCGGTAGTTGGTGTATTCACCATGCTGACCAACCTGCCTTTGCCGGCTGACCGGCCGATTGACGCCGGTTACCTGAATTTCTGCCGCACCTGTATGAAATGCGCCGATGCCTGTGGTGAGGATGCCTTATCGTTCGAGAAAGACCCTTACTGGGAGACCATCGGCCCCTGGAACAACCCCGGCCACAAGACCTGGTATGAAGACTCGGTCAAATGCACCGCTTACCGGGCTCTGCCCAACGCCTGCACCTCAGGTAAGTGTCTGGCGGTCTGCACTTTCTCCAAGGACCATGTGGCGGGAATTCATGATGTTGTTCAGGCGACCGTGGCCAATGTCGGGATTTTTAACAGTTTCTTCAAGAATATGGACGATATCTTCTATGGAGAAGGCCTGCACGAACCAGAGAAATTCTGGGAAGTCGAACATCCCATTTATGGTATCGACACCACCATCAACTCCCCCGATACCCACTCTTAAGCAAGCTGAATCAGTAATAAAGAGGGAGGCTTAAGCCTCCCTCTTTTTTTAAGGAAAACTATATGACCGCGTTTCTGACTGCCCTAAGATTAGCTTCCGGTACGCTCAAGGGAAAAGTGCACCCAGGCGCAAGAATCAATCTATTCCCACCCATTATGTCAATTGATTCCACTGCCTGACGATTGACATCGGCGGGAGAACCATTCACCAGAAACCTTTGTTGTTCAATACCCCCCATCAAAACTCCGGGAAATACCTGGGCCGCTCGACCTAAGTCTGTATCCGAAGTCCGGTCATGCCAGTTCACCGCCTGAACCGGATACTCAGCCAGCTGAGACATCATCGGGTGTTGTCCGTGGAGGTGCAGGATATTGAACCAGCCACCTTTGGCGGAGTTTTTCAAAATCTCCAAATCCCACTTCTGCCCGTAATCAAGGTATTCAACAGCGGACATCAATTCATAACTGGCGAAACGTGTTGAAAAGAAAACACCGTCTATGCCCCGGTCAAAACAGGCGGAAATAAAAAGCTCAGTGGTTTCGGTGAGAGCCGCCAGCGCGGCATTGACTTTATCCGGATACTCTCTAAGATGAGCCAGTAACAACTCATCCCCTGCCAGATATGAGGCCATGGCCAGCGGATTGAAGATAGTAATCACGAACGGCGTATCTTTGTCCTTGTCGGCGATGACTTGCTCAACGGCACGAAGATGCCAGCCGTAAGTGCCCCGGGTGACATTCAACGCGCCTATTCCGGACCAGTCACCCGGTTTCTGAATAATACGCGAGATGAACTCCCGGTCGCCGTTGATGTGGTCTCGGTAGGCATGGGAAAGGCCATAGTCTTCGACACAGAAAACGGAGGAAACCGGTAACTTCATAAAATCAAGATCGTAGCGCTTTTGAAAATCCAGAGTGACCCGGGCGAGGGAATCCGCATCCTGGTCGTCGCCGGGCCAGTGTCGCCAGAAAGCTACCGGAACCCGGTCTATTGGCTGGTTCTGAATGATGGCTTGAAGCCTTTCACGGTGATTCATAATTCTCCCAATAAAGTAATAGTTATTCGTTAAGCGGTTGATGGTCGAATTGTAGCATCATTGATAAACAAGTGAGAAGCCGAGTAAATCTCCTTGAGTGGGCTCAAAAAAGGTCGGAATGCAAGGGGCTATCCGGTATTAACTTCAGGCAATAAGGAGAGACGCGATGGAGCGGGTGACGAGACTCGAACTCGCGACAACCTGCTTGGGAAGCAGGCACTCTACCAACTGAGTTACACCCGCGCTGGGAATAAACCTGTTTATTTTAACGGCTGGTTGTCAGCGACGCAAAATATCTTTTATTCTTCTTCTTCAGGAGGCCTGGCGACAGTCGGGGTTTCTTGTGCCTGATTAATTTGGGGCTGGGGCGTGTCCAGTCCGGGCTCTTTAATAACCGCCGTAGCTTTTTTGACTTCGGATGTCACATCATCCTGCGCCTTTTTAAATGACCGGAGGCCTTCGCCCATTGATTTGCCCAGCTCCGGCAGTTTGCCGATGCCGAAAACCAGCATCACGATTACCAGTACGATGATTATCTCGGTTGGACCTATTCTCATGGCAACTTCACTTCTTCTATATTTTTTTAGATTATACCATAACTTTTTCAGCCTTGTACTTGAATAATCAGGCAGTTCATATCTTCTGTATATTTCGTCTTCGATTATGCGGCAGTTGTTCCTTTGAACATGAACGTCTTCGGGGTAGTATAATGGAAAAGGTTAGTCATGGAAAAGATAATTTTAGGCGGCGGCTGTTTCTGGTGCCTTGAAGAAATCTTCAGGCGGGTGCCGGGGGTGGCGGCGGTTACGCCGGGATACGCCGGCGGGACGCTGGCGCAACCGACCTATGAAAAAGTATGTTCGGGGACTACCGGCCACGCAGAGGTGGTTGAGGTCGAATACGACCCGAGTGTAATAGATACGACAAAAATAATAGATTATTTCTTTGCCGCTCATGATCCAACCACTCCAAACCGGCAGGGCATGGACACGGGCTCCCAGTATCGTTCGATAATTCTGTATACCAGCGAAGGTCAGAAGGAAACGTTAGAAAACATATTGAACAGCGCTTCTTTCCAAAAGCAATGGCCACAACCGGTAGTCACCGAGGTGAAAAGGCTGGAGAAATTCTATCCGGCCGAAGATTATCATCGGAATTATTATATGCGACACGCAGAACAACCCTACTGCAGAGTTGTGATTGCGCCCAAACTCACCAAGCTGTTCAATGATAAATAGGAGAAATTATCGGAGGTTACTATGAGTTGTAAAGCTGAATACCAGGGGAAAACAATTGCCGCCAGTGATGCCTGCCTGATGACTGAAGGCGTCATGTACTTCCCACCGGACTCGGTAAATCGTGATTTACTACGGCCTTCCGATACCCGCTACCACTGCGTCTGGAAGGGGGACGCCGGTTATCATGACATGGTCATCGATGGTACAATCCTGAAGGATGCGGCCTGGTATTATGACCGCCCTTCCGAAGCGGCCATGGAACTGAAAGATTATTTCGCGTTCGATCAGTCACAGGGCATTATCATCACCGGCGAACCGGCTAAATCCATAATAAGGCCGTGGAGTACCGGTTACCGCTAATCAGAAGAGCTGGCCATGGCTGTTTTTATACTGAGCCGACAAAACCTGAAGTTCACCTGCCGTTCGGAAGCGGGCCGTCTATTGGCAGATGAAATCGCCAAAAGAAGCGCCGAGCCGGTATCGGTCGTCCTGGGTATTCCCCGCGGAGGGGTGGTCATCGCTTCTGAAATTGCCCGGACACTCGGTTCAGCTGTCGACATTGTCTTATCACGAAAGCTGAGGGTCCCCTGGCAACCGGAGCTGGCTTTTGGAGCGATATCTGAAGACGGTGGGGTAATTCTGAATCACTCGGTTATCGAAAACACCGGACTGTCACAACCAGTAATTGACCAGGAAATTGCCGTGCAAACCGGAGGCATCGAAAATCAAAAGACAATGTTCCGTCAACATAACAGAAAAAGCACCCTGTCAGACAAAACGGTTGTCATCACCGACGACGGAGTCGCCACCGGAGCGACTTTCAAGGCGGCTCTGGCAACAGTCAGGGCTGAATCACCTAAAACGGTCATTGCCGCTCTCCCGGTCGCCCCGGAAAACACCTTGCGAAGCATTGATTCCCTGGCTGACCTGGTAATCTGTTTGAATTGCCCGCCGGATTTCTCCGCGGTCAGCCAGTATTACCAGGATTTTTCCGAAGTGACGAATGAAGAGGTGATTGCCCGGCTGGTTGACTGAAAGTATTTTTTAACGGCGGCCTCGGCGGTTGACCTGCTCCGCTTTGGCCTGTTCCAAAGGCAATACTGCATCAGGATATTCAATATGGCCGCACTGGAAGCACTGGGCGTAAGTACCATATTCATCACTATCCTGATACAAATCGCCTTTCCGGCATCTGGGGCAACTTTTTATCAGATACATATTCAGCCTCACTTCCGGATATTCCTGCGTGACGGGTGTGGAACCTGCCCCTATTGAACAATATCCCGACGATTTTGAGTATCCGTAAAATTACCTAGTTTCCTCCGGATTCACCCCTAATTGTTGACTGAAGCAAGGTATATTGGAGCCTTTGTACCAAAGGAGTATAATAACGCCCGGCACGCTGTCGACAACTAAAAATGGCGTTGCATCGAAACACTTGAATTATGACAACGAAGATTTTTCTGGCCGACGATCACACCGTAGTCAGAAGCGGTTTCAAAGCCCTGCTTGAAGCTGAAAATAATTTTACGGTCATCGGTGAATCGGATGACGGTTTGACGACGATTCGACTGGTAGCCGAACTCAAACCCGATATTTTGATATCGGACCTTATGCTTCACGACATATCCGGAATCGAAGTATGCCGACAGGTAGCGAAAATCAATCCTAAAATCGGCATTATCATGCTGTCGATGTATGGAAACGAGGCTTATGTTCAAGGAGCGCTACGAGCCGGAGCTCGTGGTTATATCCTCAAGGAGGCTTCCGTCGATGAACTGGTAGCCGCCGTCAGGGAGGTAGCGGCCGGCAGACATTATCTGTCGACCGAACTATCGCAACGAGCCATCGCCTACTATATCAAACAGCCGTCCGCCGAAGAAGAAACCAGCCCCTATGAGCAACTGTCGAACCGGGAGCGGGAAGTACTTCACCTGGTTGTCCGGGATTATACTGGCGCCGACATTGCCAAAAAGCTGTTTATCAGCCCCCGAACCGTTGAAGCCCACCGGGCTAATCTCATGAGAAAACTCGGCATGAAAAACCGAACACAGTTGATTAAATTCTGTCTGCAGAATGGCATACTGCCGCCGGAAGCCGGCCTGAACGACATTCCATCACCTGAAACGAGTTAAACACTTTCTGCCCTCAGCGATGATTTCCCTCTCATTATTTTGCTATAATGCGGCCTGTTTCATGCCAGAATCCGATACACCTTCATGCCCGATAAACTGAATTCTCCGCGCCTGGCCGCGTTTGCCCTCGTCGGTGTTGCCGCTGTCTGGGGGTCGACGTTTGTCGTCGTTCAGGAAGCCGTATCCAGAATGCCGGTCATGGATTTTCTGGCGATAAGATTCTCTCTGGCGACAGCGGCTCTGATAATATTGAAACCAAAATGCCTGACCAATCTGACAGGCATCGGGTTTCTGCGAGCGATATTACTTGGCGCCGCTCTGGGCCTGGCCTACATTACCCAGACATTCGGTCTGCAACATACTTCCGCGGCGGTTTCGGGTTTTATCACAGGACTGTTCGTCGTGCTTACCCCGCTGTTGTCAGCGGTAATTTTGAAACAGCACATCAACCGCAATATATGGCTGGCCGTTATGATGGCTACTGCCGGTCTGGCACTGCTCAGTCTGAACGGCTGGGGTATAGGTGTCGGTGAGTGGCTGACCCTGGCCTGCGCTGTCTTCTTCGCTCTTCATATTGTCGGACTGGGCGAATGGTCACCCAAACACGATGTTTTAGCCCTGGCGGTTTTCCAAATCGGTTTCGTCGCCGTAATCTCATTCATCTTCGCCATACCCGACGGTCTGACCTTACCGCCTGATATGGTGACCTGGGGCGCGGTTTTGCTGACCGCGGTTTTGGCTACGGCCGTTGCGTTTTTCGTTCAAACCTGGGCTCAATCACTGATTTCCCCTTCACGAACGGCCATCATCATCACGCTGGAACCGGCTTTCGGCGGGTTATTCGCGGTACTCGTCGCCGGAGAGCAACTGACTCTGAGACTGCTACTTGGTGGTCTGCTGGTTCTGGCGGCAATGCTGTTGACCGAGTTGAAACAAAAATTGCCGCCGGCCGGAACGCAGACAATCGCGCTGGCAGAACCCGAGTCTACTGATCCGTAGCAGGACGAATAATAAACACCAGGTTTTTCAAGCCCTCTTGTTTTGAAGCTGACCGATTACGCGATATAATTCAGGTAAAACAACAGGAGGCCAGAAAGCCATGAGCGAACAGCGAGTTCCATTCACCGTGGAGAATACCAGGCAATGCATCTGCGGCCAATGCCCGGTCCAGGCGGACAGCAAGTGCTCCAATGACAAAAAACCCGGTGTCCCTGAGGCCCTTAAGCAAACCCCGCTTCAAGCCGAGGCCATCCCTGGTATGTACTGCGCCACCGGTTTAGCGTCCTGCAATGACCTGGACATGTCCAAGATGTGCATGTGCGGCGCCTGTCCACTATGGGGAAAATACTCTCTGGCGTCTACCCAACCGATGGGTTATTACTGTAGAGACGGGCAAGCGTTATAAGCCCTCAGGATAGTTACTCGGATAAGCTCAAGAACCACCCAGTGGCCTGACTACTGCCCTGGCCGGAGCACCGTCGCCCGAACGAATCTTAAGTGGCAAGCAGATCAGGTCATATCGGCCTGATGAAACCGCTGAAAGGTCGAGCCCTTCGATTATCCAAATGCCCGATTCAAGCAGAATCCTGTGCACCTGACTGCCGTCCCGGTGGAAACCACCGACCGAAAGATAGTCCACCCCGACTACGGCAAGCGGCAGGCCGGCCAGATATTCCGCCGTCCGCGCGGTCAGATGAACAAAGTTTTCAGAAAATTCCGACCTTGTCCAGAGCGCTGAATTGGCGGTTTTAAACAGAACTCTTTCCTGCTGTTGTAATCCGTATCCGGATAGTTCTTCTACCGTCACCTCTTCGGGATTAACGATTTCAATGACTCTGGCGGGGCCGATAAGTTGGCTAACCGACATATCGCTGATGGATGCCCCATCTTTGAGAAAATGAGCTGGGGCGTCGACGTGAGTGCCGGAGTGTGAACCGAGGGTCAGACGCGACAGCGTATGAGAATCACCTTTGTCCAGATCCTGCACCCTTTCCACTTTCACTGGAGGGTCTCCCGGCCAGTGAGTCATATTATGGTAGAGCGTGACTGAAATATCGATCCAATCTTCCCGTAGTCCGGATAGTGTCATATCTTCTCCTGTGTGACTTGATCAGGATAATTATATCACCGACCGCGATGTGGTCATCTAGCAAGAATCATTTTGCCTGCCTTCCTTCCCCGGTGTTATAATCCGCCGCGTCATATGTCCCACTTATTTATCGCTGTAATCGGCGCCTCCAAAGCCAGTGCCGCAGAACTCTTATTAGCCGAACAGGTTGGCCGGGAAATCGGTCGCCATGACGCGGTACTGGTCTGTGGTGGATTGGAAGGAATTATGGAAGCCGCCTGCAAGGGCGCGGCGGCCGAAGGCGGGTTGACCGTCGGGATACTGCCGGGAGAGCATCGGGAAACCGCCAACAGTTATGTCAAGATTCCGATTGTCACCGGTATCGGTTACGCGCGAAACGCCATCGTCGCTAAAAGCGGTCACGCCGTCATCGCTATCGGCGGCGGTTACGGCACGCTGTCGGAAATTGCCTACGCCCGACAGGCCGGCATTCCGGTTATCGGTCTCGACACCTGGAATGTATCCCGAAGTAACAGTGAGGATGTCCACATAATACGGGCGGCGAATCCCGACGAAGCGGTCCAGCTGGCTATCAGCCGGGCACTGGAAAAGTCATAATAAACGACGGAAATAGAGGGTAATCCAATATGCTGACTGTCAAACAGGTCAAAGGCCATGAAATCGTCGATTCCAGAGGCACCCCAACCGTGGCCGCTACCGTTACCCTGTCGGACGGCGCCACCGGCTGGGCGGCTGTGCCATCCGGAGCCAGTACCGGTACTCACGAAGCCGTCGAACTTCGGGATTATGACCATGGCCGTTATCAGGGCAAAGGTGTCCTGAAAGCAGTTCACAATATCGACCGGGAACTGGCACCGATGCTACTGGATATGCCTGCCGGCGACCTGGAAACAGCAGACCGAACCATGATTGCCCTCGACGGAACCACCAATAAAAGTCGCCTGGGGGCCAACGCGATCCTGGCGGTGTCCCTGGCGCTTGCCCGCGCGGTAGCGAATTCCGGAAAAATGCCATTGTATCGCTCTTTGAATCCGGTTGGCGGATATAGATTACCGGTACCTATGCTGAACATCCTCAACGGCGGTAAACACGCGGCCGATTCCACGGATTTTCAGGAATTCATGATAATGCCCACCGGCGCCACTACTTTTGCTGATGCCCTCAGAATAAGCGCGGAAATATTCCACTCGCTTAAAGCCCTGTTGAAGAAAAAAGGCTACAGCACTAATGTCGGCGATGAGGGCGGATTCGCGCCTGCCTTGAAATCCAATGTTGCGGCGTTCGAAGCCATCATAGAGGCGGCAACGTCAGCCGGATATCAGGCCGGGCGCGACTATTACCTGGCGCTGGATGCGGCGGCATCCGAGCTTTATCAGGATGGCAAGTATCATCTGGCACGCGAGGGTCGTGTATTGACAAGCGCCGAGATGACCGATTTTTATGAGTCTATCACCCGGGATTATCCGATTATCAGCATAGAAGACGCCCTGTTCGAAGATGACTGGGACGGCTGGTGCCTTTTGAACTCTAAAATTGGAAAAAAGGTACAGCTGGTAGGAGATGATCTTTACGTCACCAACATCGACCGTCTGGCACAGGGTATAGAGAAACAAGCGTCCAATTCCATTCTTATCAAACTGAACCAGATTGGCAGTCTGACAGAAACTATTGCCGCAGTCGATATGGCTCATCGCCAGAACTGGACTGCCGTCATCAGCCATCGATCCGGTGAAACTGAGGACACTACCATTGCCGACCTGGCAGTCGCCCTGGGTACCGGCCAGATAAAAACAGGCGCCCCGGCCAGAGGCGAACGTACCTGCAAATATAATCGACTACTGGCGATAGAGGATGAACTGGGGGCGGAAGCCCGTTTCCCGGGCCTATCAGCATTTAAACACCTCTGCTGAATTCAGATGAATAACATCGGTATTACCACGACAGTACCCATTGAGGTCATTCTGGCGGCGGGTAAACAGCCGATGGACCTGAACAATATATTCGTCAATTCCCCTGAACCGGCAAAACTGATCACTATAGCTGAAAATGACGGCTTTCCGCTGAATACCTGCGCCTGGATAAAAGGAATATACGGAGCGGTACACGAACACAACATCACCGATGTTGTCTGTGTCACCGGGGGTGACTGCTCCAATACGCAGATACTGATGGAAGTACTGCGTTTCAAGGGCATCAAAGCTATTCCTTTTTCTTTTCCGGATGCACCCTGTGGGGTGAAAATGAACGCAGAAAACACCCGATTCGCCGAGATGCTGGATACTACTCTCGATGCGGCAGAAGCACAGCGTGCCGGATTGCAGCCTGTCCGCGACAGACTTCAGGAACTTGACCGTCTGACCTGGCAGGAGAACCGTGTCAGCAGTTGGGAAAACTACTCGTGGCTGGTGTCATCATCCGACTTTAATGGAAATATCGAGGATTATTCTGCAGAGCTGAAGAATTTTTTACGCTCAATAGCACAGCGTCCGCAATTTCCTGAAACCGACATCCGACTTGGTTTGACCGGAGTGCCGCCGATATTTGCCAAGGGCCTTCTGTCATATCTGGAACGTTTCGGCGCCAGAGTGGTATTCAACGAAATACCTCGTCAGTTTTCCATGCCGTTCAAATCAGCAGACCTGGGAGAACAGTACGCTTCTTACACTTATCCTTATTCGATGAAAGACAGGTTGAACGATATCTCCGGGGCGATTGCGGAAAGGAAAATCGAGGGCGTAATTCACTATGTACAGTCTTTCTGCCATCGAGCCATAGGTGATATACTGTTACGGCATGAACTTACGGTTCCTGTATTGACCATTGAGGGGAACAGCGACACGGAAATTTCCCAGCACCTGAAAACCAGACTGGAAGCCTTCGTCGACATGTTACAGTTCAAAAAACAGAAAAGAGAGGTAAGTCAATGGTAACCAGAATCGGCATCAACGGATTCGGACGCATTGGGCGTCTGGCGTTGCGTTCGATGAAAAAATATCACCCGAACGAACTCGAAGTTGTCGCTATAAACGACCTGGCAGATACCGCGACCAACGCCCACCTGTTGAAATACGATTCGTCCCACGGTATATACAACGGAAATGTCAGCGCTGACCAGGATTCCATCCACGTCGACGGCACCCGGATCAGAGCTTTTTCTGAAAAAGACCCGGCTAAAATACCATGGGGTGATTACGGCGTCGATATCGTCATCGAGTCAACCGGGCGGTTTACCGACCGTGATAAAGCGGCATGGCATCTGAACGGCGGCGCCGGACGGGTAATAATCTCCACCACTTCGGCCACCGCAGATATTACCGTAGTCATGGGAGTCAATCACCACAACTACCGGCCTGAAGCTCACCGGGTTGTTTCCAATGCTTCATGCACCACTAACTGCGTCACCCCTATGGTCAAGGTCGTCTTCGATAAATACGGCATAGAAAAAGCGCTCATCAATACTGTCCACGCGTATACCAATGACCAGAGCCTGCTGGATATCTTCCATAAAGATCTGCGTCGAGCCAGGGCCGCCGGGCTCAATATCATACCGACAACTACCGGTGCCGCCAAAGCGGTCGCCCAGGTAATACCGGAACTGAAGGGACTGATACACGGCATATCGCTCAGAGTGCCGGTCGGTAACGTATCCATCGCCGATGTGACCGCTGTGGTCGAGAAAAACGTCACCGCGGAGATGGTCAACCAGGAGTTGAAAAAGGCGGCCGAAGGCGAACTCAAAGGAGTCATGGCCTACTGCGAGGAACCGCTGGTCAGTTCAGATTTCAAAGGCCACCCGGCAAGTTGTATCATTGACGCCTCTTCAACGATGGTGCTGGCCGACAATATGGTTAAGATTCTCGGCTGGTATGACAATGAATGGGGATACGCTACCAGGCTGGGTGATCTGGCCGCTTATATGGGCACCAAATCCGAATAACCCGCTATTGTTTGATCCATAGTAATAACGTAGTGGTTGACATCGTTAATAGCGGTATCTACAATGAATCCCGAATAATGACAAGGAGGCACCACCCATGAAACTTATAGTTGTCGGGCTGGGTCAAGCCGGTAGCCGGATTGCCGACGAATTTGCCAAAATCAATAAAAGAGCTAAAAGCCAGCGGAATATAGAAATCTGCCCCGGTATCTTTGCGGTGAACACTGATGCCGCCGACCTTACCGGGCTGACGACCATTGAACCCGATTATCAGCATCGGATTCTTATAGGTGGTCGCAAAACCGGAGGACACGGTGTTGGTAAAATCAACGAACTGGGTGCCGAAGTAGCCCGGGCTGATGCCGATAAAGTCATTGACGCGTTGAGAACAGCAAAGCATTTTTACGAAGCCGACGCGTTCCTCCTGGCCGCCAGTACCGCCGGCGGTACCGGTTCGGGTTCCATTCCGATCATTGCCCAGAGGATCAAGGAAAGATACCCGGAAAAACCGCTTTATTCCCTGCTGGCTCTGCCTTTCGAGCATGAAAGAGATACGGAAGAGAGAGCGTCGTACAACTCCGCGGTCTGCCTGAAATCCGTATACTCCATTTCCGATTGTGTTTTTCTCATTGATAACCAGCGTTATGTCATGAAAGATTCTTCCCTGGGGAATAATATTTCCCGGATCAATGAAATGATTGTCGAGCCGTTCTATGACCTGCTTTGCGCCGGTGAGGAAAAAAATCCCCGGTTCATTGGTGCCAAAACATTGGATGCTGGCGATATCATCCAGACAATGTCCGGCTGGTCGGTTTACGGCTGGGGTCATGCTGACCTGAGCAAATCCTTCAATCTATTCGAACGAAGCAACGATTTCCGCAAGAAGGGAGCCGAAACTCACAAAGGCATTCAAGCCATGGACGAAGCCATAAGCGAAATGTCATTGAGAGTGAATCCCAAGGATGCCGGACGCGCCATCTACCTGGTATCCGCACCTGCCAAGGAAATGAACATGGACATGATGCGGGAACTGAATGAATGGATGAGAGAAATGTGCCCCAACGCCATCATTCGAAACGGTGATTATCCCCGTGGATCGAATCGTATCTCCATCACCGTCATTCTTTCGGAGCTTTCCGATGTCGAAAAGGTGCGCAATTTCTATTCCGATTCCATCGACCTGATTCCGGTTATCAAGCAACGCCAAAGCGAATTACGCAATAAACTTGGCGATATCGACGACATGAGCCGCGACATCCCTTCCCTTCTGGAATAAACAAGGAATATAGTAAGAAAAGGACTCTCATCAAGATGAGAGTCCTTTTCTTTACCTGAAGCCCGGGGTCAAGTAAAATGCACTCATGTCACACTTGCGTGCGTTTCCCTCTTTTTCGAAGAGAGTATCTCTGAATGCTTGATGAGATTTTTCAGCAGATTCCGTCAAACTGGTGGGTCAACATGCTCGCGGCTTTTGCCGGAGTATTGATAGCTTACGGAGTCTACTATATCAGGCTGAGAGCAATCGCCAGGCAACGCCAATTGCTGGAAGACGAAGTCGCCGAAAGAACCGCCGCCTTGAATCTCCTGAACCAGGAGCTGGACCGGGAGATACAGCGCAGAGCTGAATTCAATCGAGCGCTGGTGCATGAACTTAAAACTCCGCTGACGGCCATATTGGCCTCTACCGAGCTTTTCGTTGATGAGCTCAAGAACGACCGAAGATTGCCACTGGCTCAGAATATATATCAGGCGGCCAAAAACCTCGATAGGCGAACCGATGAATTGCTGGATGTCAGCCGGGGAGAAATCGGTTTACTTTCAGTCAGTCCCAAAACCGAACAAATCAAACCTTTACTGGAAAACACCATCGAAATACTCAGGCCAGCGGCTGTCCGAAAAAACCACGATTTACGTTCTGAAATCAGTGACGATTTGCCGCCGGTAGCCGTAGATGAAGACCGATTGGGTCAGGTGCTTTATAACTATCTGGCCAATGCCATAAAATACACCCCGGCAGGCGGAAGGATTATCTTGCGGGCCTTCAGCCGGCGCGACGAACTGATAGTGGAAGTAACCGACAACGGCCCTGGCATCACGCCTGAAGGCCAACGGCGGCTTTTCGAACCATATTATCAGGTACCCCGTAACGGAGGGGAAAAACTGGGCGGTTTGGGTTTGGGATTATCTTTGTCTAAAATGATAGTCAGTCTGCATGGTGGGCGGGTTTGGGTAAACAGCACGCCTGGACAGGGAGCCAAGTTCGGATTTGCCTTGCCCCTATCTGAGCGAATCGGAGGACAAAAATGAAAGCATTGATGATCGAAGACGACCCTCAGATCGTTGATTCCGTCAGTTGGGCGTTTAAAATGCGCTGGCCGGACATGGATATGGTCTCGACGGATTCAGGGAACCAAGGTGTGCAATTGTCCCGAGAGCAACGGCCGGATATCATCATTCTTGATCTTGGTTTGCCGGACATCAGCGGTTTTGAAGTACTCACAGATATCCGTAAGTTTTCTAATTCTCCGATAATAGTCCTCACGGCCCGCAAGGACGAATTTGACATCGTCAAGGCACTTGAAGCCGGCGCCGACGATTATCTGGTCAAGCCCTTCCGGCAGATGGAACTCTTATCCCGTATCAAGGCTCTGTTGCGACGCACTACCGGACCGAAACCGGACACTACTTTGAGCGCAGGAAGCCTCAGACTGTCACCAGCCACCGGCATCCTGCATGTGGACGGGCGAGAAATCCCTCTTACCAGGACTGAAGAAATTATCATGAGTAAGCTAATGCAACATCACGATGATGTCGTCACCTATGAAGCTCTGGCAGAAGCCCTCTGGAACGATTTTTATCCTGACTGCGTCGCCGCGTTGAGGGTGTATATCCGTCAACTACGTCAAAAAATCGAAGCCGACGTCAATAATCCCAAGATAATCCTGAACAAACATGGCGCCGGCTATATGCTGTTCACCCCCCAATCAAAAAAAACCGGCGCATGACCGAAAACAATTATTTATTTTACCGGCGTCTTCTGCTATATATAACAAGGGATAACATAAAGGGAGTTGCGGTTTGGCCATTGCCAGTATGACTATCGGCATCATCAGCACCATCGCCATTGTTGTGGCATTTTTACCTTTTCTGGGTTTTCTGCACTGGTTCGTTGTTCCCTTGTCGGTTATCGGTTTTATCCTGGGACTAACCGGGTGGAGCCACAATCGGAAGAATAACCTGGCAACGGGAGGGATGGTCATTTGCGGTCTGGCAATTGTACTCAGCACGATAAAACTGGTCGGATTTCCCGATATCCTGATATAGAAAGATTGAGCCCGGCTTGAGAGGAAATAATGGACGATAAAGGTAGCACCATTCCAGGAAAGACCCCGGAACCATCTCCGGTGGGGGGCAGATTTCGACCGGTCAACGTCCTGATATACACAACAAACGGTGTCTTTGCCGGCACAACATTGTGCCAACCACAGCAACGACTTCTGGATGCCTTGAACAAAGGATTCGTTTCCCCCAACCTGCAGTCGCTGACCGAATTCCTGCCGCTGAGCAACGTAGTGGTTATCACCGGAACAGGTGATTCTCAGAATATGGAAACCGCATATATTCGGAAGAGCAACATCCTGTTCATCGGAGAACAGAATACACCGACCCCTTCTTCACCACCATCCAATGTCTATCCTGTACGCCGCAAGAAATGTCTTGAGGCGGTCATCCATTTACCGGAATTTTCTTTGGTGGGAAACATTCATTCTGAGATGTGGGAAGAACTTCAGGAAGCTTTGAACCGAAGCGATCAATTCATCCCGTTAACCGATGTGGATTTCAAACCGGCTTTACCTGACGGCATCACCAACCTGCCATTCGTCGCCGTAAATAAAGACCATATTGTTTATGTCGGCAGGTGAATAATTCTACCTTCTGATATCCGAATGTATCTGGATAAAATTAATGATGTCACTGCGCGTCAACAGTCCCGACACCCTTCCTTCTTCGATTACCGGCAACTGGTTGTAACCGCTTTCGGTCAATATCTGAAGCGCTTTCGACATATCGTCGTCAGGGTTCAGTGTGGATAACTTTTCAAGTGGAGTCATTATTTGTTCCACAGTCACAGACGACCCATCATGCAAAGAAATATGTTTCAAGTCGGCCAACGTTATCAATCCGACGAGTCGTCCTCCGATGACTACCGGCAAGGCTCTTTGACTATGTCTGGACATGGCGGCCAACGCCTGCTCTCCCGAAATCTCCGGCCCGACGTTGATCACCGCCTGATTGGCAACATCCCTGACTCTGACCCCGGAAATCACTTCCGACACGATAGTTTGTTGATAACTGGCTGTCGCCGCAGATGCCAGAAACCAACCGATCAGCGCCAACCATAATCCGCTGATGCCGACTACGAAGGCTAGAGCAACACCACCGAAAATCATCATATAGGCCATAACCTGCCCGGAGCTCGCAGCAATACGGGTAGCCTGCTTTTCATTTTTCGTTAACTGCCAGACAATAGCCTTGAAGACTCTGCCGCCGTCCAACGGAAACCCGGGTAACAGATTGAAGATACCCAATATAAGATTTACCTGGGCTAAATAAAGCATGATAGCGGTTAACCCCCCGGACACCCCCCCCAGACCCGCATAGATAGTAAAAAATAAGCCGGCTAATCCGAAACTCACCATCGGACCGGTTACTGCCATACGAAATTCAGCTCCGGAGGATTGCGCTTCCCTGGTTATGTTGGCAGACCCACCGAAAAGAAACAGCGTGATATTACTGACAGGGATCCCGTTGCGCCGGGCGACGATGGAATGTCCGAGTTCGTGAGCCAGCACGGACAAAAACAGAGACAGACTGGCGACGATGCCAAGAATCCAATAACTGGTGACGCTCAACCCCGAGGTAATATCCGACTGGGGGAAATAAGCTACCGCTAGTGACCAGGAGAGAAATATCAGAATAAAAAACCAGGAATAATGGATTCTTATTTCTATTCCGAAAATTCGCCCCAGTACGAACGAAGCTTTCACTTCTACCTCCTTAACTTACGACTGATTACTCGATAGAATTGATACAATATCGATTAGTACAGGCAGGAGCCACAACTTCAACTGTATCACCGATATAACGACCCATGATTGCTTTTCCTATGGGTGACGCAGGCGAAATACACCCGTTTTTCGGATCAACTTCGCGGGCTATTACCAATTTGAATTTAGTCACCTGGCCACTGGCCAGATTAGTAACCGTCACCTGTCGACCTACTTCCACCTTCTTTTTACCTGACGTCATATGTTTTTCCTGGACGACGGCCTGTTTCAACATCATTTCCAATTCTGCTATTTTCCCGTCCAACTTGGCTTTTTCTTCCCTGGCGGCATGGTAAGGAGCATTCTCTTTCAGATCTTTGTCGGCGGCGGCTTTTTTTATTTCTTCGACAACTTCGACACGCTTGTCCTTAAGCCTCGCAACGTCGACTTCCATATCTTTCTTCTGTTCCAGTGTAATGGTTAACAATTCAACTTTTCGAGAACTTCTTGGTGGAGTATTACGATTGGAGGTCTTGATTTTAGGCTTGCGAATAACAAGAGCCGACGCCAGATTGGCCGGTATATGGCCTTGCCTGCTCAGATAATTCAGCAGTTCTTTGACCGCCTTGATTTTTTCCGCTCCGTCAGGATTACCGGAAAATCCTTTGGCAAAGTCTTCCAGTTTATGAGGGTTAAGTTGGCTAAGACTGGTTTTCGGTCCATACCAGCGAACAAAATTATTGATAACCATAGAAATACTTTCTTTTTTCCCAGCTGTTACCGAGTCCAGATAGCCAGCGGCGGCATCGTTAAGGGTTTCGATAGTTTCACTTGGCGACATTTTCTACTTTCTCCATTCTTATCAATCTGCGGCTAACCAAAATGTCAGCCTGATCTTTCGCAATATTAGTGAGAGCACTCCGAGAATGATTACCGATCATTGACCAAGGCGATCATATCCTGCAGTATCACCAGCCCTGTCAGATTGTCACCATCGTAATCTACAGTCACCACGTCCAATCCGCTCTCATTCATCAATCTGACAGTTTCCAGTAAATCCTGCTGGGATGAAACATTGGGTATTTTTTCCATCGGAATGATCTCGCCGGAGTTTC
Organism: Dehalogenimonas lykanthroporepellens BL-DC-9; assembly: GCA_000143165.1. Classification (NCBI taxonomy): domain Bacteria; kingdom Bacillati; phylum Chloroflexota; class Dehalococcoidia; order Dehalococcoidales; family Dehalococcoidaceae; genus Dehalogenimonas; species Dehalogenimonas lykanthroporepellens. The sequence continues at coordinate 848,846 of CP002084.1, forward strand.
CATCTGAATTATCCTGGACTGTACCCGAGCCGATTAATATCCCGATTAATCGGCCCTGTTGTTCGACCAGCAGACAATCAACTCCCGGGGAGTTACCCGGATTCAAATTATTAACGGCCTCGTGTTCGACCCGGCGGCAGTTTTTCCGGACTAAATCGCCCGCTAGGCGAGCTTTGAGCCACAACTGGAGTTCGAACTGCTGCCGGCTCGTTCTGGCAGTATACTCTAAAAAAAGACCTATAATGCCAAGCCACACTCCGGCAATCCAGTCCTGATAAACTGCGATGAAAAACACCCCTGCCACAACTACACCCCATCCGACGATACGGCCAACGGTTATGGCTTTCCTGGTAACCTCATTATAATCCCCTCGGACTTTCCACCAGATGGCGCGTATTACCCGGCCGCCATCCATAGGGAACCCGGGTAGCATATTGAAAGCGGCGATAATCAAGTTTATCTGAGCCAGCCAAAGAGCCATGGCCGCCAGGGTAATCATGTGAGACAGATAGAAATCATAAACGGCATAGAAGATAATTGCCAGAAGCAGACTGGCCATCGGGCCGGCAATAGCCATTTTGATTTCGGCACCGGCGGTCGGCGGGTCCCTGTCCAATTGTGCGGCCCCTCCGAAAATATTGAGGTTTATTTTTCGCACCGGAATTCCCTCGGCTTGCCCGACCAGGCTGTGAGCGAATTCATGAACGAGTACCGAACCGAAAAATAGCAATGCGGTAACCACGCTCATCACCCAGTAAGTCATGGTGGTTTCGCCGATTACCGCACTGGGAAAAACCTGCCAGACCAGAAAGATGGTCAGCAAAGCGAAGATCAGAAACCAGGAGTAATCAAGCCGTATCTGAATGCCGAACAATCTCCCTAAGGGAAAACCATTAGCCAACAGTTATCACCTCTTGATCTTTCTTAACAACGAGTCGTCTTTATACCCAGGTATTTCTCAGCCATCTCCATAGCGCAGAATTCCCCACACATGGTACAGGTTCCTTCGGTGTGATGAGTTTCTCCGTGTCTGACTCGGGCTAACTCGGGATCGATCGCAAGTGAGCTCTGGCTTGTCCAGTCCAGCCCCTTCCTGGCCTGAGCCATTTTGAGGTCCCAATCTCCGGCCCGACTGATGCCCTTGGCAATATCAGCCGCATGGCCGGCTATTCTTGAGGCAATCACTCCTTGTTTCACATCCTGAACGTCCGGAAGCGCCAGGTGCTCCGCCGGAGTAACGTAACACAGAAAATCAGCTCCATACATGGCCGCCATGGCACCACCGATGGCGGCGGTGATATGATCGTATCCAGGGGCTATATCGGTAACCAACGGCCCAAGAACATAAAAAGGGGCATTACGGCACAAGGATTTCTGTAACTCGATATTGGTTCTGATCTGGTTCATGGGAACATGGCCCGGCCCCTCGACCATTACCTGTACGCCGGCTTCCCTGGCGCGATCTACCAGTTCACCCAGTATCAACAATTCCTGTATCTGTGACCTGTCGGTGGCATCGGCCAGACACCCGGGACGCAACCCATCCCCGAGACTCAGGGTGACATCGAACCGATGACAGATTTCCAGCAATCGGTCAAACTGTTCATACAACGGGTTCTCGCAATCATGATAAGCCATCCATCCGGCCATCAACGCGCCACCCCTGGAAACGATATCGGCGACCCGTTTCTGTTTTTTCATGGTAGCGACCACATCCCGGGTAACACCACAATGAACGGTGATGAAATCAACGCCTTCCTCGGCTTGCCTTTCAATGACATCGAACAAGCCTTCAGCTGTCATTTCGATGATGGAACCGGCAATCTCTCTGGCTCTCACACCAGCCTCGTAAACCGGAACCGTTCCCAGAGGAACCACAGTGCGGGACAGGATAGTTTTTCGAATCGAGGGCAGGTCGCCGCCCGTTGACAGATCCATAATCGCGTCGACACCGAACTTGACGGCAGTTTCCAGTTTGGCCAACTCCAACTCAATATCGTTCACTTCAGAGGAGGTGCCGATATTGGCATTCACCTTGGTACGCAATCCGGTACCAATGCCCCGAGCTTCCAGCCCCGGATGATTGACGTTAGCCGGTATTACCACAGTTCCGGCAAGAACTCCCTTGGCAATCATTTCGGGGGAGAGCAGTTCCTGCTCGGCGACGGCGCGAACCTGATCCGTGATAATTCCTTCACGGGCAAAGTTAATTTGTGTTGTCATTCATATTCCAGATAGTTATTCAATAACCGGCTACCGGCCTCAACAGAGCGACGACAAGGTATATTCTGAATGGGATATAATACAACCCTGACCTTTAAGCATATCATAACCCGCTCTAGGTGAACAAAATGATATAATCGATTCATGAGCCAGACCTTGTCGCTTTTCGAAAACGGTTGCCTGAGCCTCGGTGTCCGCTTATCCGAAAGTCAGTCGACAAAATTTCAACGGTACTTCGAACAACTGATCGAATGGAACGGGTATTTCAACCTGACATCCATCACCGAAAACGAGCAGGTTCAGACAAAGCATTTTCTCGATTCAATGAGCCTTATCATATCGGGGCTGGAATTCGAAGATAAGTCTCTCCTTGACGTCGGTTCGGGCGCCGGATTTCCCGGCATACCCCTCAAAATATTGTTCCCATCACTCAAATTAACTCTCCTGGAAGCCAGTTCCAAGAAATGCCATTTCCTGGAACATGTTACCAACATTCTCGAACTGAATGAAGTCAAGGTTTGCAACGAACGCGCTGAGGTGCAGGCTCATCAACCGGAATTTCGCGAAAATTTTGACTTGGTAGCCGCCAGAGCTCTGGCTTCTCTCGATGTTTTAGTAGAACTATGTCTTCCATTCTGCGCTATCGGCGGTCATTTTGTCGCCATGAAAAGCGGTTCCGAACAGGAATTGCACGATGCCGGCAATAGTCTGGCTACCATGGGAGGGAAAATATCCCAGGATATTGAGGTGAATCTGCCGGGCATCTCAGAGACTCGGCATTTGATTATCATAGACAAAATCAGTCGTACACCCGCCAAATATCCCCGCCGCCCGGGTATCCCACGGAAACGACCGGTGAGATGATACGAGTCGGTTGCCTGTGGCAGACAACTGATTGTAGAATACCGATATAGCCTATCAACTGGAGGGCCTGGTGCCTAACCCGATTACAGACGATCTGTCAATTCTATTGGACATACTGCCCCCGGAAATCCGAGAGCCGCTTAACCAGCAGGAAGACCTTCAGCATTTGATAGAAGTAGTCATCGACCTGGGGCGCCCCCCCGAAGCCCGTTTTCTTCGCCGGGAAATCGTTTTACGGGCAGAAGAATCCAGCGAATCCGATATTGAATATGTGGTCAATCGTATAGGTCAGTTCGGTGAAGATAACCGCGCCGGTATCGAACGGACGCTTCACCGCATTTCCGCCATCCGCAACCGAAAGGGCAGGGTAATCGGACTGACGGTTAGAGTCGGCAGAGCCGTTTACGGCACTATTAAAATCATCGATGATCTTATCCAGTCCGGCCAAAGCGTCCTGTTGATGGGTCGTCCGGGTGTCGGTAAAACCACCATGTTGCGAGAAACAGCCAGAGTGCTGGCAGACGACCTGAGAAAGCGGGTGGTGATAGTCGATACATCCAACGAAATCGCCGGCGACGGTGACATTCCCCATCCGGCTATCGGCAGGGCTAGGCGGATGCAGGTGAAATCCCCGGAGCGCCAGCACGCGGTAATGATTGAAGCTGTCGAAAACCACATGCCGGAAGTGGTTGTGATTGATGAAATCGGCACCGAACTCGAAGCTCAGGCGGCCAGAACCATCGCCGAGAGGGGTGTCCAACTGGTCGGCACCGCCCATGGTAATACTCTGGCCAATTTAATGCAAAACCCCACTCTGGCCGATTTGATAGGCGGTATTCAGGCAGTTACTCTGGGCGATGAGGAAGCGCGCCGGCGAGGCACCCAGAAGACTGTTCTGGAGAGAAAATCCCCCCCGACTTTCAATGTCGTTGTAGAAATTCAAGAGCGTGATCAGGTTGCTGTCCATCCGAACGTGTCAGTAACCGTTGACGCCATCCTTCGCGGTCTCCATCCGGAAACAGAAATCCGTTCGCTGGGAGATGACGGGCAGGTTCGTTCCCAGTTTATTCAACTGGAAGCACACCCGCATCATAGCTGTACCGGTGAAGAAGCCAGCGAAAGCTCAATGACCGATTCTCCGGTATTGTATCTGTTCGGCATCAACCGCCATAGACTGGAACAGGCGGCTCAGGAACTGGGAATATCCCTGCACATAACCGAACGACTCGGCGACGCCGATATTCTGGTTACCTCACGGACATATTTCCGCCGGCGTCCCCAGAAAGTCAGGGACGCCGAAAACCGGGATATTCCGGTTTATGTAATGAAAAGCCATACCCCGGCTCAATTCCGGCAATTGCTGGGGATTTTCACCTCTCAAAAATGGCCGTCTCAGCCAACCGAAAGCCCGATGACTACGGCCATGGAAGAAGCTCGGATTGCTGTCGACCAGGTGCATTCCGGCATCGAAAAAGTCGAACTCAGCCCTCAGAGCGCCTACATCCGTCGCCTTCAGCATATGCTGGTGGAGCGTAACAAACTGCATTCGGACAGCCAGGGCAGTGGGCCGGAAAGAAGAGTAAGTATTTATAAGAATGAAACAGGGTAAGTTTATCACCTTCGAAGGTTGCGAAGGTGCCGGTAAAAGCACCCAAGCCGGCCTATTGGCCGGAATGCTGGCATCGAACGGTATGAAAACCATACTTACCCGCGAGCCCGGTGGGACACCGCTGGGGGAAGAGATTTCCAGGTTGCTTAAATGGGGTAAAATTGGCGATATAGATGCTTTGTCTGAACTGCTTCTATTCAATGCTTCGAGAGCTGAACTGGTATTCACCGTTATTGAACCAGCCCTGAAGGCCGGTAAAATCGTTATCTGTGACCGTTTCACCGATTCATCACTGGTTTACCAGGGAGGGGGCCGTGGCTTATCCACCGAGACCGTCATCCGGGTCAACGATATTGCTACCCGAGGATTGAAACCGGATATGACCATATTGCTGGATATCCCGATTTCTACCGGCCAACACCGGAAAAGTAACTCGGTAGCCGATAGATTCGAACAGGAAGCCGACGAATTTCATAAAAGCGTTCGACAGTCATATCTGGCACTGGCGGAGGCAGACCCGGAACGATGGAAAGTCGTCAACGGCACACTCAGCCGGTCTGAAGTGACTGAAGCCGTTTGGAAACACGTCAAAGCTTTGTTGGAGATTTAAGCAATTCGTAAATCTCCCTATACTTCTTCGAAAGGCTGAAAATTGAAACAGAGTCCTCTTCTTACCTTACCGATACTTCTACTTGCCGGAGCCCTTATCTGGCTTTCGTCTTCCCCCATCGCCTATCACGCCGGCCCGGTCACGGGATTGTATATGATATCTGTTTCACCTGTACCAGGCGCGTTTTCTGCTCCAGCGGATTCCGCAATACAGGCATCGTTTTCAGAACCGGTAGCCTCCCAATCTCTGACACCGGACAGCTTCAGAGTGCACGGTTCTCTGTCAGGGACCATTCCAGGAACATTTGGCGGAGGGGGAACATCCACTGTCACCTTTTTCCCTTCATCAGCCTTCTTACCGGGAGAAAGGGTTACCGTAACTATTACCGATACCCTTTCAGCTGTTTCCGGCAATGAACTATCTCCTACTTATACATGGCAATTTACCGTTTCCGCCAGCGCCGGGCCGGGTAGTTTTTCCATCAGCCAAGTGCTAGCCGCCACTGCCTATTCTTCTGTTTCCGTGGGCGACCTGAACAGGGACGGATATGTCGATGCCGTTTTGTCAAAGAACGGTCAAAACGAAATCTGGCTCAACCAGGGGGACGGTACGCTGTCCCTTTACTGGACAGCGCCGGAAGCAGATGAAACCAGGCGCACTGTGTTATTCGACCTTGACAACGACGGTGATCTGGATATCTACGTAGCCAATAAAGGCAATGACTTTATCTGGCTTAATCACGATAATGCCTCCTCATTTAACAACAATCAGACTTTCTCTTTCAATGATTCTACCGCCGCCGTTGCCAGTGATTTCGACAACGATGGTTTCATAGACATCTACGTTACCCGATATGGGAACAGCGACGTTCTCCTGATGAATGACGGTAATGGCGCCCTTCAAGCGACCGGCGCCATTCCAGGAGCCAGCACCAACAGTAATGGCGCGGTTATAGCTGATTTCAACAACGACGGCCTGTTGGATGTTTTCACAGCCATACAGGGTTACAATCAGGTTCTCCTGAATGAAGGCTCCGCTGTCTTCACACCCGGCTGGACTTCACCCAATTCAAGAATCAGTTACGCTCTCGATACCGGCGATTTTAACAGTGACGACAATATGGATGTACTGGTCGCCAACGGCAACACCCCCAATGAAATCTGGCTTGGCAACGGCGACGGCACCTTCGCCGACAGCGGTCAGTCTCTCGGGGGAAATATCTGGACAGCAGATATCGCGGCCGCCGATTTCAATGGTGATGGATTGCCTGATGTTTATCAGGCCAATGGTATCGTGCCCGGTCCCGACCAGGTATTATTTTCAGATTCTGGTGGAAACCTGGTGGATTCTGGCGCAGTATTCGACAGCAAAATCAGTACCGCTGTCGCGACCGCCGACTTCAACAACGACGGCTTCGTCGATTTCCTGGTTACTTCATCAGATGGCGCTGAACTGTGGCTGAATCTAACCGAAGGCATCAATATCACTTCACCTGTATCTTCAAGCACCTGGTTCATCGGGGATACCGAGCTGCTGACCTGGACCTCTTTCGGTTTCGACGGCGCTGTGGCTATTGAGATATCCCGGGACGGCGGAAACACCTGGGTAAGCATCGGGGCTGATGTCGATAATACCGGGACATTCGAATGGACGGTTGACGAACCGGAGAGCCCGACTGTCAGGTTCCGGATAACATCAGTAACGGATCAGTCCATGACGGCAGTCTCGGAGCAATTCACGATTTTATTCCCCGACCCGGTCGCTATGAATGATTCCTATCAGACAGAACAAGATACCGAACTGGCTGTTCCCTCCGATCAGGGGGTACTGGTCAACGATACCTTCGGCGGTTCCATGGACCTGTCCGCCTCATTGGTGACCGGGCCGGAAAACGGTTCGCTGGAGATTTATCCGAACGGTTCTTTCATCTATATTCCCGATGTAGGCTACTTCGGTAATGATAGTTTCTCCTATTCAGCATCTGCCGGGGTTCAGGTATCTAATATCGCCAGTGTAGAGATTACGGTTATCGGCCATACGAACGTGCCACCCATGGCTGTCGATGATACTTTTGTTACTCAGAAGAACCAGACACTGGCCATATCTGAAAATGAAGGCGTACTGGCAAACGACGCCGATGAGGAGAGCGAATCACTGTCGGCCAGCTTAATCACGGATGTAACTAATGGCGAGCTAAACTTCCAATCGGACGGAAGTTTTCAGTATATCCCGGCCGAAGGTTTTTCCGGCATCGACTCTTTCGTTTACAAAGCTAATGACGGCACCGACGATTCCAATCCGGCTACGGTTACCATTATGGTCGAGGATAATTCTCCGAAAATCACCGCCGAGCCAACCGATATTTTGATTGTGTATGGGGAAACGGGACAATTCACCTCTGAAGCCATCGGCGTTCCGGCACCTTCGATACAATGGCAACAAAGCCTTGACCATGGTCAGACCTGGATCGATATCCCCGGCGCGGTTGACGGCACTCTGACTCTGTCACAGGCTGATGTCTCATGGACCGGACGGCAATATCGGAGTGTATTCACCAACGAACACGGCAGTACCGCATCATCGGCCGCCAGACTGACGGTATCAGCCCGAACTGTCGTCGTCACCGCCGACCCGGTAAATAAGACCTACGGTGAAGACGACCCGGTTTTAAGTTTTCAGATTTCGGTTGGGTCATTGGTGGCTGGTGATGCCTTCGATGGAGAACCGGGTAGAGAACCCGGAGAAGACACAGGTGAGTACGTAATATATCAGGGCAGTCTATCGCTGTCGTCAAACTATGAACTGACATTCAAAGGGTCCACCCTGACCATCCTGCCCAAACCGGCTTCTGCTACACCTGATAATATCAGTAAATACGAGGGTGAACCGGACCCGGTTCTGACGGGGACCTTGAACGGTTTTCTGGAAAATGACGGCATTACAGCCGAGTATTCCAGGGAGCCCGGCGAAGGGCTGGGACAATACCAGATTCAAGTGATTCTGACACCGGCAGACAAACTGACCAACTATCAGGTTACTCTTAACACCGGTGTGTTTTCCATTGTGGATAACCCGTATCCTCAAATAGTCGAGCAACCCGACGACCAGACAATAATTTACGGGAACGATGCCGTCTTTACGATAGTCGCCGAAGGGAATCCGGCACCGGAGGTAGTATGGCAAACCAGTGATGACGGCATTGAATGGCAATCGGTTATCGATGGTACCGGACATGTTTTTACTGTCCGGACACCCGAAGTGGCCATTGACGGACGTCGATATCGCGCTGTGGTCACCAATGAGTTCGGAGAAATATACAGCCGGATAGTTACTTTGAATGTGGTTCCTCGGGCGGTTGCGCCGATAGTGACCGTAGCCGAAAAAGTTTATGATGAAAATACTACGGCTCACATCAATTTCAGAGCTTTGTCCGGGCTTATCGATGGTGATGACGTCTACCTGGTCGGCGGCAACGCGGTATTCGCGACCCGAGACACCGGCAACGATATTGCTGTTACAATTACCGGACTCAGTATTGCCGGAAATGACGCCTTTAATTACGTCCTGACGACCACCGGATACCAGACACAGGCCAATATTCTGCCGCCGGTTTTTGACGGCGGCCTTTTTCAGAAAACAAGGTTGACGGCAGTAAACCTGGCAGGCAGTCTGCCATATCTGTCAGCCGAAAACACCACCACCGCATTCGGATATGTCACCACCAGAAACGGCGCGCTGACTATTGAAATCCAATCCGGTACCTGGCTGGGTGGTCTGGCCGGAGGTGATATCCACCTTTCAGTAACCCCAGTTTCAACGCCCGCCCCTCCCCAAAATTCAACGCTCATACTTGCCTACGACTTCGGTCCGCCGGGACTTGTTTTCGACCCGGGAATCAACCTGTCCTGGCATTATGATGCAAGCACTCTGCCCCCGGGTGTTACGCCGGCGGATCTGATTGCCGTTTACTTTGAGGGAAACACCTGGATCGAACTGCCCGGATCACTGGATGAGGTAAATCGCACCATCACCGTCCAGATCGACCACTTTTCCACTTACGGCCTGATGGCCGTACTGCCTGAGAAAACGGACGATATACCGGAACTACCCGATGCTGAACAAGAAAAGCCAGCCGAAATTCCAGAAAAGACGCTTCTGCCGATATCGGAAGGCGACGATGACACACCCGGCAAATTCGAAGGCCGTTACCTGATATCAGCTTTTGTCGGCGCCATGCTTGCAGGTGGTGCGGTCCTGTTATTCACCAGACGCGCCGATTCATATTGAATACATCGTCCATCAAGTAGTCTGACGCAGAATATCCTCTACCGCCCGACTCCACCCTTCCGGCCCGATACCTTTAACGAAAACAAGTTGGGGCACTTTTATTTTAGCCCAACGCTGTGCCGGCCCCTGTACCTGCATCGGTTTATTGACCGCCGACAACATCGACACGTCATTTTCCGAATCCCCGATACCGAAGGTCAATACGTTGCCGAAATTGAGCTTGAACAGTTCGGTGAGTATTTTCACTGCCTTACCCTTATCACTGCCGGCAGTAATGGTATAGAACTTGCCCCCGAAAGCATAATTCAAACCGGCGTTTTTCAGTTCGGTCAGCATCAGTTCAATCGCCTGACGACTGCCATGAAGCTTGATGGTTTCTGAATATTCGCGCTGTTTCGCCCGTTCGGCGGCTTTCAATGTCAGTCCCGTTTCAATGGCGACTTCTTCCACCGACATATCACTGTAGCCGGTAACCGCCAGGCTTCCAAGAGAAGGATTTTTCAATAACCGTTCACTGACGTCATTTCTGACCTGCTCAATTTTATGTTTCACATCCTGATAAGGCAGACCTATCTCCGTCACGACATAGTCATCGATGACTCTGTCGTAAGAATGCGGTCGGTGAAAATAGCCTTTCGGGACATATATTGCTGAGCCGTTTTCGGTAATGAAAGGATGATTCAGGCCCAGTTCCTGCCTCAGATTTTCCTGTTCGGCTCTAGTCTTAGATGAACAAAAGACGACCGGAATGTCGTGTGTCTGAATGCGACGTAGGGCTATCAGCGCTTCAGAATATGAATAATTGGACGGATGTAGCAACGTGCCGTCCAGGTCAGAGAATATTATCTGTTTAATCCGTTCCCCGAACGGACGCGCCGTGGATACCGGTAGCGGTAAATCCTCCGGCACGAACAAACGCCGGAATTCCCCGCTCAAAGCCGCGGAGAAACTGTCGAGGTCTGCCTGCTGAGGCGGGGGCATCAGGGTAACCGGCGGTGGTTCCTGCCCTGATTCCAGACAACCCGCTTCCACCAGTTCATCCAGTATCTGAGCTTTGATTCGTTCCTGTGACAGCGGGCTGTGATAAATGACTGACAGGCTGGGTTGCATCATCTCATTCAGCACATGCTCATCCCCCTTCTCGGCGTGAAGGTGGGGATTGACGGTTTCGGTCTGGAAAATTTCGACGCCTTTTTCTGATGCCTCTTTATTTTCAATCGGCAACATACCGGTGAATTTTTCAAGTATGGAAATCAGCTCTTCTGTTTCCACAGCATACCCGGTTCCAAAGTTGAGCCTTTCGGCCAGAGCTACGCTCATCGCGTGTTCACCGGCATTACCGGTTTTGAATACGTCGGTTTCGAACTGGCCCATGGTAGAAATCATGTTATTCAGGTGCTTGTTGGTAATCTCCGATACCCTGCCCCACTTCTTGAAATACAATTCGCCATACATTTTGGGTTTATAACGCCATTGGATTCGAGTCATGACATAGGGCGTTTTGGCGATGCTGAAAGTAGCCGCATAGTGCTTGGCATATTCCAGCGCGGCTCCCGGAATGTAGTTATCGGTATCAATGAAACCGACATAATCTTTTCCCAGCACCTTGGCCAGCATTATTCCAAGTATCATCCCCTCACTTTTACCACTCCGGATTAAACCATCCTCGCCGAGAATTTCAGGATATCCGGCTTCGACAAAGGCCTTGGCCACGGCGGGATCTTTCTGATGAACGAGCATCGCCTGCCTTCGGGTTATCTGGCAGAAGCGGCTCAGAATGTCATGCTCGATGCGAAATGCGTCGATATCTCCCCGTTGGCTGTTGGACAGAACGATAATGAAACAATCATGGGGCATCGCCGACAAGACGCCTTCGAAAACCTTGGCATCTTCATCCTTGATCGGTAGCACAATCACCATTTTACGTTCGATTTCATCAATGGCTTCACGCTCCACTTTCTGAACATCGGAGTTTTCCGCAACCTGGGGGTTTTTAGCTCCGGAATCCAGTTCCAAAACGCGGCGAACGCCGTATATGGTAACCGATCCCAGGTGCTCTGCCTGTCGTGTTCTCTCCAAACGCACGTTAGCCTCCTGCTTCGACAGACGCGTCATCGGTATGCCTGTCGAAAAAGTCTCTACCGGGTTTTAATTATACCATCGAAGTCATCGGGTCTAAACAGAATAAATCGGGGAGACCGCACAAAGCGGGCTCCCCGACCCGGATACAGACCTTGAATCTTATATGACCGACTCGCCGGTTTCCCCGGTACGAATTCGATAAGCCGCGTCGACAGGGATGATGAATATCTTGCCGTCGCCGATTTTGCCGGTCTTGGCCGCTTTTAGTATGGCTTCAACCGCAATATCACAGTCATCTTCGTGGCAGATCATCTCAATTTTGAGTTTCGGTAGAAAGTCCACCCGGTATTCACCGACTCGCCATTGCAAGGGTATTCCTTTTTGCTGACCCCGACCGGAGACCTCGGTGACGGTCATGCCTATCAGTCCTTTTTCTTCAAGGGCTTTTTTTACGGCATCCAGCCGTTCTTCACGGATTATAGCTTCTATCTTTTTCATTTTATTTAATCCCTCCGTAAGCTCGTTCTCCGTGTTGAGAGATATCCAGACCGACGATTTCTTCCGATTCCTTGACCCTGAGCCCCATGGTCTTGTCCAGAATCCAACCGATAGCCAGGGTTCCGATGAAGGCATACGCCATGGTCGCCGCTACAGCCACTGCCTGAATGCCAAGCTGTTCCAGATTGCCACTCAAAGCCCCGTCGACGCCGCCGACCGCGGCTGTGGCGAAGATACCGGTAGCCAGCGCTCCCCAGATACCACCGACACCGTGTACCGACATGACATCCAGTGAATCATCAAAGCCTTTTCTGGCCTTGAAGCTCATCGCCCAGTAACAAACCAGGGCGGCGACGCCACCAATGGCGATGGCGGCCATGGGAGTAACGAAACCAGCCGCCGGGGTGATGGCAACCAGACCGGCTACGGCGCCGGTTACCGCACCCAGCAGAGTGGGCCTTCGGCTTCTCCAGGACAGCAGTATCCAGACAAAAGCGGCCGCGGCCGCGGCGGTGTTGGTAGTGACGAAAGCGTTGGCGGCGGCTCCGTCAGCGGCCAACGCGCTTCCACCGTTGAACCCGAACCAGCCAAACCAGAGTAACGCGGCGCCGAGCATAACCATTGGAATGTTGTTGGGCTCCATGGGTTCTTTACCCAGCCCACGTCTGGCGCCGAGCAGTAGAACCAGGGCGGCGGCAGAGACACCGGCATTGATATGCACCACCGTACCACCGGCGAAATCAAGAGCGCCAAGTTCACCGATCCAGCCCCCTCCCCAGACCCAGTGAGCTACCGGGCCATAAATAACGGCCAGCCAGACGGCGGCAAAAACCAGCAGGGTACTGAACTTGATGCGTTCTACCACCGCACCGGTAATCAGGGCTACGGTAATGATGGCGAACATACCCTGAAACATCATGAACAGAAGATGGGGAATGGTCGAACCCTCGGTGGGGTCCATACCGACGTTGTTCAGACCGAGAAAATCAAAGTTACCGACCAGACTTGAGATACTGGAGCCAAAGCTCAGTGAGTAGCCAAACAGCACCCACAGAATTGAAACCAGTGCCAGTACGGCAAAACTCATCATCAAGGTTGAGATGAGATTTTTCTTGCGCACCATTCCGCCGTAGAACAGCGCCACTCCTGGTGTCATCAACATGACCAGAGCGGTTGAGACCAGAATCCAGGCAGTATCACCTGAGTTCATGTTGCACCTCCCTTTCTTTCTTATTTGAATCCACTATACCAAGCGGTTATTACCCCGGAATTACATCCGCGTTTCCATCAGATTACGTCGAAGTTTCCGAAAGGTTACGCCCACCCCCAATCATTTGCGCCGTCACCGGCAACTCCCTATAATGACACTTTGACTGTTATCATCTGATTGTCCGGGAGGCTCGCAGTACCTGTGGAAGTTTCTGAAGTAAGTAAGAACAACAAACTGTTAATTGACGGCGTACCGTATGCCGTTGAAAATGTCAGTTTCGTAAAACCGGGCAAGGGCCGGGCTATCTATCGACTGAAACTCCGCAACCTGCTGAGCGGAGTCTTATCCGAACCCACTTATCATTCCGGTGATAAGTTCGATGAAGCCAGTATCAGCGTCAGGGACATGCAGTACCTCTACGAAGAGAACGGCCATTATCACTTCATGGATTCCGAAAACTTCGAACAGCACCTGATGGAAGAAGCGGTGGTTGGAGACAAGGCCAAATATCTCAAGGACAATCTCGATGTTCAGGTCATGATTTGGGAAGACAAGCCTATCGACCTGATACTTCCAAAAGTGGTGGATTTGGCCGTGGTTGAAACAGAAGAAGCCTTGAAAGGTGCGACCGCAACCGCCCAGTTGAAAACCGCCAGACTGGAAACCGGACTGGAAATCGGTGTGCCCCCATTCATCAAGGAAGGCGACATCATACGGGTCAACACCGTTACCTGCAGTTACAGCGAAAGAGTCGGTTAGACCTGGCAGGCGACGTGGATATCGAACGCCTGACGAAAAAAGGACGCTCTCTGAGGCGCCGGGCGGAAATCATAAAAGCCATCCGGGACTTTTTTCTCCACCGGGACTATCTGGAAGTAGAAACCCCTCTGCTGACCGCTGTTCCCATTCCGGAAACCCATATCGATGCCATCGCTACCGACCGCGGCTTTCTGGTTTCGTCCCCTGAAATATACATGAAGCCTCTGCTGGCCGCCGGTTACGACCGAATATTTCAGATTTGTCATAGTTTCCGAAAAAATGAGATCGGCACTCATCACCTGGAAGAGTTCTCCATGCTGGAATATTATCGGGCGGGCTTCGATTATCTGGAACTGGCAGGGGAAACGGAGGAACTGGTCCTTCATATTGCCGGCAAACTGGGAACCTCCGGCGTCCTGAATTACCAGAACCGGCAGATAGACCTGTCCGGCCCCTGGGAGCGGTTGACCGTCAGGGAAGCTTTCATCAAAGCCTGTGACTGGGATCCGCTGGCCTCACCTGATCCTGAACGGTTCGACCTGGAACTGGCTACGTCGGTAGCCGGGTTGAGTTATGATAAGCCTCTGGTATTGTATGATTTCCCGGCAGATATGGCGTCACTCTCCAGACTGAAGAGCGGTAACCCCGCAGTCGCGGAACGAACTGAACTCTTCATCGGCGGATTAGAGGTTGCCAATATCTTCAGCGAACTGACCGACGTCGAGGAACAGAGACGTCGTTTCATCGCCGAGTTATCGGCCGATAAAAGCAAGCCACAGGCAGAATTGCCTGAGGCTTTTCTGGAAGCACTACGTTATCTGCCGGAATCAGCCGGCGGCGCGCTGGGTGTTGACCGCCTGGTGATGCTTTTCTGTGACGCCGCCGATATCAGGGAAGTCAATTTCTTCCCGATTTAGACTTCCACTATCTCCAGTGTTTCACCAGCTTCAGGCCCTTCCCATATCGTACCGGCGGGAGTGGTAACGGCGCTCCGACTGGACAGAGGCTTACCGCCGAACATTCCCATTCTGGTGATTTTGATCACCGTCGAACCGTGTTTGTCGGCGATTGTCTGGGAAACCGGATGCCCGGTGAACGGCGGATGATTGGGATCGGTCAGTGATACGGGTAGAAACACGTATTTGGAACCGTCAGCAACGGCATCGACCATCTCCCAGGAAATGCAGTCAGCGCATATCATCAACCCGATTCGGCCAAAGGGAGAATCAAAGGTCACTATATCCTTTCCGGGACATATCTTCAGCTCAACTTCTTCCCGGGTTATCTTGATTTTCCGGTAGGACGTGACTATCTTGCCCTGTTTCCAGACATAGCAGGTATTGTAATAACAGTCACCGCCGTCTTCCAGAATACTGCCGCCGATGATATACCCGGGGAAACGCAGACTGGCCTCGGCCAGCATATCATAGGCCGGCTTACCGGTTTCCCGATAACAGCTTTCAAGTGTGTACGATTTGCGATAATCGCCACCAGGAATGGAGAAAAACTCAGGCAAAGCGAAAAAATCGGCTTTGGTGTCGATAATGGCCTTATAAGCTTTCTCGATGTTTCGGGCGGCATCACCGCTGTCGGCTATCTGATAGATGGCTACTTTCATATCAGATGCCGCCCTGCCCCAGCGACGGATAACGGATCATGTTGTTCATATAGCGGGTAAGCCGCTCCATCAGCTCCTGAACAGCGGCGTTTTTGTACTCACTGACCAGGGAGGCCACCAGTCTTCTGACCGGCACTATTTCTTTCACCCGGTGAACATTGGCCCCACAGAAGGCAAACCCGCCGCTCAGATGCCCTCTCTGGGCGTTCATCAGAGCGATAAAGATGCAATAAGGACTGCTTTGATAGTCACAGGTCTTGACACAATGCTGTGGGCACTTGAACGGCTTTTTCTTACCGGCGGCTACGCTTTCGAGGTAAGCGTTTTGCAATGCCCGTCCCGGCATGCCGACCGGACTCTTGATGATTACCGCGTCCCCCGGGCTGGAATCTACATAGGCCTGCTTGAACAGCGGCGAAGCGTCGCATTCATCGGTAGCGACAAATCTGGTGGCCATTTGAACACCGGAAGCCCCGGATTTTAACATGTGGTAAATGTCCTGCCCGGAGTAAACGCCACCGGCGGCGATAATGGGAATCTTCCTCCCCGCTTTGGCGGCAAAAGGCTTGACGGCTTCGATGACTTCCGGGACCAGACGCTCCAACTGATTTTCCGGAGCATCCAGTTCTTCGGCCTTGAAACCCAGATGACCGCCGGCTTTGGGGCCTTCTACCACAAAACCGTCGGGAGTGTAATTAAATTCATCCTGCCATTTCTTGCAAAGTATACGGGCGGCGCGGGCGGACGAAACGATGGGTACCAGTTTGGTATGCCGGTTGTCGCCCAGCAATTCCGGCAACCGCAGGGGCAATCCGGCCCCGGCAAAGATGACATCGATTTTTTCTTCGATGGCGGTTTTTACCAGATCGGCAAAATCGGTCAGAGCAACCATGATGTTGACACCAAGAACCCCTTTCGTCTGCTCCCTGGCTTTTCTTATCTCCTTGCGCAACCCCCTGATGTTGGCCTCGAAGAAATTGGTGGTAAAATCCCGTTCAAATAACCCAACACCGGGAGCCGCAATAACACCCACTCCTCCGGCGTTGGCCACCGCCGAAGCCAGACCGGACATCGAAATGCCGACCGCCATGCCACCTTGAACGAGAGGTAACCGGGCTTTATGCTGACCTATGCGTAAAGACGGCGGTTTATACCACCTGCTGAATTCTTCCAGTTCAGCGCTTATGTCGTCTCTCGAAACCGTTTCCAAATCATTCTCCTAGAATGTCGTATGATGAAGAGTATAGTATTTTTGTTCGTAACGTCAAGTTCTTCGACCGTTCAGGGCATTTCCAGATAATAGCCCAACCCCGGCTTGCTCATGATGGCCGGACAGGGTGTTTTACTTTCTTCCAGTTTGCGCCGCAAGCGACCTATATATACTCTCAAGGCGTTAACTGCACCGGGATAGTTCTCGCCCCAGATAATCTCTGCCAACCTGTCGTGGCTGACTACGTTTCCTTTATTGCGCATGAGTTGAGACATTATCAGCCCCTCGGTTCGGGTCAGCTCCAGTTCACCGTTATCGGCACATTGCAGAACGTTCCGGGCAGTATCCAGGGTGAAACCGCTGAAGCTGATGACCGGTGGCTCGCTGGCCGCGGCCTGACGCCGAAGGAGGGTCCTGACCCTGGCCAGCAGTTCCATTTGCCGGAACGGTTTGACAACATAATCGTCAGCCCCCCATTCCAGCCCTTTTACGATGTCCTGCTCATCGCCCCGGGCGGTGAGGACCATAATCAGGACCTGTGATGACTGCCTGATACTCTTCAAAACCTCGAACCCGTCCATATCGGGCAGACCCAGATCAAGAATAACCACCTCCGGATTTTCCGCCTGCGCCAGGCTTACTCCCTCCTTACCGAACCTGGCGGTGAACAGTTCCGCGTCCGGCATATTCATATTGAAAGCCAGTTCCAGGTAATCAACGATAGTCCGGTCATCCTCGATAATCAACACCTTCATTTAGTTGCCTCCTTTATCAACGGATCAGTTTTATTAACCGGCACCTCGACAGTAAAGGTACTGCCTTTACCCTCTTCACTGTTTACGGTGATATACCCATGATGAAGTTCGACCAGCCGCCTGGCCAGTGCCAGACCCAACCCAAGGCCGCCGTGACGGGCGCCGCTTTTCTTGAGCCTGCGGTAAGGCAGAAAGATATTTTCATGTTCATCTTCGGAAATACCAAGGCCGTTGTCGCACACCTCGATACGCAAATTTCCTGATACGATTCGAGCTTTCAGTTCGATAACCCCCCCGCTGGGTGTATACTTGAAAGCGTTGTTAAGCAAGTTCATCACGGTCTGGTCCAGGCGGTTGGCATCCGCCCAGACGCGACCGAGGTCATCCGGAACATCAACGATAAACCGCTGGCCGTTAGCCTGAGCTTCAACCCTGGCATATTCCGCCGTTTTCCTGAGAACAAAGGCAGCATCGATATAAGTGCAGTTGAGTTCCAGCAGACCCATCTGGCCTTTTTCAAGGTCAAAAAGCTGACTTACCGTTCGGTTCAGGTTGACCGCACCCATGTGCACGTTTTCAGCCATCCTGTTCCATGGCGCCTCTGTCAATCCCTGCACCAGAGCTTCACTGGCCCCGAGTAACGGAGTCAGCGGGGTCTTGAGATCATGGACCAGGGCATGCGTAAACATCCGGCGTTGCTCAATTTGCTCGGTCAACTGGGCGTTAACCTGCGCCAGAGCGGCTGTTCTTTCCTCCACCAGTTCTTCCAGTCTGGTTTGATGAAGCACCAGTTCCTGTTCCATTATCTTGCGCTCGGTGACATCTGCGGCGATAATGCCGATGCCGTCATTGACCCGGAATATCTTGACATCCAGATACCGTGGGTCACCGGAAGATTCTTCTGTCGCCAGGGAGTAATTGATGGTTCCGCCCTCGGTCAGCACACGGCGGTACTCATCGGCATGGTCAGTAAACCCGACACTTCTCCCTAAGTCGAAGATATGAGCACCCAGGCTTTCCTCGCGGGTACGCCCGGATAGAGCGAATGCCGCCGGATTGGCTTCAACCAGTTTCAAACCGGCATCATAAAGATAAAAGGCATCTGTCGCCGAGTTTATGAAAGCCGCCAGCTGTCTCTGGGAAACCCTCAGTGCCTCTTCGGCATTTTTCCGGCGGCTCACATCCCAGGCAAAGACGAAATTATATTCCTGATCTCCGTATTTAACGTAACTGCCGCTGACTTCCACCGGAAAAATTCTTCCATCTCTAGCTCTGAAAACGGATTCCAAGACCGATGTCTGCACTCTTTTGAAGTTTTCCCACATCACTGGCCACATGGAAGGCGGAAAATTGACATCCACCTGATGTATGGTCATATTGAGGAGTTCGTTGCTGGAATATCCCAGAGCCTTGACCGCGCCTTCGTTGGCGTACACTATCCGCCCCTGGTCGTTGACCCAGAGTATCAGACCGCCGGATTTATCCAGGAAAAACCGGCTGATATAAAGGGCTTCACTGGTCTGTTTGCGATGGCTGATATCCCTTAAAAAAACCACCAGGCGCTCCCGGCCGCAGACATCGGTCAGGGTACTGCCGACTTCTACCGGCAGTAGTGTGCCGTCAAGCCGGCGCAACTGGTATTCCCGCTCAACGACCACCGGACTGGAATCAACATCATCGGATAGCTGGAACTCCGGAATCAATTCAAGGAAATTTCCGGGTGGCGCCGTCCGTTCATCATAACCGCTCAATCTGGTCATGGAGGCATTGACCGCCATAATATCAAAGGAAACTCTATCAAGAATAGTTGCGGCCCAGGGCATCAATTGAAACAGACGATGTATCTCCTGGATGACCAGGCTATCAGGAATAGGCGATATACCAGCGGTAACCCTGGTCAGCGGTTTGTCATGGGGTGGCGGTTTATTTTCAGCCATACGGCCATATTATAATTGTTAACCTGTAGTTTGTGAATATTTTTACCGCAAATAAGGATAATTGTCCATAATGCCCATTATTCCGGAACGGCATTACTCAGGGCTTTCAGTACCAGTTCGGACAACGCGGGATGAATATGAATGCCGGAGGCGATATGGTCGATACCGCCTTCGTTGGCCATGGCATTGACGACCTCCTGTACCAGCACCGAAGACCATGGGCCAACAATATGAGCACCTAGTATTTTGCCGGTATCCTGCTCGAGGATAATCTTGGCAAACCCGTCATCGTCCATCATCGCTGTTCCAAGGGCGGTGTCCTTGTAATCCGCCCTGCCCACCATTATCTTGGTGTGGTTTTTCCGGGCTGTGGCTTCGGTCAGGCCAACAGATCCGATCTGAGGATGAGTAAAAACAGCATGCGGTGATGACTGATAGTCCATGACTGCCTGATGCCCGTGAAGTCCATTGGCGGCGGCGACCGCGGCCTCGGCATGGGCGGTATGAGTGAACTGTTCCCTGCCGTTGATATCACCGAAGGCATAGATGCCTTTGACACCGGTCTCCAGATGTTCGTTGACCTTGATGAACCCCGGTTCATCGGTTTCGATACCCGACTGCTTTACCTTCAACAGGTCGGTATTGGGGATGCGGCCGGTAGCCACCAGCAATTTCTGAGCCCGGACACTGTCCGCGCCACTGCCCCCCGCCCTTTCATAATTGACTATAAATCCGAGCTGGTCGCCAGCTGAAGCGACATCGGTAACCCTGGCTCCGGTTATCACTTCCATCCGACGTCGCAAGGCTCGGGTGACGGTTTCGATAATCTCCGGCTCCTCCCCGGTCAGGATATCGGAACGCATTTCCAGCAGGGTAACCCGGGTGCCCATGGCTTCGAAGAAGTGAGCGAACTCCACACCGATGTATCCGCCCCCGATTATGACCAGACTGTCCGGTCGCTCTTCCAGTTCCAGGAGTGTTTCATTGGTAAGATAGTCCACATTGTTGAGCCCCTGAATCGGCGGCACCGCCGGTCGGGTTCCAGCGGCGATGAATATCTTTTCGGCCTTGATTTCCGTCGAGCCTACCCGCAGGGTATAAGGCGCTATGAACTCCCCGGTGCCGTCGTAGAAATCCAGGGCATCTGAACTTTCCAGATACCGCCGTATGCCAGAGCTGTCCTCATGTACCACCTGACGCATCCGCTTCATGATGGCCGGAAAATCAATGCTTTCCACCCGTCCTTCAACCCCAAGCCGCGCGGCTTCTCTTATCTCCATAATGCGGTCAGCCGGGAAAATAAGCATCTTCGATGGAATACAGCCGACGTTAAGGCAGGTGCCGCCAACCGGCCCCCGGTCCACCAGAGCCGCCTTGAGGCCAAGTTCAACCGCATTGTCCAGAACATCCAGCCCGGCACCGGACCCGATGACGATTACGTCATAGTGTTTCATGGCCGCCTCCTTGAATCTGACGTCCCGACCATTGTATCACTCCCGGGAACAGCCCCCTAACCTCCGGGCCGGGTTGCCTTAAGAACGGGCGGCTTATATACTGAACTAAACATGAGGGGGCAGTATGTGGCAGTTCGACACCACGTTTTCAGACATTATCCAGCGAACGCCTAATGTAAAATCATTCCGTTTTCCGGTCAGCCCGGCGGAAGCGCCCTTCAAGGCCGGGCAGTATTTTTTTGTTACCCTGCAGGTCGGAGGGGAACCGGCCTTGCACCACTTCACCATTTCCAGTTCGCCCGGCGACAACTATCTGGAGTTCACCAAGAAAATCACTTCCCACCCCTATTCGCTGGCCCTCGACGCCGCGCGACCCGGCGACCCGGTCAGCATCAAAGGTCCGGCCGGCGCCTTTACCCTGCCGCCGGATGACGGTCGCCTGGTCTTTCTGACCGGCGGTATCGGCATCACTCCGGTCAGAAGCATGCTGGGTGATATCGCTGAAGGCAGAACGGAAAAATTTGAAATTGAGGTAATCTGCGCCAATGAGCGGCTGGAAGACATGGTCTTCCACGATGAACTCCGGGCAATGTCAGCTGACCTGCCCGGATTAAGAATACACAACGTCCTTTCGCAACCGCCGCAAAACTGGACCGGCGAAACAGGGCGTATCGACAAAAGTCTTATTATGAAGCTGATACCTGATTACATTGATCGGCGTTTCTTTATTTCCGGCCCGCCGTCCATGGTGATATCGATCCAGGAGCAACTGGCCGCGCTGAAAATCCCTCTGGACCACATCATGAGAGATTCCTTCACCGGATATGATTGATGCGGTCATGACAACCGAAACACGGAGGGACGGATGACACTGATCAGACATGACCGGACGGCTTTCGGACGCCCCGGTTCGGCACCGAACTGGACGGGCGGCGCCAAGGATGGCGTCGGTACCGCCCGTAACTCGGTCAGCCGGGTCTGGTTTACCCTGTCCCGGGGAATGGTCACCGAGCTGTTCTACCCAACCATCGACCAGCCACAGGTCAGACACCTGGAACTCCTGGTAAGCGATGGCGAGAGTTTTGTCCAGTCGGAAAGCCGCCATCTGTTTACCGAAACCCGGACGATAACGCCCCACAGCCTGAGTTACCGTGTCATCAACTCCGACCCCGAAGGGCGTTATGTCATCAATAAAACCGTCATCGCCGACCCGTCGTCGCCATGTATCCTGCAGAAGGTCGAAACCAGCGGCGCCAGTGAATGGCTTTCCCGTCTTAAGTTGTTCGTCCAATGCGCACCCCATCTTGCCGGGGGCGGCTGGAACAATAACGCCATGGTGGTGGAATCTGCCGGCAGAACACTGCTGGCGGCCGAAAAAGACGGTACATGGCTGGTGCTGGGGGCGAATGTGCCCTTCATAAAGGTGTCCTGCGGTTACAGCGGCGTCAGCGACGGCTGGAGAGACCTGGCCGAAGACCACCGGCTGGACTGGGAGTTCAATAGCGCTACCGACGGTAACGTCGTCCTGACAGCGGAACTGCCGGTCGACAAACCTGGCGGCTTCACCCTCGGACTGGCTTTCGGCGACAGCCTTCAGCACGCCATCACCAATCTGTTCCATTCTCTGGCATTACCGTTCGAGGAACGCCTTTCACTGTACGACACCCAGTGGTCAAGCTATTACCGGACACTAAGGTCACTGGAAAAATACTCTACTGACGGCGGCACGCTGGCCCAGGCGAGTGTCGCCCTGCTGTCATCCCATGAGGATAAAACTTACCCTGGAGCCTTCATCGCTTCGATGTCAATACCCTGGGGCGAAAGCCGCGCGGCCGGCGACGGGGGCGCCGGTTATCACCTGGTGTGGACCCGTGACATGGTTAATACCGTCACCGGCCTGCTGGCCGCCGGCGATTCAGAACCGGCTCGCCGGGCACTGGTCTATCTGTCGGCGGCCCAGGGCAGTGAGGGCAATTTCCCGCAGAACTTCTGGCTGGACGGCCGGCCTCACTGGCAGGGCGTTCAACTGGACGAAGTAGCCTTCCCGGTACTGCTGGCCTGGAAAATGCACCGCGCCAGGACTCCGGTAGGCATCGATACCTACCCGCTGATAACCCGGGCGGCCGCGTTCCTGATTGATTACGGCCCGGCCACCGAACAGGAACGCTGGGAGGAGAATTCCGGGTATTCCCCCTCGACACTGGCGTCCAACATCGCCGCGCTCATCTGCGCCGCGTCTTTCTGCCGGGAATATGGCGATGCGACTACGGGAGCTTTCATCGAGGATTACGCCGATTTCCTCGAAGCCCACCTGGAACAGTGGACGGTGACCGACCGGGGTCGTCTGACCAAGGGCATCACCCGTCATTACATCCGCATCAATCCGGTGGCGGTCGATGGTATTCACCATGACGATACCCCCGGTGACAAGACGATTTACCTGCAGAACCAGGAACCGGGAAACTCAGCCGAGTTTCCGGCCCGCGATATCGTCGATGCCGGCTTCCTGGAACTGGTACGTTACGGCATCCGTGCGGCTGACGATCCGCTTATCCGGGACTCCCTGAAAGTCATCGACGCGGTACTCAAGGTCGATACCCCATTCGGTCAGGTATGGCGCCGCTACAATCATGACGGCTACGGCCAGCGAACGGACGGCGGCGATTATCAGGGCTGGGGACGCGGCGGCGGCTGGCCGCTGTTGACCGGCGAACGGGCGCATTACGAACTGGCCGCCGGAGGCGACATCAACCAATACCTGACCGCCATGGAGGGGTTTTCATCCTACACCGGCCTGTTGCCGGAACAGGTCTGGGACCGGGACGATTTACCGGAGGCGGGCATGTACCAGGGGCGTCCGACCGACGCCGCCATGCCGTTAATGTGGGCGCATGCCGAATATATAAAGCTGTTGCGCTCACGAGCTGACGGCCAGGTCTTTGACCGGATACCTGAAGTAGCCGACCGGTATCTGAAGAAGAACCGACAGAGAACCGAACATGAAGTCTGGAAGCCCAATTATCGGCCGTCTTATATCCGGGCCGGAACCCGGTTGAGAGTGATTACTCCGGGATCTTTCCAACTGGTGTGGACGATGGATGACTGGTCTACCGTCAATAAGACCCAAGCTACAGCCACCGGCATCGGTCTGTATTATGTCGACCTGGCCACCGCCCCAAAACAGCGACAGCCGGTGATATTCACTTTTTTCTGGACCGGTGAAGACCGTTGGGAAGGCCGAAATTATGAAGTCAAGGTAAAAGGAGCCGAAGAATGAAAATAGGTATGATAGGACTCGGCCGGATGGGCGGCAATATCACCCGCCGGTTGCTAAGAGCCGGTCATGAAGTCGCCGCGTACGACCCGGTGCCGTCAGCGGTGGCCACAGTCGCCGAGGAAGGCGCTGTCGGCACCGCTTCACTGGAAGAACTGGTCGCGGCGCTGGCACCGCCCCGGGCGCTCTGGCTGATGGTGCCTGCCGGCGAGCCGACGGAAGATACCCTCGCCCGGCTGGGAGATTTGCTGGACGCGGGGGATACCGTCATCGACGGCGGCAATTCCTATTACCGGGACAGCATGCGGCGGGCTACCATGCTGGCGGACAAAGGCATTACCCTTTTGGATGCCGGTACCTCCGGCGGCGTCTGGGGCTTGACTGAAGGCTATTGTCTGATGATCGGCGGCGATGAAGCCGCTTTCCTGCGACTGGAGACGGTATTTCAGACACTGGCGCCGTCGCCCGAACATGGCTACGCCCGGGTCGGCCCGTCAGGTGCTGGCCATTTCGTCAAGATGGTACACAACGGCATCGAGTATGGCCTGATGCAGGCATATGCCGAGGGCTTCGAACTGATGCAGGCCAAGGAAGAATTCAACCTCGACCTGGCCGAAATATCGGAATTATGGCGTTACGGGAGCGTGGTCAGGTCATGGCTCCTGGATTTGAGCGCCTCGGCGCTCAAGGACGACCCGGAACTGTCCGGACTGGCTTCCTGGGTGGCCGATTCCGGCGAAGGCCGCTGGACAACCGAAGAAGCCATTGAACTGGGCGTTCCGTTGCCGGTCATTACCCTGGCTCTGCAGGCGCGCTTCCGTTCACGGCAGGCGGAGCCGTTTTCCGGCAAACTCCTGGCGGCCATGCGCCAGAAGTTCGGCGGTCATGCCGTCAAGCCGGCGGAATAGCCCGGCCCCACTCTTGGACGAAGTATCGACATAAGGAGAAGACAGATGAAAGCCATCGGCATGATTCGCGGCGAAAGCGGGGTCACCGAACTTGAAATACCCCGGCCAAAAATTACCGCCGCAGACGATGTGCTCATAAAAGTCCGTGAAGTTGGCCTGGACGGTACCGATTTCGGCATCCTGGCCAAAAATCGGCCGGATATTGCCCCCGGCGCCGATTACATGGTGCTGGGCCACGAAATGACCGGCCGAATCGAAGCCGTGGGGCCGGCGGTGACAACGCTCAAGCCAGGCGACCTGGTGACGGTCACCGTCCGCCGCGGTTGCGGCATCTGTCATCCCTGCCTGGAGAACCAGAGCGACATGTGCATGACCGGACTGTATACCGAACGGGGCATCCACAAGCTGGACGGTTTTCTTTCCGAATACGTCGTCGACAGGGAGCAGTATGTGGTCAAAGTTCCCGACGACTGTACCGACATGGCAGTGCTGTCCGAACCGATATCCATCGTTGAAAAGGGCATCGAACAGATAAGGTTGATTCAGTCCCGACTGCCCTGGAACTGCGTTCACCCGGAACACACTTTCGATTCACCGCTGTGGGGCGGCTGTAAACTGGCCATGGTCATCGGCGCCGGACCGCTGGGGTTGATGGCGGCGGCCTTACTGCGTCTGGCCGGGGCCAGCGTGGTAGTCACCGATATTGTCAATGACAACCACCCCAAGGCCCGACTGGCCGGTTATCTGGAAGCTCAATACATCAATGTCCGCGGACTGACCGCCGAACAGATTATGGAACAGTCTCTAATCAAGGGTGAGAGGCTGGATATAATCTTCGAGGCTTCAGGGGCTTCGGCGATGGCGTTGGAGCTGGTTAACTTTATGTCACGCTCCAGCATCTATGTGATGACAGGTATCCCCCAAAAGGAGCAGAAGGTCGATATCGACGCCGCCGCTATCGTCCGCCAGATGGTGCGCTTCAACCAGGTCATCGTCGGCAGTGTCAATTCCAACAGGCATCACTTCGAGTCGGTAATGAAGTCCATCCCCCTCTTGAAGGAGCGTTTCCCGGAACTGCGTAACCGCGTGCTGACCGACCGTTTTGGTTTTAACGACTATCGGGAAGCCTTTAACCGGCGGAACGCCGAGAGCATCAAGACCTATATCAGCCTGGAGAAAGAGTTTCAGTCCAACAGTTGAGTTTCGTCATCCGGGGCATCGGCCTCTACCCGACGTTCGATGAGTTCCCAGCGCACCATACCGTCTTCGATAAGCTGGCGGATACGGCTCTGGGCCGCGGTCAGGCGGGGGTCCTGTCCGCTCTTCACTTCCATAATAACGATTTCACGGACATCACCTGAGGCCAGGCCGGGAAATACCACCAGGTCTACCGGACTGCCGATGAAACGAGCCTCGGTGGGGTCATAACGGAACTCCGGCAGATAAGGCGCCATCTGTTCGGTAAAACGCCCACCCAGCACTGCTCGGCTCTGAGTGACTGCCTGCCGCGAAGCCCGGGCGACTTCGGTCTGCCAGTAATCCTGTTCCAGTTTCTGCCAATCACGGAACCGGGCTTCAAAACGCCACTTGATGAGGTAGTAGTTGATGGTCACCAGGATGAAGGTGATCACTAACGCCAAGCCGATGATGAGCAGGGTATCCATTAACTGCTCCCGGGTTTGGTCAGCGGCTCCCCCTGCCGGCACAAGGGGCAGTCCTCGGGGCTGTAAGAAGGAGCCGAGGCTTCCAGACAGCCGTACAGCGGCAGACCGTCGAAATCCAGCCCGCCGCCGGAACGATCCACCAGCACCCCGATACCGACCACTTCAGCCTGGTACCCAGCCAGAGCATCCAGGACTTCCCGGATACTCTTACCAGTGGTTAAAACATCATCCACCACCAGCACCCGGCGTCCGGCCGGGATACGGAAGCCACGCCTGAAGGCGCGTTCCCCTGTTTCTAATTTTTCAGCGAAAGCCGCCGGTAAACCCATCTGCCGGGCTGTTTCAAAAGCCAGGATGATACCGCCGGTAGTCGGTCCGACAACCAGTTCGACACCCTTGCCGGCAAAATGCTCGGCTATCAGACCGCACAACGGCACCGCCGCGGCCGGATTCTCAATGACGCGAAACTTTTCCCAGTAAACCGCCGAATGCCGCCCGGAGGTCAGCTTGAAATGACCTTTGAGCACGGCGCCGGAACTGATAAACAGCTCTTCGATGCGCTCCCGGCTCAGTCTGTCATCCGTCATCCGAGGACTCCTACAGACGTTGCCGGCAGGAAAGCCGTCTCGCCGGTTTCCTCGAATTTGTGATTGGGGGCGCCGCCGAAGCTACCCAAGGGCCAGAAGATGAACCAGGCCTTGCCGTGAATATCCTCCCGCTCAATGGTCCAGCCCTGCGATGAATCCAGGCTTACCGGGCGGTTATCGCCCCGCACGTAGTACTCGCCTTCGGGAATCGTCACCGGAGCGATGGTGCGGGAATCCCGATTGACGATATAACGCTCATCGAGCAATTCACCGTTAATGTAGATGAAACCGTCAATTACCTCGACTGTTTCACCGGGCAGACCGATTATGCGCTTGATGAACTCACGCCCGTCATTGTACGGTGACGGAAATACAATGATGTCTCCCCGCTGTGGGTCGCCAAAGGCATAGGCGACCTTGCTCACCAGCAGACGGTCAGCGTCCTTCATGTTGGGGTCCATACTGGTGCCGTCCACGATGGAATTCAGCAAAGTGAACTGAAACAGGATGAATATGGCCAGCGCCCCGACCAGAACGTAGGCAAGTTCAATCAGTGCGGCTTTGACAGCTTTCAAGTCATCTCCTCGGTGTTGTCGGCGGTATTATATCAGACACAGCCGGATTGCGATAACCATGGTAAGGTTTCAGTACATATTGGGCTTTTGCAATGTATGCAAAAGTTCAGAAACATATGGGACTCCCGGGGAGGTGAAACCCGGGAGTCCCATATGTATTGGCCCCTTACATTTAGTTGACACCATGATGTGCGCGTCATAAAATGCAACCAAATTAGTCAGGGAGATTCTGCAATGCCATATTGTTCAAAATGCGGAACAGCCATTAGTGACGGCGACGAATTCTGTAAATCATGCGGTACTAATCTACAAAATAAACCTGCCACAAAAAAAGAGGATGATGTTGTCCGACCTCAAGAAAGCCCACCAACTATTGCCAAACATCCCGTATATGAACCTAATTTCCCTCCTCCGGCAACTCCACCATCTTCTCCACCGCTGTCATCTCGTACATCTACAAAGAAATCAAATAATATAGAAATACTTCTATCGGTCTTTTTGGGTTTAGCAATAATTGGGGCAGGAATTCTTGGTTTTTTATATTTTGATGCAACCAACACAATTGATGTTCGTGATCAAACAATCGGTGAGTTGAATAGTGATATATCAAATCTGCAATCACAATTGTCTGATTCAGAATTTGAATTGACAACCACCAAAAATGACTTCCAAGATTTGAATGACCAATTAAGCACAACGATAAATCAACTAACAACTACTCAAGATCAGCTTACGGAAATTCAGTCCAAATATCCACTCAAGAATTTTTCATCGCTTTTCCAATTACAAGCATGGGCAAACAACCATATCCAACCATATCAACAGTATGCCAATGGAACATATGCAGGAGCTCTGGAAATCCAAGAGGCTGCCATGAATGAAGGGTACTTGGTTTCGGCTTGTTTGGAAGAAACCTCTTCTGGATTATATTTTATAAGTATGCAGGCAATGATTGGGTCAACACTTTATTGGTGGCACCCAGAAGATGGGAATGTATATTTGTACTTGAATAACATCAATTAGCTTAATACCATCGCAATTTGATTAATGGGTGGCATTACAATAAGAGGTACGACTATGAGTTCTAGTTTTCGGAATTTTGTCATTATCTCACTGGTTGTGCTACTAAGTATTAGCGGAGTCAGTGGTTTTGTGGCTTTTCAGACAAGTAATGACCTGAAAGATTCACTGCAGGAGATATCCGGCCTTACAACCCAGTTATCTAGCGCTCGAGATGCCATAAGCGATCTACAAGGCCAACTAGGAAGCCTTAAAAATAACTCTGCCACTCTTAATCAGCAGGCCGCCAAACTAATTAAGAACACCACCGCCATCCAAGATGCGTCCGCTATGGTTCTACCATCTATGGTCTATATCGAAACTTACTCATCATCCGGAGTCGCTTCAGGTTCAGGTGTTATAATGGATGAGAATGGCTATATTTTAACTAACAAACACGTGGTCGAGGGCGCCACTGATGCCATAGTCATCACCCAGGACCGACGGATATATGAAGTAGTAAACATTTGGGAAGATAATCTTATGGATCTGGCGGTCATTAAGATCAACGCCCAGAATCTTGTAGAAGCGGAATTTGGGAATACATCTAACTTAAGAATCGGTGATACCATCGTCGCCCTGGGTAACCCGTTAGGTTATAATCCGGCCGATTACGGTAGCACGATTACTGCCGGCATTGTCAGTAATCTGGCAAGCTATTGGTATATTGAACCAGGTTACTGGTACCCGGATCTTATCCAATTCGACGTTTTCATCACTAACGGCAATAGCGGTGGACCGCTTATTGACCTTGACGGCAAGGTCATCGGTATTAACAGCCTGGGTGAAGACGCAGGTATTAACTATGCCATCAACGTAGCTACCGCCGAGCGGGTTTATAATAATCTGGTCAACTCCCAACAGAGCATCCATCCATATCTAGGTATTGATATCTGGGACTACGAACAACCGATCCCCGGTGAATCCTCGGCTACTCAACTGCTGGGCGCTGAAGTCTGGGATGTTGCCCCCGGGTCACCGGCGGCAGTCGCCGGACTTAGAGTCGATGATGTAATTATCAGTGCCAACGGGCAGACAATTGGTCTATCCATTGACCTTATACGATTGTTGTGGCGATTGGACGCAGGAGACTCGCTGTCTCTTTTTGTTGAGCGCGACGGAACAGCGATTGAATTTACTATTAATCTATCCCAACGTCCATCATCTACCGAAATGTATATTTTCTAGTAATCGACCGACCACGAATCATTAAACCGGAGCCGTCGGTGTGTTCTACTGCTCCGGTTTATTTACAAATATATTTTATTTGGCATCGTCAGAAATAAGTAAAGAATAGGTGCCAACTTATCCGCGCTAAGTTCCGCGGTGCAGGTACGTCGATTTGAGAATGATGCCAACAACAACCTACCGGTCAGACAAACAGGTACTTATTTTAACGAAGACCAGGGAATAAACCCGCTTGCTTAAATGCCGATACGATTGCCTTTAACAAATTCTCGGTCGATAGACAGGGATATATATATGATTGACAGTAGCAGTTGTAACAACCGAAACCTTTTTCTAAAGGAGAGCGGCCTGCCGGGGCGGATGATTTGGTTTTCTGACCCGTAGCTGAGCTTAAAAAGTCTTGATGACGGTCAGTATACCCAGTATCGCCAGAAACCAGGGCAAAAAGAAAGCCAGTTTCTGCCGATCAATGTGACGGGAAAGGGCGATACCGACCTGGGCGCCGACAATGACCCCGGGAACGGCAAAAAGGGCGATGTGGCCGATAACCCGGATATCTTCAGCACTGGCGGCAGTGAAATAGGAGATATTGAACAGCGACGCCGTCAGGGCGGTCACCGCGATGACAAAGACCGAAGTTCCGGCGGCCATGGCCGGACTCATCCCCAGTTTTTTGACGAAATTGTAGCCGTTGATTTCACCCAGCCCGGATGAAACCAGCCCGACCATGGTGCCGCCGACCGCGGAGGACAGAAACAGCACCGGCTCCCGGCGAAAGTCACGCCAATAATCATATCTGTATTTTTTTATGGCTTCGGCGGTATCGTGAGGATGAAGGGGCGTATTGGTGGGTGTTACACCGCTTTCCTTGCGCAGGAAAGCCACTGCCAGACCCAGCAGAAGAACGGCCAGACCGTATTCCAAGATGTGAGGTGGCAGGTTCTTGCCGACGAAGGCCCCGACCACAGCGAAGAGCACCGTCAGCGGCAACAGCCGGGTGCCCAGATGAAAATTAACCAGTTTCTTTCTCATGAAACCGATAAAGCCGCTACCGAACCCGGCGACCTCTATCAGCAGACCGAGGGCGATGGCGACATCGATGCGCAGTGACAGCGCCAGGGCAAAAAATGGGGAAAACAAGACCGCACCGCCGATGCCGAAAAACATGGCGATAGCGGCGATGGCTACGGCAACCGGAAACATGAACCAGTAATCGAGAAGTTCCATACAATATAAAGTCTAACTGTCAGTGACGGCTACGGCAACTCATGGTAGCGCCGGACCAGCGGGTCGAGCCCGGCACGTTCGAAAGCACCCATCACCTGCCGTTCCAGAATGTCGGGGGCATCGCTGAAGAACAGATGCGACCGGCAACGGCAATCAGTCGCGCCGAAACCGGAAACACCGGGCAATCCGGCCAGACCGTCAGCGACGGCGCATTCCAACCGGACATCGATTTTGGCACAGACAATAGTGAATATCACACTCCGTTCCAGAAGGTAATCGATATGCCAGTGCTTTCTTTTATTCGGACGCAGGTGCCGATTGATACGGGCTTCGAGACCGCTCATCGCCGAACCGATATAAGTGTAATAACCGGCATCCAGTGTGAACACCTTACAGCGGGTACGGACAACAGCGTTTTGAGGTAAATCCAGCAGAATGGCATAAATACCGTTGGTCACAAGTTGATTATACCAGCGGCTATAGCCGTTTTGACATGCCAGGCATTTTCATAAATAATCGGCTATCTATTATGGATATCTCTCTGATAATCTTGGTCATAATTTCATCGTTGGCGGCTTCAACTATCGCAGCGGTGGCCGGATTCGGCGGCGCGATAATCATGCTTCCGGTACTGGTGTTAGCTTTCGGCGTTCAGGACGCCATCCCTATACTGACCATATCTCAGCTCATGGGCAATCTATGGCGAGTAATCTTAAACAGGACTGTACTTAATTGGCCGATAGTCCGCCGTTTCGCCCTGGGGGCCATACCGACCGCCGTCATCGGCGGGATTATATTTGCTGTAGCACCGGCGGGGGCACTGACCCGAGTGCTGGGCATATTTTTATTATTAATAATCGTATACCGCCATACTGCCTGGGGCAAAAACCAGCGCATGAGCCTGGCCGGGTTTCTGCCGCTGGGTGCCGCCAGCGGCCTCATGTCGGCCACCATGGGTGTGGTCGGTCCCGTCGCCGCGCCATTTTTCCTGGCATATGGTCTGGTTAAAGGCGCCTATATAGGTACCGAGGCGATGACCACCGTAGTCATGCATATCACCAAGCTGGGAGTGTACGGCGGGTACAATCTGTTGGACCTTAACACTATTCTCATCGGCCTGGCAATCGGTGTAGTGATGTTTCTGGGAACCTATCTGGGCAAACATATACTGGATAGAATACCCGAAGGGATTTTTCCATATATCATTGAGGGTGTGCTGTTATTCTCTGGAATCATGTTCATCGTTCAGGGCTGACCGGCACTGATTACTAATAGTAAATCTAGATCAAAAATTATTTTTTACATTCACCTATCCGGGTCATCTCTGCGCCGTTATATATGGTGAAACTGAATGACAAGGAGAAACAAGTGAAAAACAAATTGCTACTCAGCCTTGCGGCTCTGATGCTGGTAACCGTCGGTATTTTTGCCAGCGGATGCGCCGGAACTACTGCCGTATCCGGGGATAGCCAACAGTCCGGAATCTGGGTCAGCGGCAACGGCAAGGTCAGCGTTACCCCTGACACCGCCAATCTAAGCCTGGGGGTTCAGGTGGAAGCGGTCGGTCTGGCTGAAGCCAACCAGCAGGCCGCCGATGTCATGGACGCGGTCATCGAAGCCCTCAAAGACAACGGGATAGCCGAAAAGGACATCACCACCAGCGGCTTCAACATCTCTCCGGTATATGAATACGACAAGGAAACCGGCCGTAATTATATCCGGGGCTACCAGGTCAGCAACACCGTCAATCTCAAGGTCCGCGAGATTGAGAATACCGGTGCGGTTATCGATGCCGCGGTTGCCGCCGGCGGCGACGCCGTCCGCGTCAGCAATATCTATTTCTCCATCGACGACCTTAGCCCGGCCCAGGACGACGCCCGTGAACTGGCTCTTCTGGACGCCAAGGCCAAGGCTGAACAAATCGCCCGTGTCACCGGTGTCAGCCTGGGCAAAGTCACCTATGTAGCCGAGACCTCTTCCGGCGGCGCCCGTGTGGAAGCGCCGGGAATGGTAAATGACGGCAAGGAAGGCTCTGTCACCCCGGTACTGCCCGGCGAGACCGACGTCGTCGTCACCGTTCAGGTTATCTACTCCATCAAATAGTGTTCCCTGCCCGCCTGGAGATAGAGGAAGCGCTCCGAAATTGGAGCGCTTCCTCACTTTTATCATCAGGCTTCATTATTGACGTTTCAATTTGGCGAAGCCGAGCAGGAGTTTCTTGAGACCGACGTCCTTAAAGGAGACGACAATCTCGAAATCATTTCTGACGGGCATGGAGGAAATGACGACGCCGTCACCGAATATCGGGTGAGCGACCTTGTCTCCGGTCTTATAGGGGGCGACGGCAGGTTTTCCTGCGGGAACCCTTGTCTGTGACGGCCCCCCGGCGGAAACAGGCGGCCTGCCGGTTGAGGGAGTCCCCACTCGCCCTATGGTCGGGGGCGCCGACCTGGGCGAAGAAGCCCCAGTCCTGGCGTGAACCGGAGGTGCCTTGGGCAGGGTGCCGGTGGTCAATTCATTTGGAATGGCTTCAAGGAACCGGGAAGGGTCATTCAGCATACTGCCACCCATAAGATTGCGCCGGAACGCCCTCAACAGATAAAGCCGCTCTCTGGCCCGGGTGACACCGACATAGCACAACCGGCGTTCTTCTTCCATCTGTGCCGGGTCATCCAGCGACCGGAAATGCGGCAGGACGCGTTCCTCCAGACCGACGATGAAAACCACCGGAAACTCCAGTCCCTTGGCCTGATGCAGGGTTATCAGGGTGACGCCGCCTTCGGTTTCGTCCAGATTATCAATATCCGATACCAGACTGACGCTTTCCAGGAACGGCGACAAAGCCTCGCCCGGTGGCAGGGCGGCGAACTGCTCGGCCACAGTATGAAGTTCAGCGATGTTTTCCATTCTTTCCTGACCGTCAGGCTGGGCTTCCAAAAAAGCCCGGTATCCCGTTCGCTCCAGAATTTCGTCGAATAGTTCCGTCAGGCTTTTTTCAGCGGCGGCCTGAATAAACGATTCAACCATGCGATAAAAAGAGGCGAAAGCGCCGATGGCCCGAGCGCTCAAAGGCGGTTTTTCACCCTCGCCGGCCGAAGCCGCCAGAGCCTCGAACAGAGACAGCCCCTGCCCGCGGGCCCAGTTCTGCAAGTCGGCTATGGACTTGTCTCCCAGCCCCCGTGCCGGCACATTGATGATACGCATAAGACTGACGGAATCGGCCGGGTTATGTATCAGCCGAAAATAGGCAATGAGATCCTTGACCTCCCGTCTTTCATAGAACCGGGTACCGGCTACCAGCTTGTAAGGCACCCCGTAACGAATGAAGTATTCCTCCAGGACCCGGCTCTGGGCGTTGGTCCGGTACAACACCGCCATGTCGGATAGTTTGTATTGACCGGACGCGCTGAGCTTTTCAGCCTCCCGTACCACCATCTGGGCTTCTTCCTGTTCATTGTAAGCCTCAAGGATACACAGCGGCTCCCCGGAACCGTTTTCCGTCCACAACTTGATGTCCTTGCGCTTCTGGTTATGGGCGATGATGCCGGAGGCGGCTTCCAGAATTTTGGAAGTGGAACGGTAATTCTGCTCCAGGTAATGTACCGACCGGTCAGGAAAGTCTTTTTCGAAATTGAAAACGTTGCGCAAATCGGCGGCTCGCCAGGAATATATCGACTGGTCCGGGTCACCGACGACGGCGATGTTGCGATAATGGCCGGCCAGCAGTTTGACCAGTTCGTATTGCACCAGGTTGGTATCCTGAAACTCATCGACCATGATATGAACGTACCGTTCCTGGTAGCGCTTGAGTATCTCCGGCCGGCGCTGGAAAAGAAAGACGGTCTTGAGCAGTAGGTCGTCAAAGTCCAGGGCGTTGTTGGCGCGGAGCATCTTCTCATACTGCTCATACATCCGACCGACGATTTCTTCCAGGTAACTATGGGCCTTTTCCCGGAACATTTCCGGGGTTTGCATCCCGCTTTTGGCCTTGGAGATGGCACCGGATATGGTCTTCAACGGAAACTTCTTGGGATCGACGCCTATTTCTTCGGCTGACCGCTTGAGCAGTTTTTCCTGGTCATCGGCATCGAATATGACGAATTCCCGGGCGATACCGATAGCCTGGCCTTCCTTGCGCAGGATGCCGGCACAGATGGCATGGAAAGTACCCATGGTGATGTCCTTGACCGAACCGGGGGCCAGTTTTTCCAGCCGCTCCTTCATCTCCCGTGCGGCCTTGTTGGTGAAGGTCACCGCCATAATCCGGTGGGGCGCGATGCCCACTTCCTTAATCAGATAAGCAATGCGGTAGGTAATGACCCTGGTCTTGCCGGAACCGGGGCCGGCGACTATCAGGACGGGACCCTCGATGGCTTCCACAGCCTGGCGTTGGGCGGTGTTCAAATCAGCAAGTATCTTCATATCAAAGAAGTTTATTATATCATTATCGGCCCGGCGGGTCAGTTTGTGTATTCAATTTTGTATGACTTGCCTCCCACGTCCGCGTAGTTCATAATTCTATCGTTTTGGAAATCCTTATCGGCATAATTCTGGCGGTCATACTGTTCCTGGCGTTGTGGGTCATCGCCGGGGTGTACCGTCACCTGCAATAAAACTACCCTCTGGACTCGACGTTGAAAATACTGCTGGTCAACCCCGCAAAAAAAGATAAGGAATTCTTCGGCCACCATTCGGTTTTCCCCAACAGTCTGCTGTATATCGCGGCGGTGCTGGAACAGGCCGGACACGAGGTGGCGATATACGATAACCAGGTGGACCCGCGTAACCCTGAGGATTTCGCCGAATTCAATCCGGATATCGTCGGCTTTTCGGTGCTGACCGGGCCGGTCATCGAGGAAGCGCTGACCCAGTCCGCTGAATTCAAAAGGCTCAACCCGTCGGTCGCCATCGTCTGGGGTAGCGCCCATCCCTCGGTACTGCCGGAGCAGACCCTGGCCGAATCGGTGATAGACTATGTTGTGGTCGGCGCCGGTGAATACGCCATGCTAGAACTGGCCGAAGAGCTGAAAGCGCCGGAACCCCGGCTGGATAAAATCGAGGGCCTGGGCTGGAAACGCGACGGAAAAATTGTCATGAATCCGCCCCGCCCGTTCATCGACGACCTGGATGCCCTGCCGGACCCGGCCTGGCACCTCATCAATGTGCCGCTATACTGGGACAAGTCACTCAATACCAGCCGGGGCTGTCCCGGTAAATGCACCTTCTGTTACAGTCCGCTATTCCATAAAAGCTACATCGGAGAACTGTCAGCCGAGCGCATTGTGGCCCAGATGGAAATCCTGTACCAGCGATACAATATCCGCTTCATCCGTTTCTTCGAAGATACCTTCACCGGCAACCGGGAGCGACTCCGCCGTTTCTGCCACCTGATGATAGAGAAAAAACTGCCGGTTTACTGGGACTGCGATTCCCGCATCGGACTGACCGACGAGGACATCGCCCTCATGGCGCGCGCCGGCTGTGTTTCGGTCGGCCTGGGCGTGGAAACCGGCTCTCAGCGACTGTTGAAATTCATCCGCAAGGGTATCGGCGTGGAAACGGTGGTCAAAACGGTATCCCGCCTGGTGCGTCATCGTATCATGCCCCGGCTGTACTTCATCGCCGAACTGCCAACGGAAACCATGGAAGATTTCCGCCAGACACAGAATCTGATCCGCCGCCTGGGCAAGCCGCCCTATCAGTACATGCCCTATACGCCCTTCCCCTGCACCGAACTGTACGACTACTGCGTCCGGGAAAAACTGCTCCGGCCGCCGAGTTCCCTCAGAGAATGGGCCGGCATGGGCACGCTGGCGGCGATGAATCCCTATTACCTGGAAGTGCCTCGGGACATGATTGACGCCGCTCTGGCGGACCTCTACCGGGGATATTTCATCCGGCCGCTGTGGTTCAGCTTGAAGCGGATGCCCTGGTATTTCACCCGATTGAAACCGACACCGGCCGAGTTGTGGCGGGGTTTCAGAAGATTCCTGAGCTACTGGCGCTCCAGCCCCTGACCGAATGATAGTGGTTTGACCAAAAGGGCGGTGACACACTATTCTGTGCCGGACAGAACATAGAAAGGGCCCACTTCTATCATGACCGATATCATCCGCAGAGAACCGGTCGGCGAAAAATACGGCATCACCGCCGAGATAGTCACCCATCGCGTCTGGCCGCTGGAGGCCAACACGCTGGTACTGCACCTGCCGGAGCCGCGGCCGTCGCTGACTTCCTACCTGGGATATCGCCGGGTAACGACGGTGTGTAATTTCTACCATCCCAAGGACCTGTGGCATGCTATCGATAACCGGCGGTTGACCTTCGGCCATTATTTCCGATGGATTCACCGGGAAGCGCTGAGACAGATAGTGCCCGGACAGAAGGCGGCCTTTCTGTCCACCGGGGTCGATATGAAATACCACGCCGTAGCCGAAGAGGCTTTCGAAGAAGTCTGGGTTCAAGCCTGGGTCACCGCCGGAGTGGCCACCAACGCTATCCGGGTCGGCCGGGACACCGCCTTCGGCATTGAACGTAGCGGCACCTGGCAACCCTTCGACGACCACCGGATGCCGGCCCCCGGTACCATCAATATCATCGTGCTGACCTCGGCCACACTGGGTCAGGCCGCCCTGGCCTCATCTTTCGTAACCATTACCGAAGCCAAGACCGCGGCGCTCCAGGATATGGATGTCCGCAGTTCTTACAACCCCGAGTGGTCGGCGACCGGAACTTCCACCGACCAGATATGCGTGGTTTCGGGGAACGGGGACGAATGCTGGTTCGTGTCCGGACAGGTCAAGCTGGGGGAACTCATGGCCCGGGCGGTTACCCGGGCGGTCAAGGCCGCCATCGAAAAATGCCGCGCCGCCTGCGAACAGGATTGAGAGGCAGTCATGCTGGGAGCCAT
The DNA here is from genome assembly GCA_000143165.1 of Dehalogenimonas lykanthroporepellens BL-DC-9. NCBI lineage: Bacteria > Bacillati > Chloroflexota > Dehalococcoidia > Dehalococcoidales > Dehalococcoidaceae > Dehalogenimonas > Dehalogenimonas lykanthroporepellens. The sequence continues at coordinate 887,354 of CP002084.1, forward strand.
CACCGGTGACATCGTCGGTTCAATATACGAATTCGACAACAACCGCCAAACATCGTTTCCGTTATTCACCCCGGAATCCGACTTCACCGACGACACCGTGCTGACGGTGGCAACCGCCGAATGTCTGTTGTCCGGTGGTGATTATACTGTCTTTTATAAGGAATATGGCCACCGGTTCCCCGGACGCGGTTACGGCGGCCGTTTTCAGGAGTGGCTGGAATCCAACAGCACACTACCTTACAACAGCTACGGCAATGGCTCGGCGATGCGGGTTTCGCCGGCCGGCTTCGCCTTCAGGACACTGGAGGAAACCCTCTACGAAGCACAACGTTCCGCCGTTGCCACTCATAATCACCCTGAAGGTGTTAAGGGTGCCCAGGCGGTGGCCGCCGCCATTTTTCTGTCCCGGCGCGGCCGCGCCCGGGAATACATCCGAGAATTCATTACCAATGCTTTCGGATATGATCTCAGCAGAAGTTCAGATGAAATCAGGCCCGGTTACGCCTTCAACGAAACCTGCCGGGGGTCGGTGCCCGAGGCCATTATCGCCTTCCTGGAATCAACGGATTTCGAGAGCGCCCTCCGGCTGGCCGTCAGCCTGGGCGGTGATTCCGATACCATAGCCTGTATCACCGGAAGTATCGCCGAGGCATATTACGGCGGCGTACCGGAACCGATTGCCGCCGAAGTGTGGCGCCGTCTGCCGGATGAACTGGCGGAAGTGGTGGATCGATTCCACCGGCGATTCGCGATATGAAGTTTTCGACAGACCGTAACCGCGCAGGCTACAATACTGCAATGTATAACAAACCCGGCAAGCTGTTGACTAAATCCCGGTTCATGGCCGGTTTACAGTGCCCGCGTTACCTGTGGTTGACCACCAACCAGCCAAAAAGCCTGCCGGCGCCGGACCTGGTCACCCGGAACGTTTTCGACCAGGGGCACCAGGTCGGCGAACTGGCAAAGAAGCTCTTCCCCGACGGCGTCGACCTGGCAGGTCTTGGCTTTCAGCAGTCCATCACCGAAACCGCCCGACGCCTGAAGTACCGGCAACCGGTTTTCGAAGCGGCTATCCGGGCTGGTCAGCTTTACGCACGTATCGATATCTTGGCCCCGGCCGCCAATGGGGGCTGGGATATCGTGGAAGTCAAGAGCAGTACCTCCGTCAAGGAAGAGCATACCGTTGACGTAGCTTTTCAGAAGCATGTGGCGGTCGCTTATGGCCTGCCCGTCAACCGGTGCCGTCTGACTCACCTGAACCGGGACTTCGTCAAGAACGGCGACATTGACCCGAATGACCTGTTCATCGTCACCGATATCACCGACGAGGTTTCGGAACTCTCCGGCGGCATCGCCGACAGTGTCGAGGATATGCTGAACACCATATCCGGGAACTGCCCCGACCCCTTCATCTCGCGCGCCTGTAACTACCCCCATATCTGTCCGTTGAAGCCGGAGTGCTGGCAGGTACTGCCGGAACACCCGGTGACCAGCCTGTACCGGGGCGGTGAAAAAACCGACGAACTGTTGCGAATGGGTGTCACCGGCATCACCGATATTCCAGCCGGTTTCAGCCTCAACGAGAAGCAGTCCATCCAGCTGGAGTGCGTCCGCACCGGCCGGGACCATCGCAACCGGCCTGAATTGCGGGATTTCCTGAAAAGCCTGCCCTACCCCCACTATTACCTGGATTTCGAGACATTCAATACGGCCATACCGTTGTTCGACGGCACCCGGCCTTACCAGCAGGTGCCGTTCCAGTTTTCCCTGCACACCGCCGCCGCTCCGGAAGCACCACTTGAACACCGCGGATTCCTCTACCGTGGCCAGGGTGACCCGCGTCCGGAATTCATCAGCGCTTTAAGAGAGGCGTTGGGGGACGGCGGCCGTATCATCGTCTATAATCAAAGCTTCGAACAGGACATTCTGGAACGACTGGCCGATGCCTTCCCGGAGTACCGGGAGTGGGTTGCCGATGTCATCGACCGAATGGCGGACCTGCTGGTGCCGTTCCGGGCTTTCCACTACTACCACCCGAACCAGCGGGGCAGTGCCTCGCTGAAGAACGTCCTGCCGGCGGTAACCGGCACCGGTTACGACGGGCTTAATATCGCCAACGGGCAGGTGGCCAGCATCAGGTATTTCAACGCGGTGTACGGCAATAAAAACGAGGCGATGGCGGAGTTGTTCGCCGACCTGGAAGAGTATTGCGGGCAGGATACCGAAGGCATGGCCTGGATAATGGACAGGCTGAAGATTCTGGCCGAAGACGAACCGACCAGTACTAATGACATGGCTTGAATATACCCAAGTACTATTGACTCCGGGCGACCACCCTGTTATGTTGCTTCTGGAGGGAAATATCCATGACCGTACCTTTGGAAAAACTATTGGAGTTCATCGTGGCCCGGAACGCCACCGATCTGCACCTGACGGTATCCAGTGTGCCGGTACTGCGCATCGATGGCGAACTCATTCCCCTGCCGGAAATCCCGTCGCTGACGCCGTCGGATGTCGAAGATATTCTGGGCCGAATCACGACTCCGGAACAACGCAAGGCCTTCGATATCAAACACGAAATCGATTTCACCTACAGTATAAGCGGCTTTGCCCGTTTCCGGGTCAGCGCCATCCGCCAGCGAGGTTCTATCAGCCTGGCGATTCGCCCGATACCGTTCAAGATTCCCTCCATCGATGAATTCGAACTGCCGCAAATCTGTAAATCACTGGTCGTCAAGCCCCGGGGGCTTATCCTGATAACCGGGGCGGCCGGCACCGGCAAATCCACCACCCTGGCGGCCATGATCAACCACCTGAACGAAACGGTCAAACGTAACATCGTCACTGTCGAGGATCCGATAGAATTCCTGTTTCCGAACAAACAATGCCTTATCCGGCAACGCGACCTGGGTGATGATACCATGTCCTTCAACAGCGCCCTGGTTCATAACCTGAGACATGACCCTGACGTGCTGGTCATCGGCGAAATGCGCGACCTGGATACCATGAGCACCGCCATCACCGCGGCCGAAACCGGCCATCTGGTACTGGCCACCCTGCATACGGTCGATGCCGCCCAGACCATCGACCGCATAGTAGATGTTTTTCCGCCGGAGCAACAGCGCCAGATACGATACCAGCTTTCCCAGGTGCTTTTGGCAGTCCTGTCTCAGAAACTTCTGCACCGCGTCGGCAGTGGCCGCATCGCCGGTTTCGAGATAATGTTGAACAACGCGGTGGTTTCCAAGCTGATACGGGAGGAAAAAGTTTTTGACCTCCAGTCCAATATTGAAATCAGCACTAAGGAAGGCATGCAGACCATGGATCAGGCGCTGGCGTCGCTCATCCGCCGCAAGGTCATCAGCCGAGAGGAAGGACTGCTTCAGGCTTCCAGCCCGGCCCGGCTTCAGCAGTTACTCCGACCTGATTACGATGGGCACGGTTAAGGTCTGGACATCGTCAGCCCGCCATACGGCGAACAATGGTTTCTCTGGCCGGTAATTCCGAGCGCCGGGGGCCGTATTCGTACAGATTCTCTATGCCGGACAGTACTCGGTCCACAATAACCGCCAGTACCGCGGCCGGAACGACGCCTTGTAGAATATAAGCCACATTATCCTGAGCCAGTCCGGCCACCACCGGCGCGCCCAGGCCGCCGGCGCCGATGACGGCGCCGATCATGGCGGTACCGATATTGATTATCACCGAAATCCGGATGCCGGCCAGAATAACCCGAGCCGACAGAGGCAGTTCCACACGAAACAGAACCTGAAAGCGGCTCATACCCAGCCCGCGCGCGGCATCGACGGCGGCGGCAGGAACGGCATTGATGCCGGCGATGGTATTGCGGACTACCGGCAGTAACCCGTAAAGAAAGAGGGCGAAAACGGTCGGCTCCAGGCCAAATCCCAGCACCGGAACCGCCAGCGCCAGGACGGCGACCGGGGGAAATGTCTGACCGACCGATAACAGATTGGTCACTATGGGCTGGAAATCCAGTCCGGACCGACGGGTGACCCAGATACCCAGCGGCAATCCCAACAATACCGTCAACCCGCTCGACAACCCGACCAGTCCAAGGTGTTCCAGGGTAAGCTGTGACAACGACGATCGGGTGTAAAGCACCTGACGCTGTTCCGGAAACATGGCCGCCAGTAAACCTGACCACCAATCAGGATTAGCCAGCACCACAGCAAATACAATGATGCCGACACCCAGGGCAGTCCAGCCGAACCACCGAGAGGTCATGTTTCGCCCTCGGCGGTGGCTTTTTCAATATCGCCCATTCTGACTTCTCCCAGAAGAATACCGTCGCGGTCGATTACCGGCAGGTTCTTGATGCCCTGGGCCAGCATCCGGGACAGGGCTTCCCGGAAGGAAGCGCTGTCTCTGACCGCCAGTTCATCCGGCACTACCCGTTCCATGACTTGCGCCGGCGCCAGACCGGGAGCAAGGCTGGTCCGGTCCAGCCAACCGATAAGGTGGCCGTTATCAGTGACCCATATCCAGCGGCAGGTGCGGCAGGCCTGCTCGGCCTCAAGAGCGGAAGCACCGACATCGATACCGGATGACTGATGAATGAACGGCCGGATATTGATACGCGACAGCCGCTTGAGCGCCCGGTCAGTGCCGACAAAATCATGAACGAAACGGTCGGCCGGATGACGTAGAACGGTTTCCGGGGTATCGTACTGCACCAGTCGACCAGCGCGCATGATGGCGATACGGTCGGCCAGCCGAATGGCTTCATCCAGGTCATGGGTCACCAGAATGACCGTTTTTTTCAATTCCCGCTGGATTTCTACGAACTGGGCTTGAAGTGTTTCGCGGGTCAGCGGATCCACCGCACCGAAAGGCTCATCCATGAGCAGAATCGGCGGGTCAGCCGCCAGAGCCCGGGCGACGCCAATGCGCTGGGCTTCGCCGCCGGACAACTGGTAGGGAAACTTGGCATAATAGGTGTCGGGTTTGAGCCCAATGAGCTGTAATAGTTCCCGCACCCTGGAATCGATACGCCCCTTCTCCCAGCCCAGCAGTTGGGGCACGACGGCGATATTACCGGCTACGGTCATGTGAGGGAAAAGACCGACACTCTGAATAGCATAGCCGATGGAGCGACGAAGCTCTTCGGGGCGGCGGTCGGTTACATCATTCCCCTCAATAAGAATCCGGCCGGAGGTCGGCTCGATAAGACGGTTTATCATGCGTAGTGTGGTCGTTTTGCCGCAACCCGACGGCCCAATGATGACGACCATCTCGCCGTCACCGACCTGAAGTGACAGGCGGTCAACTGCCGGCGAAGCGGCCGGGGAATATCGCTTGGTCAAATTTACCAGTTCTATCATGTAACACTTCCTCCGAGACCGCGGGGCGAGCCAAGAATTATGGCCAGACGCATGACCGCGTCCACCACCAGAGCCAGCGCAATTATGGGCAATGTCCCCAACAGAATCATGTCCGGGGCGGCCTGTCCCAGCCCCTGAAAAATGAACCAGCCCAGTCCGCCGGCGCCGATAAGGGCGGCCACCGCGGTCAGACCAACAGCCTGCACCGAAGCAATGCGCAAGCCTTCCAGGATAAGGGGCATGGCCAGCGGTATCTCAATACGCCGGAACAGCTGACCACGGCTCATGCCCATGCCTCTGCCGGCATCCATGACCCCGGCATCAATCTGCCGCAGGCCGATAAAGGTGTTTCTGACAATAGGTAACAGCGAATAGATGAACAGCGCGATAACCGCCGGGGCCACACCGATGCCCCGGATACCGATTTCACGCAGAAACGGGAACTGGAAGGATAGAAAGGACAAAGGCGCGATCATCAGACCGAACAGCGCCAGGCTGGGTATGGTCTGGGTAATGTTGGTGACGGCAAAAATGAATTTTTCAGAACGTCGGTGACGGGCCGCCCAGACACCAAGACTGACCCCGGCCAGAGCGGCGGCACCGACACTGACGCCGGCCAGCATCAGGTGGCGAAATAACTCCTGCCCAAAACGGTCCCGGTTGGTGAGATATTCCCGCATGATGGACAGGTCATCGAACATCCCCAAAACCAGCATCACTCCCAGCGCCAGAGGCCCGGTCAGCGCCACCGCCAATTGAAGGGGACGACTGCCCGCCGGATGACTGCTGGCGGTATAGATGACGATATATACCGCCAGCAGGCTGAGCCAGAACCCGCCGCCAAGCGCCACCCGGGCTGAAGATGTTGCCCCTTCCAGCAGTCCTGTTGACGCCCCGGAGACAACAATACCGGTCCAAATTAGAATCGCGGTGCCGGTGGCACCACGGAGCAGAATCAATTCCCGACGCCTGGGGGCCAGCGCCAGCAGAAGGGCTATCAGCCACAGGCCAAGCAAAACCCAGAAGACACCACCGGCGGCGGACAGCAGAGTATGGTGTTCACCCTGAGCCAGCCGGTTGGCTTTAAGAGTCAGCCAGCCGGCGAACATTGAGGCGATACCAAGCACGGAGCCGACAACAGCTACGTTGTCGGCTCCTTTTATTATCGGGGGCAACCTGGATTTCACAGGCTCTCCTGTGTCATTTTCAGTTGATAAAACCGTTGGTCGTCAGGTAATGCCTGGCGACGGTTGAAGCTGACTCTCCATCAACAACAATTCGGCCGTTCAGTGTCTGGAGAGTCACCAGGTCAAGCGTCTGGAATACCGGGTTAAGTATCTGGGCAATTTCAGGATATGTCGCCAGTACTTCGGCTCTGACTAACGGTGCCGGTTCATAAATGGGCTGAACGCCCAGCGTATCCTCCAGCACCACAAGCCCGAATGCCGCCAGAGCCCCATCGGTACCGTACGCCATGGCGGCGTTTACCCCATCGGTACCCTGCGAAGCCGCCTGTTCGGTCTGAGCGGTATCGCCGCTACCGACGATTATGGTCTGACCGGCACTCAGTGAAAAACCATAAGCCGCTTCAAAGGCCGGCATGGCTAACGGACTGTCGAAGAACTCCGCCGAACCGGCCAGTTTGAAATTGCCGCCGCCGTTGACATAGTCAGCCAAATCTTCCAGACTGACCAGCCCGGCGGACTGTGCCAGCGCTTCGGTCACGGCAATAGCCCAGGTATTGTTGGCCGGGGCCGGCGTCAGCCACTCTATGCTATTGGCGGCTTTATCCAATTCCTTAACCCGCAGGTATCCCTGTTGTGCGTCATTCCAGACCGGGGAATCAGTTTCATCGAAGAAAAAGGCGCCGTTGCCGGTATATTCCGGATAAATATCGATTTCACCGGAAATGATGGCGTTGCGTACTACCGGAGTAGTGCCGGTGCCGGTGCGGTCTGTCACCTCGAATCCGGCATCCTGGAGCAGGAGGACAATTATCTGACCCAGCAGTCCGCCCTCAGTGTCTATTTTGGAACCTACCGTGACTCTCTTGACCTCGGATGGCTGGTCATTGGGGTCATCGTTACTGCACCCGCTGACGACAGCGCCTAAGACAACCAGCGCCGCCAGCAAGGTAAAAACTACTCTTTTCATCGATCCTCCAGGATTTGTTCGGTCAACGAACGTTGCTTTTTAACTGTAAAATGAAACCGCAGATATGTCAATAAAAAGGAACCGGGGCACTGAAACAGCACCCCGGTTTATCGCCAATATCCCTGATTTTACCAGCCTTTGGTGCCGAAACCCAGCAGAGAGTCTTCCTTCCAGTTACTTAAATCCCGGTTCCACCAGGCCAGATGCTCTTCATCGGTACGCTGTTTTCCATAACCCATGGTTTCATCCATGGCGGCGAAGAAACCGTTGAACAACGTCGTGGTACCGGCAGTAGCTCTGACGAATGGGTGAACCACAGCATCTTCAGGATGATTCATCGGACAGATACTATGGCAATTGACGCAGTCGAAGGGACCGCCGTACTCGCCACAACTACCCCAATCCATGGGCCAGTGCTTGATGCCGGGATTGTTGCCGGGATGCGCCGTATCCCAGGTCTGTTCCGTTTCCAGCGATAAAGATTTTGAGGGACAATTTTCGGCACACCGCTTACAGGTTTCACAGAATTTGACCAGACCGGATTCTATGGGTTTGGTCGGCGCCAAGGGCATGTCGGTCACCGCGAAATCTACATATCTGATGAGATTGCCGTAATCCGGAGAACAGCCCATACTGGCCCTGCCCTGCTCGATAAGGCCGGCGAAAACACCGAAGCCTACGTTCTGACTGGCCTGGGGTTTCAAGGCATGATAGCCCAGACCCTTGATAAACTTGGTAATCTGATTGCGGACTTGCGGGCCATGGGAATAAGCCTGATTCTCACCGGCTTTCCCTTGCCGAAACACGGTGTTATACCAGGGATCATCGGGATCATTGCGTAAAGCCAGTTGCGACATATAGTAATTCTGCTTGACTATCCAGACCAGTATGTAACGGCACTTGTTCGGAATATGATAAATATTGCCGTCATATGAAGGTTCGTCGATGTTCTCCCAGACGACATTTACATTGAACAACCGCTTCATGTGATCATTGATTTCTATGGCACCGACCTTGGGCGCCCCGTAAAAATGGGCCGCCGCCCTGCAGGTCTGCAGATTTTCTTCCGCAGTTCCCTGCCAGGGGCCGGGGGCGCCCCGCTGAGCCGGTGTATCCACGTTGTTGGAATCCCAGGGAATGGACGGCGCGTTGCCGCCGGTAGCTCCGTCAAGTGCCAGATCACGCAAGGTAGTCCCAGGCCAGTTGTTAACTATACCCTGCTTGTGACGTTCAGCTCTGGCTTCACGTTTTTCCGGGCTGAGCGGTCCATCGAAAAAGCTGGGCATGGGACGCAGGGAAGGATCATAGGCTTGCCAGACATTCCAGTCAACCGGTGAAGTGATGTCCTCGAAGTCTCTTTCCTTGACCCACCAGCGGTGCATGCTGGAAGGAGCTGAAGAGGTCAGTTCGTCGATATCGGCGAACGCTGGAACGTTCAGTGACGCCACTCCAAGACCCGCGCCGGCAACCCCCAATCCTTTCATGAATTCCCGCCGGCTTACCGTACTGTGAAACTTTTCCATGGATGTTTCCCCCTTTCCTTAATTGTTTTTTGGGACGTTAATAGTTCTTACCTATATTTACTTGAATGTTATCAGTTGTTACTTTTGGTGTCAATATTTTTTCAGATATTTTTGTACTGATGGCAACTTCCGGACCGGCTCTTACAAAGGGCTTGTATCTGCCGGTAAATGCCTGTATAATTCTGAAAGTTAAATAAATACCCTACCTTTAACGAACAGTCCTGTGAGGCTGGCAAGGGATGACGGGAAGCATGTTGTTGTGCCTCTTGCCGGCGAAGGTTGGTGAGAGGTTTTTTGATGCCCGCCAAAACGGTAATGAACCAGGAAGACATCCGGCGCACCCTGTCCCGGATAGCTCACGAAATAACCGAGCGCAATAAAAACACTTCTGCCCTGGTGCTGGTGGGCATGCAGACCCGAGGCGTGCCCCTGGCCAACCGTCTGGCCGGACTGATTCAAGAATTCGAAAGCGTCGAGGTGCCGGTCGGCGCCCTGGATTTCAGCCTCTACCGCGATGACCTCAACCGCGGCAATTTCAACCCCCAGGTCAAGTCCACAGATATCCCGGTGAACATCGACGGCAAGTTTGTGATTCTGGTGGATGACGTCCTTTACACCGGACGCTCCACCCGGGCGGCCATGGATGCCCTTATCGACTTCGGACGGCCGAAATCCATCCAGCTGGCGGTGATTATCGACCGGGGACACCGGGAACTACCGATACGGGCGGACTACGTCGGTAAGAATATCCCCTCGGCGGCCAACGAAGATATCAGGGTGAAACTGATGGAAATAGACGGCCGGGACGAAGTGGTCATCGCCGTGGTGGAGGATGGTTCATGACCGAAGCAACCGCTCCGCTGGAAACCAAAAGCTGGCATCGCCGGCATATACTGGACGTCGATGACATGTCACCGGAAGAATTCGAAACCATATTCCGAACTGCCGACGCCATGAAGGACGTGCTGGCCCGCCCCATCCGGAAGGTGCCGGCCTTGCGCGGCCAGATGGTGGTCAATATGTTCTACGAGAACTCCACCCGCACCCGCGCCTCCTTCGAAATAGCCGCCAAGAATCTGTCCGCCGATGTCCTGAACATGACGGCCTCGGCCTCATCCGTCACCAAGGGCGAGAGCCTGACCGATACCATCAGGACGCTGGAAGCACTGGGCGCCAATATCATAGTGATGCGCCATCAGTTGTCCGGAGCGCCCTACCTGGCCGCCCGTCACAGCCACGCGGCTATCGTTAACGGCGGCGACGGCTGGCACGCCCACCCGACCCAGGCCCTGCTGGACCTGTACACCATCCGGGAACGCAAAGGCACGTTCAAGGGACTCAGGGCGGTCATCGTCGGCGATATCCGCCACAGCCGGGTGGCCCACTCCAATATCTGGGGCATGACCCGCCTGGGTATGCAGGTAACGTTGTGCGCCCCGCCGACACTCCTGCCATACGGTCTGGAAAAAGCCGGGGGAATGATGCCCGAAGTTGCCGTCGAGACCGACCTGGATAGAGCTATCCAAGGCGCTGACGTGGTGATGACACTGAGACTCCAGCGGGAACGCCAGCAGAGCGGGCTTCTGCCGTCGGTGGGCGAATATATCAGACGCTACCAGGTGAATGAGACCCGGTTGAAAAAGGCCGCTACCGACGCCCTGCTGATGCATCCCGGCCCGGTCAACGAAGATATCGAACTGGCCGCCTCGGCGGCCGGCGGGACAGCTTCGACCATCGACCGACAGGTGGAGAACGGCGTGGCTGTCCGCATGGCGGTCCTGTACCTCATCAGCGGCAGGCAGAGCGAATTATGAAAAGCATCCTGATTAAAAACGGGCAGGTCATCGACCCGGCGCGCGGAGTGAACGGGCGGTATGACGTAGCCGTCACCAACGGCAGTATCACCGCAATAGGCCAAAACCTGGAACCGGGAGACAACCATAAAGTCATCGACGCCGCCGGTAAAATAGTGACCCCCGGTTTCATCGACCTCCACTGTCACCTCCGCCAGCCCGGCGCGGAGCAGAAGGAGACCATTTACAGCGGCACCCGGGCGGCGGCGCGGGGCGGCTTCACCGCTGTATGCGCCATGCCCAATACCGACCCGGCCATTGATGACCGCCTCAGCGCCGATTTTATCAAACACACTGCTACTACCGAGGGCGCGGTCCGGGTACTGCCTGTCGGCTGTATCACCCGGGGACGGCGCGGCGAACGACTGGCGGAACTGGGTGAGCTGGCCGAAGCCGGCGTCATCGGTTTCTCCGACGACGGCTCATCCGTGCCTTCGGCGCGACTGCTGAAGCAGGCCATGGAATATGCCCGAGGACTGGACTTGCCGGTGCTGGAACACTGTGAGGAAGCCGGGCTGGCCGAGGGCGGCCAGATTAACGAAGGCATTATAGCCACCCGGCTCGGCCTGGCCGGCATCCCGGCCGCCGCCGAAGAAATGATTATCGCCCGCGATATTGCCCTGGCCTCACTTACCGGCGCCCGCCTCCATTTATGTCATGTAAGTACCCGCGGCGGCGTCGCCATCATCCGCCAGGCCAAGGCCAAAGGCGTCCGGGTGACGGCTGAGGTCACGCCCCATCACCTGACGCTGACCGAAGAGCGTTGTCTGAATTACGATACCGCCGCCAAAGTCAATCCGCCGCTGAGGACACCCGACGACGTGACGGCTTTGATCGACGGCATCAACGACGGCACCATCAACGCCATCGCCACCGACCACGCCCCCCATACCGACAACGACAAGTGCTGTGAATTCGCCCTGGCGCCGTTCGGCATCTCCGGACTGGAAACCGCCTTCGGCAGTCTGATGGGGCTGGTGGCTGAAGGCCGGGTCGAGCTGAACAGAATCATCGAATGTCTGACCGCCGCTCCGGCGGGCATCATCGGTCCGGGACACGGTGTCACCGGCTCACTGACGCCCGGCGACCCGGCCGACATCGTAATTCTGGATACCGCCATGGAATGGACGGTTGACACCTCCCAATTCGCCTCCCGGGGTAAGAACACGCCACTGGCCGGAGAGAAACTGACCGGGAAAGTCATCATGACCATCTTCGGCGGCGACATCATTTTCCGAGACACCGAATAATCAACCGGCCGCGCGGCCGCAGAAGCTGACAGAACGGGGAACAGGATAAAAGGAATGACAAAACGCGCCATACTGGTACTGGCTGACGGAACGGTATATGAAGGAGACGCCTTCGGAGCGGCAACGGAGGCTGTGGGAGAAGTGGTTTTCGCTACCGGCATGACCGGCTATCAGGAAATGCTGACGGATCCTTCTTTCGCCGGGCAGATACTGATACCGACCTACCCTCTCATCGGTAATTACGGGATCAACACCGAAGACTGGGAATCAGACCGGCTTCAGGTACGCGGTTTCGTCGTCCGGGAAGCCTGCGTCGAACCTTCCAATTACCAATGCTCGGCCACTATCGACGACTACCTGCGGCAGGGCGATATCCCCGGCATCTACGGACTGGACACCCGCGCCATAACCCGCAAACTGCGCAGTCACGGGGTAATGATGGGCATGATAACCACCGAGAAAACCCCGGAACAGGCAGTAGGCTGTCTGCGGGAGACGCCGGATTACGGACAGACCGATTTTGTCCGGGAAGTCAGTACCGCCGAACCTTACGAATGGGATTCCGACGACCTGCCGGCGGACGCGCCTCGGATAGCCCTGCTGGACCTGGGCTGTAAGTTCAATATCATGCGGATACTTAAAAACCACGGTTGCCGGGTAACGGCCTTCCCCTGCACCGCTTCCGCCGACGAAATGCTGGCCGTTAATCCGGCCGGCATCATGCTGTCGCCCGGGCCGGGCGACCCGGAACTGCTGGACTATGCCGTCAGTACGGTCAGGACTCTGGCGGAAAGCGGCAAACCGGTCATGGGTATCTGCCTGGGCAACCAGCTGGTGGCCCGGGCGTTCGGCGGGCGCAATTTCAAACTGAAGTTCGGCCACCGGGGAGGCAACCACCCGGTGAAGGACCTGGCTTCCGGCAGGGTACATATCACCGCCCAGAATCACGGCTATGCGGTTGACCCGGCCTCCATCGCAGACAGCGGGCTGGAAGTGACCCACATCAACCTCAATGACGGCACGGTGGAGGGCATGGAACACCGTGACCTGCCGGTCTTCACCATTCAATATCACTCCGAAGCCTCGCCGGGGCCGCTGGACAACCTGTATCTGTTTCGACAATTCATGGATATGACGGGAGCCGCCAGATGACCAAACCCTCCAAAGTACTCATAATCGGTTCCGGCCCGATAATCATCGGCCAGGCGGCGGAGTTCGACTACGCCGGCACTCAAGCCTGCAAAGCGATGCGGGAGGAAGGTGTTACCAGCGTGCTGGTAAACTCCAATCCGGCCACCATCATGACCGATGAAGAAATCGCCGATGTGGTTTACATCGAACCGCTGACGGTGGAAGCAGTCACCCGCATCATAGAGAGGGAACGGCCTGACGGGCTTCTGCCGACGCTGGGCGGGCAGACCGGGCTAAACCTGGCGGTGGATCTGGACAACGCCGGAGTACTGGAAAAATATAACGTCAAGGTGCTGGGCACTTCGATAGACACCATCCGCAAGGCAGAGGACCGGGAACTGTTCAAGCAACTGCTCCTGTCCATCGACGAACATATCTGTCCTTCACATACGGTCGACTCGCTGGAGAAGGCCCGGGACGTAGCCTTCGAGCTGGGTCTGCCGCTTATCATCCGTCCCGCCTATACCCTGGGCGGCACCGGCGGCGGTATCGCCACTAATATGGATGAGTTCGATGACATCGCCGCCTCCGGCATCGCCGCGTCGCCCATCCGCCAGATTCTGGTGGAAAAATCGGTGGCCGGATGGAAGGAAATCGAATATGAAGTAATGCGCGACGCCGCCGACAACTGCATCACCGTCTGCAACATGGAGAACTTCGACCCGGTGGGGGTGCATACCGGCGATTCCATCGTCATCGCCCCGTCACAGACGCTGACCAACAAGGAATACCAGATGCTCAGAACCGCCAGCATCAACATCATTCGGGCGCTGGGCATCGAAGGCGGATGCAACATCCAGTACGCGCTGGACCCGGAGTCGGCTACCTATTATGTCATCGAGGTCAACCCGCGGGTCAGCCGCAGTTCGGCACTGGCCTCCAAGGCGACCGGCTATCCCATCGCCCGGGTGGCGGCCAAGATAGCCGTCGGCAAGACCCTGGATGAGATTCCCAACGCGGTCACCGGCAAGACGGCGGCATCCTTCGAACCGGCGCTGGATTATGTGGTGGTCAAGATCCCCCGCTGGCCGTTCGATAAGTTCGATACCGGCAACCGGGTCATCAACACCCAGATGAAAGCCACCGGTGAGGTGATGGCCATCGACCGCACCTTCGAGGCCGCCCTGCAGAAGGCGGTGCGTTCCCTGGAATTCGGACGGAAAACCATCCTGTGGGAAGACCCGGAATGGCCTATGGGTGACGAAATCACCGGCTATCCGCTCAAACCGACAGACCTGCGGCTGTGGGCGGTGCTGGCGGCTTTGCGGCGGGGTATCGGGCCGCAACAGATATTTGAAGCAACGCGCATTGACCGATGGTTCCTGGACAAACTGGTCAATATCGTCGGCATGGAAAAGCAACTCTTGTCGGAAACGCTGAACCCCGACCTGATGCTTCAAGCCAAGCGTCTGGGCTTCAGCGACGAAGTCATCGGTAGTCTGGCCGACCGGTTGCCGGAACAGGTGCGGGAACTGCGCCGACAATGGAACCTCCTGCCGACTTACAAGATGGTGGATACCTGCGCCGCCGAGTTCGACGCCGAAACTCCCTATTTTTATTCCACCTACGAATCCGAGAACGAAGCGGCGCCGGATAACTGCGCCAAAGCCCTGGTCATCGGTTCCGGCCCCATCCGCATCGGCCAGGGGATAGAATTCGACTATTGCTCAGTTCACGCCGCCATGTCGCTGTCCAAGGCCGGCTACCAGTCCATCATGGCCAATTCCAACCCGGAAACGGTGTCCACCGACTTCGACACTTCCAACCGACTGTATTTTGAGCCTCTGGACAATGAAAGCGTCCGGGATATTCTGGATAACGAGAACGACGGCTGTGACCGGGCAATGCCTTCCATCGTGCAGTTCGGCGGGCAGACAGCCATCAACCTGGCCGACCCGCTCACCCGCACCGGCAATCCCATCATCGGCTCTTCATCCGACACCATCGACCTGGCCGAAGACCGCAAGCGCTTCGAGGCTTTCCTGTCAGAACTGGATATCCCCCAGGCACCCGGCGCCGGGGTGACCACACTGGATGAAGGATTGAAGATAGCCGACCTGATCGGTTATCCGGTAGTAGTGCGTCCCAGCTACGTCCTGGGCGGACAGGCGATGGAGATTGTCAACGACGCCGGGGAACTGGTGCGTTTCATGAAAAACGCCATGGCCCTCCAGACCGGCCACCCGGTGCTCATCGACAAGTATCTTATCGGCAAAGAGGTGGAGGTAGACGCCATCGCCGACGGTGAACGGGTGCTGATTCCGGGTATTATGGAACATATCGAACGGGCCGGAGTACATTCCGGAGATTCCATGGCCGTTTATCCCGGTCTGAATCTCAGCCGGGAAGAAACCGACACCATCATCGACTATACCACCCGCATCGGCCTGAAACTGGATATCCGGGGACTGATGAACATCCAGTTCGTCATCACCCGGGAGGAAGGCCAGAGCAAGGTCTATATACTGGAGGTCAATCCCCGAAGCTCACGCACGGTACCCTTCCTGTCCAAAGTTACCGGCGTCCCGATGGTAGACGTGGCGGTCAACATCATGCTGGGGCGAAGTCTCGATGAACAGGGTTATGAAGGCGGCCTGTGGCCGGCGCGTCCGCTGGTGGCCATCAAGGCCCCGGTATTCTCCATGTCCAAACTGGTCGGTGTCGATACCTATCTGGGGCCGGAAATGAAATCCACCGGTGAAGTCATGGGCATCGACCGTGATTTCAGCGGCGCACTGATAAAGGCTCTCATGGCGGCCGGACTGGCCCTGCCGCCGGCAGGTAACATCCTGCTGTCCATTGCCGACCGGGACAAGGCCGAAGCCCTGCCGCTTATTCGCAAACTGCATGCGGCCGGATATCATTTCTACGCCACCGAAGGCACCGCGGCCATGATAGAAACGGCCGGACTGCCGGTCAAGCTGATTTCAAAGAAACTGGCCGAAGGCCACCCCAATATCGTGGACATCATCCGGAACGGCACCGTCAACGGAGTCATCAATACCGCTACCGGCGACCGGACGCCTCTGCGTGATGGATTCCATATCCGGCGCGCCGCCGTGGAAAAGCGGGTTCCCTGCTACACTTCGCTGGATACCGCCCGGGTGGCGGTGGAATCTCTCACCAATCAGGAATGCCGCTACGATATCAGGTCCATGGCGGAGTACCGCAATGGCTGACCCCAGGAGCCGGCGTCATTCAGCCGAGGTGCTGGCCAACGATTCGGTTATGCCGGGAGTGTTCCGTTTGCGTCTCAAGTGCCCGGCGGTGGCTTCGTCAGCCCGTCCCGGTCAGTTCGTCATGGTCAGTTGTGACAACCACCTGCTCCGCCGCCCCGTCAGCATCGCCGGAGCCGACGTTGCCGGCGGTGAAATCAGCCTGCTTATCGCCAGTGTCGGCACCGGCACCGCCTGGCTGAAAGAGCGGCAGTCCGGCGATTGGCTGGATGTCCTGGGACCGCAGGGTAACGGCTTCACCATTGACGAAGATAGCAATAAACTCCTGCTGGTGGGCGGAGGCATGGGTATTGCGCCGCTCAATTTTCTGGCTGAATATGCCGGGAGGCTGAGGCGGGAAGTAACGCTGGTACTGGGCGCCCGCACTGCCGAACTTCTCTGCCCGCCCGGTCACCTGGCGGATACCGGAGAATGCCTGTTGTTCACCGAAGACGGTTCCGCCGGCACCGCCGGCAGAGTGACCGACTGCCCGGACAGCCACATCGCCACGGCTGACCAGATTTTTGTCTGCGGCCCCATCCCGATGTACCGGGCGCTGGCGCAAGATGCCAGATTCACCGGGCGTCCGGTACAGGTCTCGCTGGAAGTCAGAATGGCCTGCGGCACCGGATTGTGCTACGGCTGTACCATCAAAACCACCGGCGGCCTGAGACAGGTGTGCAGTCATGGCCCGGTCTTCCGGATGGACGAGGTCGCCTGGCCGGAACTGGCCGACCTCTAACGAATCCGAATGAATAAAACCCCACCGGATAATAGAAACAGCGCCGGCATAGTGGTCATCGGCGGCGGCGCCGCCGGTCTGATGGCCGCCGGGCGGGCGGCCGAATCGGGCGCTGAAGTCACTCTGCTGGAACGAATGCCGCAACCCGGCCGCAAATTGCTGGTCACCGGCAAAGGCCGGTGCAACATCACCAACAGCGCGCCCCTGCGGGAATTCCTGGCCGCCTTCGGCCAGGACGGACGCTTTCTCTACGGCGCGTTTCACCGGTTTTTCCGGGACGAACTGCTGGAATTTCTGCGGCGTCACGGCGTCGAGACCAAAACTGAGCGCGGAGGCAGGATATTCCCGGTATCCGACTCAGCCGCTGATGTCCTGGATGCGCTGGTTTCTTATGTAAAACACAACAGAGTAATTATCCGGACCAACAGCCGGGTGACTGCCATCGAACGGGGAAAAACCGGTATCAGCGGCGTTACCCTGGAAAGCGGAGAGAAAATACCAGCCAGGGCGGTGATACTGGCCACCGGCGGCGCGTCCTATCCGGGCACCGGCTCGGCGGGCGATGGGTTTCGACTGGCCAAAGGTCTGGGTCACCGGGTAACCCGGCTCTACCCGTCCCTGGTGCCGCTGGCGGTGGCCGAGGCCGATTTCGCCAAAGCCTGCCAGGGAGTCAGTTTGAAAAACATCCGTCTGACTCTGCTGGCCTGTGACCGGAATAGTATTCCCAACCTGACCATCAACCACGACTACGGCAGGGGAACCGGACACCTGAAGCCACCAGCACCCGTCATCGAAAGCCGTTTCGGAGAGATGATGCTCACCCATTTCGGTATCGGCGGCCCGGTCACCCTGCTGGCTTCCCAGTCAGCCGCCCGGGCGCTGGAAAACGGCCCGGTAACGGCGGTCATCGATCTCAAGCCGGCGCTCAGCCGCCGGGAACTGGACCTGAGACTTCAAAGGGAATTGGCGGCCAACCCGAAAAGACGCCTCACCGTTATCATGAAAAACCTGCTACCGGCCAAGATGGTCGAACCGATGATCGGCCTGTCCGGAATAGCCGCGGACAAAACCGCCGCCGGAATCACCGCCGGCGAACGCAAGATTATGGCCGGATTGTTGAAGTGCCTGCCGCTGACGGTAACTTCTCCTTTGCCGCTGAGCGCGGCCATGGTGACCGCCGGCGGGGTGGAGTTATCGGAAATCGACCCGCGAACCATGGCCTCCCGGCTGGTGCCCGGCCTGTACCTGGCCGGTGAGGTATTGAACCTGGATGCCGATACCGGCGGCTATAATCTGCAGGCGGCGTTTTCGACCGGCTGGGTTGCCGGTAAGGCCGCGGTCGAGAGCCTTTTCTCCCTGGAAAATTAGCGCCGACGCGCCTTTGAGGTATAATCTTTCCTGATTGGGGGAAATCCGGATGAAAAAAATGGCGGTTCTGACTTCTGGCGGCGACGCCCCGGGCATGAACGCGGCCATCAGGGCGGTTACCCGATGCGGCATCGCCGCTGGCTGGCGGGTTATCGGCATCAATCGTGGTTATCGGGGGCTGATAGCCGGAGATTTCCGGCCGCTGGGCATCAGGGATGTTTCCGGCATCATCCAGGCCGGGGGGACCATCCTGGGTTCCTCCCGCGCACCGGAATTCAAGACCGAAGCCGGGCGTAAACAAGCCATGGACAACCTGCATCATGATGGCATCTCAGCGCTGGTGGTCATCGGCGGCAACGGCTCCCAGGCCGGAGCTCACCTGTTGAGCCAGGCCGAATTTCCAGTAGTCGGCGTGGCCTCCACCATCGATAACGACCTGTTCGGCACCGACCAGAGCATCGGGGTAGATACGGCTCTCAATATTGCGCTGGAAGCCATCGACCGTCTGAAGGTCACTGCCTCATCCCATCAACGGGCTCATATCGTCGAGGTCATGGGCCGGCACCAGGGATACCTGGCGCTCATGGCCGGTATCGCCGGCGGGGCGGAATATGTGGTACTGCCGGAACTGGAAACCAGTCCGGAAGTCATCGCTGAAGAAATCAGGAAAAGTTATCAACGGGGTAAGTCCCACTGCCTGATAGTAGTGGCCGAAGGGGCTGAATGGAACGCAGAACGCCTCATAAATCATTTCAATACCAATGCTGACCTGGGCTATTCCCTGCGGGCAACCATATTGGGACATGTACAACGTGGCGGCGCGCCGACGGCTTTCGACCGGCTACTGGCGACCCGCATCGGCGCCAGGGCAGTCGAAGAACTGGACGCCGGCAATCATGGCGTCCTGCTCGGCCTGGCCTGCGGTGAAATCAAGCCGACACCGCTGGAGACCGTGGCCGAAAACACCAAACAGCTTGATCTCTCCTTTCTGTCGGTGGCCAGAAAACTGACAGGTTGAACCCGTTCCGATTTGACATCGGCAGACTGAATAACTAAAGTTAACCAATGTCCACATTACTTTTAACCCGCGAGCATATTTCACAACTGATTACCATGCCGGAGACACTGTCGGCCGTTGAAAACGCTTTTTCCGCCTATGCCGAAGGCGCCGCCGGCATGCCCCCGAAAGCCTACCTGACACTGGATAAAGGGGATTTCCGCGCCATGCCGGCCTCAGTGCCGGGGGCGGCCGGTGTCAAGTGGATAAACGTTCACCTGGGTAACAGCGCTATCGGTTTACCCAGCATAATGGGGCTTATAGTGTATTCCGACCCCGAAACCGGTTATCCGCTGGCCATCATGGACGGCACCGAGATTACCGCTTTCCGCACCGGAGCGGCGGCGGCCATCGCTTCCCGGTACCTGGCCCGCGCCGGTTCGCGGACGCTGGGACTGGTCGGCGCCGGTCACCAGGCTGATACCCAGATAGAAGCCCACCTGGAGTATTTCAGTTTTGACGACATCAGGGTATTCGATCTGGATCCATCGGCCGTGACAAAACTGGCGGCGCGTTTCCCGGAATTGCCGATCCACCCGGCCGGACTGGAAGCAACCTGCGGCGCCGACATTGTCTGCACCCTGACACCCGCGACCAGACCTTACGTCAAATACGAATGGCTGAAACCCGGGGCCCACGTCAATGCCATCGGCGCCGATGCGCCGGGCAAGCAGGAACTGACGACCGAATTGCTGAGCCGAGTGACGGTCATCGTCGACGACGTCTACCAGGCCACCCATGCCGGTGAGCTTAATGTCGCCGTCTCGGCTGGTCTTTTTCAGGCAAGTGATATCTTCGCAACTCTGGGCGAACTGACATCCGGACGAAAACGGCTGGAATCACCGGTCGGCGACGGAATAACCATATTTGATTCCACCGGTCTGGCCATCCAGGACATCGCCTGCGCCCGCTACATTTACGACAAGGCCTGCCTCGCTGGAATGGGACAGGCCTGCGATCTCATCGGCGTCTGACAAACTCCTTGCGCCAATCCTTAACCAACCGGCCGGAGAGGGCGGGTTATGAATTGTAAAGCAGGCGAGAAAAGGTTACAATGAATTCAAAATATTAAGATTTTGGGCTGTGACCGGACAGAAAGACAAGCTACTAAAGAATGAGAGCGACCTCATGGGGCAATGGAGCCGGTTCATGCTGGACAACGTACCCGATGCTGTCATTCTCTGGCGTTACCAGGGACCGGGGCTTTCCTTCATCATTACCGCAGTAAACAGGACCGCGTGCGACCGCTTCGGCTACTCCGCAGAAGAAATGGTCGGCATGCCCGACAAGGATCTTAACGCCCCGGACAGTTACATCAACATCGGCAACATCACCGGTCTCCTCCTGGAAAAAGGCCAAGCCGTCTATGAGATGACTCATCTGAGCCGGGACGGCCGGCGTATACCCGCCGAAGTGGCCGGTCGGTTTGTGGAAATCAACGGCGTCCGAATGGCTGTTTCGGTAATCAGGGATATTTCCGAGCGCAAACAGATGGAACTGCGTTCGATGCGGCTCAATTCCTTCCCGCTGGCCAATCCCAATCCGGTTTTGAGAGCGACCCCCGAAGGCGAGGTGGTATTCGCCAATTCCTCGTCGACGCCTTTGTTGAAATTCTGGAATGTCGATATCGACGGTATATTGCCACCCCCCTGGCCAAACATTCTGAATGAAGTATTTGTTGCCGGGCACCCCGATACTATTGAACTCGACTGTAACGGGCAGGTGTTTTCGATGACCATGGCCCCGGCGTCTCAGGACCGATTCATCAACATTTACCCCCTGGATATCACCGAACGAAAAAAAATGGAACTGGAAATTCGCGATAACCGTGATTTCCTGGAACAGCTCAACGACTCCCTGCCGGAAACGGTATTCAACCTGGACAGCGATTTCGTTATATCTTATGTAAACCGACAAGTGGATAAGATGTACGGTTATCAGCCACAGGAGTGCCTCGGCCGGTCGATGGCTTTTCTTTTCAGAAACCAAAAAGAGTACGAACACTTCAAAGACTCTCTCAAGATTGAATCCGGTAACAGGCAGGTCGTGTCTTTTTCAGATTTCTGGCATCGTCGACGGGATGGCAGTGAATTTCCGTGTGAAATAATCATGACCGTCGCCCCCCGCCCGGACGGTTCCGCTGCCGCCGTCATCATCGTCCGGGACACCAGTGAACGCCAGCGGGCGCAGATGGAGATCGAGAACTATCAACACCACCTGGAAGACATGGTGCTGGAACGCACCCGCGAACTGGAAACCGAGATAAGCTCCCGGTTGAAAGCGGAGCAGGAACTGCGCCGTCTTTTTGAAAGAGAAAAAGCCCTCAGCGCTGAATTGAAGAAACAGATAGAAGAAAGGCAGTTGTTCACCCGAGGGCTGGTACATGAACTCAAAACGCCGTTGACCCCGTTGATAACGGCTTCGGAATACCTGGAACAGCACCTGACCGATAAGACAGCTCGTGAATTCGCTCGCAATATCCGTACCGGGGCGCACAACATGGAGAAACGGGTCAATGAGATGCTTGACCTGGCCAAAGGCGAGATAGGCACGCTCAACGTCCAAAATTCCCGCTTCGACCTGGTTGAACTGGTCTCCCTGACCGCCGAATTCATGAAGCCGGAAGCCGACAGGCGGGGGCTGGAACTGGTAACCACCCTGCCCCCCGATCCGGTGGAAATCGAGGCTGATCCCGACCGTCTGCGACAGGTAATGTCCAACCTGTTGGGCAATTCCATCAAATTCACCAAACGCGGCGGCCGTATCGAAATCGCGACGGGAAGTTCCGAACACTCGGTGTTCATCCGGGTAACGGACAACGGCGCCGGCATCGCCGAAGCCGACCTGCCCTACCTGTTCCAGGCCTATCACCGGGGCCAGACATCCGAAAAGAGCCGGATGAGCGGCCTGGGTCTGGGTTTAACCCTGTCCCGGATGATCGTCGAACTCCATGGCGGCCGCATCGACCTCGATTCGAAAAAAGGACAGGGCACCACCTTCACCATCACGCTACCAATGAACAATAAAGGAGATAACCCGGATGAAAATATTGATAGTAGAAGATGACAGTACCATTGTCGAGCTGGTCAGCCTGTGCCTGAAGGTCAGCTGGCCGGAAGCCCAGATATTCTACGCCGGACTGGCTGATGAAGGTCTCGATATCCTGGAACAGGAGAATCCGGATTTGACTATCCTCGACCTGGGTCTCCCCGACCGTTCCGGGCTGGAACTTCTCAAGGACATCCGCCAGATTTCCTCCGTTCCGGTAATTATCCTGACCGTCCGCGACGAAGAAGCCGATGTGGTCAGAGGACTGGAACTTGGGGCTGATGACTATATCACCAAACCGTTCCGCCAGATGGAATTCGTTTCCCGGGCCAAGGCGCTGCTCCGGCGACACCAGGCCGGAGATACCAGTTTGCCGGTCACCATCGGTCCACTCCAGTTTTCCGCCTCCCGCCGCAAGATAACTGCCGACGGCAAGACAATCAAACTGACCGCCACCGAAGGCAAGATGCTGTACCTGCTGGCCCGGAATCGGGGTAAAGCGGTGTCTCATGATGCCATCTCCAACGCCATCTGGGGAGAAAAGATACCGGATGCCGCCAACTCCATCAGGGTACATATGCGTAATCTTCGACAGAAACTTCAGAAAATCGACATGGGAGACATTATCGCCACCCGTTCCGGCGCCGGTTACCTGATGAAAAAATAACTGCCGTCAACCAACCGTCTGCGGTAATTCCACGGTAAAGACAGCTCCGCCCTCCGGCCTATTGGCGGCGGTGATACAACCACTATTACGGGTGATGATTCCATGGCAGACCGACAGACCCAAACCTGTCCCCTGTCCGACTTCCCGGGTGGTGAAAAACGGGTCGAATATCCGCGGCAGGTTATCCGGCGGTATTCCAGGCCCATTGTCGGCGAACGTAACCGCCGTCATCCGGCCTCTGACTTCGGTGGTAACCGTCAGTCGTTTTGCTCCCTCCAGCTTATGCAACTCAGTGACCGCGTTTTTGATGATATTCAGAAAAGCCTGCTGAATCTGAGAGGCATCCGTGATCACTTGCGGTAATTCCGGGCTCAACTCCAGAATCAGCTCTATACCATGGTGTTCCAGTTCTGCGGCCATCGATTTCAGTGTTTCACTGACCAGGTTATTGAGGTCGGCCGGTTCCTGTCGTGGCGGGCGCGGGTCGGCGAAGGTAAGCAGGCGTCTGATAATACCGGCTACCCGCTGAGCGCCGCTGTCGATGATGGCGGCATCGTCCCGGATGTCTTCCGGCAGGTCCGGTCTTTGCGCCAGCAGTTGGGAAAAACCGATGACTCCGGTGAGCGGATTGTTGATTTCATGAGCAATACCGGAAGCCATGACACCGATACTGGCCTGGTGGGCCGCCAGGGCCATCCGGGCTTCCATCTTGCGACGCTCTGTCTCGGCCTGCTTCTGAACGGATATATCCGACAGTACGCCGATAACAGTCACCCGACCATCATCTTCGAAGGCTTCCAGCGACAGTATCACCGGAATCTCCCGGCCGGAGGCGTCACTGATACGACATTCCCGGGAAGAAATATTCTCCCCGGCCAGCCGTCGGGCCAGGTCCTGGGCTACCGCCGGGCGGCATGCGGGAACGAACAGGTCGATAACATCGTCCGCTTTCTCCCCATCCTGATTAAAAGTCAGATGGGTGGCCGCGTCAAAGAAACGCTGATTGGCATAAACGATATCACCTTCCCTGAGGACAAAAACCATGGAAGGCAGGAGTTCAGCCAGTGTTCGAAAGAGCTGTTCCGATTGCTGAAGCCGGCGCTCCGCAGTCTGTCTTTCAGTAACATCTCGCAGAACCTTGATCAGACCGTAAGCGCCGTCGGCTTCCAATAGGGGAGCGGAGGCAATTTCGTAAAATCGGCCGTCTATTTCGGCGACACTCATCGGTACCCGTGTTCGTCCATTCAATCCGGCCATGGGGCAATCTTCACAGGGTTCGGTTCGGCCATGCACTGAATAACACGCCTCGCCAACCTCGACTCCCAGATGCAGTCGGGCGGCCCGATTGATAAAACTTATCGTCCGGTCACGCTTGGCGATGATAACCGCATCGACCATACTGTCAAGCCACCTTTCCAGACTGTGGCGTATCGCCAGACTTTCGCGGTAGAGCCGAGTGTTCTCCAGAGTTACCGCCAGATGGCCGGCCATGACCAGCAGAGCCATCCGGTCATTCTCGGAATACTGCCCTTTGAACCGCTTACCGACCAGCAACAACGCCGCCAACTGTCCTTGTTTGAGGGCTACCGGAACTATCATGTCCACCCCGGCCTGTGCCAGAGACTCTGCCACCAGAGAATTAGCCCCATCCGCCGTCACGGCGGCTTTTATTTCATTGACCAGCAGGGTCTTCCGATGGCGTTCGAGCCATGATACCAGCCCGTCTGCCCGGTTCAACCGGAGGTCAGCACAGGGTTCATCAGGATGACAGACCGACACGATGAACGATTCCCCATCAAGGTCAGGCACCAGAAGATAAACCCTTCGGCAATTCATGGCCCCACAGATAAGTGCGGCTACCCGTTGATCAACATGCCGGGGGTCATGAATGCTCTGGGTTCGATTGATAAAATCATCGAGCGCCTGGAAGTAATCATATCTTTCGGAATAAAGCAGGCGGTCTATGAAACCAAGGGTCAGATAGAATACCGGCCAGGACGCTCCGGCAAGCACTGCTACAAGCGCAACCAGTATCCAGATATTGTCACTGAGAACCACCAGCTGGCCGATCAGCCAGGCCAGTCCCAGGAATGGGATGCCGAGGATCACCCCCGTTATCAGATAGGCCAGCGCGCGTCGGGGAAAGAGGGAATCCACCAGATGGTACCGAATCGGCATCTCCACCACCCTTCCAGCACGCACAACGGGGTGCTTCCCGCTCAAGCCGGTTACTCTTTTTTATGCGGCTTGCGCTCTTGAATATTTCGTTTTGTTATCTCAATTTATGCCCTTAATGGTCATTTGTCAATATATTTCTCCTGATTATATACAATAGTACCAGTATTACCCAATAGTACTATGTCGAGAAGGGCGCAATACCGGTACTTTCGTACCATGTGCATTTTGAGCGGATTCAGGCTGAAGAGCCGGGAAAATGCCTGTCCAGAAAGAGGCGAATTCGCTCCTGAATAAGCGGGTAATCATGCCAGTTGTAATCGTGCCCCGGAGCGCCGATGTACAGCAGAACCTTGCCGGGCGCCTGCTCGCTCCGACCAAAAGCGGCCCCGATATTGGCGGCAATGGCGCGTCGCCAGTGGCCGTAGCTGAAAGCATCCGGTACCCGCCCGTTAGACCTCATGTTCAGTATCCGGTCGTTGAGAAAGGTTTGGTACCAGAACGGCGGCCCGAACTCGATACTGAAAAGCCGCGGTTCTTCGGGCAGGAGACGCATCACCTGATTCGACATTACCGTGCCGTTGCTTTCCGATGTCAGCACAATCTGGAGATCCGGCAGATGCCGGAGCAGGAAACTCAGCCGAAGCGCCAGCTCTTTGGGCTTAGCGATGCTTTTTGCTCCGGCATTGAGTATTTCCCCGACGTAATCCCGCCAGCCCCGATAGGCCCGCTGGTAACTGAGTACCTTGACCCGGAAACCCTTCTTCCCCAAAATGTCTTCTATTGCATCCATGATGGTAGCGTATCCGGGAGACTTATCAAGATTGGACCAGCCATAACCGCCGGAATTGAACAGGATGAAAATATCGGTGTCCTTGACTTCCCGGTAGGTAGCCAGCATATCGGCGGCCAGCCGCAATTGCTTCTGGCGGTCATGCCGATGGGCCGCGCCTGCTGTTGCCAGCGCGTCTTCCCGGATTTCCTGGGGCAGATCCAGCGGCGAACCGGCCGGCAGAAAATCACCGGTTCTGGGTTGACGCATCGTCCCGGGTTCCGGAATCTGCCAGCTCAACGCCAGTACCGCCACGATACCCAGCCCCAGCGCAATCAAAAATACTATCACCGGGTATCTATGCTCCGACCTCCAGCCTTGTCAGGGCAGATTCCAGCTTATCGACGGCCTCTTCCACTTCGGATTCGGTGATGTTCAGGGCCGGCATCAACCGCAGAGCATCCGGTTTGACATTGTTGACCAGCAGTCCCTCGGCCAGGCAACGCCGGGCCAGTAATTGAGCGAAATCACCGCCGAGTTGAACCGCGGTTAAAAGCCCCTTACCCCGGACGCCGGTTACCTGCCGGGGCCGTCGGACGGCCAGGTCTTTCAGTCTTTCCCGGAGCAGACGGCCCATGTTGTGAGCATGGCCGGAAATATCATTGTCTATGATGTACTTGACCGTGGCGTAGGCTGCGGCGCAGGTCACCGGATTACCGCCGAAGGTAGAGCCGTGCTCACCGGCGGTAAACACGGAAAACTTTTCCTTAGCCATGATGGCGCCTATCGGCATACCACCCCCGAGTCCTTTGGCCAGCGTCATGATATCGGGTTCGACCTGATAATCCTGATAGGCGAAGAGAGTGCCGGTGCGACCGATACCGGTCTGAATTTCATCCAGAATGAGAATCAGCCCCTTTTCGTCGCACCATTTCCTGACGTCTTTCAGATAACCCGGCGCAGGCACGTTGACCCCGCCCTCACCCTGAACCGGCTCCAGCATTACGGCGCATACGGTCTCGGTCGTCGCCTGCCGGATGGCTTCGATGCTGTCGAATTCAACATTGATAAAACCCGAAGGCAGAGGTGTGTAAGGTTGCTGGTATTTCAACTGACCGGAAGCCGAAACCATGGCCAGCGTCCGTCCGTGAAACGAGCCGGTAGCGGTAATCACCTCATAGGCGCCGTTCAGATGCAACTTCCCGTAACGCCGGGCCAGCTTGACGGCGCCTTCGGAAGCCTCGGCGCCTGAATTGGCCAGAAAAACCCGGTCGAGACAGGAGTTTTCCACCAGCAGTGCCGCCAGTTGCAACTGAGGGATGGTGTAATAGTGGTTGGATGTCTGTATCAGTTCACCGACCTGTTGTCTGACCGCCTCGACCACGGCCGGATGACAGTGTCCCAGGGCGTTAACCGCCCAGCCGGCGACGAAATCCAGATAACGCCGGCCGTGTTCGTCCCAGACTTCACTGCCGGCGCCTTTGACAATGGTCAGTGGCGCCCGTTCCACGGTGCGCATGAAATATTTCTGTTCCAGTTCTTCCCAGTTCATGCTGATATTCTCCTGCCTCAGGCGATAATGGCAGTGCCGCAACCGCCCTCAACTACTTCTTTGTAAAGCATGTGAGCCTGACTGCCATCAACGATACTGGTCACGGTGCCGGCGGCGCTGGCCCGCCGGGCGGCGCGTATTTTCGGCACCATACCGCCGGTAGCGATACCGCCGGTCACCAGTTCTTCCGCCTCCCGGGCGGTTACAGCCTCTATCAACTCTCCTTCGCCGTCCCGGATACCCGGAACATCGGTAAGAAACACCAGCTTATCCGCCTGAAGCGCCGCCGCCAGCTCCCCGGCCACCGGGTCACCGTTGATATTGAGTAATCGATTCTCGGGATCACCGCCGTTAAGTGATACCGGTGACACCACAGGGACAAATTCGTTTTCGAGTAACAGGTGGAGCAGAGTCGGGTCCACCCTTTCGGCATCACCCATATAACCCCATTCGACGCCTCTGGGTCTCCCGGTAATCAAACCGCCGTCAACACCGGAAATCCCCACCGCCCGGACGCCCAGGGCGAGAAGATGAGCAGTGGTTTCCTTGTTGACCAGGCCTCCCAGAACAGCGGCGACCACATCCAGGTTTTCCCTGTCGGTTACCCTCTCACCATTATGAATGCGGGTTGCCAGTCCCAGGCGTTTCAACCAATCGTTAACCGTTGCCGCGCCCCCGTGAACTACTACCGGACGATAGCCAGCCTTTTTCAGGGCGACCACATCCTCCAGAGAGGTATCACGACTGCCCAGGACTGAGCCCCCCAGCTTGATGACTATGGTTTTATTCATTCGGTAACTCCATTGATGCGCCGATTGTCAGGTAGTGTAGTCGGCGTTGATATGGACATAGGTGTCGCTGAGATCGCAACCCCAACCGGTCAAAGTACAGGGTCCCGACCCCAGGTTCAATCTTACCGGTATTTCCGGACGGCTCATTACCGTCCCGGCCACGGCTTCATCGAAAGGCACCGGTTGCCCCCTGTCGAATACTACGATGCCGCCGACATCCAGGCTGACACAGGATAAATCCAGCGGTACTCCGGAACGCCCGGCGGCGGCTACGATACGACCCCAGTTAGGGTCGCCGCCGTGAATAGCGGTCTTGACCAGCAGTGACGACAGCACCGTTCGAACAACCTTCCGGGCGTCTCTTTCCGAATCGGTCCCGGTAACGGTCAGCTCAATCAGACGGGTGGCTCCCTCGCCGTCGCGAGCTATTGCCTTGGCCAGAAAAACGCAGACCGTGGCCAGAGCTTCCTCGAAAAGACTCAGCGCCCCGGGTTCAGTATCCAGAACGACACCGGAAGAACCGTTGGCCATGATGAAAACGCTGTCGTTGGTCGAGGTATCCCCATCAACGGATACCAGGTTGAAAGACCGGTCGACACAGCGCCGGAGTATCTTTTTCAACAGATTGGCATTGACACCGGCATCGGTAGTGATAAAAGCCAGCATGGTCGCCATATCCGGGTGAATCATGCCCGAACCCTTTGCGCACCCACCAACGGTAAAACCAAGCTCTGGCACCGTGACGGCAATCTCCTTAGCCACCGAATCAGTGGTCATAATGGCGCGGGCGAAATCATGTCCGCCTGCCTGCGACAGGGTTATCCGCTCCAGCCCGGCTGACACCCGACCCATCGGCAATGTCACGCCGATAACACCGGTGCTGGCAACCATCACCTCGGACTTATCAAAACCCAGCAGCCCACCGGCCATACCGGTCATGGTGTCGGCATCCTGACGACCGATTTCTCCGGTACCGGCATTAGCGCACCCTGAATTCACTACTATCGCCCGGCCCCGGCCGTTTCTCAACCTTCGTTGTGACAGAATCACAGGCGCCGCCCGGAAACGGTTCCGGGTAAAAACCCCGGCGGCCACAGCCGGCTGTTCCGACACCAGCAGAGCCAGGTCCAGCGCGTTGGGAGAATTTTTGATACCGGCAGATACCGCTCCCGCAGTAAAACCTGCTGGAGAGGTGACAGAACCACCGGAAATAATAGAAATGCCGTTTCTCATAATCAATAAAGTGGTGACGCTAGAATATATCACAGCCGCCGAAACGTGGCAAAAGCCGAATAAGCGCCGGGTAAATTCATCAATCACCATCGAGTTACGGCACAGTTTTGCCGTTTCCTTAATGACATTTGATGTTTGACTAAGGTTAATCAAATAATTTCTACGGTGCATATAACGGCAGTTTTATAGTTTATAGGCCGTTATTTAATTACACGAAAACTAGCCAAGGACTAATACCTGTGATATACTCATTGAACTTTTGTAACCGAATAGGGAAAAGCCTCCCGGCCTGCTCCTGCATATAGGCCATTTTATTTTGTTCAAGGGGGATTCGATGCCGGAAAACTCTGTTCTTATTGTCGACGCCGACCCGGGCGCCCGAGAAACCGCGGTATGGTTGAAAGGGTCCGGTTTCCGCGTTGCCAGCGCCGCCACGGGTGAAGAAGCTCTGAATCTTATCGATAACCAGGATTTCAGTGTCATGTTGCTGGATCTGCGTCTGCCCGGCAAACACGGACTGGGCGTTCTTCGAGAAGCCCGGGTGAAGAGGCCCTGGATGCAGACCATCGTCACCACCGACCATCCTTCGGTAGAATCGGCCACCGAAGCCCTTCGTCAAGGGGCCGTTGATTACCTGGTCAAGCCGGTCTCACCCCAGGATATGGCGACGCTGTTGAAAGACACCATCAAATCCGCCGCCCGTCAGCGACCGGCCGCCATCCAGATCAAGGCCAAAGCGGCGCCGACCAAACTGGTACCCCAGGCGTCTTTCGTCATCAGCCGCGACAGCCTGAAACGCATGGTCGATACCCTGGCCGGCGAACGGGAAGCCATTGGAGTTGTGGCACGCCAGGGGAAATATGTGTATGACCGGGTCGAGGGCTTCGAAGACGTGACCCTGGATTACGATGTTACCGTCAATCCGCCGACGGCTTTTCTGATACCGACCTGCGAAACCATTCTGAAGTACCGGATGGGCCATTCACCCGAAATCACCCCGATTACCGATACCACTCCACGGGTGCTGATAGGTGTTCATCCCGACGATATCAACGCCATCAATCTGCTCGATGAAGTCTTCATGACCAACAATCCCGACCCCAATTACACCGCCCGCCGTGAGAACACCCTGATCATCGGTGTCGATGTCATCACGCCTCAACCGGCGTCTTTCGCGCCCAGTATGGGCGCCCACACCGCGGAAACGGGCTACGACCTGTTGCTGACCGATATCGGCAATGCCGGTTACATGGTCACCGTCGGCTCAGAGACCGGAGCCGAGACACTGGCCCGGCTGGCCCAGGTCAGGGAACCGACCCCCGCCGAAACTGCCCGGCAGAAACAACTCCGCGACGAAGCGCTGTCCAAATATCGTCTGTTCCTGGATATGCCCCGCGACAAGATTCCCAATCTGCTGGAAACCAACTATGATAATCCTTACTGGCTGGCCCGAAGTGAGGCCTGTCTCAACTGCGGCTCCTGCATCATGGTCTGCCCGACCTGTTTCTGTTTCGATGTTCAGGACGATGTGTCTTTGAACATGGTTGATGGCGAGCGCATCAGAAAACCCGACGGCTGTATGCTGGTGGATTTTTCACGGGTAGCCGCCGGGGCCAATTTCCGGGGCGACAAACTCAGCCGTTTCCGCCACCGAATGTATCACAAGGGCAAATATATTCTCGACCGTTACGGCAAATACGGCTGTGTCGGTTGCGGCCGTTGCTCCATCACCTGTCTGGCTGAGATTGCCAGCCCGCTCGAAGCCTACAATGCCATCGCCGCCAGTGAGAAAACCCGGGACAAA
This sequence comes from Dehalogenimonas lykanthroporepellens BL-DC-9, assembly GCA_000143165.1. Lineage (NCBI taxonomy): Bacteria > Bacillati > Chloroflexota > Dehalococcoidia > Dehalococcoidales > Dehalococcoidaceae > Dehalogenimonas > Dehalogenimonas lykanthroporepellens. Next base: position 919,094 of record CP002084.1, read on the forward strand.
GCCAGGCGCACCGTGACCAACACCAGGCCGCAACCGGAACTTTACCTGCCGCATCTGGCCACCATAGAGAAGGTTACCCCCCTGTCACCGCGGGAGAAACTCTTCGAATTCAGGCTCAACGACGGCAACAAACTAGGCCATCGGCCAGGACAGTTCGTTGAAGTCTACGTTTTCGGCATCGGTGAGTCACCCATTTCCCTGACCTCATCGCCGACCCGAGATCATACCTTCGAAGTCGCCGTCAGAAACGTCGGCAATGTGACCGGGGCTCTTCACCGCCTGGAGCCCGGCGCGACGGTAGGCATCCGCGGCCCGTTCGGCAACGGCTTCCCCCTGGAAGAGATGGAAGGCAAGGACATCCTCTTCATTGCCGGCGGTATCGGTATCTTCCCCCTGCGTTCACTCATCCAGTATGTGCTGGACCGAAGGGACGCCTACGGTCATATTAATCTACTGTTCGGCGCCAGGTCGCCGGCGGAAAGGGTTTTCGCCGACGATATGCAGGAGTGGAGTCAGGCGCCCGACGTTACTTTCCTGGAAACGGTTGACCGGAGCGATGACAGCTGGACCGGCAACGTCGGCGTCATCACCACGCTGATTCCCAAAGTACAATTCGACCCCAGGAACACGGTCGCCATCGTGGTCGGGCCGCCGATTATGTACCGGTTCGTCATCAACGAACTGAAGAAAAGAGACCTGGCCGACGATAACATCATCGTTTCGCTGGAACGCAAGATGAAGTGCGGCGTCGGTAAATGCGGCAACTGCCAGATCAACAATGTCTATGTCTGTCAGGAAGGACCGGTCTTTCCGATGACCAGACTGCGCACATTAAGGGAGGCCATCTGATGAAACCCAGAGTAGCCTTTTTCGATTTTACCGGTTGCGAGGGGTGCCAGCTGGACGCTCTGAATCTGGAACCGGATGAACTGCTGGGACTTCTCGGCGCGGTCGATATCGTCAACTTTCGCGAAGTCCGCACCGACCGTTCCGACGAATACGATATCGCCTTTATCGAAGGCAGTATCACTCGCGAATCGGAAATTGCCCGGCTGAAAGAAATCCGGGAGCGTGCCGCGGTTCTGGTAGCCCTGGGCGCCTGTGCCTGCACCGGCGGTATCAACTGTATGAAAAACGCCTACGAGACCGAGGAACTGCTCAAAGGCGTCTACGGTGATTGCGCCGCTTATTACGATACCATTCCGACGCGTCCGGCCGACGCGGTCGTCAAGGTAGATGCCTATATCAGGGGCTGTCCGCCGACCACCACCGAATTCGTCAAGGTAGTCAAGTCCCTGTTGCTGGGCAAAAAAGCCGACCTGCCGAATTACCCGGTATGCACCGAATGCCGCCGGGCCGGCAATATCTGCGTCTTCCAGCGAGGCGGCACCTGTATCGGCCCGGTCACCCGGGCCGGTTGTGACGCATTGTGCGTCAGCGCCGGTCGTTTCTGCTGGGGATGTCGCGGCCTGGTCGATGACCCCAACCTGGATTCCGAGAAGGACATCCTGGCCCGTTACGGTCTGACCATAGACCAGATACTGGAACATTTCCGAATATACAACTCCTGCACGGAGGCTACTCAATGTCAGAAATAAAGATCAAGGTCAATCAGTTAACCCGGGTCGAAGGACATGGCAACATCCACCTGGAGGCCACCGACGGCAAACTGGACCGGGTGCTGTGGGAAGTAACCGAGTCCCCCCGATTCTTTGAATGGATGTTGAAGAACCGCCATTACGACGATGTTTCCACCATCTCTTCCCGTATCTGCGGCATCTGCTCCATCGCTCATACCACCGCCTCACTGCAGGCGACCGAAGCCGCCTTCAACATCAAACTGTCGGAACAATCATGGCTGTTACGCAAGCTGTTGTACGACGCCGAACTGCTGGAAAGCCACGTTCTCCACGTTCTGTTTCTGGTCGCGCCCGATTTCCTGAAAGCCGATTCGGTCATCCCGCTGGTGGCCACTCACGGTGACGTGGTGGTCATGGCCGTAAGAATGAAGAAACTGGCCTACAACCTGGCCGAAATCCTGGCCGGACGCAAGACCCATCCCATCACGCCGGTAGTCGGCGGGTGGGCGAAACTGCCCGACATCGAAGCCCTGAAAGCCATCCGGGAAAGACTGGACAAAGCGGTCGATGATGCCGAAACCATGGTGGCCGTAGTCAAATCGCTGGCGCCAGGCATCCCGGCCTTCGATCGTCCCACCGAATATATCGCCCTCAAGGATAACCGGGAATACGCCTTTATCACCGGAAAAATTGCTTCCACCGACGGCGGTACGGTCAACCTGAACGATTACGCCAAGGTCACCAACGAGTTCTGCGTTCCCCAGTCCTCTTCCAAATATGCCCGGCACAAGCGCGATTCCTATATGGTCGGCGCACTGTCCCGTTTCAACCTCAATGCCGACCAGCTTCTGCCGAAAGCCAAGAAAGCGGCCCGGGAACTGGGGCTGAAAGCCCCGGTCACCAATCCATTCATGATATCGGTGGCCCAGACCGTGGAAACAATGCACGCCCTGGAAGACGCCATCAATATCATCGACAAACTGCTGGCCAGGGGCATCCATGAGGAAGAGGTCAAGGTCAAGCCCCGCGCCGGGCGCGGCGTCGGCATCGTCGAAGCGCCCCGCGGCATGCTCATTCATGATTACACCTATGACGACAGCGGCCACATTGTCTCCGCCAACTGCATCATACCCACCGGCCAGAATCACCTGTCCATCCAGAAGGATTTCGACACTCTGGCTCCGACCATACTGGATAAACCGGAAGAAGAAATCCGGCACACGCTGGAGATGCTGGTCAGATCATACGACCCCTGTATCTCCTGTTCGGTTCACTGACCTGCGAAGAGAGACAAAAAAGCCCGCCTTTTCGGCGGGCTTTTTTTTTGGATGACATTACCATTCAGGCATGCGGGCCAGGCTAACCGACCTTGATGAGAAGCATGGGCAGACTGGATTCCTTTATGACATATTCGGCGATACTGCCCATCATCATTCGCCCGATACCGCTACGGCCATGGGTGGCCATGGCAATAAGATCGATGTTATTATTCAATGCGTAATCCACGATACTGGCGCCAACCGGCACTGTTTTAAGAGTTACGGTGACGACCTCGATACCACTGGCGGCCAGGTCGCTTTTCATGGCATCGAGGTATTCCGTGGCTTGCCTGAAAACATATTCGCGTTGTTCAGTTAACGTCACTCCCGGAACGTCCCACCGGGCTCCGGCGACATCAACGATCTGCAGTAGTACCAGGCGACTCCCGCAAGCCTTGGCCAGCATAGCCGTACATGGTATAGTTTGTTTGTATGCATAATAATTGGCACGCGCTTTCCGGAACCGAGGTTCTTCAGCGGCTCGAGGCGGTTATTTCGGGGCTCACTGACCAGCAGGCCGAAGAGCGCTTGGCCCGCGGCGGCCCGAACGAAATGACGGCTAAACCCCGAAAACCGGTAATAGTCGTCTTTCTGCAACAGTTTCTGAATCCCCTGATATATGTACTGATGGCCGCGGCGGCGGTTTCGGCCGCCACCGGTCATTTCATCGACGCTCTGGTCATCCTGACGATACTACTCATAAACGCCACTATTGGCTACGTCCAGGAAACCCGCGCCGAAAAAGCCATGGACGCATTGAAACAAATGGCCGCGCCACAGAGTCAGGTGCGACGAAGCGGCCGAATCGTAAAAATCCCCTCGCGCGACATCGTACCGGGCGATATCATTATTGTCGAAGCCGGTGACCGCATTCCGGCAGACGCCCGTATCCTGGAACTGGCCGGGTTGAAAGTCAACGAGTCAGCATTGACCGGGGAATCCCAGCCGGTCGATAAACATAAGGAACCCTCTCCCGATGATACCTCGCTGGCCGACCGGCGTAACATGCTCTATCTGGGAACAGCAATTACCCAGGGCAGGGCGGTAGCGGTCGTCGTCGGCACCGGCATGGATACCGAACTTGGCCGCATCGCCCATGGGCTCGAATCAATTGCCATAGGAAAAACGCCGCTTCAGAAAAGCATCGGCCGACTGAGCAAAGCACTGGCAGTTGTCATGCTGGTGGTAGTGGCGGTCATTTTTCTGGTTGGTCTCTGGCGCGAACTGGACATCCTGGAAATGTTCTTTTTGTCGGTAGCCGCCGCCGTATCCGCCATCCCTGAAGGCTTGCCAGCCGTGGTCACGGTAGTGCTGGCCATCGGCATGCGCGCCATGGCCCAGCGAAACGCCATCATCCGCCATCTGGTGGCGGTAGAAACCCTGGGTTCGGCCACCGTCATCTGCTCCGACAAGACCGGCACTCTGACCATGAACCAGATGACCGTCCGCAATCTGTATCATGACGGCGGTATTTTGGAAATCACCGGGGAGGGGTACTGTCCTAACGGAGAATTCTTGACCGATTCCCGGATACCGGCACAACCCGACAGTGATGAGAATCTGCGTTTCGTCCTGGCTATCGGAATGCTGGCTTCCGATTCCTCCGTTACCATCGGCGAAAACGAGTGCACCCTGTTCGGCGACCCCACAGAGGGCGCTCTGCTGGTAGCCGGGGCCAAAGCCGGATTGAACAAGGAGGAACTGGAAAAGGCTTTCCCCCGACTGGACGAAATACCGTTTACCAGCGAACGCCAATATATGGCCACCCTGCATACTGATTCTACCGGGCGTATCATTCATGTCAAAGGGGCCGCTGAGAAGTTAATAGGGCTAAGCTCCCACATCCGTAAGGACGGTCGGGCTGTTCCCATCACCGACACCGACCGCCGTGAGTGGCAGTCTCAAATAGACCGAATGGCCGGACAGGCCCTGAGAGTTCTGGCACTGGCCTACCGGGAGATGCCTCATGAAGCCAAAACCATCAGCCCGGAGGATATTGAAGGCCATCTGGTGCTGACCGGCTTGGCCGGCATCATTGACCCGCCACGGCCTGAAGCGGCCTTGGCAGTCCGCCAGGCTACTGAGGCCGGTATAAAGGTCATCATGATTACCGGCGACCACGCCACTACCGCCCGGGCTATTGCCGATGAGATAGGGTTACCCCCGGGGAAGGCGATAACCGGCCGGGAACTGGCGGAGATGTCCGACGAACAGTTGCACCGCCGGGTGGATGAGATTTCAGTCTTTGCCAGAATTGAACCTCTCCACAAACTGCGCATCGTTCAGGCACTCAGGAGCCGGGGACATACGGTTGCCATGACCGGCGACGGCGTCAACGATGCCCCGGCACTCAAGGCGGCGGATATCGGCGTGGCCATGGGCAGAAACGGCACCGATGTTGCCCGGGAAGCGTCAGATATGGTGCTGGCCGATGACAATTTCGCTTCGGTTATAGCCGCTGTGGACGAAGGCCGAGCCATCTTCAACCGCCTGCGCAATGTCATTTACTACCTGTTGTCATCCAACATCGGTGAACTCATCGCTCTCACCGCCGCCATCGCCATCGTCGGGCAGGCTCCCCTTTTGGCGGTACAGATTCTGTGGATAAACGTTCTGACCGATACCACCATCACCATACCACTGGGTTTGGAACCCAAAAGCGGCAACGAATTGAAAACTCCTCCCCGGTCGCCCAAAGTGGGCTTGCTCTATCCCGGATTGATCATGCGGGTGGCTTATACAGCGCTGATAATGGCCACCGGGGTTTTTCTGGTGTTCGTCTGGGCCCGTCAGCACATGGATATCGACCAGGCTCGCACCCTGGCTTTCAGCACTATGATCGCCTTCGAATGGTTCAAGGGGTTCATTGCCCGATCCGATGAAAAAAGCGTTTTCAGCATCGGCCTGTTCAAAAACCGGTGGCTGATTATGGCCGTCGGTGGCGCCATCATCCTGCAACTGGCGGTTGTCTATACGCCGTTCCTTCAGGCCGCCTTCCATACCTCCCCGTTCGAGACGGTTTATTGGCTCATCCCCATTGGCGCCGGGTTGACCCTGTTCTTGATCGAGGAAATCCGGAAAACGCTGTTCCCCAAGGCTTTCTCGCTGGGCAAATGGCAACAGGGAGTCCGGTAACCCCACTCCCGATACTGGCATATCCGCTACAGTTTGTAGCATAATATGCTGTAACGATTAATTCAAAAGAAAGGCTTTCCATGACAGAAAAAGTAGTTCTGGCCTATTCCGGCGGTATCGATACTTCGGCGGCCATTCCCTGGCTCAAGGAGCATTATGACATGGATGTCATCGCCCTGACCGTCGATGTCGGCAATGAACGTGACTTCACCGTTATCCGTGATAAAGCCCTCAAGGCCGGCGCCGTCAAGGCGCTGGTGATGGACGCCAAGCGGGAGTTCGTTGATGAATACCTCTTCCCGGCGCTGGCCGCCGGCGCGTTGTATGAAAACGAATACCCACTGGCTACCGCTCTGGGACGTCCGCTCATCGCCAAGCTGATGGTCGATGTCGCCCGGGAAGAAGGCGCCACCGCCATCGCCCACGGTTGTACCGGCAAGGGCAATGACCAGGTGAGGCTGGACGTGGCCACCGCCGCGCTGGCACCCCATCTGAAGGTCATTGCGCCGGCGCGGGAATGGGGTCTGACCCGCCAGCAGACGATAGAATACGCTCGGAAATTCAACATCCCGTTGCCGGTAACCGCTAAAAGCCCTTACTCCATAGATGAAAACCTCTGGGGGCGCTCCTGTGAATGTGGTATTCTGGAAGACCCCTGGCTGGAACCACCGACCGATGCTTTCGGCTGGACGAAGGAGATAGCCGATACGCCGACCAAACCGGCTTATGTCACCATCGGCTTCAAACGAGGTGTACCGGTTACCCTGAACAACCGGCGTTTGGACGGTGTCAGCCTCATCACCAGGCTCAATGAACTGGCCGGCGCCCACGGCATCGGCCGCATCGACCATATTGAAAACCGGCTGGTGGGTATCAAGTCCCACGAAATCTACGAAGCCCCGGCGGCAGTAGTACTGCTCAAGGCCCACGCGGCGCTGGAGACCCTGACGCTGACCCGCGACCAACAGCGTTTCAAATCTGCTGTCACCCGCGAATACTCCGACCTGGTGTACAACGGCCTGTGGTTCTCAGCGCATAAAGCCAACCTTGACGCCTACGTCAAGAGCACCCAGCAGTATGTCACCGGCACCGTCAGGCTGAAGCTGGAACGGGGCTGTCTGCGCGTCGTCGGCCGCAAATCACCCTATTCCCTGTACGCGCACGACCTGGCCACTTACGAAACCGGCGATCAGTTCGACGCCTCAGCCGCCGTCGGCTTCATCAAGCTCTGGGGTCTGCCGGTACGAACCCAGGCCAAAGCGCAATTCCTCAAAAAGGATAAATAACATGAGTCATGTCCGGAGCCGCTTTGACAAATCCGCCGATGACCTGGTGATCGACTATTCATCGTCCTTGCCTTTCGACCGCCGCCTCTACCGGGAAGACATCCGGGGTTCCATCGCCCACACCCGGATGCTCTCCGACCGCGGCATCATCCCCTCAGCCGACGCCGAAGCCATCATCCGGGGACTGGAAGAAATCGAGCGGGAAATAAACAACGGTTCGTTTGAGTTCAAGCCGGTAATGGAAGATATCCACATGGCGGTCGAAGCCCGGCTGAAGGAAAAGATTGGCGAGCCGGCCGGGCGACTGCACACCGCACGTTCCCGCAACGACCAGGTAGCTACCGACCTGCGGCTTTACCTGAAAGACACAATGGAAGAAACCCTGTCAGAGATAAGTCAATTACAGCGGGCTCTGCTATCGCAGGCCGAGGACAACCCGGAAGTTATCCTGCCGGGATATACCCACCTGCAACCGGCCCAGCCGGTACTGCTGGCTCACCACCTGCTGGCCTATTTCGAAATGCTGGACCGGGACAAATCCCGGCTGGCTGACTGCTACCGGCGAACCGACGTCCTGCCGCTGGGCAGTGGCGCCCTGGCGGGCACCGCCTATGATACCGACCGGGAGGCCGTCGCCCGGGAACTGGGATTCAAAGAAATCTCCCGAAACAGCCTGGATGCTGTTTCGGATCGTGATTTCATCATTGAATTCCTGGCCGCCGCCGCTATCATCATGACGCACCTGTCGCGTCTGGCCGAAGAACTCATCATCTGGAGCGGGGCCGAATTCGGTTTCGTCGAAATGGATGACGCTTATGCCACCGGATCATCCATCATGCCGCAGAAAAAAAACCCCGACGTGGCGGAACTGGGCCGCGGCAAGACCGGGCGCGTATACGGCCACCTGACAGCCATGCTGACCACCATGAAGGGACTGCCACTGGCCTATAACCGAGATTTACAGGAAGACAAGGAAGGCCTGTTCGACACCGTTGATACTCTGTTGCCATCACTCCGCGTTTTTGCCGGTATGGTGAGCACCATGAGATTCCGCCCGGAACAAATGTTGAAGAGCGTCGATAAGAGCTTCATCCTGGCTACCGACCTGGCTGACTATCTGGTGGCCAGGGGTGAAACCTTCCGCAACGCCCACGGCGCTGTCGGGCGGCTGGTGAACTACTGTATCGGTCAGGGCAAGATGTTCCCCGACCTGACTCTGGAGGAATACCGGCAATTTTCGCCACTTTTCGGAAATGATGTCATGGAAGTAACCGTGATGACTTCGGTCGATGCCCGGAACAACCCCGGAGGTACGGCTCGGTGCCGGGTCAGCCAGGCGCTGAAGGAAGCGCAAGCCCGGCTTGCAGATAGCTGAACGTTATTCTGAAAAATAAAACTGCCGCATGCTGAAAGCATGCGGCAGTTTATATCATAAGGATTTCTAGGCGGCGGCGGTCTTTGCCAGCGTCCGCAGACAGCGGGTGCAGAGGGAGAGCTTCATCGGTTTGCCGTCGACCAATACCTTGGCCGGATGGCAGTTCGGCTCAGAGCGCTTGTTGGTTCGCCGCTTGGAGTGACTTACATTATGTCCATATTGGGGGGTCTTGCCACAGTAATCGCATTTCATGACTTTGGATACGGGCTCCTTTGACTATTCATTCAATGATATAATAAAATCCATCAATAAATATAGCATAGACGCCGATTGGTGACAAATCCACAGTGACGCCACCCAATACCGGTGCTCTCTCGAGGTGTGATATATGTCAGTTCAGAACTCCATGTCCGGTTACGAGATGCGCGATATGCTGGCCGCCGCCGCGGTGTGGCTGGAAAAAAGCGCTTCGGATATAGACGCCCTTAATGTATTTCCGGTGCCCGACGGTGACTGCGGCACCAACATGCTCCTGACACTGAGGTCAGCGGTCGATGAGTCGACCAAGGTCACGGCCAATGATGTCGGCCAGATATCGACCGCCATTTCCAAAGGCGCTCTGATGGGCGCCCGGGGCAACTCCGGCGTGATATCCTCCCAGATATGGAGCGGTGTCGCCCAGGTGTTCAAGAACAAACCTGCCGTCAGCGCCACGGACTGGGCTGTCGCCTGGACCCAGGCGGTTGATACCGCCTATAAGGGTTTGTCCAACCCGGTCGAAGGCACCATCCTGACCGTGCTCAAGGATGTCGCCGCCGCCGCCAGAAAATCAGCGGCTGAAGACGAATCCATTCCGATGCTGTTTGAAAAAGCAATGGAAGCCGCTTCGGAATCGGTAGCTAGAACTCCATCACTGCTACCGGTTCTGCGTGACGCCGGCGTCGTTGATGCCGGCGGCCAGGGGCTTTTTACTTTATTGGAAGGCTTTCTCCATTACCTGCGTGGCGAAACCGAACAGATGCAGTTCAAGAAATCCCGGGTCATCGCCAGTTTGGTTCCGATCGGAGCCAGGACTGTTGGCCTGTCGTCAGCTGACGAAGAACCATTCGGTTACTGCACCGAATTCCTGCTCAAAGGTGAGAACCTGGATCCGGAAAATATTCGCGCCCGTCTGAAACGAAAAGGGGAATCTCTGATTGTGGTTGGTGATGACACCACGGTCAGGGTTCATATTCACGCCATCGCTCCCGGACGGGTGCTGAACGTAGTGACCAAGCTCGGCACCGTACATAAGGTCAGTATCCGCAACATGGACGAACAGCACGAAGATTTCCTGGCCTTGCAGAAGGACCGCCAGCCGGCCATGGAAATCGCTATCGTAGCCATCGTCGCCGGCGACGGTTTCGCAGATGTCTTTTCCTCACTGGGTGCGGCGGCTATCGTTCCCGGGGGACAGACCATGAACCCTTCCACCAAAGATATTCTGCAGGCGGTGGAGCGGGTGGGCTCCAACAAGATAATCATTCTGCCGAACAATAAAAACATCGTCCCGGCGGCGCAACAGGTCAGTCAGCTGACCAGCAAGAAGATTGCCGTCATTGCCACCGAAACCCTGCCCCAGGGCGTATCCGCGCTCCTGGCCTTCGATTACGAAGCAGATTTCGACACCAATGTACAGCGGATGGCAGACGCCTCCTGCCAAGCCCGCACTATTGAAATCACCCACGCTGTCAGGGATACCAAGATCAACGGCCTGGTAATCAAGAAGAATCAGGCTATCGGACTCCTGGACGGGCGCCTGGCCGCCGTCGATGAAACTTCGGACAAGGTACTGGCCGATCTGCTGTCCAAAACCGACCTGTCCCAAGTCGAAGTGGTAACGCTGTATTATGGCGGTGACGCCGACGAAGAGACGGCTAACCGCCTGGCCGCCGAACTGACCGGCAAATACCCGTCAATACAGGTTGAAGTCGTCTCCGGTGGTCAGCCTCATTACGATTATATCGTGTCCCTGGAATAACAAGGGGTCCTGCTGACAATTCGCATTGTAACTGACTCCGCTTCGAACCTGCCCCCTGCCTTGGTTGAGCCACTCGATATCACGGTCGTACCGCTTACGGTTTCTTTTGGCAGTGAATCGTTTACCGACCGGGGTGGATATCCACCCCGATGAGTCTTCCCACCATCTGAGTACTTCCGACCTTTTCCCGACTAACACCCGGCCATAGCCCGATTCATCCCTCAATGACTGCAAGAAACTCTCCCGTTATACTGAAGAAATACTGGTAGTCACCATATCGAAAAACTGTCCGACACCTTCAGCTCAGCCATGTCGGCTGTCCAGTTGCCGGAAAAGCCGGACTGCCGGATATCGGTTATCAATTCCGAGGTGACCGCCACCGAGCCGGGCGCACCTGACGGCCCGGGCAGGCTGGTCATGGCCATCAAGCGCCGACCTGTAAACCGGTCGCCCTCTCATAGCCGTCGTGATTCAAAACGCCGCATCGGTTATAATCAGTTCATGCCGATAGACATCGCCAAACTGCGAGCCGTCATCGAACTGGAAGGCCGCAAAAATTACAATGATACCGCCGTCATCGGTGGCCTTAATCGCTTTCTGGCCAACTGGGCAGAGGAAGCCGGCCGCGCTCTCACCGATCAAAATAGGCTAAACCAGCTACGTTCACATTTGGCGCGCTTCGACTACGCCGCTGTTCTGCCGGCAAAACGACCAGCGGCGCTCCAGCAACTGCTGTCGCTGGCAAACGAATTAGAAAAGCCGTCCCGCCCTGAACCTCCTCAGGCGTCAGCACCCCCTAAGACGGACACCAAACCGGTTACCCCGGCGGTCAAAAAGCAAACCGTCACCCGTCCGATACACTCGCCTGCCTCCCTGGAACTGCCGGTCACCTCCCTGAAAGGCATCAATGACAGTACCGGAAGCCGGCTTCGTAAACTGGGCATTCACACCGTTCGGGACATGCTGTATCACTTCCCCAGCCGTCATGTAGACTATTCCCGGACCACCCCCATCGCCGAACTATCACCCGGCCCGGAACAGACAATCGTAGCCACGGTCTGGGAGGTAAGAACGACCACCCCCGGCGGGCGGCGCTCCACCGAAGCCATAGTGGGCGATGAAACCGGCAATATCCGAGCGCTGTGGTTCAATAATCCCTATCTGACACGCCAGATTCACGCCAACGACCGGTTGGTACTCTCTGGCAAGATAGGCGTCTTCAAAAACACCCTGGTCTTTGAATCCCCGGAATGGGAAAAACTGGAAAACCGGGAGCTGGTTCACACCGGTCGTCTGGCGCCGATATATCCGCTAACCGCCGGCTTATTCCCCCGACAGATGCGCAAGCTGATGAAGGAGGTGGTGGATGGTTTCGCCCCTTCTCTGGAGGAGTACCTGCCGGAAGACATCCGCGCCCGGCGCGATCTGATAACTTTGCCGGAAGCGGTAGCTCAGGCCCATTTCCCGGATGACTACGAAGCCAAGGACGCCGCCCGCTCCCGCCTGGCCTTCGATGAACTGTTCGTTCTGCAACTGGGCGTCATGGCCCGCAAAAGGGCCTGGCGCCTTTCCCGGCCCGGCCTGCCGACGCCGACTGACCAATCACTGCTGAAACGTTTTCTGGATTCCCTGTCCTTTCAGCTGACAGCCGCCCAGCGTCGTTCTCTGAACGATATCCTGGACGATATGAGCCGGAGTGAAGCCATGAGCCGCCTGCTTCAGGGCGACGTGGGCTCCGGTAAGACAGTCGTGGCCACTGCCGCGGCGCTGATGTCGGTCGCCGCCGGTTATCAATGCGCCTTCATGGCGCCGACCGAAATACTGGCCGAACAGCACTACCGCTCGGTGACCGGCATGCTGGACATCCTGGCTTCTGACCGGCAGGAGTCAGCGGGCGTAACCTCTTTCCTGGGCATACTGCCTGACCGACCGCTGACCGTAGCCCTGCTCATCGGTGATGCCAAGGCATCCGGGAAAAAGCTCATCCGCGACCGCATCCGCAACGGCGATATCGACCTGGTCATCGGTACTCATTCCCTGGTGCAGAAGTCGCTGAAGTTCCAGAAACTGGGACTGGCGATAATTGACGAACAGCACCGTTTCGGCGTGGAACAACGCCAGAATCTCCGCCAGAAAGGTAATAACCCTCACCTGCTGGTGATGACGGCTACACCCATCCCCCGCACCCTGGCGCTGACGCTTTACGGCGACCTTGACCTGTCGGTCATCGACGAACTGCCACCGGGGCGTCAGGCCATCAGAACCCGGTGGCTGAAACCGGAACAGCGGGCTTCAGCCTACGCCTTCATCCGCAAACAGGTCGAGCTGAAACAGCAGGCATTCATCATCTGCCCCCTGGTGGAGGAGTCAGAGGCGATACAGGCGAGGGCGGCCACCGCCGAATACGAGAAACTGAAAATGGAAATCTTCCCGGAATACCGTCTGGGGCTGATTCACGGCCGGATGTCGGCGGCTGAGAAGGAATCGGTGATGAAGGCCTTCGACCAGGGAAGGCTGGATATCCTGGTCTCCACTCCGGTAATCGAGGTCGGCATCGACGTGCCTAACGCCACGGTGATGCTCATCGAATCCGCCGACCGCTTCGGTCTGTCACAGCTCCACCAGTTCCGGGGTCGGGTCGGCCGGGGCCGGGAGCAGAGCTACTGCATGCTGTTGGCCGACAACCCGTCCGAGGTGGCCAATGCCCGGCTGTCGGTCATCGAAAACTCCCAGGACGGCTTTTCCCTGGCTGAGGAAGACCTCAGGCTCCGCGGGCCGGGAGAATTCTTCGGCACCCGCCAGTCCGGCCTGCCCGATCTCAAGATGGCCCGTCTATCCGATGTGCCTATTCTGGAAGCCGCCCGCGCCGAAGCCATGCGCCTGTTCGAGAATGACCCGGAACTTAAAGAACCGGAACACCGACGGTTGTACTTCGAACTCACCCGGGTCTGGCCGCAGACCGGTGAGTTGAGCTAACCTGTCCTCCGGTTGGTAAACCCAGACGGACAGGGTCAGCGATGACAGGCATCGACAACCGGTTCTCTGACCGGCGTTTCACCCGTCTTTTGGGTACCTAAGCCGTAAAAGTACTGACCGCAACACCGGACAGTTACACAGCGCACCATGATATTCATGGCCTCGCCGCCCTGCCGTATCCGATAAAAAGACACCTTCGTTGCTGGAGAGGCTGATGATGTGTCGGCATCGGGGACAGTAAAACCTGATTGAATGCGTCATATTCACTCTCCGACCTATCTTCAGACGAAAATATTATCCACCTCCGTCACCGGCTCCGCTATGACCCGTTAGTTCCGGTTACGACCTGACGAAGGTACCACCTGGAAGTTGTTATGTTAAAATATAAGCATGACCAGTGCCTACATTGATGAACAAGTGCAACGCCTGCCGGCCGACCCCGGTGTTTACCTGATGAAAAACGCCTCCGGGCAAATCATCTATGTCGGCAAGGCGGTCAATCTGAAAAACCGGGTGCGCTCCTATTTCAGAGCCAACGCCCGGCTGGATGACAAGACCCGTCTGCTGGTCGACGAAGCCCGCGATCTGGAGTTCCTGGTAACGGCTACCGAACAGGAAGCGCTGATACTGGAACTCAACCTGATAAAACGCCATCGGCCGCATTACAACATCATGCTGAAGGACGACAAGAGCTATCCTTACCTGCACATCACCGCCGGCGAGTGGCCCCGACTGGAAGTCACCCGTCGCTATACCGAAGGCGACGGGCGGTATTTCGGCCCGTTCACCGACACCCGCAGTGTACGTCAGGTACTGGAACTGCTCCGCCGGATTTTCCCTTTTCGCTCCTGCGCCCGCAATCTCAAACACGTCAAACGCCCCTGTCTGGAATACGACATGAAACGTTGCCCGGCGCCCTGTTCCGGCAAGATCGCCCCAGAAGACTACCAAAAGTCTATCGAACAAATCACCCGGTTCCTCGAAGGCAAGCAGGACAGCGTGGTGCGCCAGTTGCGCCGGGAAATCGAGTCAGCCGCCGCCCGTCTGGAGTTCGAACAGGCGGCCATGTTGCGCGACCGGGTCAGGGACATCGAGCAGGTCATCTCAGCCCAGCGCATCGCCGTCAAGGCCAGGGGCGAACTGGACGCCGTTGCTCAGATTCGTAACGACAACGAAAGTTTCGTCATGGTCTTCTTTATCCGGGGCGGTAAGCTGGTGGGTCGGGAACACTTCATCCTGAAAGGCACCGCCGGAGAAAACCCGGGAGCGGTGCTGGGCAGTTTCGTCAGCCAGTATTACAGTGCCGCTACCCACATACCGCCGCTGGTTCTGCTGGAATCACCACCGGACGACCAGCAGATGCTGGAAGCGTGGCTCACCGAACGCCGTGACGGCCGGGTCCGTATCAATGTGCCCCGCCGCGGGGCGCGACTGGAACTGATGAATATGGTGCGAGACAACGCCCGCCGTGGTCTGGAGCAATACCGCCTGAAAAAACTGCTGACCGGCGCCGAAGATCACCGCTCAGCCCTGGAGGAACTGGCAAAGGTACTTAAACTGAAGTCACCGCCCGGCCGCATCGAAGGCTATGACATTTCCAATATCCAGGGCACGCTGGCAGTAGGCAGTATGGTAGTCTTCCACCAGGGCCGGCCGGATTCTAAGCACTACCGGCGCTTTCGTATAAGGACTGTCGCCGGCGCCGATGACTTCGCCATGATGAAGGAGGTCATCGACCGTCGTTTCCGCCGCCCCACCGACCAGGCGGGAGATGACTGGGCAAAGTTGCCCGACCTGGTGCTTATTGACGGCGGCAAAGGCCAGTTGTCCGCGGCCATGGCCGCGCTCAGGGAGCGGCAGTACGAACACATCCCCGTCATTGGGCTGGCCAAAGAGCGTGAGGAGATTTTCATTCCGGGACTATCCCGCCCCATCGTTCTGGACGAAAGGTCCCCGGCCCGAAGACTGCTCCAGCGGATTCGGGATGAAGCCCACCGCTTCGCCCTGGGTTACCACGGCGCCCTCCGCCGGAAATCAGCCACTGGTTCGCTGTTGGATGCCGTCCCCGGTATCGGTCCGGCGAAACGACGCGCCCTCATCCGCCAATTCGGCTCAGTCGCCGGGGTTCGAACCGCTTCCGCCGAGGAACTTGCCACGGTAAAGGGTATAACGCCGCGGCTTGCCCGCCTGGTAAAAGAGAGCCTGTAATCCCCATCGATACGGAGATAAGACATGGACTGGATTCTGATATTTCTCATCCTTGATTCCGGACTGGCGATACTCATCGGTATCTTCATCGTCCGCCGCATCAAGCAGTGGAACGTCGCCAGGGAGCGGGAAATCACGGCGCTACGGGATAATGCCGAAAGATTGTCCGGTACCTTCGCTCCCGGAGACACCGCGCCCCTGCCACCGCCCGTCGCCCGGTATCTGAAAAAGTCCTTGAACAGCGACGCCACACTTATCTCCACGGCTCACCTGACCCAGACCGGCCGTATCCGTTTCAACGACCGCTGGATAAACCTGAGCGCCGACCAGTATTATTCCGTGAAACCGGCCGGGTTCATCTGGAACGCCAGGATGAAACTTGGGCCGGCCTGGATAACGGCAAGGGACTGCAGTATCAACGGCCGGGGTGATATGCTCATCAAGATACTGTCCGCCCTGCCGCTTTTCAACGTTCGCGGCCGGCAGATGGACCATGCTTCGCTGATGCGCCACCTGTCGGAACTGCCCTGGCTACCGACGGCTCTGTTGTCACCCGACATCGCCTGGCGGGCCATCGACGACCGCTCGGCCGAAGCCACCATTACCTCCGGCGAAATATCGGCCACAGGCACCTTCAATTTCAACGATGATGACGAAATAACCTCCTTCACCACCCCGGAGCGCTATCGTTACGACACTAACCGAACCGAACCCTGGACCGGACGTTTTGCCGATTACCGCCAATTTGGCCGGTATGTCATACCGACCAAAGCCGTCGCCGTCTGGAAAGGTAAGGACGGTGACTTCGAATATATCGAGTTGACAGTAACTTCAACCGAATTCGAATAATGAATCTACAGCAGGTAGCGTTCGATGGCTGAGGCCACCCCGGAGTCATCGACGGTGCCGGTGACGTAATCAGCCAGGGCTTTGAGTTCGTCATGGGCATTGCCCATGGCTACCTTCAGACCGGCCTGCTGAAACAGCGGGATATCGTTGGTGCCGTCACCGATAGCCATGATTCGCTCTAGCGGTATCTTGAAGTGTTCCGCCAGCTGAACCAGCGCCGCGCCCTTGGAAACGTCCGGTTCGACCACATTGATGAATTTCATTTCCGGATAAGCCGGCGTGCGGGCTACCGAACCGGTCAGCCGTCCCTCGAAATATTTCAGGAACAGTGCCGCCCCGGCTTCCTCGGCTTCATTGTGAATCATCAGCTCGCACTTGATGATGGTTTCCCGGTCAATGATTTCGTCAAAGTCAGCCAGGTTGGCTGTCAGACCGAAAAACTCCCGGTGCACCTTTTCGGCCCAGTTGATTTCCTCGACAAAATAACGATCCAGAGCGTACAACTCCAGGTAGATGCGGTTGGCGCGGGCGAATTCCACCGCCGGCTCCAGTGTAGTTCGGGATACCGGACGGGAATAAACCATCGACCCGGCTGACAGGTCATAAACCGCCGCCCCGTCGAAAAAAATGTGAACGCCATCCAGTTCCAGCTCGGCGATGATGCCGCGGCAGGCCTCGATGACCCGCCCGGTGGAGAGCGCCACCCTGACGCCCCGCTTTTGTGTAGCGGCGATGGCCGCCTTGTCGTCTGCCGAGATATTACCCCCGGCGTCGATGATGGTGCCATCGATGTCCACCACCAGTAAATCGAAGCTATTATTCAATCCTTTCCTCCGGCACAGACCAGAATCATACCAGAAACGGCGCCGGTCCTGCTGACAGCCGGCTTCAGCATCGGGTACAATGTCACCATGACTCAAAAGGCCGTCACTCCCCTGCGTTCCCAGTACCTGAGCATCAAGCGCCGGTATCCGGAAGCCATCGTATTCTTCCGCCTGGGCGACTTCTACGAGACTTTCGACACCGACGCTGAAACGACCGCCCGGGAACTGGAAATCGTACTGACCGCCCGGGAGATGGGCAAAGGCGTCAAGGTGCCCATGGCCGGCATTCCCTATCATGCCGTGGACAATTACCTGGCCCGGCTCATCGCCCGCGGCCACAAGGTGGCCATCTGCGAACAGACGACCCGACCGGGCGACCAGAAAGGGCTGGTGGAGCGCGAAGTTGTCCGCATGGTGACGCCGGGAACGGTCATCGAACCGAACCTGCTGGACGGGCGGCGCAACAACTATCTGGCGGCAGTGACCGCCGACGATGAGACCGCCGGGCTGGCTTATGTCGATATCTCCACCGGAGAGTTCGCCGCCACCGAACTGCCGCGAGCCCGCCTGTCGGCGGAACTGGAGCGCCTCCAGCCAGCGGAAATCCTGTTAGCCGAGAACGGTTCCTTTCAACCGGACGGCGGCATTCCGGCCAGCCGTCTACCCGACCGCGAGTTCGAGCCGGAGCCGGCCGCTGAACTGCTGAAAAACGAGCTCGGTGTAGCCACACTGGAAGGCTTCGGGCTGGACTCCCTGCCCCTGGCTACAGGCTCAGCCGGGGCTGTAGTGGCCTATCTCAAGCAGACCCACAAAGAGGTTATCTCCAGCCTTGGTCATCCGTCCGTCTACCGAACGGCCGAGTTCATGGCGCTGGATGACAACACCGTGACCAATCTGGAAATATTCCGCAACGCCACCACCGGCGAAACCGCAGGCTCCCTGCTGGGTGTGCTGGATGTCACTGTCACCACCATGGGCGCCCGGCTCCTGCGACGATGGCTGGGCCAGCCCCTGCTGGAAGCGGAGACAATACGGAAACGACAGGACTCGGTGGCATGGCTGTACCACCGTCATGCCGAAAGAGCCGACATCCGCCATCTGCTCAAGGGCTTCGCTGACCTGGAACGGGTCATCAACCGCGTCCGCGCTTTCACTGCCCAGCCCCGGGAGATAATAGCCCTGAAACGCTCCCTGGCCCTTCTGCCGAAACTTGTTCGCGCCTTAGGCGACGACCCGGCTACGGCCGACATTCGGCATGGCCTGAAAGACTTATCAGTAGTGGTTTCCCTGATAGAAACGGCGCTGGAAAATGAGCCGACCGGCAACGTCGGTGAAGGCGGCATCATCCGCCGGGGTTTTTCCGCTGAACTGGATGAATTGCGCGACCTGGCCGCCGGCGCCAAAAGTCATATCGCCCGGCTGGAAGCCGAAGAACGGTCGGCCACCGGCATCAAGTCACTCAAGGCCGGCTACAACCATGTATTCGGATATTACCTGGAAGTTTCGTCAGCGAACCTGTCCCAGGTACCGGAACGTTTCATCCGCAAGCAGACGCTGGCCAACGCCGAACGTTACATCACCCCGGAGCTCAAGGAATACGAAGCCCGCATCCTCAGTTCACGGGAACGGCTGGAAGCAACCGAAAGCGACATTTACCGCCGGGTGCTGGGCCAGATTGCCGAATCAGCCGAGGCAATCCTGACTGCCGCCGGGGCCGTCGCCCGGCTGGACGCCCTGGCGGCGCTGGCGGCAGTAGCGACCGAACATGATTATGTCAAACCGGAAATCGGCGAAGGCATTGACACAGATATCGAAGGCGGCCGCCATCCGGTGGTCGAAGCCGGCCTGCCGCCGGGGCGCTTTATCGCCAATGATACCCGGCTCACCGGCAGTGACGACCGCCTGGTCATTCTCACCGGCCCCAATATGGCCGGCAAATCCACCTACCTCAAGCAGACAGCACTCATCACTTTGATGGCCCAGACAGGTTCGTTCGTCCCGGCCGGCCGCGCCGTTATCGGCATAACCGACCGCATCTTCACCCGTATCGGCGCTCATGAAGACCTGGCCGGCGGCAAATCCACTTTCATGGTGGAAATGGTGGAGACCGCCAATATCCTGGCCAATGCCACCGACCGGAGTCTGCTCATTCTGGACGAAATCGGCCGGGGAACTTCCACCTATGACGGGCTGGCCATCGCCCGGGCGGTGGTCGAATATATTCACGACCACATCGGCGCCAGAACGCTCTTCGCCACCCATTACCATGAACTGGTGGGTCTGGGCGACAGCCTGGAGGGTGTCCGCAACTGCAATGTAGCTGTGTCCGAAGACCGGGGAGAAGTGGTCTTTCTGCATCGTATCGTACCCGGCGGCGTCGACCGCAGTTACGGCATCCACGTGGCCAAACTGGCCGGTCTGCCCAAAGCCGTCATCCGTCGGGCTAACGAAGTACTACTGGAATTGGAAGCACGGAAGAAAAGTCCGATGCCGCCGGCGAAAAGCCCGGCGCCCCAGCTGGCGCTCTTCGCTCCGACCGTATCTCCGGCCGTTGAGGCTCTTCGCCAACTGGATATAGACGCGCTATCCCCGCGCCAGGCGCTGGAAAAGCTGTACGAACTCAAGGAACAGGCCGACAGCGACTGAAGAGCTGACCGCCCGCCGGCGCTACTCGTAACGCAGGGCTTCCACCGGATCCAGCCGGGCGGCGCGTCCCGCCGGATACAGACCGGCCAGCAGGCTGACCAGCGTGGTCAGCACCACCACCCCCGGTATCAACCAGATGGGAAACGCCGTCAGTTCGAAGCCGGGGAAGTCCGAAAGGAACGTCCGGGCGCCGATGTAATTGAGCGCCTGGCCCACCAGCAGAGCCAGACCGCCGCCGATGGCGCCGCCCAGAAAGCCCAGCGTAGCCCCTTCGGTGGTGAACAACCAGCGGATATTGCCCCGGGTGGCACCCACCGCCTTCATCACCCCTATTTCCCGGGTCCGCTCGTGAATGGCCATCAGCAGGGTGTTAATGATGCCGATGGCGGCGACCACCAGGGCGATCACACCAAAGGCAGACAGCCCCACCTGGATGACATTGAAGACGGAGTTAATCTGGGCCAGGATGTCGTCGGGTGTGGTGGCGGAAAAGCCCATGTCATTGATGGCCTGAGCTACCGCCGGCACGTCATTGACGCTCCGGGCTTTAACCTGCAGGAAAAATCCCGGCTGTTCCTCGGAATACAGGGCGGGGTTGTCCTGTGAGTAACGGGCCATATCGATGGCATCAGCCTGCGGAATCAGCAGTTCGGCAGAGGACACCTGCTTATCGATAACGCCGATGACAGTAAAGGTATAATCCCTGGAGGCCAGGGTATAGGCATTCTGCTTGCCGACATTGACCGTCACCTCCCGGCCGATGACCGACTGGTCGTCCGGCCAGCCGAAGGCTTCCAGATAATTGTAGGCGATGAGAGCTACTCCGGTCCGGTCGTCGCCGAAACTCTCGCCCAGAAAAAGCGGCCGAATGGCGGCTTCATAGCCAGCCACACCGGAAACGTTGACTGTATAGATTTTCCCGGAGTCTTCCGGAGAAACGTAACGGCCCGCGACGTTCGCCATGTAATCCACCCGCTCTACGCCGGGAATGGACTTCAGCGCCGCTACGTCTGCGGTAGCAAAAGGGTTGATGGTGATAATTTCAGAGGTATCTATCTCATGCGGTCCGCCGCCGCCCAAGCCGCCGAGGTCGCGCCCGGAAGAAGCGACGACAGCGGTATCCGGGAAATTCAGTCCGAACTGGCTGACGACAAAGGCCTGAAGCCCCGAACCCAGGGACACCACCAGCGATATCAGCATCGCCCCGATGACCACCGCCAGCACCGTCAACGAGGTGCGCAGTTTGCGCCGCCACAAATTAGAAAAAGCCATGGCCAGCAGTTCGTTAATTTTCATAGCGGCTGTCCCCCACAATCAAGCCGTCGCGCAGGTTAACGACCCGGCGCGCCCGCCGCGCCAGCTCGGCGTCATGCGTCGCCACCAGCAGGGTGATACCCTGCTCCCGATTCAGACTGCCCAGCAAATCCATGATGCGTCCCCCGTTGGCCGTGTCCAGGTTGCCGGTGGGCTCATCAGCCACGATAAGTCCGGGGTCGGTCACCAGCGCCCGGGCAATGCTGACCCGCTGGCGTTCACCTCCGGACAATTGATTGGGCCGGTGGTCACCCCGGTGCCCCATATCGACGGCTTCCAACGCCTCCCGCGCTTTCCGGAGCCGTTCCTCCCGGCTGACGCCGGCAAAGATGAGTGGTATGGCCACATTCTCCAGTGCGGAATAGGTCGGGTGAAGGTGAAACGCCTGGAAAACGAAGCCGATATTATGGTTGCGATAGCTGGCCAGTTCCCGGTCAGAGGCACGCGACAGGTCATGGTTGTCCACCACAATACTGCCGGACGACGGCGTATCCAGCCCGCCTATCAGGTGAAGCAGAGTGCTCTTGCCGGAACCGGAAGGCCCGACGAAAGCGGCGAATTCCCCTTTTTCCAGCTCCAGGCTGACCCCGGCCAGAGCATGAACGGTTTCCTCCCCCAGCCAGTAATCTTTTTTCAAATCCTTCACAGAAATCATATCAGCCTTGCCTTTCTATTCACGACGGCTGAAAGCCGCCGCCGCGCTCAGCATGAAAACCAGACCGAAAACAGCAACTACCATGATATCATCAAGGACGCTCATGGTGTGACCGAACACGGTCACACCGATTATGGAGCCCTCTCCCGGCGCTCCCAGGAACAACTGCCGGACAGCATCAGCGCCGTAAGTCAGCGGATTCACCTTGGAAAGAGCGCCTAGCCAGGCGGGAACATTGCCCAGCGGAAAAAACACCCCCGAGGCAAACATGAGCGGCAACAGCATTACCTGCATCACCATCTGAAAACCCTGCTGGCTCTTCATCCGGGCGCCCAACAGCAGGCCCATTCCGGAGAACGACAGGGAAATCAGCACTATCACCGGCACCAGCTTCAGAACCAGAACCGGGTCCAGCGGTACCTCCAGGAAAGGCGCCAGTATCAGCATGATCAAGGCCTGGAACAGGGCGATCACCGCCGTGCCGAGGGCCTTGCCGGCGATGATGCCGCTCCTGGGCAGAGGCGCCACCAGCACCTCCTTCAGAAAACCGAACTCCCGGTCCCAGACGATGGACAGACCGCTCATCAGCGATACCTGAAATGCGGTCATGGCGATGATACCCGGATACATGAACTGAGTAAAATTGACACCGGGCAACAGCGCACCTATGGTATTCGAAAACCCGGCGCTGAAGACGATAAGCAACAGCACCGGCATAGTGAAGGAAGAAATCAGCCGCGTACGATTGGAGAAAAAGCGCAGTAATTCCCGGTAAGCCGTGACCCAGACCGCGCGATAGACCATGCTCATCATTACCTGCTTCCCCTCATCCGCCGTTGCTGGCGTATCGTCGCCAGAGGGTCGGCTGCTTCATCTCGTATCTCATGACCGGTATGTTTGAGGAATACGTCATCCAGTGTCGGTCGGCGAATACCCACTGACAACAAGTCACCCTGGAAGTTCCTGACGAATTCCGGCAGGAACTTCTCTCCCTGTGACACACTGAAAAGGACGTCACCGTCTTGAATCCTGGCTGAGATACCGAACTGCCGGCCGACGGTTTTGACGGCTTCTTCATTATCCGGCGTGGATATTGTTACCAGGTCGCCGCCGACACTGTCTTTCAGTCTGGCCGGAGTGTCCAGAGCGACGATCTTGCCGTAATCAATGATGGCGATACGGTCACAGTTCTCGGCCTCTTCCATATAATGAGTCGTCATGAAAATAGTAAGCCCGGTCTGTTCCTGAAGCCGTTTGATATGATTCCAGATATTGCGCCGCGTCTGCGGATCCAGCCCGATAGTGGGTTCATCCAGGAACAGCACCTTCGGCTGGTGAATCAGACCCCGGGCTATCTCCAGACGCCGTTTCATACCACCGGAATAGGTCTGAATCTGGTCTTTGCGCCTGTCCCACAACTCCACCATCTCCATCAGACTGCGGATACGTTCTTCTCTCTCACCCGGCGGCACGCCGTAGGCATAGGCGTGAAAACGCAGATTCTGTTCGGCATTCAGGTAGTCATCGAGTGTGGGCTCCTGAAAAACCAGCCCTATCGATCGCCGGACTTCGTCGGTTTGGGTTCTGACGTCGAAGCCGTTGACCCTGGCCTGTCCGGCGGTGGGTAACAGCAAAGTACACAGGATGTTGATGGTCGTCGTCTTGCCGGCGCCGTTGGGGCCGAGAAAACCGAAGATTTCCCCTTCCTCTACGTTGAAGCTGACATCCCTGACCGCCTCCAGCCGCCCGAAGGAGCGCCGCAGACCGGCCACCTCGATTACCGGTTTACCTGCCATCATACTCTTCCTTTCCGGCCTGACTCTGTTCCAGTATCTCTTCAATATCCCGGCAGGCGCGACTTACCACATTCTGGATTGCCGACACCTGGGTGTCATTCATCTTCCCCATGTATCTGGCGAACAACTGCCGCAGACGGGTGATATCGTCAATGGAATCCTGCCACTTCTGTTTGTCGAAATGGTGAAAGCGGTGCTCCGACATCTGTTTCATTTGGGCCAGCCCCTCACCGCGCTCGGCCATGAAAACGCGTCCGGCTTCGGTTATCGAATAAACCCGCCGGCCTTCGCTTTCCCTTGAAGTAACCAGTTCCTTATCCAGCAGTTTCTGAAGCAACGGATAGATACTGCCGGCGCTGGGTGAATAAAATCCGTGAGACCGCTCTTCCAACCGTCTTATCAGGTCATAACCATGACCGGGTTCCTCCTGAAGCAGACTCAGTACAACGATTTTCAGCACGCCTTTTTCGAAGAAACGGTGTGCCTGACCATGCCCGACCGGCGGCCACCTGTGTATAAACGGCAAATGCCCGATTAACAATCTCGATAACATCATTACGATATATCGTAACATATCGTAATAATAACGTCAAAACAGCAGAGTCACGCCAGTCGGGTGGCGAATCAGTCTACTTCCTGCACCTTGAGCAGGTTGGTGGTTCCGGCTACGCCGATAGGCACGCCGCCGGTAACAATGATCTTGTCGCCGGCTTCAGCCAGCCGGAGTTTTTTGACCAGCTTGACGGCAGTAACGAAGAGGTCATCGACGGTTCGGGGCGTGGGAATCTGGGAGGCCTGGACGCCCCAGTTGAGTATCAGTCGCCGGCAGATGTCGCCGTTGGGTGAAATAGCCAGTATCGGCGCGCTGGGCCGGTATTTTGCCACCCGGCCGGCAGTGGAACCGGAAGAGGTAAAGGCCACAATGGCCGCCGCGCCCAGTCTACGGGCGGTCAGAATGGCGTTGTAGCTGATTAGTTCCTCGGTCTGGTCGGTCAGCCAGGAGTCTCTTTCGGCAATCCAGAGGTCATACGGCAGAGTCTTTTCAGTTTCCATGGCCACCGCCGCCATCATCTTCACCGCCTGAACCGGATACTTGCCCACCGAAGTTTCGGCCGACAGCATCACCGCGTCACTGCCGTCCAGAATGGCGTTGGCCACATCGGTCACTTCGGCCCTGGTCGGCCGGGCGGATGAAATCATCGACTCCAGCATCTGTGTGGCGGTGATGACCGGCTTGCCGGCCCGGTTGGACTTGCGGATGATTTCCTTCTGGACCAGCGGCAGTTTTTCCAGCGGGATATCCACGCCCAGGTCGCCCCGGGCCACCATGATGCCGTCAACCTCTTCCAGGACGGCATCGAACGCCTTGACCGCCGCCCCCCGCTCTATCTTGGCTATCAGCGGTATATCCGAACCCTTTTTACCAAGAATCTTCCGCACCTGACTGACGTCGGCCGCTCTGCTGACGAAGGACAGAGCTATATAATCCGGCCGCTGAGCGACAGCGAATTCCAGGTAGCGCTTGAGGGCATCGGACAAAAAGGGCATACTGGATTTTCGCCCCGGAATGGCGATACCGCGGCCCTGCGTCAGCGTGCCGCCGACCACGATGGTACAGAATACGTCCGGCCCCTTGATTTCCCGGCACTTGAGCTGAATGGCGCCGTCGTCCACCAGTATCGTATCCCCCGGCCGGACGTCTCGCGGCAGGGCCGGCAGATTGACCGAGACTTCCCGTTCACTGCCCGGCACCTCCCGGGTGGTCAGGATGATGGTTCCCCCGTTGACCAGCCGGACACTGCCGGCGGCCACCGTCCCGGTGCGATATTTCGGCCCCGGCAGGTCAATAAGTACCGCCACCGCGGCTTTGAGCCTTTTGGCCTCGGCTCTGACCCGCGTTATCTGTTCAGCGTGTTCCTCCAGCGTCCCGTGGGACAGGTTGAAGCGGGCCACGTTCATACCCGCCTTTATGATTTCGTCCAGGGTTTCCGGTTCAGCCGAGGCCGGCCCGATGGTGGCCACGATTTTGGTACGCCTGGTAGTTTTGACTTTCATAAATAAATTATCACACAAGAATCAAGTCCGCTCAAGGAAAGTTTTCTCCTTGCGCCGGATGTTATAATATGGAGTATCGAAAAGTAATCTTGAAAAAGGCAGGACATGCTTAAAAAAGGCGATCGCGTTTCCATTTCATTCCGCACCGGCAAGGACACCAGCGGCAATTACAT
Organism: Dehalogenimonas lykanthroporepellens BL-DC-9; assembly: GCA_000143165.1. Taxonomy (NCBI): domain Bacteria; kingdom Bacillati; phylum Chloroflexota; class Dehalococcoidia; order Dehalococcoidales; family Dehalococcoidaceae; genus Dehalogenimonas; species Dehalogenimonas lykanthroporepellens. The sequence goes on from CP002084.1 coordinate 945,305, forward strand.
TATCGATACCCTGCCGGATGCCGAAGTCGAAGAATATACCGGCAGTATCCTCCGGGTTCGCACTTTCGAACAGGTGCCGGGGCCCAAGGGCGACGAGGTAGAAATCAAGCATTTTACCTTCGACGTCAATTCACCCGAATTCGTCGGCGCCATCCACGAATAAAGAGCGCTTCCCGGATTTTAGAATTTCCTGACGACGGGCAAAAAAATGATTGCCTCCCCGCCCCGCCCGTTATATAATCTTACATTACTCGATTTTTGAACCGGAGGACTCACCAAAATGCGCTTGTCTTGTTTGCAGGAAAATCTGGCCAAAGGCCTTAATATCGTCGGCCGCGCCGCGGCCGCCCGCTCCACTCTGCCCATCACTACCAATGTACTGCTGGCTACCGACGAGGGCCGTCTGAAGCTTTCAGCCACCAATCTGGAAATGGCGGTCACCTGCTGGCTGGGTGCCAAGGTAGAAGAAGAGGGCTCCACCACCGTTCCCGCCAAGCTGATGACCGAATTCATCGGTTCTTTGCCTCCGGAAAAAGTGGATATGACCCTCTCCGGCAACAAGACGCTCACCCTGAAATGCGGCCGCTTCGAAGCCCGCATGACCGGAGTGGACGCCAAGGACTTCCCCCCGGTGCCTCGGGTGGAAAACGGCGTCAATGCCAAAGTGGATGTGGCTGAATTCAAGAAGGGTGTCGCCCGTGTCGTCTTCGCCGCCGCTACCGATGAATCCCGCCCGGTGCTGACCGGCATCGACGCCGAATTCGACGGTTCGGTGCTGACACTGGCCGCCGCCGACGGCTTCCGCCTGGCAGTCTATAAGATGACGCTGTCGGAGCCGGTTTCCCAAAAGGTCAAGGCCATCATCCCGGCCAAAACCCTGGGCGAGGTCTCCCGGCTCATCACCGATGCCGACGAAAGCATCGGCATCACCGTTGATACCCAGAAGAGCCAGATACTGTTCAAGCTCAAGAACATTGAGCTGGTATCCCAGCTTCTGCAGGGCACCTTCCCGCAGTACTCTCAGATTATCCCGCAATCCCACAGCACCCGGGTGGTGCTGGATGTAGCCCAGTTCCTGCGCGCTTCCCGCGCCGCCCAGATTTTCGCCCGTGACGGCGGTGGCATCGTCCGCCTCATCATGACCCCCGGTAGCGGCAAGACCCCCGGCCGGCTGTCCATCACCGCCCGCAGTGAAGAAATCGGTGATGACCAGGCCGAACTGGACGCCGCCATCTCCGGTGATGAAGCCAAGATCGCCTTCAACGGCAAGTATCTGCTGGATGTGCTGAGTGTGCTGACTGAGGATCAGGTAGCCCTGGAAGTTACCGGCCCTTCCAGTCCAGGTGTCCTCCGACCGGTCGGCAGTGACAATTATATTTATGTCGTGATGCCCATGTTTGTGCAGTGGTGATTAGGTTCAAATCAACGTAACCCTTGATATCACAACTTTGCGGAGAAGCCTTTACCTTGAGGTCTAAAAAGGTGAAGGCTTCTTTCTTATCAATTCAATCTACTCTGAATCCCCCTATCCTGCCATCCGTAAATCTTTAACAACCGGTAATAAACCTGCAAAATCGGTTCGCCAATATAAACACACATATAGAAAAGTCCGGCCCCTGTTCGAGCCGGACTTTCAGTACTTGGTTAGAATGCCGGTTTCTGAGCCAGCCAAACGCTAGAGATTGAACAACAGCTTGGAGTAGGTCGGCATCGGCCAGTATTCGGCATCCACCATGGTTTCCAAAGCGTTCGCGTCCTTGCGCAGTTCACCCATGGCGGTGAAAACCAGGTCGCGATAGGCGACAGCCTGGGCCTGGGCATCACCATGCATGCCGGCGGCGGTCTCAACCGCCTGCTCCAGTTTGGCAAGGTTGGTGTTGAACGACGACAGTGCTTCACCGATCCTGGTGAACAAGCCTTTTTCCATATCCGCATTGCCGTCGATTTCCAGAATATTATTGACCGAGGCGGCCAGGTCGGCTTTGAAGTGGATGACTGCCGGCAGAATCTGGCGTTTGGCCATCTGAATCATGGTCAAGGCCTCGATGTTGATGGTCTTGGTGTAGATTTCGTACGAAATCTCACTGCGTGATTCCATTTCCGGCCGGGATAGAATGCCGTGTTTTTCCATCAGGACGATGTTCTTTTCAGCGCGCATGGCCTCGATTGCATCCACGGTGTTTGCCTGGTTCGGCAGGCCGCATTTTTCGGCTTCGACCACCCATTCCGGTGCGTAGTTGTTGCCGTTGAAAATAACCCACTTGTGTTTCCAGAATATTACAGGCTGACCGGGCCCAAATGACGGTCGTATTTATTTTGATAGCACTCCTTCGGAGTATTCGGCATCGTGTAGCTTTGTGGAGTGATTATTGTGACTGTCGTAACGACATACAGCCAACACCGGAGTGTGCATCGTTGCGGTCTGGTAAGGTGCAGGTATCTTGACAGCCGATATTTCTCGGCCCAGAATCTATTTGAGCAAGAATTACGCGGTTGTTGTTCAAGCCAGCAGATTCATTCGATTGGTGAGGCAGGGCGATGTTAAAAAGAATCAGTTATCTCTTATTGGCAATAGCGTTAGTTACCACTTTCGGGCTGGTCGGATGTTCTTCGGACACCGACAATGGCAACGTTTCCCCTACCGTAACTTCCGGCCTGACGGCTGAAGAAAAAGAAGGGGTTAAATACATCTACGAACTGGAAAAACTGGCCAGAGACGTCTACAAGAACCTCTATGATACCTGGAGAAATCCGGTTCTGAATGTCATCAGCGGCAGTGAACAGTCACACATGGATATCATGAAAGAAATCATGGATAAGTATGGTCTGGATGACCCAAGCGCGGGTAAAGGCTACGGTGAGTTCAGTAGCGGTGACCTTCGCCAAATGTACCTGGATCTTATTGCCCGGGGTTCGGCATCGGAAGCAGATGCCCTGTCTACGGCGGCTGAGATAGAGGAACTGGACATACTGGATATAGCCGAAACCGTAGCCGGTACGGATAAATATGAACTGGTATCCGCCTTCAATAAACTGACGGAAGGTTCCGAGAATCATTTAGGCATATTTGTCGCCCGGTTAAAGGACAAAGGAGTGGACTACCAGCCCCTGCATCTTTCCCAGCAGGAATTTGACCGCATAATCGCAACGGTGACAACACCGACTACGACAAGCACCCCCACGGTAGCCACCTTCGCTGAACTGGCGGTGAAAGGAAAAGCTTCTTACAACGGTAATTGTTTCAATTGCCATGGGAACTCATTATCCACCGGGGTTACCAGTACTACGACTCTATCGTTCTACCAGAATGCGCAGAATCTACTGGCCAAAATTTCCACCATGCCAAATAAAGGGCAACCGGACCAATGGGGAGTGCTATCGTATCTCCTCCTTGAGCACAACTGGGTTTCGGGAAATGAAGTCTTCAACAAAGATACCCTGGCTGAGATATTATTAACACCGTGACCGGAAATGCCATTATGAAAACAGGGCTGTTGCTTGAGGTTTGATAACTGGTCGGTTGTCATCAGCTTCAACCTTTGGTGAGGAACAGCTTTAGTAGTAACCCAACGCCCAGCAGAGTCAACACCAGCCCGCCAAGCGCGGCGAATAGAAAACCGGTTTCAATGGCGATGCTGTTCAGTATCAGACCGGCCGCCAGTAACCAGAGTCGGGGCATGAAGCCGGGTTTGAAGCCCAGTCTGAGGTCTTGCGTGTCAACTCCCAGCATCGATTTATCTCTGACGACGGCCACAATAATGGAAATGAACCCGCAGACGGCCAGAACGGCACCGGTCAAAACCAGCCAGACGAAACCAGTGATGAAACCGGTCATAGTCAGCACTGTGCCGACAGCGACGACCGCTGTCCTGATCCAGTACTTCATCGCGTTTTTCATCATTCAGCTCATCTTATCCGCGCCGACCAATCCGGTCGCGCTGACGGTAGCCTTCTCTGTAAGCGCCCAGGTCGGCCACGACGGCGATGATGAGCACCACGATATCCAGGCCGGTCAGGCCGTTGGAGAAGGTCAGGACATACGCCAGCGTCGTCCAGGGAAGTAGAACAAAGCCGGCCACAGGTATCAAAAAATTGTCGAAAGCCGCCGCCCAACGCGCCGTGTCGAACAGCCACCAGATGATTATGGTGGCCCGGGGGCCGACCAGCAGGAGTAACGCCACCAGACAGCACATATACCCTTTCCTCCTTGTCCCTCTGCCTTTCCCCGGATTGTACCAGCAGTCACCGGAAAATATAACCCCCAAAGACAACCGAAACCGGTTTGTGTTATATTCCGCGGAGATGAAATTTGCCCTTGACCAGAGCAGTACCTGATTATCCGGCTGAACCCGCTGGAGAAGTTTTTCGCCATTTACGGCAAAGACCTGGGAATAAACTTCGACCGAGTCAGCTACGCTACGACGGAAAACGCTGGCTGGCGGGTAGCCGCTGGACGGCGTCACCTGATGGTTGAACTGAATGACTGGGATTATAACCGACTGGTGCTGGCGCCGGATCATCCGGAGGCATTGGCCGAACGTATCATCGCCGCCCTGCCCGACGGCTGAAGTAAGTAGAAAATGACTGCGACTATATACGAAGACCTGTCTTATGTGGAGCTGAACGACCGTTTCTGCCGGGCGCAGGAACTGCTGGAAAGCTCCAAACGAAACATCTTCATAACCGGCAAGGCAGGCACCGGCAAATCGACTCTGCTGAAATGGTTCCGACAGACCACCGGCAAGAAAGTGGCGGTGCTGGCGCCCACCGGCGTGGCCGCCCTCAATGTCAAAGGACAGACCATCCATTCCTTCTTCGGTTTCAAGCCGGATATCACACCGGATAAGGTTCGTAAACGCCGCTCATCCCGCCAGAGTGTCTATCAGGTGGTCGAGGCCATCGTCATCGATGAAGTCTCCATGGTGCGGGCCGACCTGCTGGATTGCGTGGATCGGTTCATGCGCTTGAACGGCCCGCATCCGGGAGAACCTTTCGGCGGTGTGCAGATGATATTCTTTGGCGACCTCTACCAACTGCCGCCGGTTATCACCGGGGAAGAAAAGAAGGTATTCGACACCCTCTACCGGACACCCTATTTCTACTCCGCCAGGGCTTTCGAGGGTTTCGACATGGAGATACTGGAACTGGAAAAGGTCTATCGACAGCGAGAACAGGATTTCCTGGACATCCTTAACGCCATCCGCAATAACTCTGTAACCGCGGACGAACTGGCGCGGTTGAACCGGCGCTGTAACGCGGCGCTGGCCGCTGACCCGGGTGACGGTTGTATCTGCCTGACCACCACCAATGCCGCCGCCGGTGATATCAACCAGGAGCGTCTGTCTTCCCTGTCGGGGCCCGGTAAATACTTCGAAGCTGAAATCGAAGGCAAGTTTACCCGGGAGTATTACCCCACCGCGGTCAAGCTGGAAATCAAACGGGGCGCGCAGATAATGCTTTTAAACAATGACGTCCAGGGGCGCTGGGTCAACGGCAGTATCGGCCGAATTACCGCCATCATCCCGGACGAGGACACCGGTGATTATGTAATCCAGGCGGAACTGACCGACGGCAAAACGGTCGACATCACCCGTCATTCCTGGGAAATATTCCGCTTCTACGTTGAAGACGGACAATTGCTGTCGGAAAGTGTCGGTTCCTTCACCCAGTACCCGCTGATGCTGGCCTGGGCGGTGACCATTCACAAAAGCCAGGGCAAGACCTTTGCCCGGGTAGTGGTGGACATCGGTCGCGGCGCCTTCGCCTGCGGCCAGACCTATGTGGCGCTGTCGCGCTGTACCACGCTGGAGGGACTTATCCTTAAAAAACCGATTCTGCCGCGACACATCATGACCGACCGTCGCATTGATGGCTTCATGCCCAAGCCGGCCGTTAAGCCCCGTCCAGCGAAGGATGTTCCTGATTAAGGAACCAGCCGGCCGGGTCGGTCAGGAACTCGTGGTAATCCAGAAGCGCCAGCTCATGTTGCCATTCCTCGTCGGCCAGCGTCTCATAGAACTGTTTCTCGGAGGGAAAGACCGCCTTGCCGGCGTGGGTTTTATAGAATTTGTAGCTCTGATTTTCCTTTTCGATAGCCGCCTTGACAGCGTCCCTTTCATCTTCGGAACCAATCACTTCCATGCCCAGCGCCTGACAGGCGGCCGTCAGGTCGGAACGCAGTTGACGGTTGCGCGCCGAATATAAGTCGACTTCCGGCCAGTCATGCCCGTCAGAAATCTTGCGATAAAGCTCTTCGAAGTGTTTCCGGTGGCCGTCCTCTTCCTCGGCCAGCGACTGAAGCAACGCCCGCCCCGCCGCATTTCCGGAATCACGGGCGGCGGCCAGATAACATTCCTTGCCGTCCAGTTCCATTTCGATGGCGGTATTGATGACTTCCAGCATGCGCGTCTGTTCAGCGCTTATTCCCATTTTGCCCTCCTGCAGTGGTCGTAACTTCCTCTTTTCATCATAGCTTAAAAAAGACACTGCCTCAAACAATTTTTCAACAACCACGGCCTCTTTGACAGAAATAACGATGGATTTCAAGCATTGACGGGATTATAATATCCAAAATGAATACTGACAAGCGGAACCGTAAGATCGGCTTGGCGCTGGGTTCGGGCTCCGCCCGTGGCTTGGCTCATATCGGTGTGCTGGAGGTGCTGGATCGGGAAGGCATCCGGGTGGATTGCATCGCCGGCACCAGCGCCGGAGCGCTTATCGGCTCGATATACGCCTGCGGCTTGAACGGACGCCGCATCCGAGAAATCGCCGCCGATTTGACACTGGGCAATATGATGGATATCAAACCGCCCAAATCCGGCATCATCGCCGGCGATAAATTCCGCCAGTTTCTGGCTGAAATCACCGGTGACATCGGGATCGAGGAAACGGCCATCCCGTTCGCCTGTGTTGCCACCGACATCACCTCCGGCACCGAAAGGGTACTACGGAAAGGCTCGCTGGTAGAGGCGGTCAGAGCCAGTATTTCCATCCCGGGGCTGTTCCGAGCCGTCACCTGGCCTGACGGTGCCTGTCTGGTAGACGGTGCAGTTTTGAACCCCCTGCCGGTAAAAGTCGTTCAGGAAATGGGGGCCGAGGTGGTCATCGCCGTCAGTGTCCGGCCCTCCCGGCGGCATCCGGGCAACGGCGAATCCCCGGGAATGTTCGAAATCCTGTCCACCACGTTGGAAATAGCCTCAAACCACATGTTACAGCACAGCCTGGAACTGGCCGATGCCGTTATCGCGGTGGACACCCGCGGTTTCCACCAATTTGACTTCAACCGACTGAACGAACTGGCCGACCTGGGCGCCGAGGCGGCAGAAAATGCCCTGCCGGACATCCGCCGGGCTATCGACGGTGTCGACCTTTAACCGTAAGTTTAACACCTTCTTAGTCGTTTTAGTGACCGCCCATATGTATAATCAATGATCATAGGCCTTAAACGCAGGTGATGGATAACGGTGGCCATGACCCTGCCAACTTGGGCCCACCGTATTGAGGACAGTTTTATTTATCTCGGTATCAGGGCGAAAATCACTGGCATGATAACAGTCGGCTTCCTGTCCGTATTATCGCTGACCGGCGTGATTTTCGGTCTGGTGTTCATGCGTACCTGCAGGGAATCATTCGCCGGTACCGGTCAGTTCCCGGTACAGCTTCAGGTACTGTGCCATCGACCTGTTCCAGGAATGGTCGGCCGCCATACACCTGAGCATCAGCGAGCGCCATTCATCACCCTGCCGGTACCGGCCCAGCGCCTCCCGGAGCGCCCAGCGCAGGCCGTCGACATTATAATGGTCGAAAACGAAACCGGTGCCCTGACCGCCGGGGACGTAAGATGTGATGGAATCGGCCAGACCGCCGGTGCGGCGAACCACCGGTACCGTGCCGTACTTGAGGGCGTAAAGCTGAGTCAGCCCACAGGGCTCACGTTCTGACGGCATCAGCAGAATGTCAGCACCGGCGATTACCCGATGTGCCAGGGCTTCGTCGAAACCGGTTCGGGTACCAACCCGTCCTGGGAATCGAGCCGGCAGTGAATAAAAGTATTCTTCATAATGCCGCTCGCCGGCGCCGAGCATGGCGAACTGAAAATCATCATCGAACAGGCTGTCGCCGGCGCCCATGACCAGTTCCAGCCCCTTGCCGCCGGCCAGCCGGGTGACCATGGCCACCAGCGGTTTGTCGGGCGCTGTCTCCAGCCCCCATTCCCTCTGCAGTGCCGCCTTGCATTCCGCCTTGCCGGCCAGGTCTTCAGGGGAGTAGCGACAAGCCGTCCATGGGTCGGTGGCCGGATTCCAGACGGCGTAATCAACGCCGTTCATGATGCCGGACAGGTCGGCAGCCCGCTGTCGCAGAACACCGTCCAGACCGAAGCCGCCGCTATCCTGCTTTATTTCCTCGGCATAGGTCGGGCTGACCGTGGTCAATCGGTCGGCGCAAACCAACCCGGCTTTCAGAAAATTGACGTCACCGTAGTACTCGAAAGCCTCGTAATAAGCCGGTTCGCTCAGTTCGAGTGCGGTCCGGTGCCCGCCGTCGAAACGACCCTGGTATGACAAGTTATGGACGGTCATCAAGGTGCGGCACGCCGCCAGTTCGGGATAGCGTTCCGGCTGGTACCGGAGCATGGCCGCGCACGGCGCCGCCGGCCAGTCATGGAGATGAATTACACCGCAACCGCCCAGCCGGGCGATTTCCAGTATCGCCCGGGAGAAAAGAGCAAAGCGCTCGGCGTTGTCGCCGAAAGTGCCCCGTTCATCGCCGTAAATGCCCTCCCGGTAATAATACTCGTCGGCGCGAATGAACCAGGTCTCCAAAAGCGGTTTTACCCGAAGTTTATACAGGGACACCCCCACCTGGCGGCCGCCCATCGGTAAACTCAGGTCAGCCACATATTCGGTGTCACCGAAACGCTCACGTATGAGCCACGGGTAGGCGGGTATGGCCATGATGGTCGGCACCCCGGCGTCGGCCAGTTCGCCCGACAGCGCCCCGGTTACATCGGCCAGGCCGCCAGTCTTGGCGTAAGGCACTATTTCCGCGGATGCGGTCAGTACTTTGAGTTGATGATTCAAGGTAATTTCCTGCCTCCGGCGTCAGTACGTGAGATTGAGCTGGCGGGCCGCCGGTTCCGGCTCGATGACGGTTCCCGGCGGCAGGACGGTATTTTTGGGAATGACCACGATGCCGTCCCGGACAACATAATCACGCTCATCTATCTCGGTACCCCGCGGAAAAGCCTTGATGGTCGAACCGGCACCCAGGCTGACGTTCTTGTCGATGATGGCGCCGTGGATATAGCAGTTTTCACCCAGCCCCGGCAAGGCTCCGTTCATGGGTTCGTACTGATCGGCGCCCATGACAATGGAATCGGTGATGATACAGCCCCGGCTGATGCGACTGCGCACGCCGAGAACAGAATAGCTGATGCTGGAAGTCCGGATCTGACAGCCTTCGGCCAGCATGACATCCTGAAGACTGCTGTCCTCGATCAGACATCCCGGCAGAAAACGGGTGTGGGTGTAGATGGGACCGCGCGGATCGTAGAACCGGAACGGCGCATCGGGCCGGGTCAGCTCCAGGTTGGTTTCATAGAAGGAGCGGATGGTACCGATGTCCCGCCAGTAGTCATCGAATTCGTAGGCGCACACCTTGAGGTGAGACACTGCCCAGGGAATGACGTCACCGCCAAAATCGACAAACTCCGGGTAGTTGGTCAGGATATCGATGAGCACCTTCAGTTTGAAGACATAGATACCCATGGAGCCCAGATAGCACTGGTTACGGTCAGGATAACTGACCATGGCCGCCTGCACCGCCGGATCGCGGGGCTTTTCAGCGAAAGCGGTGACACAGCCAGTGTCATCCTGTTTCAGCACACCGAAGCGGGCGACATCTTCGCCGTCTATCGGCACCACGCCGACGGTGATATCGGCGCCCCGTTCCCAATGCGCCGCTGTCATCCGGGAATAGTCCATGCGGTAAAGGTGGTCACCGGCCAGGATCAGGACGTCGTTGACACATTCCGAACGCAACTGGGACAACTGCTTGCGCACCGCGTCAGCGGTACCCTGATACCAGTCGGAATGTTCCTCGGTCTGCTCGGCGGCCAGTATTTCCACATAGCCGCCGCCGAAGGGATCAATGTGATAAGTCTGGGATACATGGCGGTTGAGCGAAGCCGAATTGAACTGCGTCAGTACGCTGATACGAAAAATACCGGAGTTGATGCAGTTGCTGATGGGGATATCTATCAGCCGGTATTTGCCGGCCAACGGAATCGCCGGTTTGGCGCGGTTCCGGGTCAACGGATACAGCCGCGTGCCGCGCCCGCCGCCCATGATGACTGCCGCAACGTCTTTGATGCCGGGCATCCGGTATCCTTTCTCCGGCACCTCGCCGGTGAAGGCCTTCGGTAACTATTGTATAACCTCTTTTGCCGCATTCACAACTAACAGAATTTAATGGAGCAACACCACGCCGGCGGGCAACGTCGCGTGGCTTTGCAAACAGACCGGCTTAAAACTTATAATGGAACGATATTTCAATCTGGAGCCTTCATGAGTGCGCCAATCGTGGCCTTCGTCGGCCGTTCGGAATCGGGAAAAACCGGATATCTGGAAAAGCTTCTGCCGGAACTGCGCCGTCGTGGCTGGAAACCGGCTTCGGTCAAACACGTGCCTCAGCACTACCATGCCGACAATCCGGAGAAAGATACCGAGCGCCACCTGGCGGCCGGAGCTATGGCCACCGTGGCCTGCGCCCGGGACGCGTGGGTGTTGACCCGGCCCGCCGAGGCCGAACCAAAGCTGGAAGACATCGGGCAGATGCTGGGAGATGAGTTCGATATCATCATCGCCGAAGGTTTCAAGCAATCCGGTGTGCCCAAAGTCGAAGTCTGGCGGGAGGGCATCGGCGAACCGCTGGAGGGGCTGACCGGCCGTGTTGCCGTGGTCACTTCGGACAGCTACCCGGGGCAGGCGCCCCGGCTGTTTTCACTGGAGGATATCGCCGGGCTGGCCGACTTCCTGGAAGAGGGTTACATCCGACCGCGCCAGGAACGGGTATCCCTGCTGGTCAACGGACAGGACATCCGCCTGTCGGCTTTTCCCCGGGAAATAACGGCCAATCTCGCCCGGGCGTTGACCACCAGCCTGAAGAATATTCCACCCGTCCAATGGCTGGAACTGCGCCTCCGCAATCCGGCGCCGGAAGACCACTGATAGCAAACCCCGGTAACGTACCGGAACCCGACACGTTATAACAGGAAAAGAGGTTTTATAACTTGACCAAGAAACATAAAAAACATCCCCCGGCTCATAACAAGCTGACTCCCAGGGCGCAGTCCAAGCTGGCCCGACAGCGCCGTCAGCAGAAAATTACCCGCTGGATCGGGCTGGGCGTCATCGGCGTCGCGGCCTTGGTCGTGAGTATCGGGGTCATCGCCTCCTGGCTGATACCGGTCTACCTGCCCCTTCAGAAGACGGTATTGACAATCAACGACACCGAATACAAGGCCGCCTATGTGTCCAAAATGGTTAATTTCTACACCGGCGGAGACGCAACCTATTCCTATCTGTACATCGATCTGGTGCTGGATCAGATAGAAAAGAACCAGCTCATGAAAGACGGCGCCGCCGAACTGGGCATCACCGTCAGTGATCAGGAAATCAAGGACGCCATCAAGACCGCCGAGCTGGACGACAACGAAGTAACCCGGGATATCGTCCGGGCTTCCCTTCTATACCAGAAGCTCAACGACGAACATTTTGACGCCCAGGTACCTGCCTCCGGCGAACAGCGTCAGGCGCTGGTAATGCTTCTGGAGAGCCAGGAAAAAGCCGAAACCGTCCGGTCGCGGCTGAGCCAGGGTGAAAGCTTCGCCGACATCGCGGTGGAGCTGTCGCTGGACCCGACCACCGTCACTCTGGAAGGCGATATGGGTTACCACCCGCCGGGGTTCCTGGACGGCAAACTGAACGCCGACGGACTGGATGAGAGAGTCGATGCCGGACAACCGGGCGATACCGGCTTCTTTTACGATGAGAACAAAAGCAAGAAGGGCGGTTTCTGGATAGTCAAGGCCACCGAGCGCCAGACCGCCGACGATAACACCCAGGTGCAGGTCTTCGGTATCCTCCTGCCCACTCTGGAAAAGGCCGAGGAAGCCCGCCAGCGCGTTCTCGACGGGGAAGACTTTGCTACCGTCGTCGAGGAAATGACCCAGCACGTCTCTTCCAAGGCCTCGGGCGGTGACCTGGGACTGCTGTCAGCCGACAGCGAGGCGCCCTACGCTGATTTCATCTTCGATGAGAATACCGAACTGAATGAACTGAGTCAGCCCATCTTCGCCCCGACGGCCGACACTACCGGCGGCTGGTGGTTCTACCAGGTTGCCTCGGTGGAACAGTCCCGGCTGTATTCCGAAGAAGACCGCACTCAGTTGATTGAAGACGTCTTCACTGAGTGGATGGAACAACTTGAAGCCGCCGCCGAGGACGACATTATCCGCGTGGAACTGACGCAGGAGATGAAGGACCTTATCGCGGAACAATCGCTCAATTAGTATTCAACTACAAAGGGATAAACAAGCATGGTAAAACGAACTATCGGAGTCGGAATCATCGGTATCGGCGTCATCGGCGGCGCGGTAGCCCGCGGACTGCGGGATCGCGCTGACTTGATGGAAGAACAACTCGGCTGTCGCGTCGAACTCAAAAGAGTCAAGATAGCCTCCCAGGATATGACCCGGCCGATTATTGCCGAATTCCCGGAAGAAATATTCACCACCGAGGACGATGAGTTTTTCAACACCCCCGGCATCGACATCATCGTCGAGGCCATGGGTGGCGAGTATCCGGCCTTCGACTACCTGTCGCGGGCGCTCCGAACCGGACGCCATGTGGTCAGTTCCAACAAGGAAGTTATCGCCAAACATGCCGCCGAACTTTTGACACTGGCCCATGAAAACAATGTCGGCCTGCGTTTCGAGGCTTCGGTCGGCGGCGGCATTCCCCTGTTGGAACCCCTGCAGTACGACCTGGCGGCCAACAACGTGCTGGGCATCTATGCCATCATCAACGGCACCACCAATTACATCCTGTCGCAGATGGACGCCGAGGGCATAGAGTTCGCCGAAGCCCTGCGCCAGGCGCAGGGTCTGGGTTACGCCGAGCGCGACCCCAGCAACGACATCGAGGGTTTCGATTCCGTCTATAAACTGGCTATCATGGCCATGATGGTTTTCCGCACCGAGTTCCGGCCGGAAGACATACTCCGCGAGGGCATCACCCGGCTGGAAGCCAAGGATTTCCGTTACGCCAAGGAACTGGGTTTTGTCATCAAACTGCTGGCCATCGCCAAGGCCGATGACGACCAGGTGGAACTACGGGTGCATCCGGTGCTCCTGCCCCATGACAACTTCCTGGCCAAAATCGACGGCGTTTACAACGCCGCTCTCATCTCCGGCGACCTGGTCGGTGATGTCCTGTTCTCCGGTGAGGGCGCCGGGCCTTCGGCCACTTCCTCGGCGGTCATCGCCGACATCATGTCTGCCGCTCAGGATACCGCCCTCGGTGTCGGCAACCGCATGCGCTGGCGGCTCAACGGTCGGCGGCGGTTGATGTCGACAGAAGATGTCACCACCCAGTATTATTTCCGGCTGAATGCCAACGACCAGGCGGGCGTGCTGGCTGACGTGGCCGCCATCTTCAAGGACACCGACATCAGCATCGCTTCGGTTCTCCAGAAGGAAGTAGATGAAAACGACCTCACCGCCGAAGTTATCATCATGACCCACCCGGCCAGGGAATCCGCGGTTCGCCGGGCGGTGGAAGCCCTGCAACTTCTGGCGCCCATCAACGCCGTCAATATCATACGGGTAGGTATCTGATATGAAATCAGGCGTACTGGAACGATACCGAGCGTTTCTGCCGGTCACCGATAACACCCCGGCTCTGACTCTGGGCGAAGGCGATACCCCGCTGGTGCGCTCACCCGGACTGGAGCGGGCTACCGGCGTCGGCGAGTTGTATTTCAAATTGGAAGGCTGTAACCCCACCGGCTCATTCAAAGACCGCGGCATGGTCATGGCGGTGGCCAAAGCGCTGGAAGACGGCTTCAAGGCGGTGGCCTGCGCTTCTACCGGCAACACTTCGGCTTCAGCCACCGCCTACGCCTCCGCCGCCGGTGTCGAGTCCATCATCATCATTCCCAAGGGCAAGATAGCCCTGGGCAAGCTGGCACAGGCCATCGTGTACGGCGCCCGCATCGTCATGGTGGACGGCAATTTCGATGACGCCCTGCGCCTGGTGAGGGAGATGACCGAGACCCGCCCGGTGGCGCTGGTCAATTCGGTCAATCCCTATCGCATCGAGGGGCAGAAAACAGCCGCATTTGAAATCTGTGACGTACTGGGCGGCGCTCCTGACCGGCTGTTTCTGCCGGTAGGCAACGCCGGCAATATCACCGCCTACTGGAAGGGTTTCAAGGAATACCACGATAAAGGCATCACCGACCGGACCCCCATGATGATGGGCTTTCAGGCCGCCGGCGCCGCGCCGATAGTGCTGGGCGCCCCGGTTACCCGGCCGGAAACCATCGCCACCGCCATCCGTATCGGCAACCCGGCCTCATGGAAACAGGCCGAAGCCGCCCGGGACGAATCCGGCGGCGTCATCGACATGGTAACCGATGATGAAATACTGAGAGCCTATCACCTGATGGCCGAAAAAGGCGGCATCTTCGGTGAGCCGGCTTCTGCCGCCCCGCTGGCTGGACTGCTCAAACTGAAGGCCCAGGGATACGACTTCAGCAAGGAGCGGATAGTCTGTGTCGTCACCGGCAACGGCCTCAAGGATGCCGACACCGCCATCAAGGGCTTCTCCGGCGAGTTCATTGAAATCCCACCGGATCCGGCCTCGGTGGAAAAAGCACTGGGCTGGTAGGCGCAATACCATGATGAAACAGGTTTCGGAAGACGTAGGCGCCTATTATCAGCACTACCCGCGCCTGGCGGCGGTTGTCGGGGCTTACCATGACGGACAGCCCAACGCCATGGTAGTGGCCTGGCACACCCCGCTGTCGTTCCACCCGCCCCTCTTCGGCGTCGCCGTTTCGACCAAGCGCCATACCTACGACATGATAAAGGCCAGCGGTGAGTTCAGCGTCAACTTCCTGCCGGCGGATAAGGCAGGTCTGATAGCGGCGCTGGGCGGCAGTAAAGGTTCCCAGCTGGATAAATTCGCCGCTTTCGGTATCGCCCGCGACATTCCCCTGCGCACCAACACCCCCATCTTGAGTGACGCCTATGCCGCCTACGAATGCAAACTGGTAGATGACCGCATCTACGGCGACCATCAACTGCTGGTCGGCGAGGTGGTGGCGGTACATACCCTGGAAGAGGCCTTCACCGCCGGCGAGATGCTGGACCTGAAAAACGTAACCCCGGCCTTCTACATGGGGCGGGACAAATACATCGCCAGGATGAAAGCCGGCGTGGAAACTATGGAACGGGAACGCTTCAGCCAACCGGGCAGTCTTTAGGAGCTAGCCATGATAGACGAAAACGCCATTGCCGCGGCGGTGGAAACAATGCTTGAAGCCATCGGCGACGATCCCAACCGGGAAGGTCTGCGCGACACCCCGGAACGCGTCGCCCGCATGTACGCTGAAATATTCTCCGGTATCGACAAGAACCCCGCTGACGACCTCAAGGTCGGCTACGAGCTGGGCCACCGGGAAATGGTCATCCTGAAGGACATCCCCTTCTATTCCATGTGCGAACACCACCTGCTCCCCTTCTCCGGCGTGGTGCATATCGGCTATGTTCCCGGCCAGGACGGCCGGGTGGTCGGTATCTCCAAGCTGGCCCGAGTGGTGGAAACCGTCGCCCGCCGGCCGCAGATTCAGGAGCGCATGGCCACCGAAATCGCCGATGCCATAGTGGACGGCCTGAGCCCCGACGGTGTCGGCGTAGTCATCACCGCCGAACACATGTGCATGACCATGCGCGGCATTAAAAAACCGGGCTCCAAAGTCCTTACCTCCGCCTTACGCGGCGGCTTCGCCAAACGCCCTGCCACTCGCGCTGAGTTCATGTCGCTGATTCAGTAGCCGGCAACACCCGGCCTCCCCTTGTCCCTGAAGGGGCAACCCGTTTCGGCATTATTTCAATATTTTCGTTCTCTTTATTCCCCTTATGTCTTTTATAACGCACCAAATAGTAAAGTTTGGTATGATTTGGATAGGTTTGGATATATTGACATTGGGTCTATCTGATAGGACAATGGAAAACAATACAAAAACTTCAGTATCGAAAGCTGAACGGGAGAAGACTGGAGAAAATTCCGCTCCAAGAAACTTAGATTTCCATCTTAATAACAACAGGAAGCGTTGAACCGTCACCTGTAATGTGGTCACTTGGGTGACGGGGAGCCCCTAGTGAAACCGGCCTGATATTTTATATCGAGAGCCGATATTTTATTTTAAGGGGGTGGTGCCAGTCCTAAATCCTGACATGGAAGACAGTGAATTTTGGAATAAACAGGAGGAGTATTTTATGAAATCCAGACTAATGAGACTCTTTGCCGCCCTCGCATTGGTACTGACGGTCAGTATGATACCCGTCATGGCAGACGAGATTGATAATCCGTCCGATGATGCCGAGTACGACGCCGCTCCGGCTGTGGCCGAAAGGCTTTTGGCTGATGCCGGCATATCGCCCCGGTACGGCAAGGGTCGGGATGGCGGCAATCATATCAGTGATGTCGCCCAGAAAATGGGGCCCGGAACTGATTTCAATGAAGTAAACAAAACCAATACATTCCTTTACGAGTGGGAAATTGCGCAATTCCTCAACAATAATGAAGCAGAAGTCGCTTTCCCAAAAAGCGTTCTTGAATCCGTTTTATTTATACCCAAAGATGATGGTGGAACAATGTTGGGGTCGGCTATCGGAGATAAGCTGGTATTTACTTTTTCATATGACATTGAGCTCGGCGACGGTCCCCAATACATAGATTTCCAGTCGTCCCAGGAAATCAAGGCGGTTTGGAATGCTGTTTCGTGGAATGCCGAAGGTAATGTTTTAACAATGTCGACCACCAGAACATTCGGCAATCCGAGATCCATTACCAGGGACGTTGTTACGGTGTTGACCGGAGTCTTTGACCTAGCAGGAGAATCTGTGGTCATACCTGCAGGTGGCGTAACCATCGACTAATCTCGGCTGTTAGTCACCGTTTCTGATATCCGTCTTGAAAGAGAAGGAGTTAACAGTTAACTCCTTCTCTTTTTCATTGTAATCCCCGGATGAGAACACCCGCCGCCCATGCTATAATGAAAACCTATGTTAGACAAACTGGAAATCATCGAAAGACGCTACCTGGAGATAGAACAGGCCATCGCGGACCCGTCGGTGGCCACCGACATCACCCTGCTCACCCGCCTGGCCAAGGAAAGGGCTTCCATGGAAGCCCTTATCGGCATGTACCGCCGCTACAAACGCAATGAGCAGTCGCTGACCGAAGCCGAGCAGATGCTGGAAACCGAAACCGATGAAGAGATGCGGGAACTGGCCAAAGAAGAGGTCAAGCGTCTGAAACAGGAGCAGGAAGAACTTTACGAACAACTTAAAATCGCCCTTTTACCCAAAGACCCCAACGCCGAACGCAACATCATCATCGAAATCCGCGCCGGCACCGGGGGTGACGAAGCCAAGTTATTCGCCGGCGACCTGTTCCGCATGTACACCCGTTACGCCGAACTCAAGGGCTGGAAAGTGGAGATTATTGACCTGACCGAGCAATCCGGCGGCACTTTTAAGGAAGCGGTTTTTGAAATTGACGGCGAAGACGTCTATTCCCGCCTCAAGTACGAAAGCGGCGTTCACCGCGTCCAGCGAGTTCCGGTCACCGAAGCCTCCGGGCGCATCCATACCTCCACCGCCACCGTCGCGGTCATGCCGGTGGCCGAAGATATAGAAGTTGATATCAAACCCGAAGACCTAAGGATAGACATCTATCACTCCGGCGGCGCCGGCGGCCAGAACGTCAACAAAGTAGCTACCGCTGTGCGCATGACCCATCTGCCCAGCGGCCTGGTGGTGGCTTGTCAGGAAGAACGCTCCCAGCTTAAAAACCGCCAGAAAGCCATGTCCGTCCTTAAAGCACGTCTCCTGGCCATGGAGCAGGAAAAGCAGGACAAGGAAATGACTGACAATCGTCGCGCTCAGGTAGGCTCTGCTGACCGCTCGGAAAAAATCCGCACCTATAATTACCCCCAGGACAGGCTGACCGACCATCGCATCGGTCTGTCCGTTCATAACCTGCCCAAAATCATGGAAGGCTACCTGGACGATATCATCGACGCCCTGGCCACCGACGAGCAGGCCTGCCTGCTCCAGTCCGCCGGCCTATGAACCTCCACCGGGCGCTGGGCGAAGCCTCGGAAAGACTGCGGGGCATGGCATCGGAATTCGAAGCCGAAATACTGATAGCCCATATCACCGGCCTCACCCGCGCCGGTATCCACGCCCATCCGGAACGGGAACTGACCGCGGCGGAAGAAGCCCGTTACCGGGCGCTTCTGGAACGCCTGTCAGCCGGTGAACCGCTTCAGTACCTGACCGGGAAAATGGAGTTCTACGGACTGGAATTTGAAGTCAACCCTTCGGTGCTGGTACCCCGTCCTGAAACCGAAATCATGGCCGAACGAGCCTTGAATATCGCCAAAGGCTACGACCGTCCCGCCATCGCCGACATCGGTTGCGGCTCCGGCGCCCTGGCGGTGACCCTGGCCGTCCGCCTGCCCCGCTCTACCGTCACCGCCGCCGATATCTCCCCGACCGCGCTGGAAACCGCCCGTCGCAACGCCGTCCGTCACCATGTCGCCAACATCGGCTTCCGGAAGTCGGAGCTTCTTTCCGGCCTGACTGACCTCAACTTCGACATCATCTGCGCCAACCTGCCGTATGTACCGTCTGCTGAAGTATCCGCCAACCGGTTCGAACCCCGCCTGGCGCTGGACGGCGGGACTGACGGACTCGACCTTATCCGCCGTCTGCTGGCTCAAATCGCCGGTCTGCCGCGCCGTCCGGACTGGCTCCTGCTGGAATTCGGCACCGGCCAGGCCGCCGGAGTCAAACGACTCATCGCAGAACACCTGCCCCACAGCCGGACTGAAATCCTGACCGACCTTATTCCCCTGGAAAGGGTATCGGTCACCCGCCTCTCCTGACACCTTTCATTTGACCCGCCGCCCGCCGCGATGTTAAATTAGGGAATCGTTGACCAATCGTTCAATAATAACCGCGGAGGCAGTTTTGGAAATCATCATCCTGATTAAACAGATTCCCGACCCGGAAATCCCCCCGGCCAGTTTCAAAATAGACCCCACTGATAACCGGGTGGTGCCGCCGGCCGGTGTGGCTCCGGTCATTGACCCCTATTCGGAACACGCCCTGGAAGCCGCTCTGCGCCTGAAGGATGCCAATCCGGGCAGTCGCGTCAAGGCCATCAGCCTGGGCGCCGGACTGAACAGGGACCTGCTGAAAAAGACACTGGCTCTGGGCGCCGATGAACTGATACTGCTGGACGACACGACGATGGCGGAATCCGGTGATACCGCCCGGATACTGGCACTGGCCATAACCAAAGCCGGCCCGTTCGACCTGATACTGGCCGGACGGCAGTCAGCCGACTGGGATAACGGCCAAACCGGTGCGCTGGTGGCCGCCGAACTGGACCTGCCGGTCATCAGTCGCGCCCGAAAAATCGAATCGGCCGCCGGTCGTCTACGTATCGAAAAGCTGACTGAAAACGGCTATGACGTTCTGGATGCCCCTATGCCGGCGGTGATAACCGTAACCGCTGAACTGGGCAAACTACGCCTGCCCAACATCAAGGGCGTACTGGCGGCCAAGAAGAAGGAGCCGCTGTACTGGACCGGCGCCGATATCGGCTACGAACCGGCCCCCGTCGCCGGAGCCCGGCTGATCCGGCTGTACCAGCCGGCCCGTGAAGCCAGGTGTGAACCCATCCCCGGCGAAACCCCGGAGGAACAGGGCGCTAACCTGGCCCTCAAACTGCGGGAACTGAAACTGATTTAGAGGACTGATATGAGCGATAACAAAGGTATACTTATAATCACTATCTGTGCTGAGGGCATTCTGCCGGTTTGGTCAGCCGAACTCTTCGGCGCGGCGCGCCAGGCCTCGCCTGACAGCGTGATAACCGCTACGGTTATCGGCACCGGCACCGCGACCGCCGCAGAAGCCGCCGGCAGTATGGGCGTAGACCGAGTGCTGACCGCCGAAACCCCGGAAACCGTCGCAGTCAACCTTTTGGCTACCGCCGTAGCCGCCGTCACCGAATCCAAACCCCGCCTGATACTGCTGGCCGATGATGACCTGGGACGCGACCTGGCCCCCCTGCTGGCGGCATCCCTGAAAACCGCCGCGGTGACCGATGCCGTCGGCCTGCGAACGGAAGACGACCATACCGTCATCACCCGGCCGGTTTATGGCGGCAACGCCCTGGCTGACTTTGTCATCGATACCGAACCCGGCATCGTCACCATCCGGCCCAGGGCTTTCGAACCAGCCACCTCATCTCCGACAACTCCGGAAATTTCCGAACTACCGCCGCCACCCGCCGGCGATATCAAAGTCCTGGAGAGTCACGTCATCGAAACCGAAGGCCCCCGATTGGAAGATGCCCGCATCGTCATCGCCGGCGGCCGCGGCCTGGGCGGCCCGGAAGGCTTCACTCAATTGAAGGCGCTGGCGGAACTGGTCGGCGGCAGTGTCGGCGCTTCCCGCCCGCCGGTGGACCAGGGCTGGTGGCCGGAATCCGGCCAGATCGGCATCACCGGCAAGATAATCGCCCCGGAGCTTTATATCGCTGTCGGTATTTCCGGTTCTTCCCAGCATCTTTCCGGCATTACCGGAGCCAGGACGGTAGTAGCCGTCAACAAGGATCCGGAAGCCAATATCTTCAACTCAGCCACTTACGGCATCGTCGGTGATTGGAATAAAGTCCTGCCGGCGCTGACCGACAAAATCAAGGAACTGACCGGAGGATAATCCACGCGAAACACAACTTACTGGACAGGTACTAGTACCATGTGCTAATATTCGTCCACAATTGAATATCGGTCTCCGAGTCCCCAGGCCTAAGTCTCTTCAGGATACGGCCGCCGGACCGGTGGTTCACCGGAAGGTGAACCCGAGGGTAGCGCTGGAAACAGCACTGCCTCCCGCGATTTGGAAAGGAGAAAAGCCATGACGGGATATTATTCCGGCGTTGCGCCTCCTTGAAACACAAGAGGCGCTTTTTATTTTAATCGAAAAAAATTGGATTAAGGTTGTATTATGAAAAAATTCTGGTTGAAACTGTCAGCGGTATTGATGTCGCTGATGCTGGTTTCCTTTGCCGCCATCGGTTGCGGTACCGAAACTACCGACCCCGACCCGACAACTACCGCTGACAATGACGACGATGGTCTGGCACTGCTGGACCCGTCCATCCGTCTGCGAGTCGCCACCACCACCAGTCTGTACGACACCGGCCTCTGGTCTCTGCTGGAGCCGATGTTCGAGGATGAATACGGCGTCGAGGTCGATGTCCTTTACGCCGGCACCGGCATCGCCATCGAATACGGCAAGCGAGGCGACGTGGACATCATCACTGTTCATGACAAAAACCGTGAACTGGCCTTCATCGCCGACGGCTTCGGCACCGAGCGCTACGCTTTCGCCTCCAATTACTTCGTTATCGTCGGCCCGGCCGACGACCCCCTGGGTCTGGCCAGCCTTTCACCTGAAGACGCCTTCCGCAAACTGGCGGAGTCCGGCACGGCCAAATTCGTTTCCCGCGGTGACAGTTCCGGCACCCATTCCAAGGAAAAATCCATCTGGGCCGCCGCCGGTTACAATTACACCGATATCACCGGCTCCGGTGAGTGGTACGTCGATGCCGGCCGCGGCATGGGACCCACCCTGCTGATGGCCGCTGAACTGGGGGCTTACACCGTCTCCGACATGGGCACCTTCCTGGCCTTCAAGGGCGACACCGGGCTGGTAGCCCATGTAGACACAGGCGCCATCCTGCTGAACGTCTATTCGGCCATTCCGGTCAACCCGGCTAACGTACCCGGCGTCCGTAACGCCGAAGCCGCCCAGGTGTTGGCGGAATGGTTGATGTCCGATCCCATTCAGGATATCATTGGCCAATACGGAGTCAAGGACTACGGCGACCCGTTGTTCACCCCAACCTACGGCGACGAACCTACCGAGTAAGGGACGAGTTTGGAAGCAATCTGGCAAGGCCTGCAAAAAGCCATCGAAATGATTCTGTCGCTGGATTCCGATGTCATCGAGATATCCTGGCGGTCGCTGAGAATATCAGCGACCGCCAGCGTTATCGCTGGACTATTCGCCCTGCCGCTGGGGTCGCTGATATATCATTCGTCGTTTCCCGGCAAGCGTTTCCTTATCAGCTTCATCAATACCCTCTTCAGTTTGCCGACGGTACTGGTCGGCCTGTTCGTTTTCCTGCTGTTTTCCCGGGCTGGACCGCTGGGTGAGTTCGGCTTGATGTTCACCCCCACCATCATGGTCATCGGCCAGGCACTGCTGGTCACCCCGCTGATGCTGGGTCTGGTGATTTCAGCGCTGTCCGGGGTTGACCGGCAGGCCAGGGAGACGGCCGTAGCACTGGGCGCCTCACGCTGGCAGATGGGACTGGTGATGGTGCGCGAAGCCCGGTTCGCCATCTTCACCGCCTTCATCCTGGGCTTCGGCCGAGCCATTTCCGAAGTCGGCCTGGCGCTGATGATCGGCGGCAATATAAACGGCTTCACCCGGGTACTTACCACCGCTATCTCGCTGGAGACCGGCCGCGGCGATATCGAACTGTCCATCGCTCTGGGCATCATCCTGCTGGCCATCGCCCTCATCATCAATTTCGCCCTGGGCTGGTTACAACAGCGAGAAACAAAATTCAAGGTACGGGCGGCAGAATGACCAACGGCATCATCGAAAGCCGGGGGCTGACCCAGCGATACGGCCAGACGTCAGTACTCAAGAACATCGACCTCACCGTGACCCCGGGGGAAACACTGGGTATCATCGGCCCGTCGGGCGCCGGAAAAAGCACCCTTATCAGACTGCTGGACCTGCTGGAAACCCCGTCCGGCGGTGCCATTTCGGTGCTGGGCCAGGCGGTCAACAACGATGCTGACCGCCTGCACCTGCGCCGCCGCATGGCCTTCGTTCATCAGAAACCGCTGGTGTTCACCACCAGTGTTTTCAACAACGTCGCCCAGCCGCTCCGGTGGCGGGGCGTCGGCGTCGCCGAAGCCCGCGGCCGGGTCATGGATGCCCTGGAAATGGTCGGACTGGCCGATCTGGCAGACCGGCACGCCAAGACACTGTCCGGCGGCGAAACCCAGCGGGTGGCGCTGGCCCGGGCGCTGGTCGTCCGCCCGGAAGTTCTATTCCTGGATGAACCCACCGCCAATCTTGACCCCAATTCCACTACCAAAGTGGAAAACCTGATTGCTTCCATCATCAAGGAACAGCGACTCACGGTCGTCATGACCACCCACGATCTGGCGCAGGGTCAGCGCCTGGCCGACCGTCTGGGCGTGCTGGTAGCCGGTGAGCTTCTGCAACTGGGACAGAGCCATGAAATCTTCATGTCGCCGGCCTGCCGCGCCGTCGCTGAATTCATCGGCCTGGAGAACATCCTCAAAGGCATCGTCACCGGCAACAATGACGGTCTGCTCACGGCCACGGTTGATGGGTATTCCATCCAGGCTGTCGGTGAATATCGGGTCGGAGAAACGGTAGACCTGTTCATCCGTCCGGAAAACGTGGTCATCTCGACGTCTGATGACCACACCTCCGCCCGCAACCGCTTCCCCGGTATCATCACCGGTCTCAGCCTGGTCGGCCCGCTGGTGCGGCTGGAAATCGACTGTGGCGGCTTCCCCCTGATGGCGGTCATCACCCGCCAGTCCGCCGAAGATCTTGGTCTTTCCATCGGTGGCCGCGTCACCGCCGGCGTCAAGGCCACCACCGTTCATTCCGCCAGAGGCGCCTGCGCCCCGGAATAAAAAAAGGGAGAGGACTTTCACCCTCTCCCGCACGTTGCCTTTAACTGCTCTCGACGGCTGGTCAATGACCGCTACCGGCCTCCGTCACCTCTGCCGCCCGTTCTTCTACCAGTTTTTGCGTCAAATGAGCTGGCACCTGCTGATAATGGTCGAAAGCCATGGTGAAGCGACCTCGCCCATGAGTCAGGCTCTTGAGGTCCACTGCATAGCGTTGAACCTCGGCCAGCGGTGCCATGGCTTCCACCGTTGTCAGGTCACCGTCGGGATTCATGCCCTGTACCTGAGCGCGTTTGGTATTGAGATCCCCGATGATATCACCGACCACCGCCGACGGCACGGTAATCTTTAGCACCACCACCGGCTCCAACAGTATCGGCCCGGCGGCTTCCATACCTTTTTTCAGTGCGCCGGCGCCGGCAATCTTGAAGCAGATTTCCGAAGAATCCACCGGGTGAAAACTGCCGTCAACCAGAGTTGCGCGGACATCCACAATCGGAAATCCCAGACTGCCGCCATCCTGTACCGCTTCCTTGATACCCTTGTCAACCGCCGGAATATAGTTGCGCGGCACCGAGCCGCCGACAACCTTATCGACAAATTCTACCCCGGAACCAGGCGGCAAAGCCTCCACCTCCAGTACCACGTGGCCGTACTGGCCATGGCCGCCGGTCTGCTTCTTGTGCTTGTATTCCGCCCTGGCCGAGCCGGTAATGGTTTCCTTGTAAGGCACCCTGGGAGACTTGAGATCCACCGCCACCGAGTATTTACGGGCCATTTTTTCCGCCATTACGTCCATCTGGGTATCTCCCAGCCCGGATACGATGGTCTCATGGGTGTCGCTGTCTCGATGACTCGAAAGCGTCGGGTCTTCTTCCAGCAACCGGGTGATGGCCTGGGACAGTTTATCCACATCGGCCTTGGACCGGGGATGAACCGCCACCGAGTAGGATGACGGTGGGAAAACAATAGGTTTCAGGCTGACCGGCGCATCCTGAGCGGTCAGGGTATCGTTGGTGACGGTTACCGCCAGCTTGGCGACGGCGCCGATGTCGCCGGGACCTATCTGCGACACCGCTTCCTGAGTTTTACCGCGCATGACATATATCTGACCGACCCGTTCATCGCCATTCTTACCGGAGTTCCAGACGTGGGAGTTGGAGCTGAGCGTGCCGCGAAACACCCGGAAATAGGTCAGCTTGCCGACATAAGGGTCGGCAGTAGTCTTGAAAACCAGCGCCGCCAGCGGGCCGTCACCGGCGGTCAGGGTGCCGCCGTCGGCCAGGGAAACTTCCCGGTTTTCCGGCGACGGCAGGAAATCGACAATGAAATCCATGATGGAATCGATGCCGGTATTGGTCAGCGCCGCGGCGGCCAGAATTGGGAAGACCGCGCCCTGGGCGATGGCTTTCTTAAGCCCCTGACTCAGTTCCTCGTCTGTGATTTCTTCGCCGCCGAGGAACTTCTCTATCATGTCGTCATCGTGTTCGGATACGGCTTCCACCAGTTTCTCCCGCCATTCCGCCACCGCGTCGACCATGTCCGCCGGCACCGCGGTTTCCTGGGCCGGGTGAGCCCCCAAATATGCCTTGCCGGTCAGTACGTTGACCACACCGGCGAAGTCATTAAAGGAACCTACAGGCACGGTCACCGGCACGCATCCGGCGCCGAACCGGGCTCTCAGCCCTTCGACTACCGATTCAAAATTAACGTTCTCCCGGTCCATCTTATTGATAATGAAAAAGCGGGGTAATCCGGCGGCTTCGGCGGTCATCCAGGCTTGCTCGGTACCGACCTCAATACCGGAGGCGGCGGCCACCACTATGGCGGCGCTTTCAGCGGCGGCGGCCGCCGCCCGTGCCTCGCCGGCGAAGTCGGCGTACCCCGGGGCATCCAGGATATTGATCTTGTTTTCACCCCACTTAAAAGGCAAAAGCGAAAGATTGATACTTATCTTTCGCTTCGTTTCATCGGGGTCGTAATCCGACGCCGTGGTGCCATCATCGACTTTACCCATCCGGCTGACAGCGCCGGCGCTGTAAAGCATGGCCTCGGCCAATGTAGTTTTTCCGGCACCGCTGTGCGACAGGAGCGCCACGTTACGGATGCTGGCTATGCCATAATTCTCCATGTGTCACCTGCCCTGTATTCAGTCATTGGGGGCTATTATAACCAGACGCCGTGGCATGGGCAAGTTCAACCGGGTGACGAATGAATCGCTCACCCGAACCATCCCAGGAACAACGGCGTGATGAAGCTTTCGATAAGCGCCGCCGGCACCAGCAACACCAGGCCGATACCCAGCCGGCGAAGATTGGCCTTGGCTTGCGGCATGACCTCCGGGCGGTACCCCGGCTGGAACAATCCTCGAAGAACGGCAAAGCCGAAGCTCAGCGAAGCGGCCATAACCATCAGATAGGCCGGTATTTCGATGATGCCGTGAGGCGCCAGCCCGGCGATAACGTACCATACCGATTGTTCCTCCAGCACCAGCCGGACCACCAGGGTGATGACCGCGCCGTTGAGAAACAATGACCCGATGGGTATCAGCAATAGCAGGGGAGCGAAGAAAAATGACGTTAGAAAGGCGGTGATATTGCTGAACAGGATGAAAACCAGCATTCCTGCGGCGTCCAGGTTTTCAGTGTCTTCGAAGGTTTCGCTGAAAATGGACAGTTCTTCGGCAATGGCCCCGGCCGGCAGAGCCAACCCGGCAGTCAGGCCAGCCGCAAACAGGCCGACGGCAACATAAACCCAGTGGCGAAAAGTCATTTATCGGCAGATCCGTAGGTATCGTAAGAGACAATTTCCTCCAGCCGTTTGCGCGGCGGCGCCGGCGGGTTGGCGT
This sequence comes from Dehalogenimonas lykanthroporepellens BL-DC-9, assembly GCA_000143165.1. NCBI lineage: Bacteria > Bacillati > Chloroflexota > Dehalococcoidia > Dehalococcoidales > Dehalococcoidaceae > Dehalogenimonas > Dehalogenimonas lykanthroporepellens. The sequence goes on from CP002084.1 coordinate 972,276, forward strand.
CATCCGGCACATGACCCAGCGGCGTCATGGCCACCACCGTCAGGTTTTCCGGCAGACCGATGATTTCACCGACCATGGCTGAATCGAAACGGCCCAGGTGAACGGTTCCCAGACCGATGGCGTGAGCGGCCAGTGAAATATTCTGCATGGCCAGGGCGGCGTCGTACATATACCAGTACTGCCCCTTGTCGGTCACCGGCACTCCGTCGAAACAGCCGGATTTGCCCGGCTCGGCACAGCAGATAATGAGTACCGGCGCCTGCCTGACCGCCTGGACGGCGCGATTGCCGGTCAGGGAGTCGGCGATTCGCGTCTTGACGCCTTTGTCCAGTACGGCAACGAAATGCCATGACTGACTGTTGGCCCAGCTGGGCGCCCAGCGCGCCGCTTCGAGTACCGTGTTCAGTTCTTCTTCGGTTACCGGCGTTTCGGTGTACTGCCGGTGACTGCGCCGTGTCTTGATGGCCTGAAGGACGTCCATATTCAGCCTCCGGGAAAGTGAATGATTCAGCCGATGAGCAAAGCCGCCGCCACCAGCACCGCCAGCAGAACGCCGCCGATGATGCCGATACGCTTAAGTTCGGCGGTCAGGTCAGGCATGGCTACCGGGCGGGTAACGACGAAGGTTTTAGCGGCCGCCGGTTCCGTCTTTACCGGTTCCCGTCGGTCAGGCGTAGCCGTTGTCGGATAGACGGGGGCTGTCCCGGCCTCAGGCCGGTAACCCGGCTTTTGCTTTTTCTTTTTCTTACCGTATTTGGAGGAGTGCTTATCAGCCATTTATGGATTCCATTCTATTCAATAGATTTACTTTCGGGCCCGGGGGTGGGCCGAGTCGTAGGCGCGCCGGATGTGATCCGAAGTCAGATGGGTATATATCTGGGTAGTGGATATATTGGCGTGGCCTAAGAGTTCCTGGACAGACCTCAAATCAGCGCCTCCGTTGAGCATATGGGTGGCGAATGAATGTCGCAGGGTATGCGGCGTCACCTGTCCGTTCAGGCCGGCGGCCACGGCGTATTCCTTGAGAATCTGCCACAGGCCCTGGCGGGTCAGGCGTTCTCCCCGCCGATTGAGAAACAACGCTTTTTCATCATTACTGCGAACCAGTCGGGGCCGGACTTCTTCGATGTATTCAGATACTATCCGGGCCGCCTGGGGATGAATGGGAATTATCCGTTCTTTATTGCCCTTACCGAAGCAACGCACCTGCTCCTCGTCACAATCCACGTCAGCCAGGTCGAGCCCTATCAGTTCACTGACCCGCATGCCGCTGGCATACAGCAGTTCCAGCATGGCCCGGTCGCGCTTGGCTTCCGGTCCGCCGGCCAGGGTCGGCTGTTCCAACAGCGCCTTTACCTGCTGGACGGAGATGGCATCGGGGAGAGGTTTACCCACCTTGGGTGACTCGATATTGTCGGTAGGGTTCTGGCGGATTTTGTTTTCTTCCAGCAGAAAGCTGAAAAAACTCTTGGCCGCCGCCAGCTTGCGCACCACGGTGGTCACCGCGTAGTTGCGCTCCTTCAGGTCGAGCAGATAAGACAGCATGTCCTGTCTGTTGAAGTTATCCCACAGGTCCTGGTCGCCCCGCTGGCGCAGGCACCGGGTACTGAAATCCGCCAACTGGTACAGGTCATTGTGATAGGCGTCCCGGGTATTGCCGGAAAACCCTTTTTCCACCATCAGGTAATTCAGAAAGTTATCGACATCTGTTTTCATGGGAACCTCGGCACCGCTTTTACTGTTATGTATTCTAACATAACTACAAATCAGGTCAAGCCGAAGGCCGAGACCGGTTTCCGTAATCGGTTATAACCCGGTTGACGGCGGCCTCCAGCGTTGCCCGGTCAAACGGTTTGGCCACGTATGCTATACGATGAGTTTCCAGGTATTTCCGGGTAATCGGGTCAGAGGTATCGCCGGTAATGAATATCACCCGCCTTGCCTGTTCCGGATATTTTTCCAGAATCAGGCTGAACAACTCGGTACCGCTGAGTCCCGGCATGCGGATATCCAGCAGGATAGCGTCATATTCGTTCGAAGCCAGCCGATCGATGATCTCGGCCGCGTCGGGACATTCGTCCACCGTATGCCCGTTGCCGCTGAAAATCCGGGTGACCATGGTCCGCACCGCAGGCTCGTCGTCGACCACCAGCAGTTTCAGCTTTTGTCCGGCATCAGGGACAGAATAATCTTCCGTCGATGTGTTTACAATCGGCTCAGCGGCCAGTGTTGCCGGCAGGTCGATGACGAATTCGGCCCCCTGCCCGTCAACGGAATTTATTGTGATTTCACCGCCGTGCTCCTGAACAATACCCAGCGACAGCGACAGCCCCAGCCCGGTGCCCTCACCCGGTTCCTTGGTGGTAAAGAAGGGTTGAAACAGCTTCGGCCTGACCTCGTCCGTTATTCCAGGACCGTCGTCCTTAAAACTCAGTTTAATCCGGTCTCCCGCCCGCTGGGTAGAGATGGTTATCTCCCCCCGGCCATGATATTCCTTCATGGCATGCTCGGCGTTGACCAGTATATTCAGGAAAACCTGTTGCATCTGGCCGGAATCAACGGTAAGCCACGGCAGGCCCATATCATAGCGCCGGATCACCTTGATATTGGCCGTTTCCAGAACGTATTTCCGCAGTTCCAGTGTATTGTCGATGAGTTCGTGAATATCGACCGCGCTTTTCTGGGGCGCGCTCTGCCGGGCGAAGGTCAACATCCGCCGAACTATATCCTTGATGCGCTGGCTCTCCCGGGAGATGATGACGACATTCTCCCGAACGTTTTCCGGAAGTTCGGACTGTTCCATCAGCAGTTCGGAAAACCCAATTATCCCGGTCAAAGGGTTGTTTATCTCGTGCGCGATGCCGGCGGCCATCTCACCCACCACCGCCAGACGGGAAGACATCTCGGCCTTGGCTTTGAGCTGTTTTTGAGTTTCGTCGGCTGACTTGCGTGCGGTGATGTCCCGGATGACACTGATAAGCTGTCGGTGCCCGGCTATGTCGGCGCCGCGTGAACTGACCTCCACCGGGAAAACACTGCCGTCACGTCGGCGGTGCTGAGTCTCGAAAAGGATGCCATCGGTATTGGCCTTCACAATCTGGCTCTGTACATCACCCAGAGTCTCAGGCGCCCGCAGGTCGGTGATTTTCAGGGCTTGCAGTTCCTCACGGGAATAGCCATAGGCCTCTTCCGCCGCCTTATTGGCTTCCTTTATCCGGCCGTCGGTGGCGTCCAGGAACAGAATGATATCGCGGGAATGACCGGCAATAAGCTCATAACGCCGGAGAATCTGCACCGTCTGCCGGGAATTCGCCAGAGCTTCATGTAATTCCTTTTCCCTGACCTCCAGCTGATCTACAGTTTGATAATATCGTTCCTGGTCCAGAAACAGCAGGCACATGATGAGCACCGCTATGGGAAAAATGGTCATCACCGGCAAGGCGATGCTTCCGATAACCTCGGTCTCCATGCCGCCGGGCAGACCGAACATGATAGCCAGCATACCCAGATGCACCGCAACACCAAACGCCATCAGAGCAAGAGGATTGACCGCCCTTTTACCCCACCTCTGCCGCAGATAATAGAACCCGACCCCCAGCGCCGCCGACCAGATGATGACACTGACGCCGACCAGAGCGCCGACGCCGCCAAGCGACAGCCGATAAACAATGGCGATGAGAGCTGAAATAACTGCCGTCACCGGGCCGCCGATGAAGCCGCCGACGCTGATAAGTACCGACCTTCCGTCAAATATCAGGCCGGGCGAAAATTCCACCGGATTCATCATTCCCAGGACAGCCGCCGCCCCGATGAGCACCCCCAGAAAAGCCCGATACCGGCCGGGACGGTAGCCGCCGTGCCGCATCAGCAGTTCAATGACCACCACCAGTAACACCAGGAGCGCGATGTTATAAAAGTAATCCAGGTTCATTAACGTCCAATCGCCCTTCGCTTGCTTCGGGTGGCTAGATTACCTCATTATACTACCCTGAAACCTTATGCCAATGATTTTCTCAGGAAACCGCCAAACGTTGAACTATCATTCAATAATATGCTATAAATAGGCATCTTTGCTCCGAGGTATATTCGATATGTCCGATAAATCTGTCGCTTCGCCTACCGAACGCCGGGTGGTCATTACCGGTATTGGAATCGTCTCCCCGCTGGGACTTTCCGCCGACATCACCTGGGACGGGCTGATTAATGGCCGCAACGGCATCGAACCGCTGACCCTGTTCGATGCCTCCGACCTGGAAACGCGATTCGGCGGCGAGGTTAAGGGCTTTGAACCCACCGATTTCATTAACCGCAAAGACGTCCGCCGCATGGACCGATTCGCCCAGTTAGCCGTCGCCGCGGCCAGACAGGCAGTTGAAGCCGCCGGCTTTGATTGTGAAGCGCGGGGCGAAGAGACCGGCGTCATCATCGGCTCCGGTATCGGCGGCCTGACCACCATGTTCGAGCAGACTAAAGTATTTTTGGATAAAGGGCCCAGCCGTATTACCCCGTTTCTGATTCCGATGATGATTTCGGATATGGCCGCCGCCCAGGTTTCCATTTCCCTGGGGCTCAAGGGGCCCAATTTCTGTACCACCTCGGCGTGCTCTTCGGGTTCCGATGCCATCGGCGTTGCCTTCGAAAGCATCAAACAGGGCCGCTCCGACGCTATGCTGGCCGGCGGGTCGGAATCCGGCATGAATCCGCTGGCTTTCGCCGCCTTCAACGCCCTCAATGCCCTGTCCACGGCTAACGATGACCCGCAACACGCCTCCCGCCCTTTTGATGCCGACCGCACCGGCTTCGTCATGAGCGAAGGCGCCGCGGTGCTGGTACTGGAAGAGCTTTCCGTGGCTCAGGCTCGCGGCGCTGATATTGTCGCCGAGATTATCGGCTACGGCGCCAGCGGCGACGCTTTCCACATCACCCAGCCGATTGAAAGCGGTGAAGGCGCCGCCCGGGCCATGGTCATGGCCTTCAAACGAGCCGGCATTGAACCGGCTGAAATTGACTATGTCAACGCCCACGGCACTTCCACTCAGCTCAACGACAAAATGGAGACCAGGGCCATCAAGACCGTTCTCGGTGACCATGCCTGTAAGGTTGCTGTCAGTTCCACCAAATCCATGCTGGGCCACTTGATTGGCGCCGCCGGTGCCACAGAGGCCGCCATCTGCGCTCTGACCATCAAAAATGGTATAATCCCGCCGACGATTAATTACACCACACCGGATCCTGATTGTGACCTTGACTATGTGCCCAACACCGCCCGCAAGGCAGACGTGCGAACTACGCTGTCCAACTCGTTTGGATTCGGCGGGCACAATTCCGTCCTCATTCTGCGACGCTTTTCATAGGAGTGACCGATGCACGGCGCCCGCTGGCAGGTAGCCGACGGCGCCGTTCCGGAAGACCTCGGCCGAGCTTATCCCGGCCTGATGGCCCGCGTCATGGCCAACCGCGGCATAACCACGGCGACCGAGGCTGAACTGTTCCTGGCCGGAGATGCCCGGCTGGTCGGCGATCCGATGCTTCTGCCCGACATTCAGCCGGCCATGACCCGTATCTACCGGGCCATACTGGGCCACGAAGCTGTAGTCGTTTACGGTGATTACGACACCGACGGCATTACCGCCACCGCCATCATGGTCACCGGCCTGAAAAGGCTGGGGGCGAATGCCTCCCCGTATATCCCCCACCGCCTGAGCGAAGGCTATGGTCTGAAAACCGACGCCTTGAAGAAGATGGCCGCTGAAGGCGTCAGTCTGGTGGTCAGCGTAGATTGCGGCGTCAACGCAGTTGCCGAGGTGAAGACTGCCGCCAAAATGGGAATAGACGTCATCATCACCGACCATCACCTGCCGGGACACGAGCTACCGCCGGCGGTAGCTGTAATCAACCCCAAGCGGCCGGATTCCGAATATCCCTTCACCGAACTATCGGGCGCCGGCGTCGCCTTCAAAGTGGTTGAGGCGTTGTTCCACGGCATGGGCAAACCGTTGCCGCAGGAGCATTTCCTGGAACTGACCGCGCTGGGCACCATTGCCGACATCATGCCGTTGACGGGCGAAAACCGTTACCTGGTCAAAGAGGGCTTGAAGCATCTGAATGACCACCCGTCACCGGGCTTGACCGAAATTATCAACCTGTCCCGGCTTCGGACAGGTCAACTGGATGCCGAAAGTATCTCCTGGCAAGTGGCGCCGCGGCTGAATGCCGCCGGCCGGCTCAATCACGCTATCGCCGGTTATAACCTGTTGACCGCAACCTCAGCCGGCGAAGCGGCAGAACTGGCCGCGGAGCTTGAAGCCCAGAACATCGAGCGCCAGCGGTTGACCTTGCTTTATGTCAATAAAGCGCGGGACAGAGTGCTTGCCGAGCCGTTGAAATCCCTGTTATTCATTGAAGACGAAGAGTGTCCCCAGGGTATCCTGGGCCTGGTGGCCGGGCGTCTGAGCGATGAATTTTATCGACCATCCATTGTCGTCCGCCGTGACGGTGAACTGGCCACCGCCAGTTGCCGCTCTATCCCCGGTTTCAATATCACCGCGGCTATTGACCGTTGCGGGCACCTGCTGGCTCACTATGGCGGCCATGCGCAAGCGGCAGGTTTCAGCCTGAAGCCGAAAGACCTGCCGGAGCTGGCCATGATGCTGGGCGAGATTGCCGAGCGTGAACTGGCATCGCTCGACCTCCAGCCGGTACTGCATATCGATGCCGAAGCAATGCTGAAGGAACTGGGCGGCGGGCTGTTTCAGATGCTTCAGCGGCTGGCCCCTTTCGGTCAGGGCAACCGGCCACCCCTTTTCGTATCGAGATGCGTCACCGCCGCCGGGTATCGGACTATCGGAGCTTCCGGCGACCATCTCAAGATGAGACTGACCCAGGGAGGCGTCGTCTGGGAAGCCATTGCCTTCCGCCAGGCCGCCCGGATGCTGGAAATACTCCCCGACCCGCTGGATATCGTGTATAATCTGGAAATGGACCGTTTCAACGGACGCGAAACGTTACGGCTCAACATCGTGGACTTCGCCCCATCGGTCTGAACTGTAATTATCAGAGGTGGAGATGAACGAAACATTGGCTGTTATCCTGGCCCTGGTAGCCGCCTACTTCATCGGCAGTGTCCCGTTGGCTTACCTGATGGGGCGCTGGGTCAAAGGCTTCGATATCCGGCAGGTCGGCACCAGAAACATGGGCACCATGAACACCTTCTACCAGGTGGGTTTCTGGCCCGGCATGGTGGTACTGGCCGTGGACATCGGCAAGGGAGCGCTGGCAGTAGCCGTCGCCCGCTGGCTGGAAACGCCCCAACTGGTGGAATTGCTTGCCGGCATGGTCGCCGTAGCCGGGCATGTCCTGCCGGTCTGGCTGAAATTCAAGGGCGGCAAGGGCGGGGCTACCTGCATCGGGGTGCTGGCCTTCCTGATGCCGTGGGGCATCCCCATCTATATAGCCGCCTTCGGTTTGCTCTTGCTGATAACCAGATTCCCGACGTTAAGCTACAGCATTGCCTTCGTGACATTCGGCTTTGTCGCCTGGCTGATATACGACTCCATGCTCTTTCTGGGCTACACTTTCGTGCTGTTGCTGATACCCGGCCTGCAATATATCATGCGGGTCAGGCAGATTGGCGAACGTTCCACGTCATTCCGGGACGCCGTGTTCCGCAAAAGCATCAAGGACCGGCGTTAACCCAGCCCGTCAGCCATTTTCGCCGGAGCGGGTCTTGCGTTTGCCGTCGGGGCCGTAGTAGCTGGGGTAAAGTTTGGCCAGACAGTCCGGACAGATACCGTGAGTGAATTCGGCTTCGGAGTGGGTGCTGATATACTTCTCGACACTGCTCCAGTAGCCTTTATCGTCTCTTATCTGCTTGCAGTTGGCACAGATGGGCAGTAATCCGGACAGCGTCTTGACCTCGGCCAGTGCCTCGCGCAATTCCGCTTCCACTTTCTTGCGTTTGATGATGTCCTTTTCCAAAGCCTGGTTGGCCTCGCTCAAATCCTGGGTGCGTTCCCTGACCCTGTCTTCCAGCGTCCGCTGGTAGTCGAGCAGTTTGCGTTTGCCCTGCTCATAGCCGTTGATGAGGCCGACGGCGCTCAGACCAACCAGTCCGATGATGATAAACTCCAGCAGAAGATAGGGGTGCCAGTTGGTTGTCAAAAAAATGATGGCGTAGGGCACCGTCAGCGCTCCCAGCACTGCCCAGAAGGTAAAACCTACATTGAGCCCAAAGCGAAAGGTAGCCAGCGCTACTACGGTCAGGAACAGTATCTGTTGAATGGCGAAGAAAACCAGCTGGAACTCGTCACCGACCGGTACCTGACCCCTCAGAAGATCAGTATATACGGCCATGATGAATACCAGACCCAGGGCTGTTATCAGCCAGAATTGTCGGTTACGATATAAACTCATTAGAATAACCCCGTTCTAATGTAAGTCATTATTTCATAAAACCATCTGGTTGTAAAAAATCATTACTCGGCAACAGCCACTTCACGAATACCCAGCAGACCACGGAGCAGAAGAATCGCCGCCTGTTTGTCCAGGGGTTCGTTGTTGTTGCCGCATTTGGGGGACTGGATACAACCGGGACAGCCGTCTTCGCAGGGGCACTCGGCCACCACGTCCAGCGTTGTCTGCCATAGCTCGGTAATGATATCGAACCCCTTTTCCGCGATGCCGACACCGCCTGCGTGAGCGTCATAGATGAAGACCGTCGGCGCGCCGGTATCAGGATGGAGCGGAGTGGACAGCCCGCCGATATCATTTCGGTCGCACAGCGCCCTGAGCGGCAAAATACCGATAGCGGCATGTTCCACCGCGTGCAGACCGCCGGCGAAATCCCGGCCCGGCCCCAGCGCTCCGACAGATTCAGCCATTGTTTCCGACAGCTCGAACCACAGCGCGATGGTCCGGAAACTCTGCGGCGGCAGGTCCAGCGGTTCTTCGCCGAGCACCTCTTCGCTGAACTGGGCTTTACGCCGGAAGCCGACCACGGTCTCTGTCACCGCCACCTCTCCGAGAGACACACTGTGGCCTCTGACCATGATGTGCCGCAGAACCCGCATGACCCGCAAGTCGGTGATATCCCTGGCTTCGGTGTAGTATCCTTCATCATGCCTCTCAACGTCAGCCACCCTGGTTTCTCCATCCAGGGAACGGACAATATAACTCTCACCCTGATGCAGATAGACCGCACCGGGAAAAAGCTGGAAAAGGGCAGTGTGTGCATCCAGCCTCTCCAGCATGGCGCCGGTTTTGCCATCGATGACCAGGTAGTCGGTGCCACCGAGACCCCGGATACTGACCTCGCCGGCCGGATAGGACAGACCGGTCGCCGGATAATAAGCGCCGCGGCGTTGCGTCAACTGACCGCCATCGGTCAACACCGCCAGGCGTTCATCATGGTATTCTCCGAAATAATCCCGATCACCGCCGGTCAGGGGCAGCTCCCAGGCGGCACACCGCAGGTGAGCGTCCATGATCTGTATGTTGTCCGGGTTAACCAAAGCCGCTTCGGAGGAACGGCCGAAGAAAAATGACGGGTGACGCATGAAATACTGGTCGAGCGGGTCGTTGCGGGCCACCATTATCGAAACCGACCTCTGAGCCCGCCGGCCACTGCGACCGGCCTGTTGCCAGGCTGAGGCGATTGAACCGGGATATCCGGTCAGTATCGTAGCTTCGAGGTCACCGATATCGATTCCCAGCTCCAGCGCTGAAGTGGCTACCGCGCCGGTCAGCCGGCCGTTGAAAAGCTCCTGCTCTATCCGCCGCCGGTCTTCCGCCAGGTAACCGGCCCGATAGGCCTTGATCCGCTCTGCCTGTTCCGGGGCCTGCCTGGTCAGCCGATCACGGGCATGGACGCTCATCACTTCAGCTAACCGACGGGTTCTGGCGAAAGCCAGGGTTCGGATACCGCGAGCTACGGCTTCAGCGAACAGGACGGTGGCTTCAGCGGAAGCGCTCCGGCGCTGAGAACGCGCCGGGTCGGTCAGCGGCGGGTTCCAGAAAATGAAATCCTTGCCGCCATAAGGCGCGCCGTCCTGGTCGACTACTTCAACCGGCTCCCCGACCAGCGCCCGGCCGAATTCGGCCGCGTTATCGATGGTAGCCGAAGCCAGGATAAACTGCGGCGTAGCGCCGTACCGCCGGCAAAGCCGTCGCAGGCGGCGCAGTATCAGCGCCAGGTGAGAGCCGAAAACACCGCGGTACTGGTGGGCTTCGTCGATGACGACATATTTCAGATTGGACAGAAAACGCCGCCACTGCTGATGACGGGGCAGAATGGAAACGTGGAGCATATCGGGATTGGACAGCAGGAAACGAGTGCTCCGCCGGATGGTGGCGCGCTCCCCGCCGGGCGTATCGCCGTCGATGATCCCGAATTCGCTGTCACCGATAAGACCCGGACAGAACAACTCCCGGAAATGACGGCACTGGTCCTGCTCCAGCGCCTTGGTCGGCGCCAGGTACAGGACAGTTGTCCGGGGATTCTCCAGCAGACTCTGAACCACCGGTATCTGGTAACCCAGGCTCTTGCCGGAGGCCGCCGGGGTGGCGATGAAGACATTTCGGCCGGACATGGCGGCATCGACAGCCAGCGCCTGGTGGAGATACAGCGGCCAGCGACCTCGTTCGTTCAGCCGCACCGCCAGCCGAGGGTCGAGGGCCGAGGCGGGCTCCCGGAACCGACCTTCCCGGGCCGGGATGCTCTCAAAATGAGCCAGCGTCCCCGACATCTCCCCGGAAGCGCGAAGAAAGGTGACGAACTCATCGTTTTTCAATATCACAAATCGATGAACTCCAGACTGGAATCCATCATCTCCAGATCGAATGTCGTCGCAAAAGCCAGGGCTTTATGCAGGACTTCATTGGTATGGCGTTTTTCATTGGACAGGCAGGCGACGCCGATAGTCGCCATCTGCCACAGATCATGGTCATCCGCCTCAGCCGCCGATACATTGAAGCGGTTATTGAGTTGAGCGACCAGAGACTTGACTATTTTCCGCTTTTCCTTGAGGGAGTGGGATTCAGGCAGGCGGATACTGAATTTCAAAATACCAACATTCATAACCGGCTCCGGATATTCATCGACCTCAGTCTAACACACTCGCGGTCCAGCGCCTCAAAGGTTACGCTTGAACCGGTACCCGATGTTGCGTACCGTTTCCACGTAGACCTGGCCGTACTCCTCGATCTTGGCCCGCAGACGCCGGACATGGACATCGACAGTGCGGTCGCCACCAAAGTAGTCGAAGCCCCAGACCTTATTGAGCAGAATGTCCCGGCTGAAAACCCGGCCCCGATTGGATGCCAGAAACTTCAGCAGTTCATACTCGCGAAAAGTCAGGTCTATCGGCTGGCCGGCCAGCGTCACCTCACACCGGGCGGTGTCGATGACCAGTTCCCCGGCAGTGATGATGTCAACGGACGGGGCACCCTCGGATTTAAGCGCCACCCGGCGGATACGGGTCAACAGTTCATCGATGTCGAATGGCTTCAACACGAAATCGCCGACATCGGCATCACCGGTTACTTCGGCCATTCGGTGTCGGAAGACCATCAGCAGGTAAAAGGGGCGACTGCCGGCGACGCCGAGGTCAGGCCAGGGGCCGTCGGTGGGCACATCCAGCACCACCATCCGTGGGGAATGCCTGTCAATAACGGTTTCCGGGGTGTCACCCGGGGGTTCCAGCAGGCAGACGTAGCCTTCCCGGGACAATCGGTTTTTCAGTTCCCGGGTCTTGTCCGTTGCTTCTGCCAGTATCAGTATTTTGAACAAAGTCTGTCTGACGCCGGATCAATAGGAATACATCCGGCCGTAGGGACGCAGTTCCTTGGGGTACAGTTTCTTGAAAGGACGGGCCTTGATAGCCTCGGCGTTACCGCCGAAATGGCCGCAGTATTCGTCGATCAATCCGCCGAGAACCTCCTGGTCGTGATCGTCCAGTTCGGCGACACCGACTTCCTTGCCGAGCTGATGAGGCTCGAAACCGCCGCAAATATAGATAACTCCGGCATGAATGCCGGTGCCGATGAAATTGGCCCGGTGCTTTTCACCTTCGGCCAGTGACAGGCCCAGCACCACCAGAACGCCTCCGGCCATGTACTCACCCAGGAAATCCTGGCCGGTGCCGCCGATAACCATCACCGACTTCTTATCCTGGTACTCCTTCATGTGGATACCGGCGCGGTAGCCGACGTAATCACGGACGAATATCTTGCCGCCCCGGGCCGCCATGCCGCAAATATCGCCGGCATGGCCGTGGATGATGATTTCGCCGGCGTTCATGGTGTTGCCCATACAGTCCTGAGCGTTGCCGAACACCTCGATGCGGGAGCCGTTCATGAAAGCCCCCAGGTCGTTGCCCGGAGTGCCGGTGATTTTGAATTCCATCGGCCGTGACAGATCCGTAGCGATATAACGCTGGCCGCAGACGTTTTCCAGTTCCACCTGCTCGACACCTTCCTCGGCCAGCCGGCGTAACTGCTGATTGAGCTCCCGATAATAAATGCCGGTAGCGTCTATTTTCACGGTTTTCGAATTCGTTGAAGTTGCGGTCATGTTATTCTCCAGCCATCCTTACACCCAGAATTTCCAGTTCCTTTTCACTCAGGCCGTAACCCCGCAGATGCAACCGGTTGCCGCGCAGGCTTTCCAGGGCATTGAGGCCCATGCCGCCGAGCATATCCTTGATTTCCAGCGACCAGCCCCGTATCAGATTGGCCGCCCGGCGGGCGCCGATCTCCGGGTTAATGCGCTTGGTCAGCTTCAAATCGGAGGTGCAGATACCCCAGGCGCATTTGCCGGTGTGGCACTGCTGACACAGCCGACAACCCAGAGCCACCAGCGCCGCAGTCCCGATATTGACGGCGTCCGCGCCCAGCGCGATGGCCTTGGCCACGTCACCGGAGGTGCGGATGCCGCCGGAAATCACCAGCGAAGCCTGGTTGCGGATGCCTTCGGCGCGCAACCGGGTATCGACCGCGGCCAGCGCCAGCTCAATGGGAATGCCGACATTATCCCGAATGACCTTGGGAGCGGCGCCGGTAGCGCCCCGGACGCCATCGAGTACAATCATATCAGCACCGGCCCGCACCATGCCGGAGGCGATGGCCGGGGCGTTATGCACCGCGGCAATCTTGACCGAAATCGGCCGCCGATAATTGGTAGCCTCCTTCAGGGCATAAATCAACTGCGACAGGTCCTCAATGGAATAGATGTCGTGTTGCGGCGCCGGTGAAATGGCGTCGGTACCGCGGGGAATCATACGGGTCAGCGATACTTCGGCCGACACTTTCTCCCCGGGCAGATGGCCGCCGATACCGGGTTTGGCGCCCTGGCCGATCTTGATTTCGACGATACGTCCGGCGTTCAGGTAATCTGAATAAACACCGAAACGCCCGGAAGCCACCTGAACGATGGTATTATCGCCGTACTTGGCCAGAGAGGGGTGCAGACCGCCCTCACCGGTATTCCACAGGGTGCCGACCTCGGTAGCCGCCCGGGCCAGTGACTCCTGGACGTGCAGTGACACGGCGCCGTAACTCATGGCGGCGAACATGATGGGCACTTCCAGCTTGACCTGCGGGGCAATTTTAGTCGCCAGACCACCGGTGCCCGGATCTATTTCAACCATGTCCGGCTTGGAGCCGATATAAGTCCGCATTTCCATCGGTTCCCGGAGCGGGTCGATGGACGGGTTGGTCACCTGGGAGGCATTGAGCACCAGATGGTCCCAGTAAATCCGGGGCACCTTGTCAGTGCCCATGCCGGTCAACAGCATGCCGCCCTGTTCCGCCTGCTTCTGAATATCCTCGATGTATTCCGGCTTCCAGCCGTAATTCTCCCGGTATTCCAGCGGGTTGCGCCGCACTACCAGGGCGTTGGTCGGGCAGAACAGAACGCACCGGTGACAGCCGATGCACTTGCCGTCCCGGCAACGTATTTCGTCGTCATCAGCATCGTAATAATGGCTGTCGAAACTGCACTGGTTAACGCATACCTGACATTTGATGCACTTTTCCGGGTCGCGTTCGACAATGAATTTAGCGGGTACCAAAGTTCTCATTTCGGCTCCTTATTGCCTTACAGCTATGCCTTTACGGCTCAAGTAATCTTTTACCTGGTCAATGGTATAACTTCCGTAGTGGAAAATACTGGCGGCCAGTACCGCGTCGGCCTTGCCTTCGGTCAAAGCGTCGTATAGATGCTCCAGGGTGCCGGCGCCGCCCGAGGCAATCAGCGGCACCCCGACCTTTTCCGAGATTGCCCGATTCAGGGCGTTATCGTAACCCTGGCGGTGTCCATCCGAATCGATGCTGGTCACCAGCAGTTCCCCGGCGCCCATTTCGGCGGCTTTCCGGGCCCATTCGACGGCATCCAGACCGGATTCCTGGGAGGCAGAGTGCGTCCTGACCACCCATTGGTCATCGGCAACGCGTTTGGCGTCGATGGCCACCACAATACACTGACTGCCGAACTTGATGGCGCCTTCGGTTATCAGCTCCGGCCGAGCGACCGCGGCGGTATTGATGGCCACCTTATCGGCGCCGGATAACAGCATCTGCCGCATATCCTCGATGGTTCTGATACCGCCGCCAACGGTCAGCGGCATGAAGACCTTGCCGGACAACTCGCTGATGATGGAGGCCATGGTCTTGCGGCTCTCCACCGTCGCCGTAATATCCAGAAACGCCAGTTCATCGGCACCCTGTTCGTAATAGAACTGGGCCAGCGCCACCGGGTCTCCGGCGTCGCGGAGGTTGAGAAAACTCTGTCCCTTGACCACGCGGCCGCCGGTAACATCCAGGCAGGGTATGATACGCCGGGTCAGCACCTCAGGCCACCCCTCCGGCAACCGGCTCTTTTCGGCCCCCCAGCGGGTTCTTGAGCGAACCGATAACCGGCTGACCGCCCATGGGTATCCAGGCCTTGTCCAGCTCGGGGCAGATCAACCGGATGGCTGATTCCTCGCTGGAAAGATACAGCATACTGCCTTTCTCGCCGACGGTCAGCGGGCGCAGGCGTATGCGGTCGGTCAGACCGATCATTTCACCTTCGTGGGCAATGATAATGGTGAACGGGCCGTTCATGAGCAGACTGCCGTAAACCTGACGCAAAGCAGTCAGCAGTTCCCTTTCGGAATCGGGACGACGCTCAATCTCAGACCATAGCGGCGGGGCGAAAATCTCGGCCACCACTTCGATGGGCAGATTATGCCGTCTGACCAGCAGGTCGACGGCGTAAGCCACCACCTCGGTGTCGGTCTGCAAAGTACAGTGATACCCGAACTGCTCCAGATACCGCCGGTTGATGCCGTAGGAGGAAATCTCCCCGTTATGGACCACCGTCCAGTCCAGGATATTGAACGGATGCGCCCCGCCCCACCAGCCGCGGGTGTTGGTCGGGAAACGGCCGTGAGCCGTCCACAGATACCCATCGTAATCTTCCAGACAGAAATATTCGGAAATTTCCTCCGGATAACCGACGCCCTTGAAGGCCGCCATGTTCTTGCCGGACGAGAAGACGTAAGAGTCCTCGATACGGGTATTGATTTCCATCACCTTCTCGACGATATAATCCTCCTCCGACAGCTTGTTGTCGGGGGGCAGTTTTTCAGCGTCCAGAAAGTAACGCCACACCAGAGGCGGGTTCTTGATAGCCGCCACCGGTTTGGTCGGTACTTCCTCGGAATGATGGACGTTGAAGTGTTCATTCAAAAAAGCTTCAGTGCAGGACTTGCCTTCCTTGCTGTCGTACATGATGTGGAAGGCGTAATAGTCGGGATACTGCGGATACAAGCCGTACACGGCGAAACCGCCGCCCAGACCGTTGCCCCGGTCGTGCATATTGGCAATAGCCCGGGTGATGTCCCGGCCGGAAAAGCACTTGCCGGAAGTGTCCATCATGCCGAAGATGGAACAGGCGTCGATGACCTTGCCGTCACCGAAAGTATTACTGACTCTGGTTAAATCTTTCATCTGGTTAACTCTCTCCCACTTTCACCCGACCGGCGGTGGCTCCGGTCAGCCGCTCTTCGATGATTTCCCGGGGCAACAGCGCCAACCCGAAATCATCGGCCAGCAGTTTGTCCTTGAAATCGGTAACCGGAATCCGGTCGCGCATCAGCCCGAAATAGACACCGGCCTGGTCGATATTACCGACGAATATCATGCCCACCAGCTTGTCTTCAGCATTGATAACCAGCTTGCAATAGGTATCGTCACTCTGGCGCACCAGCACGTCGTAACCTTCCGGTGACGGCGGCGAGGCCATACCGGCGGTGGCCAGTTCCAGTCCGAAATAATTCAACGAATTCATGGCGGTACCGCCGCGGTATCTCGTCGGCGACCCGGCCATGTTATAACCGGCTACCCGGCCGCCGATATAGGCGTTGGGCCAGACCGGTGACAGCCGGCCGGAGCCGTAAACATAATCATAGGCTTCGGAAGCGTCGCCGCAGGCATAGACATCGGGCACTGAAGACATCATGTGTTCATCGACCACGATGCCCCGGTTGACCTTGATACCCGCCGCCTGGGCCAGTTCCACCCGGGGAAAGACACCCACAGCCACAACCACCATGTCGCAGACCATTTCGTGCCCGTCATCGAAGACCACGCCGGTCACCCGATCCTCGCCCAGAATCCGGGCGACGGTTCGTCCGGTCATGATATTGACACCGTATTTTTTAACGGCCATTTCGGCCACCAGGCCGGCCGGTTCATCCAGAATGGTATTCAGGACATAATTCTTCATCTCGACCACCGTAACCTTGAGTCCCCGTTTGACCAGGGCCTCGGTGGCGGATATGCCGATGAGGCCGCCACCGATGACCAGGGCGCGGCGGGCTTCGGGCAGGTACTCTTCCAGTTTCTTGGCGTCAGCCAGATTGATGAAATTGAAGATACCGGCCTTGCCCATGCCTTCCATCCGGGGAATGATGGGCTTGCCGCCGGTGGCCAGGAGCGCCTTGTCGTAGCTGATTTCGGTGCCGTCATCCAAAGTCACCGTCCGTGAAGCGGTGTCCATTTTATATGCCTTATGGCCGAGCTTCAGATCGATGCCCTTGTTGTCGTAAAAGGACTCAGGGCGAATACGCATGCCGTCCGGCGTGTAGTCACCGGTAACATACTTGGAAATCAGCGGGCGGGAATAAGCCGGGTAAGGCTCCTCGCCCACGATGGTCAGCGCCCCCTGCGGGTCAATCTCGCGGATGGCTTCGGCGGCGCCGATACCTCCGGCGGAATTGCCGATGATCAGATATCTGGTTTTCATTACGTTCCCCTAAGTGCCGTTTTTATAAAATTATCGTACATCCTGAGCCCTGCCGGGCCGCTTTTTTCCGGATGGAACTGAGTGGCCACCAGATTACCGACAGCCACCATGCTGGCGAAATCCACGCCGTATTCCGTGCGGCCGACCACCACTTCCGGGTCGGCAGGTTCGGCGTAATAGCTGTGAACAAAATAGAAATAACTGTCGTCCTCGATACCCTCGAACAGGGGATAATCCCCAACGCGACGAACGGTGTTCCAGCCCATGTGAGGCACTTTCAGCCCGTCGCCCGGCAACAGTTTCACCCGCCCCGGCAGAAGCCCCAGACAGGGGCAACCGCCTCCCTCTTCGGTTTCGTCGAACAGCACCTGAAGCCCGACACATACGGCAAAAAGCGGCGTGCCGGCTTTTACTACTTCCCTTAAAGCCGTGTCCAGTCCATGCCGCCGGAGAGAACTCACCGTATCGGCGGCCGCGCCGACACCGGGCAAAATGACAGCACAGGCGTCTACCACCTCTTCCGGCCGACTGGTCACCCGCGCCTCATATCCCAGTGAGGCAATAGCGTTAGCCACGGAGCGCAGATTGCCGGCTCCGTAATCGATAATGGTAATCATCGCGGCTATTTCTTTTCCACCGCCTCGGTGGATTCTTCGGTAACAAGAACAATAGCTTCGTTGGGACAATTGGCGACACACGCCGGCACGTCCAGGTCGGGACACAAATCACACTTCCTGATCACCTTGGTCAGCTTGTCCTTGACCAGTGCGCCGTTAGGGCAGGAAACCACGCAGGTCCAACAGCCGATACACTTGTCCGGATCGGACGTCACCACTCCGGTGACCGGGTCCTTGCTCATGGCGCCGGTCAGGCAGGAATAGACGCACCAGGGTTCATCGCAGTGCCGGCAGGGCACCGAGAAACTGGTTTCATTCTGTCTTTCCACCTTGAGGCGCGGCACCGCCTTGGGCGACTCCTTACGATGGGCCTTGATGATATCCTTGGAATCCGAATGCTGGGTAGCGCAATAAACCCGGCACAACCCGCAACCGATACAGACTTCCTTACGTATGTAGATTTTTTTTCTCATGTCCCCCTGCTGGGCCGAAAATACGGCAGTCTTTTACCAATATCCATCGAGGTTTGACGGAATGTATATTATAGTTGATAGGCGCATTTATTTCAAACATATTACCCTTTTTGACCATCATACCAGGCCATCTCTGGCCGTATACTCTTGATACCCTCAGCCAGTTACGGCATATTAACAACTATATTGCCGTTATATCCGACCGATTGGCCTTTATAACGGATTTGACCCAAAAAGCACGCAGTCGACAATTAAAGGTAACCGGTGTCCACTTCGAGCCGACTTCAACCGGTCAATCCCTCTATCAGCACCTTGATGCCGATGCCAATAAGCACCAGGCGCCGTCCCACAGCGAAGCCCACCAGCGACAGGGCAAAAGACACTCCGCCAACCAGCGCCGCCGCCGGCACTATGGCAACATCGACGAAAGCGAAAGTCAACCCGACCGCCAATGAATCGATGGACGTGGCCACCGACAGCGCCACCAGCGTCTTGCCCCGGCTGATGTCGGTCGCCGGCTCGTCATCATCGTTCTTCTCGAATGACTCCTTGAGCATCCGGGCGCCGACGAAGGCCAGAAGAATAAAGCCAACCCAGTGAGCGAAACTATCGATGATTTCAACGATAGTACTGCCCGCCAGAAAACCGGCCAGCAACATGCCGAACTGGAACAAACCGAAGAAAAAGGCAATTTTCAGCCGCCGGCGGCGGTCCAGCAGTTCGCCCATACTGATTGAGCCACTGACGGATACGGCAAAACAGTCAGCGGCCAAACCCAGGGCAATCAGTAAGACGGCGTAAAATTCCATGAAGAGTCATTTTATCAGAAATATGTTCGAAGCGACAAACAGTAACTCGTCGCCTTTTCCCACCATGAATCACTAAAAATATATTTTCTCACCAGCCATCTCACAAAGCTGAGGCGCTCTTGACGGCCGGTACGGGTCTGCTAAAATTATTAGAACATATATTTAGGAGAGAATGCCACCGTGAAACAATCCCTGCACCTCACCGATGACGAAGCTGAACCGCCTTCGGCTGACAACGCCCTCCCCCAGGGTTCTACTCATGAATTGCCGGTTTCGTACCGGCATCAATTATTTCCACACGTTTCCGATACCGAATGGAACGACTGGCACTGGCAGTTCCGCCATCGAATCACCACGGTCGAAGAACTCTCCCGTTACCTGCCGCTATCGGTCAGGGAACGCACCCGGATAAAACTGGTCACCGCCGAATTTCCCATGGCCATAACACCCTACTACCTTTCGCTCATCAACCCGGCCGATGCGAAGGACCCCATTCGCCGCCAGGCAGTTCCCAGCGTCCATGAACTTACCGGCGAAGCCGGACGAGAAGACCCGCTGGAAGAGCACAGCCATTCGGTAGTGCCCGGACTAGTCCACCGGTATCCTGACCGGGCGCTGATGGTACTGACCGACATCTGTCCCATGCTGTGCCGCCACTGTACCCGCAAGCGGGAGTGGCGAAAAGGCGGCTGGGTACAAAATTCAACCCGGGTCAAGGCCATGGTGGATTACATCGGCCGTACCCCACAGGTTCGTGATATCATCATCTCCGGCGGCGACCCCCTGACGCTTTCCACCCGCCGTCTGGAGGAAGTCCTCGCCGCCCTGCGCGCTATCCCCCATGTCGAGATTATCCGCATCGGCACACGTTTACCGGTGGTTCTGCCTCAGCGCATCGATGTCGAGCTGTGCCGCATGCTGTCCAAATACAGTCCCATCTGGGTCAACACCCATTTCAATCATCCTGGGGAAATTACTCCGGAGGCCGCCGCCGCCTGCGACCGGCTTCTTCGCGCCGGCGTCCAGGTCAACAACCAGAGTGTCCTCCTGCGGGGCGTCAACGATACTGTGGCCACCCAGCTCAATCTTTGCCACAGTCTGCTCAGGGCTATGGTGCGCCCTTATTATCTCTTCCAGTGCGACCAGGTTCGGGGAACGGAACACCTGTGGACGCCGGTAGAAACCGGATTACGCATCATCGAGGGCATGCGCGGCCACACTTCCGGGCTGGCCATCCCCAATTATGTCATAGACCTGCCCGACGGCCGCGGCAAGATACCGCTCAGCCCCAACTATGTCATCAGCCACACCAAACATGAACTGACCGTTCGCAACTATGAAGGCCACATCAGCCACTTCGCCAACCCCCGGCCGCCCGCGGTGACCCGCCACCGCCCGGTCGCCCCAACTACGAGCGGCGTCATTCCGGTTTCGGAGGAGGTCACCGATGAGAATCGGACTGGCGTACGACCTTAAGGAAGAATTCGCAGTCAACGCCGCCGCACCGGATGACGCTCTGGAGGAATACGATTCCACCGAAACCGTCCGTCTCATTGAGGCGGCAGTGTCCGGCGCCGGTCATACACCGATTCGGCTGGGCGGTGGACGAGAATTCCTGAGACAGGTGCTGGACAACCCGGTTGACTTCGTCTTCAACATAGCCGAAGGCCGCGGCACCGGCCGGGCGCGGGAAGCCCAGATTCCGGCGGTGTTAGAAATGCTGGGCATCCCTTACTCCGGTGCCGACCCGCAGACTCTGTCGATGGCACTGGATAAACCGCTGACCAAGCGCCTGGCTGATTTCGCCGGGGTATCCACCCCGGCCTGGCTGGTATTGAACGACACCGCTAACCTGGCGGTTGCCGACTGGGCTTCCCTCCACTTCCCGGTGTTCATCAAACCGGCTTTCGAAGGCTCCAGCAAGGGCATCCGCCTGAACTCCCTTGCCGCTTCCCCGGCCGCGGCCGCCGCTGTCGCCGGCCGTCTGCTCGGTGACTACCGCCAACCGGTGCTGGTGGAGGAATTCATCGACGGCGACGAAATCACCTGTGGCCTTATCGGCAATACCGGCCAAGCCGACAACCCAATGGTATTGCCACTGGGAATTCTACCTCATCGCGCTGACGGCCCGTTCATATATTCGCTGGAGGTCAAGCGGGATTATCGCAATCGGGTAGAATACCAATTCCCGGCCCGTCTGCCAGCGCCGGTGCTGGAGGAACTCACCCGTCAGGCTGTCCGGGTCTTCGATACCCTGAACTGCCGGGATTTCGCCCGCGCCGATTTCCGCATCGACCGCCGGGGCCGGCCGTGGTTCCTGGAAATTAACCCCCTGCCCGGCCTGTCGCTGGATTCCGACCTCTACATCATCGCCCGTGGTCTGGGCTGGAGTCACGCTGAACTCATCCAGGCAGTACTCGACGCCGCCCTGAACCGGATATCCGCATCGTGCGTATAGCCCTGATTCACAATCACCAGCTCCTTCTGCCCAGGGAACTGTCCGGGGAATCGATTGCCGAACTTTCGGTAGCAGATACCGCGACCGCCGTAACAGCTATGCTGTCCGAACTCGGCCATCAGGTCGAAGTCGTCCCTTTGTCACCGGACGAATCCATCACCGGCCGCCGGGAGCTTTCGGACGCCGGGTTTGTCTTCAACCTCTTTGAAGGCTTCGCCGGCCGACCGGAAACCGAGGCCGCTGTCGCCCGGGCGCTGGAAAACACCGGCCTTCCATTTACCGGTTGCCCGGCCTCGTCGCTGGCATTGACGCTCGACAAACCGGCGACGCACCTGGTACTGGGCTACGCCGGCCTGGCAACTCCCCGTTTCCAACTGCTGGATCCGGCTGACACCGCCGATTTCGACCTTGACTTTCCCTGCATCGTCAAACCCCCGGCCGACGATGCCTCCCACGCCCTGTCGCCCGAAAGCGTCGCCGCCGGCCGGGAAGAACTGGCCATAGCCTTGAACCGCATCGCCAAACGCTACCCGGATTCCCCGGCGCTGGTGGAGGAGTTTTTAAACGGCCGCGAATTCAACGTCACCGTCCTCGGCAATAACTCACCACGCCTGCTGGCCGTCTCGGAAATCATCTATACCCTGCCTACAGGCTGTCCCCGCCTGCTGACTTTCGCCGCCAAATGGTCGCCGGACTCGGCCTACTACCGCCACACCGCTGTCCGGTGTCCCGCTGTCCTGGACAACAGCCTTGCCGCCGAATTGGAACACGCCGCCCTGACCGCCTTCCGGGCTACCGGTTGCCGGGGTTATGCCCGGATGGATTTCCGGTTGAACGCCGCCGGCCGGCCGGTGATACTGGAAGTAAACGCCAACCCCGATCTATCGCCGGAGGCCGGAGTCGCCCGCCAGGCTGAGGCCGCCGGAATGACTTATCGGGAACTTATCGACGCCATCGTAAAACTGGCACTGGAGGCAACATGAAGATAACCTGCCGGGCAATCAAACCGGCTGATATGGAACCGTGCCGCCGCATCCTGCGCCGAACTGCCGAATTCAACTCGGAAGAACTGCGGGTGGCCGAAGAAGTGCTGGATGGTTGTCTCATTGACGCGGCTGTATCCGGTTATAACGGTCTGATAGCGGAGGTGGACAATGTCGTGGCTGGATTCGTCTGTTACGGACCGACGCCCCTGACCAGAGGCAACTGGGAAATCTACTGGCTGGCCGTAGACCCGGACTGCCGCCGCGCCGGCATTGGCTCATATCTTTTGAGTACAGCGGAATCAGCGGTCAAACGGGAAGGTGGCCGACAGTTGACACTGGAAACCTCATCTCAGCCTAATTATGCCGGCACCCGCCTCTTTTACCAGCGATGCGGTTATCATGAAACCGCCCAGGTACCGGATTATTATCGACCGGGCGACGACCTGATCATCTACCTCAAGAAACTGGATTGATTTTATCGGGCCGACAATAACTGTCTTTCCCGGGTATGTTGAGCGGACAACCCCGGCAAAGGCATTCCGGAATTTCGCCGACCACACAGTCACCCGGCTCCTGGCTACGGCAGAACAGAGTGGCCGTCCCCGCTCCGGCCGAATCATCGAAGATATCGGCCATCATCCGTCTCAACCGGCCGCTGTTACAGTCCGGCCCCGGCGCGGCTGTACAATCGGCGCATCGGCATAACAGAATGTCCGGATTCATGTCGATATTTTCGCCTGTCATAAAGAAAGCTGACAAAATGATGCCAATAAGCCTTTCATATAGTATAATGCTACCATTAAATACGCCATGAACGACAAAAACGCAAAATCACAGGCCGAGCTCATCGCCGAGATAGACCGCCTTCAGGCGACCGCCGACGCCTCTTCGTCACCAGCCAACTGCGACGCCATCCGGGAGAGCGAGGAAAAGTTCCGCATGCTCTTCCACAACGCCAATGATGCCATTTTTCTGTGGGAGATTCACGACGGATTTCCGTCCGTCCTGCTGGAAGCCAACCAGGTGGCCGCCAGACGGCTGGGCTACACAATGGATGAGATGCCCCGTTTGCGGACGAGCGATTTTTCTCTGGCCTCCGAAGAGGAATCCCGAGCCAACGTCGCCAGCCTTCTCCAAAGCCGCCACGGCACCTTCGAGTCCGTACATAAGCGAAAAGACGGCACCACCTTCCCGGTGGAGATAAGTTCGCACGTATTCGAACTGGGCGAAAAGAAAGTCATCCTGTCCATTGCCCGAGACATTTCCCTGCGCAAGAAATCGGAACAGGAATTGACGGCACTATATCACCGGGAAAAAGACCTGCGTCTGGCGCTGGAAACCGAAATCTCCAAGCGAATAGACTTCACCCGCTCGCTGGTGCACGAACTGAAAACACCGTTGACGCCGATGATCGCCTCCGGTGAAGTCCTGCTGGACATTCTCGAAGGCGAAAACGAACTGCGTCTGGCCGGCAATATCTACCGCGGCGCCATCAACCTCGAACGACGTATCAACGACCTCCTGGACTTCGCCCGCGGCGAGATGGGGGTACTCAAAGTGACCCGTCAGCCGTTGGACATTTCCCCCATCCTGCTGGATCTGGCGGCGGAAGTCTCACCCCAGTTCGACCGTAAACAGCAATCACTGGAATTATGCCTGCCGGACAGACTGCCGGCGGTTTCGGCGGACGAAGACCGTCTGCGCCAGATTCTGCTTAACCTGCTGACCAACGCCGGCAAATTCACTCCCCGGGGCGGTCAGATAATAATCGGAGCTAAAGTCGATGGTAATATGCTACAATTGAGCGTTGCCGATAACGGCCGAGGCATAGGCCAGGCGGAACAGGCCAGTATCTTCGTGCCTTACTACCGCGTTGAAGACGATATCGACCCCAACGACGGTATGGGCATCGGCCTGACGTTGTGCAAGATGCTGGTTACCCTGCACGGCGGCGAAATCTGGTTCGAAAGCGAAAAAGGCCAGGGCTCCACCTTCTATTTCACTCTGCCCCTGGCGAAAAATATGGGAGAGTAATAATGGACAAACCTGAACTGACGGTTGCCCTTATCGAGGACGACAACGAAATCGTCGAAGCGGTCACCCTGACTTTCAAGATTCGCTGGCCCCAGGCCACTTTCATGTCCAGTCCGTCTGGGGAGGAAGGTATCGCTCTGGTGGAGAAAAACAGCCCGGGTCTGGTCATTCTTGACCTGGGTCTGCCTGACACCAGTGGTTTCAACGTACTGAAAGAAATCCGGCGTTTCAGCCATGTGCCGGTCATCATCCTGACCGCCCGGGGCGAGGAAGCCGATATCGTCCGCGGCCTGGAGCTGGGTGCCGATGAATACATCGTCAAACCCTTCCGCCAGATGGAGCTCCTGGCTCGGGTCAAGGCCATCATGCGCCGTCACGAGACCTCCGGCGAGGAATTACCGCTGACGGTCGGCGGCATGAGCCTGGGCCCGTCGGTCCGAGACCTGACCCTCAACGGGCGCCGGGTCAGCCTCACCCGCACCGAAGGCATTGTCCTGTCCCAGTTGATGCGTAACGTCGGCCACCCGGTATCACACGCCACCCTGGCCAAGGCACTGTGGGGCGAGGAGTATCCCGGCGCCGCCGAAAGCCTCAAGGTGTATGTCCGCCATCTGCGGGAAAAGATAGAGGAAAATCCGTCCGACCCCAAGCTCCTGCTGACCCGCATCGGCGCCGGCTACCAGCTGGCCAAACCCGGTTAATTCTTATTGAAACCAGACGGCCGGTGTTTTGAAAATAACACCGGCCGAACCTTATCGGAAAGAATACATGAAATCATATCGCGTCGCCCTGTTGCACCTGGCTCCGGAACTGGGAGAAATTGAAAAGAACCGCCGCGCGGTGGAATTCGCTGTCAGGGAATCTGCCGCCCGCGGCGCCGGCATTGTCGTCACCCCGGAAACCGTCGTGCCCGGCTACCACTTCGCCGAAGCCATCGGCACCGACTGGATCGAACCTCAGCCCGACGCCTGGCTCCGCCGCATGGCCGATTCGGCCGGACAGCTCGGCGTCAACCTTTTCCTGAGCTATCAGGAGAGAACGGCGGACAACCGACTGTTCAATACCGTATTCTGTCTGGACAATACCGGCCGCGTCGCCGGCACCCACCGCAAGATGGGTATCAGTGCCGGTCACACCGCCGAGGCCTGGGCTGATGCCGGTGAGCGGGTGGAAGTCATCGAATGCGATGGCCTCAAGGCCGGCATACTGGTTTGCGCCGACACCTGGGGCCCGCACCACGCCGCCACCCTGCGCGCCGCCGGCGCCGAAGTGCTGATTTCACCGGCCGCCTGGCCGCCCCGCCCCTGTCCGCCGGAGGGTTGCTGGGAAAAGCGGAGTGCCGAAACCGGCTTGCCGGTCTGGGTCTGCAACCGCACCGGGTTCGAGCCGGGTCTGGATTTCACCTACGGGGAAAGTGTTGTCGCCCTCGACGGCCGCCGCCTGCTGGAATACGCCGAAGCGGCCCCGGCGATACTGCTGTTTGACTGGGACTTCGACACCCGCCGCCCTCTTCAGGACAGCTTCGAAGTCGTCCCTCTCTGAATAACCCC
The DNA here is from genome assembly GCA_000143165.1 of Dehalogenimonas lykanthroporepellens BL-DC-9. NCBI lineage: Bacteria > Bacillati > Chloroflexota > Dehalococcoidia > Dehalococcoidales > Dehalococcoidaceae > Dehalogenimonas > Dehalogenimonas lykanthroporepellens. The sequence continues at coordinate 998,487 of CP002084.1, forward strand.
GGACCTTACCTGACTACCGGATAGCCGGCCGCCTCCCAGGCCACGATGCCGCCGTCCAGATCATATACTTCCATGAAACCCAGGTTCTTCATCAAGTTCACCGCCTGACCGGAACGGTTGGAAGTGCGACAGTAAACCAGGTAGCGCTTGTTCTTGTCCAGTTTTTCCGCTTCAGCCTGAAAGTTGCCGGAATTGAAGTCCAGTAGGACGGCCCCTTCTATATGGCCGGCGGCAAACTCCGACGGTGTCCGCACGTCCAGCAGGACGAAATCCGTCTGTCCCAGATTCTCCTGAATCATCGTCCGGGCTTCGGCCGGCGACAGGTCAAGGATTATCTGTCCTTCGACCGCCGGCTCGGAAGAGCAGGCTAACGGAATCATGGCCAGTATCGTCGCCAGCGTTATCAGTAATGTTTTCTTAAACAAACCGTTCTCCTTGAATCATAGCTGTCATCATTATAGCGGCAGACTATCGCCCGCCGGAAAAGCCGCCGGGGGGACAGGCCCAACCCATCCCCCCGGTATGGTGGCTTCACTCGAAACTAATCACCCTTGATATCGGGTTTTTTCTCGGCGGTCTTGTAGCGCTGTGCGCTGTTTTTGAGTTCGTCGAAGGCCGCCCTGGCTTCGTCGATGGAAGCGCCGTCATCCAGCGTCGAGGTATCGCCGACGGTCGCTCCGGTAGCCACCGCCTTCAGCAGACGCCGCATGATCTTGCCGGAACGGGTCTTCGGCAAAAGGTTGACGAAGAATATCTCTTCCGGCGTGGCCAGCGCGCCGATGGTCGCCCGCAGATGACGCGTCAGCTCGGCCTTGATTTCCGGTGACGGGTCGGTGCCCTTGCGCAACGTCACGAACAGAATGATAGCTTCGCCCTTGACCTCATCAGGCCGGGAACAGGCCGCCGCCTCGGCCACCGCGGAGTGGCCAACGATAGAGCTTTCCAGTTCAGCGGTGGAAATCCGATGGCCGGCTACCTTGATGACCTCGTCAGCCCGGCCCAGCAACCACAGGAAATTGTCCTGGTCCCTCATGCAGAAGTCGCCGGGCAGATAATTACCTGGGAAACGGGACCAATAGGTTTTCTCGTAAAGTTCCTGGTTGTTATAGATGTCCAGTAACATACCGGGCCACGGCTTCCGGATGACAATAAAGCCGGTCTGGCCGTTAGGCAGTTCCTTGCCGTCGGGATCCAGCACCGCTACATCCACACCGGGCATCGGTTTGGTGGCCGAACCGGGTTTCAACGGATGAGGCTGGATGCCGGGGGTCGGCGAAATCATGAACCCGCCGGTCTCCGTCTGCCACCAGGTGTCGGAGATGGGAATCCGTTCGTGGCCGATATTACGGTAGTACCACAACCAGGCTTCCGGGTTGATCGGCTCGCCGACCGAACCCAGCGACTTTAAGCTGGACAGGTCATACTTGGCCGGCCATTCCTCACCGTGCCGCATGAACATCCGGATGGCAGTGGGAGAGGTATAGAAAATAGTCACGCCGTATTTGGCAATCAACTGCCACCAGCGGTCGATACCCGGATAATCCGGCGCTCCTTCATACATCACCGAAGTCAAACCCAGCTCCAGCGGCGCGAACACCACATAGCTGTGACCGGTAATCCAGCCGATATCGGCGGTGCACCAGAAGACACTCTCTTTGCCGGGATTGAAGGCCCATTGCAGTGTCTTGGCTATCCATAGGGAATAACCGGCGGTGCCATGCAGAATACCCTTGGGCTTGCCGGTACTGCCTGAGGTATAAAGGACGAACAGCGGGTCATTGGAATCCATCTCTTCCGGAGCGACATATTCATCGGTATCGGACAGAATATCGTCCAGCCAGACATCGCGCTTGGGGTCCATTTCGGTATGGTGACCGGTATGCTTGACCACCACGATCTTCTCGACACAGGGACACTTGCCGGCGGCCTCGACCGCGTTATCTTTCAATGGCAGTATCTTGCCGCGGCGATGCATTCCGGAAGCGGTGATAATGACTTTGGCATTCACATCCTCGACCCGGTCGGCCAGCGCCTGACCGGAGAAGGCGGAGAATACCACGGTAAAAATGGCCCCGATGCGAGCGCAGGCCAGCATGAACACCGGGAGTGCCGGAATCATCGGCAGATACAGGGCCACTTTATCGCCCCTGTTCACCCCCAGCCGCTTGAGCGCCGCGGCGTAGTTATTGGTCAATCGGTACATTTCATGGTAGGTCAGCACCTGGGAATCACCCAGCTCGCCTTCCCAATAGAAAGCTACTTTATTTCTGGTCTCGGTCTTCATATGCCGGTCCAGGCACTGATAGGACAGGTTCAGTTTGCCACCGACGAACCAGCGGGCATAGGGGGCCTTCCAATCCAGCACCTTCTCCCAGGGCTTGAACCAGTCCAGGCTTTCCGCCTGCTCCGCCCAGAACCCTTCAGGATCCTCGAGGGAACGACGGTACATTTCGTCGTACTCGCCGGTGGGGTTGTAATAACTGCCGGTGGGTAGATGGGTCACGCGGGAATCTGTCTGTGTCATCTTTTCTTCCTCTCTTCTTTTTGATATATGAAAAAGTCAATTATTCAGTATGGTGCCCGGCCAGACTTCGGCCTCGTTCAATGTCCGACCTTCGTCGACCCAGACGCCGTCGGCCAGTACCGAATCGGCAACGACGGCCTCACTGCCCAGATGACAGCCGGCGGCGACCACCGAACCGGTGACCGCCGCCCTGTCGCCGATAAAGACGCCGTCCCAGACGATGGAACCTTCCACCCGGGCCCCCCGGCCCAGCCTGGTGCCGTCGCCCAGCGCCGCCGGGCCGCGCACTACTGCGCCGGCGCCCAGCCGGCAGTCGTTGCCGATAATCACCGGCCCGGTAATCTCGGCCGTGGCATCCATGACCACATTTCGACCCCAGTTGTTCCGACCGCCGCCGGCCCCTGCCAGCAGGTCCATGTTGAGCCGGTAATATCGTTCACTGTTGCCCATATCTATCCAGTAACTGCCGGAGATATCGTAACCGTAAAAAGGCCGCCGTTCGGCCAGCAACTGCTGGAAGGTTTCCCGTTCGATGCTGACCGGCCGGCCGGCGGGAATGTATTCCAGCACCGCCGGTTCCAGCGCGTAACAGCCGGCGTTTATCATATCGGTGGTAATCTCATCAGGGGATGGTTTTTCGATGAAACGGGCTATCCGCCCGTCAGCACCGGTCTCCACCAGACCGAAGGCCGCCGGATTGGCCACCGGCGTCAGCGCGATGGTAGCCGTCGCCCCGCGCCGGCGGTGGTATTCCAGCAAGGCAGTATAATCGATGTCGGCGTAGATGTCGCCGTTCAATACCAGAAAGGTGCCGTTGCCCAGCAGTCCCTGGCAGTTCCTGACACCGCCAGCGGTTCCCAGCGGCTGTTCTTCATCGACAAACATCACCTTAACACCAAAAGCACTGCCGTCGCCGAAGTAACTTTCCATGCGGCCAGCCAGGTGGCCCCGGGTGAAGATGACCTCGTTCACCCCGTGTCGCGCCAGACGTTCGACGACGCGCGCCATGAAAGGCCGGTTGACCACCGGCATCATTGCCTTGGGCATATTGACCGACAGCGGCCGCAACCGCGTCCCCAGTCCGCCTACCAGAACCAGCGCTTTCATAAAATGACGAGTTTGTCCTCCAATAAGAAATCTACAGACCGGAACAGGTATTGTCAGGTAGAATGCCCTTATCTTATAAGAACTAGTCCCCTTAAATCAAGCCCTAAGACCCATATTCAAATATTTTCCGGTAATCTTTCCAACTCCGGCCGAATACGGACAGCCGCCCGGGCCCGATGGGACAGAGCGTCCTTTTCCCCCGGCGACAGTTCGGCCATGGTTCGCCGTCTGCCTTCCGGCAGAAACACCGGGTCATAACCGAACCCGCCTTCGCCCCGGGCTTCCAGGGCGATACGGCCTTCCACAGTACCTTCAACCACCACCGTTTCCCGCCGGGGCGCGGCCAGGGCGATGGCACAGCGGAAACGTGCTGTGCGGCGTTCTTCCGGCACCCCGGCCAGCCGTCTCAGCACCAGAAGAAACCGCCCGATATCGTCCAGTCCGGCTCCGCCATAGCGGGCGGATTCCACCCCAGGCTGGCCGCCCAGGGCATCCACTTCCAGCCCGGAATCGTCAGCCAGGGACGGCATACCGGTAGCCTCAGCCAGCGCCTCAGCTTTGATGACGGCATTGTCAGCAAAGGTCGCGCCGGTTTCTTCGGGCCGGACATCCAGCCCCAGTTCAGCCGGCGTCACGATGCCGAAACCGGTACCGGCCAACAACCGCCGATACTCCCGCACCTTGCCGGTATTGCCGGTGGCCAGCACCAGCCGCCTGTTCTCCTTCATCCCGTCTTCTATCTTTATCCCCCGATTAAAAACCAGCCCCCTTCTCTGCGGCAATCCCGACGGTAAAAGGGGGCTGAAAAACGGTCTGTTTTTGATTACTCGATTGGCTCGAAACGCCCTTCCAGTTTACGCGACACCTGGGGCATGGTGGTGTATTCCATCTCATCCAGCGGCAACCGGTGCGGTTCGAACGGGCCATGTTCCCGCATCATGTAAGCCATATCGTTGGCCTTCTGGCGAGCCTGATCGTAGGACACGTCAGCAAAGAAATCCCGCGGCCCCACCAGCCGGCCCTCCGCCAGCTGGAAGCCCAGGGCGGTTACCCTTGGCGGCCCGTCGAAACGGGTCGGCAGACTGTCGGCAACGCTCACCGGCATCAGCGGGCCGTAATGCGAGCCGCGCATCCAGCCTTCCACCAGGTACGGCTTGGCGAACGGCTCCAGGACTTCGCCGACCGCCGGAAAGGAACCCTGACAGCGGACGATGCACACCGGGTCATCCTTGCCGACATACCGGCCGGCCAGAAACGCCAGCTTCTGGGTGGAAGACGAGGCGGCGATCTCTCCACTCAGGGTATAGACTGACTTGATGGGATAGCGGTTGGCCGCGCCGATAAAGACCAGCATATCGTATATCTCTTCCGGAGTCTTGAAGGTGATCTTTTTGCTTTCCTTGACGTCATGCACCTCAAACTTGAAACCCTGGTGCATGTTCTCGGCGATTACCAAACCGATGGTATTAAATGGATCGGCAAACATCTTGTACAGCGGGAGGTTCCAGGCACCCGATGATGTCTTGTCAGCCATGAACACCACTACCGGCTCGGACGTTCGTTCCTCGAACTCCATTTCGGCCGCGCCCGGCCCCATGCCTTTGATATTGCCGGAAAAGGCATCGGTCAGCAGGTCCTGGCCGGCGCCATAGAGTTTATGTTTCTTGGCCACTTCGGTGCAGGCAACGAAGGTATTCCACGCCATCTCGTGGATATCGGCATTGTTCTCTCCCCGCTGATGGGTCATGATAAGTTGCAGATCGTCACCGCACTTGGTGGTGTGATAATCTATCAACAGACCACTTTTCTTGGCCTTGGCCAGAGCGTCGTCAGCGGTACAGACGCACTCCGGATGGGCATCCGAATGACCTACATAGCCACCGATATCGGCCTTGATTACGCTCAGAGTAATCTTCATTGAGTTTCTCCTCCGAAAATACGGTTAATAATCAATGCCCTTGCGGGCGCGGATTCCTTCGTTGATGGGGTGCTTGATCATCAGCACCTCGGATACCAGGTCGGCCATCTGCACCAGTCGGGGGTCGGCGTAACGCCCGGTCAGCACAAGCTCGACCTGAGGAGGCTTGTTCTCGATCAAATTGACTACTTCTTCGATGTCCACCAGGCTGGAAGCGATAGCGCCGTTAACCTCATCCAGCACGATGACGTCATAGTCACCGCTGTTCATGGCCGCTTTGGCGGAGTCCAGTGCCTTCTGCGCCTGCTCCCGATGTTCCGGCTGAACGTTGCCCCGCTTGGCCCAGCCCCGCTGGCCGAAAGTGTCGATGGTAACATTGGGCAGGGCCTTGAGCACCTTGAATTCGCCATGTTCGAAAGCCTCGTTAGCCTTCATCATGAACACCATATAGACCCGCAGACCGTGCCCGGCGGCGCGAACCGCAGTACCGATGGCCGCTGAGGTTTTTCCCTTGCCGTGGCCGGTGAAGATATTCACCAGTCCGCGTTCCAGTTTGTAACCGTTGTCCGATGCAGTATGTTCGGTCAAAATACCTCCGGGAATAGTTTGTATGATAAGCGGGGGCTTACCTCGGATGGTAAAACCTTCCAAGTTTAACAAGCTCAGTCTCCGAGTGTCAACTGAAAATATGTCCGGTTATTTCTATAATTCCGGTTATTTTTCCATTATCCCAGCTTCGGACAACGTATTGGCGGTGACAAAAATCAGCTCCTCGGAGGAAATCCGGGCTGTTTCTGAGATTGCGCATCACCAGGTGTTCACTATAACCGGGCACATATAGATTCCACCGAGCTTCAATCCACCCTTGTTACATAGTTGCGAAGGGTGCCGATATTTTCAATGCGCACTTCCACTGTGTCCCCCGGTTCCATCGAGCCGATGCCGGAAGGCGTCCCTGTTGTGACCATATCTCCCGGCAACAGCGTCATTACGTGGGTAATGAAATGAATCAGATAGTCGATATGAAAGATAAGGTCGGCGGTATTGCCGTGTTGACGGCGTTCGCCGTTGAGGTAGGTTTCCACCGTCAGTGAAGAAGGGTCGACGCCCGTCGAAATCCACGGCCCGACGGCGGCAAAAGTATTGAAGCCTTTGGCCCGCGTCCACTGGCCGTCCAGCTTCTGCAAATCCCGGGCGGTGACGTCGTTGAAACAGGTATAACCCAGGATATAATCCCCGGCGTCAGCCCTGGCTACCCGCCAGGCGGGTTTTTTGATCACCAGCGCCAGTTCAGCCTCGTAATCCACCCGGTGCGAAGCCTCCGGATACACTATATCCGCCTCGGGGCCGATGACCGCCGTGGACGGCTTGAGAAAGATGAGAGGAGCGTCAGGCAGTTCATGTTTCATTTCGCGGGCGTGTCCGTGATAGTTAACCCCCAGGCAGACAATCTTGCTCGGCTGGCAGGGCGCCAGCAGTTCAGTGCCTTCCAGGGGATACTCCTGCCCGGTAAAATCCATTTCCTTCCAGGGAGCACTACGCAGTTCCCGGATGGAGCCGTCGGCGGCCACGCCGTAACGCGCCTCGCCGTGGCGGTTGAATCTGACGATGTTCATCGCAGAATTGTAGCCGGAATGACCGCCGGGTACAAGCCGGTCTAGACCCGTTTGACACCCCGCCTCCGGCTGGCTAACATAAGGCCCACATGCTCGCCAAAACCACTACCTGTGCCCTGCTCGGTCTCGACGGCACCATCGTCGAAGTTGAGGTCGATATCGCCCCCGGTCTGCCGTCCTTCACCGTAGTCGGCCTGCCCGATGCCGCCATTCAGGAATCACGGGAGAGGGTGCGGGCCGCCGTTCGTAACTCGGGTTTCTATTTCCCCATGAAAAGGGTCGTCGCCGGTCTGGCGCCGGCTGATTTCAAGAAGACCGGCCCCGCCTATGACCTGCCCATCGCTCTGGGCATCCTGCTCAGTTCCGGCCAGCTCCAGGCCAAAGTCGATGACCTCATCTTCCTGGGCGAACTGTCACTGGAAGGTAAACTGCGCCACACCTCCGGCATCCTGCCCATGGTCTCGCTGGCGCGTCAGAACGGCTTCCGCAGGGTAGTCGTCCCCGCTGAAGATGCCGCCGAGGCGGCGCTGGTTGACGGTATGGAAATCATCCCGCTGGACAGTCTGGCCGGGCTGGCCTCTTTCCTGTCCGGTGAAACCGCCGCCCCGACACTGCCGGCTCCGCCGCCGGCGGTTGATGACGAGGCCGAAACCGCCTTCGACCTGACTCATATCAAGGGTCAGGAGCATGTCAAACGCGCCCTGGAAGTAGCCGCGGCCGGGGCCCATAACATCGTCATGTCCGGGCCGCCCGGCTCCGGCAAGACTATGCTGGCGCGGGCGCTGACCACTATTCTGCCGCCGCTGACCAACGATGAAGCGCTGGAGGTCACCAAGATTTATTCCGTCTCCGGCAAACTCCCGCCGGGGACGCCGCTGGTGCGCCGGCGTCCCTTCCGCAGTCCGCATTACACCACTTCCGCCGCCGGATTGGTCGGCGGCGGTCATCAGCCGCGTCCGGGAGAAATAACCCTGTCCCACCGCGGCGTGCTGTTTCTGGATGAACTGCCGGAATTCGGCCATAACATGCTGGAAGTCCTGCGTCAGCCGCTGGAAGACCGGGTGGTGACCATCAGCCGCTCCCAGGGTACCGTCACCTTCCCGGCTAACTTCATGCTGGTCGGCGCCATGAATCCCTGCCCCTGTGGTTACTACGGCGACCAGCTCAAGGAATGCCGTTGCGCCGCCTCCCAGATTACCCGCTATCAGAACCGCCTTTCGGGGCCGTTTCTGGACCGGGTGGATATCTTCGTCGAAGTGCCGCGCGTGGATTATGACAAGCTGTCGGGCGACCACCGGGGGGAAACATCCACCACCGTAGCGGCGCGGGTAACCGAAGCCCGCCACCGTCAGACCGCCCGTTTCCAAAACACCCGGCTGACCGCCAACAACGACATGACCGCCGCCGACATCAAGAAGTACTGCCGGCTGGAAGCACCGGCGGAAAGCCTGCTCCGCACCGCCATGCGTCAATTGTCTTTATCCGCCCGTGCCTTTCACCGTACGCTCAAGCTCTCCCGCACCATCGCCGACCTGGACGGCGCGGACACCATCAAGACCCATCACCTGGCCGAGGCCCTGCAGTACCGTCCCCGACTGGGCATTTAACCGGTAAAGTTTGGCGCGAGAGCCGTCAGGGTCACAGAAGCCACATGATGATTACCAGCAGAACGGCCGCTACCGGCAGATAACGGCCGAGAGTGATTATCCAGTCGGCGGAAAAGACCATCGGCCCCAGCTTTTTATCAGGTGAGTTGATGGATTCGATAAGGCTTTTTCGGGGCAACAGCCAGGTAATGAAGGCCGCCCCGGCGATGCCGGCTACTACGATCACCCCGGAACCGGTAAGCTGATCCACCACGTCCAGAAAGGGCTTGCCGCCGATGGATAATTCGAGTGGCGTAAAGCTCAAAGCCGACGGTATGCCCAGAACAGTCACCAGAACCACCACAACCAGAGCGGCTTTCCGTTTGGTCATATGGAATTCATCCTGCAACGGAGCCATGGCCACCGCGATACCGCCCACGCATGAAGTGAAGGCCGCCAAAGCCAGCAAAACGTAAAAAGCAATCCCGATAAAAAACCCGCCGGAAATTTCCGGGAACAGATTGGGCAGTGCCGTGAAAGAAAGCTGACTGCCCGCATCGGGCGCGATACCGAAAGTAAAAACAATGGGAAACATCATCAGTCCGGCCATGATGGATATGCCGGCGTTGGTCAAGGCAACGGCGGCGGACGTATTAATGATGTTGAATTTCCGGGGTACGTAACTACCGTAGGCGATAAGAAAGCCCATGCCCACCGCCAGTGAATAAAACGCCTGACCCGCCGCCATCTGCCAGGTGCGGATATCCAGGAACCGGTCCAGTTCGAAATTGAAATAAAACTCTCTCGCCTGACTGCCGCCGGACAGAGTCTGGGTGTAAACGGCCAGCCCGCCGATGATCAACACCAGAAGCGGGAGCAGGAACCGGCTCATCTGCTCCAGCCCCTGAAGGCCTTTGGACAGTATCCAGAAAGTGGGCACGGCGATAATCAGAAGAAGCCACAACGACGCGTATCCGGAGGTAAATTCCTCGAACGATTTCAGGTCCCCCCTGACGGCATCAACAGCATAGCCCAGCGTCCAACCGCTGATTACCAGGTAATAACTCATGATGGCTATGGTAATCAGAATCAGAAAACGACCGAACCAGGGCCCCCATCGGGCGTTGACTTTCCGAAAGGTGCCGATAGGGCCTCGTCCAGCCAGCTTGCCCGCCGAGGCTTCGATCACATACAGCGGCAAGCCCATCGTCAGCATACAGATGACATAGACCGCCACGAAGGTGCCGCCGCCGTTTTCGCCGACCATGTAGGGGAACCGCCACAGATTGCCCAGGCCGACGACCCCGGCTACCGAGGCCAGGATATACGCCTTTTGAGACGTCCAGACCGAGCGCGGTGGTACGATATCGGCAACCGGGTCATCGCCGGTAGACATTACGGATTGGTGTCGCTTGAAAAATTTCATACTGGTATTTGTCTCGTTTCTTCCCCGCAGTCAACAGATAATATTGATTCAAACATGCCGAAGGCTCACCCGAATTCAGGTCATTGTATAATCTTGAACAGTGCCGGTTCAATGAAAATGAGGGCTTCAAGACCTGGCGGCGCCCCGATCCGGCTGTTTAACTGCCGCAGGAAATCGGGTATTATTAGAAGATAATGTCCAAACAAGACATCGCCTCACCCGACCCGGTTGAAAAGACAGACTCGCGCCAGCCCTGGCTGGTGCGCAACATGCGCCGTAATTTCATCACCGGCCTGCTGGTTACCATTCCCGCGGCGCTGGTCATACTGGCCCTCCTGTGGTTCTTCAACACCATTGACAACATCCTCCAGCCTATCATCCGGACGATATTCGACCATCGAATAACAGGGTTGGGATTTCTCATCACTATCATTCTCATCTACCTGGCCGGCATCCTGGCTTCCAACATTGTCGGCAAGCGTCTCATCCAGTTCACCGAAGCCGTCGTCGACCGCCTGCCGATTTCCCGCCAGATATACAACGCCGCCAAACAGGCCTTGACTTCCATATCAGGGCTCAACAAGAATCGAGCCGCTTTTCGTGAAGTGGTCATGGTAGAGTTTCCCCGCCGGGGAATGTGGACGGTGGCCTTCATCACCAACGAACTTCATGACTCAGCTGGCAACAAACTGATTTCCATTTATGTGCCGACCGCTCCGGTGCCGACTTCGGGCTATTTTGCCCTGGTGGCAGAAGAGGAAATCAGACGGACGGATATATCGGTGGACGCGGCAATGAAGATGGTCATTTCCTCCGGCATCGTCTCAACGGAAGACATCGGTGTCAACCTGACCGGTATGCTTCTACACGATCAGCAACCCAGCGATCAGAACCACAGCTCCGATCACCAGGGTAATCCAGCCACCGGTACGCAGTGAGCCAGGTTCGGCCCGTTCCGGATTATGAGTGACGAACTCCCGCAGGTCACGTTTCCCGGACAGGGCGTCATAGTAGTCCTTTTCCTCACGGGAACCGATTAACAGCATCACCAGCCCGGCCAGCAGAAAAAAGCCGCCCAGCGCCAGTATAGCCCCGGTTTCTCCTGACATGGGAAACCTCCTTCGCCCCATTATCGTTCCCGGCCGAATTATAGTTTTTCCCCTGGCCCATAGCAAGGAGTTTAATCCCGATCCCATCTGTAGGGGCCGGGCTCAGACCGGCCCGCCCCGAGAAACCGAACACCGACAGTTGAATCCTGTCAGCTTCGTTCTTCCACGTCTCTGCGAGCGGCGCCGTCCGCGAAGCAGTCCCGGTACCCCATCCCCAATCGTCGTTACGAAGGCGCGTCAGCGCCTGTGTCAATCTCGGTACCCATAGCTGAAAGCTGTCTGCTGTTAGCTTCGTTCTTCCCCGTCTCTGCGAGCGGCACCGTCCGCGAAGCAGTCCCGGTACCCCATCCCCAATCGTCGTTGTGAAGGCGCGAAGCGCCTGTGGTAATCTCGGTACCCATAGCTGACAGCTATAAATACCGCGTCGTTGCGAGTCTGTGGCGAAGCAATCTCGGTACCCCGGTCCCCGTTTCGGTCATTTAATATTGTTGTTTCGATATTGTTTGTAATTTGGTATTTGAGATATGGAATTTCCCGTATATTGGCAGTATTTACCACTTGCTATTAGACATTAGAATTTCCCGGCTGACTGCTGACAGCTACCCCTCAAAACCCGTAACTCGACCCCCTCAGCCTCTTGCCCTCATTCCGATCACGCATCCCCAGGACCACTGCCACGAATAACACGCATATAAACAGACCGTAATACTTACGCCATCCCATCTTATGCCCCCGGCGGCGGTATCTGAATCACTCCGCCCATGGTGGCGTTGCCGTCTGCGGTGATGGTGTACTTATTCTGAGTCGATTCCGTCAGATAGGTGCCCGGGTCATTGGCGCCCCCGACCTTGCCGCCGGCGGGGATGATTTCGTTGGTATAAGTCACCACCGTGCCTCCCCCTTCGGTCAGCGCCTGAATGGTGGCTATCTGTACCGTCAGCAGTTCGTCGTTGAACATCGGGTCGTCCTGGGACGGGTCATAGTAAAACATATCGGTCACATCTTCGGCGTCCTCAGCCGCCTCCGGCAGGATAATATTCACCGGCTGGCCGATATTGCTGAAAGTCGTCGTCTGTGTCTGGTTCATGGTCACACCGCCGGCAACGGCGCTCCAGTCGATATCCAGGCTTACCGGAAGGAAAGTAACTGCATCTATCAGGATGATGACTTCCACCTCGTCTAACTGCATCTGGTCGGGATCTTCCATCATCTGAGCTATCTGTTCATCGGTCGCTCCCAGGAATTCGGCGAACTGCTCCATGGTAACCGTCACTTCCAGACGGTATCTGCCGTCCGCGTCATCGATGGTTACCGATTCTTCACCGATGTCCTCGAACAAAAGCCCGATCTGACCGGCCTGGTCGTATGACCGCCACATCTGCTCATAATCTTCCGTTTTCAGCGTCACCTTCTGCCACACCCCCGGTATCCCGGAGCCTTCACGCTCGGAAAACATGTACATGGTATCGCCGATGACATACATTTCGCTGGATGTCGTACCGAATGCCGGTAACGACATCTCGCTGACCATGTTCAAATACAGTTTTTCCCCGCCGGCATCCACCACCGCCGAGGCATCCATGGTGGTCACGTCCGGCTCCCGGTCGTCGGCGGTAATCGTCGCCGTCATCTGGATTTCGTATTCGTAGGTGTTCATCCCGGCTGACGCTTCCAGCATCAAAGCCAGTATCTCCGCATTAGTCGGTTCCGATTCGACTTCAAGGTCATCCTTATCCGATGCACAACCAGCCAGCATCCCCGCAGTCAGCACCATACTCAGCAATACTGTTGCAAACAATCTAAACCATTTCATCACTTGCCTCCGTAAAATTTTCAATCCGCTCCGGGAGCGTCTGAGAGAGTATAACACCCCAACATGAACGCCAGATGAACGGGGAGGGGTAAAATAATAAGAATTTACTTATTTATTATTGCGGGATAATGATTCTGGCAGTCATCCGGAAATTAAATACCAACTGCTATCTCCATCCGGTCCTGACACCGGTGGTGATGAGCCTCGTTGCCGCCGGGAGCATATACATTACCGCTCCCAGGTAAAAGACAGCTATAATCCACGGCTCAATATCCAAATGCCCGCCGAAGTATACTAATGAGCGCTGTCCAACGAGAGCAATCCCGAAAACCAGGGCAAAGGCACTGCCGTTCAGCGGTGATTTGAAGGCTAAAATCGCCATGTAGCTCAGCAACAGGACAAAAAGGACGCTCGAAATAATCCAACCCTCACCCATCATCATTCCGCTGACAAACATGATCAGGTTCCCGGTCAGCATTACCGGAAATATCTTATTACGGACAGCCGCCTGCCAGTCCTGACTCTTCACCTTGGCGTGCCTGTTCAGATAAACAATGACAGCCAGATGAATGGCGATGATTAAAAGGATGATTACCAACTCAACTATGCCGAACCGCATTGCCTGATCTCCAGCCATTTATCCGTATTGTACCACCCGAAGATGAATGGGAGATGAATAAAAATCCTTTCAGCGACTTTTTCTATATCAAACTTCCGGTAACGGGTATTATTTTCCCTGTTTATACCCCCGGATCACGTACCTTACCAGAGCATAGAGAATTAATCCGATACCCGCTGTATTGAGAATAATAATGACTGGTGTCAACAATGGGTGATTGAAGAGTATCTCGGTGCCGTCATCAAAACCGGACAAACCAAAAACGGTCATACCAATAGTCATTGTTGTTAATAACAAGACGGATCCGGTTATCCAAATCGTATTTATAGTTGATCGCTTCATGATCTCAACGTTTTCATATACCAAACCGAAAATAAGATGATCATGCCGGGAATCAACAGCAATCCCGCGATTAGCATAATCAACGGATTAGTAGAATCCCAATACGTGGTGTAAATTCCTGGAGTTGAAAAAGCAGGCCATTGTGTGGTTTCTTGAAAGAAAGTAACAACACAAACTTTCAGGAGGTAACCACGACAATGGCCAAAGACAGGATGACACTTTTGGAATTGCTACGCAAGTCAGGAAGTGACAGCGAGCTTGATTTTCTAAAAGAAGGGGTGAAAATGCTGGCCGAAGCGGTCATGGAGCTTGAGGTTAAGCAGAAGACCGGAGCTGAGAAACATGAGCGCAGTAACGGTCGTTTAACCTACCGTAACGGCTACCGGGGGCGTATCTGGGACACCCGGGCCGGCACGATACCCTTGGCGATTCCCCGGTTGCGGGACGGCAGTTATTTCCCCAGCTTGCTCGAGCCCCGGCGCCGGGCGGAACAAGCCTTGCTGGCGGTAATCCAGGAAGCCTATGTATTGGGCATCAGCACCCGCAAGGTGGAATCTCTGGTTCAGTCACTGGGGCTTAACGGGGTCAGTAAGAGCGAGGTATCGCGAATATGCGGGGCTCTGGACGATGAAGTGGAACGATGGCGCCACCGGCCTTTGTTATGGCGTTATCCCTATCTGTGGCTGGATGCGACCTACGTCAAGGTCAGGGATTCAGGGCGGGTGGTCAGTCAGGCGGTAATTATCGCCTACGGAGTCCGTGAAACCGGAGAACGCGAGATCATCGGGCTTGAGGTCGGCCCCAGTGAAGACGGTGTATTCTGGAAAGAGTTTCTGCGGGGGTTGGTCAGCCGTGGTTTGAGCGGGGTGATGCTGGTAATCAGTGATGCTCATCTGGGACTGAAGGAAGCCATCAGCACGGTACTCACCGGGGTATCGTGGCAACGCTGCCGGGTGCACTTCATGCGCAATGCGCTGGCCAGAGTGCCGCGGGGCGCCCAGGCTATGGTATCTGCCGCTATCCGGACCATCTTCGCTCAACCTGACCGCGACAGCGCTTACAGCCAGCTCCGCCGGGTAGCCGATAACCTCAGACTCCGATTCGGTCCTGTGGCCGACCAATTGGAAGAGGCAGAACCGGATATCCTGGCCTATACCGCCTTCCCCCGGGAACACTGGCGGCAACTGTACTCTACCAATCCCCTGGAGAGACTGAACAAGGAAATCAAGCGCCGCAGTAATGTGGTCGGCATCTTTCCCAACAGCCAATCGGTAATCAGGCTGATTGGGGCGGTGTTAATGGAACAGCAGGACGAGTGGGAGGTCGGACGACGCTACTTTTCTTTGGATTCGATGAAGAAAACGCTGGAAGGGGCGCAGGAGGAACCCCTGATCATGGCTTTACCAGCTTGATTATTCGGGAAACCACCAATGATGAATTTACACCACTTGACGGGACACTACCAACATATATATGCCTTTAAATATAATGACTGTAACAACACTGGCGTGGCATGCCGGGAAACTTTACCGGATTGAATCGGATTGTTTCGTTGACTCTTTGCTACGTTTGAGGCATCTTTTTTCAAAGCTGAAAATAGGGTATTCGTTTCCTTCGATTTTATCAGCAAAACGAATCAATCACGATGCCCCTAAATAGCTGGCCGCCATAAATACCCCGTTTCTACGATTCGGCCACAGGCCGCGAAGCAATCTAGGTACCCCGGTCACAGCAATCATTTCACGTCTTTACGAGGCCGCTGATAAGTGCCGTGGTAATCTCGTTTATATAACCGCACCCCGCAACATCGAAGAAGGATAATCAGCATACTGGTAACTGAAAACTGTGAACTGTCAACTACCTCCGTCCTTGAAGGACGGTTACGTTCAGAGCATTCACCGACAAAGCTAAAAAGGTATTCGTTTCCTTCGATTTTAGTCAAAAGCGAAAAACCCCCGGTTCAGGCTACCTGCCGTTGGCAAACAGCCGGCCTATCGATATCCGAATACCGCCTTATCGACTGACAACTGACTGCTGAAAGCTGATGGCTTATAGCTCGAATTCGTTAGCGGCGCCTGCTGGCATTGTGTTATAATCCTGTGTTATACTTCCAAATTGGCTAAATACACGTGCCTGAATATAGGAGGAGTTCACTTGCCGACGACAACGACCAATATCAAAGAATTACTGGAATCCGGGGCGCACTTCGGTCATCAGACCAGCCGCTGGCACCCCAAAATGAAGAAATATATCTTCACCAAGCGCAATGACATCCACATCATCGACCTGGACAAGACAGTAGTGATGCTGGACAAGGCGCTTGACTTTATCGAACAGGTCGTTGCCGAAGGCGGTAAGATACTGGTTGTCGGTACCAAGAAACAGGCCCAGGAAATCGTCGCCGATGAAAGCAAGCGCGGCGGCATGTACTATATCAATCAGCGCTGGATCGGCGGCATCCTCACCAACTTCGCCGCCATTCAGAACCGCATAGATTACCTGGTGCGTCTGGAAGACCAGCACGCCCGGGGTGAACTGGCCCGCCTGCCCAAGAAGGAACAGCTCAAGCTGGCCAAAGAGATGCTTCGCCTGAACAAGATGATGGGCGGTTTCAAGGAAATGACCGCTCTGCCCGACGTCATTTTCATCGTCGATCCCACCAAGGAAAAAATCGCTCTGGCCGAAGCTCAGCGCATGGGCATCCCGGTCGTGGCCATCGTGGACACCAACTGCAACCCCGACGGCATCGACTACCCCATTCCGGCCAACGACGACGCCATGCGGGCCATCAAGCTCGTTCTGAGCAAGGTGGCCGACACCGTTCTGTCAGCCAACGAACAGCTTACCAAGTTCGAGGTGGAGCAGGTGGAAACCATCGTGGTCGATGAAGATGAGGCATCAGAAGCGGCCGGAGAATCGGACGAGTAATAGCCCCGGGTCGTCAATCATCAGTATTATTAAGAGGTTAGTGAATTGCAGATTTCAGCCGAAACAGTCAAGGAATTACGTGATAAATGCGGCGCCGGCGTCATGGACTGCCGGAACGCTTTGATAGAAGCCGAAGGCAACGTCGACAAAGCTTTCGAAGCCCTTCAGGCCAAGGGTTTCCAGAAGGCGGCCAAGAAGGCCGAGCGGGTCACCGGCCAGGGTGTCATTGAGGCTTACGTTCATACCGGCGGCCGGGTCGGTGCTATTATTGAGCTCAACTGCGAAACCGACTTTGTTGCCCGCACCGATGAATTCAAGCAACTGGCCCATGACGTAGCCATGCAGGTAGCGGCCATGTGCCCGGTGTACCTGTCCGATGACGAGCGACCGGAGGATTGCGAGGAAGAGGCTTCCTCGGTCTGCCTGCTGTCCCAGCCCTTCATCAAGGACCCGTCCAAGTCGATCTCCGACCTGATTACCGAGGTTATCGCCCGCACCGGCGAAAACATCCGGTTGAAGCGGTTCGCTCGTTTCGAACTCGGCGGCTAGAAGCCGTAACATCGTTATCGACAGCCGGCCGTCGTCAAGCGGTCGGCTGTATATGAAATAGACGTGAGGAGGCCGATGACAGACGTGGCGAATCCCGGTAACACTCCCTCTGCCGCTTCAGCAGAGACTCCTGTGCCGACCTCCGGCAACCAGCTCAAATACCGCCGGGTTCTGCTCAAGCTGTCCGGCGAAGCCTTCGCCGGTGACGCCCGCGGGCTGATTGACATCCCCACCATCCGCGGTATCGCCGCTCAGATCAAGAACCTCATTGCCATCGGCGTTCAGGTTTCGGTCGTCGTCGGCGCCGGCAACATCTGGCGCGGGGCTACCGTGGCCAAGGACGGCGTAGACCGGGTCACCGCCGATTACGCCGGTATGCTGGCTACCGTCATCAACGCCCTGGCACTCCAGGACCTGCTGGAAAAGGCCGGCGTGTCCACCCGTACTCAGTCGGCTATCACCGTTCAGCAGGTCGCCGAGCCGTTTATCCGCCGCCGGGCCATCCGCCATCTGGAAAAAGGCCGGGTAGTCATCTTCGCCGGCGGCACCGGCAATCCTTACATGACCACCGACACCGCCGCCGCCCTGCGGGCCATCGAAATCGAGGCTCAGGTTCTGCTCATGGCCAAGAACCGGGTGGACGGCGTCTATTCCGCCGACCCGCTCAAGCACGCCGATGCCGTCAAGTTCGACCGGCTGACCCACCTGGAAGCCCTCAACAAGCGTCTGCGGGTCATGGACGCCACCGCGCTGTCACTATGCCTGGAAAACAAACTACCGATAATCGTCTTCGACATGACCGCCGTGGGCAATCTGGAACGGGCGGTAGCCGGAGACGCGGTCGGAACACTTATCACAAGCGAGAGTCAATCATGAATGCCAACGAGATAATGCAAACCGCTGAGAAAAAAATGGGCATCTCCATCGAAGTCCTGCACCGGGAACTGGGGGCCATCCGTACTGGCCGGGCTTCGACCGCCATCATCGAACACGTCCAGGTGGATTATGCCGGTACCCCGACGCCAATTCATCACCTGGCCAATGTTTCGGTGCCGAATGCCCGCATGCTCCTCATCCAGCCCTGGGATCGCACCATGATGGGGCCGATAGAAAAGGCCATCATGAAGTCGGATCTCGGCCTGACCCCGTCCAACGACGGTCAGGTTATCCGGCTTTCCATTCCGCCCCTGTCACAGGAGCGCCGACTGGAACTGACCAGGATGGTCGCCAAGCGGGTCGAGGACGACAAGGTCGCCATCCGCAACCTGCGCCGGGAAGCGCTGGACCACCTCAAGAAAATGGAGAAGGACAAGGAACTTTCCCAGGATGAGTCCCGTCGCGCCCAGGACGCATTGCAGAAGCTGACCGACAGCTATATCGCCAAGGCCGACGAACTGGGCAAGCAAAAGGACGAAGAACTGCTCAATAGCTAGACCCGGCCTGGATAACACAGACTTAATAATGCCTCACTCGGCACTTTCGGAGATACTACTTGAACGGACTCCTCGCTGTTAAAACACGCATCATAGATATTATCGGTCAGGCTGTGGCTGAGGCTCAGGCCGCCGGTAGATTGCCAGCGGTCTCGACGCCCTCTGTCGGAGTCGAACACCCTCAGAATACAGGTCACGGCGATTACGCTTCCTCCCTGCCGCTGAAGATGGCGCGCGCCACCGGCATGAAACCGCTGGATATCGCCGCGGCCATCGTTGAGTTCATTCCAGAAATACCGGAGATCAAATCCGTGGCCGTGGCGCCGCCCGGTTTCATCAATTTCACCCTCTCCGACGGCTGGATCATCGAACAGGTCGAAGCTGTCATCAAAACCGGCGATACCTACGGCTGTATCGACACCGGCGCCGGCCGGACTGTTCAGCTAGAATATGTTTCAGCCAACCCCACCGGACCCATCCACGTCGGCCACGGCCGGGGCGCCGTCCTGGGAAGTACGCTGGCCAGGGCTTTGCAGGCCGCCGGCTACAAGGTCCAGCAGGAATTCTACGTCAATGACGCCGGCAACCAGATAGCCTCTTTCAAGCGCTCTCTCCGGGCGCGTTACCTTCAGGCGCTGGGACGGGACGCCGAGATGCCGGCCGAGGGTTACTTCGGCCGCTATATGACCGACCTGGCCGGAGACATCGCCGCCGAACACGGTGATGCTTTCGCCAACCTGACCGAAGACGAAGCGCTGGAAAAGCTGGGCGCCATCGGCCTGGAGCGAATGCTGGGAGTTATCCGGGACGACCTGTCAGGCCTGGGCGTTAATTTCGATCGCTGGTTCTCCGAGCGGAGTCTGTTCGAAAGCGGTGAATACGAAGCCGTCATCGACCGCTTGAAGCAGAGCGGCTATATCACCGAGAAGGAAGGCGCGGTCTGGTTCGCCTCCACCGCGCTGGGCGAGAACAAAGACAACGTTATTGTCCGCTCCGACGGCACACCGACCTATTTCGCTTCCGATATTGCCTACCATTATGACAAATTCGTCAAACGCGGCTTCGATAAAGTCATCAATATCTGGGGCGCCGACCACCAGGGTCATGTCTCGCGCATGAAAGCAGTACTCCAGGCACTGGATATCGACCCGGAGCGCCTCCACATCATCATCGCTCAGCTGGTGACCCTGCGACGAGGCGAGGAACTGGTGCGGCTGTCCAAGCGCACCGGTGACATGATAACCCTGCGGGAAGTGCTGGATGAAGTCGGCGCCGATGCCTGCCGCTTCAACTTCCTGGCCCGCGGCGCCGATTCCCAGATGGACTTCGACCTGGAGCTGGCCAAGAAGCAGTCGGCCGACAATCCGGTATATTATGTCCAGTATGCCCACGCCCGCATCTGTTCCATCATCGAACTGGCGGCCGAACGCGGCATTGACTACCACGCCGGCGACGTCACCAGGCTGGTGGAACCGGCTGAGCTGGAACTTCTGCGGAAGATGCTGTTACTGCCGGAAGTCATCGCCCAGGTGACCGAAACGCTGGAGCCTCACCACCTGGCCTATTACGCCCAGGTGCTGGCCACCGCCTTCCACGCCTTCTACAAGGACTGCCGCGTGGTGTCCGATGACCTCTGTCTGTCGCAGGCCCGGCTCAAACTGATGTACGCCGCCCGTCGGGTGCTGGCGCGGACGCTGGAGCTGATGGGGATGTCGGCGCCGGATAAAATGTGAAAAGAGGCCCATTTGTCCATATTATCTTCACATTTTCGTTGTATAATCGCCGGATAGCAGACAGCTCACCCGATTGACACTTTTATAAGGAGCACCCGGATGCAGAAATGGTTGCTGACTTTCATCATGATTATCCTGGCCGCCGGTACCGTATTCAACGGTTCGCTGTGGATGCAGGCCAATGAAAAACTGACCGATGCCGAAAGCGGCCTGACTACACTGGAGAGTAGTACCGCCGGCCTGGAAAACAGGCTTGACGACCGCCAGTCCGAAGCCGATGCCCTGGCCTCAGCCATCGCCGCGCTGGAACAGACGGTCAGCCAGTTATCCGGCGCTCCGGTTCAACCCGGCGGGGTGGATTTCGTCGCCCTGGTTGAGCAGGTAGAGCCGTCGGTGGTCTATGTTCAGACTTCGGGCCGTTTCGGCTCCGGCACCGGCTCCGGTACCATCATCCGCGCCGACGGCTATGTCCTGACCAACCAGCATGTGGTTGACGGGGCTACTTCGGTTCAGGTGACACTGATGACCGGAGAGACTTTCAACGCCACCATCGTCACCACCGACATCGACCATGATACCGCCATTCTGAAACTTAACACCAGCCGCACCGACCTGCCGGCCATCGTCATCGGTTCGTCGTCGGCCACCCGGGTCGGCGAGCAGATACTGACCGGCGGCTTCCCGCTGGGTTCCGACCTGCCCGGCCCGGCCACCTTCACCTCCGGCATCGTTTCCGCCATTCGCACCATGACTTCCTCGAATTCCTTTAACCCGAGTTCCTCCATCGACTACATTCAGATAGATGCCGACATCAACCCGGGCAACTCCGGCGGTGGCCTGTTCAATACCCGGGGCGAGCTTATCGGCATCCCGTCTTACGGGTTTGCCGCCGGCATCAATACCGCGGTGCCGGTTGACGCCATCAAATCCATCATTCAGAGTGCGCTGGACAGTTGATATGAGTCTCAGAAGCATTTTAACCGCCGCAGTCGTGACCGTCGTCATTGTCGGCAACGCGGGCATCTTTGCTACCCACGCCGGCATCGACCAGGATATCGCCGCCATTGAAGCAAAAAAGTCGTCCCTGAACGCCACGACCACGTCACTGCAATCCGGCATCGAAGCCCTGGAACAACAACTTGGGCCAGCCATGAGCCAGGTAGCCTTGCTGTCGGCCCGGGTATCGGAACTCACTGACGGCAGGCCTGATACCGACGCCGGCGCTTTTGCCAATCTCATCGAGTCCATTGACCCGGTGACGGTGCTGGTCAACGCCGTAGGCCCCGGGCTGCGCGGCTATGCCTCCGGTGTCATCGTCGGCTCTGACGGTTATGTCCTGACCGTACTGCATAACGTCATCAACGCCAACAGCATCAGCGTCACCCTCAATACCGGCGAAACCTACACCGCCACCACCGTCCAGATAAACCAGACCGACAACCTGGCTCTTCTCAAGCTGGATACCAGCCGGACTGACCTGCCGGTGGCCATCCTGGGCTCGATGAGCGAAGTCCGAACCGGGGAAGCGGTCATCGCCGCCGGTTATCCGCTCAATAATGATCTGCCCGGCCCGGCCTCTTTCACCTATGGTATCGTCTCGGCCCTGCGCACCAGCCCCGATTTCTATTTCATCCAGAGCGAAGTCCCTATTGCCCAGGGATCGGGTGGCGGCGGGCTTTTCACCATGGAGGGTAAAGTCATCGGGCTGGCCTCCCTGGCTGAGGCCGTCGGCATTTACCTGTTCGTCCCCGTCGACCTGGCCGACTCCCTGCTGGAACTTATTCCGGCCTAACGCAAAAAGGACAGACAGCGTTATGGCTGTCTGTCCCCTGTTTACGTTATTCAGTTTTCAGTTCAGGTGGATTAGCCGCCCTGGGCTACGGCAATACCGAGCTGGCGGGCGCTGATCTTGCCCTTTTCCAGTTCCGCCGGTGCCGCCAATACCCAGTCGCCGAATTTCTTCCAGCCCAGGTAGGTGGCGAATTTATCCAGCACCGCGGCGGAATCATCCGTCTCGTTGGCATGACAGATGACAGCGGCGAAGGTCAGGCCTTTCTTGATCTCTTCCCGGGCCGGCCAGATGTTCTCGAAGAACTTCTTGGTGTCGCCTGCCAGCGACTGGAACGGCTGAGTAGTTACCAGAATGAAGGCATCGGCATCTGCCAAATCACCGGCACCGGTTTCGGTGATGTTTTTGACCAGGGCTTTACCCCCGGCCTGGCCGACTCCCTCGGCGGCTGACTCGGCCAGCGCCTTGCAACTGCCGGTGAAGGACTGATAAGAGATTACGATCTTGCCCATAAATAAAACCTCCTTAAGATTAAATAATATGATGTTGCGGCGGGCAGGCCGCGGGACAGGCTTCAATATCACAATTAACGCAATTGGCCATCAGGGAAGAGAGTTCTTCTCTTTCGCGGCTTTCGGCCTGGAGTTCGGCAATCCGTTGACGACTGCGTTCCGCTTCCAGTCTCAGTACTTCCAGAGTATGGTTGACCCGCTCACTGCGGTCGGCGCCGTCGGCAACCAGCGCGCCCTTGATCTCTTCGAGGTCCAGCCCGACATTCCGCAGGCGTCTGACCAGCCGCACCCGGCTGACATCGCGGCCATCGTACAGCCGCATCCCCCCGGAGGTCCGTCGGGGCTTTTCCAGCAGGCCTTTTTCATCGTAAAACCGTACCGTACGGACGCTGACACCGGCGCGCCGGGCAACTTCACCTACCTGGTAAAGGTCGTTATCAGACTGTGTCTCATCCATTACCAACTATTTTATCGCCTGTATGACGTTAGTGTCAACACCTTACGTTACGTCAGGTGCATCATTTGAGGGGGTGTCGTAGCTGTGTTACAATGGCTCTCCGTCAAGGAGAACTTAAATATTGATGAAAAAACGTGTATTTTCCGGCATCCGCCCTACCGGTCGTATTCACCTGGGCAACTATCTGGGCGCGGTACAGAACTATGTAGCCATGCAGGAAGAGTATGACTGCATCTACTCCGTCGTGGACATTCACGCCCTTACCACGCTGGAGGATACCCATCTGCTGAAGGATAACGTCCGGGAACAGGTCATCGATTTGCTGGCCGCCGGACTGGACCCTGAAAAGTGCATTCTGTTTGTCCAGTCACATGTACCGGAGGTGATGGAGCTTTTCACCCTGCTCGGCATGGCCACTCCGCTGTCCTGGCTTCTCCGGGTGCCCACCTTCAAGGAGAAGGTGCGTCAGCAACCCCACAACGTCAATTACGGGCTGGTCGGCTACCCGGTGCTGATGACCGCCGATATCGTGCTATATAAAGCCGAAGCCATACCCGTCGGCGAAGACCAGTTGCCCCACCTGGAACTGGCTCGCGAAATCGTTCGCCGTTTCAATGACCATTTCGGTCCGGTTTTCCCGGAACCGCAGGGCAAGCTGACCAACTTCCCGATGGTAGTCGGCCTGGACGGGCGCGACAAGATGAGCAAGTCGCTCAATAACCATATCGAGCTGGCGGCCACCCCTGAAGAAACCCTGAAGAAGGTCATGAGCGCGGTGACCGACCCGGCCCGGCGTCTGCGCACCGACCCGGGACACCCCGAAGTCTGCAACGTCTATAAACTGCACCGCCATTTCAGCCCGACAACAGTAGATGCTATTGCCGAAGAATGCCGCGCCGCCTCACGGGGCTGTGTGGACTGTAAGAAACAGCTCGGCGGCGCCATTAACGAATATCTGGCACCGCTCCGAGCCCGTCGCGCCGAGATAGCCGCTGATCAGGATTATGTCGACCGGGTCATCGCCGAAGGCGCCGCCAAAGCCCAGGCCATCGCCCGGGTCACCATCACCGAAGTCAAGGAGAAGATGGGACTGCTGTAAGGCGGCCTCTTACCGATAATGACCACCGCCATTCTGAAAGTCAGTTGTCAGGACCGCCCGGGCATCATCGCCGCTGTTTCCGGCTTCATCTCCGGACATCACGGCAATATCATCACGCTGGATGAGTTCGTTGACCGCCGGTCAGGCACCTTCTTCATGCGGGTGGAATGGGATATTTCGGCCTTTACCATCGACCGTGACAATATCACCCCCGCTCTCAAAAAACTGGCGGAGGCTGACAGTTTCGGCGGCACCTGGGAAGTCTTTTTCACCGATAATCTGCCCCGCATGGGCATCATGGTCTCCAGATTCGACCACTGCCTGTGGGATCTCCTGCTACGCCATCGCGCCGGTGAACTCTCCTGTCGCATCCCGGTCATCATCAGCAACCACGATGACCTGAGATATATTGCCGATTTCTTCGACATCGACTTCCGTCACATACCGAAGACCGCCGCCACCAAAACGGCCGCTGAAAAACAGGAAATGGAACTGCTGGCCAGTTTAGATGTCGATTTTGTAGTCATGGCGCGTTATATGCAGGTCTTGAGCCCGGATTTCCTGAACCGGTATCCCAACCGCATCATCAACATCCACCATTCCTTCCTGCCTGCTTTCGAGGGGGCGCGACCATACCATCAGGCGTTCGAGAGAGGCGTCAAGATCATCGGGGCAACGGCTCACTTCGCCACCCAGGAACTGGATAAAGGCCCGATCATCCACCAGGCAACCCTGCCCATTTCTCACCAGGATACCGTCGATGACCTGATAACCAAAGGCCGGGACATTGAAAAACGGGTGCTATCGGATGGGGTGAAGCTGTATATCGCCAACCGCGTTTTCGTCCACGGCAACCGGACAATAATTCTGTAACGGTTTACAGACGCTTCAGGAAGCGACCGATACGCTCCAGGGCTTCCTCTATCTGACTCAGCGATGTAGCGTAACAGCAACGGAGATAACCTTCACCCTGTTGCCCGAACGCGGTGCCGGGTACAGCGGCCACTTTTTCTTCCTTGAGCAGTTTTTCAGCGAAGTCATCCGATGACAGGCCGGTGCTCTTGACCGAAGGGAAGGCATAAAAAGCCCCTTTGGGTTCGAAGCAGGACAGGCCCAGGGAATTGAAGCCGGAGACCATCACCATGCGGCGACGATTGTAGTCCTCAACCATGTTCTGTATATCCTCTTCCCCGTTTTTCAAAGCTTCGATGGCCGCGGCCTGCCCCATTGACGAAGCGCACAGCATGGAATACTGGTGTATCTTGGTCATCCCCGCGATTATTTCAGCAGGCCCGGCGGCATAACCGATACGCCACCCGGTCATCGAATAACACTTGGAAACGCCGTTAAGGAGAATGGTGCGGTCTTTCATCCCCGGCATGCTGGCGAAAGAAGCTACGTTGATGCCGTAAGTCAGCCGGTTATATATCTCATCGGAGATGACTATCAGATTATGCCGTTCGGCCAGAATGGCAATTTCGGCCAGTTTATCATTCGGCATGACCGCTCCGGTGGGATTGGCCGGATAACCCAGCAGTATCGCCTTGGTCTTGGGTGTGATGTACCGGGCGACATCGTTCGGATTGAGTTCGAAAGACTGGGCTTCATACGTGGGCACCGGCACCGGCACGCCACCGGCCAGCGTAATGGCGGCAGAATACGATACATAGCACGGGTCAGGTATGATGACCTCGTCCCCGGGGTCCAAAACAGCCCTGGCCGCCAGATCAAGTCCTTCGCTGACGCCGACAGTGACCAGCAGTTCACTCTTCCAGTCATATTCCAGTTCATGGGTTGCGGCCAGGTACCGGGCGATTTCCCGTCGTAGTTCCGGCGTTCCCGAATTGGAGGTGTACATGGTACGACCGTGCTCCAGGGCAAAAATAGCCGCTTCACGGATATGCCATGGAGTGGCATAATCCGGTTCGCCGACACCAAGGGAAATGGCGCCTTCCATGCCCGACAGCAGGTCGAAGAACTTCCGGATGCCGGAAGGCTTGATGGCCCTGACTCTTTCAGAGGTACGGGAGACGGCGGTATCGGCTTCGATAGACATATACTCGATGACTTAGAGGACGACCTGCTGGCGCTGGATTTCTTCACCGCCGACCAGGATTTCCCCGTCCTCCTTATATCTTTTCAGCATGAAATGAGTGGTGGTGCCGGTCACGCCATCTATTTGCGACAGCTTCTGGGACACAAAATTGGCCACCTGGTGCATCGTCTTGCCGGTCACCAGCACCGCCAGATCATAGGTGCCGGACATCAGGTAAACGGTTCTGGCCTCAGGAAAACGGTAGATGCGTTCAGCAATGGCATCGAATCCGGTATCCCTTTGCGGAGAAACCCTGACCTCAATGATTGCCTCAACCCGTTCATTAGATACCTTGTCCCAGTTGACCACGGTCTTATAACGAACGATGGTACCGTCGGCTTCAGCTTCGGCGATTATCTTGTTTATTTCAGTAACATCACCGCCGGTCATCCGGGCGATACCGTCGGGAGTAGCGCGAGCGTCTGTTTCCAGAATCTTGAGGATTTCCTGCTTGAGCATAATCGTCCCCCCGTTACTACTGCGTACGTCATTATACGCATTCGGCCCGAAGGGTGTAAAGAGAACGACAGGTCAGCCAGCAGGTTTTCCCCTCAAGGGGACGACCGGCATTAGACGAAACGTTCGAAACGTTCTCTGGGTACCTTGCAGATGGGGCAAATATCGGGCGCCTCAGGCCGGGCGCACAGGTAGCCGCAGACCTTGCATCTCCATACCGGCTGTGACAGCCTGACGGTTACGCCGCCCGCTGTTTCTTCTTTCTGTTCCTTCATTTCCCGGCCTCTCCTTTCCGGCACCGCTTCGGCCTGCCGTTCACCTTTTTTTATGGCCTCGTTGACATACAAACCGCAGAAGCAGGCCCCATACTCAACGACATCCGGATCCCGGTAATCACAGGGACAGATGATATCCAGGTCTTCCTCTTTGACCCCCGAAGCCAGCCGACAGGGACAGGCCTGATAGCCATAACGGTCGATATTGACCAGCAGGCCTTCCACCAGCGACCGGGTGAACTCCCTATCCGGATTCAGGTGATAACCGCCGCTCTCGGCGTCAGCATCCAGTTGCCGATACAGACGGTCGACCGAGGCTTCATCTATATTTCCGCCAGTCATGCCAGCGCCTGTCTGATTTCAGCTTCCTTGAAACCGACGATGCTTTTCTCGTTGTTTATTACCAGTGTCGGAAAGGAAGCGGCCGGGTTCCAGGCGGTAATTTCCTTGACAGCCGCCGACCTTTCTTCACCTTTGAGCAAATCCACGTCCTCATAGGCATAGGCAACACCCAGTTCATCCAGCAGTTTCTTGGTCTTGCCACACCATACACAGGTGGACAGTGCGTACAGCATAATGTCTCCTTTGTCAGTACCGGCCACTTTCACTTTCGTCATCGGGTTCTCCTTCCTCCACTCGGTTATATCCAATTGTCCGACAAGACCGGGGCTGTGTCAAAAAATCGTTGACAAGACTTCCCGCCCGCCATATAGTGTCTTCATTGACGGGACCGCGTGACTGGCGGAAGTGGAACTGACCACATGAAGTGCGGCCCGAAGTTCAGCCGACCGCCTGGGCATCACCGCTCAGGCGGTTATATATTTTCAGGAGGTTTTCAGGATGTTTTCCAAAGAATGGTTCGTGTATGTCTTCGGGCGCTGGATTCTGCTGTCGGGTATTGCCGGGGCGATAATGCAGGTCATCATCGCCGACAAGATCGGCATTCCCACCTTTCCGGCCTTTTTACTCAACCAGCTTATCCTGGCTTCGGTATTCTGGTACGTTGACAAGTATATTTTTCAGCGCCACTTCAGCGCTGTCAAGGCGATTTTCAAGTTCCCCCGGGTAAGGGGGCATTTCACCCCGGAGCACCAGTTCAACAAGATATCGGAGGAGTACCGGGAGTTCGCCGCCGCGTATCAGGCCGACCCGGACAACCATGAAAGATGGCTCCACGAGTTCCTGGACCTGGCTCACGCGGTTGAGATGACAGAACGTGTCCTGCGTGAGAAAGGCGCCGACGTCAACGCCGAATTCTACCGTATCATCCAGAGAAACAAGGCCAAAGGGCTTTACGAAAGTGGCGACTGAAATTGCATGAGGTGCGTTCAAGGTTGACACCACGCGGCTTTAAATGCCATAATTAACACTTGTCTGTCGCGGGGTGGAGCAGTGGCAGCTCGTCGGGCTCATAACCCGAAGGTCGTTGGTTCGAATCCAACCCCCGCTACCAAAGCCCTTTCAAGCCCGGTTTTACCGGGCTTTTTCTTTTACCGGATTTGGTCGTCCGGCGGGCATCACAGGTCGCCGAAGACCTTCGGGGCTTCAGCTTTCATAATCTCCCTGATAGCGGCGGCTACCGCCCGCATCTCCGGCAAGGCCGCCGGACCGGAACGCAACTTGACGATATGCCGGATTTCCCGGAAGTTCCAGGTGCAGATTATCTCGGTGGAGCAGGCGTTGGGCAGAACGTACCGGGCGATTTCCGGTTTGACCCCGGAGTGCAATAAATCACGATAAGCCTGCCAGGCGGCGTCCATCGCCTGTTCATAGACAGCACCGGCCCCCTCGAATTCGGCCAGTTCGGGCGGCGTGATATAGTCAGCTGTCGATTCGCGAACATAGCGCTGGCTCCGCTGGGAGTAACTGGCAATCCGGTGCCGTACCAATTCATGGGTCAAGACCCGGGACGCCCGGATATAAAAAGTAGCCGAAGCGTGCTCCAGCAGGCTTTCATGCCCCTGTTTGATGCGGGCCTGAAGCCAGTTTTCCTTGGTGCCCTGCTTATCACCGGAAGCGTAACACAACCGCCCAGCCTGTTCGGTCAAGGCCTCGCTGTCCGGGGTCAGCGCCAGCAGGCGAACTTCGACATCGTATTTATCAGTCATTATTACCTCTCATCAGTCACGGCATTATAGCATCGCCGGCAAAAACGGTCACGAACCCTGCGCCCGAAAGGTGCGGTAAATGCTATAATACCGGAGCGGGAGTACATCAACCATGCCTGACTTGAATGACTATAAACTCAAACTGACCCAGGAAGAAAGCCAGTTGCTGGCCCGCCGAAAAAGTGCCCTGAGCCAGAAACTGCTGGTTGACCGGGTATTCACCAGCGAAGGTATCCGCCGCCGCAAGGAACTGGAAAAAGAGCTTACCGGTATCGAAGAGCGTATCAGCCAGATACGGGCTATCCTCGGTCAGCAATTCAACCCCAACTGATGTCCTTATGAAGAGAGACCGATTTACCGAGCTGGTAGCCCAGGCCCTGGATAACCTGCCAGACGCCTTTCTGGATCTGCTGGACAATGTGGAGGTGACGGTGGACGATTACCCGGACCGTCACCAGCTCCAGGGTTCCAATGACCGCATGAGCCTGCTGGGTTTGTACGAAGGGGTACCGCTGACCGAGCGTGATACCAACTATAACCTGGTACTGCCGGATAAAATCACCATCTTTCAGAAACCCATCGAGTCGATATGCGCCTTCGATGCCGAAATCGTCGACCAGGTGGAGAAAACGGTCAAGCACGAAATCGCCCACCACTTCGGCCTGAGCGACGAGGAAATGGACCGCATCGAGGCAGAATGGGCAGAGGGCTGAAACCGGCTTGCCGTTAGTGTTAAAATAGGCCATTAATCTGCCGTTCAAGGAATATCCAATGACTGACAACACGTCCGTAAACGAACTCCCCAAGGCCTATGACCCGGCCAGTGTCGAGGATAAATGGTACCGCTTCTGGATGGAGCGCGGCTATTTCAAACCCGACACCCGTTCCGATAAACCCCCTTTCACCGTCATCATGCCCCCACCCAACGTCACCGGCGAACTGCACCTGGGCCATGCCCTGACCGCGGCCCTGGAAGACATCATGACCCGCTGGCACCGCATGAAGGGCGAACCGGCTCTCTGGTTGCCCGGCGTCGACCACGCCGGTATCGCCGCCCAGGTGGTGGTCGAACGGATGCTGGCTAAAGAGAACAAGACCAAGTACGACCTGGGTCGGGAAGCCTTCACCGAGCGGATGTGGCAGTGGGCCAATTCCTGCCGCGATACCATCCGACGCCAGCACATGAAGCTGGGCGCATCCTGCGACTGGGACCGGGAAGTCTTCACCCTGGACGACGGCCCGTCGCTGGCAGTGCGCACTACTTTTAAAAACCTTTATGACCAGGGACTCATTTACCGCGGGGAACGCATCATCAACTGGTGTCCCCGCTGTCATACCGCTATTTCCGACCTGGAAGTCGACCACAAAGACCTGGCCGGGCATCTGTGGCACATAAAATACCCCCTGACCGATGAACCCGGGCGCTTCGTAACCGTGGCCACCACCCGCCCGGAGACGATGCTGGGCGATACGGCAGTGGCCGTCAATCCGAACGACGAGCGTTACCGCGACCTGGTGGGACGCACCCTCAGACTGCCGCTGATCGACCGGGAAATACCGATTGTGGCGGACGACATCGTGGACATGACCTTCGGTTCCGGCGCCGTCAAGACCACCCCGGCCCATGACCAGACCGACTTCGACATTGCTCAGCGGCACAACCTGCCGTCGATAAACATCTTCGACCAGAACGCCGTGCTCAACGCCAACGCCGGGCGCTTCGCCGGCCTGGACCGCTACGCCGGCCGCAAGGCGGTAGTCGAAGAACTGGAAAAGCTGGGACTGCTGGCGCTGGTGCAGGATTACGCGCATTCCGTGGGCCACTGCCAGCGCTGTGCCACCGTCGCCGAACCGACGGCTTCCCGTCAATGGTTCGTCAAGATGGAGCCGCTGGCCGCTCCGGCGATTAAAGCCGTCACCTCCGGCGAAATCAAGATACTGCCCGAACGATTTACCCGGGTCTACCTCAACTGGATGGAAAATATCCGCGACTGGTGTGTCTCCCGACAACTCTGGTGGGGTCACCGCATACCGGTGTGGTACTGTCAGGCCTGCGGCGAGACCATCGTGGCCATAGAAACGCCGGACAGCTGTCATAAATGCAGTTCCGCCGATATCGAACAGGACCCCGACGTCCTGGATACCTGGTTCTCGTCCGGGTTGTGGCCGCATTCCACCCTGGGCTGGCCCAACGACAGCGACGACCTGCGCCGTTTCTACCCCACCGGTGTCATGGAAACCGGCTACGATATTCTTTTCTTCTGGGTGGCCCGGATGATTACCATGGGTCTGCATAATACCGGGAAGATACCCTTCCATACCGTTTATCTCCACGGCCTCATCCGTGATGAGAAGGGCGAAAAGATGAGCAAGGTCAAGGGTAACGTCCTCAACCCGCTCAAGCTCATCGACCAGTACGGCACCGATGCCCTGCGTTTCGGCATCACCACCGGCAACTCGCCCGGCAACGATATCAAACTGTCGCTCAACCGCCTGGAGGCCGGGCGCAATTTCGCCAACAAACTGTTCAATGCCTCCCGTTTCGTTATCGGCCACCTGAACCGAACGGCTCCCGGTCAATTGAACACCGCTGTCCTGCCCGCCGAAGACCGGTGGATACTGTCGCGGCTGAACCGAGTCATCGGGCAGGTGAACGCTTTCATGGAAGAATACCAGTTCGGCGAGGCTGAACGCGCCATCCACGACTTCATCTGGGGGGAGTTCTGTGACTGGTACATCGAGCTTTCCAAGGTCAGGTTGCAGTCCGGTGACGGCCAGTCCCCCCTGCCGGTTCTGCTCAAGGTTCTCGACACCTCACTGCGACTGCTTCACCCGTTCATGCCCTTCGTTACGGAAGAAATCTGGCAGTACCTGCGGCCATGCCTGCAGGATGCACCCGAATCCATCATGATTGCCGCCTACCCCGAAGCCGACACCACGCTGGTGGATGAAACAGCGGAGGGCTTTGTCGAAGGGTTCATCGAGGTGGTCAAGGCTATCCGCAATGTCCGCGCCGAGCACAAGGTAGAAGCCGGCAAATGGATTCCGGCCGAACTGCACGCCGGCGACCTGGCCGGTGAGCTGACCGCTTATCGCCCGATAGTAGAGAGCCTGTCACGGGCCAGGCCGCTGACCGTCACCGCCGACCGGCTGAAAGCCGAAAGCGATGACGAACGGCTGGTGCTGGTTCTGCGTGACGCCGAACTGGAACTGCCGCTGGCCGGCATGATTGACCGGGAAGCCGAAACCCAGCGCGCCGCCAGGGAACTGGCCGAGGTGGAATCCCAGGTCGCCCGGCTGAGCGCCATGCTCAACAACGAGGCCTTTACCGCCAAGGCACCGCCCCAGGTGGTAGCTAAGGAAAGAGCCAAACTGGAAACACTGGAAGATAAGTTGAAAAGGCTGAAAAGCTAGACGTCATCCAGCTTCCTCTACCGATTTGAAGACTGCCGGTTGCGGCAACCGGCTTTCAGTCCACGGCAAGAAGTGTTCGGGTATTGGGGGGCGGATGGTAGCGGTGTTCTGTTTTTATCGGTATTCCCCGACAAAAACGAAGGAAACGAATCCTTTTTACATTCAGCGGACAGGGCATGGAACAAAATCGAATGATTCGAATCGGTTCCGGCCAACCGCTTTTCCTGTTGCGTCTTATGATAAATCAGAGTGAAGTCCAACGCGGTTTGGCGTAAATATGTTCTTGTTAAGAAGTCATATAATAACGCGACTTTGAACGTATTGTCAATAGAGATATGGCACAGCGCCGGCTTTCTTTCGAAAGCCGGGAAATCCCAAATTACAATGACCAGAATGGGATACCGAGACTGCTTCGCGGCCTGTGGCCGGCTCGCAGAGACGGAGCTATTGGACTACAACTTTCAGCCAGCAGTTTTCATCAGGCGGTATACGGATATTTATGTGCCGGCTGTTTGCTGACAGCCGGGGTTCTGAGGATTGTTTCGCTTTCTGATTAAAAACGAAGGAAACGAATGCCCTTTTTCAGCTTTGAAAAAAGATGCCTCAAACGTAGCAAAGAGTCAACGAAACAATTCGATTCAATCCCGTAAAGTTTCCCGGCATGCCACGCCAGTGTTGTTACAGTCATCATGTTTGAAGGTAGATATATACGTTCTTATATAGACGACTGATTCTAGTGTTCCTATAAACGTATTGTCAATGGGGAAATGGCACACCGCGGCTTTCAGGCGAAAGCCGCGAAAATCACAAATAAAAAGCTCCAGATTCCAGACAATTTCAAAATTATCATGACCAAAAAGGGTAAACTAAGATTACCATCACTGGTGAAACCGGGGGCAGGCCTGGCTTAGCGCTTCATAGTGACAAAGCATGAATAGCAGGACGTGGATTACCCATGTTCGAGGCTGTGTCACAAAAGCTGGTGAAAGTGTCTGAATAGCGGGATTTATTTAGGTGCACTGATTTAAGGTAAACAAGAATGGGGAAAACAAGAAAAAGGGCAAATACCCCTCTTTATTCTATCCTGTTTCTGCCTGTTCCAGGCGCCGGAGCAGGCCAGGCACCCCGCCACTTAGCGTAATCATCCGGGCTATGTTGAAGCTACCAGCCAATAATCCCCATTCGGCCTTCACTCCAGCCAGTCCTTTAAGGAGGAAATTCCCGCAATTGAGATTTCGCTTGATATGTCCGAAGGGTGATTCTACCCGGGCTTTACGTTTCTGGTAGATTTCCTGACCCTCTGCTGATGCATACCGCGCTTCCAATGCTTCTCTCAGTTTCTCTTCCTTTAACCGGATGACAGTTCTGCCGCGCTTGGAAATGGTGCATGTTCCCCAGTATCGGCACTTCAGGCATAATGCCGGCTTCTCCATCCGGTACAGGTAATTACTCTTCTGTCTTGAATAGTGGGAATATTTCAGCTTCTTACCTTCAGGACATTCATAACAGTCAGCTTGTTCATCATAGCGAAACTTGCTCTTGTCAAAGGGTGAGTCCTGAGGGCTGTGAAGGGCTTGCCTTTGCGTCGGTACGATAACGTCAATTTGTTTTTCAGTTGTCCGTTTCAGATTGTCCATATTCGAATATCCAGCGTCGGCCACCGCTGTTCGGCAGGGCTTACCCAGTGTTATCATCGCCTGTTCGATTTGTTGCGAGAATTGATTGCTGTCATTGGCCTCGGCTACTACATCGGCATTAACTATAAGTCCGTGTTGCTCATCTACGGTTATATGCGCACTATAACCGGCATAAGTACCCTGACGCCCTTTGACGTTTAGACACTCCGGGTCGGTGCTGTTTATCCGGGATAACTTCTCTTTGTCTAACTGCTTTACCAGCCCCTTGATCTTGCTTTGTAGTTTTTGACGGTCTTCCAGTTCTTCTTTCATTTCTACCAGATTGCCGGATTCATTCCGGTCTATCTGCTCACACCTGGCAAGCAGTTCTTCGATAGCTTTGTCCGTTTCGGCCAGCTTCTGTTCCCATGCCTTCCTGGTCAATGTCCGGCTGGTGGCCGCCGCTCCTTTCATCTTGGTGCTATCGGTGAAGAGACAGTTGCCTTCTATCAGATTCATCTTGAGACAAATGCGAGCAGTCTGTTCAAGAACTTTCCTCAATACCTGCTGGTTACCCCGCCTGAAATTGGCTATGGTCTTATGGTCGGGTTTGAGTCCTCCCATAAGCCAGATGAATGATAGGTTATGATGACAGGCTCTCTCCAGCTTTCGGGAGCTATGCCAGCCATAGGAATAGCCATAAACCAGCAGTTTAAGCATGGATTTGGGGTCATAAGCCGGATTGCCGACCAGGGAACGGTCGATGGTCAATCCCATTTGATCGCAGTCCATAGCTTCCACTATGGCATCATAAGCTCTGACCGGATCCTTGGGCCCAACATAGTCTTCAATAACCGGTGGTAGCATCGCCATCTGTCGGCGGTCGCCTTCTCTGTAAGCCATCTTTGCCCTCGAAACGTTCGTATTACCAGCTAATTATTGCCCTATCTCCGATACGTTTCAACTATTTTTTTCGGCTAACAAAAGTAATTGTGACACAGCCTCGTTCATGGGTAATGACAGATGAGTAGCGGGTGATAACGGGGGGCGGGGGTACCGAGATTGCTTCGCGGCCTGTGGCCGACTCGCAGAGACGGAGTTATTGGAAAATTATAGCAACTGTAATGAAAACTAAGGACAAGAAACCAGCGGATGAATGATTTGGGCGTTCCAAATAGTCCTGTTCTTCAGCATGGCATTCAGTATGCAGAGCAATTTACGCATACAGGCTACCAAGGCTACCTTGCGCCGTTTACCCGCGTCCACCAGGCGTTGGTAGAATTCCTTGAGCAAAGGATTCCAGCGAACAGCCGAAAAGGCCGCCATGTAAACAGCGGCGCGTACACTGCTCCGGCCGCCCCAGATCGACCGTTTGCCTCGCATCTGACCGCTGTCACGATTGAATGGTGCCAGACCGCACAATGCCGCTATCTGTTTCCGGTTCAGATTGCCCAACTCAGGCAGGTCGGAAAGCAAAGTAAGGGCAAGATTCGGGCCTACTCCGGGTACACTTTGCATGATATCGCTTTTCTCTTTCCATTCAGCGTTGGTTTCTATCATACTGCCCGATTCTTTGTTGAGATCATCCAGCTCCTGTTCCAGCCAGCTAATATGCTGTTGAATCCGTTCTTTTACGATGTGATTGGCCTGTCCCAGGCGGTTCTTCTCCGCCGTCAGCATGGCTACCACCTGCCTTCGCCGGGACATGATTGCCGCCAGATGCCGGGTATCTTCATCCGGCAAGACGCGGGGCGCCGGCTTGATGGTGGCGGCGAAGCGGGCGATGACTCTGGCATCCAGTACGTCCGTCTTGGCCAGGAGGCCGGTCGAACGGGCGAAGTCTCTGATATGGCGGGGATTGACCACTGCCACGGGGAAACCACGGGCATTCAATTCATAGGTAGCGGCGACTTCGTAACTTCCGGTGGACTCCATAACGATCAGGCTGGGAGAGAGCTTACGCATCAGGTTTGCCAGCTTTTTGAGGCCATTTTCATCGTTGGTAAAGGTCCAATGCTCCTTGCTTTCATGTACCGCTACATCGACGGAGGCTTTGGAGATATCGATACCGATAAAACTTTCCATATCCAGGCATCTCCTTTTTCCCTTATCCCATCCTTGCAGATACGGGCTTTAATAACCCGCGCAACTGTCCGGGCTTTCCGGGATTATTCGGGAGACGACCTTGCTAAATCGCGGTGTTGGGGCACCCAGAGATTATCGATCTGTCTCCCGTCACCAGATATTTTACTACTAGTTAAAGATACAAGAGATTACCACGTCGCTGAGCTCCTCGTAATGACGATTGATTGTAGCCGTCGGCTTTCGGCCTTGTTTACCATGGCGGGCGAGGCACGCCTCGCCCCATATATCTTAAGATACTTGCTAAAAATGGATTGGTGGACTATGCGTATGAGCGTCTCGTCCTCCATGAGTTCGGCACGTTGCCCGCTTCGGCTCCTGATGCTATAATCCGCCGATATGGAACTATCGAGAGAAGAAGTACTGCACATCGCCCGGCTGGCACGGCTGGGCATCGGCGACGAAGAAATCGACCGGCTTCAGGGGGAGCTGTCCGACATCCTGGGCCATTTCACTGTGCTCCAGCAGGTGGACACCGAAGGGGTGCCGCCGACCGCCCATACCGTTGCCCAATGCAACGTCCTGGGTTACGACGAATCGGCGCCATCTTTAACTACCGAAGAAGTGATGGCTAACGCCCCCGACCGGGAAGGGGATTTCATCCGTATACGGGCGGTGCTGGAATAGATACAGCTCTCAGCTCTCAGCTTTCAGCTGTCAGCATTCAGCAACGGGGGGCGGCGAAAGCCTAAGCCCTAATATCTAAATGCCAAACAATCTTAAAATTACAATATTGAATGACCGAAACGGGGGCCGAGTAGGCAGTAGTCAGTGAAAAGAGCAGAGGACGCTTTGCCTGAGGGCGAATACTACCAATACTACAAATAATACCAATATCAAATATACCGATGGCGAATACCTGCAATAATAAAACAACACGGCTAGTCCGGACTGGTTCGTCGAGCTGTGGAAATCATGAGGGGTTTACTTGTCTATAAACGTCAGCCAGTTAACCATCGTCGAAGCCGGAAAAATGCTCCGGGAAAAAGAGGTGTCGGCCGTCGAACTGACCCGGGCTTACCTCGACCGAATCGAGGCCGTGGAACCACAGGTTCAGGCGCTGATGACGGTCTGCCGGGAAACCGCCCTGGAGCAGGCGAAATCAGCCGATGAGGCCATCGCTGTGGGTCAGGGAAGCATACTGACCGGCGTACCGGTCATCCTGAAAGACGTTATCAGCACCAAGGGAATTCGCACCACCTGCTCTTCCAGGATGCTGGAAAACTATGTACCGCCGTATGATGCCGGTGTGGTGGAACAGCTGAAAGCTCAGGGTGCGGTCATCATCGCCAAGGCCAACATGGACGAGTTCGCCATGGGTTCTTCCACCGAAAACTCCGCCTTCTTCACCACCCACAACCCCTGGGACCTGGAAAGGGTGCCCGGCGGTTCCAGCGGCGGTTCGGCCGCGGCCGTGGCCGCCGGCGAAGCTCCGGCGGCGCTGGGTTCGGACACCGGCGGCAGTATCCGCCAGCCGGCCAGCTTCTGCTCGGTCACCGGCCTCAAACCGACCTACGGGCTGGTCAGCCGTTACGGCCTGATAGCCTTTGCTTCCTCACTGGACCAGATAGGACCGCTGACGCGGGACGTGGCCGATTCGGCGGTAATGCTCAATGCCATCGCCGGACATGACCCACGGGATTCTACTTCGGTACCCCAACCGGAGGAAGACTATTACGGCTGTCTGGGCCGAAGCGTCAAGGGCATGAAACTGGGCGTGCCGAAGGAATATTTCGCCCAGGGGGTTTCCGCCGAAGTGACCGAAGCGGTCAAGGCCGCCCTCAAGGTATATGAAGAACTGGGTTGTTCCATCGAGGAATGCTCACTGCCGACCACCAGCTACGCCCTGGCCGTTTATTACATCATCGCCCCGTCCGAGGCCTCGGCCAACCTGGCCCGCTACGACGGCGTCAAGTACGGCTTCTCCTACCGGGAAACCGACAGCATGTGGGAGGCCATGGAAAAGACCCGCGGCCTGGGGTTCGGCCCGGAGGTCAAGCGCCGCATCATGCTGGGTACCTACGCCCTGTCCGCCGGATATTACGACGCCTGGTACGTCAAGGCGCAGAAAGTGCGCACCGTCATTCGCCGCGAGTTCGATGCCGCCTTCGAGAAATATGACGCCCTGGTCACACCGACGGCGCCGACGGTGCCGTTCAAGATAGGGGAAAAAGCGGCCGACCCGTTCTCCATGTACCTGTCGGACATCTGCACCATCCCGATAAACATCGCCGGTCTGCCGGCGCTGGCCCTGCCGGGCGGCTTCGCCCGGGAACTGCCGATTGGGCTTCAGCTCATCGGTAAACCGTTCAGCGAGAAGACCATTCTCAATCTCGGCCACGCTTATCAACAGGCGACCGACTGGCATCTGCGCCGCCCGAGCGCCGTCTAACCCGTCTTTCCGTCACTTCCAGATCCTTCAGGTGGGTCAGGATATGCCTGGAGACAATTTCCAGGTGCTCCTCCGGCGTATAGCTCCGCGACCCTGCCCGGTAAGGAATCAGGGTTACTTTTTCGTCCAGAATATGACGACCGATGATTTCCTGAGCTGTTCTGAACCGAACCAGCAGTTCCTGTCTGCCGTCAGCCACGGCGACTCAACCGAAACTGCGAACGATGGCTTCAGCGTAGAAGCCGGCCCATTCGGCCTCCGGCGCCCGCAGTTGGCGCTCCTTTTCCAGCAGAGGCAGAAGGCAGGTCAGCTCGTCGGCAGACAGATTCACCGCCAGCTGGTCTGCCAGCTCCGGCGCCAGGCGCTCGGCATACCAGCGCGCCCAGTCAGGGTCGGCGCCGTTGACCATGATGAAGGCGCGATGATGAGCGTGACCAACGGCCCGCAGGGCTTCGGCAATTTTATCTTTTTTATTTTCCATGCCCCCCTATTATAAGACGGCGCGCCCGGTCATCAAACTTTATGGTTCCGGAACCCGGTTCCAGTTCTTTTGACCGATGGCCCACGGATGGGTATAATGCGGGCGTCCTCACGTAATTCGGGAAGGGAGGTGAAGAGCATGAACAGAGTGCCGTTCCATCGTCGCACCTGACGAAGCGCTCTTTCGGCGCGGGTACCGCGCCCAGGGATTGCTCTTGCCCCGTTCCCGCCCATTTCGGCCGGCTGACCAGTCGGCGTCCGATGACCCTCCAGCGGCGGCATGAAACCGCCGTTTTTTCGTCAGGCAAGCGGTAATCCCCTCGTGTCCGGTTAACAGCGTAATCAAAATTTAGAGAGGAAAACCGCAACAATGACTTTGACCGCAAACGAACAGATGTGGAAAGAAATGGGTATCGACCTGGAGTCCCACGGCCAACTGATGAACGCTCTGGGCCCCATTTACGGAGAAATCTACCTCAGCCAGCAGAACCGCCCCCAGGGAATGGGTTTTTATGATTTCGTCGTCGGCGATATCCACGGTATCCGGGTCAAGGAGCTCCGGGAGCATTCCAAAGATGGCGGCAAGGTGGTGGCCACCTACTGCGTCTTCGTCCCCGAGGAGTTCTGCTGGGCCGCCGGGGCCATTCCCGTCAGCCTGTGCGCCGGCACCCAGTTTTCAGTACCGGTTGCCGAAGAAGTACTGCCGCGCAACACCTGCGCCCTGATAAAATCATCCTACGGCTTCAAGCTGGGTCGATTGTGCCCGTACGTCCAGGCCAGCCATCTCATCGTCGGCGAAACCACCTGCGACGGCAAGAAGAAGATGTTCGAACTCCTGGCGGAACAACAGCCGGTTTATGTCATGGAAGTGCCCAACAAGCGCGGTACTGCCGGCCGGGCTTTGTGGCAACAGGAAGTCCGCGATTTCAAAGCCAAAATTGAGGAACTGACCGGCAACGAAATCACCGCCGAAAACCTCGGGGAGGCTATCAAAAAGGTCAACGCCCGTCGCCGCGAGTTCCGCCGGCTGTCCGTCCTGCGTTCCGCCGACCCGGCTCCGATATCCGGCAAGGACGCCCTGCTGGCCACCCAGGTATCGATGTATGACGATGTGGAACGCCAGACGCAGATGATCACCGCCCTCAATGACGAACTGGAAGAGCGGGTGAAAAAGGGAGAAGGCGTAGCACCCAAAGGCGCCAAACGCATCCTCATTTCCGGTTCACCGATGGCTATTCCCAACTGGAAACTGCATCACATCGCAGAGTCTGCCGGCGCGGTCATCGTCGGCGAAGAGTCCTGTACCGGTTCCCGTTTCTACAACGAACTGATACCGGAAGGCATCGGCTACCTGGAAGACATGCTGACGGCACTGGCCGACCGCTATCTGAAGACCAATTGCGCCTGCTTCACGCCCAACACAGAACGGCTGGACGACATCATCAAGATGGCCCGCGACCTGAAGGCCGACGGCGTCATCCACTACAACCTGCAGTTCTGCCACACCTACGCCAACGAAGCCGTTCAGGTAGACCGGGCGCTGGCCGAAGCCGGCATTCCCCTGCTGAGAGTGGAAACCGACTACTCCGATGAGGACGCCGGTCAGCTCAAGACGAGAATCGACGCCTTCCTGGAAATGCTATGAGCTTTCAGCTCACAAATTCCAAATCTCAAATCCCAAACAATATTAAAGTCTCAAAATATAAAACACTGAAAGGAAGTTGATACGTCAGTAATGAATTACAGGACGCCGAAAGAGCTTTCCGTTCCAAGGTGGCTGATATGCGGTTTGGCGTCATTCCGTAACGGAAATTACCAACCATGACCACCGCGGGGCTGGATGTGGGTTCGCGCACCATCAAACTGGTGCTGTTCGACAACGGCATCTTATCATCGGCGGTGACCGACAGCGGTTTGAAACCGCTGGAACGCTGTCGCCGTCTGTTGCACAATAAATCTTTCGATAAACTGACGGTCACCGGTTACGGCCGGGATCTGGTGGCGCCGGAGCTTTCCGGCGCCACCATCTCGGAAATATCCGCCCAGGCGGTGGCCGCCCGTTTCCTGTACCCCGATTCTGCCGGCGTCATCGACATCGGCGGCCAGGACTCCAAAGTCATCCGCCTGAACCCCGGTGGCGGGGTATCGAAGTTCGAGATGAACGACCGCTGTGCCGCCGGCACCGGCAAGTTTCTGGAGATAATGGCACGGGCGCTGGAATTGAGCATCGACGAATTCGCCCAAACAGCGCTGGACGCCGAACGGTCGGTAACGCTAAACTCACTCTGTACCGTTTTTGCCGAAAGCGAAGTGGTATCACTCATCAACAAGGGTGAAGACGCCCACGCCATCGCCCTGGGACTGCACCAGTCAGTAACGACCCGGGTGGCCGGCATGGCGCGCCGGGTTGGAGTAAGCGACAGGCTGGTATTCGCCGGCGGCGGCGCCCGGAATCCGTGCCTGCGCCGTTTGCTGGAAGAACGGCTGGGATTGAGCGTGACTGTACCTGAAGAACCACAGATTACCGCGGCGCTGGGCGCCGCCATCATCGCCGCCAGCGGCAAGAATCAAGGAGAACAGTAAATGTCCGAAATCATCGACGCCCGGGGCAAGCCCTGCCCCCAGCCGGTACTGCTGACCGGCCAGGCCCTGAAAAAGGCCGATGAAGTATCCATCATCGTGGACAACGAGACCGCCCGGCAGAACGTGGCCAAGTTCGCCCGGAGCCGGGGATGCGAAGTAAACGAAACCGCCCGGGAAGACGGCACCACTCTTAGGCTGACCCGCACCTCGGCCTGCGCGGTTGCCGACACAGCCCATACCGGCGGCAGTACCGTTATTTTCATCGGCGCCGACATCATCGGCCGAGGTGAAAACATCGAGCTGGGCAGGCTTTTGATGCAGAGTTTTCTCAATACCCTGCAGTCATTGCCCGACCGGCCGGAGAGCCTCATCTTCATGAACAACGGCGTCAAGCTGGTGGCCGAGGACTCTCACGTCCTGGGTGAACTGAAGCAACTGGCCGAAGCCGGGGTGGAACTGCTGGCCTGCGGCACCTGCCTGTCCCGCCTGGGGC
Source organism: Dehalogenimonas lykanthroporepellens BL-DC-9 (assembly GCA_000143165.1). Lineage (NCBI taxonomy): Bacteria > Bacillati > Chloroflexota > Dehalococcoidia > Dehalococcoidales > Dehalococcoidaceae > Dehalogenimonas > Dehalogenimonas lykanthroporepellens. Next base: position 1,041,101 of record CP002084.1, read on the forward strand.
TGTCCGACAAGATAGCCATCGGCCAGGTATCCAACATGTTCACCATCGCCGACGTCATGATGAAAGCCGGCAAGGTGGTCAGCCTCTGAGACATCACCCCTGACCGGGAAGCTCTTTCAGCGAAAATGCTATAATCCGGGAGAATAACCGCTCCGTTTGAGGGTAAGGAGCGGCATGTTGCAGTCCATACTCGAAAAAGCAAATACATCACCCTGATTGCGGTGTTTTCCCTGCTGGCGGCGGTACTCATCGCCTTCGCCCTGGGTCTGATACAGTCAGCCAGAATCCTGATAGACCTGTTTCCCAATTTCAGCATCAACGGCACCGACATCATCCCGTTAATAGAAATCATGGACATATTTCTCATCGCCACCGTCCTGCTGATTTTCGCCTTCGGCCTTTATGAGCTGTTTATCGGCAGTCTGAAACTGCCGGAATGGCTCATCATCAAGAACCTGCACGACCTGAAAGTTAAACTCAGCAGTATCGTCATCATGGTCATGGCTATCATATTCCTGAAACACCTGGTACTGTGGGAGGATCCCCAAGGGACGCTGTTCTTCGGTCTGGCGGTAGCAGTGGTGGCGGCGGTACTCATCGCCTTCAATACCGTCGGCGATAAGAAAAACTGATAGCCGTCAATCCGGACGGTTATTGAAGATGCACTGTATCTGAACGATAAGTTGGGGTAATTCCCCAGTAACCGTCTGCCATACCAGCGCTGGATTGTAATTGAAATAACCATGAACAAGGCGATTCCTCATCCCGGTTATCTTGTGCCAGGGGACTTCAGGGTGCTGTTCACGCAATTCAAGCGTTATCTGATTGGTGGCCTCTCCAATAACGACCAGTAACTGGACGAGGGCAAGTTGAAGCATTTCGTCTTTCAAATATTCCGGAAACACCTTTCCATCGACAAAGCCTACGGCCTTTTCCGATGCTTCAAGAATATGCTGAATACGGGCATTATCATCTGGCCTGGACAACGCGAACCTCCGAATTGGCCTCTACCTGGCGACGGAAGAGGGGATTTAGCTCAGACGGAGTTCTCAGGTCAACCTTCCTGTCCCCCAGTATCGCAGACAGCTCTGCCTGCAGTTCCTCCATTTTAAGTAAACCGGGCATATACTCCGGAAAGAACTCCACCAGTACGTCAATGTCAGAATCCGGCCGGAAATCGTCCCTGAGTACGGAGCCGAAAAAAGCCAGCCTGGAAATATGATTCCGACGGCAAAAGTCTTCTACCGCGTCTTGAGGCACAAAGATATTATTTTTCGTCCGGTAAGAGGCCTTCCCCGGCACAGCTGAAATTCCAAAACGATTACCGGCAAACAACTGTCTTAAACCGTCGTACATCGGTGACCCGGTATTAACCCGATAGTCTATGCGACGGTCCTGATACTGCCGGGTAATCAAGCCAGCGGCGACCAGGGCTTTCAACTCCCTCTGTAAAGCCCCAACGGACACACCGGTCAACCGGGCTATCTGGCGTAGATAAAATGTTTCTTCCGACCGGGATAACAACAAGCCCAGCACCAGGCGGCGCGTTTTGCCGAAAAGCGTACTCAGTGAATATGAAGAGTTTGTACTCATATTTAATACAATTGTACCCTGTTTCAATACATTGTCAAGTTTTATCGGTGATGCTGGCCAGAACGTCTATTAACTCTTATACTGTCGCCATGATATTTATAGCAGGTACTATCACCCATGGGTGAGCCGGTTATCGGTGAAGGCGGGCTGTTACCGGCGATACTGATCGGCCTGGGCTTGCTGACCGGAGTGTACGGGTCACTCATCGGCATCGGCGGCGCACTGCTCCTGGTGCCGGGCCTGCTGTTGCTGTATCCCGAAGCCGATCCGCTGACGATTACCGCTGTTTCACTGTCCATAATTCTGATAAACGCCGTAGCCGCCGCCGCGGCCTATCACCGCCAGGCGCGCACCGATTACCGCGCCGGATTTCTGCTGGCCGGAGCCACCATACCCGGCGTACTGGCCGGAGTCTGGACATTGCAATTCGTGTCTCGCGCCGATTTCACTCTGATATTCAGTTTGCTGATGATAGCACTATCTTTCCTCCTGATATTCAAGCGGAATCCGGCGCCGGCACCGGCAATCTCAGGGCGTCAGCCCTTCAACATTCCCCTGGGACTGGGCCTGAGCGGGAGTGCCGGTTATCTGGCAGGCCTGCTGGGCATCGGCGGTGGCATTATCCATGTACCGGCCATGACATACATCCTCCGCTTCCCGGCTCATATCGCGACGGCGACTTCCAGCTTCATCCTGATATTCACCGCCTTTGCCGGGGTAGTGATGCATATGGTGCAAAATAATTTCGGCGCTGACTGGGGTGTCATCCCGTGGCTGGCGGTCGGCGGGATCGCCGGGGCGCAGATCGGAAGCCGTTTGTCCCGCCGATTACAAGGCCAGACATTGATACGAATACTGGCGATATCGCTGGCGGCGGCCGGCATCAGGCTGATATTCGGCTAGGCAGACGCCGTTTTGCTCATGGTTTGGTGTCATCCTGCCGGACTTGTGTTAAAATTACCGGACAGAACCATCAGCGGGCGAGGCGTTGACCATGGCCGTTAATCCGATTAAAAAACCGAATACCAAGAAATCAGTTCCCGCGGCACCGGCGCTCGACATGGAGAGTCTTACCGCGAACGACTTCACCTGGGTCAATATCGAAAGCCCGAACGAACCGGCTATCACCTGGCTGGCCGAGCATTACCCGTTCCACCCGCTGGACCTGGACGACGTGCTGTCCAAACGCCAGCGTCCCAAGCTGGACGAATACCGCGACTATCTGTTCTTCGTCTTCCATTTCCCGGTTTACAACAAGACGGAGCGGGTGCTGATGCAGTCCCAGGTATCGGTCTTCATCGGCCAGGATTATCTGATAACCATTCATCCCGGCAACCTGAAACCCCTGTCCAAACTGTTCCGGGAGTGTGAAATAGATGTGGAATCCCGCCAGGAATACTTCGGCCACGGGCCGGGCTATCTGCTGTATCGTATTGTCGACCGGCTGGTGGACTACTGCCAGCCCATCGTCAGCAAGATACTGGATAACACCGACGATATCGAGGATGAGATATTCGCCAACTGCCGCGACAGCACGGTGCGGGAAATCTCGGCGCTCAGGCGGGATATCATTTCCTTCCGCCGCACCATCTGGCCGATGCGCACCGTTATCGCCGGGCTGGAGCCGAAACTGCGGAAATACACCGACCAGGATATGAGTGTTTATTTCGGCGATCTGGCCGACCATGTGGACAAAATCTGGGACGGGCTGGATGAAACCAAGGAAGTCATCGAGGGACTTTCGGCCACCTTCGACTCCATATCCTACAACCGTTACAATTATGGCATCCGGACGCTGACCATCTTCGCCACTATCACCCTGCCGGCTCTCATCGTGGCCAGCGTCTACGGTATGAACATCGACCTGCCGTTCCAGCATGACGACCATGCCTTTATCATCGTCTCCGGCATCACCCTGGGGCTGACGGCGCTGACGGCGCTGGTGCTGAGACAACTCAAAATCATTTAAAAAAGAAGGAATCCTTCCCTTGAAGATATCTTTCAGACTGCTGGTGGTGGCGGCGCTGTTCGTTACGTCGTTAATAACTGCCAACGTCATCGCCGTCAAGCTGATTGCCGTGGGCGGCACCGACATCGTCCTGCCGGCGGCGATACTGGTGTTCCCGCTGAGCTATATCATCGGCGATATCCTGACAGAGGTGTACGGCTTCGCCTGGGCCAGGCGGGTTATCTGGCTGGGGTTTTTATGTAATCTCATCTTCGTATTATTCGTCTGGCTGGGCGGCCTGTTGCCCGGAGCTGATTTCTGGGGCGGACAGGAAGCCTATGAGACTATCCTGGGTTTTACGCCCAGATTGCTGGCGGCTTCCTTCTGCGGCTACCTGGTGGGCAGTTTCACCAACGCCGCAGTCATGTCCCGGATGAAGATACTGACCCGGGGCCGTCACCTGTGGAGCCGCACCATCGGCTCCACCGTGATCGGCGAAGGACTGGATTCAGCGGCCTTCATCACCATCGCCTTCATCGGCACCCCGGCCTTCGCCCCTGTTTTCATCCTGTACCACTGGGCGGCCAAAACCGTCATTGAAGTGGTGGCCACACCGGTCACCTATGCGGTAGTCAACTGGTTGAAAGGCGTGGAAAAGAGCGATGTCTATGACGCCGGCGTCAGCCTGAACCCGTTTTCACTATCAGAGGTAAAAAGATGAAAATCCGTTTCCTGGGCTGTCACAACGTGGAAACATCAGCCACCGGTATGAGCTGTCTGCTGGTGGACGACCGACTGGCGCTGGACGCCGGAGCACTGACCCGGAACATGTCCTCGAGCACAATGTTCAGCCTGGAAGCGATACTGCTGACTCACGGTCACTTCGACCACATCCGGGATTTGCCGTCGCTGGGCATGAACCTGTATCTGGCCGGTAAAAGCATCGATGTCTACGGCAATCAGCAGACGAAGGAAAACCTGACCTACTGCCTGCTGAACGGTACCATGTATTCCCGCTTCCTGGAAAAACCGGCTGAGGCGCCCACCTTCAGGTACCATGTCATCGAACCGGACACCGAATTCACCGTGAGCGAATATGAAATACTCACAGCCGCCACCCCCCACTCTCAGCCGTCCCACGGCTATCAGGTGACCGGCGCCGACGGGAAAAAGTTGTTCTATACCGGGGACACCGGGCCGGGACTGGCAGATTGTTTCCAACGGGTGAGTCCCGACCTGCTGGTGACCGAGGTGACGGCGCCATCCCGCTTGACCGACTTTTTCGCCTCAAAGGAAGGCCAGCACCTGACACCGGAACTCTTGAAACGGGAACTGCTGGAATTCCGCCGCCTCAAGGGATATCTGCCCGAGGTGGCCTGTATCCACATGAGCCCGTCGATAGAAGAAGAGATTTCTGGAGAGATTGCCGAACTGGCCATCGAACTCAATGCCCGGATATACCTGGCACAGGAAGGGATGACGGTTACGGTTTAGGCGTATCACGCCGGGGCCGGGCTTCCGGCTCCACCAGTTCCCGTTTCAGTTCGATGATACGGTCGCGCAGTAACGCCGCCCGCTCGAAGTCCATCAGCTTGGCTGATTTCTTCATCTGCGTTTCCAGTTCCCTGATGAGCCGCGCCAGTTCCTCTTTACTCAACGCCATGGATTTATAGCTATCGGCGTCTGACTCCGCTACCACCGCGCTTTCCGCCGTCCGTACTCTTTCGGTAATATCTTTAATCGCCTTGCGGATACCCTGCGGCGTGATGCCGTGTTCCTGATTATAGGCTTCCTGTATCTCCCGGCGGCGTTTGACCTCAGCGATAGCCCGCTCCATGCTTCCGGTGATGGTATCGGCATACATGATGACCCGGCCGTCCACATGACGGGCGGCGCGGCCCATGGTCTGAATAAGCGCCCACTCCGAACGCAGGAAGCCTTCCTTGTCGGCATCCAGAATGGCCACCAGCGACACCTCCGGCAGGTCCAGACCTTCCCGCAGGAGATTGATACCGACGATAACATCATAAACGCCCAGGCGCAGGTCACGCAGTATCTCTACCCGTTCAAAGGTTTCCACCTCTGAATGGAGGTACTGGGTCTTGACCCCGGCTTCGGTGATGTATTCTGCCAGTTTCTCCGCCAGTTTCTTGGTAAGTGTGGTTACCAGACAGCGTTCACCGCGTGCCACCCGCAGTTTTATCTGCTCCAGCAGGTCATCGATCTGCCCGGTGGTCGGCTTGACCTCGATAATCGGTTCCAGCAGACCGGTAGGCCGCACCACCTGCTCCACTGTCTGCGCCGAATGTTCCCTCTCGTAAGGCCCCGGCGTGGCCGAAACATATACGGCCTGACCCACCCGCTGTCGGAACTCCGAAAAGTTCAGGGGCCGGTTGTCCAAAGCGGAAGGCAGGCGGAACCCGTAATCCACCAGGGTTTCCTTGCGCGCCCGGTCGCCGTTGTACATGCCGCGTATCTGGGGCAGGGACATGTGCGATTCATCGACGAAGAGGATGAAATCTTCCGGGAAGTAATCCAGGAGGGTCCACGGCGTGGAGCCGGCCGGCCTGAGTGCCAAGTGCCGTGAATAATTCTCCACCCCGGAGCAGTAACCCGCGTTCTCCAGCATCTCCAGGTCATAGTTGGTGCGTTGTTCCAGCCGGGCGGCTTCCAGCAGTTTGCCCTGCTCCTTGAGCATGGCGGTGTGCTGAGCCAGTTCATCCCGGATGCCCTGGAGGGCTTTGGCCAGCTTCTCCGGCGAAGTAACGAAATGCTTGGCGGGATAGATGTCGATTATCCTGATGTCTTCCAGAAACTCTCCGGTGAGCGGGTCGATACGCAGGATACGTTCTATCTCATCACCGAAGAACTCCACCCGGATAGCCGTTTCCTCATAGGCGGGACGCAATTCGAGAGTGTCGCCGCGAAGCCGGAACTTGCCCCGGGTGAAATCCATGTCATTGCGTTCATACTGCATATCCACCAGTTTGCGGACGATTTCATCCCGGCGATAACTGACTCCCTTTTCCAGATTGAGGATGAAGCGCATGTATTCTTCCGGCTCACCCAGGCCGTAGATACAGGAAACCGAAGCGACGATGATGACATCCCGGCGCGACAATAACGCCCTGGTGGCGGCATGACGCAGTTTGTCTATCTCATCATTGATATCCGATTCCTTTTCGATATACATGTCCCGGGAAGGGACATAGGCTTCCGGCTGGTAATAGTCATAATAGCTGACAAAGTACTCTACGGAATTATGCGGGAAAAACTCCCGGAATTCGGCGTAAAGCTGGGCGGCCAGCGTTTTGTTATGGGAAATGACCAGCGCCGGACGCCCGGTGCGGGCGATGATATTGGCCATGGTGAAGGTTTTGCCGGAGCCGGTAACGCCCAGAAGCGTCTGATCCCTGAGGCCCTCATCAAGACCACGGGTCAGCGCATCCACCGCCTGGGGCTGGTCCCCCATCAAACCGAAATCGGATACAAGCTGGAAATCTGTCACCCTTTAATTATAGGGGAGGCGGCCGATTATCGCTAACACATAGTATCTAAACCGGTAATAATAAAGCGGGGAGAGGTTGCCCTCTCCCCGCTAAAGACTGCCGTCAGTCAGTTCAGGCTTTCTTTGCGGCTACCATCCGCCAACCGGAAACGGCCAGCAGAACGACTCCGGGGATGCCCAGTATCAGGGCTCCCATCCAGGCCGCCGTGAAGTAGGTTTCTTCCATGGTGCCGACGTAATGCTGGAAGGCCATCAGCACCAGCAGGAGGCCGACAGCGCCGACAAACCAGACCCACCAGGCGGGTTTGATGTCATTGCGTTTCAGCCACGCGAATAACTGAACGAAACCCAGGGTCAGCAGAACGGCTATCAAAATCCACAAAGGTGTCAGTTCCATTTTATACTCCTTCTAAAGTTTGCGATTATAGTTTCATCTTTAGATGAAATAGGGATTGATACCATACAGGTATTCCTGGTTATTCCACCATGATTCCGGAGACTTGTTACCGTAATGCATGGACTCTTCCATCTGAGCGAAGAATGAATTGAAGATGGGAGTAACGGAAGAGGTTCCGGCCACGAAGTCGTGGATGAAGCTGTACCGACCGGAAGCGTTGAAGGGACAGAAAGCCATGCAGGCGGTACAATTGGAACAATTGACCGTGTTGAGCCGCCAGCCTTTGAAACCGGTGGGACTGTAAGGCATACCCGTTTCAGCCGGGTCGTGGGTGTCCCAGGTGGGGTCGTCGTTGGGCAGAGCCTCGAACAGACAGAACTTGGAGCAGGTTTTACAGGTAAGGCAGAACCGGGAAATGCCGGCGTCTATCGGCCTGGTCGGCTCCAGAGGAATGTCGGTGAGTATACGGCTCATGCCACGAATCATCGACCCTCTTTCCGGTGTTACCAGCACGAAACACATGCGGGCGTGTTCACCGATGCCGGCCAGGGTTCCGAAAGGATTGGACGGCGCCATTTCACCGCTCCAGGCGTTGATGCCGTGGTAACCCAGGCCGCGAATGAACTCCTGAAGTTGAACGCTGATGAACGGCAAGCGGCTGTAAGCCAGGTTAGAAGCACTGGAACCGAGATTGGAGGGCTTACGCATATTAAGTTCGGTCGCTTCCTGGTGCGTCCAGGTTATCATGTACTTGAACCGCGATGGGATACGATACTCGGTATCGGTTTCGGCCAGGGTATCATCATTGACGAAGTTATAGGCTTTACCGTTGGCTTCCTTGGCGAAAATGAGTTTCTTGGTATTCTCATCCAGAATGGTCACCCCGAAATCGGTGGCGCCGAACAGCTTGAAGGCATGGCGCAACATCCGGGTGTTTTCTTCAGCCGTACCTTCCCAGCGGGGCATGTTCCGGCTTTCCGGGGTCGGGGCTTTCTGATAACCCATAAACATGGTTTTACCGGCCGGGGTGTAGTAGTTGTAGAATCTCAAAGCGCCGGTAGCGCCGTTGATGGCCAGGTCACGAACACTGTCACCATTCCATTCAGGATCGGCGTGGCGGACTACTTCCCGCTGTAATTCATCATAATGTTCCCGATTATAGACAGCCTTGGGGTGCTGGCTGGCGCGGTAAGGGAACGTGGGAATTTGACTGCGGTCAGCCCGTTGCACCTGGCTCCAGTCGATTTCCAGGGTAGCTGTCTGACCATGATCCAGTTCGGAAACCCACCAGGGGCGTTTCAATTGCCCGCCGGGACCGGAGGTTGAACCGGAAGCGGAAGCCACTTCATCAAGATCGTGGAAACCCGGAGCCATAACTGTGGCGGCGCCCAGGCCGGCACCGGTCAGTCCGAGACCTTTCATGAAATCGCGACGTGATACTGTACTGTGAAATTTAGTCATGTGGCAGATTCCTTTTTAAGATTTATTTCTATCGCGGTCTTCCCCGCCGCCATCCGGTCTCTCCCGAAGGTCAGCATCCATCGCCCTCCTTGAGAGTATTATTATTACTCTTCGGTATTTTATCATTACCCATAACGTTATTTATAATACCTTATTCAGTTGTTTTACGCATCGTCTAAAAGGACTACCCGGACTAAGCATTTCGTATATAGTCTATAGTGTTTTATTTACACTACTTTTGTATATTTTTGGTTCCAAATGCTTGAATCAAGCCTGGCAGGCGGAGGCCGAAAGCCTTTGCTATAATGTTTTGGATAGCGAGAACGTTTTGAACGATTATCCTTTTCCCCCTGACAGAATCCGAGTTTATGTGAGTTATCTCCCATCCTACCCTGTCACGTACATCGAGTACCTGGCACGGAGTGCTGAACTAAACTGTAACTCCATCGTCGCCGATATCGGCGCCGGCGCCGGTATCCTATCCAAACTGCTGGGGCCTCATGCCAAACAGATTATGGCCATCGAACCGGATGCCAAGATGCGGCAAACCGCCGAACAACACTTGAGAGATGCCGCCAACGTCAGCATAATCTCCGGAAGCGCCGAAGCCACCGGGCTGGAAAAAGAAAGCATCGACCTGATTACCGCCGGGCAAGCCTTCCACTACTTCGACATCGACCAGGCCAAAAAGGAATTCCGGCGCATCCTGAAACCCGGCGGTATGGTAGCCCTGTCGTGGCATATCCGGGAAACCGCATATCCTTTCGGCGCCGAATACGAGGCGTTGTTGAAGCGAAGGTGTCCGGGATATACCGGCAACTCCGGCGCGACATGGTCGGCGGACGCTTTTTTCCAAAAAGGCTTCGAACACAGGGTCTTCGACAACTACCGACATATTGACCTGGAAACGCTCATCGGATACTCTTTAGCCATGCCTTTCTCCCCGGTCAGGGGTGAACCCGGATTCCGGGACTTCATCGATGACCTGACTGAATTGTATCGGCGATATTCCGCCGGCGACGGGCTGGAACTGAGAAGCCGGCTAGACAGCTACCTGGGGGAAATATGAAGAGCGAGACGGCGACATGACCGGAAATTACAAGACGGTGGAATGGCTGGGAGACCGCCTGCTCATCATTGACCAGACCCGCCTGCCCCAGCATGAAACCTACCTGGAACTGGCCGACCATCACCAGGTAGCCGAGGCTATCCGCCAGCTCCGGGTGCGGGGCGCCCCGGCCATCGGTGTGGCCGCCGCTTACGGCATGGTGCTGGGCAGTCAGCGGATAGCATCCCACGACCGGGATGAGTTTCTGCGGCAGTTCCGCTCCGTGACCGCCGAAATAGCTTCCACCAGGCCGACCGCCCGCAACCTGTTCATGGCGGTGGAACGGCTGAACACGGTAGCCGATACAGCCGGAGACGACCTTTCGGCCCGTGAAGCCATTACCGCCGAAGCGGTCAGAATCCACCAGGACGAAATAGAGGCGACCCGGCGTATCGCCGAAGCCGGCGCGGAACTGATAAATGACGGCGACACCATCATGACCCACTGCAATACCGGACCGCTGGCTACCACCGGTCACGGCACGGCGCTGGGAGCCATCATAGAAGCCCATCGGCAGGGCAAACGGATACAGGTGCTGGCGACCGAGACCCGACCGCTGTGCCAGGGAGCTAGGCTGACGGCCTGGGAACTGAAGAAATCACATATGCCCTTCCGCCTGATTACCGATTCCATGGCCGGCTATTTTCTGAAGGAAGCCCGGGTGAATATGGTTATTACCGGCGCCGACCGCATCGCCCGCAACGGCGATACCGCCAACAAGATAGGCACCTACACGCTGGCGGTGCTGGCCAGGGAAAACGGCGTTCCCTTTTATGTGGCCGCGCCTTCCAGCACCTTCGACCCTGACCTGCCGACCGGGGACGATATCGTCATCGAAGAGCGCTCCCCGGAGGAGGTGACGCATCAGGGCGGCCGCCGGGTAGCGCCCGAAGGCATCGAAGTGTGCAACCCGGCTTTCGACGTGACCCCGGGACGGTACATCACCGGGTTCATTACCGAAAACGGCGTCAACAAGCCTTAAAATAAAAAGGAGTAAAGCATTGAAACCGATACAACTGGCCGTTATCGGCGGCACCGGACTGTATGACATCGAAGGCATGTCCGACATAGAGCAAATTGATGTAGAAACGCCTTACGGCAAGCCGAGCGACACCATCACCGCCGGCACCCTGAACGGCGTGGGCATTGCTTTCCTGCCGCGTCACGGACGCGGCCACCGCATCCAGCCGACCGACATACCGGTACGGGCCAATATCTGGGCGCTGAAGAGTCTGGGCGTAGAAAGGGTGATTGCCATCAACTCGGTGGGCAGTTTCAAGAAGAAAGTAGCGCCGGGACACCTGCTGATACCGGATCAGCTCATCGATAAGACCAGCCGGAGAGTCAACACCTTCTTCGGTGACGGCGTGGTGGCCCATATCGCCTTCGCCGAACCGTTCTGCCCCGAGATGCGACAACTGCTGTTGCATTGTGCCGGAGAGGCCGGGGCGACGGTGCATGACGGCGGCACTTATGTGGTGATGGAAGGGCCGGCTTTTTCCACCCGGGCCGAATCCCGGTTGCATAAGAGCTGGGGGGCCGATGTCATCGGCATGACGGCTCTGCCGGAGGCCAAGCTGGCGCGCGAGGCCGAGCTGTGCTACGGGTTGATAGCCTGTTCCACCGATTATGACTCCTGGCACGAAGAGGAGACGCCGGTGACAGTGGACACGATCATAGCTACGCTGAAAGCCAACATGGAGTTGTCCAAACGCATCATCGCCCTGGCCGCCAATCGGCTGGGAGAGAGAAACTGCGGTTGCGGCCAGGCCCTGGCCGGAGCCATCGTCACCGACCCGAAGACGATTGCCGAAGAACGCCGCCTGGAACTGGAACTCATTGCCGGAAAGTATCTGACCAGCTGATACCGAACCGGCCGGTTTTCCCCGCCTGCCCCTTTTGTGGTTAAATAAGGACAGTATTAAGACTCGGAGCATAAATGGCTGATACCGAATTCAATCTGGCGCCCACTATGATCGGCAGTATGCCGCATAAAGACCCGGCCGTGGCCTGCCGTCTGATTGCCAAATACCTGACCGAACTGCCCACCTGGCCGCAGTTGCCCCAGCGTTCCAGCCGGGAACTGATGACGGCCCAATTCGCCGAAGGTTTCCCCGGACTGAAACTGACCGAGGAAGAAGCGGTGATGAACCGGCCGTCCATCGACTGGGACAAGGAACTTGAAAACCTGTACGGAGCATATATAGTCAGTGACACCGAAAAATACGGCATAAGCCCGGACGCGGCGGCCGGGTTCCATACCTTCATGGACATCCACCCGCCGTCGCCGCGGGGCGTCAAGGGGCAGATCGAAGGCCCGGTCAGCTGGGGACTGTCCATCAAGGACGAGACCGGCGGCCTGTTGATTTACGACGACGTGCTGGCCGAAGCCGGCGCCAAACTACTGGCGCTCAAGATAGCCTGGCAGGAGGAGAGGCTGAAGAATATTTCAACGCGAACGGTGATGTTTCTGGATGAACCGGCGCTGACGGCTTATGGCTCAGCCTATCTGCCGTTGTCCAAGGAGCGCATCCAGCAGATACTGACCGAGGTGCTGGGAGAAATCAAGGGACTGAAGGGTGTTCACTGCTGTGGCAATACCGACTGGACTTTGCTCACCGGCATCACTCTGGATATCATCAGCTTCGACGCCTATAATTATGCCGGTTCACTGGCCCTGTACCCGAAGGAGATTCTTCAGTTCCTGGGGCGGGGCGGGGCGGTTGCCTGGGGCATCGTCCCCAATACCGACCTGGGGGTAACCGAGGAAACGCCGGCCAGTCTGCAGGATAGATTGGAAGAAGCCATGGCGCCATTCACCCGTCAGGGAGCAGATTTCCGGCAGATGCTGAAACACGCCCTGATAACGCCTTCCTGCGGCATGGCCTACATGAGTGAAGACGGCGCCGAGAAGGCGCTGGAGCTGGCGGCGGCCACTTCCAACCGACTGCGGAGCCGCTATCTTTAAATAATCAAGCCAAAACAAGACAGAGGGAGAGACTTCAGATGAACAAAAAGTCGCGCAACGCTCAACTCAAGCACAAAAAGCGCAAGGCGGTACTCAAGGAACGCGAAAGGGCGCTCCGGCTGGCCGAATCCGGCGGACGGGTCACCCCCACCGCACCCAAGGTCCGAAAATATGAATTAGAGGAAACCGAAGCGCCGGTAGTGGAAGCCAAACCCAAGGCGACGCCAAAGAAGAAAACCGAAACCGCCGCCGAGGCTAAACCAAAGGCGACCAAGACGGCAACCAAAGCCGGTGCCGAAACCAAGGCTGAAGCCAAACCGAAGACGGCTAAAGCCCCTGCCAAAGCCAAAGCCGAGGCGGAGACCAAACCGAAGACCGAAACCAAAACGAAGACTGCCAAAGCCAAGGCCGAGGCTGACGAATCCACGGCGGAAAAACCGAAAAAAACGGTGAAAAAGTCCGCCAAGACTGCGGAAACGGAATAATCAGTCGTCAGCATGAGCCGACTGCCTGAAGTCATTACTGCCCTGCTGGACCCGGCGCAATATCCGAACGAAAATCCGTCCCGGGTGGAACTGCTCCAGACGCAGATGTCCTTCGTGTTACTGACTGACCGGTACGCCTATAAAATCAGAAAACCGGTCAACCTGGGTTACGTGGATTATTCCAGCCTGGAAAAGCGACGCCATTTCAGCCGGAAGGAACTGGATCTCAACCGGCGGCTGTGTCCGGACGGCTATCTGGACATGGTGGCCGTCACCCGCGACCACGGTAAAATCGTACTGGGGGGCGACGGGGAAATCATCGATTATGCCGTCAGGATGAAACGCCTGCCCCAGGACGGCATGATGGACCGGTTGCTGGCCGAGGATGGGCTGACGTCCGATATGATTACGGCGGTAGCCCGCAAGATGGCCGAGTTCCACCAGGGGGCGGCCACCGGCGGCGATATCGACGAGTTCGGTTCGCTGGAAACCATCCGGGGCAATGTGGCGGAGAACTTCGAGCAGAGCCGGCCGTATATCGGGCGGGCTTTGAGCCAGGCTCATTTCGACGCTTTGAAAGCCTACTTCGACCGGTTCCTGGAGACCGGGGCGCCGTTGTTCGCCCGGCGGGTGGCCGAAGGCCGCATCCGGGACTGCCACGGCGATTTGCACTCCGCGCACGTCAATTTCAACGGCGACGAAATCTGCATCTACGACTGCATCGAGTTCAATGACCGGTTCCGTTACGGCGATACCGCTTCTGAAATCGCCTTTCTGGCGATGGACCTGGACCGCCACGGGCGTAGTGACCTGAAACAGGCCTTTGTGGCCGAATACGCCCGCCACGCCAACGACCGGGGATTATACAGGCTGTTGAAATTCTACCAGGCCTACCGGGCGCATATCCGGGCCAAGGTGGCCTGCTTCAAACTGGACGACCCGTTCGTACCCGAAGAAGAGAAGACAGCCGAACTGTCCAAAGCCAGGGGGTATTTCGACCTGGCGCTGGCCTATACGCTGTCATCCCCCCTGTTGTTCATCACCAGCGGGCCGACCGGATGCGGCAAGTCCACCCTGGCCGGCACACTGACCCGTCACCTGGGCCTGCGGCATATCTCATCCGATATCACCCGAAAAAAACTGGCCGGCATCGAACCCGGTACGCCGGCGAGCGCCGCTTACACCGAAGGCCTCTACAGCCCGGAGATGACCCAAAGAACCTATGTCGCCATGCTGGATTCAGCCGAAAAGGTGCTGGCCGGCGGTGGTTCGGTCATACTGGACGCCACTTTCCTGAAGAAGACCGACCGGGACCGGGCGCTCGGACTGGCGAAACGTTACAGCGCCCGGCCGGTCATCATCGAATGCCGGCTGGATGAAGCCGAAGCCAGACAGCGCTTGGAAAGACGGGCGACCGAGCCGGGCAATGTATCCGACGGCTGTTGGGCGGTTTACCAACGCCAGCGGGACAGCGCCGAGCCGGTGGAAGAACTGCCGGAAGGGCGGAATCATGTTATAATTGATACCCGGCACGACCCTGAAGAGGCGATACGGGACATTATCGCAATCCTCATCGAAACGCCGGGAAAATAAGTCAACGAAGAAAGGTTTTACATGACATCTGTATCGGATATCAAGGATCCCGGCCTGGCCGGGCTCGGCAAAGAGCGGATCGCCTGGGCGGGACGTGAAATGCCGGTACTCAAACTTATCTCCGAGCGGTTCGAGAAGGAACAGCCCTTCAAAGGTGTCCGCATCGCCGCCTGTCTGCACATCACTACCGAAACGGCCAACCTGGCGCTGACGCTCAAGGCGGGCGGCGCCGACCTGATGCTGTGCGGCTCCAACCCTCTTTCCACTCAGGATGACGCGGCCGCGGCGCTGGATGACTGGGGCATCCCGACCCATGCCATCAAGGGAGAGGATGACGCCACCTATTACAAGCACATCATGTCGGCGCTGGAGACAGCGCCGCAACTTACCGTGGACGACGGCGCCGACCTGGTGACCACCCTGCATACCCGGCGCACCGACCTGCTGGACGGGGTTATCGGCGGCACCGAAGAGACGACTACCGGCGTCATCCGGCTGAAAGCCATGGCCGCCGGCGGCGACCTGAAATATCCCATCATCGCCATCAACGACGCCAAGACCAAATACCTGTTCGATAACCGCTACGGCACCGGCCAGAGCACACTGGACGGCATCACCCGGGCGACCAATGTATTATGGGCCGGCAAGACAGCCGTCGTTGTCGGCTACGGCTGGTGCGGTCACGGCGTGGCCATGAGAGCCAGAGGTATGGGCTCCCATATCATTGTGGTCGAGGTTGACCCGGTGCGAGCGCTGGAAGCGGTGATGGACGGCTTCGCCGTCATGCCGATGCGGGAAGCCGCCCGGCTGGGCGATATCTTCGTTACCGTGACCGGAGACAAGAATGCCATCGATGCCGATGATTTCGAGGTGATGAAAAACGGCGCCATTCTGGCCAACTCCGGTCATTTCAATTCAGAAATCAATATCCCGGCGCTGTCAGCGGCCGCGGTCGGCAAGCGGACGGTCAAGCCGTTTGTGGAAGAATACGCCATGGCCGACGGCCGGAAGATTTATCTGCTGGGTGAGGGTCGCCTGATTAACCTGGCGGCCGCCGAAGGCCACCCGGCCAGTGTGATGGACATGAGCTTCGCCAACCAGGCGCTGGGGCTGGAATACCTGGTTAAAAACCGCGGTCTGAAACCCGGGGTGTATCCGGTACCGGCCGACCTGGACGACAACGTGGCCGTTCTCAAGCTGAGAAGCCTGGGCGTGACCATCGATACTCTGACCGAAGAACAGAAAGAATACCTGTCCAGCTGGCAGGAAGGAACTTAGGAGGCAGAATGTTAAGCTGTAAGGACTCAGCCAGATACCTTTTCACTTCGGAGTCGGTAACCGAAGGCCATCCTGACAAGCTATGTGATCAGATTTCCGACGCCGTCCTGGATGCCATCATCGCCAAAGACCCATTTGCCCGCGTCGCCTGCGAAACCGCGGTAACCAACGGCCTGGTGTTCGTACTCGGCGAGATTACCACTCAGACCTACATCGAAATACCTGACCTGGTGCGCCAGGTAATCCATGATATCGGCTATATCAACCCCGAATGCGGCTTCGATTACAAGTCCTGCGGCGTCATGGTTTCCATCAACCGGCAGTCTGCCGATATTGCCCTGGGCGTGGGACAGTCCGCCGAGGCCAAAGCCGGCTCCATCGACCCGATGGACGCGGTCGGCGCAGGGGATCAGGGCATGATGGTGGGTTATGCCTGTAACGAAACCCCTGAGTTGATGCCCTTACCCATCGCCCTCTCTCACCGGTTGACCCGCCAGCTGGCGCATGTCCGCAAGCAGGGCATAATCCCCTACCTGCGGCCTGACGGTAAAAGCCAGGTGACGGTAGAGTACCGGATGGGAGTACCGGCCCGCATCGAAACCGCGGTCATCGGCGCTCAACACGATGACGGAGTGGATCAGAAACGGATTTTCGACGATGTGATGTCCCATGTCCTCCGGCCGATACTGCCGGTGGAACTGCTGGACGAAAACACCAATTATTATGTAAATACAACCGGACGTTTCATCATCGGCGGGCCGGCTTCCGATACCGGCTTCACCGGACGCAAGATACTGGTGGACACTTACGGCGGCTTCGCCCGTCATGGCGGCGGCGCCTTCTCCGGCAAGGACCCGACGAAGGTCGACCGTTCCGCCGCCTACATGGCCCGTTACGTTGCCAAGAATATCGTAGCCAGTGGTCTGGCCGACCAGGTGGAAATGCAGATTGCTTACGCTATCGGCCGGGCTCAGCCGTTGTCGGTGTCGCTGGAGACCTTCGGGACCGCCCGCGTCAGCCAGGAGAAACTGGAAGAACTGGTGGCCAGACATTTCGACCTGCGCCCGGCGGCCATTATCGAAAACCTGGACCTGCGCCGACCGATTTACCGGCAGACAGCGGCTTACGGTCACCTGGGCCGAACCGACATCGACCTGCCGTGGGAACGCACCGACAAGGCGGCAGTGCTGAAAAACGAAGCGGGAATCTAGGCGGTTACGCCATGCCAGATAACGAACGGAGCAACCCTGTCAAATTCGGTACCGACGGCTGGCGAGCGCTGATTGCCCGTGACTTCACCTTTGACAACGTAGCGATGTGCGCCGCCGGTTATGCCGGATACCTGAAGGAAAAGGGACTGGCCGACCGGGAAATAGTCATCGGTTACGACACCCGCTTCCTGTCCGATGAATTCGCCCGGGAAACAGCGATGGTTCTGACCGCCGAAGACATCCGGGTGACGCTGTCAACCGAAGCCGTACCGACCCCGACGGTGAGTTTCGCCGCCCGACACCGGGGGGCCGGCGGAGCGGTTGTCATTACCGCTTCCCACAACCCCGGCAGATGGAACGGTTTCAAGGTCAAGTCCGGCAGTGGTTCTTCCACCGCGTCGGAAGAAGTGGCCGTCATCGAAAAACACATCGACCGGATTTTCCAAAGTGGGCGGAGGCCGGAACGGCTCAGTCCGGACAAGGCGACTTCAGCCGGGTTGTTGCAACATGTCAACCTGGCGCCACCCTACCTGGAGCATCTGGGAAAACTGGTGGACCTGGACAAGCTTAAGAGAACGGGCACCTCCATTCTGCTGGATTCCATGCACGGTGCCGGCGCCGGTTATTTCCGACGACTGCTGGGTGAAGATTATCCGCTGGTGGAGATGAAGGGCGAGCCGAACCCGGACTTCCCCGGCATGCACCAGCCGGAACCGATAGATATCAATCTGTCAGAGCTAAAACAGGCCGTTACCGAAGGCGGTTTTCAGGTGGGCCTGGCGACCGATGGCGATGCCGACCGACTGGGTGTGGTGGATGAGAACGGCCGGTTCGTCACCCAGCTCCAGGTGATGTCTCTCCTGGCGATGTACCTGCTGGAGGTGCGCGGACAACGCGGCGCCATCGTCAAGACAATCACCACTTCATCCATGCTCAACCGCCTGGCGGAGCTTTACCGCGTCCCCATATTCGAAACTGCTGTGGGTTTCAAGAATATCGCCCCCATCATGGCACGGGAAGACGCCGTTATCGGGGGCGAAGAAAGCGGCGGCTACGGGTTCCGCGGCCATGTCCTGGAACGAGACGCCATGCTGGCCGGATTATACTTCCTGGATTTCATAGCCACTACCGGTCGGACTCCATCCCAACTACTGGCCGACCTGTATGACAAGGTGGCGCCGCACTATTATAACCGCATCGATATCACCTTCGATGAATCCCGACGCCGGACGGTGATGGAACGGCTGGAACAGGCGAAGCCGGCGACCATCGACCGACGGCCGGTGAATCGTGATACCCTGGACGGCTTTCGATTCACCTTTGAGGATGGCGCCTGGCTGTTAATCCGGGCTTCGGGCACCGAGCCACTGTTACGCATCTATGCCGAAGCTGACTCCATGGAGCGAGTAGAACGCTTGCTGGAAGCCGGCAAATCACTGGCGGGAGTTTAGATTATGAACGAAATCATGCTGGACCAGAACGAAACCTACGACAAGCTGGATCCTGAAGGTATGGGGGATCGTATCCGGGAACTGCCGGAAACCATCCTGAATGCCTGGAACCAGGCAGAGGCTTTTCCCCTGCCGCAATACACCAACCTCGACAAGGTTCTTATCCTGGGTATGGGCGGTTCAGCCATCGGCGGCGACCTGGTACGGCGGTTGCTGATGGAAGAATCCAAAGCGCAGATTACGGTTCTGCGTGACTATGACCTGCCGGGCTGGGTCGATGAGCGGACACTGGTGGTCGGCTCCAGTTATTCCGGAAATACCGAGGAAACGCTTTCGGCCTTCAGCCAGGCGCTGGATACACCGGCCCGAAAGCTGGTTATCACCACCGGCGGACGACTGCTGGAACTGGCTGAACAGCATGAAATCCCGGCGTTTGTCTTCGACTACCGGGCGCAACCGCGAGCCGCTGTTGCCTGGGGTGTCTTTCCTCTGCTGAGTTTCCTGGTGCGCCTGGGGCTGGCCGGAGACAAGAATGCCGACGTTTCTGAAGCGGCGGTGGTTACCGAGCAATTCGCCCGGAAAATTGAGCCTGGGAAGCCGCTGAGTCATAATCTGGCCAAGGAAACCGCCTATAGGTTATATGGGCGTCTACCGGTAATTTATGGCGCTGGAATCGCCACAGAGGTCGCCTATCGCTGGCAGACCCAGTTCAATGAAAACTCCAAGCAATGGGCTTTCACTCAGATTCTGCCGGAGTTGAATCATAACGCCATCGCCGGCTATCAGCTACCACAGGCGTTGGTACCCAGTCTATCGGTCATGATACTCCGGTCCAACCACCTGTCCCCGCGTATCGTCCGGCGGATGCAGGTCAGCGCTGAACTGCTGATGAAGGCCGGCGCCAGAGTCGGTTACGGCGACGGCCGGGGAATCAGCCCGCTGGCCCAGATGATGAGTCTGGTACTGCTCGGAGATTATGTCAGCTATTACCTGGCACTCCTGAACAATGCCGACCCGTCGCCAGTGGAAAACATCAGCTATCTGAAACAGAAACTGGCTGGAACCGAATAAACCCGCGGGTTATCGGTAACGGAAAATGCTACTGCCCGCCCGGATCACCGGGCGGGCAGTTTCTTCATGAGTTAATAAAACTAAACTAACGCTTGGTGTACTGAGGCGCCTTGCGGGCCCGTTTGAGACCGGCCTTCTTGCGCTCCTTCTTACGGGAATCCCGAGTCAGCAGACCGCTCGCCCTCAGACTTTCCTTGAATTTCTCATCAGTGGCCAGCAAAGCCCGGGCCAGCCCCATGGCTATGGCATCCGACTGTCCGGAGATGCCACCGCCGGAGCACTTGACCATGACGCTGAATTTGCCGACTGTCTCGGTTACCTCAAAGGGTTTCATGACCGCTCTCAGATATTCCGGCCGATTGTAGCGTTCTTCGAATGGCTTGCCGTCAACGACAATAGCGCCTTTGCCGGGTGTCAGCCGTACCTGAGCCACTGCTGTCTTGCGGCGACCGGTTCCCTGAAAGTAATTCTTTTTTTCCATAATCTCTGTTCCTCTTCGCTGTTAGGCTTCTTTAGCGGCCGATACCTGGCCGAGGTGGGGATGCTCCGCACCGGCGTATACCCGAAGTTTACCGAACATGGCCGCGCCAAGCCGGTTGCGGGGGAGCATGCCGCGAATGGCACGTTCCAGGGCGAAGGTCGGTTTCTTGGCCATCATCTCATTCAGGCTGGCCTTGCGGAAACCGCCCGGATAACCTGAATGACGATAGTACATCTTATCGGTGCCTTTTTTGCCGGAAAACTCAATGGCGGCGGCATTGACGATAATAACGCCGTCACCGGTGTCCAGATGCCGGCAGAAGATGGGCTTGTGCTTACCCATCAGCAGGCGGGCGGCATCGGTCGCCACCTGACCCAGTACTTTGCCTTTGGCATCAATAACGTGCCATTCCCGGGTAATATCCCCGGCCTTTACACTATATGTCTTCATTAAATTCCCCCAAGTCCTTTGCATAATTAACTTTGATCAGACACAGTCCTTTACCCGGCGCCGCCGGCCCGGCCGATCCCGGCACGGCCGCCGACAAGAGTTTTTCGAACTCAGCTACGGTCAGCCTTCCGGTACCGATCTTAACCAGTACCCCGACGATATTCCGCACCATGTGAGGCAGAAACGATTTGGCTACAATGCGAAATACGAGTTCTTCACCTTCACTGGTCAGCCCCGCCGCCAGAATTCGCCGGATGGTAGTCCCCGGTCGTCGTCCCAGTTTACTGGCGAAGGCCGCCAGGTCATGCTCACCGACCAGTTTCCCGACGGCCTGTTCTATGGCCGCGATATCCAGTTCCCCATACACCCGATAACTGTGGCGCTCCCTGAGCGGCGACGGTATTCGGGTATTCAGTATCCGGTATCGGTACTCCCGGCTGACGGCGTGGCGCCTGACGTCGAAAGTATCAGGAACCCTGAACACTTTCTTGACGGCAATATCGGCCGGCAGAAAGTGATTCAGCGCGTCAGCGACGGTCCGCCCGGGCAACCGGAGGCTAGTTCTGAAGCTGGCTACCTGTTCAGCGGCTGAAACCCCGGCATCGGTCCTACTGGCCAGGTGGATTCTGATTTTTTCCCCTGTCAGCCGGGCAACAGCGGTTTCCAACTCCGATTGTACGGTCGCCCCGTGACCCTGGGCCTGGGAACCCCTGTATTGTGCCCCATCATATTCGATTGTTAAAACCAGTTTATGAGTATCCCCGGCAGACACGTTGAGCTACTTTACCAGCTCCACTACTGCCATCGGCGCGGCGTCTCCCTGCCGCGGGCCGAGCTTGATTACCCGGGTGTAGCCGCCGTTGCGTTCAGCGTAACGTCCGGCCAGCTCATCAAAAAGCTTGGATACCACCTTTTCATCATAGATGAAAGCCAGCGCCTGCCGACGGGCATTCAGGTCACCCTTCTTGCCCAGAGTAACCATTTTATCGGCAATCCGGCGGATTTCTTTCGCCCGGGATTCGGTGGTAGTGATCTTTTCATACCCGAGCAGGTCGGTAACCATACCGCGGAACAAAGCCTGCCGCTGGCCGGAATCACGATCAAACCTCTTGCTTCTAATTGCGTGTCGCATACAATATCACCTTATTCTGTTGCCGCTTCGGCGGTCTTACGCCGGGGCTTGGTTGATTCTTCCTCATCGGAAACACCCTCTTCCTGATGGTTAAAAGACAGCCCGTTGGCCTGGAGACGTTCTTCAAGTTCATTCAGGCTTTTGAGGCCAAAATTACGAAGGCTCATCAGTTCATCAACACCCTTGCTCAACAATTCACCAACGGTGTTGAGGCCGGCGTGGCGCAGACAGTTAAGAGAACGAACCGACAAATCCAGCTGTTCGATGGGCATATTGTATTTTTCGTCGGGAATGGACAGTTTTTCCTGTTTCTTTTCCTGTATTATGGGCAGACTTCCTCCGATGGCGGTGAACGGCTGGAAGTGGTTAACCAGTATCGCCGCCGACTGGGCCAGTGCGTCCGTCGGCGCCAGGGTGCCGTCGGTCCAGATTCTCAGATGGAGCCGCTCATAGCTCATTTCCTGTCCCATGTGAACCGGTTCGATTTCGTAGTTGACCTTCTCAACCGGATTGAAGATGGCGTCCTGAGGGATGGTGCCGATAGCGACGTTGTCGGCCGAAGTAGCTTCAACGAAACCACGACCGACTTCGACTTCCATCTCAACATAGAGATGTGATTCGGCATCGTCCAGCGTTACCAGATACAGATCCGGATTGGCAATTTCATATTCACTGGAAGCTTCAATATCAGCCGCAGTGACCTCCCTGGGGCCCTTGACGTCCAGTATCAGACGACCGGGACGACCAAACAGCGGTTTCAAATGCAGGTTCTTGAGATTCAGCAGGAAATCCATGGTGTCTTCCTTAGCCCCGGGCAAAGGAGAAAACTCGTGCTGAACACCCTCGATGCGCACCTGGGCCACCGCGGCGCCGCTGAGCGAACTGAGCAACACCCGTCTCAGGGCATTGCCCAGAGTGGTACCGAAACCCTTTTCCAGCGGCTCCACAGTGAAATGGGCGAAAGACGCCCCCGATTCTTTTGTTTCAATAACGGGCTGGGCAATATCTGTCACAGCCTAACCTCCTTTAGAACGAACAACCTAACGTGAATAGTATTCCACCGCCGCCTGAGCGTCCAGTTTCTGTTCCAGGTCGCCGGGAGTCGGCAAAGACGACACTTTGCAGACCAGGGTCTTGCGGTCAACGGACAGCCAGTCCGGTACAACCTTGGTTTCGATGACCTCAACCACCCGCTTATAGTACCCGGTTTTACGACTCTGCTCACGGAAGGTTATTTCATCTGACTCTTTGACCAGGTATGAAGGAATATCCAGTTTCCGACCATTTACCGTAATATGACCGTGTCGCACCAGCTGTCGCGCCTGAGCGCGGGAATCGGCCAGACCGAGCCGATAAACGACATTATCCAACCGGCGCTCCAGCAGAACGATGAAATTGTCACCGGTGACCCCGGCCAGGCGTTCGGCATCGGCGAAGACGCGACGAAACTGCCGCTCCAGCACGCCATAGGTGTAGCGAATTTTCTGCTTTTCGCGTAACTGTGTACCACGGTCGGACAACCGTCGGGGCCGGCCCAGTTGGGGACCGGGCGGCTTGGGCCGCTTGTCAAAAGTACACTTGGAAAGGCACTTGTTACCCTTGAGCATCAGTTTTTCGCCGCTACGGCGGCACTGCCGACAAACTGCTAAATAATATCTTGCCATAATCCTCTATACCCGCCTTCTCTTGGGAGCCCGGCAACCGTTGTGCGGAATGGGCGTCACGTCCCGGATACCGGTGACCACCAGCCCGGATGCCTGAAGCTGACGAATAGCCGCTTCCCGCCCGGAACCGGGGCCCTTAACGAACACCTC
Source organism: Dehalogenimonas lykanthroporepellens BL-DC-9 (assembly GCA_000143165.1). Lineage (NCBI taxonomy): Bacteria > Bacillati > Chloroflexota > Dehalococcoidia > Dehalococcoidales > Dehalococcoidaceae > Dehalogenimonas > Dehalogenimonas lykanthroporepellens. The sequence goes on from CP002084.1 coordinate 1,065,050, forward strand.
AACCTGTCGCAATCCGCTTTCCATTGCTTTCTTGACACAGTTCTGCGCCGCCATCTGAGCGGCGTAGGGAGTGCTCTTGCGCGAACCCTTGAAGCCGGCGTTGCCGGCACTGGTGGTGGCCAGCGCGTTTCCCTGCAGGTCGGTCAGCGTGATGATGGTGTTGTTGAAGGTGGCCTGGATAAAAGCCTTGCCAACCGGTATATTCTTCTTTTCTTTTTTCTTGACGCCCGTGCGTTTCTTGGTCGCCATTAAAGCCTCCTAATCGGTGTAACTGACATCATATTTACTTCTTGGCCATGCCGCGTTTCTGGCCGCGTCCGGCAACCGTCTTGCGCGGGCCGCGTCGTGTCCGCGCGTTGGTTTTGGTGCGCTGGCCGTGCACCGGCAGACCACGGCGATGCCTTTGCCCCCGGTAAGAGCCGATATCGGTCAAGCGCTTGACATTAAGGGTTATTTCCTTGCGCAGGTCACCTTCCACGCGGTATTCCTTATCGATAACCTCACGCAGTCTGTTGAGTTCTTCCTCGGTCAGGTCACTGACCCTGGTGGTTTTTTCAATGCTCAATCTATCCAGTATGCGGGCAGACAGAGTCGGCCCGATACCGTAAATATACGGCAGTGAATATACCACCTGTTTGTTTCTGGGAATATCAACGCCGGCAATACGCGCCATTTCTGCCTCCTAACCCTGTCTCTGTTTATGTTTGACGTTAGGGCAAATATTCCGTACCACGCCCTTGCGTCTGATTATTCTGCATTTTTCGCATCTCGGTTTAACCGAAGCTCTGACTTTCACAATGATCTCCTTACCGTAATTAGGACTTGAACCGATAGGTTACCCGACCGCGGGTCAGGTCATAAGGTGACAAAGCCACCAGTACCCGGTCGCCGGGCAGAATCCTGATATAATGCACCCTCATTTTCCCTGATATATGCGCCAGCACCTCGTGTCCGTTGGACAGTTCTACCCGGAACGTAGTATTGGGTAGCGCCTCCAGTACAGTTCCTTCAACCTCTATAGCATCTTTCTTGGGCATAATACGCGGTGGCTTTAGCCAGCTACCGTCAACACCTCCGCTTCGCCGTCGTTAATAGCTATGGTATGCTCAAAATGAGCCGACAGCTTACCGTCTCCGGTGAAAACCGTCCAGGCATCAGGGCCAACCATGGTGCGCCAGGTGCCGAGATTCAACATCGGCTCCAGCGCCAGAGTCATCCCCTTCTTCAGCAAAGCACCGCTCCCGGGCCGGCCAACATTGGGCACTGACGGATCCTCATGCATTTCCCGGCCGATACCGTGACCGGAGTATTCCCGAACCACACCGTATCCACGCGATTCGGCAAACTGCTGAATGGCGGCGCCAACGTCACCCAGTCGCCGACCTGCCCTGGCCGTGGCTATACCGGCTTCCAGCGCCGCCTGGGTATCTCTGATAAGCGCGGCCGCCGCCTCGGAAATATGACCGACACCTGATGTAATGGCGGCATCACCCTGGAAGCCTTCAACTACGGCTCCCAGATCCAGCGATACGATGTCGCCTTCCTTCAGCACCCGGGCGCCGGGAATGCCGTGTACTATTTCTTCGTTTACCGAGACGCATAGACTGCCGGGGAAACCACGATAACCCTTGAACGAGGGAACCCCGCCCAGGGCGCGAATCATGCTTTCGGCCTGTCTATCCAGATCTATGGTTTTCATACCGGGTTTCAATTGGTCTTTCAACTCCGCCAGCACCGTACCGACTATCCGTCCGGCCCGGCGCATGCTGGCGATTTCACGTTCCGATTTAATAATTATACCCATCAGGCCAGTCCCAGTTCCCCTGTGATACGGGAGGTGATGTCTTCGACTTTTCCAAGCCCGTCCACCCGTCTCAGAACGCCCAGACCGAAGTAGTATTCGATAAGCGGCGCAGTTTCCCGAAAATATACTTCCAGCCTATTCCGGACCGTCTCCGGGGTATCGTCAGGCCGCTGATACAGCTCACCGCCGCATTTACGGCAAGCGGCCGAAGCCTCACGATCAGCGCCGGCGTAAGTGGCCTGACACGACCGGCATACCCACCGGTCAGACAAGCGCCTTTCCAACTCTTCCCTGGGCACCTCAATATACACGGCCCGGTCGACCTGCTGTCCCTGCGCGCTCAAAGCCTGACTCAACGCTTCGGCCTGGGCCAGGGTACGGGGAAAACCATCAAGGATTACCCCTTTTACGCTTTCCAGTTCGCCGATTCGGCGAAGTACCATATTCACCGTAACCTCGTCGGGTACCAGTTGCCCCTGCTCCAGATAGGATTTCACCTGCCGGCCAAGGTCATCGTTTTTTTCGATGGCTTTCCGAAACAGGTCGCCGGAAGCCAGATGAGCCAGATTGCCCATTTCAGCCACTAGTGCCGCCTGTGTACCCTTACCGGCGCCGGGAGCGCCCAGAAAAACTACATTATACATGAATATGCCTTACTTGATAAAGCCTTCATAGCGTCGCATTACCAGCTGGGCTTCCAACTGCTTCATGGTGTCTAGCACCACACCAACCACGATCAACATACCGAAACTGGACAACTGAAGTGTCTGAATAGAGGTTATTTCCCGGGCGAAGAACGGCATGACCGCCACAGTAGCCAGGAACAAGGCACCGGCCCATGTAATGTTACGGATAACCCCGTTAAGATAAGTGGAAGTCTGTTTGCCGGGACGTATCCCGGGTATGAACCCGCCTTGTTTCTGCAGGGTACCGGGCAAATCCTGTTGTTGGAAGACAATCATAGTATAGAAGAAAGCAAAGGCAACTGTCAGCAGGAAGAACATACCCCAGTAGAACAGCCCGATGGGAAGCTCGGCGCTGGGACTGAACCAGTTGACTATGGTGTTGGCGAAATTGGGATCATTGCCGACAGGAGCGGCGAAATAGCTGGCTACCGTACCGGGGAAAATGATCAGCGCTGAAGCGAAAGTAAGCGGAATCATGCCCGCGGTGTTGACGCGCAGGGGGATATGAGAAGCACCACTCTGCCGGTACATCCGGCCGCTTTTGATGACCGTTTTGGCGTACTGGACAGGCACCCGCCGATGCGCCTCGGTGAATATGACGATAAGAACCGTTGTCGCCAAAGCTATCAGGGCGTAAACCGCCAGCCCAAGGAACTGTTCCTGAGCCAGGAAGCCCTGCCCGATGAGTTCCGGCAAACCGGCGACGATACCAGCGAATATTATGATGGAAACGCCGTTGCCGATACCGTACTGGGTAATCTGCTCACCCAACCACACCAGGAATAGCGTGCCGGCGGTAAGCGATACGATTATAGCCGCGGTGACCAGCGGTTCCGAGGCGGCCACCACCCCCTCGCGCTGAAGAAGAACCAGTTGACCCCATCCGCCCATGGCTGCCAGCGGCACCGTAATCCAGTGAGTTATCATATTAATCCGATTGCGTCCACTTTCGCCTTCCTGAGAAAGCCGCTGTAAAAAAGGGATTACCGGAGTCATCAGCGTCATAACGATGCTGGCGGTGATATAAGGATACACACCCAGCGCCACCAGGGAGAAATTGCGCAGGGCACCGCCGGAAAAGATATCAAGCATGCCCAGCACAGCGTTGGACCCCATCAGGTCGCTCAAGGCTTGAGAGTCAACGCCGGGCATTGGTACATGGGCGATGAACCGGAAAGCCACCAGAATACCGAGAGTAATCAGAATGCGCCGCCGGAGATCCGGCAGGCTGAAGGCATCCATCATCGCCTGCAGTAGTTTGGGGCGGCTCGATTTCTCGGCCATATCAGATTACCTCTGCCTTGCCGCCGGCAGTTTCGATCTTACTTCTGGCGGCGACGGTGAAAGCGTTGGCCTTGACCACCAGGGCCCGGTCTATTTCGCCATCAGCCAGTATCTTTACCGGCGACTTGGTATTTCTTATCAGGTTCCTGGCCGCCAGCAGTTCCGGGGTAATCTCGGTGTCGGCCTCAAATGAATTAAGGTCGCCCACGTTAACAACGGCATACTCGACCCTGAAAGGATTGACAAAACCTCGCTTCTGCGGCAGTTTCTTAATCAGGGGGTTCTGCCCACCTTCGAAACCAGGGCGGACACCACCACCGGCGCGAGCCTTCTGGCCTTTCAAACCTTTACCGGAATAAGTGCCATGACCGCTGGCATCGCCGCGGCCGATACGCTTGCGTTCCTTGCGGGCGCCCGGTGAAGGAAACAATTCATGTTCTTTCATTATTCTGCCTCCGCCACTTCGACGAGATGTCTGACTTTCTGAATCATGCCCCGAACGGATTGGCTGTCCTGATGCACCACTGTCTGGCGCAATCTTTTGAGACCGAGGGAGGCGATTGTCGCCTTCTGGTCAGCCCGGTAGCCGATATCGCTTTTAACCCAGGTAACTGCGATCTTAGCCATTGGAAACCTCCTGAACCGTCTCGCCGTGGCGTCGCGCTCGACCGGCACGGGGGTCCTTGACCCGGGACAGGGCTTCAACGGTCGCCCGGGCGACATTGGTCTTATTGGCAGAGCCCAGCGATTTGGTCAGAACATCCTTGATACCGGCTGTTTCCATAACCGCTCTTACACTGCCGCCGGCTATAATACCGGTACCCGGGGCCGCCGGCTTGATGAAAACCTCGGCGCCGCCGTAACGGACTCTCATTTCGTGATGGATGGTATGGCCTTTCATGTCAACCTTAATCAGGTTCTTCTTGGCCGTAGCGCTGGCCTTGGCGATCGCTACCGGCACTTCCTTGGCCTTGCCCAGCCCAACTCCGACATGCCCGGCCCCATCACCGGTCACCACCAGGGCGGAAAACGCCATGCGCTTACCACCCTTAACCACTTTGGTTACCCGGTTGATGTAAATGAGCTTATCATTCAGCACCAGTTCTTCCGGGTCTATTTTTGAAATAACTTCTTTAGTAGCCACATAGCCTCCTAGAACGACAATCCAGCCGCGCGAGCGGCCTCCGCCAGGGCTTTAACCCGGCCGTGATATTTAAAACCGCCGCGATCGAATACAACTTCCTTGATACCGGCATCCTGGGCGCGCCGGGCGATGGCCGTGCCGACCAGTTCAGCTTGAGATATCTTGGTACCGTTGGCTTGTTCCTTGAGTTCAGCGTCCAGCGTGGAGGCCTGAACCAGGGTCATTCCCCGGCTGTCATCGATAACTTGAGCGTAGATATGCTCCAGTGAACGAAAGACGCACAGCCGCGGACACGCTGTGGTGCCTTCCAGCTTCTTACGAAGCCGAATGTGCCGCAATTTGCGGGCATAACGTGAATCGGTGCCTGCCATTATTTACCCGCCTTTCCGACCGCTTTACCGGGCTTGAGCTTTATAACCTCACCAGCGTAACGGATGCCTTTGCCTTTATACGAATCAGGTTTGCGCACACTCCGAATTTCAGCGGCGACCTGACCGACTTTTTGTTTATCTATACCTGAAACCTTGAGTTTGGTCGGGGTCTCGACGGTAAAAGTCACCCCATCGACCGCCGGAATCTCAACTACATGAGAGTAACCCACCCGAAGAATGAGTTTTTCACCGGCCTTTTCAGCCTTGAAACCAACGCCGACAATATCAAGCCCCTTTTCATAACCGTCACTGACGCCTTTGACCATATTGGCCAGAAGCGACCGTGTCAATCCATGCATGGCTCGATGCGCAGGAGCGTCGGAAGGCCTTTCAACCACCAGTTTGCCATCTTCTTCTTTGATTATCATCACCGGGTCAAAGGAGCGTTTTAATTCACCTTTCGGTCCGCTCACGGTTACACCGCTGTCTGCGATGGTCACCTTGACCCCCTGTGGCAACGCCACCGGCAATTTCCCAATTCGTGACATCGTATTATCCTCGACTCTTTACCAGACTTTCAATAGCAATTCGCCGCCGACTCCCTGCCGCCAGGCCTGGTAGCCGGTCATCACACCGCGTGAGGTGGACACCACAGCAACACCCAGACCGCCGTATACACGAGGTATTTCGCCCCGTTGAACGTATATCCGCAGACCCGGCTTGGAAATACGCTCCAGACCGTTAACCATCGGGACGCCTTTTTCATCATACCGCAAAGCGATTTTAATCTGTCGCTTGGGCTTGTCGCCAACAACTTCAAAGCCGGAGATGAACCCTTCCTGCTTCAGTAACCGGGCAATATTTTGCTTGATCCGTGATTCCGGAATCAAAGTAACTTCATGGCCGGCCATAGTGGCGTTACGAATCCGTGTGAGCATATCGGCAATTGGATCAGTCATTCCAATCCCCCTGAATTTATACAATCATAAATATTTTTCATTTTACCAGCTCGACTTCCTGACCCCGGGAATATTGCCCTGAAGGGCCAATTCCCGGAAACATACGCGACAGATTCCGAACTGCCGCATGTAACCCCGCGGCCGCCCGCATTTCAGACAGCGGTTATGCTGTTGCACCGGGTATTTCGGCGTTCGGCGCGATTTGGCGATTTTAGATGTTTTAGCCATATTTGTCCCCTATTCCTTCGCAAACGGCATCCCGATACCCTCGAGCAGGGTACGGCTTTCCGCATCAGTCTTGGCGGTTGTTACGATACAAACTTCGAGTCCGCGTATTTTATCGATTTTGGAAAAATCAATCTCCGGGAAAACGGAGTGTTCCTTCAGCCCCAGAGCATAGTTCCCTCGACCATCGAAAGCATCCTGGGGCACGCCCTGGAAATCCCGCAGTCGCGGTAATACGACACTGATAAGCTTATCCAGAAAGTTGTACATATTATTGCCCCGCAGGGTTACCTTAAGACCGACCGGCATGCCTTCCCTCAGTTTGAAGTTGGCGATGCTTCGCTTGGATCGGGTAATCACCGGGTGCTGACCGGCGATGGCCGCCAGATCTTCCTGTACGGTTTCCACCACTTTGGGATTGGAGGATGCCTCCTTACCGACACCGACATTGATAACGACCTTGGTCAACCGCGGCACTTCCATGATATTGCGATAACCATAAGCTTCCGTGAGCCTGGTTACCGTTTCATTGAGATACTTTTCTCTGAGTCCAGCCATATCAGTCAATTACCTCGCCACAGGATTTACAGAAGCGCACCTTTTTCCCGTCGGCCAGGGTCCGTTTGCCCAATCTGGCGGGCTTGCTACACTTGCTGCACAGTAGCATCAGATTGGATGCGTGAATGGGAGCTTCGCGTTCGATTATGCCGGCCTGCCGTGCCTGAGCCCGGGGCCGGGCGTGCTTCTTGACCATATTCACGCCTTCAACCATCACCCGGTCTTCCGACGTCACCTGGCGTACCTTGCCGCTTTTACCGCGATCCTTGCCGGCAATCACCAGTACATTATCATCTTTCTTGATTTTCATATTGCCTCACAATACCTCGGGAGCCAGCGATACGATTTTCAGAAACTTCTTGTCCCGCAGTTCCCTGGCCACCGGGCCAAAAATGCGCGTACCCCGCGGCTCATTCTTGTCATTGATGACTACGGCGGCGTTCTCATCGAACTTGATATACGATCCATCGGACCGTCGCAGAGGAGCAACCTGCCGCACCACCACCGCCTTGACGACACTACCTTCCTTGATAGCGGCATCGGGCGCAGCACGTTTGACGGAGCAAACGATAACGTCGCCGATACGAGCCCGCAATTTTCGCGAACCCCCGAGAACGTTAATGCACATCAGCGATTTGATACCGGTGTTGTCAGCCGCTTTCAGACGGGTATATGATTGTATCATTTAGGTTGTCTCCTTCAATTCCGCCGATTCAGCCACTTCACCCCGACTCAATATTTGGCCCAGACGCCAGTGCTTGGTACTGGATAGAGGGCGGGTCGGAATGATCTCAACGGTATCTCCGTAGGCCGCTTCGCCCTTTTCATCATGAACCTTATACTTCTTGACCACCTTATAGGATTTCTTGTAAATGGGATGCTGACGGCGGGTTTCGATAGCCACCACAATGGTCTTGTTCATTTTATCGGAAACTACCCGCCCGACGGATTTCTTAACTTTACGAGCCTGTTCCATGATTCTTTCCTACCTTATTCCCAAAGTGCGTTCCCGGAGAACAGTCTTGAACCGGGCGATATTCTTCTTGAGTCGCGGCAATTCGCGATGATTCTGCAACTGTTTGGTAGCCAGTTTAAACCGGGTATCCATCAACTCGCGATAAGCGCTGTCAAGCTGTTTCTGGATTTCTTCTCCGGACAGAGATCGGATTTCTTCTATCTTCATTATTAAGCTACCTCCTCAACAGCCGCCGCTTCAGCTTCCTTGACTACGAACTTTGTCTGCAGAGGCAGTTTGTGAGAGGCCAGACGCATGGCCTCCCGGGCGACTTCTTCAGCCACCCCGGTCATCTCGAACATCATCCGCCCTCGCTTAACCACGGCTATCCAATGGTCAGGCGAACCTTTGCCGGAACCCATACGGGTTTCAGCCGGTTTCTTGGTCACCGGATGATCCGGGAATATCCGGATCCATATCTTACCGCCTCTTTTAATGTAACGGGTCATAGCTCGCCGGGCGGCCTCAATCTGACGGGAGGTAACCCAGGCAGTGGATGTAGCCTGCATACCGTAATCGCCGAAATCCAGCTTGTTACCGGCCTGCGCCTCTCCGTGGCGATGACCTTTATGACTCTTGCGAAATTTTACTCTTTTTGGTTGCTGCATGGTTTTCCTCTAAGCCCTCAATCAGGCGTCTTCTGTATTCTCTTCAACGGCCTTGCGGACGCGGCGTTTCGGCTGTTGAGCTACCTCTTCTTCACCGGTCGGAGTCTCGACGACTACCGCTGTTCCAGCCTTTTCTTCACCGACACCATCGACCCCTTCGTTCTCCGTTAATGACTCTTCGGTCTCGGTGGCCGCGGCGGCGGCCTGAGCTTCGCTGATAAAATCCTGCTCGACCACAGCCTTGGCTTCAGGCAGGATATCGCCGCGATACACCCAGACCTTGACGCCTATGCGCCCCAGCGGTGTATGGGCTTCAGCAAAGCCATAGTCAATATCCGCCCGGATGGTATGCAGTGGAACCCGACCGTTATGCATCTCTTCCTGCCGGGCGATTTCGACACCGCCCAGCCGGCCAGCGCACTTGATCTTGATACCCTGTGCCCCCGCCTGCCGGGTACGGAACATGGCCTGTTTCATGGCACGGCGGTAAGCGATACGGCGTTCCATCTGGTCAGCAACCGACCTGGCAACCAGATAGGCATCCAGTTCGGCCTGGCCGATCTCGTGAATATTAAGCTGAATCTTCTTCCCGGAGACCTCTTCCAGATAACGCCGCATTTCATCAACGCGCTGACCACCCCGGCCGATGACGATGCCGGGACGTGAAGTGGAAACAGTCACGGTAATCTTGGCCGCCTGCCGTTCTATCTCAATGTTGGAGATACCAGCATCGGCGTATTTTTTCTTGATGGCCTTTCTGATCTTGAGGTCTTCAAGCAGATTGGTCGAGAAATCCTTTTCAGCGAACCATTTGGAGTTCCATCCTTTGATGGCGCCGATACGAAAAGCGTACGGATGAACCTTGCGTCCCATTAACCCTCCTGGTCCGCTACGATGACGGTAATATGACTTGACCTCTTGAGAATCGGCGACACCCTGCCACGCGAGCGGGGGCGGTGCCGTTTCATCATCGGCGCTCCGTCAGCGTAGATTTTGATTATTTTTAATTCATTTGGTTCCATCTGATAATTGTTCTCCGCGCTGGCGGCGGCTGACTTAACAGTCTTGGCCACCAGCCCAGCGGTCGGCGACGGCATATACCGCAGTATCGACAGGGCCTCGTCGACCCCTTTCCCCCTTACCAGATCGACATACAACCGAACTTTCCGGGGGGAAACACCGGTGTTTTTGGACATTGCCTTAACTTGCATCTCTCAAAGACCCCTTATTTCTTGCCCTTGGTTTTGACCTCGGATTTACCGAGGTGACCGCGATAGGTACGGGTAGGCGCAAACTCTCCGAGCTTATGCCCGACCATATTTTCGGTAACGAATACCGTCACATGACGCCGGCCGTCATGAACCCCGAAATTAAGCCCTACCATCTCCGGCAGAATCGTCGACCAGCGGGCCCAGGTTTTAATCATCACCTTTTTGCCGGCGCGGTTGGCCTGATCTACTTTTTTCATCAATTTGGGGCTGACTGCCGGCCCCTTTTTAACAGAACGTGACATTGATTACATTACCTCCGACGTTTGACGATAAGCTTATTGGAAGCCTTGCTTTTCTGCCGTGTCTTGTAACCGAGGGCCGGCTTACCCCAGGGAGTCTTCGGCCCGGGCATACCGATCGGCGACCGGCCTTCACCACCACCATGCGGATGATCAGCGGGATTCATGGCTGAACCGCGCACCTGTGGCCGCCAGCCCATATGACGCTTACGACCGGCTTTGCCGATAGACAGCGTCTGATGATCTTCATTCCCTACCTGACCGACAGTGGCGTAAGCACTGACGCGCACCCGTCTCATTTCGCCGGATGGTAGCCGTAGCAAAGCATAATCACCTTCCTTGGCCATCAACTGGGCTCCGGCACCAGCCGATCTGACCAGCTTACCGCCCCGACCGGGTTCCATTTCTATGTTGTGAATAACCGTACCGCTAGGCATGGAATTCAGGGGAAGGGCATTGCCGACACGCAACTCAGCTTCCGGTGAAGCCATGACGCGGTCATCGACCTTTAACCCCTGCGGAGCCAGAATATATCGTTTTTCACCATCAGCATAGAAGATGAGGGCGATGCGGGCGGAGCGATGGGGATCGTATTCGATAGCCGCCACTCGGCCGGGAACGCCGATTTTATCGCGTTTGAAATCGATGACTCTGATCATCTTTTTGGCGCCGCCTCCCCGATGACGGACGGTCATCCGCCCCTGGGAGTTGCGGCCGGCATTATTCTTGACACGCTTAACCAGGGATTTCTCCGGACGTGACTTGGTAACCTCGGAAAAATCAAACCCTGACTGATGGCGCCGGCCGGCGGATGTCGGTTTATATTGTTTTAGTCCCATATCGCTTAGACCCCTTCAAACAGCTCAATCTTGTCGCCGGCTTTCAGCGTAACCAGTGCTTTTTTCCAATCAGGCGTCCGGTGATAACCCCGGCCCATCCGCTTGATCTTGCCCTTCACCCTGATCATATTAACAGCGGTCACCTGGACCTTGAAAGCCGCTTCAACCGCCGACTTTACCTGTGGTTTGGTAGCTCTGTCAGCCACTTCAAAAGCGTAGACCCCTTTTTCGGATAGCCGAGCGCTTTTTTCGGTAATCAAAGGTTTTCTCAATACTTCTAATATCTGCATCATATTCTCCTTAAGCGGCCTCTGCGACCCAGATCTGCTGGACAACTTCGAGGGCTTGCTCGGTCAGCAGGAGTGTGTCGTATTTCAGCAGGTCACCTACGTTTATCAGGTTAGCCGGGGTGGTCTTGACCCGGGGCAGGTTGCGGGCCGACAGCACGACATTTTCGTCGACGCCGGCGGTAGCAATGATAGCCGAGGAGCCAATCTCCAGTGCTGTCAGCACCTGAGTCATTTCGCGGGTTTTGGGCGCATCCAAAGCCAAAGCATCAACCACCTTGAGTGAACCGCTGGCGACTTTATCCGACAGCAGGCACCTGATAGCCAGTCTCCGCATTTTCTTAGGCAGAGACTTGGAGTAATCCCGAGGCTTGGGGCCGAATATTACGCCGCCGCCCGGACGCAAACCGCTCTTTCGCGAGCCGGCCCTTGCTTCACCGGTGCCTTTCTGCCGGAACATCTTCTGAGTGGTGCCGGAAACCTCGGAGCGGGTCCTGGTGCTGGAAGTTCCCTGACGAGCATTGGCGGCCTGGGCCACCATGGCCTGATGCACCACAGCATCGTTCATGGGCACCGCAAACAGCTCATCGCTGACGGTGACGTTTCTCACTACTTGACCGCTGGTGTTATAAACCGGTATTTCCATATTACTTGCTCTTCTTCGATTTTTTTATCAATATCAACCCGTTCCTGGCGCCGGGAACGGCTCCCTTGACCAAAAGCAGATTTTTTTCGACATCGGTCTTAACCACTTTCAAACCACTGACCGTCACCTGCTCGTTACCCATGTGGCCGGCCATGCGAGTGCCCTTGAAAACCCGGCCGGGGGTAGTGGTCGCGCCGATGGAACCGGGTGCCCGATGACGGTCACTCTGACCGTGAGTCTTGGGGCCGCCGGCAAAACCGTGCCTCTTTACTGTTCCGGCGAAGCCCCGGCCTTTGCTGATACCGGTGACATCAACGCGTTCGCCGTCAACGAACAGACTGGCGTCAACCCGGGCGCCGACTTCCACACCGTCGAGGTCATCGAGACGAAATTCCCGGAGATGCCGGAAATTACCATATTCCTTGACGTGACCCTGCTCGGCCTTGGTCAGTTTTTTATCTTCGCCGAATCCCAGTTGAGCCGCGGTGTAACCATCCCTCTCCGGGGTCTTTACCTGTACCACGGTGCAAGGTCCAACCTGAAGCACGGTGACCGGCTCCATTTTTCCTTCGGTGCTGTATACCTGGGTCATCCCCAGCTTCTTACCGATAATCCCGTTAATCATCTTCAGTCTTCCTATAGCTTAATATCAATATCGACGCCAGCCGGCATGTTCAGACTGGTAAGAGAGTCGATGGTCTTGGATGTAGTTTCAACAATATCAATCAGCCGCCGATGGGTGCGGATTTCGAACTGCTCCTGAGAATCTTTGTCGATGAAGGCGGAACGGATAACGCTGTATTTCTTAATCTTGGTCGGCAGGGGAACCGGACCGGAAATCACGGCGCCGGTACGCTCCAGAGCCTCGACTATCTGTACAGCCGACTGATCCAGAATCTTGTGGTCGAAACCCTTCAGTTTAATGCGGATTTTCTGTTTTCCCATTTTATTCAATCCCCTATTTGTTCGCTGCCTCGGTCTCCATGACCGTCTTGGCAATATTGGCTGGCAGTTCCAGGTAAGCGTGGAATTCCATCGATGAAGTCGCCCTACCCTTGGAAATACCCCGAATGGTGGTGGTATAACCAAAGGTTTCAGCCAGAGGCACCACGGCGTGAACCACGGCGGTATCGCCACGGGGTTCGATGGAAGATATCTGACCTCGCCGGGAATTAAGATCACCGATGATATCGCCCATATACTCTTCGGGAGTCACTACTTCCAGCTTCATGACGGGCTCCAGCAGAACAGGCTTGGCTTTGTACACCACGTCCTTCAGCGCCATGGAACCAGCGGTCTTGAAGGCCATTTCATTGGAGTCAACCTCATGGAAAGTGCCGTCATAAATGGTGACCTTGATACCGACCATGGGATAACCGGCGTAAGCGCCGGTAGCTGCAGCCTCCTTGATACCGTTAGCTGCAGCAGTAATATAACTTTTAGGAATAGCGCCGCCTCGAATCCCATCGACCACCTCAACGGCGGTTGACTCGGCCAGCGGCTCGATATTGACCTTGACGTGGCCGTATTGACCGCGGCCGCCGGACTGACGGACGAATCGCCCCTCACCGGAAGCGGTACCGGTAATGGTTTCCCGGTAAGCCACACGAGGCTGGCCGATTTTCGCGGCGACCTTGAATTCAGTCAGCAAACGGCTGACCAGCACGTCCAGATGAAGCTCACCCATGCCGGAGATGATATTCTGACCGGTTTCTTCATTATAGGACACCTTGAATGTCGGATCCTCTTCAGCCAGTTTCTGTAAGGCGTCGACCATTTTGTCCTGGTCAGCGCGGGTTTTGGGCTCGATAGAAATAGAAATCACCGGCTCAGGGAACTGGATGTTTTCCAGTATGACCGGGTGATTGGGGTCGCACAGAGTATCACCGGTAAAGGTATTCTTCAAACCGAGGCTGGCGATGATGGAGCCGGTATCAGCCTTATCGACCTCCTCGCGGCTATTGGCATGCATCACCAGCAACCGGCCGATACGTTCACGCTCGCCGCGAGTGCTGTTAAGGACACCGGCGGAGGCATTGATAATACCGGAATAAACCCGGAAATAGACCAACCGGCCAACAAACGGATCCGAAACGACCTTGAAAGCCAGCGCGGCGAAGGGGGCGTCATCGGCAACCTGCCGGGAGACCTCTTCCTGCGTCTTGGGATCGATACCGATAACGGGCGGCGTATCCAAAGGAGACGGCAGATAATTGACTACCGCGTCCAGAAGAACCTTGACGCCCTTCTGCCGAAAGGAACTGCCGCACAAAATTGGGATCCCCTTGTTAGCCAGGGTAGCCCGGCGCAAACCAGCGCGAATCTGTTCGACCGAAAGCTCTTCACCTTCCAGGTAGGCGCACATGATTTCATCGTCGACTTCAGCCAGACGTTCTATCATCTGAAGGCGGGCGGCTTCGTATCGTTCTTTTTCGGCTTCCGGTAACGGTATTTCCACCGGTTCCGGGTCGCTGGGTTCACCATCTTCCTTATAGGCTTTGCCGGTAATCAGGTCAATGACCCCACCGAAACATTCACCACTTCCGATGGGAATGACCACGGTGATGTGATGCGCCTTCAGGCGGTCTTCGATCATTTTGAGACAACGCCAGAAGTCAGCGCCGGTGCGATCCATCTTGTTGATAAAACAAATACGCGGCACCCCGTAACGGTTGGCCTGACGCCAGACCGTTTCCGATTGGGCTTCCACACCAGCAACCCCGTCAAAAACAACGACACCCCCATCAAGAACTCTGAGTGAGCGTTCCACCTCTGCTGTGAAATCCACATGTCCGGGGGTATCGATGATGTTGATGCGATAGTCCCGCCAGTGGCAGGCGGTAGCCGCCGAAGTAATGGTGATACCCCGCTCGCGCTCCTGTTGCATCCAGTCCATGACGGTGTTGCCGTCATCTATATTGCCGATCTTGTAGGTCCGACCGGTATAGTACAGGATGCGTTCGGTTGTGGTAGTCTTCCCAGCATCGATATGAGCAATAATGCCGATATTGCGTATCTTATTAAGTTGAAAAGTTCTATCTTGACTCATGTAATCTCTTGTTATTCCTTAACCGGACTTACCAGCGGTAGTGGGCGAAGGCACGGTTGGCCTCAGCCATCTTGTGAGTTTCTTCCCTCTTCTTGACCGCAGAGCCAAGACCCTTGGCGGCATCGGACAATTCAGCGGCCAGTTTTTCCGACATGGATTTGCCGGTTCGAGCACGTGAATACTTGGCCAGCCAGCGAAGAGCCAGGGAAAAAGCCCTGTCCGGACGCACCTCGACCGGCACCTGGTAATTGGCGCCACCGACGCGACGGGCCTTGACCTCAATCAGGGGCGTGATATTCTTGATGGCCTGCTCCACCAGAGTAACGGCATCCTTGCCTTCCTGTTCGGCGATAATCGTCATGGCATCATACACTACCCGCTCCGCAGTACTCTTTTTACCGGAATACATCAGACGGTTTATCATTTTGGCGACCATGACGCTGTTGTACTTAGCGTCAGGCGCGGCCGGATGGTTCTTGATGCCTGAATTACGTCTTGCCATTTTTCTTTATTAGCCTCCCCTGATTATCAGAGCCTTATTACTTCTTTGCCGCCTTGGCTACCTTGGCACCGTACTTGGAGCGTCCCTGCTTGCGATTAGCTACACCGGAAGTATCCAGCGTGCCACGAATGATGTGATAGCGGACACCGGGCAGGTCAGGTACCCGGCCGCCCCGGATAAGAACCACCGAGTGCTCCTGCAGATTGTGGCCTTCACCCGGAATATAAGCGGTAACTTCCATATGGTTGGACAGACGCACCCTGGCAATCTTGCGCAGGGCTGAATTAGGTTTCTTGGGAGTAGTGGTCTTCACCTGAAGGCATACACCCCGCTTCTGCGGCGAACCTGCACCGTACACATTCTTATTCTTGAGAGCATTGAAATTGTAATGTAGAGCCGGAGTCTTAGCCTTCTTACTGAGCTTACGGCGCCCTTTTCTGACCAGTTGATTTACCGTCGGCATTTGTTTTGTACTCCTTATCAATTTCCGGACAATATAAAAGGATGAGTCGAGCTCACCCTCCAACAAGCCCGTGGCAGACTGCTTCGATATCGCATCATCTGCCATTTGCGGTATTCAAACCACAAACAATCGGTTAGTGTATCATGGCGTATTCCCGATGTCAACATATGGAACCTGCGGGCCGCAAGTCGGCTGAAAAAGGAGCGTTAACGGGAGCTATCCCCGGTATTTCTGTTTCGTTATAATAGTCGCACCGGCCAAAACCGGAATCGCCGGTAACACCAATCAGACTACTTAATCGGCCAGGGGGTTTGCCCAGGTGCAACAACAGGACGAGAGGGACATTATAGCGCGAGCTCAAGCGCGGGATAGCGAGGCCTTCGGCCAAATATATGAAGCTTACTTCGACAGAATATTCCGATATATCGGACTCAAAACCGGTTTTGGGCCGGAAGCAGAAGACTTGACACAACAGGTATTTCTGAAGGCGCTGGAATCCATCGGGTCTTACCGGGTTAAGGGGGATGTTCCCTTCAGTGCCTGGCTGTACCGGATTGCCCATAACCAGGTGGTGGATCACCTCAGGAAGCGTTCGCGGCGGCCGACTGCCGAACTGGATGAAAACCTGCCTCTGCCGGCCAAAGATGACCCAGCGGGAGAAACCGAACTCAAAATGGCGAGCCAGGCCTTGATGGCCGCCACCCGTCACCTGACCACGGCCCAGCAGGAGGTAATTGCCCTCCGATTCGGTGCTGAACTGTCGATCACCGAGGTCTCCAGACTGACCGGACGCACCGAAGGCGCCGTCAAGGCGATGCAACACGCCGCCATTACCTCATTACGTAAATTGATGGTAGATGCCTTATGAAAGAAACAACCGGCGACAATATGAACAGCCAGACCATTGAAGATATTCTTGACGAATGTCTGGATGAGCTCATCTCAGGAACGTCTTCGATAGAGCAGTGTCTGGCGCGCTATCCGGAACATTCGGTGGAACTGCGCTCTCTGCTGGAAACCGCCATCATTCTTAAACAGTCACCGGAAATGACGCCGTCAACTGGAGCACGTCAGAGAGTGCGTTACGCCTTGAATGAGCGCATGGCCGAGATGGCTAAGAAGAAAAAAGCCGGAAGGCCGTTCTTCAGATTGGGGCTGGCCAATATCATGGTCAGTCTGATACTCAGTATCACCTTGATCGGCGGCGGCCTGGCCTATGCCGCCTCCGGCGCCATGCCTGACCAGACCCTGTATTCACTCAAGATCGGGCTGGAAAAGGTAATGCTGTCTCTGGCACCGGGCGAAGACGCCCGAATCAGTCTTTACACCTCGTTCAACGATCGGCGGGTGGAAGAAATCATCTATCTGGCCGGCAAGGGTAATTCGCTGGCCATCGCTGAAATCACATCACGGATTGCCGACGGATTCAGCCAGATTGAAACGGCCCGCCGATATTCGGAGAATGATCTGCAGGCAGAGCCGCCGGGATTCGCCACGACAGCCAATGGTAGTGACGACCCCGATAGGCTCAACGGGAACAAAGACAATCTGTCTTCCCTGTTGACCGAGGCACAGACATCACAACTGGCAATTCTGTCGGACATCCCGGCCGGCGCGTCTCCGGCAGTACAAAAAGCACTGGAGCAGGCGGCGACCGTACTGCGGGAAGGCTATTCTGCTCTGGTAGATGATTAAAAACTCAACTTTGTTAAGCTGACGTCCGCTGATACAAAGAGGGAAGCCTTTACAGGCTTCCCTCTTTAATGTTTCAACGCGTGAAATCCCGGGCTAGACGGTCACTTTTTCCGGTTCGGCTACCCTGACCCGTCCAGCGGTGCCGGTCAGAAACTCTATGATTTCCGGTGAGGGATTGATGTGAGGCGGCGACAGGTGAGCCAGTTCTGCCCCGGCGGCCTGCTGTTTCAGTTTGTAAAGCTTGAAAGCCCCCTGTGGCAGTACAGTCACCTCCAGCGGACACAGACCGGTAAAGTCTTCCAGTTCTGAGTAGGGCTGATCCATTTGCTTTAATTGCGCGTGGATGGCCGCCGCCGCTTCGGACGGATTGATGCGGCTGTCCCGGGATGGCTCCAGGAAGTAGCGGAGTACCGGGCGGCCGTTGTCGGTTTCCTTATGGGCGGTCCAGCTCTGATAGGCTACCCCGGAATTTTCCAGGGCTTTCCACAGCACCTTCTCCGACAGACGGGTAAAACCGGCGATATCTATCTGGTCATCGACCCGGGTCAGGAAACGCATCTGCGGTATGTCAATATCAAGTTCATCGTTACGTAGTGAAGTAATCTGCACCAGATGCCCCAGGCGGTAACGGACGAAGGCGCCACCATGGAAATTGGTTATCACCAGTTCATAATTACCCGGCTTCAGTTCGTTCATCAGATAGGTGCGTGGCTGATAGGACGGATCCTGCCAGCATTTGACCGCTTCAGCTTCCGGGATGAACTCAAAGAAATTCAGGTGCGGTATGAAGCTCATCCCTTTATGATCCCAGGTCTGCATGGCGATAATGGGAGCTTCGGTACAGCCGTGGAAATCCAGCGGGTAGCAACCCCACATCTCCTTGATTTTATCCCGGAACACCTCGCCGTCGATGCCATAGGTAATCACGCCTTTCAGCTTCCAGAGATCACGCGGTAGCATGGGCCGGCCGGCCAGCCGGGCCTTCATCTTGCCCTTGAGGAGCCGCATCATCATCCCAGGTTTACGTACCAGTTTTCGCATATCGACCTTGCCGCCGGACTGCTTGAATTTCTCACCGATGGCCACGGTAACGCTGGACATGGAAAGACAATAATCCAGTCCTTTTTCCAGCCCCATCTTGAAACCCTGCGCGATGCGGTCTTCAAAGGAGATTTTTTCGGCCTCTTCAACCGGCGGCAGGAATTGGAAGCGTTCGTGCGGGAAAACCCGTGTCATGGTACCGGTAGCGTAAGGCGGTGGCGCCATGCCGTAGAGCACCCGGTCACCGGGCCTGATGGCGATGTCATAGCGTTTTTTGGCGCCGGAGAAGAACGCCAGCGCGAAAACCAGGGCTTCGGTTTCGTCCATCATCCTGGCGGTTACCGGCGCCCAGCGATACGAATACTCGTTGCTCTTACCGGAAGTATATTGCCAGATGATGGGTTTACGAGGGAGAACCTCCCAGCGACGTTTGAGCAGATACGGAGCGTAATCCTCGTAACTGGTCAAAGGTACCATCCGGCGAAATTCATCGACAGTGGTGGGATTGGCCCCGTTGAAAATCCCTTTACCCAGCGGGCAGTTCTTGAGTAGTTCGATCTGCTCCATGAGCAACCGTTTCTGTATGTCCATGAATTGCTCCAGGGACAGGTCGATGAAGCCGCAACAACGGTCCCACATTTCATCATATTTGCCTTGTTCCAGCATGTCGCCTAACTGACTCATTTCAGGATACCTCCAGGTTTTTATTCCGTTGTCGGAAATATTCTCTGATGCTGTTCCGGTTCGGAATCAGCATGGGAGTGCTTTTTTGATAAGCGGTATAGCCGGGAAACATACGGGGGAAGACGTACCGGTCCTGGAGATAGACCAGAATTACCGACCATACCGACCATACGATAAAGGCACCTAGTACAGTCACGGATCCGGTACCAAGCCAGATGCCGGCCATGGTAACGATGAAGAATAATAACCAGGGATGTCGCGTCAACCGATAAAGCCCGCTGGTCACCAATGTACTGCCGGTGCCTTTATTGACATAGGTATCACGCACCGGCAGGTCGAAATACAACGCTTTGACCGTTAATAACAAACCGAAAACCGCAATTGCCCAACCGGAGACCGACAGCCACAACGGCATATTCAGCTTGTCTCCGGTTACTGCGGCCATGGCAGTGGCGCCCACTACAAGTACGGTACCGCTCAGCCAGACCAACGACTTGAATACAGACCAGCGCCGCAGTGATACGACATCCAGCCCATGAAGCAAGCCGAATCCAACCATGCCGAGGATGATGTAAGTCATGGAGATACTATGACAACCGCAGTGGCCTATTGGAAGGTATATAATACTAGAACAATGTTCTATTCATAGCTGAGCTACGAATAAAAAAATTCTCCCCCGTTCGGGGGAGAATTAATCATCCGGGATGATAAACCGGTTTCAGCCGGGCTTTCCGGTTACTTCCACTTGATTTTGACTTCCCGTCCTGGCTCAGGCTGGGGTTCCTGATCTGAGCCGGTGAACCTGGCAGTCATCTCTTTCAAATCCAGCGGGCCTTCCTTGCCAAGCTCAAGCCCGTATCCAATGAAGAAATCGACGAAACTCTTCATCAATTTCTTGGTGTCTTCCTGAAACCCGGCCATTTCTTCCTTCAAGGCATACTTATAGCTTTCCTTGTTCAGCATCTTGGCAAACTCCGCCCTGAGCTGAGCCAGGTCTTCCTCGCTAACACCGCTACCGGTGGGCTGAGACCCGCCATTAAGCTGGTTTTCAATCAGAAAGTCCAGGAATTCCGCCTGGGACAAGTCGCCGCGGTTCTCGTCGATTTTCTTTACCAGTTCCGCCGGCAGGATCAACATGCGTTTGTCGGTCATAATACTCCCATCGGGGACGATTCTTCATCGTCTTCTTTTAGGTTAAGAGTATCGAGTATCTCGTCAATGTGACGCAGGAGAGTCAACCCCTTGCCGGTAACACGGTAAGTAACCGAAGGATTACCCAGCTTCACTTTATCCACCAGGCCGCGCTCAATCATAAAATTAAGGTACTTCTGAAGCTGGAAGTAACTCATGTTGACGGAATACATGATTTCCGTCTTGCCGGCTTCACCCAGCCTCAGCATGTCGGCGATGATCTCTATGCTCGACCTTCGGCGATCCAATCTCATCGAGGTTTGCCTTACTTTAGTCCTTATTATTGCGAATTGCTACTAGTACTATTATACTACCCACGTCAAGTATCTTTTCAGCTATCATTATAAACGTGATTAATTCGACCGGATACGGGAGGCAACATGAAGGCTGAAGAACTTCTAAGGGCTATGGTCAAGGCGGGTGCTTCGGATATGCATCTCAAGGTGCCCAACCCCCCGGTATTCCGCGTCGACGGAGTGCTCAAGCGTCAGTCCAATTACGGCCCCATCAACGCCGGGGACATGGAACGTTTATTCCGGGAAATTACCACCCCGCAACAACAGGAGCACTTCATCCAGGGCAAGGAACTGGACTTCGCTCTTTCGGTTCCGGATGTTTCCCGTTTCCGGGTCAATATCATGTATCAGCGCGGCACCATATCCATAGCCGTTCGGGTAGAATCCCCGTACGTGGTGTAAATTCTTGGAATTGAAAAAGCAGGCCATTGTGTGGTTTCTTGAAAGAAAATAACAACAAAGACTTTCAGGAGGTAACCACAACAATGGCCAAAGACAGGATGACACTTTTGGAACTGCTACGCAAGTCAGGAAGCGACGGTGATCTTGATTTTCTGAGAGAAGGGGTGAAGATGTTGGCTGAAGCGGTCATGGAGCTTGAGGTTAAGCAGAAGACCGGAGCTGAGAAACATGAGCGCAGTGACGGTCGTTTAACCTACCGTAACGGCTACCGGGGGCGTATCTGGGACACCCGGGCCGGCACGATACCTCTGGCGATTCCCCGGTTGCGGGACGGCAGTTATTTTCCCAGCTTACTCGAGCCCCGGCGCCGGGCGGAACATGCCTTGCTGGCGGTAATCCAGGAAGCCTATGTATTGGGCGTCAGCACCCGCAAGGTGGAATCTCTGGTTCAGTCACTGGGGCTTAACGGGGTCAGTAAGAGCGAAGTATCGCGAATATGCGGGGCTCTGGACGATGAAGTGGAGCGATGGCGCCACCGGCCGTTATTATGGCGTTATCCCTATCTGTGGCTGGACGCAACCTACGTCAAGGTCAGGGATTCAGGGCGGGTGGTCAGTCAGGCGGTAATTATCGCCTACGGCGTCCGGGAAACCGGGGAACGCGAGATCATCGGGCTTGAGGTCGGCCCCAGTGAAGACGGTGTATTCTGGAAAGAGTTTCTGCGGGGGCTGGTTAGCCGTGGTTTGAGCGGGGTGATGCTGGTAATCAGTGATGCTCATCTGGGGCTGAAGGAAGCCATCAGCACGGTACTCACCGGGGTATCGTGGCAACGCTGCCGGGTGCACTTCATGCGCAATGCGCTGGCCAGAGTGCCGCGGGGCGCCCAGGCTATGGTATCTGCCGCTATCCGGACCATTTTCGCTCAACCTGACCGCGATAGCGCTTGCAGCCAACTCCGCCGGGTAGCCGATAACCTCAGACTCCGATTCGGTCCTGTGGCCGACCAATTGGAAGAGGCAGAACCGGATATCCTGGCCTATACCGCCTTCCCGCGGGAACACTGGCGGCAACTGTACTCTACTAATCCCCTGGAGAGACTGAATAAGGAAATCAAGCGCCGCAGTAATGTGGTCGGCATCTTTCCCAACAGCAAATCGGTGATCAGGCTGATTGGGGCGGTACTGATGGAACAGCAGGACGAGTGGGAGGTCGGACGACGCTACTTTTCTTTGGATTCGATGAAGAAAACGCTGGAAGGGGCGCAGGAGGAACCCCTTATCATGGCTTTACAAGCATAACCATTCAGGAAACCACCAATGATGAATTTACACCACTTGACGGGACACTACCAGCCTATGTGTTGGGCATCAGCACCCGCAAGGTGGAATCTCTGGTTCAGTCACTGGGTCTTAACGGGGTCAGTAAGAGCGAGGTATCGCGAATATGCGGGGCTCTGGACGATGAAGTGGAACGATGGCGTCACCGGCCTTTGTTATGGCGTTATCCCTATCTGTGGCTGGATGCGACCTACGTCAAGGTCAGGGATACCGGGCGGGTGGTCAGTCAGGCGGTAATTATCGCCTACGGCGTCCGGGAAACCGGAGAACGCGAGATCATCGGGCTTGAGGTCGGCCCCAGTGAAGACGGTGTATTCTGGAAAGAGTTTCTGCGGGGGCTGGTCAGCCGTGGTTTGAGCGGGGTGATGCTGGTAATCAGTGATGCTCATCTGGGACTGAAGGAAGCCATCAGCACGGTACTCACCGGGGTATCGTGGCAACGCTGCCGGGTGCACTTCATGCGCAATGCGCTGGCCAGAGTGCCGCGGGGCGCCCAGGCTATGGTATCTGCCGCTATCCGGACCATCTTCGCTCAACCTGACCGCGACAGCGCTTACAGCCAGCTCCGCCGGGTAGCCGATAACCTCAGACTCCGATTCGGTCCTGTGGCCGACCAATTGGAAGAGGCAGAACCGGATATCCTGGCCTATACCGCCTTCCCGCGGGAACACTGGCGGCAACTGTACTCTACCAATCCCCTGGAGAGACTGAATAAGGAAATCAAGCGCCGCAGTAATGTGGTCGGCATCTTTCCCAACAGCCAATCGGTAATCAGGCTGATTGGGGCGGTGTTAATGGAACAGCAGGACGAGTGGGAGGTCGGACGACGCTACTTTTCTTTGGATTCGATGAAGAAAACGCTGGAAGGGGCGCAGGAGGAACCCCTGATCATGGCTTTACCAGCATAACCATTCAGGAAACCACCAATGATGAATTTACACCACTTGACGGGACACTACCGCCGTTCGCCAGGTGCCGTTTCATATAATGACCATCGATATGCTAAATCTGCCGGGTATTTTTAAAAGTCTGATTATGAAGCCACGCGGACTGATCCTGGTTACCGGTCCGACAGGTTCCGGCAAGTCCACCACACTGGCGGCCATGCTACAACACCTAAACGAAAACCGCCATTCCAGCGTTATAACCATCGAGGATCCCATCGAGTATGTGTTTCAGGATAACAAGTGCATCATCGCCCAGCGCGAACTTGGCGGCGATACCACTTCCTACCCTATAGCTTTACGGCACGCTCTGAGACACGACCCCGACGTCATCGTCGTCGGCGAAATACGGGATGTGGATACGATCACTACAGCCATCGCCGCGGCTGAGACCGGCCACCTGGTGCTGGGAACGCTACACACGATTAACGCCGTTCAGACAGTTGATCGTATAATCGACATGTATCCGCCATCTCAACAGCACCAGATACGCATGCAGTTATCACAGGTGCTGGAAGCGGTAATTTCACAGACACTGATCATCCGGGCCAACGGCCGCGGGCGGGTGGGTTGCTTTGAAATATTACTGACAACTGGCGCAGTCAGAAACCTTATCAGGGAAGGCAAGACCTTCGAACTGCATTCCATCATGCAGTTGAACCGGCAGGCCGGTATGCAGACCCTGGATCAGAACCTGGCTGAGCTGGCGGCCAACGGCGTAGTCACCAAAGAAGAAGCCTTGATGAAAAGCGACAATCCGGACCGTCTGGAAAGACTCATCGAAGACACCAAACGGCATGTCAGAGGCCCGAATCCATTCTGACAATGATTCGATAACTTTTTCTTGACGTGATGCCCATCCATTACGAATGTACGGCTTTGACATACACTACCGACTCGGACATAATGAGCCGGGCATGAGTGTGATAACTGGACTGGAGACCGAGTTGATTTGACCGTCTGGGCTACGATACCACTTATTACGTCATTGGCCTATCTGGTTCTTCTAGTGATACTTCTGCCGAACCTGGAGCGAAAAATCGGCCGGGCTCTGGCATATTTCGCCGGGACAGCTTCGGTTTGGGGTTTTACCTCCTTCATGCTCCACCTCGATGCCCCTGAATCGCAGAGCCTTTTCTGGAACAAGCTTCTTATCATAGCTCTTACCTGGACGCTGGTGGCTTTTTTCCACTTCATCCATGTCTATACCGGTAAGAGCAAAGCCCCATCCCTGGCCGCCAGCTATGTCGGACTGGGCATTATTGCTTACCTGTCACTGAGTGGCAATATCATAACCCAGGTTCAAGTTACTCAGGGACTGATTACCCAGACGACAACACCATATATCTGGCTGATCGCCCTGATGGCAGTCATTCTGACAATCTTGAGTGTTCTGGCACTGATTCGAGTTTACCGCTCGTCTGCCAGAAACGAACAGCGGATACCCCCGATAATAATACTGACCGGCATGTTGATTTCGGTCACCGCCGGTTTCACCAATCTCAGTAATAACCCAATGGTATACGGACTGCCCATAGACCAGCTGGCCAGCCTGGTAAACCTGGTACTGATAACTTACCTCATTTTTCAACACCGTCTTGTCAGACTCAACAATTTCAACCTGCAAAAAAGATTCTCCTACGTTCTGTTGACACCACTGGGTCTGTTTTCCCTGGGAGGACTGGTATCCATTACCATGGCCTTGAACGGTAACACTCCCGAAATCCTCGGCTTCAACGCCTGGGCCGTCATCCCGCTGGTGGCCAGCATAGTTTATGTAATTCTACTATTGCTGGTACTCCAGGACACCGAAAAGAAAGCCAGCCGGTATTTCGCCTATTTTTTGAGTGTGGCCGCCTTCTGGGGATTCAGTTCCTTCATGCTGGTTTTCAACTCCGAAGCCACCTCGGGTCAACTACAGTTCTGGAATGAAATGGTCGTGGTGGCTATCGCCTGGATTGGCGTCGCTTATTACCATTTCGTAAGAATTTACATCAACAAAACCGGCGGAATCTGGGTCTATCTTGGCTACGGCTTTACCCTGGCAATCCTGGTTCTGGCCTTGAACGGGGTGGTGGTGTCGAATGTCAGCCTGGAAAACGGTTATATCGTCCATGATATCAGGCCTTGGGACATCATCATCGGTTCAGTGATAGCGCCATTTGTCCTATCAAGCGTTTACATGCTGGTGCGCCGTTACCGGCAATCTACGGATCCGGTCGACCGTAATCGGACAATTTATCTGATACTGGGTTCCGGAGCCCTTATTCTTTTGAGCTACCTGACACCATTTACTCCGGCTTTGGCTGGCTTGACCACCGACCATATCGGCAACATCATCAATGCCGCTCTGATAGCGTACGCAATCTCCCGTTTCCACCTGCTGGATATCAAGCTGGTTGCCCGGCGGGGCATAACCTTACTGGTGCTAATCCTCGGACTGGCAGGAATTTACGGCGGTGTTTTATTCATAACACTGCGAACCTTTCCTGATATACCTCAGATAACCATGATGGTAATCACCGGGGTCATCGTAACCTTGCTGGCCTTGACCGCCCGACCGCTGGCTCACTTCATCGCCATTACCGTCGACCGTTTGTTCTACCGGGAAAACTATGTTCACCGGCAGGAACTGCTCAATTTTTCCAACCGGATGAGTTATATCCTGAATCTGGAAGAGCTTTCCCAGGCTATACTGCCGCCTCTGGCTAAAGCGTTGAATATCACCCATGCGGCGCTTCTCTTCCAGAACAACCCGGCGGCGGATTTCAATGTCCAGTACATCTACCCGGACGAACATGAACTGAAGAATACCTTCCGAATGCCCACCGACAATCCTATCGTGGAATGGATGGACCGCAAAAACCGGGCCATCTCGCCATCACAAATACACTCCATGGCCGAATTCAAGGGGCTGTGGCAATCAGAAAAAGAGCAGTTGGCCAACGCCGACCTGGCACTCATTCACCCCATCAAGAGCCGGGACAAACTGGTGGGCATTATCGCAACCGGCCACAAGATAAATGGCGGCGTTTATTCAACGGAAGATCTGGAGCTTATCAACCGGATATCATCACAGGCAGGGGTCATCATTGAAAACGCCCAATTGTTCATCCAGGCCAACACCAGAGCCAATACCGATGAATTAACGGGACTGTACAACCACCGCCATTTCCATGAAAGAGTGGAACAGGAAATCAGCCGGGGCAGTCGTTTCGGTATAACGTTTTCATTGATTCTGCTGGATCTGGATCTGTTCAAGGTTTATAACGATATCTACGGCCACCTGGCTGGAGACCAGTTGTTACGCAAAGTCGGCCAGATGATACAGAGTTCCATTCGTAACATTGACCTGCCTTTCCGTTACGGCGGCGAGGAATTTGCCGTCCTGCTTCCGGAAACCCGCATCGATGACGCTTACCGGGTTGCCGAACGTCTGCGCAAGACCATCGAAGCCCGTTCCAGTTTCCGGGAAATGCCGGTTACCGCCAGCCTCGGAGTGTCCAACTGGCCGAATGATGGTCTGTTGAAGGAAGAATTGATTCATCGAGCCGATACCGCCTTATATCGGGCCAAACGGACAGGACGCAACCGTACCTGCCTGGCATCGGAAACAGGGGGACCGGAGTCTCTTGACCCGGGCACAGAACCGGAAGCCCAGCCGCAGGCGCTTTCCATCATCTACGCGCTGGCGGCCACCGTGGATGCCAAGGACCATTACACCTACGGGCATTCCCGAAAAGTGAGCGAATACGCTGTATCCATTGCCGAAGCAATGAACATGCCGGAAGAAACTGTACATTTCATTCGAGCGGCCGGTCTGCTCCATGATATCGGTAAGATCGGCGTGCCCGATTCCATTCTTTCCAAACCAACTGCGCTGGACCTCAAGGAATGGGAACCAATTCGCACCCACCCGGAACTGGGGGTGGAAATTCTGAAACATGTGGTGGACCTGTCGAAATGCCTGCCGGCTATCCTTCATCACCACGAACACTGGGACGGAAGCGGGTATCCCCACAAACTGAAGGGAGAAGCCATACCGCTGGAGGCCCGCATACTGACCGTTGCTGACGCTTATGATGCCATTACTTCGCCCAGACCTTACCGAGACCAGTTGTCGCTGAATGAGGCTCTGGCAGAACTGCGAAGATGTGCCGGAACCCAGTTCGACCCGCAGTTGGTTGAAGTCTTCTGCCAGGTTATGCAACCGAACAACGAAACGCATGACGGTACTGAACGTCGCACGGACAGCAAAATACCCGAGCCGGAAGAATAACGCGGTCTCCAGGTTATTCCTGAGCGGGGGGTTGGCGGGTTACAAACTCCAGATTGAAATCCATGGCTCTGGCTGAATGAGTGATGGAACCGACGGAAATGAGATCGATGCCGGTTTCCGCAATCGCCCGGACGTTATCGAGATTGACTCCACCTGAAGCTTCCAGGCTGATGGACGACGGTACCAGCTTTACTGCCTGTTTCATATCTTCAATCGACATGTTATCCAACATGATACGGTCAGGTTCGGCGGCAATAGCCTGTCGGAGTTGTTCCAGATTCTGAACTTCGATTTCAACCTTCATTCCCTTGGCATCTTCCTTGGCTTTGGCAACACCCTCAGCGATACTGATACCCTTGGCGGCCATGGCCACCAGGTGATTGTCCTTGATCAGAATGCCACTGGCCAGGTCAGGACGGTTATTCTGACCGCCGGCGGCGTAAACCGCATATTTTTCAAGCAGGCGTAACCCGGGCAGTGTTTTTCGGGTATCGCCGATCTTCACCCCTGTTTCACTGACCTGTTCGACATATTTGGCGGTCAGAGTAGCCACTCCGGACAGGTGAGAAAGAAAGTTCAACACTACTCTTTCACCTTTGAGAATGCTGGCTACGCGGCCGGTTACCACCATTACCACATCGCCGGCTTTGGCTTTGTTGCCATCTTGGATTTCTATCTTGACCTGAAGACTCTGGTCGACTTTCAGATAGGCGATACGGGCAATCTCGCCGCCGGCTACCAGACAGTCTTCCTTGGCAATTACCGCCGCGGTTCCCCCCATATTGGGAGGAATTATCAATTCAGTAGTTCGGTCGCCGCGGGCGACATCTTCTTCAAGAGCGATATCGATTACTCTTTCAATCTGGTTGTGAGTTCCCATTCGTAGTGTTTCCTTCCTGTTCAGGTGACGTTAAATACAACATGGTGCCGCCAGGCATCCGAAGGGATCGGATAATCGATCCGGAAATGGGCTCCCCGGCTTTCACGCCGGTTAAGCGCCGCTTCAACCAGCAACCTGCCGGTTAGAATCAGGTTGGCCAGCTCCCAGCTTTCCCTGTCGAATGGGGCTGAACTTCTGACTGCCGCCTCCCAACCGGCCAACCTGCCGGCGGTTTCATTCAAAGAGGCCTCCTCTCTGAGGATACCGGCGTGTTGCCACATCAGGCTTTGCAGTTCCTCCCTGTCGGGTAAAGATAGTACCTCATGCGGCGTGATGTCGGCAAGTCGCAGACGGCTCGTCGGGGGTAAACCGGACTTCCTGGAGATTTTAGAACGAGAATGATCGACGATTCGTCGCGCGAAAACCAGCACTTCCAAAAGAGAATTAGAGGCCAGACGATTGGCGCCGTGAACTCCGGTACAGGCAACCTCTCCGGCGGCGTAAAGACCCGGCAGGGAAGAAGCGCCCCATTCATCGACCCGAACACCGCCGATCATGTAGTGAGCCGCCGGAGCAACCGGTATCAGGTCACGGGTAATATCCAGACCCTGAGCCAGACAATGACGGTATATCTGAGGGAAGCGGGCAAGCACCAGTGCCTCAGGCAGATGGGTTACATCCAGCAGGACATGGTCGGTACCGCTTTTAGACATTTCCGAGACAATCGCCCGCGAAACAATATCCCGAGCGGCCAGTTCGGCCTGTTCGGAATAATCGGGCATAAACCGACGCCCATCGACATTTCGCAGGAGACCACCCTCGCCACGAACGGATTCCGAAATGAGAAAAGGCGGCACTCCGTTTATCTTAAGAGCTGTCGGGTGAAACTGAAAAAACTCCATATCCTGGATATCGGCTCCGGCGCGATAGGCCAGAGCCACACCATCACCGGTGGCGATTTCAGGATTGGTGGTCAGGCTGTAGAGCCGTCCGGCGCCCCCGGAAGCCAGAATCAGGCAACGGCATGACAACCGGCGTTCCTGTCCGTCCCTGGTGAGCGTTTTCACACCGCACGCCCGGCCCCGGTCGACGACAAGTGAACTCACCAGGCAGTGCTCGATGATGGGAATGTCTTTGGCTCGAACCTGCGCCGAGAGGGTTTCTTCGATGTGACGCCCGGTGGCATCACCACCGGCATGAAGAATTCTGGGTATCGAATGAGCCGCTTCCAGGGTCAGGGCGACTTCACCTTCAACGGTATCAAAGGGCACACCGAGTTCGATCAGGGACTTGATACCTTCAGCGGCTTCGTCAACCAGAATCCGCACGGCACGGGCGTCACTCAGGCCGGCCCCGGCTTTCATGGTATCCTGGTAATGCAACTCCGGAGAATCCCCGGCACCGATAGCGGCGGCAATGCCCCCCTGAGCGAATCGGGTATTGCATTCTTCGATACTACCCTTGGTTACAATGAGAACAGAACCGTAGCGGGAAGCCAATAGCGCGGTATAGAGACCGGCAATGCCTGAACCGACGATTATATAATCGTATGTTGCCAATTAAGGCCTCCAGCTTAATCGATAGGGCAGGAGTTATCCCGGATGTTGACGTGTTTGGCTAGGACGTGGATTCTTCCTGTTCCTGTTTCATGGCCACGCCACCCCTTACCAGACGAAGCAGAGACCCGGATTCGGTCTTGATGACCAGGGTCTTTTCATCGATAGTCTCGATTTCACCGTAAATACCGCCGATGGTGACAATTCGGTCACCCCGCTTCAATTCGGACAACATCTGCTGTTGCTTTTTCTGACGTTTCTGCTGAGGCCGGATAATCAGAAAATAGAACCCAACAAACATCAGCACCATAAACCCAAGAAGTGTCAGAGTTTCGTCGTTCATCAATAATTCTCCTTAAGCACCGCCCTCCACGATCTCTCCCCGAAGCGACCATGGCCCGGTATCGGTTATTCTTACATTTACCAGCCGTCCGGACAACTCCATTCGGCTTTCAAAGAACACCAGTTTACCACGGATATCACGTCCCCGCCACCTGCCCCGGTTTTGGTTTTCAACCAACACCTCAACTGTTTCACCGGTCAGTGCCGCGTTGATTTCACCGGCAATACGGGCCTGCAATCGCTCCAGTTCGGCGAGCCGCCGCGATTTTTGATCTCTGGGAACATCATCCGGATATTTTTCCGCGGCTTCAGTACCGGGACGGGGTGAATAGACAGCGAGATGGACAGCATCAAAACGCACCTGTTCCATCAGTGACCGGGTATTCTGAAATTGGGCTTCGGTTTCACCGGGAAAGCCTACTATGATGTCGGTCGTCAGAGCCAGTCCGGGAACTGCTTGCCGTAACCGTTTGACCAGATCAAGATATTCCCCGGCAGTATAACCCCGGCGCATGAGTTCCAACACCCGGTCATCCCCGGCCTGAACCGGCAGATTGACAGCCGGACAGACCTTGTCCAATTCTGCCAGCGAACGCATTAAACGCTCGCTCATATCCTTGGGGTGGTTGGTCAGAAAACGCAGTCGCAACAGTCCTTCCTGCCGGGAAAGACTGGTCAGAAGATCAGCCAGATCCGGCTGACCAGGAAGGTCGTGGCCCCAGGCATTGACGTTCTGGCCCAGCAGAGTCACTTCGCGGACACCGCGGCTCACCAGTTCAGTTAATTCTGCCTGTAATTCTTCCAAAGTTCGTGACCTCTCCCGTCCCCGTCGGTAAGGCACGATACAATAGGAACAGAAATTGTCACACCCTTGAATTATCGGTACGAACGCGGTGACACCCGGCTTTCCCGGGAGAATCATCGGTGGTATCTCATCGAGAAAATCCGGCATTTGCCCGGCACCGAAAAAATAGTCCACCATCGGGTAAGTCCGACGCATGGCAGAGGGGTCTTCGTCGACCATACAACCGGTCAAGGCAACCTTTAATCCCGGTCGGTCTTGCTTGAGCTTGTTAAGAACGGCTAATCGATTGATGATACGTTCTTCGGCGCTCTGACGAACCGCGCAACTTACCAGAAGAACCAGATCCGCATCTTCAGGTTTTTCGACACCGGAGAAACCTTTTAATTCCATCAGGCTACCCAGTCGTTCGGCTTCAGCCTGATTCATCTGACAGCCTATGGTAAAGATATGATATTTGGGCATCAGTAGCCAGTGTTATCCCTTCAATTATCCACCAATATCGTAATTTGAACTCAACGCGAGAAAACGACATTACTGAGGGTGTCAGCAATTTAGACGCTTTAGAGTTATTCAACGAACCGGCGTTACCCTATAAAGTAACCGAAAACACTGTTTCATTCAAGCAGCGGATAAGATTATCGCCCCCGAAAACAGGGGCGATAATCCAGGAGGGCACAAGCGTTGGTTCTTCAGGATTGGTTTTTCGAAATAAAACTGGCAAAGTCGGAGGCGGTTTTCCCTGCAGTTCCAGGACCGGCGCCGGGAAGGTCGGAATCAGCCTTCGTTTGAGAATGTTTGGCTGTCGCTTCAATAGGCTCGGTTTGTTGTTCGACCCCGAATTCATTGACAGCAACCGGCGCTGGAGTCTCCTCCAACTCCAGCAAATCCGATTGCTCTTCCGGAACCAGAAGATTCCGCGCCAGATTTTCCGCTTCAGCCTGACGTCCATGAACAAACTCATCGACCAGATCCAGTGCCTTTTCTTCGGCCTGCAAAAGAACTGCCTGGCGAATCTGCTCGGCCAGTCTGGCACCTTCTTCGCGAACGCTGTCCTGCATATCCAGGACGATTCCCTGTAGTTTGCGTCGATACTCATGCATCGCCAGAGTTCCGGCGCGCTGGGCCTGAGTTCGGGCTTGAACAGCAATCTGATCTATCATCGGAAAAGCGCTCTGAACCGCCATTTCCAGATCTCCGGCGGGCTGTTGGTAAGTTTCGGCTTTATCATTATGCATCGCAACACCTCTTGCAGGTTGAATTGCTCAATGATAAAACAGCCTGAACTGGGACACAATCGCCCGATAGTACCGGTATTGGAAGAAAATGGTACCGGTCAGGATTGTAATTAAGAAAAGGTGATGGCGGAGGGAGGGAGATTCGAACTCCCGACCCCGGTTTCCCGAGGTAAGCGCTTAGCAGGCGCCCGCACTAGACCACTATGCGATCCCTCCATGGCAAGGAGCATAAAATGTATCACAAAATAAACTGTTTTCTCAAACCGATGACCCGGATGTTTCGGATTATATAATGTCTTATTTATGCTGTTCTATCTGCCGTTTACCGAACCAGTTGAGAATGTTACCGATAAGGCCGAGTGCTATACCGGAGATATAAAAAACCAGACCGTCACCAATGACAATGCCCGCCCCAATCGTCACCACCGAAGCCAAGATAAGCCCGAGGCCGATACTTCTCATTATCATCTAGTCTGCCCCCTTACTTTCGGATACCTGCCGAACAGCCTTTATGATATACTAAAACTCGATAAAATTACAGGAGCGTGGTAGTTCTGGAAAGCATTGATTTAGCCCGGAGAATCGCCGACCTGGCCCTGGAAAAACAGGCCGATAATATAATCATCACGGACGTCAGAGGATTGTCCAGTATCACTGATTATCAAGTCACATTGTCAGCCGATAATCACCGGCTGGCGCGCGCTGTATTCGATGAGGTCATCGACCGGTTGAAGAAAGAAAAGGTCAGGCCATTATCTTCAGAAGCCTCGGGCCAGGAATCCGATTGGCTGATTGTCGATTATGGCTCGGTTATGCTCCATATTTTTACTCCGGCAAAACGAGCTTTGTACGACTTCGACCGTCTCTGGCCCGAAGCCAAGACAGTACTGGCCCTGCAGTAAAACTTTTACACCCTCTACCGCCGTTTTCTGTTGACTACTCCATCACTCGACGCCGCATTGTAAGCATGGCACCCAGGAACAAGACGATGGTGGTCGGCTGACCACGGCCAGCGAACCGGGACCTGCAGAGACGCTTCGTCCCCTCGGAGAGGATTTATATTCTGCCCTCGGCCTTACGCTCCACCTTGAACAGTTCCTGGATTTCTCAAGCCCGGCAAGTTGCTTCTCTGGGTGGAATATCAAAATAGCGGACAAACGATGGCAGGTTTTCCATCACCGAAAGCTCCGGATCAAGCTCCTCACCCCGAGGAACAACCCCATAAGCGGCTTTAATACGGTTTGGGGCACGAGCTGGATCCATGCCCATGACCTGAATATTGCCCAAAGTAACGGGAGAAAGGGTAGTCATAATCTTGACCAGGAGGGCTTGCCAGCTCCGTTTGGCACCAGCAGACCGTAGTCTTCCCCGCCCATAATATCAAGGGACAGGCCGTTTACAGCGACCAGTTCGTTGAACTGCTTGATGAGATGTCTGATCCAAATGACGGCTGACATCGGCCATTAAAATCACTGAAACAGGAATAATTCTAACACATTGTTCAACTCATGCGACCTTCGCGCAAACTGTTGAGCAGATACTGGATTTCAGTAGATGGTACACCGTAACGATGAAGGGCATGGCGGGTAATTTCCAGGCTGGCTTCAAATTGAGGACGAACCAGCTCATTGACACCGATATCTTTCAGAACCTCGGCATCCCTGTCTTGCTCCACCCGGGCGACAATATCCAGGCGGGGGTTGATCCTGCGAGCGTTTTTAACCGTGAGTTCAACATCCATGAAACCGGGAAAGGTACACACCAGCAGTCTCGCCTTTTCAAGCTGGGCGCTACCCAGTATTTCAGGATTCGACGCATCTCCATAAATACACGGTACGCCTTCCCGACGTAATTCGGCAATTTTTTTCGGGTCCAGTTCAATGACCAGATAGTTCAGATTCCGCCGCTTAAGCACTTTGGTCAAGGCGGCCGCGGAACGTCCATGACCGCAGATTACGGCGTGTCCGGATAGCTCTGGAGTCGAACGGGCTCCGGATACTTCACCCCTCAAGTTGAAGAACCTCTGCCCGAACGCCGTCCTTTCCAGACGGTGATACACTCGGTTTCCCAAACTTATTACGAACGGTGTCAGCACCATGGTGGTAATCGCCGCTCCCAGAGTCAATGCGTAGGTGGAATCTCTCAGCACGCCTGAGGCCACGCCGACACCGGCCAGAACGAAACTGAACTCTCCAATTTGGGCCAGCCCAAATCCGGTAGCCAGAGAAGTCCTGGCACTGTAACCGAACAACCAGGGGACAGCGGAACAGATAATGAACTTGACAGCCAGAATGAACAGGACGACGCCGATTATCAACAATGGGTTTTGATAGATGAATGAAAGGTCGGCCAGCGTACCCAGAGAAACGAAAAACAGCGCCCCAAAAGCATCCCGGAAAGGTACGATATCGGCCAGCGCCTGACGGGCGAAACTGGACTGACCGATGAGAAGACCGGCAATAAAGGCCCCGACCGCGGCGGAAACGCCGAAAAACTCAGCCCCGATAGCCGCCGCCAGCGATACAGAGACCACCGTGATCAGAAAAAGTTCCCGGGAACGTGACCGGGCAACCCTCTCCAGTATTCGGGGCAGTAACCAGAACCCAAATGCCGCCATACCGATGATAAAAACAAGAGCTTTACCACCGGCGCTCAACAAAGCTGGACCGATATCGGTATCGGTAGCGCCCAGGGTTGGCAGAATTATCATCAACGGGATAAGCGACAGGTCCTGCACCAGCAGAATACCGGTCATGATCCGGCCGTGAGTCGTATCGAGTTCGCCCCTTTCCATCAGTAATTTCAAAACTATCAGGGTAGAACTCAAGGAAAGCAGGAATCCAAAGAAGATTGACTCCGCTACACCCCAGCCGAGAATCTGGCCCAGGCCGAAGCCGGCGCCCGCCGTCGCCAGTATCTGAGCTATCCCTCCCAGTATAGCTACCGCCCCGATGCGCCGGAGTTCCTCGAGAGAAAACTCCAGCCCCAGAGTGAACAGCAACAGGATGACACCGATGCTGGCCATAGCCTCAATGGATTCAGTGTCCTGTATCAACCCCAGACCGTGAGGACTGACAAGCATACCGGCCACAAGATATCCCAGCAACACCGGCAGTTTCAGGCGATGCGCCAGAATACCCCCCAGTACGGCGGCGACCAGGGCGATAATTATTTCAGCGCCGAATCCCAGATGTCCCAAAAGCTACTCCGATTGTGACCGATGGACAATTTTAACATAATCTCATCTCCCATCGTAATACAGGCGGCTTTATCGCAGTAGTCGGCGGTGTGTTATACTAAGCGGTCATGAGCTTTATCAAAGCGGGAATACTGAACGTAACCGGGTATGCCGGGGTCGAGCTGGCACGGTTGCTGGCCGGACACCCTGAAGTAAAGCTGGTTTCAGTCACCGGGCGCAGTACTGCCGGTCAACCGCTGGGACAGATTTTCCCTCATCTTGACAGCCTGGGACTGACCATCGCTCCGGACATCGGAGAAGAAGCGGAGTTGGTTTTCTCCGCCCTGCCTCACCGGGAAAGCGCGGAACAGATATTGCCTCTCCTGTCCAGAGGAGTCAGAGTTATCGATATCAGCGCCGATTTTCGACTGAAAGACCCTGCCCTGTATGAACAATGGTATGGTTTCACCCACCCGGCGCCGGATTTACTGGTGTCAGCGGTTTATGGCCTGCCGGAACTGCATCGTGAGGCAATACAGACGGCAAGCCTTGTAGCCAATCCCGGCTGTTACCCCACCGCCTCGACGCTGGCCATGGCACCAGCGTTGTCAGCTGGTTTGGTGAACGGGCAAATCATCATCGACGCCAAAAGCGGCGTTTCGGGTGCCGGCCGCAGTCTGAATATCAGGACACACTACTGTGAGGCCAATGAAGACGTTTCAGCCTATGCGTTGACCGGCCACCGCCATCAACCCGAAATATCGCAGGAAATGAAACAGCTGAATCCGAAAGTCTCATCGGTCATCTTCACCCCCCACCTGGTACCGATGACCCGCGGTATTCTGTCTAGTTGCTATGCCTCACTGGCGGAAGATGTTTCCGAAGACGATATCCGGGACACCTACCGCAGATATTACGCCAATGAGCAATTCGTCCGGGTAACCGACCAGCCGCCGCACACCCGGGATGTTGCCGGAACCAACTTGTGTCTGATTCATCCGGTGGTCGACCGACAGTCCAAAACGCTGATCGTCATCTCGGTTATCGACAATCTTATCAAAGGCGCCGCCGGCCAGGCAGTTCAGAACATGAATATCCTGCTGGGCTTGCCGGAGGCTACAGCCTTGCCCAGCCTGGCTCAATATCCCTGACCTTTATTACACTGAAAAAGGCCCCGGTTAAACCGGGGCCTTTTTTTACGTAGCCGGAGAAGGCGCCGTCGCCGTTCCCGGGTCGGTCGGCCTTTTCCTTGTTCTGGTTCTTGTTTTGGGTTTGGCTGGTTCTGCCGGCTTGGCTTTTTCAGCCGAGCTGGTGTCAACTTCAGCCCATTCCGATTCCGGAGGTATCGGTTCGGTAAACAACGTATCCAGCTTATCCCCTTCCAGGGTTTCGATGGCCATCAGTTTTTCGGCTATATAGCGCAAACGGTCGAAGTTGTCAGTCAGAATAGTCTTCGCCTGCTCATATGCCGCTTGAATGATAGACTCAACCTCCTGATCTATAAGGTCGGCAGTTTTTTCTCCGTAATCCCTCTGCTCATGGATTTCCTTACCGAGGAAGACCATTTCTTCTTTACTGCCGAAGGTTCGCGGTCCCAGCTTTTCACTCATGCCGTAGGACGTAACCATCTTCTTGGCCAGGTTGGTGGCTTCCTTGAAATCCTGAGAAGCGCCGGTGGACATCTCATTGAACCTCAGTTCCTCGGCCAGACGTCCGCCCATGGCGATGGCAATTTTAGCGGTAAACTGGGTCTTGGTAGCGATATACCGGTCTTCCGTCGGTAATTGCCGGGTGTAGCCACCGGCCATTCCCCGGGCAACGATGGTAATCTTATGAACCGGGTCGGCCGCCGGCAACATCCGCGCCACCAGGGCGTGGCCGGCCTCATGATAGGCGGTAATCTCCTTTTCATGCTGGCTGACCTTGCGACTCTTGCGTTCAGGGCCGGCGATAACGCGATCGATGGCTTCTTCAAGATCTTCCATACCGATATTGGTTTTACCGGCGCGGGCGGCCAGAATGGCGCCTTCGTTCATCAGGTTAGCCAGGTCAGCGCCGGAAAAACCGATGCTCTGCTTGGCCAGTGCCTCCAGGTCGACATCATCGGCCAGTGGCTTGCCCTTGGCATGAATGTTGAGAATCTGGTGTCTCCCATTGAGATCCGGCATATCCAGCACCACCCGGCGGTCAAACCGGCCGGGACGCATCAGCGCCGGGTCGAGCACATCAGGCCGGTTGGTAGCGGCGATTACAATAACGGAGGTACTAGCTTCAAATCCATCCATCTCCACCAGTATCTGGTTAAGGGTCTGTTCCCTCTCATCGTGTGAACCGCCCAGACCGGCACCACGCTGGCGGCCGACTGCATCGATTTCATCGATAAAGATGATACAGGGAGCATTGCGTTTAGCCTGCTCAAAAAGGTCCCTGACTCTGGAAGCACCGACGCCGACGAACATCTCCACGAATTCGGACCCGGAGATGGAAAAGAACGGAACACCGGCTTCGCCGGCAATCGCCCGGGCCAGCAAAGTCTTGCCGGTGCCCGGATAACCGATAAGCAGAACACCCTTGGGAATCCGGGCTCCCAGCGCCTGAAACCGTTCCCGTGATTTCAGGAATTCCACGATTTCCTGAACTTCCTGCTTGGCTTCGTCAACGCCGGCTACATCATTGAGCGTGGTAGTCGGCTTGTCTACATTGAACATCTTAGCCTTTGAACGACCAAACTGCATCGCCTGGGAATTAGCGCCGCGAGCCTGTGAAAACATGAAGATAATGATACCGCCGATTATCAGAATCGGTATGAAGTTGATGAAAACGGCACCCCAGTCGATACCGGCATCACCCTTGGGCTTGATATCAATACCCGTCGGGTCGAAACCCGGTATGGCATAAATTGAAGTCAAGGGTTCTTTATAGGTGAATAGTTCCCGGGGTTCCGGTTCATTGGTTATTATGTCAATGCGTTCGCCTTCAATTATAATTCTGGCAATCTTGCCTTCCTGCGATAATTGAACCAGCTGGTTCTGGCTGATTTCCACCGGCTGGTCGCTGGACGGCGGCAGAAATATGGTAAATATCGCGATGCTGGCAACCAGCATGACGATGTAGACGATGGTAGTTTTTCTCCAGTTGAATTTCATGTTAGCCTCGAAGTATTTTCCGTCTAAGTAAAGAGTGGCGGAATATTACGCTTATTATACCAGAATTCCCCGATTACTGAAACGATCATGCCTTGAGTGGTCCAGGCGAAAGTTCTCTCCAGGTACTTTGCAGTAACAAGGCGTCATCCTCTATATTGGGACTCTCACAGATAACCAGACCGGAGGCTTGAAAATCTATCAGTGCCTGGATCAATTCTTCATATCGGTAGCTGGTTTCAAGCAGATTCCGGTGACGCCGCTCTCCGCCATTGCCGGATTCTATACCGGAAACATGAAGATGGAGGTTCTTGAGCGCATCCGGCCCTAAAACCTCACCGATTTTTTCCAGTACCTGGGCAAATTCAGGGTAACTGTTATACCGGCCCGTCGCGGCATACAGATGAGCGAAGTCAATGGCCGGAGCCACTCCCGGTATCTCCTTCGACAACCGCAATATTTCCGACAGCGTCCCGAATTGTGACGTTTTACCGGCCAGTTCCGGCCTTAATTCAATAGACACGCCCTCATCATTCAGTTTGTCGACGATCATTTCCAGCTGATGTTTTATCCTGAAATAAACGGTTTCCGGCGCCTCCTTGAGATAGTAACCGGGATGAAAAACCAGGGTTCGAGCTCCGGCTAAAGAGGCGATGCGAGCCGATTGACGAATCATCACCGCTGACTTGCGAAGTTTCTCCTCGTCTGATGCGTTCAGATTAAGATAATATGGCGCGTGACAGGACAGACGCAACCCCAGCTTACCGCCGACACAGGCCACCGGCGGGGCAGTATTATCCCGCAGGTAAATGCTACGCACGAATTCTATTTCCATCGACCCCAAACCCAGCTGGCTCACCTGTCTGAGGCCGGCTATGGTATCACCGGATGGAGGGGTGCTGAGCGGAATGCCGGCGGTTCCGAATATAAGCATAAAGGCAAGTATAAGCGGTGTTACCGGGTATGGGCAAACATTCAAACGCCTTCAAGGAACGATAAAATCTATCGCCCGGGGTAACACTCGAATGGTAACGGGGGTCACTCCAATCAAATCACCGTCGCCCTGGACCGGCATCGGCTGAGCGCAATCGATGAATATTTCCTGACCGGCACCGATCAGCTGAATAGCCCGGCGCCGGCGTCGTAGCAGAATATCCAAAGCCGTGTTCAAAATATTGGGCGGTGTCCAACTGCTGATACCCAGTACTTCGGCTCGACCATCAACCAGCAGGGAACGCTCATACAGGTGAAACTGGGGGACTCCCAGCACTCCGTTATTGGTAACATGAATTTCGACACCCCGGTAAGAACAGGCTTCGGCATCAGTGACCAATGAATAATCGCACGGCGAAACGCGAAGGCTGGCTTTGGCGGCACCAATGACATAGGAGAACATACCCGCCGCCGTTTTCTGGGCCTCATTCAACCCGGCCAGAGATCTGGAAGAAACCCCGGCGGAAACGTTCAACAGACACAGCCGTCCTTCAACCGAGAGTGAATCGACCCGGCGGGTATTTCGGGAGGTGGCGACAATGACCGCGGCTTGACGGATATTCATGGAAATACCCAGCACCCGGGCCATCGTATTGGCAGTACCGGCGGGAATGATTCCCAATTCATGCGGTTTGCCGTAGAGAAGACTGGCCAATCTGGAAACGGTACCGTCACCGCCGACGGCGAGAAAACGGCGGCATCCGGCAGACACCGCCCGGCTGACAGATGTCTCCAGCCCTTCCGGTGACTCGATAACATGCCACTGCAAATCCCAGCCATGCCGGCTGAGTTCGCTTTCCAGGGTCCGCCGCACTCCCGACCGGAACCGGCCGGCCCCGGGAGATGCGACCACCATGACCTGCCGGCCTTTATCGTCCATTACCAAAACCCACCTGGCGGACAGTTACCTGTGGAATGGTGACTAATTACCGGAATAAATCTCTTCCGGTCGGAAGTACAACGGAATTTCATAAGCCGCCGTTTCCGGTGAATCGGACCCGTGAACAGCGTTACGCTCGATGCTTTCAGCGAAATCCTTGCGAATGGTGCCCGGTTCCGCTTTCGCCGGATCCGTAGCCCCCATCGCTGTCCTTACGGTGGAGATTACGTCCTGGCCTTCGAAGACGGCGGCTATCGACGGGCCGGAGGTGATATATTCAACAACGCTGTTGAAAAAGGGTCGCTGACGATGCACATCGTAATGCTTTTCGGCGGTTTCACGAGAGATTTTGAGCATGCGAGCCGCCACCAGTCTGGCGCCGGTTGCCTCAAGTCGATGCAAAATAGCCCCCGAATGACCGTTAGCCACCCCGTCAGGTTTTATCAGTACCAGAATTTGTTCCATTATGACTCCTTTTTATTTTGATTGCGGTTTATCATTTCCAGAATCGAGGCCACGTCGACCACCTGAAGAGTGTCGGTAACCCGGTCGGCATCGGCCAGTGCGGCAACTCCGTGAGTGTTGCTGACCGCCAGAACTGCCATCCCGGCCTGGCGAGCGCCGATGACGCCGGCTACAGCGTCTTCGATTACCAGACAATTATCCGGAGACAATTCCAGAGCCGCCGCCGCTTTGAGAAACACCTCGGGATCGGGCTTGCCCCGGGACACCTGTGTGCCATCGACTACGGCGAAGATAAACTCCTTCAACCTCAGCTCTTCGATAACCAGGGAAATATTTTCCGGCGGCGCCGAGGAGGCGATAGCCTGCCGGAAGCCGCTTTCCCCAAGCGCCTTTATCAAATCCATTACTCCAGGGAAAACCCGGAGACTTCCGGCCGCCAGGCGGCGAAAAGCCAACTCCTTAGCCTCACCGATTGCCTTTATCTTGCTGTCCGGCACCGGCTCCGGGGCTACAGCCGCGATAATATCATCGTTGCGTCGCCCGAAAGTGGCATCGAACTGTTGACGGCTCATCTCCAGCCCGTGCCGGGACAGGGCTTCGCGCCATGAGATGAAATGTAAATCAGCCGAATCGATTATAACACCGTCCATGTCCCAGATGACACCGGCGGAAGGCACCCCCGTCAGATTCAATGGTTTCCGGGCCGGCGTTATCTGCGGCCGTCGCAGGTAAAGCGGCTGGAGAGAGCCAGCGGTTTCCGACCGGCCTTCGCCCCACTCCTCGAGGACGATATGACCGAGGGCAACCGCGCGTGAGAGCCGCGGAGTAGACGAATAACGCAGGTCGGGACGAACCACTGAAAGACTCTCCAGAAGCCTCTCCGGCAGTTCACCGACCACCAGACACCCGTCCGGCAAGCTTGCGGCCAGGTCCTCTGCCGTGAGTGCCTGATCCGTTGTTTTTGAGTGAATACCGGTTTCGTCGGCCGTAAACCCCGCCACGGCATAATCACGACCCAGAGGCAGTACCGACCAGATGTCAGACTGCGCAGACGGGTAACGTCGAGCTTCAGCCATCAGGGTGCTTACCCCGACCAAAGGTTTATCGAGAGCATAAGCCAGCCCTTTGGCAGTAGCCATACCGACCCTGACCCCGTTATAACTGCCCGGGCCACGGCATACCCCGATGACGTCGATATCGTCCATAGTCAGACAGGCATCGGTCAATAAAGCACTGAGACGCGGCATGAGTTCGACGGTCTGGTTGTGCCGGGTCAGCCAGACGCTTTCACCGACCACACTGCCGGATGACACGATGGCCAGCCCGGCATGTTCCGTAGCCGCATCAATAGCCAGCACGAACGTCACGATGAACCCTCCCAGCGACCCGCTAATTGGTATAACAAATGCCGATAACGCTCCCCCCGAGCCGAGTGTTTGAAGCTTCGGGATTGTTCTCCATGATAGTCGATAACGATTGCCAATCTCTCCTCGGGAAGCAGGGCTTCGGCCCGGTCTGCCCATTCGACCACGGTAACTCCGTCGCCGTAAAAATAATCATCCAGGCCCAGGTCGGCGATTTCCGACAGGTCATCCAGGCGGTACAAATCGATATGATAAAGGGCCAGTCGCCCTTGCAATTCGCGCATCAGAACGAAAGTAGGGCTCATTACCTCTGCCGATATTCCCAGCCCCCGGGCAATGCCCTGTGTCAGGGTGGTCTTACCGGCGCCGAGCGGGCCGGTCAGAAACAAAACATCACCCGGTTCCAGTATCTCTCCAAGAAGATATCCAAGCCGGCGGGTGCCGGCGGCAGATTCGGTTATAACTTGCATAGTTTCCATATCAACTATAAATGCCGCCAGCCTGTTTCCCGAAATGAAACAGACCGGCCATGTTCATCCAGTAATTCTATTTTCCCGGGTTGAGCAGTTATCTCTCCGATAACGGTTATGGGCACCGCTGAATCCCGCCTCAACCGGTCAGCGACCGCTACCGGCGCAGTGAACAACAGTTCATAATCCTCGCCTCCGCTCAAGGCCACCTGCAAAGCCGGCTCATGACCCAGGACAGTTACGGCTGTCGGGTTGACCGGTATTCGAGACGCCTTCAAACGCGCCCCGACACCGGAGGCTTTCACAATGTGTCCCAGGTCTGAGAGAAGACCATCGCTGATGTCGATGGCACAGCGGATACCGGCATCGACCAGTTTCTGTCCTGTTTCCAGCCTCGGTTGCGGCCGCCAGAAAGCTTCGGTAAGCACGCCGACAGACTCGCTACCGGCAGTCACCCGGCCTTCCAGACATTTCAAACCGGTAGCGGCGCCCCCCAGGGTGCCGGTAACACAAATGACCTCGCCGGGACGGGCGGAGCTCCGTACCATGACACGGTCTTCCCTATTTGCCTGACCGATGAGGGTTACATGAAGAGCCAGTTCACTGCCCCGGCTGAGGTTGCCGCCGATAATTGACGTGGCGGTAAGAGAAGCCAGCGCTGACAGACCTCGGTAA
This sequence comes from Dehalogenimonas lykanthroporepellens BL-DC-9, assembly GCA_000143165.1. Classification (NCBI taxonomy): domain Bacteria; kingdom Bacillati; phylum Chloroflexota; class Dehalococcoidia; order Dehalococcoidales; family Dehalococcoidaceae; genus Dehalogenimonas; species Dehalogenimonas lykanthroporepellens. The sequence goes on from CP002084.1 coordinate 1,108,855, forward strand.
ATCCGGACAATGTCATCAGCGGCCAGACCGGCCGGTACCACCAGTGACACCAGGGCGTGCCGGGGCTGTCCGCCCATGGCGGCAATATCCGAAAGATTGACGGCCAGCGCTTTCCAGCCCAAGCCCTCAAGGTCCAGGTAACGGCGCTCGAAATGAGAGCCTTCTACCAGCGCGTCAACGGTGTAAAGGTGCAACCCGGCTTCAACCCGGACAACCGCAGTATCATCGCCAATGCCGACCTCAACACGTTCGTCATCCGTTGTTAAACGACGGATTTCCGCCGCCAGTGCGTCTATCAGCTGGAACTCATCGGTATCGCCCGTAAGCACCTGCGAATTATAACATATCCGGTTTCATGGGCGCGTTGAAGAAGCTTGCCTGATGAAACAGATTCCGGTAATCTTAAGTCAATTCTATTGACGGAGTGATTTTGAATGGTGGAAGGTCTTTTCGGTTTCTTTTTTGCCAGCGTTTTCGGCTTTATCTCTTTTTTACTAACCTTAGCCATCTATTTTCTGCCCAGTATCATCGCCATCGCCGGTAAAAGGCGCAACGCCCTGGCGATTTTTCTGCTCAACTTCTTTCTGGGCTGGACATTCGTCGGCTGGGTCGTCGCCCTGGTCTGGTCGGTTAAAAAATAACTCCAGATTATCTTTATTTGTGAATGACCTGTTTTTCCGCCTATAATTGGCGCCGATGGAAAGCGCCTATGCCGCCGTATTCTTTATTTTCGGGACTGTCATCGGCAGTTTCCTGAATGTACTGGCTGACCGATTGCCGCAGGAACAATCGGTGGTATCACCGCCTTCAAGGTGCCCGGCCTGCCAGCGGCGTCTGACTGTTATCGATATGATTCCGGTCATATCCTGGCTGGCGCTCAGAGGCAGGTGCCGCACCTGCGAGGCCAAAATCCCGGCCCGGGTTTTCTGGGTCGAAGCCGCTACAGGACTGATATTTGCCTATCTTTACCTTTACCTGGGGCTGTCGCCGCTGTTGTGGCTGAGCCTGTTCTATGCCGCGCTGATGGTGGTCATCTTCGTCATCGACATGGAACATCAGGTTATTCTCAACAATATCCTGTTGCCGGCCATTATCATCGCCCTGGTCGTCAGCCTGTTCTCGGGACAAATCGAAACGGTGCCGTCGGTGCTGAACGCCATCATCGGCGCTGTAGCCGGTTTCGGCATTTTCCTGGTGGTGTATATCGTGTCCCGGGGCGGCATGGGCGAAGGCGACGTCAAGCTGGGAGCGCTGGCCGGGGCCATCACCGGCTGGCCCAACATCATGGCGGCTGTCATCCTGTCCTGGATAGCCTCAGGACTGGTGGCCATCGCTCTACTGGCCTTCCGCAGGAAAGGACGACGGGAAGCCATTGCCTTCGGCCCGTTCCTGGCGCTGTCAACCCTGATTACCTTCCTCTGGGGCAGTCAGCTGATAGACTGGTACCTGGGGCTTTTCCTGAACTGAACCGATAGCACTATCGCCGCCCCTGGTGATTTGTTATAATACGCCTATTCCCTTCGCCGTGCCCTGCCACGGCCTGAGCTGAGAGGAAAAACTCGATGACAAGACTCCGTTTCGACGACCCGGTAATCTATAATGCCATCGCCGCCGAAGACACCCGACAACAGGAAACCATCAATCTTATCGCCTCGGAGAACTACGCATCCCGCGCCATACTACAGGTCCAGGGATCATCTCTGACCAACAAGTACGCCGAGGGTTACCCCGCTAAAAGGTATTACGGCGGCTGTCATAACATGGATGACATCGAAACCCTGGCCATCGACCGGGCCAGAGAGCTGTTCGGCGCCGAACACGCCAACGTCCAGCCCCATTCCGGCGCCCAGGCTAATATGGCGGCCTATTTCGCCCTGATCAAACCCGGCGATACCATCATGGGCATGAGCCTGTCTCACGGCGGTCATCTGACCCACGGCGCCAAACCGAACTTCACCGGCAAGATGTACAATGTGGTGGCTTACGGTCTTGACCAACAAAACGAACGCATCAACTATGCCGAGATGGAACACCTGGCTCTTCAAAGCCAGCCCAAGGTCATCATGACCGGAGCCTCGGCCTACCCGCGGATAATAGACTTCGAACGCATCCGTCATATCTGTGACCAGGTCGGCGCCAGGATGATTGTGGATATCGCCCATATCGCCGGCCTGGTGGCCGCCGGCGTCCACCCGTCCCCGGTTCCCTACGCCGATATCGTCACCTCCACCACCCACAAGACACTGAGAGGGCCGCGGGGAGGCTTCGTGCTGTGCCGGGAAGAGTACGCCCGCGCGGTGGATTCAGCGGTATTCCCGGGCATCCAGGGCGGGCCACTGATGCATGTCATCGCCGGGAAGGCAGTAGCTTTCCGCGAGGCGGCCACCCCGGAATTCGGCGAGTATGCCCGACAGGTCGTAGCCAATGCCAAAGCCCTGGGTGACGCGCTGGAGAAAGCCGGCTTCCGCCTGATATCAGGCGGCACCGACAATCACCTGGTACTGGTGGACCTGACAGCCACCGGGGTCAACGGCCGGGACGCCGAAGAAGCGCTGGGACGATGCAACATCGTGGTCAACCGCAATACGGTGCCTTTCATCGCCGACCAGAAACCGACCTCCCCCAACGGCATGCGACTGGGGACGCCGGCAACCACCACCCGCGGCTTCAGAGAAGCCGAAATGGTACGCATCGCCGAATGGATCAGCGAGGTTATCAAGAACTTCGGCGATTGTTCCGTCGAAGAACGGATTGCGGGCGAAGTCAAGGACCTGACAGCCAATTTCCCGGTACCGGGAATTACGGATTAAGAGCCGGCAACCACTAACACCTGACAAGATAACGAAAACACTAAGATAGCGCGAGGATAATTGTCGATGGATGAACTGAAAGTATTTACCGGTAACGCCAACCCGGCTCTGGCCGGAGCGGTAGCCGACTACCTGGGCATCCCGCTGGGCAACTGCAAGGTCTTTCAGTTTTCCAATGAGAATACCTTCGTCCGCATCATGGACAATGTCCGCAATCGGGATACCTTCGTGATACAGCCGTTTTCGTCCCCGGTCAACCAGAGCATCATGGAAACGATGATCATGATCGACGCCTTGAAACGCGCTTCAGCCGGACGCATCACCGCCGTCATCCCCTATTACGGCTACGGCCGCACCGACAAGAAAGACCAGCCCCGGGTGCCCATCACCGCCCGGCTCATCGCCGACCTGCTGACCGTGTCCGGCGCCAACCGGGTGCTGACCGTAGACCTGCACGCGGCCCAGATTCAGGGTTTTTTCAACATACCGGTGGACGAACTGTCAGCCATCAACCTTATAACCAACCATGTGAAAAAGATGAACTTGGACAACCTGGTGGTGGTGGCCACCGACATCGGCATCACCAAACGGGCGCGGGACTTCGCCGAAAGGCTGGATGCCCCGCTGGCCATCATTGAAAAAAGAAGGCTGGGCAACGACGACCGCACCGAAACCATCAATATCATCGGCGACGTGAAAGGGAAGATTGCTCTGACCATCGACGATGAAATCGACACCGCGGGTTCTCTGACCAACTCCGTCCAGACGCTCCTGAAAGCCGGCGCCACCGAAGTATACTCCTGCTGTACTCATCCCATTTTCTCCGGGCCGGCCATTGAGCGCATCGCCGAATCCCCGGTCAAGGAAGTCATCGTCACCGATACCGTGCCGGTACCGCCGGAAAAGAAGCTGGACAAGATTACAGTGCTGTCCATCGCACCGCTACTGGGTGAAGCCATTCACCGCATCCATACCGGGCTTTCGGTGGGCGCCATGTTCCAGCAGGATGCCTAGGCAAGCCTTCGAAGGGCCAGTTTAATGAAGCCGCATAGCGGCTGGCCGATGCCTCAATTGATGGAATGGGGAGGATAGTCTCCACCTTTATCATCCCCGGTTCCCTTTAACACTTCGTCAGCATACTCCGGGTATAACTTCCGGACGCAGGCAGGGCATAAACCATGGGTGAAAGTGGCATCGGAATGGGATGAGACAAAAGTTTCCACCGTCTGCCAATAACCTTGGTCATCTCTGACGTTTTTACAGGAAGCACAGATAGGCAACAGCCCTTCCAGAGTTTTCACCTGCGCCAACGCCTCTTCCAATTCAGCGTTTTTCTGCTGTAATTCCCGTTTGACCGAGATGAGCTCGTTCATAATACCGCTGATGGCTTCGTGCCAGTGGCTGTCGTCCCCGGATATATTCACGTTCTTATCCGACATATGTCCGAGCCTCCTCCGTCAACCGGGATAATACCACCGGGGCTTCATCCGCCTGATATGCGGCACCATCGGCGCCGAATGAAGCGGCATAGTCAGGGAATCGATTCAAGATGTAACCGCTGGCGATAACCCGAATACCGGGTGACGATTCCCGTCGCACCAGACCGATAATCTCCCACAACGCCGGGCCGGAAGACGGCAAGGCCATTGACAAGGCCAGGGCGACAGCTTTCTGTTCACGGGCCAGATCAACCACCGCGGTAGCGGGTGTATTGGCGCCCAGGTACATGACCCGCCAACCGGCCATCTCCAGCAGGTCGGCAGTCATGCGGGAGCCGATTTCATGAAGTTCGCCGGTAACGCAGGCGACGACGACAGTACCCTTAACGGGCGAAGCGACCTGGCGACGGATACGGGGATACAACTCCGACATAATGAACTGAGTGGCGGCGCTGAAATAATGTTCATGGGCTACCGTAATCTTTCCCTGATGCCACAGCGTGCCAACTTCATAGAGGCAGGGCTGGAAGATGTCCAAATACAGGTCACGAATGGACAGACCGTCATCAACAGCTTTGAATATCATCGCCGCCGCTGTTTCCCGGTCTCCGGCAAGAAGGGTTTTCAGGAAACGTTCAGCCAATTCGGGAAGAGGCTCCTCCGCAACGGCTCCGGCGACGGGCTTGTCTGCACCTGACGCCAGCTCCCGACGTCCGGCCTCGATGACAGCTTCGGCTTCAATGAAGGCTTCCGACGGCAAATACCTCTTCAGAGCGGCTGACTCAGCATCCAGATTCATCCCGATAAAGTGCGACGGCACCCCCCTGGTTGAAAGACCCTCTTTCAGCCAGGCAATCTTGTCGGTGAAAACACCGGGAACGCCGGAACGAATGGCTTCGCTCAGTTCTATCAGTTCCTGGCGGACATTGGCCGAATGCTTGCCGAAATCCATTCCGTGACGTTTGGAAACATCGCTCCTCAGGGATTGCTGGGCAGTGGTAATTTCGGTAGCCAGAAGGTCTAAATTAGAATAAATCAATTCAGCAATCTGTTTATGGTTGGGCATCAACACATCTCCCTGTGAATCATTTTGCGGGTCTTCCTTAATTACCACCTAACCAAGGCTACTGCGGTTTTTACCGGTCTTTTTGCTGAGATACATGAGTTCATCGGCCCGGCGTATGATGGTTTCTGAATTATCGCCGGGTCGGGCCACAGTTACCCCGGCAGACACGGTGACGCTCAATTCCAGATCATTTTGCGTCAACATAGAGCAGGAGACCAGATTCCTCATCCGCTCCGCAATATCGTAAAGTTGCAGGCCGTTCACATTAGTACCCACGATAACAAACTCCTCACCGCCCCACCTGAAGAATAACGATTGCGGGCTTCGGATATTAGCCATAATCGTCCGCGCAACCATCTTCAGAACTTCATCGCCGATATCATGACCGTAGTTATCATTAACTGCCTTGAAGTTGTCAATATCGAACAGGATAACTCCAAAAGGCCAATCATAACGATTAAACTCATTAAACTTGGTATCAAGGGTAATATTGGCATAACGCCGATTACCAGACCGGGTCAATTCATCGATAAGAGACAGCTTTTCCAGTTCAGAAATTTGTTCCTGAAGCTGGAAATTCTTTGAATTATCGCTGAAAGTCTCAATACCTCCGATTATTTTCCCGTCATCATTACGTATCGGCATCACCTTTACCGTAACCGGCACGCGGTGTCCGTCCCGGTGAAGCATGAACACGGAGGCCTGATGGGGCTTACCATCGGTCATCGTAGCTGTCAGCGGACACCCGTTCAGACAAAGCCGGGTTCCCTGGTCGTCGGTGTGGACCAGGATATTATCGGCGCATCTGAAGCCGAGGACTTCATCTGCAGTCCGCCCGGTCAGCTCCGCCGCGGCCTTATTCCAATAAGAGATTCTTTTGTCGCAATCAACAAAATAGACACCTTCGCTCAGATTGTCCAACAAGTTTTTATACAGTTCCGCCTGCATCATAATAAGGCATTTACCTTCTCTTCCAGCTCATGTCGTTCAAAAGGTTTACTGATATAGGGTATGTTATGGGTATTGAGGTAAGTTCTGGTAGACAGGTCTGACGTATCGCCGGTGATAAACAGCACCCGGGAAACCATTTTCGGCCAGCGGACCTTGATCTCATCGAGTAACTCTATGCCGCTCATACCTGGCATCCTGATATCCAGAATGACAATGTCATAGGTGTTATCCACCAACTTGTCCAAAGCTTCCTGGGGCCCGTAGCATTCCTGTACTTCATGCCCCTGGCGGGTCAGGATTACTCTGATCAATGCCCCGACCGACCTTTCATCATCCACCACCAGTATTTTGGCGCTTCGTATAGCCTTTACCGGTTGAGTCTCCTGATTCTCAACCGCAGATACTGTCTCCACCGGGGTCATCGGTAATTCAACGATAAATGTGGTGCCTTTTCCCACAACAGTCTTTACCGAAATACTGCCACCGTGTTCCTTAATAATACCCATGGACAAGGCCAGCCCCAGACCGGTGCCTTCACCCGGGTCTTTGGTGGTAAAGAACGGCTGAAACAGTTTGCTTTTAACCTCATCAGACATGCCAGGCCCGTCATCAGTAATCAGAACGCGAATATGACCATCAGATTTTTCCGTTTTGACAACCAGGACACCCTTATCATGCGCTTTCTTCATCGCGTATTCAGCATTGACAATGATGTTCAGAAACACCTGTTGCAACTGGCCGGCGTCAGCGACGACTTCGGTAATATCCCGGGCGTAGTCCCTGACAATGGAGATATTGGAGGTTTCCAGTACATACCGGCGCATCTCAATGGTGTTTTCCAGCACATCTATTATGTTGACTGCCGATTTCACCGGCTTCGACTGACGGGCAAAAGTCAGCATCCGGCGCACTATGTCCTTGACCCGCTGACTGCCTTCATTGATGATATGCAGGTCTTCCTTCATGTCATCGGGAACATCGGGCCGGGTCATCAGTAGTTCAGAGAAGCCTATAACACCGGTCAGCGGGTTGTTGATTTCGTGGGCGATACCGGCGGCCATTTCACCGACCGCCGCCAGGCGGCTGGACATTTCGGCTTTTTCACGAAGCAGGCGTTCATTTTCCTCCGCCCGTTTCCGGCCGGAAACATCCTTGATGATATGTACCGACCCCACCATGTTACCGTCGACGTCCATTATCGGCGAAGCGGTAGCCTCCACCCACAAACCCAGCTTTTCATCGAAATACTCGCTGGTTTCCACCTGTCGGGTGGTCAGAGCGCGGGCATAGGGACAATCCGGGTGCGGCCCTTTAAGCCCGTGAATCACCTCATAGCATCGCTTACCCAGCAGTTCACCGGGTTTTCGGCCCAGCACCCGGGCGAAAGCCTGGTTAACCCTGGTTATTCTGTGCCCGGTATCGACCAGAGCGACCATATCGGTGATGGAATCGAAGGTGGCCAGCCATTCGGCGGCCGAGCGCAAAGCCTCTTCTTCCGCCTGTTTACGCTCGGTGATGTCTATCATGATACCGCGAAGCTTAACCGGCTGACAGCCGGCTTGCTCCACGCTGACAATGTTCCTCAGCCAGACAGATTTGCCGTCTTTTTTCAGAAACCGATATTCCAGCGAGTGGTCCCGACCGGCCCGGGCGGCGGTAAGACAATATTTCGGCGCCCAGTCCCGGTCTTCCGGATGGATATGATCCGCCCAGAACTGTAAATCGGTGAACTCCTCCGGACGGTAGCCCAGAATCCGTCCGACCTGTGACGCCAAATAGGTCCACCTGTCCTGTTCGATATCATATTCCCAGGAGATGGACTCGGTGTTTTCCGCCAGTTGACGGTATTTTTCTTTCGACTCCGCCAGCGCTCGTTCCCGGTTAATCTGCTCTGTAATCACTTCAGTATAAACGATGATACCACCGACAGAGCCATCCTTTTCGAACCAGGGACGACATTCCCAGCGAGTCCACTCGACGGTGCCGTCCTCTCGGACGAATTCGTCACGGTCGGCACGGCAGATTTCACCGGCCAGGGCTCGTTGATGTACATCACGCCATTTTTGTGGCAGGTCAGGAAAGACATCATAATGGTGCCGGCCGATGATATTCCGAGGACCTAAATTGTATTCATCAAGGTATCGCTGGCTGACGTAGATGTAGTTCAGATTACGGTCATGAACCGCGATACCGGCCTGGTCGTGTTCAATGATATAACGCATCAAATTCAGGGTGTGGTTCAATTCACGGCGCGCGCTTACAGCTTCGGTCTCATCCCGAACCGTGGAAACCATTACTCCCTGGTCCGGTATCGGGATATTGGCCGCGGCGACGACGCGCTTTCCCCCGTCTTTCCGGGTTATCTCAATGTCTTCCCAGTGCATCCGGGCTGGATCGCTACTTTCGATATCGGCCATAATACGGGACACGATAGCCTCGCGGTACCCGGCGTCAGGATAAACCTTCTCAAAAAAGGTGGCTATATCGGTGATTTCTTCCTTCGGCCAGCCGTATATCTCTTCGAAACGCGAATTCATGTAGGTAACCTGGCCGTCACCTGTATTGTTGATGGCCAGACCGATGGGCAACTGGTCGATTATGGTCTGAATGAAAAGATTGCGATTTTTCAGTTCATCAGCTTGCAGTTTTAATTCTTCCTCGGCTTTTTTACGCTTGGTAATATCCCTCGCCAGCGTCAACACAGCGGGTTTACCCTGCAATTCAAACCTGTGGATAACGACTTCAACAGGAATCTCGTGTCCATCCTTGTGTCGAAAAGCGGATTCCCGGGTGACTTTCTTTACAGCTTCCAGTATTTTCATGATATCCGGAGGAGTTACTCCGAATTTTTCCCAAACCACAATGTCCCTTGGGCCAAGTTTCAAAAACTCATCTTTGGTGTAACCCAGCAACTCACAGGCAGTCTGGTTCACCTCCAGGAAAACACCCGGCAGGCCTTCCGGGGTCGGCTGATGGACAAAAGCGGCGTCACCGCTACTTTCAAATAAAGCCTGATATTTCTGCCGGCTTTGTTGCATAGCTGTTTCCGCTTGCCGGGCTTCGGTGACATCCTGCAGGACACAATGAGTCTGTTGAAAATTGCCGTCGATGTCATAGGCTATGCGTCCGTCGACGACCTCTACCCGCAATGAACCATCCTTACGCTTGAAACAAAATTCGGTGCCGACGATACCCTTTTCCTTGAATCGAGGGAAAGTCAGCCGGAATTTTTCCGCGCTCTCGGGGTTGAGAAATTCACCGAACCAGTGACCGATGACTTCGTCCCGGGTGTAGCCCAGACTGTCCAGCCATGCCTGATTGACTTCGATGATGTTTCCCCCGGCGTCCAGGGAATGATATCCGGAGGGATGTTGCTGGAAAAGCTGTTTATAACGTTCTTCGAGTTGTTGGAACCGGGCTTCGGCCTCTTCGGATTTCCTGTTCATCTAAGGCCCCTTTCAAAAAGGTTGCTCACGGCGCGGTGATGCCGGCGTTCAACCACACATATAAAATACTACCACATCTACCTGTTTGTATATATCTGATTTTGGGCTTTTGGCCGCTGTCGTCGCATGGTGTTATAATACGTCCCGTTTTCAATGACTGCAGAAGAGGTTTCAAGATAGAAATCATACCGGCCATAGACATCCGCGGCGGACGTTGCGTGCGGCTCTTTCAGGGCGATTATGCCCAAGAGACAGTTTACTCCGATAATCCGGTAGCGGTAGCCCTGAAATGGCAGTCTTTGGGGGCCCCACGGCTTCATATCGTTGACCTGGATGGTGCCAGGGATGGCGAGATGGTCAATCTGAACGTCATCTCCCAGATAGCCCAGTCGGCAGTGGTGCCGGTACAGATGGGCGGCGGCATCCGTGACCTGGACAGCATCCGCCGACTGCTGAAAGCCGGCATCGACCGGGTAATACTGGGCACCGCCGCCGTGGAAAACCCCGACCTGGTTGCCGAAGCCTGCCGCAACTTCGGTGAGGCAGTGGTGGTATCGGTGGATTGCCGTGACGGACTGATGGCGGTCAAGGGCTGGCAGGAAGACAGCGGCATGCCGGCAGATGAATTCGCTGGAAAAATGAAAAAGCTGGGGGTCGGGCGCTTCGTCTTCACCGACATCGCCCGTGACGGAACGCTGACCGAGCCGAATTTCACCGCTCTTTACGAATTCATCCAGGCGGTCAAGGCGCCGGTTATCGCCTCCGGGGGTATCGCCAGATTGAGTCACCTGAAGATACTGCGTCTCATCGGGGCCTCAGCGGCGATACTGGGCAAGTCTCTCTACACCGGGGACATCGACCTGCGACAGGCGCTGAAGGTCTGATACATAAAGCCCGAATCGGGGCGACACTACACGATTATCATTTGGAGGAGAATATACATTGGCAAACAAGGGTAAGGGTCTGAAACTCGACGACAAGGGACTGGTGGCGGCCATCGTCCAGGACGTCAACACCAACCAGGTGCTCATGCTGGGCTATATGAACAAGGAATCCGCGGAACTGACGCTCAAGACCGGCACCGTCTGGTTCTATTCACGTTCCCGCCAGGAACTCTGGAACAAGGGCGCCACTTCCGGCAACGTCCTTAAAGTCAAGGAACTCTGGCTGGACTGCGACAACGACGCCATCCTGGTAAAGGCCGAGCCGGCCGGGCCGACCTGTCACACCGGTGAAATCAGCTGTTTCTTTGAACCGCTGACGGCCGAAGAAGTCGCCGCCACCGAATCCTAGACACTGGTTCAAACACGAAAAGCCGGAGGGTATTCCCCGGCTTTTTTGTTATCCGGAGTGTATCAGGTGTTGAGGCGGGCTTTTATCTCGTATTCGCGGGCAGGCAGTTCACACAAATTGCCTTCATTAGGCACTTCCACCGTCACCACGGTGCCGTGACCGGACTGGCTGTTGATTCGGACATGCCCGCCGATAAGCTGAGCCCGTTCCCGCATGCCGGCCAGCCCGAGCTTGCCCATGGCGGCCAGGTCGCAGACCCTTTCCGGTATGGAGAAGCCGCGGCCGTTGTCGGAAATGGTGATGATGGTTCTGGCGTCGCCGAAATTGACCCCGATTTCTACGTTGGAAGCCTCGGAATGCTTGCGGATGTTATTCAGCGCTTCCTGGGCGATGCGGAACAGCAACAGCTGAACTTCGCTGGGCAAAGGACGTTCCTCGCCGTTGATGTCCACCTTGGCCTCGATGCCGTGGTTCTTGATAAGGTTATCGGCCATCCACTCCAGCGCCGGAATCAGGCCCAGGTCATCCAGGATGCGAGGCCGCAGGTCCTGAGCAATGCGCCGGGTGCTTTCCAGGGCTTCCACCGTCTGCACCCGCAGGTCTTCCATCTTGTCCTTCATTGTTTCTGAGAGTTTCAGAGTTTTACTGTTGGAGACGATGGTATCGATGCGCTGAATCAGCAGAAGAAGCGACGGCGAAACTTCGTCATGGAGTTCCCGGGCAATGCGCTTGCGTTCTTGCTCCTGCGCCCGGATAACCTCCTGGACGTAGAAACGCATATTGTCTTGAGACAGGTGTTCACCGTTGCCGGTAAAGGCTTTATCCGCCAAATCAGATTTTCTCTTTCTCATAGGCCTCGATACCCTGGGGCACATCTTCCAGCGTCACATACCCTTCCCGGAAGCCCTTGACGATGGCCTCGGTACGGCTGGAACAGCGCATCTTGTTAAAGATATTCGACAGGTGAGCCTTGACCGTCCGCATGGACAGCTCCAGCTTTTCGGCGATGTCCCGGTTACTGAGACCCCGGGCGGCCAGGCGAAGAATCTCTATTTCCCGCGGTGACAACTGGCCGCGGCCTTTTTCATCCGGCACTTCCTTGGACAGATTGACCACACGCTCAAGCAGTTTACGGGTGGCCATGGAATCCAGCACCGATTCGCCGGCACGCACGGCGCGGATGGCGCCGACAATTTCATCGGCCCGGGCGCTTTTCAGCAGATACCCGGATGCCCCGGCTTCCAGCAAGCCGAGGATGTAGCGGATGTCGGAATAAGCGGTCAGAATCAGAATGCAGGTGGAAGGATGCACCTTCTTGATGAGCTTGGTGGCTTCAACGCCGGTCAGTTTGGGCATGACGATGTCCATCAGGACGACATCAGGCTTCAGTTCATCCACCAGGCTGACGGCTTCTTCCCCGTCCGAGGCCTCGCCGACGACATCCATATCCTTTTCCTGCTCCAGCATGCGCCGCATACCTTCGCGCAGAACGGCGTGGTCATCGGCTATCAATACACGTGTTTTTGCCATTGTTTCCTCACTCCGGGTCTTAATGCTGACCCAGAGGGAATTATAGTATGAATCGTGGGTTAAAGCAATTAGTAATTAGACCATTGGATATAGAACCTTCAGTCTCTGGTAAGTATCTTTAATAACCTTGCCATTGCTGTCCATTGCGTCTATTTCCGAAATTACCGGCGAACTGACGATTGGCCATGTGAGAAAAATGAAGCGTCCGCAGTCACGGAATCGCCAAAAACAAGGTTATACGTTCAGCGTAAAGATATCCGTTATGCCTTTAACCAGCAGACACAAAAACACGCATGAATAATTTTATCAGAACCCGGCCGGAAAGAATCGGAAGCGTTTTTCGTCAGTCGGTCAGTGCCGACTAGTCATCCAGCCTGACAGTGCCGGAACCGCCGCAGGCATGACATCTGTCCTTGCCGGTACCGCCGCACTCCGGACACGGCGCCTCAGCGCCGTAACTGCCGGGTTGAACCATTCTGCCGGTACCGTGGCACAGCGGGCATTGTATCTGTCCGCTGCCGCCGCATCTGCCGCAAGTTTCATGGTGTGTCATCCGAACCCCTCCTCAGCGGTTTATGCCCTCAGGTCAACCGACATGGTCGCTCAGTCCCGCCAGCGCCAGCCGGATTTTTTCTTCCAGAGTCAATTTTCCGTCACGGGGCAGAGCCACGACCGCCCGGGCGGCCTCGGCGCCGCTGTAACCCAGCGCGGTCAGGGCGGCCATGACATCGTTGTCCACGGCCCCGCCTTCGCCGGCCGGCGCCGCTGACCAGTTTCTGGCCACCTTGTCCTTTAATTCCAGGACTATACGGGAGGCGGTCTTTTTACCGACGCCGGGGACGGTACAGAGCATATCGGCATTACCGGTGGCGATGATATTGGCCAGGTCTTCCGGCTTGAAAGCTGACAGAAGGGCCAGCGCCAGCCGGGCGCCGATGCCGGAAACCTCCAGCATGGTTTCGAAGATACCCAGTTCCTCAAAGGTGAGAAAGCCGAAAAGCGTCAGCGCGTCTTCCCGCACCTGGAGATGGGTGTAAAGCCGGATTTCGCCGGCATTCTGTATCTGGGACAGGGTAGCTGTGGAGACGAACACCTTATAGCCGACGCCGCCGACTTCGACGATGACCCAGTCAGCGCCGAGGAGAGCCGCCTTACCCTTGAGTGTGCTTATCATAAGTTCCCACCTTCAGTCATCAGGCCATAATGTACGACAGGCGGGCTTAAAAGGCAAGGAGGCGCTACCAGTCAACTTGAACGCTCCGCCCGCAGACGTTAAGATTACGTCTGAATGTAATTCATGGAGTACGACCCCCGATGACTGACAGCAAATACGAACCCCAGGCCATTGAAAGCAAATGGCAGAAACGCTGGGCTGACGACGGCCTTTACCGGGTGGACGAAGATTCGCCTAAACCCAAGTGGTACGCCCTGACCATGTTCCCCTATACGTCCGGCGACCTGCATATCGGCCACTGGTACGCCATGGCGCCTTCCGACGCCTACGCCCGCTACAAGCGGATGCAGGGTTACAACGTGCTTCACCCGATGGGGTTCGACGCTTTCGGCCTGCCGGCGGAAAACGCCGCCATCAAGCGGGGCATCCACCCGCGCGAATGGACGATGAAAAACGTCGAGAACATGCGCAAGCAGATCAAATCCATGGGTTCGGTTTACGACTGGGACCGGGAAGTCATCACCTGCCTGCCGGAGTATTACAAATGGACCGAGTGGTTCTTCCTCAAGCTGTACCAGGCCGGCCTGGCTTACCGGGCCAAGGCGCCGGTCAACTGGTGCGCCTCCTGCCAGACGGTGCTGGCCAATGAGCAGGTGGTGGGCAACGGCGAGTGCGAACGCTGTGAAGGACCGGTGGAAAAGCGCGACCTGGAACAGTGGTTCTTCCGGGTCACCAAATACGCCGATGAACTGATGGACCATGAAGGCCTGGACTGGCCGGAGCGCATCAAGACGATGCAGAGAAACTGGGTGGGCCGCTCCACCGGCGCCGAGATTGAGTTCGGACTGGACGCGCCCGGCGTGGAAGAGAAACGGCTCAAGGTCTTTACCACCCGCCCCGATACCGTCTACGGTGTCACCTTCATGGTGCTGGCGCCGGAACACCCGCTGGTGGCCAAACTGACCACCCCGGAGCAGAGCGAAGCGGTGGAAGCCTATGTGGCCAGGACCCGGCGGCTGACCGAGATAGACCGGCTGTCCACCGAAAAGGAAAAGGACGGCGTCTTTACCGGCGCTTATGTGGAAAACCTGCTCAACGGCGAAAAGGTGCCGGTGTGGATTGCCGATTATGTCATTGCCTCCTACGGCTCCGGCGCCGTCATGGCGGTGCCGGCCCACGATGAACGCGATTTCGCCTTCGCCCAAAAATACAGCCTGCCCGTCCGGGTGGTGGTGGCCCCGGAAGACTACCGGGGCGGCCCCATCGCCGAGGCCCATACCGCTGAAGGCGTCATGGTCAATTCCGCCCAGTTCAACGGGCTGACGAACACCGAAGCCTTCGGGGGCATCTGCGACTGGATGGAAGCCCAGGGTTTCGGGCGGCGCACCGTCAGCTATAAGCTGAGGGACTGGCTGATTTCCCGCCAGCGCTACTGGGGCGCGCCCATCCCCATGATATACTGCGACAAGTGCGGCATCGTGCCGGTACCGGAGAAGGATTTGCCGGTGCTTCTGCCGGACAACGCCGAATTCCGGCCGACCGGAGAGTCACCGCTTAAATATGCCGAGGACTTCGTCAACACCACCTGCCCGGCCTGCGGCGGGCCGGCCCGGCGGGAGACCGACACCATGGACACCTTCATGTGTTCCTCATGGTACTATCTGCGGTATTGCTCGCCGCACGATGACAAACACGCTTTCGATCCGGAAAAGACCCGCTACTGGATGCCGGTGGACATCTACACCGGCGGCGCCGAGCACGCCGTCATGCACCTGTTCTATTCCCGGTTCTTCGTCAAGGCGCTCCGCGACATGGGGCTGGTGGATTTCTCGGAACCCTTTACCCGGCTGTTCAACCAGGGCACCATCACTTCCCAGCACGCCAAGATGAGCAAGTCCCGCGGCAACGTGGTCAACCCCGACCGGTACGTCAACGAACAGGGCGCCGACACGGTGCGGGCTTACCTGATGTTTGTCGGGCCGTGGGAACTGGGCGGCGACTGGAACGACTCCGGCATCGGCGGTATTTCCCGCTGGTTCAACCGAGTCTGGAAGCTGGCGACCGAGCCCTATCAGCCCGGCGGCTTCGATGAAGAGGCCGAAGCTGAACTTATCCGCCACACCCACCAGACGGTGCGCAAGGTCAACACCGACCTCGACGCCCTCCAGTTCAACACCATGCTGGCGGCGTTGATGGAGTTCACCAACTACCTGGGACCGGCCAAGGACAGCGGAAAGGTATCCGCCGAAACCTGGAAAGACGCCGTGAACAAACTCATCCTGATGCTGGCGCCGACGGCGCCGCACCTGGCCGAGGAACTGTGGGAGCTGACCGGACACGAGTATTCGGTGCATAACCAGCAGTTCCCGACCTGGCAGGAAGAACTGACGGCCGAGCCGGAAATCACCCTGGTGGTACAGGTCAACGGCAAACTGCGCGCCCGCATCCCGGCCCCGGCCGACCTGACCGAGTCATCAGCCCTGGGACTGGCCGATGCCAACGAGCGCATCCGGGAATACACCAAAGGCAAGACTACGGTCAAGATTGTCTATGTCCCCGGCAAACTGCTTAACATAGTGGTCAAATAACGGCACAGGAGACAACGCCATGAAAATAGCCTTTATCGGCGGCGGCAACATGGGCCGCGCCATGATTAACGCCATCATCCGACAGCAACTGGCCGAACCGGAAGACATCACCGTAGCCGATGCCCGCGCCGAAAGCCGGGAAGCCCTGGCGGTGGAACTGGGGGTGACTACCACCGACTCCAATATTTCAGCGGCCATGAGCGGCGACGTCATCGTACTGGCAGTCAAACCACAGAACCTGGACGAAGTGATGGCCGACCTCAACGGACAGTTATGCGGCACCCATCTGGTTGTTTCCATCATCGCCGGCCGGAAGCTGGCGTCGCTGACCGCCGGACTGGGGCACCAAGCCGTCATCCGGGTCATGCCCAACACCCCGGCGCAGATCGGCCTGGGGATGAGCGTCTGGACGGCGACCGACGCCGTAGACGCCGCTCAGAAGGAAACTGCCCGGCACATCCTGACGGCCATGGGCGAGGAGTATTACACGCCGGCTGAAGCCGATATCGACCTGGCCACCGCCATCAGCGGCAGTGGCCCCGCCTACTTCTTCCTGTTCATGGAAGCTCTGGTGGCGGCGGCGGAGAAGATGGGGCTGGACCCGGCACCGGCACGCCAGCTGGTCATTCAGACCGCCGTAGGTTCAGCCGAATACGCCCGGCAGTCAGAACACGACCTGGGCGAACTGCGCCGTATGGTGACCTCACCCGGCGGCACCACCGCCGAAGCGATAAAGGTCTTCGAAGACCGCCATTTGCGGGAGATTGTGACGGCCGCGGCTGAAGCCGCCCTCCGGCGCGCCCGCGAACTGGGCGGATAAGACAACACTACTCTGCAGTAGACACTTCCCGGATGGCATCGACCACCCGGGCGGCCAATACCGTGACCGAATAGCGGCATTCCGGCATTTCCTGAAGGGCGTGTTTGCCGTCCTGGTCGGTGGTCTGCGGCCAGACACGGCAGGTATACGGCCTGATGTTGTAAATGGCGCACCGGCCGTTGCGAGGGTTCCACCAACCGCAGGGATGCGCCTGTTTGATGACCCAGTCTTTACCGTCCTGAATGAAAAACGTTTGCGGCTTCTGCTTGAGCGCCTTGGATATCCGTTCCACGTCCTCGGCGGTAACCACGATGCGGGAGGTCTGCGAACAGCACCAGCCGCACCCGTCGCAGGCTTCCGCCCAGCGTTTCATCTGCCCCCGAGACGGGCCGCCGGAAATGTCCACCACGGCAATGAAATTGCGGAGATTGTCATCGGTCATGGCCTGGAACATCTGGGGGAAATTGTCCCGCAGAAGCACGGCCGTCCGGTTGAGATATTCATCATAGCGCGGGCCGATAACCCGGCGCTTGTCGGCAATCAGCTCCTGCGCTTTCTCCAGGTCATGAAGCTGTCCGAGGGCGGAACCGGCCTGGTTTTCCGGGACGGCCACGGCTCAGTCCCGACTCGCCGTTTTCTGCCGAACGGCCTCGGCCACGAACTCCGGCACCAGCCCGTCCACGTCACCGCCCAGGCGGGCGACCTCCTTGAGAATGGACGAGGACAGGAACTGATACTCGGGCGAAGCCAGCAGGCAGACCAGCTCTATATCCGGCGCCAGGCGGCGGTTGATCATGGCCATGTCGAATTCCAGCTCGAAGTCATTGTTGACCCGCAGACCGCGCACCACAGTGGTGACGCCGTGCCGGCGGGCAAACTCCACCATCAGCCCGGAGAAGGGTTCGACGCTGACGTTGGGCAGGTCGGCTATCGCCCTGGCGGCCAGCGCCACCCGTTCGTCCGTGGTAAACATCAGCTTCTTGCCGGGCGTGTCGTAGACACCGACGATGACCCGGTCGAAGAGACGGGCCGAGCGGCGAACGATATCGATATGGCCGGCGGTTATCGGGTCGAAGGACCCCGGATAGAGGGCTATTCTCATTGTTCCTGATTCTCCTTGTGATAGATGGCAATGACGGAGTCACCGTGCCGCCGCTCCTTGTACAGCGCCAGAGGCCCGTAGGCTGAATCCAGCGTCACCCGCGGCGAATGGGTTATCACCAGCCAGGTGTGGGGGCCGATAAGCTCCGTCCCGGACATTTTCTCCAGCAGTTCGCCGATGTCTTCCCGGCGGTAAGGCGGGTCCATGAGGATGACGTCATAGGTTTTACCCAGAAAACCGACCGCTTTTTCCACCGGCACGCAATGTACCCGGGCGCTTTCTTCGACCCCGCAGGCGCGGAGGTTGGCTCTGATTATATCACAGCAGTCCCGCCCCTGTTCCACGAAGTCCACGTGACCGGCGCCTCGCGACAGCGCCTCGATGCCCAGCGAGCCGGAACCGGAGAACAGGTCCAGCACTTCGTCCCAGTCTTCGGTCAGGTTGGCCAGCATGGAAAAGATGGCGCCGCGTACCAGTTCGGTGGCCGGGCGGGTGGACTTGCGGTCCGGCACCTTGATGGGACGGCCTTTGCAATCCCCGGCGATGATTCTCATGTAACCCATGGCGTCATTTTGAACGATGGAAGGGAGATTGGCAAGCCGGGGTTTCAGGTATCAGCTGTCAGCCGATATATAAATCACAAGCGCCAAATTTCAAATAACAAACAAGTTTCAATAACCAGTATTCAATACTCAAACGGGATCATAGAAAACCGGGGGTGCTTCGGCGTAACCTTGCAGTGGCGTGATTATGGCGGTCAACGGACGGTCAAGGTCTGCACCGACCAATATCACGATGCCGGTTGTTTTCCTAAGGAAGGGTGTCATCGGGAAATGTTTCGTCTTTAAACTAAAATCGAAGGAAACGAATGCCGTTTTTCAGCTTTGGAAAAAGATGCCCCAAACGTAGCGGCCTTTTGACGATACAATTCAAACAATGCGGTGGAACTTTCCGGCAGACAGGTCTCCGGGGGTGTTATGGGTATTTGCTGTCGGCGTATAGATGTTCTTGTAATAGAGGCTGATTCTAGCGTTCCTACGAACGCGTTGTCAATAGGGAAATGGCACAGGTTCTACTTCAATAGCTTTGATGAGAGATTTTTCACTCTCATCAAAGCTATTTTCCTATTTATTCCCTTTTACTTCGCGATAGGCACGAATAATTTTGGGTTATGTACTCTTGAGAATCCAATGCGTCCTGTTGTCAACAATCAAATTTCTTGACCATACAGTGGTAAATCCAAATCCCACCACTGCTCGTATTCTGAAGTCAGCCCGTAACCGAAGGCATCATCCATATCACGGAAGAAGGAGGTAAACATCGAGGAATTGGCGACAACAACCTTAATCAACGAGTGGACTGAAGCGATATCATACTTATTAAACATACATATGCCCTGGCAAATACCGCAACCGGCCGCCGGCCCCGTTATCCAGTAGTTGAAACAGGTATTGAAATTGGTTTTCCAGCTTTTTATGCCCGGGTTATTCCAGGGACCGGAGCCGGATTCCCAACTGGCGTCCTCGGTGCTGATCGAACCTGAGGGGCAGTTATCAGAGCATTTCAGGCAACCAGCACAGAATTTTTCAATGCCGGCATCGATTGGATTGGTAGGAGCCATGGGGAAATCGGTAATCAGCATCATGGGCATACGGACAAGGGCCCCATGCTTGGGTGATATCAAGACCCCCATTCTTCCCAGTTCACCTAATCCGCTTAGTGTGCCGAAACCTGTAATAGCACCCGGGTGAGAACCGATTCCCCGATAGCCGAGATTTCCCAGGAAGTTCTGGACATGAGCCTGAGTCACCGCGGCGCGGGAGTAAGCGTGGGCGAAAGTCGCGGTACCGAGCTGGGTCCCAACCCGTTTATTAAGTTCATGGGACTGGACAATGGAGTAGCTCAGCACCCACCGGAATCGGTTAGGAATAACTTTGGTAGTGGCGGTTTCTTCAGGTTCATCCACGTCCCGGAAAACAATATCGTGTTGCCCATCGTTGGCAAATATAAGTTTCCTGGTTTGTTCGGTCAGCTCGGTAACACCGATTTCCGACCCGCCAAAGTGCCTGACAGCCGCCAGCATCGTCTGCAGATTTTCTTCTTCGGTGCCCTGCCAGGGTGGTAAGCCTTTATCCTTCGGATCCGAATGGTCACCAAGAGGCATTGCAGAACTATAGGTAGTATGGAGGAATTTCCCCGCCGAAGACAACCCGATTTCCTCACCAAAAATGGCTGACGCCTGAAGTGCCCAGTCCCGCCGGGTAAAGCCCGGTTGGTTGGCCAGGGCTTTTTGTCGCACTTCTTCATTCTGGGCCATCATCTTACCGATGTTTTCGGGAGCAACGAAGGGAATGGCCTGGCCCATCGGTCGTTTGTCGAAACGTTGCATCTTGTTCCAGTCGATATCTGTCGTTGGTTTCCCGATGTCCATCTTCTTTATCCACCAGGGTTGTTTGTTCGGATCATTAGCAGATGAAGTCAGTTCATCGATATCCTGGAACGGGGTAGCTACACCGGCTGCTACTCCCAAACCGGCTCCGGCCAGTCCCAACCCTTTCATGAATTGCCGTCTTGATAACGTGTTGTGGTATTTAACCATAATCAAACCTCTCCCAACATAATGTTACGACAATTGTATAACCTGAAGGTTAAATTTTAGTTAAGAAAAAGTAATGCTAACATGAATGAACACACTGGGATTATCAGACCGGCTTAAAAAGATAGCCGAGTCCGGAGACGTTATGTATGGGATCTTTTAATCCTATCTCATCCATTTTACGCCTCAGGTGATTGATATGGACCTTCAGTTTACCGATATTGTTTTCGGCTTCTTCACCCCAAATGCATTCCGAAAGGTGGTCGTAAGTAACTGCCGAGGGCGCGTTTTTTAATAACTCCAAGAGTATCTGACTCTCAATTATACTCAGGTGAATTTCCCGTCCTTCGAACAGCAGAGTCCGTTTAGAGATATTCAGTTCGATTTTATCGAATTTGATAAACTCGGTCTGTGTACCACGGGTTAAGGCCGTCAGCCGAGCAATAAGCTCGTTTTGCCGTGGGGGTTTAGTCAGGTAATCATTGGCGCCCATTGTCAGACAGTTGACAACATCTGTTTCCTCGCCCCGACAGGTCAGCACCAGGATGGGGACCGGAGAGAAGAACCTGATGTCCTTGATGACCTGCAATCCGTCAGTGTCGGGCAGTCCGAGGTCAAGCACTACGACATCCGGATGGAAAGTCTCGACCAGTTCTATCCCCCCTTGCCCGTTGTTGGATGAAACGATATCCACGCTGGGAACAGCGCTTTCCAATGCGAATATCAGGGATTCCACTACTCCGGGATCGTCTTCTATGATAAGGATTTTTTTCATATTCATTACCCTGAAACCGGTAACACCAGCGTGAATTTACTGCCTTTTCCCGGTTGGCTGATTACGCTGACCGAACCATTATGAAGTTCAGCCAGATTTTTAGCCAGCGCCAGACCGAGGCCCAAACCACCTGTTTTAGAGAAATAAGGCTTGAAGATAACGTCAAGCTGGCTCGGCTCGATTCCGACGCCATGGTCAACAATATCGATAACCGCATTTTTACCCTGTTCGCCGCTGTATATCTCGATAGCTTGTCCTGATACCGAATACTTGATGGCGTTGTTCAAAAGGTTGAGAATGATTTGACGGATTCTGCCCCGGTCGGCGTTCAGCCTTATGTTGGCCTTACCCTGGAATTGTTCAAAGATAATATTTTTTTCTTTTATCTGGGGAGACAATAACTCAGTGACCTCAGCTATCAGGTCGTCCAGGTCGAATTTCGCAGGGGAAAGGGACAGTGTGCCGACTTCGCTTCTTATCAGGTCATGCAAGTCATTAATTATGTCCTCGAGCAATCTGGCTCCCCGTACGATACCTTCCATTTGAGGTTTGAACCGTGGCTCGACTCTATCAGACAACGCTTCAGCGGTTAACATGATGGGGGTCAGCGGCGTTTTGAGTTCATGTACCAGTGCTCGATAAAATTCAGTTTGTTCGTAGGTTTGTTTTTCCAGACGGGACCTCAAGATGCGTTCCTGTTCCAACAGTTTTTCAATGGTTTCTTGTTTTTTTAATCGTGCGGAGATGTCCCGACAAATAGCGATAGCGTATTTTTCGCCCCCGATTTCGACTACCTGCGCCCTCAGCTCCACATCTATCGATTGCCCGTTTTTAGCCAGATGCCTGGTTTCGATAGCCCCCTGCCCGTTACCCAGGAGCCGGCTTCGTCGGGCGTCCATAGCCGAACCGCACTCCGAAAGCGGGCGCAGTATGGATGTCGGTCGACCGATCAATTCCTCGCGCCGGTAACCCAGCATGCGGCAGGTTGCCGGATTTACATCGTAGATTATCGTATCCGGGAAATCCACTGCGTGAATTTTAGAAATAATTACAGAATCGTTACAGTTCTCGAAGATGACATCGCGCTGGACGAGGTGAGACTCTTGAGCCTGGAGTGATTTCTGATGCTCCGTTCTTTCGGTGGCAATCTCCTGTCGGGCATCAGCCAGGTTAGAAGAGAGCTCTGTTGTCCGGCGATCATCCCGGGCAAGGATGAACACCATCTCGTTTTCACCATCGGCTATGTGATGCCCGCTGACAATTACAGGCACTTGTTCGCCTCTGCTGTCGACAAAAATTGTTTCTTTTTCAGAAACAGCGACACTCGCCAAGTTGGCGAACATTTTTCCCCATTTACCCTTGTCCAGACTGGGATCCAGTTCCCATACGAACATCTTTTTCAGATTACCCTGAGTATGACCGAGAAAACGGCATAGGGCTTCATTAACGACCAGAATACGCCCGCTCCGGTCTGCCCAAAGCGCCATAAGCCCCGAATGTTCCAGGGATAGTCCGGCCAGATGAAGGTATTTGCTGTTTTCTGTCATTTGTCGGCGTTTTTATGAAGTGACGATGATAGTCGGGTTTGGTTACGAATAATTATAGTGAATATACTCGCCCTTGTCAGGGAATGTAAAGCATATGAAAGCGGTGTCATCCCTTCAAATCAGGAACGACACCGCTTTCGATTCACATTTTTTACTGTCGGGCCTGGTTGTGCCGCCAGGCGGTCAGGCCGGTAACAACTGCCAGAACAACAGCCGGGATACCGAAAATCATCAATCCCAGGTTCGCCGCCTGAGGAATATTTTCCTGCATGGAACCCGAATAATGCTGGATGGCGGCAACAGCGAGAATTATCGCCAGGGCGCCCATCAGCCATTCGTACCACCTCAGTTTAATGTTTTGCTTTAACAACCAGACGATTAGAGTGGCTACCGCCGCACCGAATAAAAAGAACAAAAAGTACATATTATCCTCCGTTACTTTTATTTATCTGTAAGTATCATAACCATGAGTCGGTTGCTTCCACCAGGTTTCCCAGTAGCCTTCCTGAGGCAGTTTGCCATAACCCATGGCATGATCCATGTCGGCGAAGAAACTGTTGAATACCGGAGCGGTCGAGACGGTCAACCTGATGGCATCATGAATAAAGCTGGTTTTCTCTGCCGAATTGAACGGGCACGTCGCCTGACACTGCGGACAATGCGGGCAATTGGCAATGGTAGTTCGCCATCCTTTATATCCGGCTCTGAAATCCGGCCGCGGGGTCTCCCAACTTGACGGCCCGGTTTCAATCAATCCCCCGGGGCAGGTATCAGCGCACAGGCCGCAGGTCTCACAGAAACGCATCAGTCCAGCGTCAATGGGATTGGTCGGCGGTAACGGCAGGTCGGTGTACATATTGTACAACCCGCGAATCGTCGCACCATATAACGGGTGGACACCGACACTACCCATCCGAGCGTGTTCGATCATTCCTGTCACCGAACCGATGGCACCCCTCAAGCCGAAACCTGGCGCACCCCGGTAGCCAATGCCTCTCAGGAAAACCTGTATCCTTCGTTCGACTATGGCCAGGTGGGTATAGGCCATCCAGACGGCGGCGCTTTCAGCGATTCCCAGCGGGTTGCCGGCTTCAGCATCAGCTCTGCCGGCTCCGCCGCCCTGACGCAGAGTCAGGTCCTGAGCCTGACGCATTGTCCAGACGAAACCCCAGTTATAACTGGACGGTGTTACCTTAGTGCCATCGGCCTTTTGATATGGCTCGGAGATACCGCTTTCGGTGGCCCAATCTGCGTCTGCGATTTTCAGGCACTTGTCATCCCGTTCAACTACACCGACATCAGAACCACCCAGGAAACGAACGGCACCTCGCAGGAGTTTGAAATTCTCTTCCAGCGTCCCATTCCATTTGGGATACCCCTGTTCTTCTGGGGTCATGGTTACCGGCGGACCGGCCAGGCTGGCTCCCAGGGCACCGCCTCTTTCCCTTGCCGCGGCATCGAGGGCGGCCCGGCGCGGATCGAGCCAGTCGAAAGTCGGGTCTCGCTTGTTCATGGCTTCTACATATTTCCGGCCGTTTTCCGTTGAATATGGGTCCATGTACAAAGGGTCTCCCGGAGACATCCTGACTCTGCCAGGGAACGGTTTGATTACATCCCAGTCAATTTCTGCCGTCGGGTCATAAAGATCCCGTTGCTTTACCCACCATGGCATATCCGGCTTCTGGTAGTCGCCAATTGCGGCAAGTTCTTCCAGGTCTTGTACCGGCGGCGAAATTGCGGTAGCGGCTCCCAGACCGGCACCAGCCAATCCCAGTCCTTTCATAAAGTCACGGCGTGAGATAGTGCTGTGAAATGTCGACATATATCCTCCTTTGCTTTTTTTAGATTCTTACAATAATTGTATAAAACAGGGGTTAATTTATTGTTAACGCTATTAACCTCTAACACTATTCTTATTCACATCCTGATAGGTAATGCCAGCCATGTGAAAAAACGGGGGAATTCCCGGACTAAAGCCTTGTATACGTGCCAGGATATTCGACGGCAAGAAGTTGGGAGGAATCAGCAACTTCCGTTGGCTATTCCGAGTTCAGGCTTATGCCTTCCTGCTGGTAACGGACGACTACCCGCCTTTCAGCCTGCAATAAACACATCGAAAAAGATAAAGGAGTTCACCATGGACAAGAAAAGTTCCCTGGGGCCGACGATCTGGTTCATCGGCTGGCTGTTCACCATCGGTTTCACCCATCTGTCCTTCTGGAAGGGCGAGCTGGCCATCATCATCTGGCCGGTGTTCCTGGGGCAGGAACTGGCGGGGTAAGGGAAATTACCGGGAAAGAAAGGCCGCCGAGTTTCGGCGGCCTTCTGGTTTCAAAGGTCTGAGTTTATGCTAAGAACTATTTCGGTTAAAGATTATCTAAACGGCATCAACACCGCGCCAGCTTGTCGCTGATGAGCCGGTTCAGGCTGACCCTGGATTCTGCGGCCTGAATCTGAAGAGCTTTATGCAATTCCGGGGTGATACGTACCTGAAGCTTGCCGGAACAATTCTTTGAAGCTAAGGGTTCGGGTACGGATTCGCCGTTGGCCGCCAAATCCTGAATTACCTGGCTTACCGTATTCCGGATACCAACCAATGCTTCTCCCTGGCTTTCTGCCAGCCAGCTCAAGGAAGGGAACTCAGCGCACAGCCCGACATATTCTTCGTCTTCATCCGACCAGGTTACTCTGTAAGTGTATTTATCCATCATTAACTCCTAACCGGTCCAAGCCCTGTAATACCTGCTTGACCTGATAAGGTTTCGCTTTTCCGTTTTTATCCTGTATGTTGATTCTGGCATCACCTTGCCATGGTGTCTTATAGATACGGTGACTGCCCTTGTTTTGTCGAGACTCCCCAAAGTGTTGCCACTATTGGTACTCATATTGCAAGCCGTAACCAGCCCATCCGATGTAATATTGAGAGCCGGGTCAACAACATAACAATAGCGACCTCTGGTGTTTCCTGTCCAGGCGCTGGAATACTCAATTCTAAGGAATCTCTGAACAAGTCACGTTTGATGAGGTATAATTAGTCATCCATAAACGAAGGATGGCGAAGTTAATGAAGACCTTGTCATTTGCCAGTCTGGCTTATGCTAACAAAAAGAAACAGACGCGACGGGAAGTATTCCTTCAGGAAATGGATCGGGTAATTCCCTGGAAAGAACTACTGGAAATCATAGTTGAGTATTACCCCAAAGCCGGTAATGGTCGACATCCAATGCCGCTGGAGCGCATGCTACGGATATATTTCATGCAACAGTGGTACGGTTTATCGGATCCGGCGATGGAAGACGCGCTTTACGATATAGAATCGATGAGACGATTTGCCGGAATCGATATCCAATCTGACCCTGTACCGGATGAAAGTACTATACTGCATTTTCGTCATCTGCTGGAGAAGCACAATCTGACCATGGCGTTATTTGAAAAGACAAGGAATTATCTTTCAGACAAAGGTTTATTGTTAAAAGAAGGGACAATAGTCGACGCTACGATAATCAATGCGCCATCTTCGACCAAAAACCGGGATAAGGCCCGAGACCCACAGATGCGACAGACCAAAAAGGGGAATCAGTGGTATTTTGGCATGAAGGCTCATATAGGCGCAGACACCGGCAAGGGACTGGCGCATACGATAGTGGTGACCGATGCCTCAGTTCATGATTCACAGGTCATGGATAAGTTACTGCACGGAGAGGAAAAGGCGGTCTATGGAGATAAAGCCTATACCAGTGAGGAAAGGCAAAGACGTTACGAATCCCGAGGCATTGATTGGCGGGTAAAACGCAAAGCCAGCCGGCACTATCAACTGACACCGGAAGACGCCGAGTTTAACCGAAGACAAGGCAAAGTTCGAGCCAAGGGTGAGCATGCGTTTCTGGTGGTCAAGCATCTATGGCGATACCGGAAGGTCAAATACAAAGGCCTCCACAAGAATATGGTGCAGGTCTTCAGCCTGTTCACGCTGGCTAATTTATATCTGGTACGCCGGGAATTAAGCATGATGGCAACCTGAAGGGTGAATTGCGCCCAATAACCGGAAAACCGCTCCTTCAGGGTGGAGCAAACCGGATAAAGGCCGGTGTAACCTGCCAAAAACACTGCGGTTTCGCTTCGTGGGCGCAAGATATCACCAACAATATCACCGAAACTTTACAACTATGTGTTTTTCAGAGGTTCCCTAACTCTACCGTTCTCAAAGAGTTGTTTACTCTCAAGCAACAGACGAGAGTTACGCCAAAAGTACGCTACCTAAGCCTAAACTACTGAAAGAGGTGTGGATCATTGATTTCGTTTGTTGCTCCGCCCCAAAAAGGTAGTGTCTTGCGTCATAGCTATTGCACGCCTATAATTGCCCTAATCAAAAGGACTGGTTTTTAAAAAGGGACTGGTTTCTGTTGCTAGAAAGAAATGACGTCATAGAAAGCAAACCACTCAACCGTCGTCTGAGCGCCGCCAAGGCCGCCAAGCAGGACGAGTTCTACACTCAGTACGTCGACATCCAGAAAGAAATCGAAGCCTACCTCGAGTTCGACCCGAACACCTTTCGCGGCAAGGTCGTCTACTGCAACTGCGACGATCCCTTCGAGAGCAACTTCTTCAAGTACTTCGCCGCCAACTTCAACAAGCTCGGCCTGAAGAAGCTCATCACCACCAGCTACGATGGCTCCCCCATCGCCGGGCAATTAAACCTGTTCCCGGAATACAACGAGGGCAACGGCAAGCGCCAAAAACCGAAAGCGGTCGCATTCATTATTGATCATGTGAAGGACGAAGACGGTGACGGTGCCGCCAATGTGACCGACGTATCCTTATTCCTCAAACGCAACAAGGCTGCCCGTATCGCCCTCAAGGGCAACGATCAATACCCCGGCGGCGACTTCCGTAGCCCCGAATGCCTTGCCTTCCTCAAAGAAACCGATATCGTAGTCACCAACCCGCCGTTCTCGCTGTTCCGTGAGTACGTGGCACAGCTCATGGAGTACGGGAAGAAATTCGTCATCATCGGACCGAAGAGTGCCATCACCTACAAAGAGATTTTCCCGCTGATCAAAGAATCTAAGCTTTGGCTAGGGTCAGGATTCGCTAACGGGAACGCCTACTTCAGCATTCCAACCCATGCATGCCGAGAGTTCGCAGATGGCGTTTATGACGAAACCACAGGGCTGGTGAAGTTCCGTAATGTCGGATGGTTCACCAACCTCGACCATGGCCGTCGTCACGAGAAACTTCCACTAATGACAATGGCAGACAACCTGAAGTTCAGCAAGCACAAGGAGATAAAGGGCAAGGCGGCCTACGCCAGGTACGACAACTACGACGCCATTGAAGTGCCGTTCACCGATGCCATTCCCAACGACTACGAAGGTATCATGGGCGTCCCCATTACCTTCCTTGACAAGTACAACCCTGAGCAGTTCGAGATCATCGGGTTAGCCGCGGGGAATATTCGCGGACTTGCCGGCATTCCCAGTGCTACCGGCAAGGACGGGCCATACATGGATGGCAAACTGAAATACGGCCGCATCCTCATCCGCCACCGCCACCCGACAAAGGAGAAAAAATAGTGAAAACTACCCTCCGTACCGATCTCACCGTCGCCGATGTCTGCAATGGTTTCGTTTACAACCAGCTCGAAGGAAGAGGCCTCTTCGGGCTAGGCGGTAAACTTACCATCCAGCCGGAGTATCAGCGGAACTATATCTACGCTGAGAGCGAAGGAAAACGCGAGCAGGCGGTCATACACTCGCTACTCAAAGGGTATCCGCTCGGGCTGATCTACTTCAACAAGGTCACTGCGGATAAGTTCGAAGTCTTGGACGGCCAGCAGCGAATAACCAGTATCGGGCGGTTCGTTACGAATAAATTCGCCATCATGGATAACGGCAATCCGAAGAATTTCGACAGCCTGCCTCTCGACCAGCAGAAGCGGATTAAAGAATCTAAGCTACTGATCTACGAGTGCGAGGGGGCGGAAACAGAGATCAAGCAGTGGTTCGAAACGATCAACATCGCCGGCGTCCCTCTCAACGCGCAGGAGCTCCTAAATGCCATCTACTCGGGGCCATTCGTTACACTTGCGAAGGCCGAGTTCAGCAACAGCCAGAACGCCAACATCCAAAAATGGAGTGCCTACATCAAGGGTAGCGCCAACCGGCAGAACTTTCTGGAGCGGGCACTCGATTGGGTGAGCAAGGGCGACATCGGTAGCTACATGAGCGCTCACCGCAACGATAAGGACATCAATGAACTCAAGACCTACTTCAACAGCGTAATCGACTGGATTTCAACGGTTTTCACAGATGTTAAGAAAGAGATGCAGGGTTTAGAGTGGGGCAAGCTCTACGAGCAATATCACTCCCAGTCATACAACCCGGAGAAGGTGTCCGCCGACGTGAAGCGGCTCTACGCCGACCCCTACGTAAAGAAGAAACGCGGGGTATTCGAGTTCATCCTTGGCGGCCAGCAGGACACGAAGCTCCTTGAGGTGCGCGTCTTTGATGACGCCACCAAGCAGTCAGTCTATGAGAAGCAAACAGACGTGGCACAGGCGAAGGGCGAGTCCAACTGTCCGCTCTGCGCAATTGGACACAACGCGAACAAAAGCAGAATCTATAAGTTTAACGAAATGGACGCCGACCACGTTTCCGCGTGGAGCAAGGGCGGCGACAGCTCGCCTGAGAATTGCGAAATGCTATGCATTACCCACAATCGGGCCAAAGGTAATTTATAGTATGGCTTTGCCCTGATATCTAAAAACGAGCCCAGTTTCATGCTGGTCTGCAATGATGGCCGCGTGGCCTTACCAACCCCTCGTTCTGATTTAGTATCAACCACTCCCAGATATCAACCCGTGTTTCAGGTATAGTCCGATTCTCCAACCGATGGGCCTTGATAAGCAATGGGTTTTACAGCATAGTAAACACGTGATATGCTTTACTCAAGAATTTTTGAGAAAAAATCACTTTACTCAAACAAGAAAATCATTTTGAAAAATTCACACATTTTTGAGTATAGTTAAAGTTGTTATCACTTTACTCAAAATATTTAGGTCAACGCTGATAAATCTTGTAAAATCATCCAACTCTATAATGAGATGAAAACAGAAATACTTGAACTAACTCGCTCACAGCATGCAATCCCAATACTCGATCACATGTTTGAACGTCCAATCTTTAAGAGTAATAGTATTAAGAGCCTGCCAAACACGCCAACAAAAGCTACCATAACAGGTTTATTAAATACTCTTAAAGAGGCTGGTATTCTTGTAGTAATCCGTGAGAGTTCAGGCCGCAGGCCGCAAATCCTGGCCTTTCCAAAACTGTTAAACCTTTGCGAAGGTTCTGATGTAATTTCCCCGAGATAGCCCTTCAAAATTCAAGCCCCCGTGTTTCCGGCAGAGTGCGACTCTCCCCCGTCTCCACCGCAAACTAACAAACGTTGCCCCCCTTGCACCCCACCCCCCAATCCGCTAAAGTTCCACCATGCCTAAACAAAAACTGGTCTTCGTCTGTTCCGGGTGCGGTAACGAAAGCCCCAAGTGGCAGGGCAAGTGCCCCGGGTGCGGCGAATGGAACACCATGTACGAACAGGCGGTCAGCACCGCCAAACCGGCGGCGCGCCGCAAGCCGGCCGGCGCCAATCTGCCCCAGAGCCTGTCCGACATCAAACTGGACGCCGGTGCGGAACGCCTGCCGGTAGGCCTGGGCGAAATAGACCGGGTGCTGGGTGGGGGGCTTGTACCCGGGTCTCTCACACTCATCGGCGGTGAGCCTGGCATCGGCAAGTCCACCCTTCTATTACAGATCTCCGCCCTGCTGGCCGAGGGCGCGCCGGTGCTGTACGTTTCCGGCGAGGAAACCCGCCACCAGATAAAAACGCGCGCGGCGCGGCTGGGCATCGACGGCAAGCAGTTATACCTGCTGAACGAAACCGACCTGGAAGCGATTACCGAGGAACTGGACCGGCTGTCGCCGGGACTGGCGGTCATCGACTCCATCCAGACAATCTATACCCCCGACCTGGAGATGGCCCCCGGCGGCGTATCCCAAGTGCGGGAATGCGCCGCCCGGCTGGTGCGGTGGGCCAAGTCCACCCAGGTGCCGGTGCTGATTGCCGGCCACGTCACCAAGGACGGGGCCATCGCCGGGCCGCGACTGCTGGAGCATATCGTGGACACGGTGCTGTACCTGGAGGGCGAGCAGTTCTCCAGCTACCGGATACTGCGGTCGGTCAAGAACCGCTACGGCTCGGTCAACGAGGTGGGCATCTTCGAGATGAAACCGCAGGGGCTGACCGAGGTGCAGAACCCTTCCGAAGTGTTTCTGTCACGCGACCGCCAGAACCCGATAGGCTCGGCGGTGGTGCCGGTGCTGGAAGGATCGCGGCCGCTCCTTGTCGAAATACAGGCGCTGACCAACGCCACCAGCTTCGGCCAGCCGCGCCGAACCGCCAACGGGCTGGATTTCGGGCGGCTCCTCATCATCACCGCGGTACTGTCGCGCCGGGCCTATCTCAAACTGGGTAACCAGGATGTCATCGCCTCGGTGACGGGTGGGCTGAACGTCGCCGAACCGGCCGCCGACCTGGCGGCGGCCATCGCCATCGCTTCCAGCTACAAGAACATCGCGGTGGACCCGCGTCTGGCGGCCATCGGCGAGGTGGGGCTGTCCGGGGAAATCCGCAACGTGCCGCAACTGGAAAGAAGGCTGAGCGAAGCGCGGCGGCTGGGCTTTACCGCCGCCATCGTACCGGCATCGGCCCGGGCCAGATCCGAATGGCCGGATTTCAAGCTGATTCACGCCCGGGACATCCGCCAGGCGCTGGGCGCGGCGCTGACCGGACAGGCGGAGACCGAAGAGCTGTTTCCGGACACGACCGACTGAATAATTGACCAACTAGTCAAACAAGGAGACTTAATGATAGCAATTGACCCGGGATCCATTGCCCAAATAATGCAGAACACAAACGGAATTTGGACTGTTCCAGATACAATTGTCAACGCCATCTCTCAGAAATTAACATCAGATACTAATACTCTCGAGGATGAAAAAGAACGGTTTGAAAAGGAGTTCAGAGACTGCCGAAAAAGTGATTCCCCGATAAATATTGACTACTACCTTAAGGGCGAAGTAAGTCTTGATGCCTATACAGCATTTTATTTACCACGCTATTCTTTAATACCAGCGATAAGCTTCCGCGACCTGTCACTGCACTCGAATCTGAAACAATTACCGGACGAAATAAAAATACTAGATATGGGAAGCGGTACAGGTGCGATTACTCTTGGTTTACTCCACTTTCTAACTGAACTTGGCTACCCACGCGAGTCAATCCAGATAGTGAACTTGGATTGTTGTGGTCCAGCAACAAAAAGAAGAAAGGATTTGATCAGTTCATGCGGGTTTGACAGGTACCATATTGCCCACGAAACAATTGACTTCAATCACACGTCTATTTTGAGTTCAACATTAGAGTATTATGGACCATTTGATTATATCTTTACCGGAAGCTGTCTTACCGAGCTCGATCATACGGTAATAGATACGCTTATCAAATTATTCTCACGTACACTTAGCGAACCAGGGGCGATAATTATTGCCGAGGCACGGCGAACATATACCGGAAACTTGATCCATAGGCTGGCGCTGAATGCTCCAAATCACGGATTGAATGTATATTATCCTTGTATTGATATGCATTGTTCTTCATCATCTTGCTGGTGTTGGCGCGAACACAGCTATGCTCCTCCAAACATTCGGCTACCCGATGGTAAACGACTCACCGGCGTCGACAACAATCTTACCCTTAATTGGTTGATTCTTACAAAATTACCGGTCCGGATATTAGATAATTTTCAAGCCAGAGAGCCTGAGCTTCGTTGGGATATAATTAACAAAGAGCCAAAGCCGCATTATCAAAATACTGAAAACTTCGGCGTTTGTAGTGATGAAGATATAATGTTGGATGTTAGTAAAGTCGGGCGCCACCACTGTAGACGTGGTTCAATCGTAGGTTTCGATAATAACGGCGTAGTTCAAAGGGTGGTAACATTATAGATGATTATCTCAGCCAGTCGCAGAACTGATCTCCCAGCTTTCTATTCTGAATGGTTCATAAATAGGATCCAAGCTGGGTTCTGTTGTGTCGTAAATCCTTTGAATGCACATCAAGTCTCAAGGGTGTCTCTAAAACCAGAGGACGTAACCGCCATTGTTCTGTGGTCAAAAAACCCTGCACCTTTAATACCTTCTCTACCGATTTTAGACCGAATGGGATACCGTTATTATTTTCAATACACTTTAAATGATTACTCTAATGATCTCGAGCAACGAATTCCTCCTTTCCACCAAAGATTGGATACATTTAAAAGTCTTGCAAATAAAATAGGTCAACAACGAACCATTTGGCGATATGACCCCATAATATTTTCACCATCCCTGGATGAAAGTTACCATCTCGACCGCTTCAACAAGATTGCAACAGAACTGAATGGAAGCACAAATCGAGTAATGATTAGCATTCTCGATATGTACGATAAAGTAAGTAACCGCCTCGAAAAGCAGGGGCAATACTTCAACACCGCATACTCACCTGATCCTCCTGGGGGGAAACTTCTAACTTTTCTCCGAGAATTACACGATATCGCCGGAACTAATGGCATGGAGATATTTAGTTGTGCCGAAGAAACAGATTTTGCCGATGCGGGCATTCAGCATGGGCATTGCATCGACACCGATTTGATACGTCAGCTTTGGCACTTGCCGATTAAATTTAAGAAAGACAAAGGCCAAAGAAAAGCTTGCGGTTGCAGTGTAAGTAAAGATATTGGAGCTAACAGCACCTGCCTCCACGAATGCGTCTATTGCTACTCAACAATGAGCCTTGAACTTTCACGAAAACGTTATAAACAGCATGACCCAACATCACCTTTTCTCTGGGGTACCGGTAATATTCCCGCCGAAAAAGAACTAAAACCAAATCACTCCCAACTTGAGTTATTATAACGAGTCATGTATAACTCAATAGCCTCTCTAATCCGTCTGGTAGTCGCTTCAAATTGAAACAAACAATTCGTATATTACTAATATTTGTCGGTACCGTTTCCGTCGGCCTGGGCATACTGGGCATCTTCCTTCCGTTACTCCCGACAACACCGCTTCTGCTTCTGGCGGCGGCCTGCTACGCCCGCAGTTCCCAGCGTTTCCATGACTGGTTGTTAAATCACCGGGTGTTCGGCGAATACATCCGCAACTACCGCGACCACCGGGCCATCAGGTACCGGGCCAAGGTGACGGCCATCAGCCTGCTATGGATAACCATCGGCATCAGCATTTTTCTGGTGGGTTACTTCTGGGTCAGGTTGCTTCTGCTGGGTATCGCCGTGGGCGTCACCTGGCACCTGCTGTCACTCAAAACCATCCGCTCGTAACAATAAAGGAGCCTCCGGAGAGGCTCCTTTTATCTGCCGCCAACCGGGTTACAACGACGGCTGGTGTTTCTTGTCCGACTGACCGAATTCCAGATCCAGCGTGATGCCGGCTTCTTCCGCCGCCGGTTGATGGTTCGTTTGCCGCAGGGGCAGTTGCGGCAGAAAAATGGTCGTCAGCGTGCCCAGCCCCAGCAGTATGGCGCCGACGATGAAAACCTGGTCGATGGAGGCAGAGTACGCGGTTTTCAGCGTTTCTACAAAACTATGAAACGCTGAGGTCAACTGATCCTGAACAGCCGGTGGCGCCTGGGAAAGCATGCCCAGAATCTCCGCCTGCCCGTCCGGAGTCAGAAAGGCCTGAATGGTGTTGCCGTCGATGGTTACCGGCGTGGTCGGTGAGATTTCCCTGACCGCCTGAACGAAGGGGTCAGCCGAAATATCGGTTAGCCGGGAAGCCAGGCCAGCGTTCATGACACCGCCGAGGACGGCTACGCCGACGGTGCCGCCGACGGAGCGGAAAAGTTGCGTACCGGCGGTGACCTCACCCAGCCGGGAGTGGTCGAAAGCGTTCTGCACCGCCAGGGTGAAGATGGGCATGGTGACGCCCAGGCCCAGGCCGGTGATAATCATACGCAGTACCAGTCCACCGGACGTGGTGGCAGGACCGATTTGGGAGAAGAGCGCCATGCCGAAAGTGGCCAGCGCCATGCCGAAAACGGCCAGGATTTTATAATTGCCGGTACGTGAAACCAACTGACCGCTAATGATGGACGCGGTGACCATAGCCAGAGACATAGGCATGAGAATTAGCCCGGAGTTGGTGGCCGATACGCCGATGACGCCCTGGGCGAAGACCGGAATGAACAGGATAGAGCCGAACATGCCCAGACCGCTGAAGAAGACGGCTATAATCGACACGGTAAAGACACGGTTCCGGAACAGGCCCATCGAGAGGATAGGGTCTTTAGCCCGCAGTTCACGCCAGATGAAAAGCACCAGAGAAACGACCGCCACCGAAAGCAGGCCGATGATGGTACCGGAACCCCAGGAGTATTCCGAACCGCCCCAGACCAGCGCCAGCAGTAAAGGCACCAGTGTCAGGGTGATGAGCGCCGCGCCGATATAGTCGATGGAGCGGTTACCACTGGCGTGGGTCGGCAGATGTTTGGGCAGGGCGGCGGCCATGACACCAAGGGCCGCCAGGCCGACCGGGATATTGACGTAGAAGATCCAGCGCCAGGAGAAGGCATCGGACAGCCAGCCACCGAGCAAAGGCCCGGCAATCGCCGTAACCCCGGAAACCGCCCCCAGCAGTCCCTGATACTTGCCACGCTGAGCCGGTGGGAAGAGGTCACCGACGATGGCGAAGGAATTGACCATGATGGCGCCGCCGCCGATACCCTGAAGGCCGCGAAACAGAATGAGCTGGGTCATGCTCTGCGCCACGCCGGACAGCATGGAGCCTATAAGGAAGATGACCACGGCCAGCAGGAAGAGGTTGCGCCGGCCGAAGATGTCGGTCAGCTTGCCGTAGATGGGCACGGTGACCGCCGAAGCCAGCATGTAGGCGGTGAAGACCCATGACAGGTGGGACAGCCCCTGGAACTCCTGAACGATGCGCGGCATGGCGGTAGCTACGATGGTCTGGTCGAGGGAAGACAGCATCAGCGTCAGCATGACGCCGAGCATAACGAGGGCGGTTTTAGGATTGGGTGACATAGTTCCTCTACTGAATATTTTTGGAATCGACGATCTTTTCGATGATGTGAATCAGTGTTTCCAGTTCGGCGTCGTCGAGGGCCGAAAAGAGACCGGTCAGCCGTTCCAGGCGCTCCTGCCGCACCTGCTCCACCTTCCGGCGGCTGTCTTCAGGCAGGTTCAGAATTAGAGCGCGGCGGTCATCAGGCGACGGACGGCGTTCCAAGAGGCCCTTGCCGACCAGGTTATCGACGAGCTGGGTGGCGGCGCTGGAAGAGACGCCGAGCAAACCGGCCAGGTCTTTCAGGCCGATTCCTTCATTCTCCGAAATAAGATGCAGGGCCAGCCACTGGGAATGGGCCAGGCAGTCACCGGAGGGGGTCTGGTGGGCTTCGGGCGCCATCAGGCGCTTCAGGGAATGGAAGCGGCCCATCAGGAAACCGATACGCTGTTTGCGGTCGAGCATGATACCATCCTTAGATAAGATACTGAATATTTTAGCACCTTATCTAATAACCGGTCAAACAGCGGTTACGCGTTTTGCCGGGGAAATGGCCGGGCTCAGCCCTCGGTGCGGAAAGTAACCGCCAATACGCCAGGGCCGCCGTGTACGCCCAGCACCGGCCCGAAGCGGGCGATGTGGATTTTGTCGGTGGCGACGAATTCGGCCAGCCGTTTGGCCAGAGCTTTGGCCTCATCC
Organism: Dehalogenimonas lykanthroporepellens BL-DC-9; assembly: GCA_000143165.1. Taxonomy (NCBI): domain Bacteria; kingdom Bacillati; phylum Chloroflexota; class Dehalococcoidia; order Dehalococcoidales; family Dehalococcoidaceae; genus Dehalogenimonas; species Dehalogenimonas lykanthroporepellens. The sequence goes on from CP002084.1 coordinate 1,145,827, forward strand.
GGGGTGGTGGAATGAATCACCGCCAGTTCAGCGATGGAATGGCCGGCGCTCTTGACCAGTTCCACCAGGCGGTCGACGCCGCGGGCGCGGCTCCTGACCTGCCCTACCGGAACGAACTCACCGCCCTGGATATCGAGGAGGGGTTTGACGTTCAGCACCGAGCCCATGAGGGCCTTGGCGCGCCCGATGCGGCCGCCGCGGGCGATGTATTTCAAAGTATCGAACAAAACCAGCAAATCGATTTTACCGATCGATTCCCTGGCCCCGGTGACTACCGAGCCAAGGTCATGGCCGGCTCTGGCCAGACGGGCGGCGGCTACGGCGACCAGACCGGTGGCCATGGATGTGAAGGTGGAGTCAACCACTTCCACCGGCACCGTGTTCTTCATCATCATGGCGCCCTGGCGGGCGGCGGAGATGGTGCCGCTCATCTTTTCCGACAAATGGACGGAGACGATGGCGTCGGCGCCTTCGGCGATGCGGTCGTAGGCGTCGGCAAAGTCCTGAGGCGAGGGCTGGGCGGTAGTGGGATGAACGGGGCCGTTTTGCAGGCGGGCGTAAAAATTGTCCTCGGTTATGTCCACCCGGTCACGGAATGATTCGCCCCCGAATTGAACGTAGAGCGGAACTGTAGTGATACCCAGCTCACCGGCCAGTTCAGCCGGGATATCGGCGGTGGAATCGGTTACGACTTTGACGCTCATGGCATAACCCCCTTTAACTTCGTACAGATGGCTACCAGTATAACCGAAAGGACCAATAAAACCTAGCCGGGGAAATGTTGTCAGGCCTGCGGCGGCGCGGCGGGTCTGCGCCGCGGCGGGCGGCGTCGCTTCTTGCGGGGAGGTGCCTCTTCAGCCGGGTCCAGGGCGGCCTGCCGGGGTTTGGGGGCAGGCCGGTTGCCGCGGCCGGGCGCGCCGGAGAAGCGGGACGGCGGCGGCTCCGGGGCGTTGTAATCGAAGCCCTCGACGGTGCGCCGTTCGATAGTGGTTTTGAGCAGTTTCTCCAGGGCGCGCACCATGGATTCGTCCTCGGGGGTGACAAAGGTGAAGGCATCGCCGGATCTGCCGATGCGGCCGGTTCTGCCGATGCGGTGGATGTAGGCGTCGGCGGTATCGGGCATATCGTAGTTGATGACGTGGGAAACATCGGAAACGTCGATACCGCGTGAGGCGATATCGGTGGCTACCAGCACCTTGAAGGTGCCGTCCTTGAAGCCGTCAAGTGCCGCCTGCCGGCGGTATTGCGACAGGTTGCCCTGGATGGAGGCCACGGCGTAGCCAGCCTGTCGCAGGGCGATGGCCACCCGCTCCGTGCGGTGCTTGGTGCGGGTGAATACCAATACGGAACCGGCGTCTTCTATCTGCCGCAGTATCTGCTTCAGCAATGCCGTCTTGAGATCCTGACGCACCGGGTAGAGGGCGTGAGTGACGGTAACCGCCGGGGCCACGGTGCCGATCTGGACGGTGACCGGGTCGGTCAGGAATTCCTGAACCAGCTTGCGAACGTCCGCCGGCATGGTGGCCGAAAAAAGAAGGGTCTGACGTTCCGGCCGCACCAGGCACCGGAGAATCTTGCGGATATCGGGCAGAAAGCCCATGTCGAACATGCGGTCAGCTTCGTCGATGACCAGCATTTCGACGTCATCAAAGTCGATGGTGCCCTGCCAGACGTGATCCAGCAGGCGACCGGGGCAAGCGATGACGATGTCGGTGCCGGCCCGGAGTTTGGCCTTCTGTGGTTCCATACCGACGCCGCCGTAGATGGCCATGGCACGCAGTCCGGTGTGCTGTGAGAGGGTCTTGACGCTGTCGTAAATCTGTTCCGCCAGTTCACGGGTGGGCGAAACGATGAGGCCGCGCAGTTTGCCGCGGGGGCCGCGGAGCAGGCGCTGGAGCATGGGCAGAACGAAGGCAGTGGTCTTGCCGGTGCCGGTCTGGGCCAGACCGATGAGGTCACGCCCCTGGAGGGCGGGCGGGATGGCCTGGGCCTGGATGGGGGTGGGCTCGGTGTAGCCGGCGGATTTCACCCCGTCCCTGACGGCGGGATGGAGGTCGAAGTTTTCGAAGGTCATTAGTCTTGATTATTCCTTGGGATATATTTATATCGGGCTGGAGTTACGGGAAAGGTCGAACCCGACAGAAAGGCGGGAGATAAAGAAGCGGTCATTCCGATAAGTACATGCTGACGATATATGACGTCATTATACACGTCACCGGCAAAGGGTACAATCGCATATAAGAAACTAGGATATATCAGAGTAAATTCAACTTAAACGTTGAACTCATTTGCCAAACAAAATTAGTATATCGAAGACAGTTAATATTTAGCCCATGACATATATCCGGTATTTTCTTTTTTTGTGGCGATGTCCTGTTCGGATTGGAGGTTTCATTAGTTACTACAGTACCTCCTGTTTCTAAAGCTAAAGCAATTATATAAGGGTCTGCACGCTTTTCAAGAAACTCAATATCCAACTCGGTTCTTACTCCATAGGCCCCCAGAACAGACGGAAGTTGGTTTAATGAGTTTTCGGTTGGCTCGTTAACTGTGTTTGGTAAAGCACTTACAATCAATTTACTCAACCCATCAGTCCCGCATTCTATTTCTTCCCTAACTGCTTGAGGGATTACGATTTGATGTATAGTGGCAAGCCCATTAAGCCATTCCCAAAAACCGTTATGCGCCCCAGTCGGAGGGAAATCATGACGATAAGCTGCAATAAGTGCGCAAGTATCGATAATATATATTGAACTAGCTGTCATGCAATCTTTATAAATTTGTCAATTTTCACACTCATTATATGAGATGCGTCAAGTTCGGAAATACGACCGTCGCGAACCGCATCAAGAATAGTCGAAACAAGCTTCTGCCCAAGTTTGGAACGGGTTCTTATTCTGTAGCTGATTAAATTATGGGTATCCAACTCCTCTTCGCTTTCTTTAGCCGAACTAGATTTAATATCCTTCAACGTCTCGAATATTTGCCAATACTTTGTTATCTGTATCAAGCCCAAATCTTTCAATCGTCTTAATATGACAAGTCTACTCACGTTGAAACGGTGCGATAATAACTCAATGCTATCCTCAGTCTTCAAGGAAGGAGGAATCTGTGATAAAGCTTCTTTGAATTCTATTTCTGGAACAAGAAACTCAGCGGCTGTTCGATCACATAATATCTCATTCGATAGCTGATTCTCCTGTAGTTGAGAGTCAATACTATTCCAATTACTGATACCACTCTCTCCAATGAAGATGTGACACAGTTCATGTATCAAAGTAAAAAGCCTTGCTGTTTGAGAATCGTTTGCATTAACAACGATCATTGGAGCAATTTTATCACTCAGAGCAAGACCTCTGAAGACTAATGGACTTATATTAGAATGATGACTACCCAGGTTACCAATACGAAGAACAAATACCCCCTTTTCTTCAATTGCTTTTCGGATATCGGCAAATAACGAGCTAGGATCGCGAGCTTTTAACTGTTGTTCAATTGAATAGTTAAGAAACTTTCGAATTATCTCGGCAAATTGTCTGTAGTCAATGTCTGGCCGTGTACCACCAACAAATTCTAGTTGTTGGGTATTCGACTTATCTAAAATATCCTGAAGAGAACGATGTATCATTTCAACGTGTCGAGTTAGAGCAGCAAATTCAGGGTTATTAATATCTATTCCTTGACCACGAACAGTCCGAAAATCATGTAGCTTTGTCTCACATTCCGGCGGATTCTGTAAAAAGAAAGTAAGAACAGGACGCCTATATGCTTTCGCTAAATTCTTTAATTGTGTAAACGAAGGAGTTGATTCGCCTTTTTCCCAGCTCAACAATCGCTCTGTGGCAGTTATCTCAATGCTTTCCCCTTTTCCTTTCAGTTCATTAACATGGGCTTTTTGCGCAGCAAGTTGTACTGACATATTTGCATTATTTCTTGCCCATTCGAGAATTTTGGGGTTTACTGGGATACTATTTGAGGTCATAATCATTGTCTGTCTATTTGTTTATTGCCTGGTTGACCGTGCCGCAATGGGGACAACGCACCACCGGGGCCTTGTAGTCCGGCGGCAGACGCAGGACGGTGCCGCACTGTTGGCAGTCCAGCTTGCGGTAGCGGCTCATACCGAAGAGCATATCCTGGGTTTCCCGGGTGCGGGCCAGCTTATCCGGTTCACCGACGGCGCCTTCGGTGGAAGGCTCACGGGCCGCCAGGGTCTGCGCCCCGGCCAGGGCCGAAGTCGGGATAATGCGCTGGCGGGTGACTTCTTCGGCCGCCTGTTCGTATGACTGGTAGGAGATGCCGCCGCCCATCTTGCGCAGTATCTTGACGCGCTCCGAAATAGGCGGGTGGGTGCTGGTCAGGTCGGCGGCCTTGCGGCCTTTTTCCCGGAAGGGGTTAACGGTGTACATCGGGGCCGTGGCCTGGTTGGCGGCCTTGACCTGGTTGGTGGAACTGCCCAGCTTTTCCAGCGCTGAGGCCAGACCTTCCGGATAGCGAGTGTAAAGCGCCGCCGAAGCATCGGCCAGGTATTCGCGCCGGCGGGAGATGGCGAAGTAGATGAGCTGGGCGAAGATGGGGGCCAGAATGATGAAGACCAGGCCGATGATGGCGATAATGGCGCCGCCGGCGCCGCCGGAGTCCGATGAGCGGCGCGAACCGCCGCCGGTGAAAAACATCATGCGGCTGAAGTAATAGGACAGGATGACAATGGTGCCCAGAAGCACCGCCGTCATGGACATCAGGAGGACGTCGCGGTTCTTGATGTGGGCCAGTTCATGGGCGATGACACCCTGAAGCTCGTCACGGTTGAGCTTCTGAAGCAGGCCGGAGGTTATGGCCACGGCGGCCTTCTCCGGGTCACGCCCGACGGCGAAGGCGTTGAGGGCGGGGTCGTCAATGATATAGACGTCCGGCATCTTCGGCAGGCCACAGGCGATGGTCATCTCTTCGACCACGTTGAAAAGCCGGGGGTGGTCTTTCTTTCCAATCTTTTTGGCCCCGGAGGTAGCCAGCAGAATGCTGTCGCCCTGGAAGTAGCCGACCAGGGTCATGATGACCCAGATGACGCCGGCCACGGCGACACCGGCATAGACGTTGTCGAAAAAGTAGACGCCGATGCCGTAGCCGAGGGCCACCAGCAGAACGCCCATGCCGATAACCAGCAGGATGGAGCGGTTGCGGTTAGCCTTTATCTGTTCCCACATCAGGCAGAACCACCGGGCCGGAAAATATCAGATTCCAAAAACCAAATCCCAAACAAATTCAAATTATCAATCCACAAGTTCCAAACTTCAGATGACCCAGGGATCAGTTGAAGCTTACCTTGGGAGCGGTGCGCTCCGCCTCTACCTTGACCTCGAAATACTCGTTCATGGTGAAGCCGAACATGCCGGCGATGATGTTGGAAGGGAACATCTGGGTCTTGTTATTGTAGTTCAGAACCGAATCATTGTAGAACTGGCGGGAGAAGGATATCTTGTTTTCGGTGGAGGTCAGCTCTTCCTGAAGGGCCAGGAAGTTCTGGTTGGCCTTGAGGTCGGGATAGGCTTCGGCCACCGCCAGCAGGCGGGACAGCCCGGCGGAAAGTTCACCTTCCGCCTGTGCCCGGACGCCGGGCGAAGAGTTGGAGACCTGCTGAGCCAGGTTGCGGGCTTTGGTGACGTTTTCAAAGACTTCACGCTCATGCTTGGCATAGCCCTTGACTGTTTCCACCAGGTTGGGGATGAGGTCATAGCGCCGCTTGAGCTGGACATCTATCTGAGCCCAGGCGTTTTTGACCTGGTTGCGCAGTTTTACCAGCCCGTTGTAGATGCCGACGAGCCCCAGCACCACCAGGACGATGACCACCAAAATGACTATCAGGGTGATTTCCATGTTGTTGTTTCCTCCGTATTAATCGGCCGCGTCGGCCTTGAGCGCTTCCCGCAGAAAGGTCATCATGCCGCCGGCGGGGGTATTGTCCCGCACCGGCACCTGGGACAGAACCTGATGCAGTTCACCGCCGTCAAACCACAGCCCGTCTTCGCGGTCGGCGCAGGCGTCAATGATGACCTCGGGGGCGACACCGATTTTCTCCTTGCGCATGGTGCGGCGGCAGATGGGACAACGGCGTTTGGCCTCATCGACGACGGCCGGGCGGCGCTGGAAGATATCCTCCAGGCTGACGTCGGCTTCATCAGCACAGGTGCGTTCTACCAGCAGTTCCAGTTCACCCCGGTCCAGCCAGACGCCGCGGCACTGGGGACAATAGTCTATGGCGATGCGGTCATGTTCAACCACAATCATCGGCGAGTGATCTTCAGGGCAATGCATATTATGGGGTTAAGTCTATACTCCGGCTAGGGAGGTGTCAATTTATTACAACGACGCCAACCGGCCGAAGTTACCATTGCTTACTGAAAAAACTCCTTGATGGAATCGAACTGGGCCGGCAGGAGAGACAGGATAAAGGGAAATTTGTCCAGCAGAAAGCCGGCCATGAAGGAATCCGCCAGGACGTCGCCGCCGAAGAATTTAGCCCAGGCCGCCAGCGCGGCTCCGGCGATGAACATGCCCATCAGCAGACCGAACAGCGCCCCGCCCAAACGGTTGACCCAGCCGAGAAAGACAATGGAGGCCAGTTTGGAGAGAAGGCGGGCCAGTATGGCGAAGATAAGCCAGACGGCGAGGATGATAACGACGTAGGCGACAATGTTGGCCCAATCCGGATTGGAGATGAAATTGAAGAGGGACCCGGCCAGTTGCTCATGGTAGCGCCCGGCCAGCATGATGCCGACGATGAGACCGAGCAGACCGGCCAGCGACTTGATGAGCCCCTGAGTCAGCCCGCGGAAAACCAGCAGGGCCAGAAGTACCAGAATGACGATGTCGAGTACGTTCACGTCAATCATTAAACCACCTTTTATCCCCTGACGCAATACCTGTGACTTACCCGCTGTTTACCATAGCGATTTTTTTAGATATAATGGGGGCTACCAACTTTGGCGAGAGGTATAAAAAAAGAAAATGGCTTTCAAAATTACCGAGGAATGCATCAGTTGCGGCGCCTGTGAACCGGAATGCCCCAACAACGCCATCACCGAGGGAGAAACTATCTACGTTATCGACCCGACCAGGTGCACCGAATGTGTCGGTGCCTTTTCCACCAAGCAGTGCGCCGATATCTGCCCGGTAGACTGCTGTGTCCCCGATGACGCCAACCAGGAAACTCACGAAGAGCTACTGGAAAAATGGCGTGGCCTGCATCCCGGCGAAGAACCCAAGCTGTAAGCCGAGTAAAAAGAAACCAGACAGGCGGCCCGTAACGGGCCGCCTGTTCTTGACTCCAAAGCGCCGGCTCTATTTAATCCCCTTTCAGCCGATGTGCTATAATTCGTTTCCGCATGGGGCTGTAGCTCAGCTGGGAGAGCATTGCGTTCGCATCGCAAGGGTCAGGGGTTCGAATCCCCTCAGCTCCACCAAAGGGGACAATACCTAGAACTCCTTCACGAGGGAGAGTTTTTTCAATAACCTTCCCATGGCTCTAGTTTAGAATTTTCCTACCGATATATGCTACCATTTCAACAATGACCAACGCCGTAATGTAGGTGGCATACATGCCTCTGACACAACAAGAGAAAAGATGTGTTGCACTCGCCTGTCGTTACCTCCGAGAACACTATGGAGGTGACTGGTCCGTCCATGAGAACCTAGACGACCGCAAGCTTCAGGAGCCTACCCCAGAGGTAATTGCTGGCAATGGTACCAAGACGGCTGCTATTGAAGTCAAGCGACTCATAGACTCCGCATCTCAGGATTACATTGCATACCTTCGCAATAATGAAAGGTTCCTGGCACCATCATGCGGCGGTTCCTACTACCTCTGCCCAGCACTCGGCTTTCAACTACCAATGACTCGTTCCATGCGTAAGCTAGTAAGACAAGAGGTAACACGTGTCGCCCCAACCCTGAAACCGGGTCAGAAGGGCACCATCCGAATCCCACGAGAAGGACACATCTCCCTGATTGCCCCGTCTAGCCCGTCTCTCATAATGTGCCTTCATGGCAATCAGTACCCTGAACTAATGCGCCGTATCGGAGAGCGAATAGCGGGGAAGTTCATGCTCGTTGACGAAGGTCTAGAGCATTCTTTCATTACACAGGAGTGCAAAGACGCCTTTGAAGAAGCAGTTGTCGCGGCTTGTAACAGAAGGTTAATGGGCAACAGTGATAAGTTCACCTGGTATGAGGAGTGGGAGCTTGTCAGGACTGACAAAGGCGGCGGCTCTAAAGGCAGTGTTTGGGTGGTAGCAACCACAGGCGCACATTCCATGCAAACATCAGTCGAACAGTGCGTTCATGCCGTCCTGGATAATGCCATGCGGAAGTTCAGACGAACGCCACGCTGGGCAGACGTTCAGGTTATCGTATTGGAGACTTCAGCAATGGCTCCATCAGACCTGGCGGCTGGTGCAGCAGAGACCTTCCACCCACAAGACAAAGAGCTTATCAACCACTTCCTGATTGTGGAAGGCGAGGACATAAATGAGGCTAACACCATAGTGGCCTCCCTGAAGCGAGAAGCTGAAGCTGAACGCCAGCGCCAGGAGACTCATATCCTCCAATCGTCCGTGTCAGAGGCACGCGTGCAAGTATTCGAGGACGATTACTTGAAGAGTCGAAAAGAGATAGGTGCAGCGGAGAAAATATTCAGGTACTATGGTGCATTCCAGAACAAGGCTACCCCAAATCATTTGACAAGCTTTGGCTTTAACCAACTGGTCAACAAAGGCCCATTTGTGGACGGCTCAAACTGGCTTGACCTTAGAGGGTGGGAATTCGCTGTTGCAGAAGAGCGCCACCTACTGAAGACATTGCATACCCGCCTGATAGATTCAGTTCGCCATACCCGTCAAGCTCTCTCAGATGCTGTCGCTCCACAGCCAGAGAGAATCCTTGACACAGCCAAGAAGATGGCTGCCTTATTAGGCAAACCAGAAGGGTGCCTGATAGTGATAGCCGCCCATTTGGATGTTGACACTGTGGTGTCCCTCGACAAGTTGCTCACTACGCCAGGATGGGAACTTGGCGACGACCTTAGAACAAACTGGATTTTGGGCAAACATGAGGGTTGTCCGATTTTCCACCTGAATGAGCCAGGATTACATAGCCTCTACGCCATCGACGTGCCCAGGTTTGCTTCTCTTATTCAGTATGATCCAGTAGTTGATTTGAGGGTAACGGCAATAGATGAAGTTACTGCGAAACAGTTGTTGAAAAACAATCCTAACCTCAAATCGGATGTGAGTACTCTCTTATCAATGGTGCACCTTATCCTATACCAGTCTTATGAGATACATATCAGTGACGAATGTGCAGTCTGGGCTGCCAATCTTTCGCCCTGATGAAAAGGCGACTTAGGGCACTGGTAGGTTATCGCCTCGTCAGATAGCGGGCAAGCTCCTCACTAATGACATAGCGTGAGACATTGTTGTAGGTGATTTCCCTAATGAGACCACGATTCTGGAGGATAAGCAGCTTGCTTTCGAGGTCAGGGTGGTCTTCGAAATAATAGACTAACACAGGATGTTCAGGACGCCCATTGTACACCCAAGTCTTCTTCAGGATAACGAACTCGCGGCTCAAGTGGTTGGCAGCCAGGTCGTTCCTCATTTCGCTGAACATGTCCGGCATAACACTTTCGAGCTCTGCGCACTTGTCAGTGGAATCTTCGCCAACACCTGAATGGCTCTCTAACTCATGGATTGCCGTCGTCTCTGCAAGCCTCTTCCAGAGCTGCAACACATCCACCGCATAACGGATTGGGTCATTGTCAACTAACTTGGCGCATGATTGACAGAGCCAGATTCCATTGCCAGTACCTTGCCTATCGTCGGAGGTCATGGCCGGATCGAAGCGAGGACCACCCTCCGAGGCGGCTGTGATGTGCGCCGCAACCCCGATGTTTACTGCCTTGGTGGTGTCTGTCTGTGGCCCACTAGTCACATGGCGGCATGCTGGGTTCGAGCAGCGATAGGCCACCCGTTTTGCTAGGAGTTCTTTGGTTGGCAAAGAAAAATCGTCTCTCATCTACTAAAATCCAAATGTTTAGTGTTTCTATCTAAAGATATAAACAGTTTACATCTGACGGTAAATGCTTTTCAATTAACAACTGTTCAACCGGGTTATTTTAGGGTGTATTAGCTACCTATTCATTCGAGATTTTTCTTATTACCTAACGCCAAGCTCCCCCAAATTCACCGGTCCAACACCAACGATAATGCCGCTCCGTTGGGCAGACAACCTTATTTCTTTTCGTGCAGTAAATATTTGATAACGCAAATATATTGTTGACACTTTCGCATTTACTAAGCTAAAATGTCTGATAAGCATTTACTTACTCCAAGAGGTGAGGTGCCTCAATGCCTATCAGCTACAACAAGCTATGGAAACTGTTAATCGATAAAGGAATGAACAAACAAGACCTGAAGCGATTATCGGGTATCAGTACAACATCCATCGCGAAATTAGGTAAAGGCGAGAACATAACGACGGATGTATTACTGAAGATTTGTAAGGCTTTGAATTGCGATGTGGCGGATATTATGGAAGTCACTCCTGGCAATGGGAAGACTAAAAGGAGGACAAAGTAACATGGCTAATTCCGCTACCAAGCTAAAGCACGAAAAGGTCATGAGCATTCTTGCCGAGGTCACCGGCGGGAAGAGCTACAAGGCACATAAATATGCCCTTGACCATACAGACCGTCCAGCAGTCGACTACGGCGATAGTGAGATCATCTGGAAAAGGAGAGCTGAAACTACGCTGCATAAGACATATGTCGATTTGTCAGGATTGAGCAAGAAGCCCGCCTTTCGTGACGGCCAGATTTTGAGCTACTTTTTAGATGGCTCACGCAGGGTTTTTAAGGTGGATGACATCGCATATGCACAATCCGGCGGCCGAAGCGTTATTTATCCAGTGATTGCTGGTCAGATAGGTGTTGGATGCTGCCGACGTGTCGATAAAAAAGTTATTCCGATCAAGTTCGAGAGAGAGTTTGTTTTATCTATGCCGGATGTAGCTGACGCCGATGGGAAACCCGGCTTTTGGCCAGCCACAGCTAAGAAACTTAGCGAGTGTAACGAATTGAAGAGACTAGGGATAGAATTTTCGACTATTCTGCCGTATAAGACATCCAAAAATACAGATAAAAAATTCGAGGATCGGGCAACGGCCTGTGTCCAGGATAGAATGATTGAATGTGAGAAAAAACTCGTTGCCGAGCTTGTGCGTCTAGATAATCTGAACCAGGATAATTACTTGGTCAAGGATGGGTCTTTGGAGTATCGGCCAAGTAAGGAAGATAAAATAGATAGGAAGAAATACCAGACTTTTAAGAATAACTATAGCTGGGTTATTGGTGCCTCAAAGAATTTCAATCCGGAGGTCTGTGAGGATATAAACGGCAAACCCAATCCTGGCTTCATTGCCGATTTACCTCTATACCACCGTACTCCCGTTGCAGAGTATGAAAACCAAATGCTCGGCGATATCAAGTTTGCAGTGTGGTACATACGACTCAGAGATAAGACACAGACTCGGACTCCGTTCGACGGTATCCTCAAGGTAGAGAAAATTCTCGTGACGGAGGAAGAAAACGAGTTTGGTATTGATAGTCAGCTCGTTGATACATTGAGTGCTTATCTTATGAATGAGAGAAACCCCGTTTGTTATGGGTCGGACCTGAGGTGGGCGAATCACATCTATCCCATCTACCTTACAGAGTCTTTTGTAAAATCACGTTATCTGAATGCTGAAAGCTTCCTGCACCTATTTTAAGGAGGATCGCGAATGAGCAAATTAATTGGACGGGTCTTGGCGACCGAGAAAAGCCCCACAACAATGGACGAATTTAACTTCTGGACTAACTCTGATCTGAAGCTTCATGCATTTGATATTGTTAAGGTTGAACATATAGAAAAATCTTACACTTTTGGAGTGATTGAGAACATCTCACATATCACTGATGCCCAGAGCTTTCTAACGAACTTCATCTCTAGTGATTTTGGTGATGTTAACATCGATGAACCTACACTTCGCGTCGGTATGAATTATGCCCAGGCCAAGGTATCCTTCAATAGTGGGAGCCTATATACACCAGTGCATAACAATGCAAAAGTATATCTTGCTACACCCGAGGAGATTACCATGGCACTGGGGCTGGACAAGATTGAAAACCCGTTGGTGTGCGGTTCTCTCAAGATGTATGAAGGAACCTCGGATGAAGTTACACTACCTGTATACTTAAATTCGAAGTTCATCCTGGGGCCTGAAGGCGCGCATCTGAATATCTCGGGAATTTCAGGGCTTGCAGCAAAGACATCTTATGCGATGTTTCTGATGAAGGCCATTCAGGATAGGTATTTTAATACTGGTGAAACAGACGAAAGCGTGGCTTTTGTTATTTTCAACGTAAAGGGCAAGGACTTGATGGCTATCGATAGACCGAACGACTTCTCGGCCGACAGCCCCGGGGAAAGAGACCGAACCCTTGCAGAATATAAGTCTTTGGGTTTATCCACCGAACCGTTTAACAAGGTGAAGTACTATATCCCTTACGCAAGTAATACCTCGGCTAAGCAAAGCACCTATTTGACAAAGGACGAAATTGATAACTATCTAAAGGCCGCTCAGTTAAAAAAATTCAAATACATTTACTCTGACGACAAAGAGAACATCGAGATGATGTTTGCAGATATTGATGATCCAGCTCAAACCATGGAGTCAATTATCAGTAAAATTATTGACAATGATGATAAGGATTTTGGGGGTCTGTCCACGTGGAAGGACTTTATGGACAAAGTGACAGAAAATGCACAGAAAGGTTCAACTGGTGCTAAGGGTGATATTTCCGTCTTGAGCTGGAGGAAGTTTAAACGGGTGGTGCGTAAGGCAATTCAAGATGATATGTTTGCTAACGCGGTAAATCCTTCTAAAGCTGAGTGTCGCCTCGCTGATGATCTGAAGCATATTCATAAGAATGAAGTATATGTTGTCGATATAGCTAAGCTCCCAGAGGACAAACAGGCATTTGTCTTTGGCGATGTAGTAAGGACTATCTATAACCTGAAACTTGGAGAGTACGATGGTGAATCTGAGGTAAAACCACCGTCCAGGATCATCGTCTTCATCGACGAACTAAATAAATACGCATCCAAAGAGGTTCCCAAGACGTCTCCGATTCTGCGGGAAATTCTTGATGTGACCGAACGCGGAAGATCACTTGGGGTTATATTGTTCGCCGCAGAACAATTCCGGTCGTCAATCCATGACCGCGTAACAGGTAACTGCGCAACACACGCTTACGGAAGGACCAATTCCATCGAAACGTCGATGAGAGACTATGGCAGCTTGCCCAATACATATAAGAGCATGCTGATGCGCTTGGAACAAGGTGACTATCTCGTACAAAATCCGGTCTTTAGATCGTTGTTAAAGATCAACTTTCCAAAACCTATCTACAAACAGTTTAAATAACGAGGAAATACAATGGATAAGACAGATTACGTCTTTGGCGCGAACATTCTGGAAAACCTTACAACGGGAATGTATCAAGATTCGAAGGTGATTTACCGCGAATATATTCAAAACTCCTGTGACCAGATAGATAAAGCAGTCAAAGACGGAATCCTGAAACCCGGCGAAGGCACCATAAAGATATGGCTGGACCATGACCAACGAACCATCGTTATCGAAGATAATGCTACGGGTATTCCTGCCACATCATTCCAACGAACCCTTGGAAATATCGCCGATTCTGACAAGAAGATCGGTGAAGACAAAGGTTTTCGAGGGATCGGTAGATTGTGTGGCCTGGCGTATTGCAAACAGCTGGTCTTCGAATCGTGTTGCCTGGGCGAGGAAACTGTTTCAATCATGTTATGTGATGCCAAGAAGATGCGAGGTCTCATTGAAGAGAATCAGCGAGGTAAGAAGCATACGGCTAATGAAGTGCTGCATGCTATCAACCGCTTTGAACAGAAGAAGACAAACAATTCTGACTCTCATTTCTTTCGAGTTAAACTTATTGATATTAACCCTGAGAATACCGACCTGCTCGATTTTCAGAAGGTTAAGGATTATCTCTCGTTTGTTGCACCCGTACCTTACCAGAATAGCTTCTATTATCGAAGTGAAGTGTACAAGCATGCCCAGTACTTGGGCGTTAGGCTCGACGAATACAATATCACTCTCGATGGAGAGACTGTTTTCAAGAAGTTTTCGACTATCCTTAAAGACTCAGCCGGAAACAAATACGATGACATATTTGCTGTCCATTTTAAGGACTTTTATGACGCAGATAGAGAACTATTTGCTTGGATGTGGGTTGGTTTATCAAAATTCCAGAAGGCTATCCCGAAGATTAACCAGATGCGTGGCTTGAGGTTACGTAAAGAAAATATCCAGATTGGTGGAGAAGACTCGCTCCAAAAACTTTTCAAAGAGGACCGCGGAAACAGCTATTTTGTTGGCGAGGTTTTTGCTGTGAACAAGGACTTGATTCCAAATTCGCAGCGTGACTATTTCAATGAGAACATGGCGCGGGCAGAGTTCGAGCGCGAGTTGCGAAAGTACTTCAACGAGGAATTACATAAGATTTATTACGACGGGTCAGCCATCAATAGCGCATATAAGAAAATCGATACATACGAGAAAAAGGAAGCTGAATTCAAAGAAAAAGAGAATTCGGGCAGCTTTGTTAATAAAGGCCATCGTGACTCAGAGTTGAACGTCGTTCTTCGGTCAAAGAAGGACGCACAAGATGCCCAGGTACGAATTGAAAAGTTGAAAGATAAAGCTAATGACCTAATGCAAAAGGTCATAGACCGGATAGAGGACGAACGACCTAAGACGGTTATAAAAGCGACCAATCCACCTGACACGAACCCACCTAAAGACAAATTAGGGCGTCGAACTGACAGGCTTTCACAGTATAGCCGGAGCGATCGCAAGCTCATATCAAAAATATTCGACATTATTTTGAGAGCAGCAGATCGCGAGACTGCTGAACGAATAATCAGCAGCATTGAGGAAGGACTCCAATGAATCGGAAGATTCTCTTGATAGAACCGAACTATAGAAACAAATACCCTCCGATGGGTCTCATGAAGTTGGCCACTTATTACCGCACACGAGGCGATGATGTTCGTTTTTTCAAAGGCGACTTAAAAGTTTTTGCAGCCCAACTGTTATGTGAAGAGTTTTTGGCAGAAGTGAACGACCCCACACTTGGTAAACAGGTCCCTAAACTTATTGAATACATAAAGACAGGTAAATACGCTCCGCTCGATGCGATACCAAATTTCAGGAACAGCGAACAGGACTCGCTACTGAAAGAATACCGCCTTCGTTTTCGAGATAGCAGGTTTCCGCAGTTTGATGTCATCGGAGTCACTACACTATTCACATTTTATTGGCGTGAAACAATCGATACGATAAACTATGCGAAGAAGTTCTGCTCGGACAAAGGTAGAATTATTCTAGGCGGGATTGCCGCAAGCATTCTTCATAAGCAAGTACGTGAAGAAACCGGGATTGAACCTATTTGCGGCCTATTAAACAAACCAGGCATGCTGGATGCCGATAACGAAGACATCATCGATGAACTCCCATTGGATTACTCCATCTTAGAAGAGATTACTTATCAGTACCCGGCATCTAATTCTTATTTGGCCTACATGACACATGGGTGCCCACGCAAATGCGCTTTTTGCGCTGTCCCTCAGTTGGAGCCAAAGTTTAAGGATTATGTGGGTATGAAGGAGCAAATCCGGCAGGCTACTGAACGGTTCGGACCACAAAAAGACCTACTACTGTTAGACAATAATGTCTTTGCTTCGAAACACTTTAATAAAATCATAGATGAAATTAAAGAGTGCGGTTTCGAACGTGGTGCTATGTATATCCCAGAGAGTGAATATGCTATCGCGATGAAAAACCTGCGTGCCGGTTACAATGTGCGAGCATATACAAGAAAACTAATCGAGCTATATGATCGGATTTCTGGCAAACTACCGGAGACGGAACAGGCGGACTTCTACTTGAAGCGAGAAGAGCGCAATCTGCTATATTCGGAAGTGGCAACTCAAGAAGCAATGATCGAGTTTGATGATATTGCGCGTCCCCTCTACCAAAAGTATTTCAAACGGCTAAAGCGCATGCGTATTATTGATTTCAATCAGGGCGTCGACGCTCGTCTCGTAACCGACAAGAAAATGGAGAAATTGGCCGAGATCAACATCCGTCCACTGCGGTTTGCCTTCGACCACTACTCTATGAAAGACACCTACGAGAAGGCGATTCGTACTGCTGCAAAATATAACATTACGGAATTGTCCAACTACTTACTCTATAATTTCGAGGACGAGCCGGATGATTTGTACCATAGGATGAGAATCAATGTTGCCTTGTGCGATGAACTTGGTGTGAATATCTACTCATTCCCGATGAAGTATCATCCCATCGACGACCCGGAATACTTTGATAATCGAGAATATATTGGAGAACATTGGAACCGCAAGTTTATACGATCTATCCAGGCGGTCCTTAATGCCACAAAAGGAAAGATTGGCCGTGGGAAATCCTTCTTCGAAGAGGCCTTTGGTAAAGATATTGATGAGTTTCACAAAATACTATGGATGCCGGAGGCATTTATTATCCATCGTTTCAAATATAAAGACAATTTAACTGCCGAGTGGTGGGGGAAATATAATCGTCTTGATGACGTACAAATAATAAGACTAAAAGAAATCGTAGCAAAAAATGTTTTTGATGAGACTACAATCACGGGGGATGCGGCTGTGGATGAGGTTCTGAAGTATTATCACGTGAGACGCGACCACAAATAAACGTTGGTTTTAAATCCAAGTAATAACCATTCAGAATAATATCATTTTCAACAAACAAGAAGGGGGCCGTGAATATTCACGGCCCCCTTCTAAAGATAACCACCAAATTGTCTTAGAACTCAAACAACGCTGGCTGTTCCGATTCTCTTTTGGCTACCTCCTCTTCTTTCTGATGACGTCTTTCTGCCCGTTCTTGTTCCTGTCTGGCTGTGGTTCGCCGTTGATATAGCCATTCTTTCAGCCGGATCAGGTCGGACATCTGCTGGTCTGTTAATGAATTAACCCTGATATCCTTTGGCATCTCACTCTTGCTCCATCGGGTATAGGTTTTACTAGCGACATACAGATAAATCTGGCTCCAGTCGCTATCCATCGGCAAAGTAAGCGAAGCCGTATTGAGATAGGCACAGGCTTCAGAATCCGTGCCAGTAGGTTGTTCTCCTTTAGTTACCTTCATGTTTTCAGTTAACCGTTCCAGAGTAATGGCATTTTTTAACCATTCTGGGAGACTATCCCCCCAACCTCCTGGATAGACAATGATAGGATCGGTTAGCGTACCTACTAAGTCATCTATCATCGTATTGATATTTTTGGACAAAGTTACCCTCCTTAATTTAGGATTTTTGTGGTTTGAGGTCTAGTATTCGTCGGGGAATAGAATAGTGGTTGAGCTCCGATCGGCCTCGGTGATTATCCAGATGTTAGCCACTCCATTCTTAGGAAAGCGGTCATCGTTGTAAGCCGATAACAAACGTGTATCTTGTTTCAGCGCCTGGTCGTTAGCCTGCTTGTCCTCTTCATCCACATCACCCCAGTCACCCTTAACGTGACGATTAAGGGACTTCTGAATGAATTGGGCAAAGTCGGGGTTTTCACACGCAAGGTCGTAGACTCCTCTGGTGGCGACAATCTGGCCAGTATTGAAAGCAGCGTTGATTACGAATAATGTATTCATTTCATTTCTCCTTTTAGGGCATAGTTACCCCTTCATAAATTAGGAATAAGCCTTTTAGTCCTTGAACTTGGTTATATGCAGGCAGGCGTAGTGTGACCTGAAGTTGTCTATTGGGCTTTGCCAGAAACCGTTGCGGAAGTCTAGCAGGTAGTGCCAGTAACCCTGGTATTCCTGTTCCCGCACGGCCACGAGGTAGTCGGTGAATATCCTGACGGCTGCTGACTTGCTTCCCCAGAGTACGATGACACTGGGAATATAGGTGTGGTCGCTCTTGAGTCTCATGGGATGCCATTCCAGTTGAAGTCTGGGGAGTTTCAGATTATCGAGCCAGAAGTGGCGTCCGCCGGCGTCGTAAGAGCCGATGTAGATGTCCTTACCTTCCAGCTCTTCCAATATCTCCATCAGGCGCTTTATGGCTTCCCGCCGTTTCTTACGAAGCGGTATCTGGACGGTTTTTCGTCCCAGTTTCACTGTAGTGGTCGGCTCAGGTTCGGCAAGTTTGACTCCATCAAACAAGTCCATCTGACCTGTTGCCATGTTTTTTTACTCCTTTCTATTCAGATTTCGGGCATGGTAACCCCTTCAATTGCCGGTATCGCTGGCTTTGTTAACTCACTAAACTGAGCTGTTTGCCGCTGTTTGCCTTCTGCCGCTCTGCCTCTACCATTCCATTGGGTATAGACTCACGGACAGAGCTAATCGCGGAACGAACATACCCCGGATGAGGTTGCTGGTTCCAAGACAATACCCCACCAGTAACCCGCTCGATTTCGCCAATGAGACGGGACAGGTGCTGGTCAATGTAGCCTGGCAGGTTGGGGATTTTCCTCGCTTCCACAGCTACCAGCTTTGCCTGTTCCAATGGCTCAATGGCTTGATTGACGTATTCCTCGACCATATCCATTGCCTCATTGACCATCAGCGCATTCCACTTGATAGGCATAGTTTTACCTCCTTTATTTCAGTTATTAGGCATAGTTACCCCTGCAAGAATGGGTAAGTGGGGTGGTCTAGCTCTTGAGAGCCATATTGATGGCTTCCTTGACGACATCAGACCAGCACTCCATTCCCCATTCCACACCCTTCTTCACCTGGGCGAGGATGTCATCGGTTATCGCTTCTTCAGGGATACCCATCTCCCTGGCACAATCAATGACATCTACCTTGCTGAGGACAAAGATAGTGTCCGTATCCGCCATAGTCGGCTTCCTCCTTTCTAAATGAATTACGAATAAATATCTGGGAGTACCTACTCTCTTTGGTTGTGGCTCGTACTGTGCAACTGTCCCTGGGGACTTCCAAAAAGTACGCAACCGCTGGTGCTGTCCCTGCCATCGAGGGCTTACGTCTATCGAGGTCTGCCTCTGCCATCGGGTATCGGTGCTCCCTGCCCTTTTAGCCATAAAAAAAAGGGTATCCGTTCCCACGCATTGGGGAAACGAATACCCCTAAAAAAGCAAAAAAGCGGGGTCTCCCCCGCTTTTTTGCGTTGGCTGTTTTCTGAGTTCAAGCGTTCAGTTCAGGCTTATGCTACGGCGACTGGTTCTTTTGCCTTGCTTCGCTTCCGCTTCGGCTTATCGGCTTTAGTGATTGCTTCGGCTTCGGCTACCGCTTGGGCTTTCTCGGCTTCGCTTACCATCTCGGCTTCTGGCTCGGTTGGTTCGGTATCCTCGGCGGGTTCGGTTTCTGCCTTGACTGGCTCGGCGGTCTGTGTCTCACCTTTCGGCTTCTGGCTTTCACCAGCAAACATCGGCATTACCACAAGCTCATAGTCGGGAGAGGTAAAGAGCATTGGCGATTTACTATCTACCAGCTTAAGCTCTACCATCCCGCCACAAGCTCTTAAGGCGTCAGCAAGGTAACTGCCATCCAGTCTTATCCTGCCTTCGCCCTGTGTATCGGCGGGTATCTCTGCCATTCCCTTATCATCGGGACTGGACATTGTGAGCTTGCCGTTGCCGATTGTGAGGTCTATCGGGTATGCCTTGCTATCGGACAGGACTTTGAGTGAGCTTACCGCCCTGATTGCCTCGTTAGTATCAAAGCTAACAAAGGTATTGAAGTAGGCGGGTATGAGCTTCTCGTATTCGGGAAAGTTCCCGTCAGCCCCCCGCCATTTATAGCGGATTAGCTCCGTGTCCAGAACAAGGCTCATTCCGTCAAGGCTTTCCCCGCTTTTCTCAAAGCCCACCCTTACCCTGTATGCCCTTCGCAGAGCACTGATTACACCCCTTAGCTCATCCCGATTTATCAGGACTTGCCCTTCATCACCGTCAAAATCCAGCTTCACCATCGCAAGTCTGTAACCATCGGCGCTTACCATCGTGAGCTTGCCGTCTGCCACCTTGAAGAGGACACACTGTAAAACAGGTCTGTTATCCTCTTTAGCGGTGAACGGCACGACCCTTGATAGTGCTTCCGATAGCTCCAGTGCTCCGAGGTTAGGCTTGACGGAATTGGAAGGACTTACTCTGACATCGCAGAGTGTTAGAGGTGTTTTATCACCTACCCAAGCCATATCGTCAAGGTAACTGGTATTTGCTCCGCAAACCACCTTCAGTCTTTTATCGGCAACCCGCAACCCGCTGGCATCGCCGTTAGACGAGGGAACGACTTTTACAACGTTACTCCCGCCTAATGACTTAATGTAGGTAAGAAAGCCTTTACGCCCTATCGTGAAATCCATCAGCACTACCCTTTCGGCTAGTGCCCTTGATAGAGCGTTTACCAATATCGCCTTGTGAGCACAAAAGCCCTCACCTGAACGCTTGCCCTCAATATTCAATTGTTCTATTTGAACACCCCCTATTGACTATCCGACAGTGGGCAAGGCTATCGGCTTCGTCTAGTAGTAAGCTACCGATAACCCGCAATTCGCTGGCATTATCGGTGCTCCCACTATATATATTGGTAAGGGGTGTCAGTTTGCGACATACTGTAATAATCTTTTTTGTTCGTGTCGTCTGAACCGCTCCAGATACTTCTGGTCTTTTTTATCAAGAGGCGTGCCCTCAAGCCTCTTGTGAGCTATCTCAACTAACCTATTCGGGAAACTAAGAAGGAAAGTTCGGGCGTCAATCCAAGCTCCAACGTCAATCGCCTTATCATCAGCGATGGTATTCCCGAACTCGGTTACGTTGCCATCGCCGTCTGTTATCGGCTTTGACAGGTATTCAGTCTTGATAGCCTTTGGACATTCGCCGTAGAGATAACCCGCCTTGCATTTTGCTCTTTGCCTCTGGCTACAGCTTCCGCAATCAAGCCCATTGGTGAGCTTGTATTGCTTACGCCAGTAAAGAGCGACCACACAGCTTGCGATACGGCACATCATCGCTTCACTGAAGGACTTATTGCCGTTTCTGGCTCTGGTCAATGCCAGTTCCAGTATGATATTATGTCGGATGTCTCCCCTATCCTGTGCGGGCACTTTGTGTTCAAACCTTTGGGCGGTGCGAAACCATTGTGCCCATTCGCCGTTAAGTCGGTCATAGGATAGGGGGTTCTCGTCTTGTGGACAGCATAAAGTAGTTACCACGCTTAAACCCCCTTTTTGTTCGGGCAAGCGTTCAGGTCAGGGTCTTTGTCCTCTGTATTCTGTTGTTAATGTGCTTCGTGTTTTGTATCTGTTTAGCTTCATTTTCCAACAAAAATACATAAGGTAAAATTTCAAGAACTAGCTATATAATCGTCCCTCTAGGAGTAGGTTAGAAGACATGAAAAATAACTTATTGCCTTGATAGGAAAAACCCTAATTATCGCTAAACCAAACCGGTAATTGGTACAGCAAAACCACAACAATTTGATAGCCTTTCTTCTAAGTTCTATACTTAGGTGGGAAACTGTGATGCAAAATAAAGTATTAATTGTTGAGGACGACCCTAATCTACTGAAAACTCTCAAATACAACCTGAACAAAGAGAGTTATGATGTGGTCATTGCTGCGGATGGGGAGCAGGCACTTGAGGTAGCTCGTAAGGAAAAACCTGATCTTATCTTGCTCGATATTATGTTGCCGAAACTTAGTGGGTTTGAAGTATGCCGCATCCTCCGCAAGGAAATGAATTCACCTATTTTAATGTTAACTGCGAAAGCTGATGAGACTGACAAAATAGTTGGGCTTGAAATTGGGGCCGATGACTATGTCACCAAGCCTTTTAGCATGAGAGAGCTGATAGCTCGCGTTAGAGCCATGCTTCGCAGGACACAAATTATGGAGACGAAACCGTCCGAAGATAAAATTATTAAAATTGGAGACATCAGAGTTGATATAGATCGGCATCAGGCTTCATTAGCGGAAGTTATCCTGGAACTGAAACCAAAAGAGTTTGATTTATTGGCTTTTCTAGCTAGAAACAAGGGTTTGGTTTTTAGCAGAGAGCAGCTGTTAGAAAAAGTATGGGGTTATGATTATGCTGGCGATACCAGGACGGTTGACGTGCACATCCGGTGGTTAAGGCAGAAAATTGAAAATGACCCGGGTAACCCAACCTATCTCGTAACTGTCAGGGGCACAGGTTATAAACTGGAAGGTTAGGATTGTTCAAAAGTATTCAGTGGCGGATCGCAATACCTTTTATAATCCTCATACTCGTTAGTACGGGGATTACTGGCGGTTACCTCATAAGCTCTGTAAGAAACTCACAGATCGATAATTTAAGATTCCACCTAGAAGAAGAAGCCCGTATAACCGCTGAAGCCAGTTTGCCACTACTTATTCAGAATAGCGACCTTGATATTTTAGCAAAGAAATTAGGGCAAGAAATCGAAGCACGAGTCACTATCATTGCTCCGAACGGGAAAGTTTTAGGTGACTCGCAAGAGAACCCAGCCGCGATGGAAAACCACGCCACCCGCCCTGAGGTGAAAGATGCTCTAACCTCAGGCTTTGGTGAAAGTACCCGTTATAGCATTACCCTGAATGAACAGATGATGTATGTTGCAGTACCTATTTATAGCCAGGAAACTGTCCTTGGAGTAGCAAGGGTAGCTTTGCCACTGACGGCTATCCAAAAATCAATAAATCATTTAACACTTACTATCATTCTTACAATGGTAGGTTTAGCTTTGTTAACAGTATTGGCTGCTTGGTTTATTGCTCGCAGGACTACGGGACCGCTTCGGCAACTTACCAAAGCAACCAAGCAAATTACAGCCGGTCAATTAGGCCGAAAAATTACCTTAAATACTGGAGATGAAATAGGGCAGCTCGGCAATGCTTTTAATGAAATGTCATCAAGCTTAAAGAGCACAATGGAAGCGGTCTCAGCAGAAAAAGCCAAACTATCAACGGTTCTTAATAATATGGTCGATGGCGTAATATTAACTGACAAAGAGGGTATCATTTCAACTGCGAACCGCACCGCCAGTAAATTGTTTGGATTTGAAGATAAGAATGTGTCAGGTAAATCCATAATCGAAGTGGTGCGCGAGCATGAAGTTGATGCAGTGTTAGTAAGGTGCTTACAAACCAGTAAAGAACAGTCAGCCCAATTTGAGTCGGCCGTAACGAAACGTTTCATAAGAGTAATAGCCGCACCGGTTATTGATGGCAAGCCAAGCGAAATCCTACTGCTCTTTCAAGATCTCACGGAATTAAGAAACCTGCAAACAATGCGTAAGGAATTAGTAGGTAATATATCTCATGAGTTGAGGACACCCATTACTGGCATCAAAGCCATGGTCGAGACCTTGCATGACGGAGCAATCGATGATAAAGAAGCCGCTAAGGACTTCTTAACCCGGATTGAATCTGAAGTTGACCGTTTGGCGCAGACGGTTTCTGAATTAACTGAGCTCAGTCGTATCGAAACTGGTAAAGCTGAATTAAGGCTTGAGCCTTTAGATCTCAATGTCCTGGTCAAAGATGTGATTGAGCAGCTACAACCTTTAGCAGAAAGGCAACAGGTGACCGTATCTGCTACTTTGGCGAAAGATTTACCCGAAGTCCTGGCTGACCGAGATCGTATCAGGCAAACGATTATTAATTTGGTTCATAATGCCGTTAAGTTTAATAGAGTTGGTGGCAACGTGAAACTATATACCAAGACCAACAATAATGAAGTTATCGTAGATATATCAGACACAGGTATTGGAATTTCAAAAGATGATTTACCTCATGTCTTTGAGCGATTTTATAAAGCCGATAGAGCCCGTTCAAAAAGTGGTAGTGGACTTGGGTTAGCTATTGCCAAGCACACTATCCAAGCCCACAACGGAAAAATATGGGTTGCGAGTGAACAGGGCAACGGTTCCACATTTAGCTTCAGCTTACCTCTCAAATAAAAGCCTCGCAAAATAATCCCTGGTTATCAAAGATTTAACCGCGCGTTAACAATGTGTTAAAGCGCCGTTAAAGTCCCCCTTGTATTCTATTAATAGATGGACATAAGCGTATTTGGATTATCAGAAGGAGGGGGGCAGATGGTAGTGTCCCGTCAAGTGGTGTAAATTCATCATTGGTGGTTTCCCGAATAATCAAGCTGGTAAAGCCATGATCAGGGGTTCCTCCTGCGCCCCTTCCAGCGTTTTCTTCATCGAATCCAAAGAAAAGTAGCGTCGTCCGACCTCCCACTCGTCCTGCTGTTCCATTAACACCGCCCCAATCAGCCTGATTACCGATTGGCTGTTGGGAAAGATGCCGACCACATTACTGCGGCGCTTGATTTCCTTGTTCAGTCTCTCCAGGGGATTGGTAGAGTACAGTTGCCGCCAGTGTTCCCGCGGGAAGGCGGTATAGGCCAGGATATCCGGTTCTGCCTCTTCCAATTGGTCGGCCACAGGACCGAATCGGAGTCTGAGGTTATCGGCTACCCGGCGGAGTTGGCTGCAAGCGCTATCGCGGTCAGGTTGAGCGAAAATGGTCCGGATAGCGGCAGATACCATAGCCTGGGCGCCCCGCGGCACTCTGGCCAGCGCATTGCGCATGAAGTGCACCCGGCAGCGTTGCCACGATACCCCGGTGAGTACCGTGCTGATGGCTTCCTTCAGCCCCAGATGAGCATCACTGATTACCAGCATCACCCCGCTCAAACCACGGCTGACCAACCCCCGCAGAAACTCTTTCCAGAATACACC
Source organism: Dehalogenimonas lykanthroporepellens BL-DC-9 (assembly GCA_000143165.1). Taxonomy (NCBI): domain Bacteria; kingdom Bacillati; phylum Chloroflexota; class Dehalococcoidia; order Dehalococcoidales; family Dehalococcoidaceae; genus Dehalogenimonas; species Dehalogenimonas lykanthroporepellens. Next base: position 1,170,745 of record CP002084.1, read on the forward strand.
GTCTTCACTGGGGCCGACCTCAAGCCCGATGATCTCGCGTTCTCCGGTTTCACGGACTCCGTAGGCGATAATTACCGCCTGACTGACCACCCGCCCTGAATCCCTGACCTTGACGTAGGTCGCATCCAGCCACAGATAGGGATAACGCCATAACAAAGGCCGGTGGCGCCATCGTTCCACTTCATCGTCCAGAGCCCCGCATATTCGCGATACCTCGCTCTTACTGACCCCGTTAAGCCCCAGTGACTGAACCAGAGATTCCACCTTGCGGGTGCTGATGCCCAATACATAGGCTTCCTGGATTACCGCCAGCAAGGCATGTTCCGCCCGGCGCCGGGGCTCGAGCAAGCTGGGGAAATAACTGCCGTCCCGCAACCGGGGAATCGCCAAGGGTATCGTGCCGGCCCGGGTGTCCCAGATACGCCCCCGGTAGCCGTTACGGTAGGTTAAACGACCGTTACTGCGCTCATGTTTCTCAGCTCCGGTCTTCTGCTTAACCTCAAGCTCCATGACCGCTTCGGCCAGCATCTTCACCCCTTCTCTCAGAAAATCAAGATCACCGTCACTTCCTGACTTGCGTAGCAATTCCAAAAGTGTCATCCTGTCTTTGGCCATTGTCGTGGTTACCTCCTGAAAGTTTGTGTTGTTACTTTCTTTCAAGAAACCACACAATGGCCTGCTTTTTCAACTCCAGGAATTTACACCACGTATTGGGATTCTACTAACTGCTGGCCGAGCGGGACAAACTGAACGACATCGTCCAGGACATCATCGACAAGCACACCGACCCGTGGGGCATCAAGGTCAGCACCGTCGAAATCAAGGAAGTGGAACTGCCCGAAGCCATGCGCCGGTCAATGGCGGCTCAGGCGGAGGCGGAACGGGAACGCCGGGCCAAGATCATCCACGCCGAAGGCGAATTCCAGGCGGCGGCCAAGCTGTCGGAAGCCGGTAGCGTCATCGCCAAGGAACCGGTAACCCTGCAACTGCGCTACCTGCAGACATTGACCGAGATTGCCTCGGAAAACAATTCTACGTTGATTTTCCCGGTGCCGGTGGATCTGATCACCATGTTCATGAAGAACATGGAAAACAAAAACAAGTAACCGCTGTTTTAGAAAAACCATGCCAAAACTGCGGCCTCAGTCTGACGCCTTCGACGCGTTGGGCCGAGGCCGCGGTTCGTTCATGGCGGCTTCGGTCAGTAGAATCTTTCAGATAGTTTCGGTTGTCGGACAGAAGGGGCTTTTCGCGAGTTACCGCCATCTACCACGAAATGGTTTATAAATATCAATGTCACTATTTCCCGTAAAAGTAATTCACGGCCGGATATAAGGCTAACCCCCCGATTTATTCATGACGTAACAAGTGCCGATACCGCTAAAACGACTGATGAAAAGATGATAGCGCACGAAAATACCTGGGGGAATCTTGTACCGTTTTTGCTGTTGACGGCGGCGCTGGGCTACCGCGGCTACATCGAGACCCGGCCGGTGCGTGAATTGAACCGGAAATAGTACCGGCGCAACTCGTAAAGTAAAGAAGGCGGCACCTTGTGCCGCCTTCTTTATGTCATGTGTATGATTGTGAGATTACTTGTTCTTGCCTTTGGCCAAGCCGTTATTGCTTTTTTCCTTGTCCGGTTTGCCGGTGTCGGCGGAACCGGCTTCAACCTCAGGCTCTTCACCGGCTTCTGCGCCGGCGTCATAATTGATGAGGCTGTATTCGAAGAGATAGCCGGTGGGATTCCAGCCAACCATGGAACCTTCTCCCAGGTCAGCCGACAACACCAGCCATATCTTGGCGCCTTCGGTGTTTTCATCACCTTCACCCGGCAGAGTGCCGGTCTCCGCCGAACCTTTTATCAGCAGATTACCGTCTTCATCGGCGACTGCTTCGCCCAGAACGATCAGACCCTCACCCGGCCAGGGGTCAGGATAGTATATGAGAGCATAGGCGACGCCGGCTTCCAGGCCGTGAGCGTTCAAGTGGAAGTCGAAAACATCGCCGGTGAGACCGTATTTGAGTTTAGCCCAGGCGCCTTGGGTGTCAACTTCCCAGGTGTCCGGATTCTTGGTCACCAGTTCGGTGAAGGCATTGTTGGAGTTGCCCGCCTGCCCGATATTGCCGTGGTCGCCGCTCTCCTTGGATACGCGTTCGGCACCGAGAGCCACCGGGGCGGCCAGAGCCAGCACCAGCAAACCGGCAATCAGTACCATAGAAATTCTTTTCATACCAAAATACCTCCTGATTAAACACATCACGGAAATTGTACCCCGGAGCCGCTACCAAGTAAATAGCCGTTTCGTACCTGGCAACCTGTCCGAAAGTACCGGTACAAACGCTGGTCAGTGGTAAAAAACGAAAGGCCCGGACCTGACGGCCGCGAGCCTTTCGCAGGGAGGGCTGATTATTACCAGTTTTCGGCAAGCAGTTCGTAGTAAGAGCGGGGATGCTTGCAGGCAGGACAGAGTTCCGGGGCTTCCGGGCCTTCGTGAACATAACCGCAGTTGAGGCAGTGCCACTTGACGGTAGCCGGTCGCTTGAAGACCTCACCCTTGTCGATGTTAGCCGCCAGACCGCGGTAACGCCGTTCGTGGAATTCTTCCACCTCGGCGATTTCCCGGAATGACGTGGCAATTTCACCGAAACCTTCTTTATCGGCCTCGGCGGCGAAGTTGGCGTAAATGACCGACCACTCCATCTTTTCCCCGTTGGCGGCTTCTTCCAGATTTTCCCGGGTGGTGCCGATGACACCGGCGGGGTAGCTGGCTTTGATTTCCACCTCACCGCCTTCGAGATACTTGAAGAAGACCTTGGCATGCTCCTTTTCGTTATCGGCGGTTTCAATGAAGATACGGGAAATCTGCTCGTAGCCTTCTTTCTTAGCGGCGCCGGCGAAATAAGTATAGCGATTGCGTGCCTGTGACTCGCCGGCGAAGGCGGTCAGCAGATTGATTTCGGTTCGAGTTCCCTTGATTGACTTACCCATCAACAACCTCACTTGAATTATTTGTTAACTAATATGATAGCAATAATGCCGCCGGTTACAAAACAGCGGTATTGCCCCCATTGTTTCCGCCGGCCGGTGGCTTGAACGGGTTGTTTTCCAGCAGGGAATGAAACAGCGCCGGATAAAATCGGGCCAGGTAGTTCATGTGTTCCAGCCACAGCTTTACCAACGGATTGTAAATCTTGGTAATGTCGTTGGCCAGATGGTCGAGCTTATGTTGCTTCAGCACGGTCAGGTCGGGATGGGTGGCCAGTTCACCGCGCAGATGAAACATAGTGCGGAGCAGGGAATTGAAAAGGTCGTGCTCGAAAACGTGGGGCGCTTCCAGCAGTCGAAACAACAAACTGGAAGCCAGCAGTTTCCGCAGGGCTTCGGTGTCGGCCGACAGCGGGTCGATGTCCACCCGATGGCTCCTGAGCGCTGACGCCAGCGACTTGAAATGAGCCTCCGTCCACTCCTCCGGCGCCGGCAGGGTTTGGGACAGATGTTGATTGGCCCGGTCACACTGGTTGAGCATGCGGATAAGGTTATCGCCTATTTCGCTGAAAAACAGAGTGGTCAGGGTATTGAGTTGCTGGGCCCGGCGGGTTTCATCGCGCCGCTCGAAAAACAACTGAACGGTGGTGACCACCACAGCGGTGAAGAAGGTAAAACCGGTGATGACCACGCCGATGGACAGCAGGCGCCCGGCGGTAGTGTCCCGTCAAGTGGTGTAAATTCATCATTGGTGGTTTCCCGAATAATCAAGCTGGTAAAGCCATGATCAGGGGTTCCTCCTGCGCCCCTTCCAGCGTTTTCTTCATCGAATCCAAAGAAAAGTAGCGTCGTCCGACCTCCCACTCGTCCTGCTGTTCCATTAACACCGCCCCAATCAGCCTGATTACCGATTGGCTGTTGGGAAAGATGCCGACCACATTACTGCGGCGCTTGATTTCCTTGTTCAGTCTCTCCAGGGGATTGGTAGAGTACAGTTGCCGCCAGTGTTCCCGGGGGAAGGCGGTATAGGCCAGGATATCCGGTTCTGCCTCTTCCAATTGGTCGGCCACAGGACCGAATCGGAGTCTGAGGTTATCGGCTACCCGGCGGAGCTGGCTGTAAGCGCTGTCGCGGTCAGGTTGAGCGAAGATGGTCCGGATAGCGGCAGATACCATAGCCTGGGCGCCCCGCGGCACTCTGGCCAGCGCATTGCGCATGAAGTGCACCCGGCAGCGTTGCCACGATACCCCGGTGAGTACCGTGCTGATGGCTTCCTTCAGTCCCAGATGAGCATCACTGATTACCAGCATCACCCCGCTCAAACCACGGCTGACCAACCCCCGCAGAAACTCTTTCCAGAATACACCGTCTTCACTGGGGCCGACCTCAAGCCCGATGATCTCGCGTTCTCCGGTTTCACGGACTCCGTAGGCGATAATTACCGCCTGACTGACCACCCGCCCTGAATCCCTGACCTTGACGTAGGTCGCGTCCAGCCACAGATAGGGATAACGCCATAACAAAGGCCGGTGGCGCCATCGTTCCACTTCATCGTCCAGAGCCCCGCATATTCGCGATACCTCGCTCTTACTGACCCCGTTAAGCCCCAGTGACTGAACCAGAGATTCCACCTTGCGGGTGCTGATGCCCAATACATAGGCTTCCTGGATTACCGCCAGCAAGGCTTGTTCCGCCCGGCGCCGGGGCTCGAGCAAGCTGGGGAAATAACTGCCGTCCCGCAACCGGGGAATCGCCAAGGGTATCGTGCCGGCCCGGGTGTCCCAGATACGCCCCCGGTAGCCGTTACGGTAGGTTAAACGACCGTTACTGCGCTCATGTTTCTCAGCTCCGGTCTTCTGCTTAACCTCAAGCTCCATGACCGCTTCGGCCAGCATCTTCACCCCTTCTCTCAGAAAATCAAGATCACCGTCACTCCCTGACTTGCGTAGCAGTTCCAAAAGTGTCATCCTGTCTTTGGCCATTGTTGTGGTTACCTCCTGAAAGTCTTTGTTGTTATTTTCTTTCAAGAAACCACACAATGGCCTGCTTTTTCAATTCCAGGAATTTACACCACGTACGGGGATTCTACTCGCCCGGCGGTGGTCTGAGCAACGACATCACCGTAACCGACGGTGGTGATGGTGACCATGGTCAAATAGAAAGCATCGATGAATGAGAGCTTTTCGATAGCCATGAAGCCGGAGGTGCCGGCGACAATGATGACTACCAGGATACCGATGACCAATAGCAGGCGTTTCAGGGTATTGCTCAAGTATTTCGCGCTCCCGGTAAAATCAGGATATGACATCTTAACCCATCAACGACCTCAGTTCCAAATGAAACGGGAGAGGTTTTACCCCCTCCCGTCAGAACCGGTGAGTAGTCAGCTTATTCCAGCGGATTCATCACCCGGCCGGTGAAAAGCACCGAGCCGGTAGCGTTGTCCTGGATGAGGAAGATAAACGGCCGGTCGATAGTCATGGTAACCGGCTCGCCGCCGGGCGCCGAAGTCAGGTCCATGATGACGCCGGTGGCGGCGGCGGCTTCGGTACCGGACTCATCTACCGAAACGAAGGACTTGTGCACCACATCGGAAATCAGTAGATTCGACTGACCGGTGATGCCGGAGAAATCGGCCTGGTCGGTAAAAGCTACCGGCATACCCAGCGCCGAAAGCGCGTTCTTCAGGGAAAACTGAGAGTCGAACTCGAACTTCGGCATGGCCAGGTTGACCGTATGGCTGTCCAAGCCAGCCAGTATGGCGGCAAGAGTCGTTGCGTCCAGATTGTTTTCAAAGTCATTGAAAGCGCCGGCGTCCGGCAGGATGATGACCATCGACAGCTCTCCGCCGTCGTATTTGAGCTCCACCGCCTGCCAGCCCTGGCCGGCACCGTAGTTGAGCGTTTCGCTCTGGCGCATCATGGAGACGGTCACCTGACGACCGTCAACCAGGTGGAAGGCGGCGTTGCCGGTAGCGCTTTCCTCGAAGGGCTTGGCCCAGCCGCCGTTGAAATAGATGGCGTTGGTCAACACCAGACGGGTGATTTCCTTGATGGAACCGGGCGGGAGGAGGTTCTGGATGCGTTTTTCGGTTTCCTTGGACACCCAGTCATTGATGGTCTGGCGGGCGCCGTCAGGGTCGGCGGCAAAATCCAGCGTCCGCAGACCGGCGCCGTAATTCTCGGCCAGCGTATCGAGGAACGACGGCAGAAAGTTGAAGTCCTGCTGGCCCCAGATGGCGTTGACCACCTTCAGGGAGAAGGGCTGGTCATCCTTGCCTCTGGCTTCCTGACCTCGTGAATTGATGGCGGCGTCAAGGACGTTCATCGCCTGGTGAAGTCCTTCCTGACCCAGGCTGAACCGAAGAGCCTGCCTCATCTGAGCTTCGGTTTCCCCCTCGGCGCCGGCATAAGTCATGGCCAGAGCGACGGAGATGCTGTAAGGAGAATAGAAGAAGTTGCCGCCGTCTTCCTTCAGCAACTGGTACAGCGCCAGGGCGAAGTCGGTATTGCCGGTGACCAGTTCGGCCATATCCGCGGCAGAAACGTCAGGAGTCAAACGCGGCAGGTCGGACTTGAGTTCCTCGCCATAACTGGGCCGGGCACAGGCGGAAACTATCATCAGCAGAGACAGAAGCAGGGGAACGAGCAGTTTTTTCATTTTGGTTGCCTCTCAGCGATTATAGAACTTTCAGGTTCTTCGACCAACATCTATAACGCCGGAGGGAGGGCGGGGGTTAGTTTTCGGACTCGGCTCCCCTTCACGAGGGTGGTCATGCGAACCCTCTCAGCAACCGGGTTCGCCATGGTGGCCGCAACAACTCTGCCGTTTTACCAGCTTGATGCCGTTATTGCGGAAAACCAGATAGATTTTGCGGTACCAGGGCATGGGTACTGACATATTGGTAAAAAAGGCTTTGAGACTGGGCATTTCAGCACCACCTCCCGAATAATATGGTACCCCTGGCGCGACTCGAACGCGCGACACGCGGTTTAGGAAACCGCTGCTCTATCCTCTGAGCTACAGGGGCCTGCAAATGATTATAGCAAGATTACGGTAGCGGGTAACCCAGCGGTTAGTGCTTTTGGGGTTTCTCCGGTTCCAGGGTACAGGTGTCCGTCACCGGCTGTTTTAACAGGAACAACACACCGATAATACCCGCCAGCATTGAGGTGCCGACGATGGCCAGCTTGGCCGAATCAATGGAGCCGGCGTCAGTGAAGGCCAGGCCGGTGATGAAGATGGACATGGTGAAACCCACGCCGGCCAGCAACCCGGCACCGATTATATGACTCCACTGGCAGGACGCAGGCTTGGAGATCAATCCCATTTTACTGACCAGCCAGGTCAGGCCGATGATACCCAATGGTTTACCGATGAGCAGACCGGCGATGATACCCAGAGTGATGGGTTGAATCATCTCGATGTCACCGCTCATGGCAACCCCGGCATTGGCCAGAGCGAACACCGGCATGATGAAGAAAGCGCTGATCGGGTGCAGGGCGTGTTCCAACCGAAGCAGGGGATTCTGGACATGATCATAGGCGGTGCCGATATTTTCCAACGCTTCCTGCTGTTCCGAGGTGAGCAGAACATTCTGTCGCTTGCTTTCAGCCCCGCCGATGGTGTCCAACTCCAGTTTACAGGTATCGACGAATTCCACCGGTGATATCTTCTGACGCACCGGAATGGTCAGCGCCAGCAGGACGCCGGCGATGGTGGCGTGGATGCCGGACTGAAAAACGAACAACCACAGAATCACGCCCAGGGCCAGATATGGCGTCAGCTTCTTGACCCCACCGGCGTTAAGCATGATGAGACCGGCCACCGTCAGACCGGCCATACCCAGGGCGCCCCAGTCGAGATTGCTGGAGTAAGCCACGGCGATAATCAGGATGGCGCCGAGGTCATCGATGACAGCCAGGGATACCAGAAAAACCTTGAGTGCCAGCGGCACCCGCTTGCCCAGAAGCATCAGAAAACCCAGAGCGAAGGCGATGTCGGTGGCCATGGGGATACCGAAGCCGTGAGCCTGACCGCCCTCGGCCATGTTGATGGCCAGGTAGATGCCGGCCGGTACCAGCATGCCGCCCAAAGCGCCGATGGCGGGGAAAGCGGCTTTAGCCGGAGACGACAGCTCACCTACCATCAGTTCCCGCTTGATTTCCAAACCGACCATCAGGAAGAAGAGGGCCATCAAGCCGTCATTGATCCAGTGGGCCAGCGACATTTCCAAGTGAAAATCACCGACGCTGATGCCGGCTTCGATATGCAGGAAATCAAAATATTGAGCCGCCAGCGGGGAATTGGCCAGTATCATCGCCAGAACCGCGGCGCCGAAAAGCAGGAAGCCGCCGGTAGATTCCTTGTGCAGGAAGTTTTCGATGGCGCTGACGAATTTAGGTTTGCTTGAACCGGAACTCATGAATCATAATTCTCCGAAAGAAACCAGGAATTGATTTTACCAATTTTTGTTGCCTTCTGCAAAACAGCATAAGAGTCAATTACAAGCAGGCCGGCAAGGCCCTTTCACATTTATTTCATAGCCGCTATCCTTTACGCATTTGCCTTTTTGACTTATAATGGATTGGTATCCCAAGGGAGGGGATAGTTTTATGGCAAGCCGTTTCGACAAGTTTTCAGAACGCGCCCGTCGCGTTTTAACCTACGCCCAGGAAGAGGCGCAGAATCTGAACCATAATTACATCGGCACCGAGCATATCCTGCTGGGTATGGTGCGTGAAGAGGACGGCGTCGCCGCCCGGGTACTGGCCAGCATGGATGTCAACCTGGCCAAGCTACGCTCCGCCGTCGAGTTCGTCATCGGCCGTGGCGAAAAGCCATCCAGCGGTGAAACCGGACTGACTTCGCGAGCCAAGAAGGTCATCGAACTGGCCATCGACGAAGCCCGGACGCTCAATCATAACTACATCGGCACCGAACACCTGCTCCTGGGCCTGCTCCGGGAAGGCGAGGGCGTCGCCGCCGGGGTGCTGGACAGCTTCGGCATCACCATTGACAAGACCAGGGCTGAAATCACCCGGGTGCTGTCTCAGGGCGCCATCAACCGGGGCGCACCGCTCAAGGCCGGCGGCAGAAGCCAGAGCAAGACGCCCAACCTGGACGCCGTATCGCTGGACCTGACCGCCGCCGCCCGGGCCGGCAAGCTGGATCCGGTGGTCGGCCGACAGAAGGAAATAGACCGGGTTATCCAGATTCTGTCCCGGCGCACCAAGAACAACCCGGCGCTCATCGGTGAACCCGGTGTCGGCAAGACCGCCATCGTCGAAGGACTGGCACACCGCATCGTGGCCGCTGACGTACCGGAAACGCTGGAGAATAAGCGGCTGGTATCACTGGACATCGCTTCACTGGTGGCCGGCACCAAGTACCGCGGTGAATTCGAAGAAAGACTGAAGAAGATTCTGGAAGAACTCAGAGCTTCGGGCAACATTGTTGTTTTCATCGATGAGTTCCATACCATGGTCGGCGCCGGCGCCGCCGAGGGCGCAGTCGATGCCGCCAATATCATGAAACCCTCGCTGGCCAGAGGCGAAATTCAGATTATCGGCGCCACCACGCTGGACGACTACCGTAAGCACGTCGAGCGCGACGCCGCCCTGGAACGGCGCTTCCAGCCGGTGCTGGTGGAAGAGCCGTCACTGGAAGACACCATCGAGATACTGCGCGGCATCCGCAGTCGTTATGAAGAACATCACCGGCTGGAGATAACCGACGATGCGCTGGAAGCGGCGGCCAGTATGGCCTCCCGCTATATCTCCGACCGCTTCATGCCGGACAAGGCCATCGATATCATCGACGAGGCTTCTTCCCGCGTGCGTATCCGTCACCGCACCAAGCCGATGCCGCTCAAGGACCTGAAGAAGGCTGAAGATTCCTACCGGCGCGACAAAGAGGCGGCGCTGGCTACCCAGCAATATGATTTCGCCGCCGAACTGCGCGAGCGGGAATATCAGATAGCCGAAAAACGGCGCAAGATGGAAGAAGAATGGCAGGAAGAACAGGGGCAGGCTTTGCCCAAGGTCAGCAAGGAAGACATCGCCGACGTGGTCAGCATGTGGACCGGCGTACCTCTGCTTCAGCTGACCGGTGACGAAACCGAGCGCCTGCTTCACATGGAAGAGGTGCTTCACGAACGCATCATCGGTCAGGAAGAAGCCATCAATACCATCGCCAAAGCCGTTCGCCGGGCCAGAGCAGGCCTCAAGGACCCGAGCCGGCCTATCGGCAACTTCATTTTCCTGGGGCCGACCGGTGTCGGCAAGACCGAACTGGCCCGGGCGCTGGCTCAGTTCATGTTCGGTTCCGAGGACAGCATGGTTCGCATCGATATGAGTGAGTTCATGGAGAAGTTTGCCGTGTCCCGTCTGGTGGGGGCGCCTCCCGGATACGTCGGTTATGATGAAGGCGGCCAGTTGACCGAAGCGGTGCGCCGCAAGGGTTACTGCCTGATACTGCTGGATGAAATCGAAAAGGCCCACGCCGACGTCTTCAATATTCTGCTCCAGATTTTCGATGACGGACACCTGACCGACGCCAAAGGCCGGCGGGTGGATTTCCGCAACAGCATCGTCATCATGACGTCCAACATCGGCGCCGATCTCATCCGAAAAGGCTCCGGCACTATCGGTTTCTCCACCGTCGGCGACGAAAACAAGGCGGTCGAGGTCAATTACGAGAAGATGAAGGACAAGCTCCTGGGTGAGGTCAAGAAGAGCTTCCGGCCAGAGTTCCTGAACCGGGTGGATTCGACGGTAGTCTTCCATTCGCTGACCCGCGACCAGATACGGGAGATAGTCGACCTGCAGTTGGTGTCCATCACCACCCAGCTCAAGGAGAAGAATATCGGCATCGAGGTTACCGAATCGGCCAAGGATGTCCTGGGCCGCAAGGGTTACGACGAGGTTTACGGCGCCCGGCCGCTGAGGCGGGTCATCCAGAACCTGCTGGAAGACCGGCTGTCCGAAGACCTGCTTCGCGGTGATTACGGCCCCGGCGATACCGTGGTAGTCGACGCTTCCGGTGAAGGAGAAGAACTTACCTTCACCATCCGCCACGCGCCGCCCCAGGAACTGAAAGTGGCCGAGGAACACCCGGCCCTGGTCGGCGGCGAAGACGGCGAATAACCCCGACAAAGTCAGATACGAACGGCACCGGTGTTAACACCGGTGCCGTTTTCTTTATGAACTATTCCTATAGTCTAATTCGAGGTTAACGGATTGGATGAGTTTCAGCCGTTGGCGTCAGGGCGTTATTTCAGCTCCGTCGGGCCTCTTCGACCCCGTTCCGGAAAATCCTGAGCCCGGCGCCGGGTTCATCGACGGCCTGCCGCGTCCAGAGGGGATGCTGGGAAGCCCGGATGTATCTTTCCGGATGGGGCATGAGGGAGAAGACCCGGCCGGTGGTATCGGTCAGGGCGGCGATGTTGTCCAGCGCCCCGTTGGGGTTGGCCGGATAGACGTCAGTAGGTTTGCCGTCGGCGTCGGCGTAACGGAAGACCGGCCTCAAACGAGCGACCATGCCCGGCGCCGCCGCCAGTTTACCCTCCCCGTGAGCTACCGGCACTTCCAGGCGGTCAATGCCGGCCGTCCAGACACAATTGTTGCCAGTGTCAGCGGTCAGGTTCACCCAGCGGCATTCGAAACGGCCGGAGTCGTTACCGGTCAGGGTGACGCGGGGCAGTTCGGGGCTGGGCGGCCCGGGCAGGATACCGGTCTTGATGAGTACCTGGAAACCGTTACAGACGCCGATTATCAGACCGGCACGTTCCATGAAGCCGGTCAGTTTTTCGAACAGCCGCAGACGCAGTTCGTTGGCCTGGACCTTGCCGGCCCCCAGGTCATCGCCGTAGGAAAAGCCGCCGGGCAGGCCCAGGATACGGTAATCGGCCAGGCTGACCGAACCGGAAAGCAGTTCATTGATATGAACGATGCGGGGCGAACCGCCGGCCAGTTCGAAAGCCTCGGCCATCTCCCGGTCACAGTTGGTGCCGGGGGCGCGCAGTACCAGAACCTTGACTTCGCTTACCATTTCAGCGGCCTCTGCCAGGCATTCTTCAAATCAGCCAGGGACTGGTCGATGATGGCCACTCCGTCAAGTCCCTTTACCACCAGGCGGTCAGTGGCGGTCACCGTGCCGACCAGAGCGTGGCTACCGGGTCCCATCACCTGCTCGAAATCAGCCCGGTCCGCCGGGGCCACTTCGACCAGGAACCGCGAATTGGATTCGGAAAAGAGCAGAGTATCGTCACGGTCAATTTCAGCATCCCTCAGCACCCGCGACAGTTCGATTTCTGCGCCGAAGCCGCCGGCGAAAGCCATCTCAGCCAGAGCGACCCCCAGGCCACCTTCGGACAGGTCATGGCAGGCCTTGACCAGACTTCGTCCGGTAGCCGCCGCCAGTCTTTCATAGAGGGCACGAGCGGCAGTCGGCTCGACGCCGGGCGCCCGATTGCCGATATAGCCCCGGGACGCGTAATAAGCCGAGCCGCCGAGTTCATCCCGGGTGGTTCCGACCACATAGACCAGGTTGCCAGGGGACTTGAAATCCATGGTGACGGCTTTGGCGGTGTCGGCCATGACAGCGATGGCCGAAATCAACAGGGTATGGGGAATGGATACAATTTTATCCCCGACCCGGAACTGATTGTTGAGCGAGTCCTTGCCGGAAATAAAAGGTGTTTCATAGACGAGCGACAGGTCGGCGCAGGCTTCAGCCGCCCGCGCCAGGGCGCCGAGAGCTGACTGGTCGGTGGCCGAACCCCAGCAGAAGTTATCCAGCAGAGCCAGCCTTTCCAGGGAACCGCCGACGGCGGTGACCTGGCGCACCGCTTCATCGACCGCCGAGGCGGCCATGTTGTAGGCATCGACATCGGCATAGGCCGGGTTGATACCGCAGGAGACGATGACGCCCCGATCGGAACCGGCGACCGGCTTGACGATGGCGGCGTCTCCCGGTCCGTCGGCTTCCCGCCCGACCAGCGGTTTCAGAACGCTGGAGCCCTGCACTTCGTGGTCGTACTGGCGGATGACCCATTCCTTGGAGCAGGTGTTCCAGCGTCCCAGCAGACGCAACAGGTCTTCATCCAGCCGGGCCGGACAGGGGAATTCCGGTTCGGGATGGGCCGTGGGACGGACGGTGGCCGTCAGCTCCAGCTGAGGCCGGCCTTCATGGATGAACTCCATGTCCAGGTCACAGACGCCGGTGCCGTCATAAGACAACCGAAGCCGATGGTCATCGGTAAAACGACCGATGGCGGTGACTTCAACGCCTTCGCCGCGGCAAATCTCGGCCAGCCGGTCGAAATTATCCGGCGGTACGGCCAGTATCATCCGTTCCTGGGATTCGGATATCCAGATTTCGGTATAGGACAGGCCGGAATATTTGAGCGGCACCCGTTCGAGGTCAACCTCGACGCCGGTATCGGCGCCCATTTCGCCGACCGCCGATGACAGCCCGCCGCCACCGACATCGGTGATGCGGCTGAAGAGTTTTTCATCCCGGGCCTGCAAAATGGCTTCTATCATGCGTTTTTCCACGATGGGATTGCCGATCTGAACCGAGGAAAAGGATTGCTCGTTGCTCTTATCGGACAGGGCTTCCGACGAAAAAGTCACGCCGTGAATGCCGTCGCGGCCGGTACGGCCGCCCATCAGCACCACCAGGTCACCCGGTGATTGTCTGCCGGGCTGTGCCGCCCACACCGGCATGATGCCGGCGGTGCCGCAATACACCAGGGGATTGCCGGTATAGCGCTCATCGAAAAGCACGGCACCGTTGACGGTGGGAATACCCAGGCGGTTGCCGTAATCGGCGACACCGGCGCGGACGCCCTTGAAGACGCGGCGCGGATGAAGCGCACCCGGCGGCAGTGATTCATAAGATATGTCCGGTTCGCCGAAACAGAAGACGTCGGTATTGAAAATCGGCCGGGCCGACAGACCGGTGCCCAGGACATCGCGAATGACACCGCCCAGACCGGTGGCGGCGCCGCCGTAAGGCTCGACCGCCGATGGATGGTTATGCGTTTCCACCTTGAAGCAGACGGCGTTTTCACCATCGAAATCGATGACGCCGGAGTTATCGACGAAGACGCTCAGACACCACGGCTTGTCGAGAAGCCGGGTCGCCCGGGCGATGGTGGATTTAAGCAGATTATCGATGACCCGGCCGTCCAGGTTGTATCTGGCCTTGAAGGTCTTGTGAACGCAATGCTCGCTCCAGGACTGAGCCAGTGTTTCCAGTTCGACGTCGGTGGGCCGGCGGCCCAGTTTGCGGAAATGCTCGGCGGCGGTTCTGACCTCATCCGCCGACAGGCAGAACTCACGACCGACAGCGCACAGCGCTGAGTCGTCATCCGGCAGTGCCACTTCCCGCCGCTCGAACCGGTAAACCGGGTTTTCGCCGAAAATGACCGAAGCCGGCGTGACAGCATGCTGAATGATGGGATTGAGCAGAAGCCGGTTGGTAATCAGATTCAGGGTATCGGCGTCAAAGTTGCCTGCCAGGATATAGAGCTTGCCGGTACGGGCACCGTCCAGCGTGACGCCCAGGTCGGCGGCCCCCTTGATGATGGTTTCCTCGACCGGGTCGGCAACCCCGGGGTTGTGTATCACCAGCACCGGCCGACCGTCAGCCGACGCCTCGCCGGGACGGTCAACTACGGCTGTTTCGGTCACCGGGTCGGCCAGGAGTTCCCCGGCCAGCCTGACAGCGCCGGCATGGTCAATATCGCCTTTCAGCCAGTACACATCCGATACCCTGACCGAGGTGATACCCTGTAAATTGAGGTCAGCGATATCCTTGAGCAGAGACGCGCCGCGGCGGTCGTTAAAACCGGGAGCCGGAGTGACATCGATACGGTAAATCAAGATAGCCTATTATAGCCAAAATCAGCCGGGCGGGCTAATCGGATTCACCGGTTTTCGCAGGAGGGCCACATCCCTGGCCGGGATATGGCATTCCCAGCCCCAGCTGTCGGCCAGGTAACGGAAGGTGTCTTCCCGGTAGAAGACAACGTGGGTCGGGTCGCGTCGGTAATGCCATTCGGCAAAAGCGGCGTCCTCGGTCTGAAAGCAGGTCATGACCGCCAGCCAGCCGCCCGGCCGGAGCAGACAGCGCAGTCGGTCCAGCTCATCGGCCGGATGGTGAAAGTGCTCGAACACCTCGGTGCAGGTGATGAAATCATAGGTAGTGTCCAGTACCGATTTATCGGGATAAAACTGCGGGTCGTAGAGGCAGACCCGATGCCCGGCCTCCCGAAAGATGGCGGCCAGCGCCGGACCGGGGCCGCACCCGTAGTCCAGCCCCTCCTGTTCCCTGTCATTGAACCTGGCCAGTAGCGGCGCGGCCAGACGTGACAGAAACCGGCGATAATCAGGGTCATCGGGATGATTGCGATGAAGCCGGTAGCGACGCCGTTCTTCTTCCAGCGGCAGACGCTGTGCCGGCAGGAGGAATACCGCCCGGCAGGACGGACAACGAAGATATTCGCTGGCGCCCACGGTGACAAAAGGTTTTATGTCCGGTTCCCGGCACACCGGGCACAGGTTATCAGCCATCATGGAAGGTATTTTACCAGTCCGTCGGCCGGTTTGCCCGTGTGCCATTGACAGCGTTAATACTCCATGGTAGTATGGTGTATCAACGGAGGATCAAGTGGAGACAAAAGAAGCCGCGGCCGGGCACCATTACCGCTACGAAGCCGACACCGAAACCCTGCTGGCACGCGCCAGAAAGATGGAAGGCCAGGCCCGGGGCATTCAGAAGATGATAACCGACGGCCGCTACTGCCTGGATATCGTCCAGCAACTCAGCGCCCTGTCGGCGGCCGCCGATGAGCTTTCGTTGAAACTGCTGGAAAGCCATATCGAAGGCTGTGTCGCCGAGGCCATCCGCGCCGACGACGGCTCCGGTGAAGCCCATATCAAGGAATTGATGCGCACCATCAGAAAATCCCTGAAACGTTGAAAACCGAACGAGGAGGAACCTGAAATGACAATGACGACTCTGACCGTCAAGGGAATGAGCTGTGGCAACTGCGTCCGCCACGTCGAGGGCGCTCTCCGGAAACTGCCCGGCGTGGCCACCGTCACCGTAGACCTGGCCGCCGGTCAGGCAACGGTGGAGTACAATCCCGAAGAGGCTAACATCACCCTGCTGAAACAGGCGGTGGCCGACGCCGGCTATGAAGCCGCTGTCAACGGCGAATAACCAATAACAACCCGGCTCACTGACATACCCCCGCAGAAAGGAACCAGCCCATGAGCACCGAAGCGCCCGGAATAACGCTCAATATGTTCATCGGCGGCATGACCTGTGCCGCCTGCGTCCGCCATGTGGAATCGGCGCTCCAGTCGGTTCCCGGTACTGCTGACGTCATCGTCAACCTGGCGCTGGGCAAGGCCACCCTGAATTTCGACCCGAAACAGGCGGCTCTGGCCGACCTCAAGCGGGCGGTGGAAGAGGGTGGCTATTCAGCGACTTTCGACACCGCCCGGCTGAGTTTGAGCGGGTTGACCTGCGCCGCCTGCGTCGCCGCGGTGGAGAGGGCGGTCGGCGCCCTGCCCGGAGTGGCCGGCATCACCGTCAACCTTTCGGCCGGCTCCGCTCAGCTGGAATACGCCCCGCCGCTGACATCCCTGAAGGAGGTCATTGCCGTCATCCGGGAACTGGGTTACGAGGCCGCCGAAAAAATAGAAGGTCAGGCGGCACTCGACCGGGAACAGCAGGCCCGCGAACGGGAGATCAGCCGTCAGAAAAAGAATCTGATCATCTCCTGGACGCTGGGTATGCTGGTGATGGTAGGCATGTTCCAGCCCTACTGGATACTGCCCAACTTCGTCCCGGAATGGATGAACAACAAGGTGTTCCTGTTTTTCCTGACCACTCCCATCGTCTTCGGCCCCGGCAGACAGTTCTTCGTCAATTCCTGGCACGGGCTGAAACGCGGCCTGACCGACATGAACCTGCTTTACGCCACCGGTATCGGCGCCGCGTACCTGATAGCCGTCATCAATACCTTTTTCCCGGAGGCCGGTTTCGGCGGACCGGAAGCCACCTTCTACGAAGCGGCGGCGTTGTTGACCGCCTTCATCATCCTGGGCCGATACCTGGAGGCGGTTACCCGCGGCCGAACCTCGGAGTCCATCCGTCGCCTGATGAAACTTCAGCCGCGGCTGGCGCGCGTCATCCGCAACGGACAGGAACAGGAGATACCGGTCGATGCGGTCGTGGCCGGCGATATCATCGCGGTTCGTCCGGGTGAAGCCGTGCCGGTGGACGGTGTGGTGAGGGATGGTTACTCCGCGGTGGATCAGGCGATGATAACCGGGGAAAGCCTGCCGGTGGAAAAGCAGGTCGGCGACGAGGTCATCGGCGGCACCATCAATAAAACCGGCGCTTTCCGCTTCGAGGCCACCCGTGTTGGCGGCGATACCGCCCTGGCCCAGATTATAAAATTGGTGGAAGACGCCCAGACGACCCGGGCTCCGATACAGAAGCTGGCCGACCGGGTGGCCGGTCACTTCATCATGGGGGTTCACATCATCGCCCTGCTGGTCTTCCTGTTCTGGTTCTTTTTCGGTTACGACATGTGGTTCACCCCGGAAACCAGACTGATACTGACGCCTTATACCCTGCACGACCTGGGCGTCTTCGGTTTCGCCCTGCTGACCTCGGTGACGGTGCTGGTGATTTCCTGCCCCTGCGCCCTGGGGCTGGCGACCCCGTCAGCGGTCATGGCCGGCAGTGGCAAGGGGGCCGAGTACGGCATTCTGTTCAAGGGCGCCGATGCCATGGAAAACACCGCCCGGCTGAACGCGGTAGTTCTGGACAAGACCGGAACGCTGACCCGCGGCGAGCCTTCGGTCACCGACGTGGTAGCCGCGGACGGCTTCGACCGGGATACGGTACTGAGCCTGGCGTCAGCAGTCGAGCGCCAATCCGAACACCCGCTGGGTGAAGCCATCGTCAAGGCCGCCTCACACCTGCCGGCCACGGCTGAAGCTGTCGAATTTCAGGCTGTCCCCGGACACGGGGTGGCGGCGACAGTCGCCGGACAGCGGGTACTGCTGGGCAACCGGAAGCTGATGCAAGAGCGAAATATCGATATCACCATGGTCGAACCTTCAGCTGAACGGCTGGAAACCGAGGGCAAGACGGCCATGTTCGTGGCGGCCGACAACCGGACGGCCGGTGTCATCGCCGTGGCCGACACCCTCAAGGAGACCTCGGCCCGGGCGGTAGGCGAACTGAAAAAACTGGGCCTTCAGGTGATGATGATTACCGGGGACAACCGGCGCACCGCCGAAGCCATCGGCCGGCAGGCCGGTATTGACCGGATACTGGCGGAAGTCCTGCCCGAGGATAAGGCCGGCGAGGTCAGGAAACTGCAGACTGCCGGTTTCAAGGTAGCCATGGTCGGCGACGGCATCAACGACGCCCCCGCCCTGGCCCAGGCCGATGTCGGCATTGCCATCGGTTCCGGCACCGACGTAGCCAAGGAAACCGGGCATGTCATCCTGGTCAGGGACGATATCCTGGACGTCGCCGCCGCCCTTCAGGTGGGACGACGCACACTGGGACTCATCAAGCAGAACCTGTTCTGGGCTTTCGGTTACAACACGCTGGCCATACCCCTGGGCATGGGACTGCTGTATCCCTTCACCGGGCAGATGGTATCGCCGGAACTGGCGGCGCTTTTGATGGCCACCAGTTCGCTGTCGGTGACCCTCAATACCCTCCGGATGCGCGGTTTTGTCCCTGAAGTCCGCCGGACAGCAGACGAAAAAGGAGTTACCGCATGAAAAAGATATTTACCATTCCGGTAATCTACACGCTGTTATCGGCTACCGGCGCGGCATTGTTTCTGCTGGCCACAGGCGGAGACGAATATACGGCGGTCGACCGGGTCGGCGGGGCACTGTGGGTGTTTCTGCTGTCGATGATTATCCTGATGCCGGCGGTGGCCGCCTGGCGTAGCGGAAAGAAAGGCTGACCGGCTAAAAGCCTAGCGAGGCAGAGTGGCCAGATAGCGGTCGATATCGCCGGCCGCGGCTTTACCGGCGCCCATGGCCGAAATCACCGTAGCTGACCCGGTAACGACATCGCCGCCGGCCCAGACCCCCGATTTACGGGTCAGCCCGGTTGTCTCATCGGCAATGACATTGCCCCTGGCGGCGAATTCAAGGTCCGGCGTCGCCCGGGCTATCAACGGATTGGGACGGGTGCCCAGGGCTATAACGGCCATATCCAGTGGTAACTCGAACTCGGAGCCGGGTACCGGCACCGGACGGCGGCGGCCACTGGCGTCCGGCGCGCCCAGTTCCATTTTCTGACAAACCATGCCGGAAACCCAGCGGTGTTCGTTGACGTTGAATTGAATCGGGTTGGTTAAAAACAAAAAGGAGACGCCTTCTTCCTCAGCGTTTTCTATTTCTTCGGCCCGGGCGGGCATTTCATCGCTGCCCCGCCGGTAAACGACGGTGACACGCGCCCCCAGTCGGACGGCGCTCCGGGCGGCGTCCATGGCCACATTGCCGCCGCCGATGACGGCGACTTCCCGGCCGACCTTGAGCGGGGTATCGAACTCCGGAAAACGCCAGGCCTGCATCAGGTTCACCCGGGACAGGAACTCATTGGCGGAATAAACGCCGGAGGCATTTTCACCTTCAATGTTCAAAAACAACGGCAATCCGGCGCCGGTGCCGACGAATACCGCCTGAAAACCCTCGGCGAACAGTTCGTCGATGCTCAGCGTCTTGCCGACAACGGCATTGAGTTCGAAGGTTACGCCCAGTGACGCAACATAGTCGACTTCAGCCTGGACGATACTCTTGGGCAGGCGAAACTCCGGAATGCCGTACATCAGGACGCCACCGGCAACATGAAGCGATTCGAAGACAGTGACCTGGTGCCCTTTACGGGCCAGTTCGGCGGCGGCAGTCAACCCGGAAGGGCCGGCGCCGACAACCGCCGCCCTTCGGCCTGATGGTTGAGTCTTTTCCGGGACAGAACGGTTCGGATGGCCCAGTTCCCAGTCCGCGATATAGCGCTCCAACCGCCCGATGGCCACTGGGGAGCCCTTTTTGGCCAGGGTACAGACAGCCTCACACTGGCTTTCCTGGGGACAGACCCGGCCGCAAACGCCGGGCAGAGCGTTGGTGCGTTTCAGAATACCGGCCGCTGACGGCAGGTCATCGGCCTTGAGCGCCCTGATGAAATCAGGAATATCGATGGCCACCGGGCAACCGGCGACACAATTGCGCGCCTTGCAGTCGATACAGCGGGAAGCTTCCTGGGCCGCTTCTTCGGCGGTATAACCCAGGGCGACTTCGTCGAAATTGAGCTTCCGTCGTTGGGCCGCCTGTTTGGGCATGGGGACCCGGTTTAGATTCAGTTTTTCAGCCATGACGGTATCCGTAATTCACGCTCCGGCCTCCGGACAGCGGCAGACCTCGAGCGAGCGCTTTTCTTCTTCGATATAGGTTCGCTGACGCGCCATGAAGGAGTCCCAGTCAATGGCGTGTCCGTCGAACTCCGGCCCATCCACACAGGCGAACCGGGTCTGTCCGTCAACCGATACCCGACAGCAACCGCACATACCGGTGCCGTCAATCATGATAGGGTTCATACTGACGATGGTCTTGACACCGAAAGGCCGGGTGGTCAGAGCGGAGAACTTCATCATGATGCTGGGACCGACGGCGATGACCCGGTCAATCGTTTCTCCCCGCTCCAGTTTTTCCTTTATCGGTTCGGTCACCACGCCCTTGCGTCCGGCCGAGCCGTCATCGGTAGTAATGATAAGTTCATCGGAAACCGCTGACAGCCGGTCCTGCCAGAACAGAAGGTCTTTGTTGCGCGCGCCGACCACGGTAATCACCCGGTTGCCGGCGGCTTTCATGGCCCGGGCGATGGGCATGATGGTGGCGGTGGCGAAACCGCCGGCCATCAGGCAGACGGTGCCGAAGTTTTCTATCTCGGTCGGATTACCCAGGGGGCCGACAAAGTCGGCCAGGGCATCGCCGACGCCCAGACGTGCCAGCCGGGTGGTGGTGGTACCGACCTCCATGAACACTACCGAGACCGTGCCTTCAGTGGTATCCCAGTCGGCGATGGTCAGCGGAATGCGCTCGCCTTTTTCATTCACTCTCAGAATCACGAACTGGCCGGCGGCCGCCTTACGGGCGACACGAGGGGCCTGAATGCGATAAACCCTTACGCGCGGTACCAGTTCTTCGGTGGAAATAATGGGGTACAACAGAACTCCTCAGTATTAAAACGGTATTAAGACCGGAGTATAATCTATCATTATACGACCGCCCGGTTCAAGCGGCCGGGGGGAAGAAAAGGAAGAGCGGGCAGAATTAATCTGCCCGCTCTTGTATACGCCGTTATAAGGTTTAGTAGTAGTCGAAGAAAGACTGGTCGGCCGGGGGCTCGTCGGCCTTGAGTTCGGCTTCCCTTTTAGCTTCTTCTTCCTTGCGCTTGGCTTCTTCGGCGGCCTTGCGTTCAGCTTCGGCGGCTTCTTCGGCTTCTTTTTCCTCCGGAGTCGGTTCCGGCATCTTCACCTCTCCCGGCAGGGACAGGTGCATCTCGGAAAACTTCCAGGTGCCGTCGACCTTCTCCGCCACCGCGGTCAGGCGCATGTCGAGCACCAGTTCCCGGGTGCCCCTGGTCAGCGTCTCATAGATATGGCTGGAAACCCAGGCCACATCACCGTTGGCCTTGATGGTGGTATAGCCGAATTTGACGGCGATGTTGTCGGCCATGGCGAAATGCTTTTCGTAACGTTCCTTGAGCTGGCCGGGGCCGATGCTCATTTCGTCCTGGGCGGGACCGATATTGAGCATGTTGGGGTCTTTGGTGGTTACATTAAGCAGGGCTTCGACGTTTCTGGCTTCAAGGGCATACTTGTATTCATCCAGCAAGGCGTTGATGGCACTGCGTGTTTCGGAGTCCGCTCTCATCGATAATACTCTCCTTTTTTCAGTCAATCAGGGTACTTTTATAGGCTAAACAGGGCATCAGTGTCAAGCCTGACCGCCCCCGGCTCTGTCTTGACGCCATAACGATGATAGGATTAACGAAGGGCAATGATTTCGGTCAGAAACTCGTTAATCCAGTCGATATTTTCTTTGGCAGTCCGGCGACCGGGCACCAAACGCAGGAGGCCTGAAATCCGGTGGGGCGGCGTAATTCGGATTACATAGGTAATGGAGCCCTCAGGGTTCAAAAAAGAAACAGCCTAGAAATCATCCAGGCTGGAGAAGAATATTTCCGGGACTGATGGAGTGTTCTCATTGACCCACCGCTGGAGACAGGTAATGGAGCAGAAACCGTACCGCTTGATGTCTTCCGGTCCCTGGAGGTGAGACAGGATAAACCAGCCCTGCAGGGCCAGACAGGGGAGCGCGGAGACTTCCACCCCCTGATTGCGGCCACAACCGTAACAATGGCAGGTTCGTTCGCTCAACTACCGACAACCTCCGTCGGCGAATAATAAAATCCCATCAGAATCATTATCCTAGCGAACTGGAGTTGTGTCAAACCGGGAGGGGCGGCCAACCACATAATTCCATTGGCCGGTAAACAGGTGTTAATACGTAGAGCCCGAGACTATCAACCAGAAATCACCGGACGTCTCAGAGGAAAAAAGATATGCCCCCAAGGGAATTCGAATCCCTGTTGACGGCTTGAAAGGCCGCTGTCCTAGGCCTCTAGACGATGGGGGCAAGGCAACCGGAGAATTATAGCAAAAAGACCGTTAGCTGACAAACGACCGGACTGTTGCTACAATACCGCCAGATGAGTGACTCTGATTTACCTGCCGGCGACCAACCGCCGGTTGACCATCACCTGGCCGAAAAAGGCTCCTGGGTTCAGCGGCGGCTGTTACCTATCTTGTCCATTGTTTTTGTCATCGTAGTCGTCGGCGGGGTTCTCTACATCTACCACAACAACCCCGACCTGACCGAACAGCTCAAGGGATACGGGTACCTGGGCGCTTTCATCATCAGCGCCCTGCTTAACGCCACTGTCATTCTACCAGCGGGTAATTTTCTGGTGCTGGCGGCGCTGGGCGCCGCCATGCCATCGCCGACCGTAGTCGGTCTGGCCGCCGCCGTGGGTGCGGCCATCGGTGAGATGACCGGCTACCTGGCCGGTTTTTCCGGCCGGGCGGTGTTGCCGCAACACCACAAGTGGTACCAGCGCGTTCACGACTGGCTGAACCGCTACGGAATGTGGGCCATCTTCGGCCTGTCGGCGGCGCCTCTGGTATTCGACGTAGCCGGCATCACCGCCGGGGTGATGCGCTTTCCGGCCCGGAAATTCTTCATTGCCTGCTTCCTGGGTCGCAGTGTTCTTTACATACTGCTGGCCTGGGCCGGCGCGCTGGGCTGGCAACAGGTTATCGACTGGCTGGCGGCTTAACCTTCAGAATCAGCAAACCGCCGATAACAAAGTAAAGCAACGCCGCCGAGAGCATCACCTGGTAACCCAGGTTGACCGATACCCCGTTGAAATGGTCGATGACCGGCCCGATCAGCCGGGCCGCGGCGGCGCCACCGGCGGTGGCCATGTTGACTATAGCCAGATAGCGGGCTTCCTGTCCGGGCACTACCAGGTCGGTCGCCAGCGCCCAGTTGACCACCACGAAGGTTCCGGTGGCGTAACCGGTAATAGCCGCGACGATATACACCGCCGTCAACGTCGGCCAGATAATCAGAATCATAATTCCAGCCGCCCCGATAAGCGCCGCCACCAGCGACAGCCGGCTCCGCCCGTAACGGTCGGCCAGGTACCCCGCCGGGAAAACCGAAGCCGCCATGCCGACCCCCGCCACCACCATGAATCCGGCGGTCGCCCCGGCCGGGTCGGCCACGCCGATGACATCACGGACGTAATAAAGGGCAAACTGCTGTATGGTAGCCCCGGCCATCAGCACCAGGAGCCGGGAAGCCAGAAACCAGCCGAAACCGGGAACTTCCCTGAGGTTGAAGCGATAACTGAGCAGAGGATTCCGAAATTTCGGCAAAGGCGCGGTCACCGGGGGATCGTGAAGCCGTCGCCACAGATATAACAGAATGATGAGCAGAAGACCGGACAGGATTGCCAGAGCTATCCACAACCCTGTCTGCTGGTCGGCAGAATAACCCGACAGCAGACGCCCGACCACCAGCACCCCCACCGCCCCCCCGATTATTTCCATCAGGGATTTCACTGAAGAAGCCCGGCCGCGATAATCCGGGGGCACCAGCTCCGGAATATAACCCTGATAAGGCCCCTGCGCCGTGTTACTGGCCAGTTGCATCAGGCAGTAAAAGACAAAAAGGGCGCCCAGAGACGGCGCCAGGCCGACACCGAGCAAGAACACCATCAGGGCGATGACGCCACCGATGACGAAAGGCTTACGCCGCCCCCAGCGGGTGGAGGTGGCGTCGGAGATGGCGCTGGCGACCGGTTGCCACAACATGGCGATGATCAATCCCAGGAAGGTGATAGTGCCCAGAGCGGTGTTTTTTTCGGCCTCGCCGACAAAATCCAGCACCCGCAGAGGCAGGATGAGGCCATGGAAACTCTGGGACAGGGCGGTCAGCCCCAGGCCGAGGATGGTGATTTTCAGATAATCGCTTACCCCCAGCTTGGGGAACCTCAGCCTTTTCATGCGGTCACTTTAGCAGAGCCAGGGCCGTTTCACAATTGCCTGTAAGAGCTTAAAATGTTTTTGAACTTTTCATCGCCCGGTTTTGCCCGTTAACCGACGGGCATGCTACACTTCCGCCCATGACCGCACTACCGAAAAAAGAACTGCTCCGCCTCATCCAGGGAGATACGCCGCTGGTATCGGGTTTTCTGGATCTGGACGCCCAGGTTCAGCCGAACGGCATTGACCTGACACTGAAAGAGGTGTTCACCCTGGAGGAAGAAGGCGTCATCGCCCGGGACAACGCTGACCGCCGTTTAACCCCCCTGTCCGAAATACCCTTCGACAAAGGCCGCCTGCACCTGGCGCCCGGCAGTTATCTCATCACCTATAACGAGATTGTCAACCTGCCCCGGGACGTCATGGCGCTGGGCAGAGCCCGCTCCAGCCTGCTCCGGTGCGGCGCCGCCATACATACCGCGGTCTGGGACGCCGGTTACAGCGGCCGTTCTCAATCACTGCTGGTGGTCTATCATCCGGCCGGCATCACCCTCGAAGCTGACGCCAGGCTGATGCAACTGGTCTTTTTCCGGCTGTCGGACACCACCGAAGCCTACAACGGCATCTATCAGAACGAAAATAAATGATGATAGACCGGGATTACCGGTAGCTCAGGTCAACTTCAGTGACCCCCTCGCCGCCGTGCCACCGGTCAGCCGACCGGTATCCCAGTACCAGGGGATGGCCGGACAGGTAACGACCAACCTCCAGTTTCAAAACACCGGTACCCTTGCCGTGATTGACCCGGACACGGTAATGACCGGTCTGAAAAGAATCATGCAGAAATTCATCCAGCCGCGGCAGGGCCTCCACCACCGTCAAAGCGTGGAGGTCAAGTTCCGGGATTAATCCCGCCGCTGAAGAATTCGTATCAGGGAAATGGGAGGGCGGGCGGTTTTTTCGTTGTTTTCTGCGAACCACGGCTGATTATAACATTCCAAGGGGCGGATACCGGAAAAATCAGGGAAACTACCTATTCCATTCGGCTTATTCCGTGGTTATAATGAAACCGGATGGAGGTGACAGCGATGACACAGACCAACGACAAGTCAGTGACTCTGCTCCTTTCCCCTCGCAACGCCCCGGCGGGGTTACTCTCCGGGCCGTCAGGCCGGATGGTGTTTTATGCCCTGCCTCTCAGCTATGGTTTTCAGATGCCCCTGCCGGAATCCGGCCGAGAACAGACAAAACAGGTGGAAGTCCCCGATCATGACTGGCACTGTTACCTGGGCAGTCGTTGACTCCCGGGGGCAACTAAACCCTCAAGGGCTGAAATGTCCTCTGATTACCCCGTAACCTATTGACACCCCCCTGGCCGCCTTCTATACTTCGACATGAACGAGGCTTCAGCCGCATGAGAGGTTTCCATGGACGAACGGAGCATAGAAGAGCGCATCCGGAAAGAGGCTGAAAAACTGGCTGAGCAGAGAAAACGGCGTAGCGTCCGGGAAACTGCGGAGCCGACTAAACCGACCGCCGCACCCGATGAGCCCCGCCTGGAAAAGCCAACCAATGCGACAGGTCGTCTGTCAAAGGAACAGATACAACAGGCAGTACGGGAAGAAAGCGGGATGGCCGAAATGTCAGATAAAGAAAAATCCCGGCAGGAAGCCGAAGAGCGCCGTCGCGCGGAGCAGACAGCCAGGGAAAAGGCCGAAGCCGAGAAGAAAGCCCGGAAAGAAGCTGAGATTCAGGCCAGACTCGACAGACAGCGTCAGGAGCAGGAAGCCAAAGAAAAGGCCGAGGCCGAGAAGAAAGCTCAAAAAGAAGCCGAGATTCAGGCCAGACTCGAAAAACAGCGTCAGGAGCAGGAAGCTAAGGAACAGGCCGAAGCCGAGAAGAAGGCCCGGAAAGAAGCCGAACTCCAGGCCAGACTCGACAAACAGCGTCAGGAGCAGGAAGCTAAGGAACAGGCCGAAGCCGAGAAGAAGGCCCGGAAAGAAGCCGAACTCCAGGCCAGACTCGAAAAACAGCGTCAGGAGCAGGAAGCTAAGGAACAGGCCGAAGCCGAGAAGAAAGCCCGGAAAGAAGCTGAGAAGCTGGCCAAACTGGCCGCAGGCAATACCAAATCCGTCGTCGAACCCGAAACCGTTGAAACACCTCAAGCAGCGCCCGAATCACCGGCGCCCCCGCCCGAACCGGACACCCTGCCCGCCGAAAGTGCCGATGATCTGCCGGCCGGCAGTTATGTTATGAAACTACGCAGTTTCAGCGCCCCGGAAGTCGGCGCCGTCAAGGAAATACTGCTGAATGCCGAAGGCTGTAAGCTGACCGCTTTATCCGGAAACGCCCAGGGTGTCGAGATGAAGGTATCTCTGCAAACTCCATTGCCGTTGCTGGCGTGGCTTCGGGCGGTGCCGGTAGTAAAGCACATCGACTACCATGACGGGGTCATTTTGCTGGATACCCTGCCGCCACCGGAAAAATAAACCGGCTGGCGCTTACCGATAATCCCGGTACCAGTTACCGTTCGGTTCGATGACGCTCTCCGGCAATCCCCTGGCCGTCCAGGGCCGTCCCCAACGGCGCGTCACCTCAATCAATTCCAGTAAACGATTCACCGCGGTAGTTTCGAAAAAGGATTGTCTGGTATCCCGGTCGGTCATACCCACCGCTTCCTGCCAGATAGCCCGTCCGCCCAGAAAGCCGGAGGCCCCGGCCCGGCAGGCCAGTTCCACCTGTCGCCGGAACACTTCATAATCCGCCCCGGCCGACAGAATGACCCACGGCCTGGCCGAAGCAGTATCCAGAGCCCGGCAGGCATCCAGCAGGTCGACATCGTCGGTCACCAGTTTCATATCAGCCGGAAATTCCGCTTTGAGAACGTCTATCGGCAGGGCGGTCATCAGTTCCGCCGTGCGGACAACAATACTTGTTTTCACAGCGCCGAATGCCTCCGGGGTTTCCCCGTCAAGGGCGTAGCTTACCGGCTCGACCAGGAAAGGGATATCATGTTCCCGGCAATCCTCGGCAGTGCGGGCAACGGTATCGAGTTGAATCCGGGTAAGCTCCCCGGCATCAGGGCGGAAATAAACCAGCATCTTGACCGCCGAGGCCCCCATTTTCTTGATTTTATCCACTCCCCAGCCTTCCAGCAAACGGGTAACGCGGGCGGTCTTGCCGCCTTCATATCCGGTGGCTTCCACGCTGACCAGCAGGCCGGTATTGCCCGGCAGAGCGCCGGCCCTGATTGCCTGGGCGGCGCCGTAAATGGGGTCAAGCAGTACCGCCGACGATTGAGGCGCCAGGGCGCGGCAGAGATCCAGCTTGAATTCCTTCATGGCCGTATAACAGTCGGTATCCGGACGGCGGCAAAGGCCCTTTTCCAGCGAGCCCCGATGATCCATGGCAGTCATGATAAACAGCCCCGAATCATCCGCCAGTTGCCTCAGACCCCGGATTTTACCGATGGTCAGTTCATATTCCATACCATGATTATGCCCCGCCTGAGCCCTTAGCGCAATCCCTGTCCGGCAAGAGCAAAACCAAAGTACGGCGAATAAGTGCTAATTGGGGTATTGTATATGACTCAGGGTTGATGTATAGTACTATTTGGTAAACTATTGTTAGTTAAAGAAAGGTTTGGAGAGATATGGGACAAGCTGTCAACCGGCCTAAGGTAACCCCGATGCTGACCTCCAGCGAGGTAGCCGTCATCCTGAACGTTCACATCAACACAGTCAGGCGGTGGAGCAACCAGGGAACGCTCAAATCCTACCAACTGGGACCGCGAGGCGACCGGCGATTCCGGCGGGAGGACATCGATGCCTTCCTGGCCGGACAGCATCAACACAACGGCGCTACGCCCGAAGCCGAGGAAAAAGGAGAATAAATCCGATGAACAAGACCAGAATCATGGTCTGCGATGAACAACCGTTCTTCCGTTCCGGTGTCGTCCACTCCCTGAACCAGAGCCGGGAATACGAGGTCATGGAATGCGACCCGTCGGAAAACCCGCTGGAGACGATCGAAGCCGCCATGCCGGAGGTGGTTCTGCTGGGTTCCGACCTGACTTCTCAAAACGGCCTGGAGCTGGGCAGGAAAATAGTTCGTGTTTTTCCAAATATCCGGGTTATCATCCTGTCGCCGGATCCTAACGACGCCGAGCTTTTCGATGTCATCCGCACAGCAGCGGTAGCCTGCGTCAGGAAGTCGACCACCCCCGACCAGCTCAGGGAAACCATTCAACGGGCAACCCGTGGGGAATACCCCATCAACGAGAGCCTGCTGAATCCCACCATCGCTCAGCGGGTTCTGCGCAATTTCCAGGAACTGGCCGAGGATGACGATGGGCTGGACGTGGTTACGCCGCTGACCCAGCGCGAACGGCAGATACTGATTCGGGTGACCGACGGTCTTACCAACAAACAGATTGCCACCGAACTCAAGATCAGCGAGCAGACGATTAAAAACCATATCTCGGCCATACTGCGCAAGCTCAACGCCAATGACCGGGCGCATGCCGCGGTGCTGGCCATCCGCCGGGGTTACATCCCGCTGGGACAAGACAAGCCGGAGAAAACCGCCGGCTAACCTT